>UBOA01000060.1:0-2684 GCA_900466985.1 Hyphomicrobiales bacterium
TCCGCCTATGTGCAGCCGATCTCATCGGAGGATGTCGCCGACGCCATGGCCGACGTGGCCCTCGGTAAACCCCTGAATGGCATCATCGAGATTGCCGGTCCGGAGAAATTTCGCCTCAACGAAATCGCGGCGCAGTTCCTGAAGTCGACCGGCGATTCCCGCCAGGTCGTCGCCGATCCGCATGCGCCTTATTTCGGCACCGAGCTCGCCGAGGGCTCGCTCGTGCCGATAGGCGACGCTCGGCTTGGCCGCGTCAGCTTCCAGGACTGGCTCAGCCACTACCAGCCGAGAACGTAACCCCATCGGAGGGGGCGCGGCGCGTCCGGCAAGACCCAGGCTGCCCCTTCCATGCACAATCACGACAGGAGAACCAACATGTTCCGGACCTTTATGGCGGCAACCGCATTGACGGCCGTCCTCGGCGGCGCCGCAGTCGCGCATGACACTTCCGCCGGCGACGCGAAAGTCACCATCGTTTACGACCAGAAGCTTCCCAACGTGCCCGGCAAGAGCATGAAGGGCGTCTTGGTCGAATATGCGCCAGGCGGCACCTCGCCTGCCCACACGCATCCGAACTCAGCCTTCATCTATGCAACGGTCCTCGAAGGCGCAATCCGCAGCCAGGTCAATGCCGGCCCGGTCACGACCTACCACGCCGGCGAAAGCTTCTCGGAGTTTCCGGGCGATCACCACGCCGTTAGCGAGAATGCAAGCAAGACAGAGCCTGCGCGCCTGCTTGCGGTCTTCGTCGTCGATACCGACGAGAAGAACATAACGNNCGACAGCAATGCGAACACTTGCCGGAATTTCGGTCCCCCAGACGCCGATCGTCGATCGCGCGCTTGAGCATGCGCGAAAGGCATGCGAGCCCTATCTCTTCAACCACGTTGTCCGCTCCTGGCTGTTTGCCGAGCGGATCGGGCAGCTTCATGCCATCGAGCACGACGCGGAAGTCTTGGCCGTCGGCACGCTGCTGCANNGGGCTCGACAAGTATCGCGCCCAACAGATCTGGGATTGCGTCGCGCTCAACTCGACGCCGTCGATCGGCCTCTACAAGGAAGCCGAGGTCGCACTCTGCACCGCCGGCGTCTGCCTCGACGTCGTCGGCCTGCAATACAGTTCCATTCCCTCGGCTGAGATGAAGGCGATCGTCGCCGAATTTCCGCGGCTTGGGATGAAGCGGCAGATGACCCTGTGCTTTTGCCACATCGCCGCGACACAGCCGGAAACGACGTACGACAACTTCGTGCGGGATTTCGGGGAGCGGCTGGTTCCTGGCTATAAAGTGCCGACCTCCTCGGTCGATCTGGTGGGAAATGCGCCCTTCGATGAATGATCGCCATGTTCGATGCGATGGACGTGCACTTCGAACAGGAAGAGCTGCAAGGGCCTGCACTCACCACTACATCGCAGGCCCCCTATCGGTAACCCACACTGCACATAGACCAGCAAGAAAACGCGCGCGTCATCAGCGCGCGTTTTGCGTCGTGAACGCCTCGGTGCGAGCAACCACCCTAATCGTTCGATGCGGTCACCTAGACTTTCGCACAGTCCGCAGATGCTTCCGCGCGATGGTTTTCCGGGCCGCCGGTCGCCATCCTCCGTCGCATGTCAATCACCGCGAAGGATAGAAAATGCGCGATATTTCAAACCCATCGACTGTCAGCGTCTCACGCCGCGACGCTCTGCTCGGCAGCCTCACCGCCGGGATCGCCGTGGGCGTGCCCGCGGTTGCCGCTGCCAAGACGCCAAAGCAGCCCCTCACCGCCACCAGCAACCACGGAAAGCAAGCCATGAGCACGATCACCACCAAGGACGGCACGGAAATCTACTACAAGGATTGGGGCACCGGTCCGGTCGTCACCTTCTCGCATGGCTGGCCGTTGAACTCCGACGCCTGGGACGGCCAGATGCTCTTTCTTGCCCAGCACGGCTTCCGCGTCGTGGCGCACGATCGCCGCGGCCATGGACGATCCAGCCAGCCGACATCCGGAAACGACATGAACGGATACGCCGACGATCTGGCCGCAGTGATCGAGGCGCTTGATCTCAAGGACGTGACGCTGGTCGGCCACTCCACCGGCGGCGGCGAAGTCGCCCGCTATATCGGCCGGCACGGCACGAAGCGTGTCGCCAAGGCCGTGCTCATCGCCGCCGTGCCGCCGGTCATGGTGAAATCAGAGGCCAATCCGGAAGGCCTGCCGATCGAGGCGTTCGACGCGATCCGCGCCGGCCTCGTCAAGGATCGCTCGCAATTCTACCGCGACCTTGCCCCGCAATTTTATGGCGCCAATCGACCGGGCTCTAACGTTTCCCAAGGCACACTCGACCAGTTCTGGCTCTGGAGCATGCAGGCCGGCCTGCTGAGCGCCTATGAATGCGTCAAGGCATTCTCGGAAACCGACTTTACCGAAGACCTGAAGAAGTTCGACGTGCCGACGCTCGTCCTGCACGGGGAGGACGACCAGATCGTTCCGGTCAAGGATTCCGCCGTCAAGTCCGCCCGGCTGATCAAGGGCGCCAAGGACATCTACTATCCCGGCGCGCCGCACGGCATCACCGCCACGCATCAGGACCAGGTCAACGCCGACCTGCTTGCCTTCCTCAAGGCCTGACGCTCGTAACTTGGACCATCGGTGGCGCGGCAAGGCCGCGCCATTTCAATTCAAGCCCTTTCCATCAT
>UBOA01000057.1:0-5007 GCA_900466985.1 Hyphomicrobiales bacterium
TGGCCGAGCCCGGCGTCGCGAATGCGATCGCCTTCCCGGGCCTGTCGATCAACGGCTTCACCAATTCCTCGAACGCCGGCATCGTCTTCGTGACGCTGAAGGACTTCGAGGAACGCAAGTCGCCGGCGCTTTCAGGTGGAGCGATCGCCATGTCCCTGAACCAGAAGTTCGGGGCGACCCAGGATGCCTTCATCGCGATGCTCCAGCCGCCGCCGGCCAACACGCCTCTGACGGCTTCCCTGTCGGCGCCGAGCAACTTCAACCTCATCAGGAACGGTGCGATACGGCAATAAAGCAACCCGCGCTCGGCGCTCCGTGGAATTCCCGACATGACGTGACCCACCGGCGGCCTCCCAACCGTCGGAGAGGGTCGTTGCATCCCGATTTCATCCCGGAGAGGGCTTTGAAATGAATTTCTCCAGATTTTTTGTCGACCGTCCGGTGTTTGCCGGTGTCCTGTCGGTCCTCCATCGTGGTCGCCGGCCTGCTTGGCCTGCGTGCACTGCCGATTTCCGAATGAGAGTGGTCTCAGCCCGCGGGCTCACCTGCAAGGCACTGACGGAAGTGTCTGGTCCGATCATCGCGATCGCCACCAACGTCGGCGCCCGCGTTTCGGTTCGGTTGCAGTTTGCGCGTCAATCGATTTCACCCGTACGGATGCGACGCCGGCAGTGCTCGTCTAGCATCCCGCTATCGCTAAGTGGATGTGTCTATTCCCAGGATCATGGCGCACTGGCTCGATCGGCTACGCTCTTGAAATGCGCAATTCCCGTGATCGCCTGTACGACCGGCATTTCGATGCAACGGCGTTGTGCCAATTCAATCACTGCGTCGCAGATGGCGGCCAGTTCAAGCCGGTTTCCCTGTTCGAAATCCTGCAGCATCGACGTCTTGACGTCGCCAAGTCTGCGTCCGGATTCAAGGATGGTATCCGGATCCACTTCGAGATTGGCACCGTAGGCCGCGATGACCGGAAGAACTTCCTGAAGCATCTGCCGACTGATATCTGCAAGATACTGATTGCCGAAATTTTCACGCAACGTCGCGCCCGTGATAGCTGTCACAGGGTTGGAGATCAGATTGCGGACCACTTTCGTCCAGACAGAATCCCGAATGCGTGGCGCGATGCGAGTGGCAATCCCCGCAAGCGTCAGGATTTCCGCGAGGTACGACAACCGTTCGGACGGCTGACCAGCGAGCTCACCGATCGTCATCTGTAACGGGTTGAATGTCCTTGCAGTCCCTATCCGCAAACGCTCTGCAGTTATGATTGTTGTCGTACCAATCACTTGACGAGAAGGAAGAAGCCCCTTCAACACCCGATCGGGATCGACGGACTTGATATCCGGCCCATGCCAGTTCCCTCCATCGCCATCGAAGTACCACCATGGTATCCCGTTGACGACCGGAACGATCATAGTATGCGCGCTGATCAAAGGTTGAAGTGCTGCAGCCATCTGCGGTAGGTCATGGGACTTCGGGCAAAGGAACAATACATCCTGGGGGCCAAAATCGGTCGCGTTCCCGACGTCAACGTGCAAATGATGGTCACCTTCCCGATCCAGGAGGCGAATACCATTGGCCTTGGTAAACGAAAGGCTGTCTCCTCTGGCAACCAGACGTACCGGAAACCCAGCGATTGAAAGGCGGGCGGCCAGCGTGAGGCCGATCGCACCTGGGCCAGCCACGCAGATTGAGCGTTGGAGCTTGTCGGGCATACTCATCATGAATTCTCCTGATTCTTCTAGACGAGAATTCACCACCACGGCGTTGGGGCTTTTGCAGACCTGGCCAATTAGCGCTACAGATTTAACAAACCCGAGCCACCCGCGCTCAAGGCCCGCAGACGACGCGCAGGATTCCAAGATCCTCATCAAGAATGGAATCTGGTGACGGGGAACTGCCTCAATAAATCTCATCGCGCCAGCTGCGGTCGCAACGCCGACGAGTGCTCGTTCGTCAAACGACCTGCGCACCTCGTCTATCGGGTTCATGCCTGAGGCAACAGTTTTGGTGCCGTCGTGAACGATCGCCTGGGCGAGAAGCGTTGCGGTGGCGTCCCATCGCCGGCGGTGTCAATTGTCTTTGGGGCGACTTCGCGAACCATCCGCGCGCCCATGTTTTCGAACTTGTGTTCCAGTTCGATTTCCTCGGCGATTAGGACGCCTTTTGGAAAGGTGTTTCCGATTGGCTCGACGGTCGGACTTCCGTCGCGGCGTCGACTTGGGAAGAATGTGACTAAACAGCGATGATTGCTGCCGAAGTGCCGCGACAATCGTAACTCGATCCATGAGGAGGCGGGCCAGGCGAGTCCGCCGGGCAATTCAATGATATTTAGGATTCTGGTGATCTTGCGATCGCAGGCATCTCATCAAAGGCAGTTTGTGACTGAAAGGGGTCGGCCGTTCGATTCCCCTTCAAGAGCGGCAAGACTTTAAAGATGTCACTTCCGTCATCATATGCGGCGATCCGCGACTACGCGGATCACCTTCGCTACCGTCAGGCGGCGGCTTGAACCTGCAGCACCTGCCCAGGTTTGCCGTCCTGAGACGCCGCTACCACCAGGTATCGGCGCGGTGATGTCAGGTTAACTTGGTCAAGTACACTCTCGGCATGCTGCTTGGATCAGGCCGCCGATCCGGTGACGGCCTTCCAATGCGCCATCGCTCTGTGATGGCTTTCACGATCAGCGCGAGATCGCCTGCTCGGCATATCTCGACGGCGGCACGCCGACGAAGCGTGTGAAGGCTGTGCTGAACGCACTCGCCGATCCATATCCGATGCGCTCCGCAATTTCCTGTAGTCCGACGTCCCTATGTCTCAGCAGTTTTTTCGCCAAGGCCATGCGCCAGGAGATCAGATACTCCATCGGGGCGACGCCCACGGTGCGACGAAACCGGTTGAAGAACACGGAACGCGACAGCGCCGCCTCCTGAGCCATTTGCTCAACCGTCCAGTCCTTTGTTGGCTGCTCGTGCAACAGACGGATAGCGGCAGCGAGACGCGGATCGCCAAGACCGCGGAGGATGCCGGCCGGTGCCGTCTCGCCAGCGGTTGAACGTAGCGCCTCCACGAGAAGCACCTCCAGCAGCCGCGCAAGAACCATGTCACGCGCCGGTCGCTGCGCGCAGGCCTCGTCCGTGACCAAGCGAACGAGGGCCGCAAGTCTCTTGTCGTCGCGGATATGAAGAAGTTGCGGCAGGAGGCGGACCAGTAGTGCTGCGTCCGGTGAGGCGAACTCGAAATGACCGACAAGGAGGCGGACATTGGTCGGACCGTCGGGATCTCCATGTCTGGTCTCGCCCGGCAGCATCGTGACGGTCAAGGGATCACCCCCTGCCTTCGCCGCCTCCTCCAGGCTCGACATGGTGAAGCCGAAAGGCGCGGGAACGAGAACAAAGTCGCCTTTACGCAGGGTCACAGGTGGGTGGGCTTCTACCGTCAGGAGTGAGCCGCCGTCCAATATCACGCAGTAAAAGGGTTGGCCCTTCTCATCGCGGTCCACGCGCCAATGACCAGCGCCGCTGACCACCTTCGAGCGCGGTGCGCTCGGCTGCAAGAGCTCTACCATCTCGGACAAAGGATCACCCAATTGATACTCCTGATAATGTATTGCGGACAATCCACTATATACAGTTTTGATCTGCGGGCTAGATTGCTCCTGACACTTCAGCAAAGGAGAAAGCCATGAAGACTGTTTTCATAACGGGTTGCTCGTCCGGGTTTGGATTGGAAATCGCCAAATTCTTCCTAGATAAGGGCTGGAGAGTGGTGGCGACGATGCGCAAACCGCGTCAGGATATGCTGCCGCGTTCGGAAAACCTCAAGGTTCTCGCACTCGATGTGACAAATCCCGACAGCATACGCCAGGCGCTTAGCGACGCTGGTCCGATCGACGTGCTGGTGAACAACGCGGGCATTGGATGGATGAACCCCTTGGAAGGCACACCGATCGAGACCGCGTGTGATATTTTTGAAACCAATACGTTCGGCGCCATGGCCATAATGCAGGCAGCGTTGCCGCAGTTCAGGGAACGAAAATCGGGGGTCATCGTCAATGTCTCGTCCAGCACGACGATGAAACCTCTCCCGCTGCTTTCCGTATACACCGCGAGCAAGGCAGCGATTAACGCCTTCACCGAATCCGTTGCGTTGGAACTCGAACCCTTCAATGTCCGGGTCAGGATCGTGCTTCCGGGCCGCTCCCCCGAAACCAGCTTCAGCGGTACTGCACGCTCCCGCGTGCAAGGTCAGGGCGAGATTCCAGAAGCCTATTCCCGCTATGTCTCGGCTCTTTTCGCTGCACGCGGACAGCAGCAGGATGCCGATGTGACGCGACCAGCGGATGTGGTCGAAGCGGTCTGGCGTGCCGCGACCGATCCGTCAGCGCCGATGCGCATCCCCGCAGGCGCGGATGCGGTGGCATTGGCTCATTAGTTTCATCCTAAGAGCATACAGGACTCCGCACGTGGTCCTGTATGCTGCTTAACAAAGCGAAAGCTCTGGCACCGTCAATGACCGCAATTGGCGGATACGGTTGAAAAACTCGTCATTGCGAGCACTTGGGACGCGTGCTTCAATCCTCTGACTGATTTGGCAGGGATCAGGCAAATGATGGGATTTCAGGCGGCTCCGACGCAGCTCTTTTACGATTTCAGTCTCGATGAGCACGCGCCAGCCGACCATCTCCTGCGCCGGATCGACAACCACCTGGACTCGGTGGCGTCCGCGCGCAGTTGAAGGCCTACTACAGCAGCACGGGCCGCCCGTCGATCGATGCCGAGGGTGGCTTCATCGGACTTGTCCAACGAAAAGATCGCTCGCCAAGAACGCCGGCTTTCCAGTTCGCAGAAGGCGGATCTGCAACGTGAGATCGATCGCCTCCAACGCGATCTCGCCGTGGCTCGCGTCACGAAGACGCGGAGCTAGATCGCCCGGAAAGCGCTCGCTTTTCGGCGAGCGATAGGATTGTCCGACCATGGGAGATTTGGTTGCGGGGGCAGGATT
>UBOA01000055.1:0-2762 GCA_900466985.1 Hyphomicrobiales bacterium
AATGCCCTCAGTGTTCCTTGTTTGCGTAGACGGAGCGCTTGGTCAGGTAGATCAGTCCGGAGAAGATGACGAGGAAGACCATGACCATGAAGCCGGTGCGCTTGCGCTCCTCGAGATGCGGCTCGGCGGCCCACATCAGGAAGGAGGCGACGTCCTTGGCGTACTGGTCGACCGTCGCCGGCGAGCCGTCGTCATAGGTCACCTGGCCGTCGGAGAGCGGCTTCGGCATGGCGAGCGCGGCGGCACCGGCGAAGTACGGGTTGTAGTGCGTGCCCTCGGCCACCTGGACGCCGGCCGGCGGCTGCTGGTCGTAGCCGGTCAGCAGCGAGTAGATGTAGTCCGGACCGCCTTCCTGATAGCCGCCGACGAACGGGATCATGTCGATCAGGAACTGCGGGAAGCCGCGCTCGATGCCGCGCGCCTTGGCGATCAGCGAGAAGTCCGGCGGCGCCGCACCATTGTTGGCGGCAGCCGCCGCTTCGTGGTTCGGGAACGGCGACGGGAAATGGTCCGACGGAATGGCCTTGCGGGTGAACATGTCACCGCTGGCATTCGGACCGTCCTGAACCTCGTAGTTGGCGGCCAAGGCCTTCACCTGCGCGTCCGAGTAGCCGAGAGCTCCGAGCGTGCGGAACGGCACGAGGCTCATCGAGTGACAGGCGGCGCAGACTTCCGTGTAGACCTTCAGGCCGCGCTGCAGCTGGCCCTTGTCGTAATGGCCGAGCGGGCCGGCAAAGGTCCAATGCTCATGCTTCGGATGCTGCAGCGGAAAATGTGGCGTCTCGCCTTCGGCATGTTTCGCCGGCTCGGCACTGTTCGAGGCCGCTTCCTGGGCGAGTGCTGCGCCGCTCAAACCAGCGACGACAGCAAGCGACAGGAGGCTTGTAACAAGCTTTTTCATGTTTCTCTTCCCTTCCTGTCGCACGCTCAGGCCTTGACCGGCTCAGCGGCCGCCGCCTTGTTGCGTTTTTCCAGAACCGCTTCGGTAATTGAATTTGGCAAGCGGCGCGGCGTCTCAACGAGGCCGAGAACCGGCATGGCAACCAGGAAGAAGGCGAAGTATAGCAGCGTGCAAATCTGCGAGATGGTGGTGTAAAGGCCCTCAGCAGGCTGGGAGCCGAGCCAGCCGAGGACGATGGCATTGGCGACGAACAGCCAGAAGAACAGCTTGTACCAGGGGCGATAGGCAGCCGAGCGCACCTTCGAGGTATCGAGCCAGGGCACGAAGAACAGCACGATGATGGCGCCGAACATGACGAGGACGCCTGCCAGCTTCGAATCGATCGGCCCGATGTTGAAGGTGATCGAGCGCAGCATCGCGTAGAACGGCAGGAAGTACCATTCCGGAACGATGTGGGCCGGCGTCTTCAACGGGTCAGCCGGGATGTAGTTGTCCGGATGGCCGAGGAAGTTCGGCATGTAGAAGACGAAGTAGGCGTAGACCAGCAGGAAGATCGAAACGCCAAGCGCATCCTTCAGCGTCGCGTAGGGCGTGAAGCGAACCGTGTCGGTCTTGGTCTTGACCTCGACGCCGGTCGGGTTCGTCTGGCCGACGACATGCAGCGCCCAGATGTGCAGGACGACGACGCCGGCAATGACGAAGGGCAGCAGGTAGTGCAGCGAGAAGAAGCGGTTCAGCGTCGGGTTGTCGACGGCAAAGCCGCCGAGCAGGAACTGCTGGATCCACTCGCCGACCAGCGGGAAGGCCGAGAAGAAGCCGGTGATGACGGTGGCGCCCCAGAAGGACATCTGGCCCCAGGGCAGGACGTAGCCCATGAAGCCGGTCGCCATCATCAGCAGGTAGATGAGGACGCCGAGGATCCAGAGGATCTCGCGCGGCGCCTTGTAGGAGCCGTAGTAGAGACCACGGGCAATATGCAGGTAGACGGCAACGAAGAAGAACGACGCGCCGTTGGCGTGCATGTAGCGCAGCAGCCAGCCGTGGTTGACGTCACGCATGATCTTTTCGACGGAGTTGAAGGCAACCGTCGTTTCCGCCGCATAGTGCATGGCCAGCACGACGCCAGTCAGGATCTGCACGACGAGCATGACCGCCAGCATGGCGCCGAAGGTGTAGGCATAGTTCAGGTTGCGCGGAACCGGATAGGCGACGAAACTGTCATAGACCATGCGCGGCAAAGGCAGGCGCGCATCGATCCACTTCTCAAGGCCGGTTGATGGCTCGTAGCTGGAATGGCCACTCATAAATCAGTCCCCCTCAACCGATCTTGATTACTTTATCGGAAACGAACGAATAGGTCGGGATCGCCAGGTTCTGCGGCGCCGGACCTTTGCGGATGCGGCCGGCCGTGTCGTAGACCGAGCCATGGCAGGGACAGAACCAACCATTGTATTCGCCGGCCTGGCCAAGCGGGATGCAGCCGAGATGGGTGCACGAGCCGATCATGACGATCCAGTTTTCCTTGTCCTTGCCGGCCGAACGGTCGACGCCGGTTGCCTGCGCGTCGGACGGCAGGTTGGCGTTGCGCGCCACCGGGTCCTTCAGGTCGGAAAGCGGCACCTCATCGGCAGCCTTCACTTCCTCGGGCGTACGGTTGCGGATGAAGATCGGCTTGCCGCGCCACTTGGCCGTCAGCGACATTCCCGGCTCGAGGCTGGAAACGTCGACCTCGATCGAGGCCAGCGCCAACGTCGAAGCATCCGGACGCATCTGGTCGATAAACGGCCATGCAACCGCAACGGCCCCAACCGCCCCCGCCATGCCTGTGGTGAGATAAAGGAAATCACGGCGAGTCGGCTCG
>UBOA01000051.1:0-2891 GCA_900466985.1 Hyphomicrobiales bacterium
GCCCGTCGGCCGGCCTGCCCGTTTCCGTGCGAAGACGATCAGCGAGAGGCCGCCTGCGACGACGAGCAGGAGTGGCGCGCCCCACAGAAGGATCGTCTTCGTTTCGAAGCGCGGCTTCAGGAGCACGAACTCGCCGTAGCGCGAGACGATGTAGTTCATCACCTGCTCGTTCGTATCGCCATCGGTGAGCCGCTCGCGCACCAGCAGGCGCAGGTCCTTGGCAAGCTCGGCATTGGAATCGTCGATCGACTGGTTCTGGCAGACCATGCAGCGCAGTTCGGCGGAGATCGCCCGGGCGCGCGCCTCGAGCGCAGGATCGGCAAGAACCTCGTCCGGGTTGACGGCAAAGGCCGGCGCGGCCGACAGAACTATCGCTATCACCAGGAGCAGACGCCGGATCATTCGGCCGGCTCCAGAGCAGGACGCAGCGGCTTTGCCCTTCGGTTCGGCGCCCCGACACGCAGGCGCCGGTCGCTCAGCGACACGAAGCCGCCGATCGCCATGATCACCGCGCCGCCCCAGATGCAGAGAATGAAGGGCTTCCACCAGATGCGCACGACCATGCCACCGTCGTTTGTCGGATCGCCGAGCGACACATAGAGCTGGCTGAGGCCGAACGTCACGATGCCGGCTTCCGTCGTCGGCATCTGCCGCGCCGTATAGACCCGCTTGGACGACCAGACATCGGCAACCTCGACGCCGCCGCGGCTGATGGTGAAGTGACCTCGCTCTTCGCTGTAGTTCGGTCCGGTCGCCGGCTTCATGCCGTCGAACCGCACGGCGTAGCCGCCGGCTTCCACGCTCTGGCCGGGTTTCATCTCGATGACATGCTCGGTTTCGAAGGTGGTGACCGCGACGATGCCGAGGACGGCGACGCCGAGCCCGGCATGGGCGAGCGCCGTGCCGAAGGCCGAGCGCGGCAGACCGGCAAGGCGTTTCCAGGCTACGGAGGCCGCGACCTTGCCGACGCCGGCGCGATACCACAGATCGGCCATCGCGCCGAAGATCAGGAACAGCGCCGCAGCCAGCCCGAGCACGGCAAGCACCGGACCGCCGTGCTGGACATAGAAGAAGACCACCGCAACAACAAACGCCAGGATCGCGACCAGATAGAGCCGCTGCAGAACAGCGAGCAGATCGCCGCGCTTCCAGGCAAGCAGCGGGCCAAAGGGAACGATGACCAGCAGCGGCGCCATCAGCAGGCCGAAGGTCATGTTGAAGAAGGGCGGCCCGACCGAGATCTTGTCGCCGGTCAGCGTCTCCAAAAGCAGCGGATAGAGCGTGCCTGTCAGCACCGTGCCGCAGGCGACGGTGAGAATGAGGTTGTTGAGGACAAGCGCCCCTTCGCGCGAGATCGGCGCAAACAGGCCGCCGGCCGACAGCTGCGGCGCGCGGAAGGCAAAGAGCGACAGCGACCCGCCGATGAAGATCAGCAGAATGAACAGGACGAAGACGCCGCGGGTCGGATCGCTGGCAAAGGCGTGCACCGAGGTCAGGACCCCCGATCGCACGAGGAACGTGCCCATCAGCGACAGCGAGAAGGTCAGGATGGCAAGCAGCACCGTCCAGATCTTCAGCGCCTCGCGCTTTTCCATGACGAGCGCCGAATGCAGCAGCGCGGTCCCGGCAAGCCACGGCATGAAGGAGGCATTCTCGACCGGATCCCAGAACCACCAGCCGCCCCAGCCGAGCTCGTAATAGGCCCAGTAGGAGCCCATGGCGATGCCAAGCGTCAGGAACGTCCAGGCGGCCAGCGTCCAGGGCCGCACCCAGCGCGCCCAGGCGGCGTCGATGCGGCCTTCGAGAAGGGCCGCCACGGCAAAGGAGAAACAGACGGAGAAGCCGACGTAGCCGAGATAGAGCAGCGGCGGGTGGATCGCCAGGCCGACGTCCTGCAGCACAGGATTGAGGTCCTTCCCCTCGGCCGGAGCCGGATCCAGCCGCATGAAGGGGTTGGAGGTCAGCAGGATGAACAGGATGAAGGCGACCGATATCCAGGCCTGCACGGCGAGCACGTTTGCCCGCAGCGTATCGGGCAAATTGCGTCCGAAGAGCGCAACCAGGGCGCTGAACAGCACCAGGATCAGCAGCCAGAGCATCATCGAACCCTCGTGATTGCCCCAGACGCCTGACAACTTGAACAGCAGCGGCACCAGCGAGTGGGAGTTCTCCCAGACGTTGGCGACCGAGAAGTCGGAGACGACATGGGCGTAGGTCAGGACTCCGAAGGAAAAGGCGACGAGCGCGAACATCGCCAGGGACCCGACCGAGGCCAGATCCATCATCGCACGGTCGAGGCGCCTTGCACCGATCACCGGCACGACGGAAACCACGAGCGCCGTCGCCAGCGCCAGGATCAGGGCATAGTGGCCGATCTCGATGATCATTGCACCGCCTCTCCTTCCTTCCAAAGCCCTTGGGCCTTCAGCTTGTCGGCAACGTCCTTCGGCATGTATTTCTCGTCGTGCTTGGCCAGCACCGTATCGGCGGTGAAGACATCGCTGCCCGTTTCGAAACGCCCCTCGGTCACCACGCCCTGGCCCTCGCGAAAGAGGTCGGGAAGAATGCCGGTATATCGTACCTTGACCAGATCGCCGGTCGCATCGGTCACCGCAAACTGCACCGTCGATCCCTCCCCGCGCACGATGCTGCCCTCGCCGACGAGGCCACCGAGACGTATGCGGGTTTCCGATGCCACCGGCGTTTTCGCCAGATCGGACGGCATGTAGAAATAGGCCACCGACTGGCTGAAGGCGAACATGACGAGCAGCACGGCCGCAATGATGAAGCTCATGCCGCCGCCGATCACCGCCAGGCGCTTTTGCTTGCGTGTCATTCCGTCATTCCCTCTCAATGCCAAGGTCGTGCGCCAGTGCGACCAGTTGCTTGCC
>UBOA01000054.1:0-1272 GCA_900466985.1 Hyphomicrobiales bacterium
CCTAGTACCGCGTTTTCGTGGTTCGAATCATATCAAGCAGCCTCGGCGAGCTTGTATGACCATGTGTGGATGACGGGATGACGATTGATGTCGTCGATACCGGCCATAATGCGTTCCTTGAGCTCGTGTTTTGAGGTCACCCGGATGTGGCGCAGGACGGAGCGGGCGAACTTGGAGAAGAAGCCCTCGATCAGGTTGAGCCAGGAGCCGTGTTTGGGCGTGAAGGTAAATTCGAAGCGGCCTGCCGGTCGTTTATCGAGCCAGGCTCTGGTTTCTTTCGAGATGTGTGCGGAATGATTGTCGAGGATCAACTTGATGGCGGTGCCGGCCGGATAGGCGGCATCGAGCAGCTTGAGGAATTCGATGAACTCGCGGCTGCGGTGGCGGTCCTTGACGAGCGCGTGGACCTTGCCTGTCAGCAGGTCAATTCCAGCCAACAGGCTGAGCGTGCCGTGACGTTTATATTCAAAATCGCGCGCAAACGCCGGATGGACGCCCGGCACGGGCGGCAAATCCGGCGCCGTCGTCGCGATCGCCTGGATTCCAGGCTTCTCGTCGTAGGAGACGATCGCAACCCGCTTGCCCGATTTGTTCGACCGGGTGGCGGCCTTTTTCAGGACCTGGACCTCGCGATAGACACACAAGACCTCCGCCATCTTCTGCTCGAACTCGGCATCGCGACGTTCCAGATAGTAGCGCATCTTGTGCGGCTTGATTTCCTCCTGGCCAAGGAGCTTGCTCACCGTGCCCTGAACCAGACGGGCCAGACAGGAATGCCCGGCCCCCGGTCCGTGCTCGCGCGCATGGCGGGCCAGCAGCCGCGTCGTCCACAGTTCGTGCGGATAGCCATGGTCCTTGGCCTTGTCGCATGCCAAAGACACCAGCCAGGCCTTGGCCTCCGGCGTGATTACCGGCTCCTTGCCCGGACGCGGCCGGTCGTCGAGTGCCGAAAGCGGGCCATAGCTCTCGGCGCGCTCAACACAGCGCTGGACCGTCTGATGATGCACGCCAAGTCGTCGTCCCACCGCAAAGAACGACGGGTTCTCGCGGTAGGCCAGCAGCATGGCTGCCCGCGATACCCGGCTCGCCGGCTCGGTTCGAGACCGCGAAAGAGCTGTCAGCGTTTCGATCTCTTGCTCGCTCATCGCCAGCTCAATGACTCGCCGCCTTGGTGCCATGATGAAACTCCTCATTTGAATAATCTCAAACCAGGAATCCACCAGCGCACGTCAGGTTCCATCAAACGCCGCTTTCATGGAATCGGTCGTCTAG
>UBOA01000050.1:0-9518 GCA_900466985.1 Hyphomicrobiales bacterium
AAAACATGAAAGGCTCTAGTTGCTGGCTTTGCCGACGGTAACTTCACCAAATTCGTCGATGACGACAGTCCAAGTCTCCGATTCCGCATCCGGATCGGTCTTCAGGTAGACCATAGCAAAAAGGCCGGGCTCCTTGAGCATGCCGGAGGAGTTTTCGGGCCTGATGTCGGTGACATACGGCTTCAGATCGTTGAGTTCCTGCAACTCCACCGTCGAGGTGATGGACGGCTCAGCGTCGCTCTGCTCGATTTGCTGCAAATATATCTTGGCGGTGCGGTCCGCCTGCCTGACGGCAAACAGCTTGTAGTAGCCGTGGCGCGGTTTTGCGGGAGCGGGAACGGCAGCCGCAGTTTGGGGCGCTGAAGGTGATCGTCGAATGGCCGGCGCCGCACCGTCGTCTTCCCAGTAACCGGTGCTGGTCGCGAAGATGATTGAAGCCGGTAGGATCGCGTCTTCTGCCGCAACGCCTCGCGCGCAGAGGGTGGACACGGCAAGCAGCAAGGTACAAAGCGTCGTTCGTCGCAAGCTCATGTCTCAGTCCTCGAACTGCTCCGCAAGAATACGATCGGACCATGATCGATCGGGATCGGAGAGAATGCGCGCGGTCGTATGTTCCGATTGCGCGATACGAATATGCAGCACCGATTTCACTTCCGTGTTGTCGGCGACCGCGTTGACCGGCCGCTTCTCCGCCTCGAGTATGTGTATATCGACCGTCACCTTGTTGGGCAGAAGGGCGCCGCGCCAGCGCCGCGGCCGGAACGCGCTGACCGGAGTCATCGCCAACAGAGGGGCGTCGAGCGGCAGGATCGGTCCATGCGCGGAGAGGTTATAGGCCGTCGAACCCGCGGGCGTGGCCACCATCAGGCCGTCGCAGATAAGCTCGTCGAGTCGCACGACGCCGTCCACTTCGACCCGCAGTTTGGCAGCTTGATAGGATTGCCGGAACAGCGAGACTTCGTTGATGGCAAGTGCTGTCGAATTCGTGCCGTCAGAATTCGCCGTCGTCATCTGCAAAGGGTGAAAGGCATTTTCGACTGCCGCGCAGATTCGATCCTGCAGGTCTTCCGTTCGGTAGTCGTTCATGAGGAAGCCGATGGAGCCGCGATTCATGCCGTAGACAAGTTTGCCCGAGTTCATCGTGCCGTGCAGCGTCTGCAGCATGAAACCGTCGCCGCCGAGGGCGACGATCACGTCGGCCTCTTCAGGGGGCACGTCACCATAAATGCCTATCAACTCTTCTCGAGCCGCCAGCGCCTCGGTCGCCGAGGAGGCAAGGAAGGAAAGCGTCTGAAACGAACGGCCCATGTAATTCCTTTTTCGTATTCAACGAACGATAACATAGTCTTGGCGTCTAGGCGCCAATAAAAGCCGATTCTGTCAAGTGCATCTGCGGCGCCGGCTGGAGCCAACGTCAATTCTTCGCTGCTCGATTTCAGGCGTATGCTGTGGAAGGCCCGGAATTCGAGCCGGGCAAGCCTCGGATCATCTTTCGTCGACAAGGGAGATGGCGTCAATCCTGGCGTGGGGCGGCGCTGCGTACTCTCCGTCGATAGCGAGACCGTACGAGCAGGCTTGCCGAGGCATTGGTAGTGACAATGGATACAGAACGTTTTGAAACGTGCTCCAATGCCAAGTTGGCGTCTATAACCGCCCTTCTTTGCGGTAGCGTGCCACGCATGTATCGAGGCTCGTATCTGGACGCGTTAGCAACAGCCGCCTGCTTCTGCCACAGCGCACTTTAACACCTGCTCCGCATATTCGACGACGGCTCTCTCGTCGGTGACACATAATTTCAGGACTTGGCATTTCTCCTTGAGGTCGTGCAGGACGCGTCGGTGAACCCTTGCAATCGCGGCAGCACTCTTGAGCCTCATGAGCTCCTGGAGACAAGCCACCTGCTACGATCTCTGAAACCAGCAGCTTGCCTTCGACTTCTCCCTGCGTTGGAACGGCAAAACGCTCACCGCCGGGTTTGGAATCTCTATCGGGCGACAGCATGACAAACCTCCCATGGCCTTGATCGACGAAACGATGAAGAAATACGCCAGAGGGGCCGCCCAGGGTCGACAGCAGCCCCTTCGCACGCTCCAAGGCTATGTGGCTTTGACCTCGATCTTGCGGTCGTTCGTCCCGGTGTTGGCAGCCTTTGGAAGCGTGACCTTCAGGACGCCTTTGGCGAAAGCGGCGGCGATCTTATCTGCCTCGATGTAGTCAGGAAGCCGAAACGAGCGCTGGAAGGAGCCGTAACGGCGCTCCGAAAGGTGGTAGGCCTCGTCCTTCGATTCCTTTTCCTCCGTCTTTTCGCCCCGAATGGTCAGCACGCCGTTCGAAAGCCTGATGTCTATGTTGCTCTCGTCGAGGCCGGGAACTTCCGCGGTGATCTCGAATGCGTTGTCTTTCTCGACGACATCCACTGCGGGAGACACGACCCAGTCGGCAGCAGAAGTCGTGCGTCCGAGGAGCTGACCTGAGAGCGGACGCCATGAGGAAGGGCCGAAGTCGTCGAACAGCCGGTCGATTTCGGTACGAAGTGAGTCGAATGGAGACCACATCCCGCCGGGAGCCGGCGTCGTGGTCTTCGGTTCTTTCTTAATGGGGAACATATCGGGCATGATCATCTCCTGTTGGCCAAGAGGTCCGGAAGCCGGATCTAATCATTGCGTTTCGCTCGACATCGAGCGCAGTCATTAAAGCACGCGGGTGGGCAAGAGACTTTGATCAATGTCAAGAACACAGGAAATTAATTGGCGCGCGGGCTCAATCTAACGCAGTTTCCGTCGAACCGTCCGCCGGATAACGCACACTTAGAACATCGGTCGAAGACGCGGTTCGGTCCCATCCGTTTTGCAGTGCGCCGAGCGATATCCTCTGCCCTATCCGTACACGTTTCAGGATTGGAAATTGATCCAGCACAATGCAGCTCCAGCAAAAAAGGAGGATTATTTATGTAAGCGGTGTCCTCGTTTTGCGGCCCGTCGAGTATTCCTCGGAGGAATGGGAGAGACAGACATGTCAACGACACTCAGGAGTATGAGCCATGTAGAATGCTTGGAAATGCTGGAACGGGCGCATTTTGGTCATCTGGCTTGCAGCAACGAAGGCCGGCCTTACGTGGTCCCAATCTACTTTGCGTTCCAATCACGAGTAGCCTACAGTTTTTCGATGCCAGGCCGAAAAGTGGAGTGGATGCGGCTGAACCCAAGAGTTTGCCTCCAGGTGGAGGAGCAGTGGGGGAAGGGCGGATGGAGGAGCGTCGTGCTGAACGGCCACTTCCAGGAACTGCCGGACGATGATGTCTGGCACGAGGAGCGCCTGCATGCATGGTCACTTTTGCAGAGGCACTTGGACTGGTGGGAGATCGGCTCGCTTGAGCCTCGCGAACTACCGACTGCGTCTGCGTCTGCCCACCTATTCTACTGCATCCACACGGACGATGTCTCCGGCCGGGTCGTGGCCCTTCAGTGATGACGCCTCAGCCCTCGCGGCTTCTGCAATGTCTGTGCACCCTGTCGACGGAGGAAGACAGGCAACAGCCCTTGGCTCGAACCAACTCGACTGTATCGGCGATCACGTGCCCATTACACGAGCCCAATTTGGCCCGAGTCCCTGGTAGCCAGCGAGATTGGCCGCACAGACCGAGAACACTCGTCCTCCGCACCCTCTCACGCTAATAGCATTCTGACTCAGCGCATGGCGGCTTTTGCAACTGGAGGCAGGATCTAACCGCCGTCGATCGCCTCGCCGATGCGGGCGATAGCCTGCTGATAGACACTCGCGGAGTTCCAGCCGGCGATGGCGCCCATGTTGCCCTGATAGTCCCCGCCGGCGGCCCAGCCGTGCGCCCTGAGGAAGTTGGCCGTGGACATCAGCGCTGTGCTCTTGTCGCGCATGTTCCTGTTTCCGACGCCGTATTTCAGGACGTTTCCAGGCAGGAACCCTGTGTGGCCGATCTCGCCGTGCATGGCGCCGACCGAGCCGGCACTCAGCGCACCGCTGTCGACTAGCTTGAGCGCCGCGATGGCATGCGGCGCGAAGAATTGCGGGCGGCGACAATCGTAGGCGAGCGTGACGATTGCCGAAACTGTGTTCTGGTTGCCCATGGAGGCGCCGAAGTTGGTCTCCATACCCCAAATGGCGAGAAGCACCCCGGCGGGCACGCCGTAGTTGCGCTCGATGCTATCGAAGAGCGACGCATTCGCCGTCTTGAGCGAACGGCCCTTGGAAATAATCGCGGACCCACCGCGTCGTCTCATAAAGTCGGCGACCGAGCCGCTGAAAGCCTTGTTGACGGAGCGGTCGGCCTGAATGGTTCCTACGGCGTATCTCGCACCGGCAAGCGCTGCAAGACCCTTCCCCTTGACGCCAGCGGCCTGTGCCGTGTCGGCAAACTCCACTTTCCACTGTTCAAACCCGGCAGCGCTTTTGCCGCATGATGCCGCCTGCGCAACGTTCGGCAGAAGGCAGAAGGCGAGGGCGCCCGCCGCAGCAATCAACTGTCCCTTGGCAAAGAATGCCATGTCGCTCTCCTCGTAGGTCTGAACCATCGTGCATCCGCCCGCATGGCGTCACTCTTTCACTTGCGAAACCGGCATGGACCGGGAACGAAAGGAACTGAGAAGGTGCCTCTACTATGCACGTGAGGGCTATACGGTGCTAGACGAAACTAGATCGGCTGGCGCGATGAACGCGGACCTCTGGCGAAGCGGAACATCAGCGGTTGCGGACCGAGTCCGAGACAGCGAGGCAATTGCAGCTCCTCGTCGACGGCGACGAATTTGGCGGATCTGTCTCAGTTCCATCGGCAGCCTTTGATATGTGCGGCGACTTAGTTGGAGGCAAAAAGCATATTTCACAGCGTATTTGGCTTCCAATAGAGTATGGTTCCGTTTGGCTAGCGGGGAGGCGCTCATGGCTCACAACGACCGTTCACGGCACATCACCCAAGGCATTGCTCGCTCGCCCAATCGCGCGATGTACTATGCGTTGGGCTATACCAAAGTCGATTTCGACAAGCCGATGATCGGCATCGCCAATGGGCACTCGACGATCACGCCATGCAATGCCGGACTCCAGCCGCTTGCCGACGCGGCGGTAGCCGCCATCAAGGCGGCCGGAGCCAATCCGCAGATATTCGGCACGCCTACCATCTCGGACGGCATGGCCATGGGAACGGAGGGTATGAAATATTCCCTCGTCTCGCGCGAGGTTATCGCCGATTGTGTGGAGACCTCGGTGCAGGGCCAATGGATGGATGGCGTTTTAGTGCTCGGCGGGTGCGACAAGAACATGCCGGGCGGCATGATCGGTATTCTCCGCGCTAACGTTCCGGCCGTCTATGTCTATGGCGGCACCATCAAGCCGGGTCGATGGAAGGGCGAGAGCCTCTCCATCGTGTCCGCTTTCGAGGCCGTCGGCGCTTACATGGCCGGAAAGATGAGCGCTGAGGATTTCGAGGGCATTGAGCGCAATGCCTGCCCGACGACCGGCTCTTGCGGCGGCATGTACACCGCGAACACCATGAGTTCGTCCTTCGAGGCGCTCGGCATGTCGCTGCTCTACTCCTCCAACATGGCCAATCCCGATCAGGAAAAGATCGATAGCACGGTTGAGTCCGCGCGCGTTTTGGTGGAAGCGGTGAAGGCCGGCATTCGACCACGCGACATCGTCACGCGGAAGTCGATTGAAAATGCCGTGGCGCTCATCATGGCCACCGGAGGTTCAACGAATGCGGTGCTGCACTATCTCGCCATTGCGCATGCGGCCGAGGTGGAATGGACGCTGGAGGATTTCGAGCGGATACGCCGTAGGGTACCAGTAATCTGCGATCTCAAGCCATCCGGCCGTTATATGGCTGTTGATCTCCACGCTGCCGGCGGCATTCCTCAAGTCCTAAAGCTATTGCTGAATGCAGGCCTTCTGCACGGCGACTGCCTCACGATCACCGGCAAGACGATTGCTGACGAACTCTCGGCCGTGCCCGACGAGCCTCGAGCGGACCAGGACGTTATCCGGTCGCTCTCAGCGCCACTGTATCGCGAGGGACATCTCGCCATACTCAGGGGCAATCTGGCAGAGGGTGGGGCGGTGGCAAAGATCAGCGGGCTCAAGAGCCCGGTGATTACTGGGCCGGCGCGCGTCTTCGAAGACGAGCAATCCGCAATGGATGCTATTCTCTCGGACAAAATCAAGGGCGGCGACATTCTGGTCCTGCGTTACCTCGGGCCGAAGGGCGGTCCGGGAATGCCGGAAATGCTTGCCCCGACCTCCGCTATCATCGGACGTGGCCTTGGAGAGAGCGTCGGCCTCATCACCGATGGACGGTTCTCCGGCGGCACATGGGGTATGGTGGTCGGGCATGTCACGCCCGAAGCCTTCGAGGGGGGGACAATCGCACTTGTCGAGGACGGCGACCAAATCACCATCGACGCCCATCAGCTACTTCTGCAGCTCGACGTCCCAGATGAAGAGATTGCGAGACGCCGAAGCCTTTGGAGCCAGCCTCCGCCGCGCTACAGGCACGGCGTCCTCGCCAAGTTTGCGGCCTTGGTCCGACCAGCGAACGAGGGAGCCGTGACGGGTTGAGGTCACATGAAAAAAAACGCGCCAACTGAGGCGAATTAGTCATCAAGTCACTGATTTCGTGCAAAATTAGTGGTGCCCCCGGCAGGGTTCGAACCCGCGACCCCCTGATTACAAATCAGGTGCTCTACCAACTGAGCTACAAGGGCGATGCCTGCCAAGTACCAGATTCTGCCGTCCTGTAAAGAAGAAATCCGCGCGATCGTGATTTCGTTCGTCCGACCTTGCATCGGAGTTTGCGTCGCAAACGCCGCAGACCCAACTTTGCTAGTTCCGAGGCGCGGTCTGCCGCACGCTCGTTTGCAAGACGTCACCGGTCTCTCCGGCACCCAACGGCGAGATGATTGCAATGCTCAGCACCGAGGCAACCATGAAAACGATAATAGCGATCATTACCCGCACATTTCTCTCCTAAATCGTGCGAAGCGAACGCGCGGGGCCTACCGTCGGTTCCCCGACCAGAGTTACCTGGTCTACTGTACGGGTGCTGGAATAGGGCGTTCAGGGGCGGGTGCCAGCGGAGCGAGTTCGTGGATCGGCTGCGACTTATCGATCCAGGCAATGCTGAGAATGATGGCAACGAATACGCCGACGAACAGAGTGCCGATGACGAGGGAGCGGATGGCCATATGGAAATATGTTCCTCCTGTTCGAATGCGGGGCAGCATGGAAAAGAGCAGAGTCAAAACCGAGGCGAGCTTAATTTCTGATCATCAGCAGCAGTTTGCTGGCTTCCTAGTTGCTTTGCGGCGCTTGCTATCATCCCGCATATGGAAGAGAAAGATCGCGCCTTTCGCCGCGATCCCCAATCCTATCAAGCTTTCAAATGCAGCCTCGCTGCATAAAGAGCGATCGCCGCTGCGTTGGACACATTGAGCGACTTGATAGCGCCCGGCATGTCGAGTCTCGCAAGCGCGCTGACGGTTTCGCGCGTCTTCTGCCGCAGCCCCTTGCCCTCGGAACCCAGCACCAGCGCCACCCTGTCACCCGAGAATGTGCCCTCGAGCGGAGCCGGTCCTTCCGAATCAAGGCCGATCGTGAAGAAGCCGAGCTTGTGGAGTTCGCCAAGCGCGTCCGCGAGGTTCGTGATCTGGATATAGGGGATTAGTTCCAGTGCACCGGAGGCTGATTTCGCCAGCACGCCTGATTCGGTCGGGCTGTGGCGCTGTGTGGTAATGACGGCACCGGCATTGAAGGCCACGGCGGAACGCATGATGGCGCCGACATTGTGCGGATCGGTTACCTGGTCGAGCACGAGAAGCAGTGGGCTGTCCTTCAGTGCTTCCAGCCGGCGGACGGGCAGGGGGCGCGTTTCCAGCATTACACCCTGATGGATGGCATCCGGGCCGAGGACCTTGTCGATATCGTGCGGAGCGACGATTTCGACCGGAATGCCGAGCGCGTCGGCATCGATCTCCAGACGCGCAAGCGCGTTCTGGGTCACCGACAACCTGACGTTCCGGCGCTCCTTGTTGTCAAGCGCGGCACGAACCGTATGCAGGCCGTAGAGATAGACCTGCTCGGGCGCGAGTGCAGGAGGCTTCCAGTCCTCGGCACCGCGCCGGCGCTTCTGTGGCGGCGGCGTCGGGATCTCCCCGCGTTCGCGCTTGCTGTCACGATGCGCGCGGCGCAGGGTTGCGTAATGCGTGTCCTTGGCGGACTTGTCGTCAGTGGGCTTGCCACCGGTTTTCTTGTCTTTGCTCATGCGGCTTTATAGCGAGGGTGCTTCTTCCCGCATAGGATTTCTTTCAGGACCCCGGCTTTCCACGGTCGATGAAATTTTTCACATTTTTTCCGTCGTCATCGTGTTGACATGCGTAAATCGTCCGGTCATATACGCGGCGCAGACCGAGGGGCGGCAACGCTTCGAAAGTCTGACGAGCTTGGTCTCACGATCCGGACGAAAAGACTGGAGAGATGCCCGAGTGGTTAAAGGGGACGGACTGTAAATCCGTTGGCTCAGCCTACGTTGGTTCAAATCCAACTCTCTCCACCATTCGTCATTGGATCGGATACCACCCCGCGGGTATAGCTCAATGGTAGAGCAGCAGCCTTCCAAGCTGAATACGCGGGTTCGATTCCCGCTACCCGCTCCAGTATTTTCCAATGTCATTCCTGTGACGCTTTGCGCGTGCTGGGTCGCTATGTGTACCTCTAGCCCCAGAGCAGCACGAAAGGCGAGGCCAGCGCGATGATGCCGGCGATCGTCCATCGCTTCTGGGTGTTGGTGCTGAGATCCTCTCTCGACAGCCATATGCGGACAGCAATGAAGCCGATGGCGATGAGGGCGCTGTAGATCACGGCAC
The DNA here is from genome assembly GCA_900466985.1 of Hyphomicrobiales bacterium. Classification (GTDB taxonomy): domain Bacteria; phylum Pseudomonadota; class Alphaproteobacteria; order Rhizobiales; family Rhizobiaceae; genus Rhizobium. The sequence goes on from UBOA01000050.1 coordinate 8,889, forward strand.
GCAGCAGGATCGACCAGCCGCCACCGAAGAGACCGATCGCGATGCCGAAGCCGGTGAGGGCGCCGAGAATGCCGTATCCCACGTCGAACATCAGCGTCGTGGTGGCCGAAAGTGGCGTCAGCATCTTCGGGAAGGCGATGGCAAATGCCGCCGTGAGCAGCCATATGGCGACGATCGCTTGCAGCGTCGAAGAGCTGACGATCGATGTCGCGAGAGCCGGGAGCCGCTCCGGCGAGGAGAGGCGTACAAGCTGCGCGACCCAGTCGATCGCAGCGGCAAGAACCCACAATATGAATGCGCAGGCGGCAAAGATCAGAAAGTTGCCTGCGGATCGTTTTGCAATTTCCTTTGGTTCCATTGCGGTGTCTCCGAACAGTGCTTCGGCGTAAAGGCTGCAAACGAAGTAGTATCATATCATTGGCGCCGTCGCGCCCGTTCTTCGCGAATGCCATCTCCGGTGGATATTGCCGATCGGGCGCTTCCTTCCCATATGCGCCCGCAGGCTAGGAATACGGTCCGCAAATAGGTCTTGCGCAATTTCCCCGAAAGCCTTAAACGGCGGCACTAAACCGGTTCGCCGGGGTCATCCATTTCGTTCACAGGAAGCATTCAAATGGCAAAGAGTAAGTT
>UBOA01000059.1:0-2948 GCA_900466985.1 Hyphomicrobiales bacterium
CGAAATCCATGTCATGCTCCTTGCTGTTGCAAGCAGCGATACACCGGCTCCCGATTCCCGTATTTGATCTCCGTCAAGTTACTGGAAATCGCGAAAGCTCCGTGAGGAAAGCATGGCGACCACTGCCGGCCAGGCTTCGGGCGCACTCGGGGGCGCTGAAGAGCCTTCAAGCATTTCCGATCAATCGGGGTCGCTTCGAGATGTTTGACCAAGATCAATTATCGAACCGCGATCAGGCGCTATGGCTCGTCGCATGAGTTTACATTCAAGGATCGCAAAATACGTCGCCGGTCTCGCGCAGCCCACCCGGTTCGTCGAAATGTCCGGTCGGGTAATCCCCGCGTTATCGGCACTGACGATGCTGTTCTTTCTGGTTGGCCTGTATTTCTCTTTCAGTTCCGACGTGGACTACCAGCAAGGCGCGACTGTTAGAATAATGTACGTTCACGTGCCTTCGGCGTGGATGGCGATGCTGTGCTACACGGTCATGACCGTGAACGCCATTGGATCGTTGGTCTGGCGACACCCTTTGGCAGACGTTTCCGCCCGCGTGGCAGCGCCTCTCGGCGCCGCGTTCACTTTCGTGTCCCTTGTCACTGGTGCGATTTGGGGTAAGCCGATGTGGGGGACCTGGTGGGTCTGGGACGCTCGGCTGACGTCCATGTTCGTGCTGTTCATCATGTACCTTGGTATACTGGCGATCAATCGCGCCGTTGACGAGCCGACGCGGGCTGCCCGCGTCTCCGCGGTTCTCATCATCGTCGGGTTCGTGAACATTCCGATCATCAAATTCTCGGTCGAGTGGTGGAACACACTCCACCAGCCCGCAAGTGTCCTGAGATTTGGCGGGCCCGCTCTCGACATCGCATTTCTGCGACCGCTGCTGATCATGGGGCTCGCTTTCACTACGCTCTTTGCAACGCTCTACGTCGCATCGATACGAAACGAGATCTGGCGAAGAAAGCTGATCTCTCATTACAAACTCGCAGCCAGGGCCGCGTCACAACGGGATAATTGACATGACGCATCAGGAATATGTTTTCGTTGCTTATGCTCTGGCCTTCGCGGTCATGTTTGCGATGGCGGCAAAAGTCTGGATTGCAAGCCGAAGCTACCGTCGGCAGGTCGAGGCCCTCGCGGTCGTGCGTCGCCGGCCAAATCGCGAAGGACTCTAGGATGCGACGTTACCTGGTGACGGCGATACCGCTCGTCGCATTCCTCGGGATCGCGAGCGCTGTCGGGAACGTGCTGTACCGGGAATCCGCCGACGGATACACTCCTTCGTCGCTCCCCTCCGCACTCATCGGCCAACCGCATCCCCACGTGGACCTTCCGCCGCTCGCCGGTTCAGCGACGCCAGGACTGGCGGATAAAAGCATCCGGGGTCGGGTGACTGTCGTCAACATCTTCGCCTCGTGGTGCGTTCCCTGCCGACAGGAGCACCCGTTCCTCATGGAGCTCGCCAAAGACACGCGCATCACTGTTGTTGCCATCAACTACAAGGACGCTCCCGAAAAGGCATTGCCGTTCCTTCGCGAAAACGGGAATCCTTTCAGCGCAATCGGGACCGATGCGACAGGCAGGGCTTCGATCGACTGGGGCGTCTATGGTGTTCCGGAGACATTCGTCATCGACCGGGACGGACGCATCGTGGTCAAGCACGTTGGTCCGCTCGACGCGGCGGCGCTCGCCAAAGATATTCGCCCGTCCTTGGACCATGCCCTCGCTAGCGGGTGAAGTTCATCGTTGACGATCGATGTGACACCTCGCCTAGCCGATGTCCGACCTTAGCTGCCAGCTGAGAGCGCTATTCGGAATTTCGCCATCTTTGACATCTGTCAAAGATTCTGTTCCGGTGCTTTCATATATTGCTTTCGCGGGTCGGGCGATGCCCGTGTCAATGCTGGGAACTTGACAGAGGCTTGTTCGATCTCGGGGCGCGAACCGAACAAGTCTCCTCGTCCCCACGGCCCGGGTAGAGGTGCTGTCCGCGACGCTTCCCAAGGTCATCTCGCCTAGGCGATAGAGTACCTCGATCCGCAGTTAAGCCCCACGGCTTGCGAACCCAACCGACTGGGTCGTGACATGGAAATGATTTATTCCGTGGCGACGTCGGACTGACTTACACCATCGGGCACGGTGATATGCAGTCTGTCGCGATAGCCGCCAATTCCCAGGCTTTCGACAAGCGAGCACACAGCTTTTCGCTTCAGATCGGATTCCAGATGGCCGTCCAGGGTCACTTCGCCGTTCTTGACAGAGACTTGCACCTTTTGCGGCGTCAACCCGAGGTCGGACCTCAGGCGCGTGCGTACCGCCAGCCGAATACTCTCGTCTTCCCGCGGCAGCGCGGTCGGCGGCGCATCGAGAATGATGGCCAGAATGTCGCGCCGGCTCACGATCCCGACGAGGCGACCGTTCTCGACGATGGGTAGCCGCTTTATTCGGTGGGCCTGCAGGCTATCGGCGATGTCGGACACCTCGCTGTCCGGCAGTGCGACAATGACGTCCGGGGACATCACATCTGCCACGGACCAGCCATTGCTGCGGATATAGCGCTCAAGGTCAATTTCGGACGTGACTTCGGATACGCGCGATGACCGCGGCGAAAGCCGGATTTCCCGCCGGAGGAGAAGGTCGCCTTCCGTCAGCATACCACAAACGCGTCCCTCGTCGCTGACGACAGGGAGGCCGCTGATGTTGTGCTGAAGCATGACTGCGACTGCATGTCGTACGCTGGCAGCCGGGCTGATTGAAACCACGTTGGTGGTCATTATGTCCTTGGCTTGCATCTCATGCCTCGCTCTTCCGGAATGCTGCTGGCACGACGGTAGAATGAGCGAAGCAGCTCCACATTGATCTCAGTCAAAGACCATCGCGATGCAAAAGTCCCTCGAGCTTTCTCTCCTCCTCCTCGCTCAGGCGACTGCCCGTCGGCCGGCCTGCCC
>UBOA01000049.1:0-1236 GCA_900466985.1 Hyphomicrobiales bacterium
GCCTTTGCGAGGAGAGCGAAGGTGCCTTGGCAGGAGTGCAACCGCATGGACGAGCGTCTCAAATTCGTTGCGCGGGTTCTGGATGGCGAGAAGATAGCGGCGCTGTGCCGCGAATTCGGCATCTCCCGCAAGACCGGTCACAAGATCATCAGCCGCTATAACGACAGCGGTCTGGAAGGACTGACAGATCGATCGCGACGGCCTTACCGGCACGCCAATCAGCTTCCTTTCCAAATCGAGAAGCTGATTGTGCGGACCAAGCAGGACAAGCCCAACTGGGGCGCACCGAAGATCAGGGAGCGGCTGGCGCGGCTGTATCCGGATGTTCACACGCCGGCGATCTCAACCGTGCATGCCGTCCTCGACCGCAACGGCCTGGTCAAGCACGGTAGGCGGCGGCGCAACCGGGCTGAAGGAACAGCACTCTCCAATCCTGGGCTGCCCAACGACCTGTGGTGCGCCGATTACAAAGGCGAGTTCATGCTTGCCGATAAGCGCTATGCTACCCGTTGACGATCACCGACTTCGCCAGCCGCTATCTTTTGGCCTGCGAAGCGTTGCACACGACCAAGGAAGTCTACGCCTTCACCGTTTTCGAACGCGTCTTCAAGGAGTTCGGCCTGCCCAAGGCGATCAGAACCGACAACGGAGTGCCTTTCGCTAGCCCCAACGGACTGTTCAATCTGTCTCGGCTCGCCGTCTGGTGGCTCAGGCTCGGTATCGACATCGAGCGCATCAAGCCGGGCAACCCGCAGCAGAACGGCCGCCATGAGCGCATGCATCTGACACTGAAACTTGAGACAACCAAGCCGGCCGGAGACAATTTCCTGCAGCAGCAAGCCCGCTTCGACGACTTCGTCGAGGAGTTCAACCGCGAGCGGCCCCACCAGGCGCTCGACATGGCCTACCCGGCAGAGCGCTACGACGCGTCACCGCGCGCCTACCGCGGCCTACCCGATCTCGACTACCCGTTCCACGACCAGACAGTCACCGTCACAACATGCGGACGCATCTGCTACAAGCGGAAGAAGATCAATCTCAGTCTGGTCTTCGCCGGTCAGGCCGTCGGCATCAAACAGGTCGAAGACCATATCTGGCTGACAAGCTTTATGGACTACGATCTGGGATACTTCGATGATGAGACATGCAGGCTTGAACCTTTGCCGAACCCTTTCGGTCCAAAAGTGTTACCTATGTCTCAGGAATAAAACGTAACCTATGTGTCCAGAACGGACC
>UBOA01000048.1:0-28772 GCA_900466985.1 Hyphomicrobiales bacterium
TTCTAAGTCAACAGCGCCAGACAAAGTTTTTTGACATTTTTGTAACAGATTGATTCGATTGGGGGATTTTCTAGAAGCGCGGTTTTGGACCTCGAACGGCCCTCCAGTAGGGCTCGAAATTCCTCGATCCGATGGTCGTGCGACGCCCTATCAGCGCAGTTCTGCCCCTTCCCGCTCGCGCAAAAGCGGCGCTGGAGGGTTGAAACTCGGCGAAACTGGATCATCTGCCCCCGTACGGATCAAATCTCCCGGAACCTATCGCAGCTCTTTCGTGTTCTCGTTCGTGTAAGGAAAAGGAGAAAGACATGGCTGCCACTACCGATGACATCAGAGCATCCGTCAGCAAGGATATCGCCGCACTCCAGCAGGAAGTGTCACGCCTGCAGAAAATGATCTCGGCGCAGGGCGCAGAAGCCTACTATGAGGTGCGTGACCGGGCGGGTAAGGTTTATGAGGACGCCCTTCCCCGCGCGAAGAGCGCGGTAGCACAGATCCGGGCAGAAGGTGTGGCTGCCGCGGGTGCTGCCCGCGAGCATCCTGCTGCGACAACGACCGCGTTGGCGCTCGCCGGTGCGATCGGCTTTCTAGCCGGCTATCTCTTGAGCGGCAGTCAACAGCCACCACGTCATTGGTGGCGATGATATAGGGACAGCGGCTACGTCCCGCATTTATCGCGAGCCGCAGTGATCCGAAGCTTAGTGCGGCTCGTAATACTTTGGTCTTAGAAAAACCAAGTTTTGCCGTTACTGCTGCCGCTAGAATAAAATGGAGGACTATTCGTGGAGTGCAAGGGAGCCCATTTTATAGTCGAAGTCAGCGTTGATGGCGTCAACGGCCGCAGGGCTGTCGGCATCATGAACACGCGTCAAGCTCTTGAACTGCCCGAGTTGCCTTCCCTGTCCTACACCCATCCGGACCCCGCCAAGGCAGCGGCAGGTGTCGTTATCAGCCGTCAGGAACTCGCCGGTTACATGGCCAGCCACTGAGGCTTTCTGCCCTCTCCCCAAGACGAATTGGATGGCGCGCAAAGCGCCATCTCGCTTTTTGCGCTTTCGTCACGCAGCACTTTGAACCTCTTATTATCCCCGCGTTTTGTCGATGGCTTGCTGGCATCGTGACCCCGTTCATGTCAGAACCTGATCAACGGCAATGACGGGAAGAACAGCGTGAGGCAGCGGCGCTCACCTCAGAAATCGCGCGAACGCGCCAGACCGAACGGGGAGACATCCGGCAAGCGGGTAACTTTGCCGCGTGCGCTCTCCAAGCTCGGGCACTGTTCGCGCACGCAGGCCGAACGACTGATCCTGGAAGGTCGCGTGTCGGTCGATGGCCGCAAAGTCACCGACATCTCCGCATGGGTAGACCTGGCATTCGCGAAGATCCGCGTCGATGGCACCGACGTGGTCGCCGAGGCGAAGATCTATCTTATGCTGAACAAGCCGCGCGGGCTGGTCACGACACGCGATGATCCGGAAGGTCGCCCGACCGTCTACGACTGCCTCAAGGATTTCGAGGCACCGCACCTCTCGCCGGTCGGCAGGTTGGACAAGGCGAGTGAAGGCTTGCTGCTTTTTACCAACGACACCGTCTTTGCCCAGGCGCTGCTCGATCCGCTTACCCATGTCACCAAGACCTACCATGTCCAGGTCAACCGGATCATGGACACCGAGATGCTGGCCCAGATGACTTATGGGGTCCGCCATGATGGCGAAATTCTGAAGGCGACGTCGGCGACGCTGTTGAGGAGCGGCGACCGGAACGCCTGGATCGAGGTCGAACTCGATGAGGGCCGCAACCGTCAGATCCGCCGCATGCTGGAAGCCCTGGATGTGGAATGCCTCCGCCTCGTGCGCGTTGCGATCGGTGGCCTGGCGCTCGGCGAACTGCCAAAGGGTGCGGTGCGTGCCTTGACGGATGCGGAACTAAGAGAACTGCGCCAGAGTGCTGGCATGGAAACGGCAAGACGGAATTGAGTGCATGACGGAATTGGCGGCGCACGACTTTTGGCAGGAGATCCACAGCCCGGGCACCTTTAGAAGCGACGGCGATGTCTCGACGTCCTATATCGCCGAACTGGATGATGGGCGGCAGCTTCGCCTGCCGGTGCGCGTGTTGGCCGACGGGCGGCAGCGCTCGCCTCCCTGATCATCAACCAGGTAAGCTTCGAGGTTCTCGATGTGCTGGCTCGATCGCTTGCCGAGAAGCTGAGGCCTTTCGAGGTCGAGATTGTTGCCGGCCTACCGACCCTTGGCCTGACACTTGCAGCCGCCGTGGCGCAGAAGCTGGGACACACACGATATGTGCCCCTCGGAACGTCCCGAAAGTTCTGGTACCGTGACGACCTGTCCGTGGCGCTCACCTCGATTACCACCCCCACCCAACAGAAACGTCTTTATATAGATCCTCGCATGCTGCCGCTGCTGGAGGGTCGGCGTGTTGCGCTGATCGACGACGTCATTTCCAGTGGCACTTCGATCGTTTCCGGGCTGCAGCTTCTTGCCGGCTGCGGCATTGAGCCTGTTGCGATCGGTGCCGTCATGTTGCAGTCCCGCCGCTGGTGCGAAACGCTCGATGCTGTCGGACCGCAATGGCGGGAAAGAACAGTCGGCGTCTTTTCTACCCCGATGTTGGAGATGACCGAGACCGGCACCTGGCGCCGCCCCGCAGTCTGAATGCACGGTCGCGTGGAGCGCGGATTGCAACATTTCGCTCTATACAGTGCGAGCCGAACCGCTACAGTCTCTTGATGGATTGAGGTTCGGGGCAAACCATGACGTTCGAGCAAGCATCCTTGCTGATCCTCCTGCTTGCGATGCTCATCCTGTTTTCGTTGGAGCGCTTTCGTATCGAACTGGTCGCGATTGCCGGGCTGCTCGCCGGCTATGCCCTCCGCCTCTATTCCGCCGAACAGATCTTCTCCGGTTTTGCAAGCCCAGTGGTCATCACGGTCGTCGAGATCCTGCTCATCGTACAGGTCCTTGCACGGGCGCAGCTTTTTGATCAGCTCGCGGATTTTTTCGTGCGAGCCAAATTTTCGGATATCGCCGTCATCGCGACATTGTCGGGCGCGACCGGCTTCATCTCCATCTTCATGAACGACATCGGCGCCTTTTCGATCGCCTTGCCGGCGACGCTGCGCGTGAGTGCCCTGCTCTCAATACCCAAACGACAGCTGATTATGCCGATCTCCTTTGCCGCGCTCCTGGGCGGCATCGTCTCGCTAATCGGCACGCCCGCGAACATGCTCGTCAGCAACGCCTGGGCAAACGCAAACGGCAGCGGCTTTCGACTTTTCGACTTTGCCTATGTCGGGCTGCCGGTCGCCGTCGTCGGCATCATCATGACCGCGTGGCTTGCACCTCGGTTATTTCCGAAAAAGGATGGAGAGGCGCTCTCCGCTGAGCCGGTTTCACCAACGCGACGCAGGATCACCGAACGACATATCCCACCGGGCTCCTCACTGATCGGTTCTCGGCTCTCGGACCTGCCGGATCGGTTCTCGCTGCAGCCGTATACGCTCGTGCGTGACGGCAAGTTTGTTTTCGGCACGCCCGACAAATTGGTTGTCGAGGCGGGCGACCTGCTATTGGCTGAAGCGGACGAGGCAGTCTTTGATAGACTTTACGCCTCCGGAACCCTGCTTGCGCAGCGCCATCCGAGCGCAGATCCTGCCGATCTCGATTACGTCGAGGCCGTCGTAATGCCGGAAAGCACGCTGGTCGGCTCGCGGCTGCATTCCCTCGAGGTGTTCAGCAGCCGCGACATCACGATATCGGCACTCTCGATGCGCTCGCCGCGGATCGAGGGGCGTTTCGCCGATCTGCAACTGTCGATCGGCGACATTCTGGTCTTGGAGGGCGAGCAAAGGGCGATCGCCGAAGCGCTGGAGGAGTGCGAATGCCTCCCGCTGGCGACACAGCCGCCGTCCCGAATGTCCGCATCGTCCTGGCAGCCTTTTGCCATTTTCGCCGCAGGCGTCGCCGCGACAGCCTTCGAACTCGTCACGCCTGATATTGCTTTTGCGGGCGTCGTGCTCGTCCTGGCACTCCTCAACTACCTCAACATTCGGCAGGCGATGGCTGACCTCAACTGGCCGATCATCATCATGCTCGGCGCAATGATCCCGATCGGTTCCGCCGTCGCGACAACTGGCACCGCTGAGCTCATCGCGGCGGCGCTGGGTTCCATGGTGTCGCTGGCCGAACCCGCCGTGGGGGTGGCGCTTGTTCTCTTTCTGTCGATGCTCCTGACGCCTTTTGTCAACAACGCGACTGTCGCAATCGTCATGAGCCCCATCGCCGTTGCCTTCGCAGCAACGGGCCATCACTCTCCATCGGCCTATCTGATCGCCGTTGCCGCGGGCGCCTCACTGGATTTTCTGACACCCTTCGGCCACCACAACAATACGCTTGCCATGGGGATCGGAAGCTACCGCTTCAGTGACTTTCTGAAGGCAGGCGCACCGCTGACAGTGGTGAGCTATGGTCTTACCCTACTTCTTATCTATCTCTTCTGGCTTTAGGAGCCGGTTTGCTTGACATCCCCGGCAATGGAACTAGAGCAGGGGAAAAGTTCCCGATCAATGCAGAAGGATGGTCGAGCCCGTGCGAATCCTCTCCGAAGCCCATTTCCCAGAGCTCCCCAATTACTACCGTGGCAAGGTTCGCGAGAACTATGACCTGCCTGATGGGCGCCGCATCATCATCAGCACAGACCGATTGAGCGCTTTCGATCGCATCCTCACCTGCATCCCCTACAAGGGCCAGGTCCTCACGCAGACGGCGCGCTACTGGTTCGAGGCGACGAAGGACATTTGCCCCAACCACGTTCTCGACTATCCCGATCCGAACGTCGTCATCGGCAAACGCCTCGATATCCTGCCGGTCGAAATCGTCGTTCGCGGTTATCTCGCCGGCACCACGGGGACCTCGATCCTTACTCTTTATAAGAAGGGCGAGCGCGAGATGTACGGCATGCGACTGCCGGATGGCATGCGCGACAATCAGAAACTCCCGACCCCAGTCATCACGCCGACCAGCAAGGAATTCGACGGCGGCCACGACGAACCGTTGACGCCGGCCGAGATCGTCGAGCGCGGGCTCCTGACAAAGGAGCAATGGGAAACGCTCTCGCGTTACGCGCTGGCTCTCTTTGCCCGCGGCCAGGAACTTGCGGCCAAGCGCGGGCTCATTCTTGTCGACACCAAATACGAGTTCGGCACGGACGAGAACGGCAACATCATTCTAGCGGACGAAATCCACACGCCAGACAGCAGCCGCTACTGGCTTGCCGACAGCTACCAGGCAAGTTTCGAGGCAGGGGCGCGCCCGACAAGCTTCGACAAGGACTTCGTTCGCGCCTGGGTCGCGGAGCGTTGTGATCCTTACAAGGACAAAATCCCGGAGATTCCCGTCGAACTGATCCAGCAGACCTCCGAGGTCTACATCAAGGCCTACGAGAGCATCACGGCGCAACGCTTCGTTCCCGACGACAGCGGCGCGACGCCGGTCGAGCGCGTCCGCAAGAATCTGTCCGCCTTCTTCTCTTAAAGTCGCGCGATAGAAAGCCTGCAACATTAGCTTGCAGGCTTTCCGTCCTTAGCGCTAGCATCTGGAAAACTGGGGGCCGGCCTCGTGCCGGCGGGGGAATGGATGGCACGCAGGCCAAGACGTAAGGCCGAAGAGACTCGTGAAGACATTCTGTCCATGGCGGAATTGTTGTTCCGCCAACGCGGTTTCGTCGCCGTTTCGATCGCCGACATTGCTGCCGCGCTTGGAATGTCGCCTGCCAACGTCTTCAAGCATTTCCGCTCGAAAGCTGCCCTCGTCGATGCGATCGCTGAACGCCATCTGGGCGATGTAGCTGACCGCTTCGCGACCTTTGACGATGAGCTACCGCCAAATGAGCAGTTGCTGCGCTTTGTCCTGCGCCTGCTGGACAGTCACCTGCAGGATATCCAGCAGAACCCCTATATCTTTGAAATGGTCCTGATGACGGTGCAGGCCAAGCTCGAGGCCGGCAATCGATATAGGGAGCGCATCGTCCGGAAACTGGATGAAATCATACGGGCAGGTGTCGCCGATGGGCGCTATCACTGCAGCAGCGCCGCAGATGCCGCCAACACCGTTGCCGATGTCCTGGCGAGCGTCCTGCATCCCGTTCTGATCGCCCGTGATGATAAGGACACACTTGTCCAACGCGCAAAGCAGATCGTCATTTTCGTGGATGCCGCACTGCAAAATAGCGCTTGCTAAGTGACGATTCATAACTTACGTCACTTCGTAAAGTCTTTCTTAAATTCGGATCAGTGGCATTTGATTCTGGATCGACGATCGGCCTTGCTTGTTGAAGAAGGTCACTGGTTCGGACGCCACCGCACAAGGAATTCATTATGATACGGCGCATTTTCCTCGTTTCCTCCGCCCTCGCGATCGGCGGCGTCCTCGCCGCATGCAGCGACAGCGGCAACAAGCAGGGGGCGGCCGGGACCGCGGGTGCAGCCACCGCCCAGCAAGCCGCGCCGGTTGGCGTGATATCCCTGACGAAGGCCACCTTCCCCGTCACCACGATCCTGCCTGGCCGCGCCGAGGCTTCGCAGATAGCCGACATTCGCCCGCAGGTGAGCGGCATCATTCGCGAGATCCCCTTCAAGGAGGGTGGCGAAGTCAAGAAGGGCGACGTCCTCTATCAGATCGAAGACGCACCTTATCTGGCGACCGCTGCACAAGCGCGCGCCGCCATTGCCAAGGCCGAAGCCAGCGTTCCCAGCGCGCAAAGCAATTTCGATCGTTACCAGCGCCTAGTCGGCTCGGGCGCAACGCAGATCGAGCTTGAGACCGCACGCACAAACCTTCTGCAAGCGCAGGCCGAGGTCGAATCCGCGAAGGCAGCCCTGACTGCAGCCGAGATCGATGTCGACCACACGAAGATCACTGCGCCGTTTGACGGCGTTATCGACCAGACGGCATACAACGTCGGCAACGTCGTCGCGGCCAACCAGACGACGGCGCTCACCACCGTGCGCCAGTTGGACCCGGTCTACATTCTATTGACGGAGTCGAGCACCAATCTGCTGCGGCTTCGCGACGCGATCCGCAGCGGCGAGGTCAAGGGCAACGCCGGCAATGCCGCCTTCCGCCTCATCCTCGAAAACGGCAAGGAATATGACCAGAAGGGCACGCTCGACATGTCGAAGTCCGTCGTCAGCGAGACGACCGGGACGTTCATCATCCGCGTGCGCTTCCCGAATCCAGATCACATCATCCTGCCCGGCATGTATGTCCGCGCGACGCTGGAACTCGGCGCGGAGCAAGGCTACGCGCTGCCGCAGCTTGCCACCAGCCGAAATGCAAATGGTGAGCTGACCGCGCAGTTCGTCTCAGCCGACGGCAAGGTCGAAACCCGCATCTTCGAAAACGCATCGCCTTCGAACAACGCCTGGCTCGTGACCGAGGGCATCAAGGACGGCGACCAGCTGATCGTCAGCGGCCTGCAGTCGATTACGGCAGGCATGCCCGTCAAGCCAATGCCGATGAAAATCAATGACAAGGGCATCGTCGTGCCCGCTGATCAGGCCGCATCCGGTGAAGCGCAGAAGCCCGCCGCGAAGTAATTCGCGACGAACCGTGATCAGAGCCGCACAGGAACAGTAAGCCAATGGCCAAGTTTTTCATCCGACGCCCGATCTTTGCTTGGGTCATCGCGATTACGATCATGCTCGCGGGCCTGCTCGCGATCTTTACGCTGTCGATTTCGCAATACCCCGATATCGCGCCGACGACGGTGCGGATCAACGCGACCTATCGCGGCGCAAGCGCCGAAACGGTCGAGAAATCGGTGACGACAATCATCGAAGACGGCATGACAGGCCTTGACGACCTGACCTACATGACCTCGACCTCGTCGACCGGCTCTGCCAGCATCTCGCTGACGTTCGGCACCAGTGCCGACCCCGACATCGCGCAGGTTCAGGTCCAGAACAAGCTCCAGCTCGTGCAGTCCAAGCTGCCGGGCGACGTCATTGACGCCGGCATCAGCGTCACCCGCTCGACGTCGAGCATCCTGCTCGTCGGCTCGCTCGTTTCGACCGACGGCAAGCGCAGTTCCGTCGACCTCGGCAACATCATGTCGACGTCCATCGAAGATCAGATCCAGCGGTTGGAGGGCGTCGGCAGCATCAATATCTTCGGCTCCGGCTACGCCATGCGCGTCTGGCTCGATCCGTACAAGCTGCTGAAGTACCAGCTGACGACAGGCGACGTGACCTCGGCAATCGAAGCGCAGAACACCCAGGTTTCCGTCGGATCGCTCGGTGCCCAGCCATCAGTCGAAGGCCAGCAGCTCAACGTGACCATCACGGCGCAGAGCCAGCTCACCACCGTTTCCGACTTCGAGCACATCATTCTGAAGGTCGAAAAGGACGGTTCCACCGTGCGCCTCAGCGACGTTGCGCGCATCGAGATCGGCCAGGAGAGCTATGGCGGCTCCTCCCGCTACAACGGTCAGCCATCGAGCGGCTTTGCCGTCAACCTCGCCATCGGCGCCAACGCCATCGATACTGCCGCCCGCGTACGCTCTGCCCTCGACACCATCAGCCGCGGCCTGCCGGAAGGCGTGGAAATCACCTATCCGTACGACACGACACCGTTCGTCGAGCTGTCGATCGAGAAGGTCGTGCACACGCTGATTGAAGCCATCGTTCTCGTGTTCATCGTGCTGCTGATCTTCCTGCAGAATCTTCGGGCAACGCTTATTCCGACGATCGCCGTGCCGGTGGTTCTGCTCGGGACCTTTGGCATTCTCGCCATGGCGGGATATTCGATCAACACGCTGACAATGTTTGCCATGGTGCTGGCGATCGGCCTCCTCGTCGACGACGCGATCGTCGTCGTCGAGAACGTCGAACGCATCATGACGGAAGAGAAGCTGTCGCCGCTCGAAGCGACCGAGAAGTCGATGGGCGAAATCACCGGCGCGATCGTTGGTATCGCACTGGTCCTCACCGCCGTCTTTATTCCAATGGCCTTCTTCGGCGGTTCAACCGGCATCATCTATCGCCAGTTCTCCGTGACGATTGTCTCGGCGATGCTGCTTTCTGCGCTCGTCGCGATCGTGTTGACGCCGGCGCTCTGCGCAACGATGCTGAAGCCTGTAAGCGAGCACAAGAAGCACCGCATCGGTGACTGGTTCAACCGCAACTTCACACGTTCGACCAACGGATATGTGAGAACCATCGGGTACCTGCTGAAGCGGCCAATCCGCGTCATGCTCGTCTTCCTTCTTATCGGCGTCGGTTGCGCCTATCTCTTCAATCGCCTGCCCAGCTCGTTCCTTCCTCAGGAAGACCAGGGCGTTCTGCTGACCATCGTCACCACCCCTCCGGGTTCGACGACGCAGCAGACGCAAGCTGTCGTCGAGAAGGTCGAGAAATACTACCGCGAGAACGAGAAGGATGCCGTCCAGTCTGTCTTCGGCGCGCTTGGTTTTGGCTTCAATGGCTCTGGCCAGAACAGCGCCATCGTTTTCACGAAGCTCAAGGATTTCTCGGAACGCACGGATCCGAACCTGCATGCCCAGGCTGTCGTGACGCGGGCGCTCAAGACCTTCTTCACCTTCCGCGAGGCGCAGGTCTTCGCGCTGCTGCCGCCGGCGATCCAGGGTCTCGGTGTCTCGAGCGGCTTCTCCATGTATCTCGTCGATACCGGCGGTCATGGCACCGATGCGCTGGATGCTGCCTCGAAGCGGCTGATCCAGATGGCCAACACCAGCGGCAAGGTCGTTGCCCTCCGCAGCAACAACAAGGAAGTCGAGCCGCAGATGAAGATCGTCATCGACCAGGAGAAGATCGGCGCGATGGGCGTCGATATTTCCGCGGTCAATTCGATGCTCTCGGTGATCTTTACCGGCCGCGACGTCAACGACTTCACGCTGAACGGCGAGATCAAGCCGGTCTACGTGCAGGGTGATGCGCCATTCCGCATGCAGCCTGACGATCTCGATCATTGGTATGCCCGCAACTCGAGCGGCGAGATGGTGCCCTTCTCCGCCTTCACCCGCACGGAATGGGTCAAGGGCGCCCCGACGCTCGCCCGCTTCAACGCAGTAAGCGCCATCCCGCTCGACGGCGCGTCCCCACCGGGCGTAAGCTCGGGTGACGCGATGAACGAAATGGAAGCTTTGACCGCGCAGCTGGGCGGCGGTTACACCGTCGCCTGGCAAGGTATCTCCTACCAGGAACGTTTGTCGGGTTCGCAAGCACCGATGCTCTACGCGATCTCCGTCCTCGTCGTCTTCCTCTGCCTGGCAGCGCTTTACGAAAGCTGGTCGATCCCGTTCTCGGTCATCATGGCCGTACCGGTCGGCGTCCTCGGGGCCCTCACCGCCGCAACGTTCTTCGGCCAGGCGAACGACGTCTACTTCAAGGTCGGCCTGCTGACGACCATAGGCCTTGCCGCGAAAAACGCGATCCTGATCGTGGAGTTTGCGAAGGACAGAATGGAAACGGGAATGGGACTGCTAGAGGCGACACTCGAGGCAGCGCGCCTGCGCCTACGCCCCATCATCATGACATCGCTTGCCTTCATTCTAGGCGTCGTGCCGCTTGCAATCGCAACCGGCGCCGGTTCTGCAGCGCAAAACGCGATCGGCATCGGCGTGCTCGGCGGCATGCTCGCAGCAACGGCTCTCGGCATCTTCTTTGTCCCCTCATTCTTTGTTGTCATCCGCCGGATCTTCTCGCGGACGCAAAAAAATGAAGCGTGAGTGTGATATAAATGCACTGTGAGAAGAGGAGACTCGTTGATACATTGCCGCCGACTGCTTCGGGATGGTGTTTCTCGTTTGAGCGAAGCGCGGCCGATAGCGAAGCATGAAGGCTTCTGACAAGAATAGATTTGGTCGAGTTACAGGAAGATTTTTAATGGCATCTTTTCGCTTTGCCTCTCCGGCGCTTCTGCTTTTGCTCGCGGGCTGTGTCAGCGGCCCGGACCATGTTCCTCCGGAGATGCCGCTTCCGGCGAAGTTCAGCGAGGGCGGCGCCAAGAACATAGGCGACGTCTCGACGGCAGCGTGGTGGACGGCTTATCGTGACACCCGGCTGGACGGTCTGGTCGGCGAGGGACTAAACCAGAACCTCTCGGTACAGCAGGCCCTGGAACGCATCAACGCCGCAGCTGGCGGCGTCACCGTGGCCGGCGCCGGTTCGTTGCCGAGCCTGCTGGTCGGTGCCAGCCACACCACGAGCGGCACGATGGGTGAGCGGAGCGTCTCAGGCGGCGCCACCAACATCAGCGCCGGCGAAGCCAACGTCTCCTGGCTGCTCGATCTCTTCGGCCAGTATCGCCGCTCCAAGGAAAGCGCACAGGCAAGCCTTGATGCCGCCTATTCCAGCGCCGACGTCGCCAAACTCACCCTCCTGCAGGATCTGGTGAACTCCTACATCGACCTGCGCTTCTTCCAGGAGCGCCTGGCACTGTCGCGCGCCAACCTGAAATCGCGCCAGGAAACCTACGAGCTGACCAAGTTCCAGCTTGAAGCCGGTGCCGCCTCGCGCCTCGACGTCGTCCAGGCCGAAGGACTGGTGCAGTCGACGCAGGCCGAAATCCCCGGTCTGGAAACCAATATCCGCGTCGCCGCCCACCACATCGCCACGTTGCTCGGCCAACCGGCCGGTTCGCTGCTCGGCGAACTCCTGAAGGGCGCACCGCAGCCGATCTTCCGCGGCGGCATTGCCTCCGGCGTCCCGGCCGACCTGATCCGCAACCGGCCCGACATTCGCGTCGCTGAGCGCAATCTGGCCGCCGCTACCGCCAATATCGGCGTTGCCATCTCGCAGCTCTACCCGACGATCACCCTGTCGGGCTCGATTTCGCCGAGTTACGTCAAGGTGGCCGGCGTCTCCGGCGGCAGCCTGACCAGCTGGTCCTTCGGCCCGACCCTGACGCTGCCGATCTTCGACGGCGGCCGCCTGCGCGCCAATGTCGACATCGCCAAGTCCGATGCCAAGACGCAGTATCTTGCCTGGAAGTCGACGGTGCTGAGCGCCGTCGAAGAGGTCGAGAACGCGCTCTCGGCGGTGCGCCGCGACGCCCAGACGGTGGAAGCGCTGCGCGCCCAGGTGAAGACGACGCAGGAAACCCTGGAACTGTCGACCGCCAGCTACAAGGACGGTGCGTCTTCGCTGCTCGATGTCCTCGATGCGCAGCGCCAGGTGTCGCTCGCCCAGGCAAGTCTTGCCGCAGCCATCCAGCAGATGGCCAAGGACTATGTCGCCCTCAACGTCGCCATCGGCGGCGGCTACAATCCGGGCGCACCGCGCACCACCGCGCCGCCAAAGGCAAGCTGAGCCACATGAGACATCAAGCCCCGCCAACAGCGGGGCTTTTTTGTTACTGCCACCCGCATCGAGACGCAGAAATGACCGTGGTGGCAATTTTGGAATCGACAAGGCCAATGGCGTGATGTACCAAATGATTAAACGATTAATCCACACACGTCGGAAACCATGCCTCCCGCGCGACCTGGACCGAATCTGAGCAGGATTGCAACGTCGCTTGGCGTCTCCGTCGCGACAGTCTCCAATGCGCTCTCGGGCAAGGGTCGTGTTTCCGAACAACTGGCTGAGAAGATCAAGGAACATGCGGCCGAACTCGGCTATGTTCCTAGCCAGGCCGGACGCGCGCTTCGTACTGGTCGCAGCGGGGTTCTCGGCCTTGTTCTGCCTGACATCGCCAACCCGCTTTTCCCCAAGCTCGCGCAGGCGATCGAATTCGCCGCCACTGCCGCCGGTTACGGCGTGCTCATCGCCGACTCCCGGGGGGACGTCGCCACCCAGAGCGAGGCGATCAACCGGTTGGTCGAGCGTGGCGTCGAGGGCATGGTGATCATACCGCGCCGGGCAACCCGAATTTCCGCCGCGGCCTGTCCCGTCGCGGTCATTGATACAGCGTCCACGCCGGGCAACACCGTTGCCGCCGATCACATACAAGGCGGCTGGGCGATCGCCAATCATCTGGCCGAGCTTGGGCACCGGCGTGTCCTTATCATCGGCAACAATCCCGGCTCAAACGTCCAGAACGATCGCGTGGGAGGAATCCGTTCAGGTCTCCGTCCCGGGATGAGTTCGGCAACCCTCTGGATCGAGACGCTGGAACGGCAAAACGGCAGCGGATGCAGCCTCGGCCTCGCTGAGAAAGTGCGCGAGGGCTACACCGCGTTCGCCGCACTGTCAGACCTGCAGGCGCTGCGAGCCCTGACAGAGTTGCAGCGTGACAGCATCGATGTGCCCAGCATGGCGAGCGTTACCGGTTTCGACGATCTCATCTGGTCGTCAGTCATCACGCCATCCCTGACGACGGTGGCGATGGACATGCACACGATCGCTGAGATCGCGATTTCATCGCTACTGCAGACCATACAGACGCGAGGCAGCCGCGAGGGCGTCCTTGTCACGTCCGCGGCCGACCGAGTTCCAATGCAACTGATCGTTCGCCAATCCTCCGGGCCGGCGGACCCGACACGAATATCCTGACAGACGGAGAACAGCTGACATGAAGAATGCCCTCATCGCTTCGGCCGCGCTATTGGCGCTGTCGCCCCTCGCCGCGAAGGCAGAGGAAAAGACGCTGACGATTTCCGTCTATGCCTTTGCTCAGGATGACTTCAAGTCGATCGTCTACGATCCCTTCGAGGCCAAGTGCGGCTGCAAGCTTGTGATCGAGACCGGCAACAGCGTCGAGCGTCTTGCCAAGATGGAGGCCAACAAGGCGAGCCCCGCCATCGACATGGCTGTCGTCTCCATGGCCGATGCCCTTTCAGCCTCGCGCAAGGACCTGATCGACAAGGTCGATACTTCGAAGCTCTCCAATTTCGGGAAGCTCTACGACCTGGCCAAGGATCCGAACGGCGACGGCATGAGCGTCGGCTATACCTTCTACGCCACCTCGATCGCCTATCGCTCCGACAAGATGAAAATCGAATCCTGGGCAGACCTGCTGAAGCCTGAATACGTCGGCCATGTCGCCTTCCCGAACGTCACGACCAACCAGGGTCCCCCGGCGCTCTACATGCTCGGCCAGGCGCTTGGCAGCGACAGCCCGGATCTGAAGACGCCGATCGAGGCGCTGGGTGAGAAGAAGGACGAGGTAGTCACCTTCTACGAGAAGTCCTCACAGCTCGTGCAGCTGATGCAGCAGGAGGAAATCTGGGCAGCTCCGATCGGCCGCTTCTCCTGGGCGGGCTTCACCAAGCTCGACGTTCCCGTCGCATGGGCAACACCCAAGGAAGGCCAGACCGGCGGCATGAACGTCATGGTCGTCACCAAGGGCTCGAAGAACCGTGATCTCGCCCTGCAGTTCATGGATTTCTGGCTCTCCACCGAAATCCAGACGAAGCTTGCTGAAAAGCTGGTCGACAGCCCGGCGAACAAGGAGGTCAAGCTCTCCGAGGAGGCCGCCAACAACCTGACCTACGGCGAAGAAACCGCCAAGAGCCTGAAGCTCATCCCGTCAGCAGCCGCGCTCGACAACCGTGCCGCCTGGCTGAAGGAATGGAACGAAAAAGTCGGCCAGTAATCTCCAGGCCGGCTCCGCAGTTTTCCGGAGCCGGCCCTTCCATCCGTTGAAAGTCGCTTCATGTTTCAGAACCGCGCAGAAGCCTTGGCGCTTGCCCTGCCCGCAGCAGTCTTTGCCGCGCTGGTCTTCCTGCTGCCCGTCGTCGTCCTCCTCTCCGAAGGCTTCCATATCGACGGCAGCTGGACGCTTGCTGCCTACACCGGCTTCTTTTCCGAGTCGCTGAACCGTACTGTCTTTTTGCGGACCTTCCGCTTAGGCCTTGAGGTGACAGCGGTTTCGGCTGTCATCGGCTATGCCGCAGCCTTCGCAATCGTCAACCTGCCGCCGAAGGGCAAGGGCCGGATGATCGGCCTCGTCACCCTGCCACTGATGATCTCGCCGGTCGCCCGCACCTATGCGTGGATCGTCATCCTCGGCCGCACCGGCATCGTCAACCAGGCCATCCAGGGCCTCGGCCTCAGCGACGGCCCGTTGCGCCTGCTCTTCACCGAGACTGCCGTCTTCATCGGCCTGCTGCAGCTCTTCCTGCCGCTGATGATCCTGTCGCTGATCAGCGCGCTGGAAAACATGCCGAAGGATGCCATTCCCGCTGCCCGCGTGCTCGGCGCCAACTGGTTCCAGGTGTTCTGGAAGGTGATCCTGCCGCTCACCCGCGAGGGCCTTGTCGTCGGCGGCACGCTCGTCTTCACCGGATCCCTGACCGCCTACATCACCCCCGCCGTTCTTGGCGGCTCGAAGGTGCTGATGCTGGAAACCCTGCTCTATCAGCAGGTGTCGGTTGCCAACAACTTCGTCTCGGCAAGCGTCATCGCCTTCATGCTGATCGTCATGAGCTTTGCCGCCAACATCCTGCTCAAACGCCTTGCCACGGCGAGGAACAAGCGATGACCGCGCGTCTTCTCTCTCCGCTGGTCCTTGGCCTGCTGCTGATCTTTTTGATCGGCCCGTTCCTGATCATCATCGGCGCATCGCTCTCGGCCGGCGACACGCTGGCCTTCCCGCCTCAAGGCCTTTCCCTCAAGTGGGTTGCCAAAGTCTTCACCATCGACAGCTTCCGCGAGAGCTTCGCCATGTCGATGTTCCTCGCCGTCTTCGGCACGTTGACAGCGCTCGTGCTCGGCATCCCTGCCGCCTATGCGCTGTCACGCTACAAGCTGCCCTTCGGCGAAATCGTCCGTACGATCGTATCCCTGCCGATCATCGTGCCCGGCATCATCGTCGGTCTGGCACTGCTGCGCTATCTCGTCGTGCCCTTCGGTTTCAACATCACGCTGGCCCTGTTCATGGCCCATACGGCGCTGGTGCTGCCCTATGCCGTGCGCGTCGTCTCAGCCAGCCTCAACAACCTGCGCTCGGATATGGAGGAAGCAGCCGTCCTGCTCGGTTCCTCACGTGTTGGCGCCTTCTTCCGCGTCGTCATGCCGAATATCCGCGGTGGCATCCTGGCCGCCTTCATCCTCGGCTTCGTGACGAGCTTCAATCAGGTTCCGGTCTCTCTCTTCCTTTCCGGTCCCGGCGTGCGCACGCTGCCGATCGACATGCTGGGCTACATGGAGACCACCTACGATCCGTCGATCGCAGCACTCTCCTCGCTGCTCGCCTTCCTTTCAATCGGCATCGTCTTCCTTGCCGAACGCTTCCTGGGATTCTCTCGCTATGTCTGACGCCTATCTCAAACTCGACAAGCTCACGCTTGCCTACGGCGATACGGTCGCGGTGAAGGATCTGGATCTCACGATCGCCAAGGGCGAGCTCGTCGCCCTGCTCGGCCCCTCCGGATGCGGCAAGACGACGACGATGCGCTCGATCGCCGGCCTGCTTGCCCCGGCATCCGGTCGCATCACGCTCGACGGCAACGAGATCACCCGCGTTTCCGCCAACAAGCGCAATGTCGGCCTCGTCTTCCAGTCCTACGCGCTGTTCCCGCATCTAACTGTGTATGAGAACGTCGCCTTCGGCCTGCGTCTGAAGGGCATCGGCGGCAAGGATCTCGATGCCAAGGTCAGTGCCGGCATCACGTCCGTCGGCCTTGCCAAGTTTGCCGATCGCAAGCCCGCCGAACTCTCGGGCGGCCAGCAGCAGCGCGTGGCCCTTGCCCGCTCCATGGTCATGGAGCCGAAGGTCTTGTTGCTGGATGAACCACTCTCCAACCTCGACGCCCGCCTGCGCCTGGAAATGCGCGCCGAGCTGCAGCGTGTCCAGAAGGAAACCGGCGTCACGATGATCTTCGTCACCCACGACCAGATCGAGGCGCTCGCTCTCGCCGACCGGATCGTGGTGATGCTGAACGGTGGCATCGAACAAACAGGCACGCCAGAGGAAATCTACAACAAGCCCGTCTCGGCCTTCGTCGCCGATTTCGTCGGCTTCGAAAACGTCTTTGCGCTGGAAAACGGCAAGCTCGCGACATCCAACACATCAGTCGAGCTTTCCGGTCCAGCGCCGCAGGCCGCAAAGGGCCTGGCCTGGCGTCCGCGCATGGTGAACCTTGGTTCAGGTCCTTACCAGGGCACCGTGCGCGGCACCTCGTTTGCCGGAAACACCCGCGAATATTTGCTCGACACGCCGCTTGGCCCCATCAAGGCCGAGGTCGATGCAGAGCTGCCGACCCATCCGATCGGCTTCACACTTCCGTTCGACCTGCCGCTTGCGGCAGCAGCGCCCCTCTCACGCTACAGGTAACATCATGGGCGTCTGGATCGACACCGACATGGGCTTTGACGATATCGCCGCGATCCTCGTGGTGATTCACGCGAAGCTCGACATATCGGGCGTCTCGCTGGTCTTCGGCAACACGCCGCTGCCGCAGGTGCGCGTCAACGCCGCGGGTGCCGCCAAGGCCTTCGGCTGGACCTTCCCAATCCACACCGGCCGCGCCATGCCCGTCCTCGGCTCGCTCGAAACCGCGCAGGCGATCCTCGGCGAAACAGGCATTCCAACCGCAGGCGAAGGCCTGCCCTCCGCCCCAGCCTTGCCCGCAAGCGACGCGTTCAGCGCGCTCTGCCGCTGGCTGGAGACCGAAGGCCCGCACCGGATCCTGGCGCTCGGCCCGTTGACCAATCTCGCCGCTCTCGCACTGGCACGCCCGGATCTCGCGGCCCGCATTACAGAACTGACCTGGATGGGCGGCGGCGTCACAGCAGGCAATCACACGGCATCCGCCGAGTTCAACGCGCTGGCCGACCCGGAAGCCCTCGCCATCGTTCTCGCCCATGATCTGCCGCTGCGCATGGTCGATCTCGATCTTTGCCGCAAGGTAATCGCGACGCCTGACGACGTCGGCCCGGTGAGAAGCGCTGGCGGTCACAATGCCGCGTTGCTTGCCGATATGCTCGATGGCTACATCGGCATCGGCACCAGCCGCGGCAGACCGGGAATGGCGATCTACGACCCTTCCGCAGCCGTCGCTTTCGTCGCGCCGGAGATCGTTACTTTCCGCCCGGCGCGCATCGATGCCGAACTGCAGGGCCAGCATACGCGTGGCCGCACCGTCGTCGAGACCCGGGCGACGCATGCGACCTTCAACGCCGAATACGCCGTCGATATTGATGCGGAGAAGGCCCGCGCTCATATCCTCAGCGCACTGATCGATGAGGCCAGCCGATGAGCGCCCCCGAACCAAAGGATCTCAGCGATCCGGCACTGCGCGCGCGTGCTGTCGCCGTCGCGCGCGGCGATGCGCCTTTTGACCTGCTGATCTCAGGAGGGCGCCTGCTCGATGTTGTCACCGGGCTGATCCGCGAAGCCGACATCGGCATCGTCGGAGCGCTGATTGCAAGCGTCCACGCGCCGGGTAGCCGCACCGACGCCGCAAAAACCGTCGACGCAGCAGGCAGCATCATTTCGCCCGGCCTGATCGATACGCACATGCATATCGAAAGCTCGATGGTGACGCCGGCCGAGTATGCCGCTGCCGTCGTTCCACGCGGCGTCACGACTGTTGTCTGGGACCCGCACGAATTTGGCAACGTGCATGGGCTGGACGGCGTCCGCTGGGCGATCGAAGCGACCCGCGGCCTGCCGCTCCGCACGATCGTGCTTGCGCCTTCCTGCGTTCCCTCCGCTCCGGGGCTTGAAGTTGCCGGCGCCGATTTCGACGCGTCGGTCATCGCCGAAATGCTGCGGTGGCCCCGCGTAGGCGGCGTTGCCGAAGTCATGAACATGCGCGGCGTCATCGACGGCGATCCGCGCATGACCGATATCGTCGATGCCGGCCTCGCGTCTGGAAAGCTGGTCTGCGGCCATGCGCGCGGGCTTGAAGGCATCGATCTGAACGCCTTCATGGCCGCGGGTGTCAGCTCGGATCACGAGCTTACCTCCAGCGCCGATCTGCTGCAGAAGCTAGCCGCCGGAATGACCATCGAACTCCGGGGCTCGCATGATCACCTGCTGCAGGAGTTCGTTGCGGCCCTCAACGGCATCGGCCATCTGCCATCGACTGTCACGCTCTGCACCGATGATGTGTTCCCTGACGAGTTGAAGGACGGCGGTGGTCTCGACGACGTCATCCGTCGTCTCGTCCGCTATGGAATGAAGCCGGAATGGGCACTAAGGGCCGCGACCTTCAATGCGGCGCAGCGATTGAAGCGCGCGGATCTTGGGCTGATCGCCGCCGGCCGACGCGCCGATATCGTGCTCTTCGAAGATCTGGCTGGCTTTGGGACTAAGGCCGTCATCGCCAACGGCGAGATCGTGTCGACGGCAGGCGAGATGAAAGCCCGTATGTCGTCGTTCGAGACCGCGGCCCTGCAAGGCTCAGTCAAACTGGCACCGCTGACGGAAAGCGACTTCCGGATTCCTGCCACAGGCAAGCGCGCTCGCGTCGCCACGATTGACCGCCCCCGTTTCACGCAGTGGGGCGAAGCGGAAACCGTCGTTGCAGACGGCTTTGTCGTGCCTCCCGCCGGCAGTGCCATGATTGCGGTTGCGCACCGGCATGGAAAGGTCGACGGCCGGCCGCGTGTCGGCTTTCTCACGGGTTGGGGAGTATGGCGGGGAGCCTTCTGTACGACCGTTTCACACGACAGCCACAACCTCACCGTTTTCGGCGGCAACGCGCGCGACATGGCAGTCGCTGCCAACGCGGTGATATCAGCGGGCGGCGGCATGGCCGTGGCGAGGGATGGTAAGGTTGAAGCGCTTCTGCCGCTGCCGGTATCCGGCCTCGTCACCGAGACTCCCTTGGAAGAAACGGCCGCCTCCTTCCGGGCGATCCGAAAGGCGATGGAAAAGATCGTCGACTGGAAGCCGCCCTACCTCGTCTTCAAGGCCTGCTTCGGCGCAACGCTTGCCTGCAACGTCGGCCCGCACCAGACGGATCGAGGGATCGCCGACGTCCTGACAGGCCAGGTCCTCGAAAGCCCAGTGATCGAGATCCTCGAGCACTAATAGTGGCCGCATCCGTTCGCCATTGCCCGGCGGCGCTCCGCCACGGCGATAATTATCGCTCGCGAACCGCCGACTAAATCGCGGCCTTCAGCTCGCGCTCTACAAGCGCCGCCCAGAAGGCCGCGCCGTAGCCAATCGCATGATCATTGAAGTCATAGGCGGTGTTGTGATGCAGGGCGCCATCGACGGCCGGGCCGTTTCCGAGCCAGACGTAGCAGCCCGGCGCATTCTGACCGAAGAAGGCGAAATCATCGCCTGCCGTCGAGGGCGGGAAACTCGTGCGCACCTTCCCCTCGAAGACCGCCTTAGCGGCGCCGAGCGCACGCGCGGTCGCGTCGCAGTCGTTGACCACGGGCGGTATACGCCGTTCGAACTGGTAGTCGACCGCGATGCCGAACATCGCCGCCGTGCCCTTCGCAAGCCGGCCGATCCCTTCCTCGAGCTGGTCGCGGACCTCGGGCGAATAGGCACGCGCAGTCCCCCCGATCTCGACGATATCGGGTATGACGTTCAATGCCTTGGGGTCGCCCGCCTGCAGCGAACAGGCGCTGACGACGGCCGGCTGCAGCGGATCGACGACGCGCCCGACGATCGTCTGCAATGCGGTCAGGAAGGTGCCGGCAGCGGTGATCGGATCCTTGCCGAGATGCGGCTTGGCGCCGTGCGTCCCGGTGCCCCGGAAGGTCACGCGCCAACTGTCTGACGATGCCAATTGAGGGCCCTCGACGACAGCGATCTCATCGACGGCCAGGCCCGGCATGTTGTGGAGGCCGTAGACGGCATCGCACGAGAACAGTTCGAACAGACCGTCCTCGACCATCTTGCGTGCGCCGCCCCTGCCCTCCTCGGCCGGCTGGAAGATGAAATGCACGGTTCCGGAAAAGTCACGCGTTGCCGCCAGATACCGTGCCGCGCCGAGCAGCATTGTTGTATGCCCGTCATGTCCGCAGGCATGCATCTTGCCAGTAAATTTTGACTTGTAAGGACGATCCGCCATCTCCGGCATCGCAAGCGCATCCATATCCGCCCGCAGCCCGATTGTCCGTGTGCCGTTGCCGACCTGCAGCGTACCGACGATGCCGGTGCCGCCAAGGCCGCGATGCACCTTGATGCCCGCCTCTTCGAGTAATCGCGCGACGATGCCGCTCGTGCGCTCCTCCTCGAAGCCAAGCTCGGGATGGGCGTGCAGGTCGCGACGCAGTTCGGTCAGGAAGGGTAGATCGTCCACGATCCGGGCGGGAATGGGCATGAGCCTGGATGTCCTGTAAATACAAGCGGGCGCCAGAACAGCGCCCGTCATAGTGCATCCGTTATTTAACAATCGGCCCAGGATTTCAACCGTCGCAACCGCGTTAGACGACGGTCTCGCCGCCGTCGACCACGAGGATTTGCCCAGTCATATAGGAGGAACGGTCCGACACGAGGAAGAGGATCGGCTCGGCGATCTCCGACACATCGGCCCAGCGTCCAAGCGGCACCTTCTCGGCAATATAGGCTTCGATCGCCTCACGCCCGCCCATCTGGGCGATGAAGGGTTCGTTGAAGGGCGTGTCCACCCAGCCGGGGCAAAGCGCATTCACGCGGATGCCGAACCTGGCATAGTCACCCGCCATCTGCCGCGTCATCGCGACGACGGCGTGCTTGGTCGTCGTATAGGCGATCATCTCGCGATCGTAGAGCACGCCTGACGAGGATGAGGTGTTGAGAATGACGCCTTTGCCCGCCTTCTTCATGACAGGCATGACGAAGCGCGCGGCCATGAAATGTGCGCGGACATTCAAGCTCCAGGACTTGTCAAAACCGTCGATCGCGACCTGCTCCAGATCGCCGGCGACCTGCGCGCCGGCATGGTTGTGAAGGATGTCGATGCGGCCATGATGTTCGGCAATCGCGGCAATGCCTGCTTCCAGCGCCTTGTCGTCAGTGACATCAAGCACCATGCTTTCGGCGCTGCCGCCAAACCCACGGATCCGGCTGACGGTCTCCTCGGCATTCATGAAGTCGATGTCGGCGACGACCACATGGGCGCCCTCTTTCGCCATGACGAGCGCGCCGGCCTGACCGATGCCGGACCCGGCACCGGTGACGATTGCAACACGGTTCTTGAGGATCATGGTGTTTCCCAATTAGGTTGTTGTTGTCCTTTCGCGCATCAGGAAACGCGCGATGAGAATGAGGGCAAGCGATGCGATGAGCACCATCGTGGCGATCGCATTGATCTCTGGCGTCACGCCGCGACGGATCGAGGCAAAGACGTAGATCGGCAGCGTCGTGTTCGACCCGGCGACGAAGAACGCGATGATGAAGTCATCGAAGGAGAAGGTGAAAGCGAGCAGGAAACCCGCCAGGATCGACGGCAGGATCTGCGGCAGCACGATCTGGCGGAAGGTCGTCAGCGGAGTCGCGTAGAGATCGCTCGACGCTTCGACGATATCGCGCCCGAGGCTGGCGATACGGGCTTTCACGATCATCGTTACCAAGGCCATGGTAAAAAGCCCATGTGCGGCGATGATCGAACCATAGCCGAGTGTCAGCTTCGGCGGTAGGTCGCCGGGCCAGATCGCCGCCAGTGCCGGATTGATAAAACCGAACACTTCAACCAGGGCAACCAGCGTCGCGATGCCGATCACAACCCCCGGAACGACGATAGCTGCGGCAAACAGGCCATCGAACACGGCCCGTGTCTTGGCGCCAAGCCGCTCCATGCCGAGCGCGGCCATGGTGCCGAAGATCGCCGCAAGTGCAGCGCTGGTCAGCGCGATGATCAGGCTGTTTTGAAGAGCCTCCATAAGGAAGGTGTTGGAAAGCGCCTTACCGTACCATTGCGTGGAAAAGCCCGTGAAATCGGAAGCGTTGCGGCCCGCATTGAACGAGAACAACACCACCAGCGCGATCGGTGTGTAGAGAAACAGATAGACTGCCGCAACAAGCCCACGCATCAGACAAGATCCACCTGGCGGGTGCCCGCAACGCGCCAGGCGATGCGCATGGCGACGAGCAGCACGATGACGACGACAACAACGAGGGTGACGGCGATCGCGGAGCCGAACGGCCAGTTGCGCGACTGCAGGAAGAGGTCGACCAGCGCGTTACCGATAAAGAACACCTTGCCGCCGCCCAGCAGCTGCGGGATCAGGTACTCGCCGAGCAACAGGATGGTGACCAGCGCCACGCCGGTCATCACTCCCGGCAGCGACAGAGGCAGCGTTATGCCGAAGAAAGTCGATAGCGGTCTTGCTCCAAGGTCGGCGGAAGCTTCCAGCAACCGGCGGTCCAGCTTTTCCAGGCTGACATAGATCGGCATGATCATCAGCGGCAGGTAGCCGTAGACGATGCCGAGGAGGACAGCCCCCGGCGTGTTCAGAAGCCGCACGTTCTCGATGCCGACAAATTCCAGGAGATGCGGGATGCCACGCGCGCCGAGGATATACATCCACGCATAGGTGCGAACGAGAAGACTGGTCCAGAAAGGCACGACGACGAGCGACACCAGCAACAACCGATGCTGCGGACTTGCCTTCACCGCCAGGTAGTAGGCGACCGGATAGGCCACCAACAGGCAGACGAAAGACCCAATCGGCGCAAGCACCAGCGTATTCTTGAAGGCTGCCGCACGGGATCCGAGATTGGCAAATTGGGCAAAGGTAAATGCCGCCTGGTAACCGCCTTCCGGCGCCCGCTCGCCAAAGGAGAACACAACGATGGCAATGAACGGCAGGACCAAAAACACGAACAGCCACGCGCTCGCCGGCGCAACGAGCGCCGCGGTGATCAGGCGTTTTCTGGTGTCCGGTGACAGAGCCATTCTGGAGGTTCGCTGGTTGGTGGCCATGAGGAGGCTTGCCTCCTCCCGAAACCGGGAAGAGGCATTGCATGACGGCAGGCTGGTCACGCCGACTTGAACCGCGCCATCAGCTCGGCGCGACCCGGATCCGTCAGGGTTACAGCGGCGCCGAACTCCAGAGGCGTCAGCGATGCTTCATCCGGATAGACGATCTTGTTCGAGGTGATCTCCTTCGGCAGCAACGAAATGACGCGGCTGTCGGTGGTCGGCGCGCCGTTGGCGATATGCTCCTTCACCGCGTTCGCGGGATCCATCAGGTAGTTGAGAAGAGCATAGCCTGCCGCCTTGTTCGGAGCGTCCTTCGGGATCGCATAGTAGTCGGTCCAGATTTCACCACCGTCCGTTCCGAGGATGTAGGCAAGCTCCGGCATATCGCGGTTGAGCTGCGCACCGTCGTTCGTCCAGCACATCGTCATCCAGGCGTCCGTGGCACGCATGGCCGGCTGATAGTCCGAGTTGATGGCGAAGAGATGCGGCTTGACCTTGATCAGCAGCTCCTCGGCCTTCGCGAGTTCCTCCGGCTTGATCGAGTTGAAGCCGTAGCCCAGCGACACCAGCGCGCTGCCAATCGTCGTCAGCTGGTAGTCGTGCACCATGGCGCGGCCATCGGCTTCTGTCTGAGCGAGCTCGAAGAAATCCTTCCAGTTCGTGGGCTTCGCCTTGATCTTGGAGGTGTTGACCGAGAATCCGGTCGTGCCCCAGTTCTTCGGCAGAGCGTAGGTCTTGCCGTCGATCTGGCCTTCCTTGGTGAAACGCGGGCTCTCCGTCGACTGGCTGAAATTGGCAATATTCGAGAGGTCGAGTTCGTCAATCAGGCCGAGCTTGTGGTAGGTGGAAATCGTGTAGTTGGTCGGCACGAAAAGCGACCAGCCGGAAGCGCCCGCCTGCAGCTTCGCCAGCATTTCCTCGTTCGAACCGAACACGTTGACTTCGACGGCCACGCCGGTTGCCGCCTTGAAGTTCTCAAATGTCGCCGGATCATGGTAGTTCGGCCAGGTCGCGATCGACATCTGCGTGCCGAGGTCTTCGCCGGCATAGGCGGGTGTCGACAAGGCGCCTGGGAAGCGCGACATCACGGCGGTCGCAAGACCGAGGCCGGTGATGCCGAGGAAGTGGCGGCGGCTGACAGAGCCACGCTTGAGCCGCATGAACTCGTCCATGAAGCCGTTGGCTGAAATGGGAAGGTTATCCTTATAGTCTTTGCTCATGATGCTGTTCCCTTGTTTTGATTTTAGGCTGCACTTGATGCTGAGAAGACATGGGCCGCGGCGGGATCGAAGCCGAGGTAGACCGCCTCGCCGGGCTCGACCAGATCGCTTTCGTTCATGCTGCGGCGGTCGGCGGTCACCAGAAAGTCACCGAGCCCCGGCACCGTGACGGCATATTCCGCCGACGACCCCAGGAAGATGCGGTGGGTCACCGTGCCTTTGAAGCTTGCGATCTCGGGCGCCTGCATGCGTGTCAGGCGGATCGATTCCGGCCGGATCGCGACGATTGCCTCGCCCGTTGAAACACCCGCCCGGATCCCCGCGGCGATTGCGGAACCGTCCGCAAGACGCAGCGTCGCGCCATCCGCCTCCATCGTCGCCTTCACCCGGTTGGTCTTGCCGACGAAATCGGCCACGAACAGATCGGCCGGGCGGTCATAGACCTCCTGCGGCGAGCCCAGCTGGCGAATCCGCCCTGCGCTCATCACGCAGACGATATCCGCCATCGAGAGCGCTTCTTCCTGATCATGGGTGACCAGAACAAAGGTAATGCCGAGTTCGCGTTGCAATGTCTGCAATTCGATCTGCATGGCGGAGCGTAGCTTCTTGTCGAGCGCAGCCAGGGGTTCGTCCAGGAGCAGCACCGACGGACGGTTGACGATCGCGCGCGCCAGCGCCACGCGCTGCTGCTGTCCACCGGACATTTCGTGAATGCGGCGCTTGGCGAAGCCGCCGAGCCGAACCATTTCAAGCGCCTCAGTGACACGCCGGTCGATTTCGGCCGCCGCAAGCTTGGGCCGCATCTGCTTCAGACCATAGGCAACGTTCTGCCGGACGTCGAAATGCGGAAACAAGGCATAATGCTGAAAGACCATGTTCACCGGGCGCCGATAGGCCGGCACACCGTTCATCTCGCGCCCGTCGATCAGCACAGTACCTTCGCTCGGCTGCTCGAAGCCGCCGATCATGCGCAAGCAAGTGGTCTTGCCGCAGCCCGACGGGCCGAGCAACGCGAGGAATGCACCCTTCGGCACATTGAGGTTGATGTCCGTTACGGCGATCACCGGGCCATAATTCTTGGTGACCGAACGGAACTCGATATCGTTCGTCGAAGCGGATGCCACGTCTGTTCCCTGCGGTTGGTTTGGATTGGGCAGTCTAGCGCTGCCTTTTGCCACCGTCGTTGTGGAAAGACTAAGCGCGCCCTTCCCTCACGGTATATACCCCGAGAGGGGTATTCTAGCCGCAAAGCCTTCATGGAAGGTATATACACGGGGAGCGGATTCACGCGCCGGGCGATCAGGAGGTTCCGGGAAATGAGCACTGACCTGGAGGCGCTATTTCGAGCCTTCAATGCCACCATTGGCCGGCAGGCGATGGGCGATGCGGAATTCGGCGAGACCTTCCGGCAGATGATGGCGGCGCTCGTAAGCTTCGACTACGTCGTTGTCTTCGCCTATCGCGGCAAGGAGCGGCCGATCGATCTCTACAGCACCTTCGACCCGAAGGAGCACATCATTTTCGTGACCCTCTACCAGGCTGGCCCCTACCTCCTCGATCCGTTCTATCACACGGCCCATGAACGTCGCGCCGGCGTGTTTCGCATGCGGGAACTGGCGCCTGACCGGTTCTTCTCCAGCGAGTACTACCGGACTTACTACGTCCAGACAGGCCTTGCAGAGGAGATCGGTTTCTTCGTCACGGCCGACGACGATATCACGATCGTTCTTTCGCTCATGCGCAAGGAAAAGACCGGCCCCTTCCCGCCCGCGGAATTTGCCTTGCTGAAGAAAGCCGAACCATTGATCGCAAACATGGTTCGGCACTACTGGGCCGGGCTCGGAACTCGCTTTGATGCACAACTGCATTCGAGAGCCCGCGGCAACCGCAAACGCAACGCCAGTGAAAGCGCCCTGCAGCCTGCCGAAGCCGTGTGGCGTGATCTCAATCTCACCAGCCGCGAGACCGCGATCGTCGATCTTGTCCTTCAGGGGCACTCCTCCGAGTCGATCGGCCTGAAGCTCAACATCTCGACAGGGACCGTGAAGGTTCATCGGCGCAACGTCTACCGCAAGCTCGGCATATCGTCGCAAACACAGCTCCTCTCGCTTTACCTCAAGAATCTGTCGTGACGCACGCTTGACAGTCTCGAAGCCTGGATGCCCTATTGCCGCAACGCGAAAGGGCCAGCGATGGGCGACGATCAAACCCCGACCGACAGCAAGCTCACGAGATCGAAGCGCCGTTGGGCCGAGGAAGGAAAATTCCTCACTGGCCGCATCAGCCGCCCGGAAACCGAGCGCCTGCCGCCGGGTCAGCACCTCGTGAAGGATTGGCCGGTCCTCGATCTCGGCCAGCACCCGATCATCTCGCCCGACACATGGCGCCTGGAAGTCCGTGGACTGGTCGAAATTCCCCTTGATCTCACCTGGACCGCCTTCCAGGCGCTCGAGCAGAGCACCAAGGTCACCGACATTCATTGCGTGACGACGTGGTCACGCTACGACAACAAGTGGAAGGGTGTTTCGACCCGCGACCTGCTCGATCAGGCCATGCCGAAGCCGGAAGCTCACTACGTCATGCTGACAAGTTATGATGGCTATACGACAAACCTGCCGCTCTCCGACTTCGCCGCGGAAGATGCCATCCTCGCAACCTCCTGGGAAGGTGTGCCGCTGACGCGCGATCACGGCGGCCCCATGCGGCTCGTCGTTCCGCATCTCTATTTCTGGAAGAGCGCCAAGTGGCTGCGCCGCATCGAGCTGCTGCCGGCCGATGCAGCAGGCTTCTGGGAAAAGAACGGCTATCACATGTACGGCGACCCCTGGCGCGAACAACGCTACTCGGGTGATTGAAACCAGGCGCCGCGGGCGCCTCCAGCCTGAACCCGCTTAACGTGCAGAACGCGCACCTAGAAATTCGCTTCAAAATAGATGTAGCGAGCGATATATTTTTCATATTAATGCCTTACGACGATTCAGTCGTGGTCGGCTGTTGAAAGCTGTACCCATTTTGGGTTGTCGTAGTGCAACGACTCCAGATATCGCGCATGGATTGATGAACAAGGACACTTCATTTCATACTGTCACGCAGAAACTGCTGGACGCATGGTTGCATACCACGCCGCAACTGCCGGCCGCTCCAGAGGACATCTATCGCGACGTTCTCGAGCTCCTGACGATCCGGATGAGGATGACGCTCGTCGTTCTCGACGGCGACGATCCATTGCAATGGCATCTGAAGGTCGTGCACTCTTCTACCGTCAGTTCGCGTATCCTGAACATCAACAAGCTCTTTGCCGATCAGCGCATCGGCGAATTCAAGGATCGGGGCTACATGGAGACGGCCGTCATCCCGCGTTATCGCGAGGTGATCGCCACGCAGAAGCCGTCGATGGAACTGGTCAAGACGCGGGTGCTTGGCGTCAACATCGGATACGAACGGCTAATCCTTCCGCAAAAGACAACGGCGCAGCATCCAGCCTGGCTTCTGGCGGTCTCGAACGGCCGCTTCATGTTCAACCCGCCGCAGCAGCGAGCACGCATGGATGCGACCGATGAAGCCGTGATGCAGCTCCTGACGGAAGGCGCGACGGCCAAGGAGATCGCCGCCGACCTCGGCATTTCACACCGCACGGTCGAGCACCGCCTGGAGCGCATGAAGGAGCGCTACGGAGCGAAAAACACCGTCCATCTCGCGGCCATGCTGGTTGCGACGCACCTCGACCGCGATATCGAGAAGAGCTAGAGCCTTTCATGTTTT
>UBOA01000047.1:0-3454 GCA_900466985.1 Hyphomicrobiales bacterium
CTATGTGTCCAGAACGGACCAGGAATTCAATGGCTGGGGCGCCAGGATTCGAACCTGGGAATGCCGGTACCAAAAACCGGTGCCTTACCGCTTGGCGACGCCCCACCAGAGCTTGAAAGCGGAGACCCGCTTGCCAAATCGACGCCTGCTTAGCAAAGCTCGCCTGACGTCACAATCATTAAGTTTCGGGCCATGGCATATTTCTGTGCGCATTTTGCGTCACCATGCTAGGTCTCGCCGCAGCCGTCCAGGACGATGGAGTAACGATGAGCCAGTACCGCGCCCGACCGCCTGCCCTCGCAACGCTGCTGCTCGACGATGCCGTGGTTCGGATCACGCGCTGGGATTTTGAGCCAGGTGCCGATACCGGCGTTCATACGCATGGGATGGGCTATGTCGTCGTGCCGATGACCGATTGCCAGTTCCTGCTGGAGGAAAAGGACGGCAGCCGCAGGGTCGATATTGCCAAGGGCGCGGCCTACCGCCGCGACGCCGGGACCGAGCACAATGTCGTCAATGCCGGCGATCAGCCGATGTCCTTCATCGAGATCGAATACAAGTAAATGGCAAGTCCCGAGTTCAATCTGGCCTTCGAGCCCGCCTATGGCCAGGCAGTACCTGTTGCCTCAGACGTGCAGCGCATTACGGTCAACAATCCGAGCGCCTTCACGTTTCACGGCACGAACAGCTACATCGTCGGGGATCGCTCCGTGGCCGTCATCGATCCTGGTCCTGAAAACGAGGCACACTTCCAGGCATTGATGGCAGCGCTCGATGGACGCGAGGTCACCCATATCTTCATCAGTCATACACATCGCGACCACTCCCCGCTGTCTCGGCGCCTGCAGGCGGCGACCGGGGCGCGGATCGTCGCCGAGGGGCCACATCGCGCTGCCCGCCCGTTGTACCAGGGCGAGATCAATCCCTTCGCCGAAAGCTCGGACCTGGAATTCCGGCCCGACATCGCAATCGGCGACGGCGAGACGATCGAGGGCGACGGCTGGAGGCTGACTGGCGTGCTGACGCCCGGGCATACCGCCAATCACGCGGCCTTCGCGCTCGAGGGAACGGGGATCCTGTTTTCCGCCGATCATGTCATGGGGTGGGCCACCTCCATCGTCGCGCCGCCCGATGGCTCGATGGCCGACTACATGGCCTCCCTCGACAAGCTGATCGAGCGACACGACCGCCTGCTGCTTCCCGGACATGGCGGCCCCGTCCGCAAGCCGATCTCTTTCATGCGAGCCCTGAAGACGCATCGGCGGATGCGCGAGCGCGCCGTGCTCGGCCGCATCCGCGCTGGCGATACGAACATCCCCGACATGGTGAAGGTGATCTATCGCGAGACCGATCCGCGCCTGCATGGCGCTGCCGCGCTTTCGGTTCTTGCCCATATCGAGGATCTGGTGGAGCGGGGCGAGATCGAAACGGATGGACCGCCTGCCCTTTTCGGCTCCTACCGACCTGCAACACGGAAATAGCTTACGTCGCCGCCTGAATTTGCCGACGACAAGCCTGCCATCGCCTTCGATGGCAAATATTGAGGCTGACGAGGCTAACTGCCGGCGATGCCGAGCAATTCGGAATCGAGCGCCTTGAGGTAATTCTCCGCGATATCGGCGCTGAGGCCGAGATCATGCGGGCCGTAGCGCGAGGCGACCCTGACGTCGACGAAGGTGGTTTCCGCTTCCTCTCGCAAGCGGATGACGATGTCGAAGCGCAGGCCGAGAACCAAGGTGCGGGTTTCGCCCTGCAGCGTTACGCCATTCGCCCGGCGAATCAGCTGCGCGACGTCGTCGTCGTAGGGCCGTGGCGTCGGGACCGGCACGGCTTCCGGCGCCTCGGCAACCGCGGCGTCATCCGGCTGCGGCTTCGCCGGTCGCTTCTCGAGATCGGGGCTCGGCTCGCTGTCACCGTCGGCGCGGGTAATGCGGATGCCATTCTCCTTGGCGACCTTCTTGACGGCTTCGAGCACGCGGTCGATGGCGCCGTCGTAGCGACGGCCTGTGAGTTCCGGGTAGGCTTCGAGCTGCTTTTCGCGGTCCTCGGGCGTGACCGCCGGCTCTCGCTTCAGCCAGATCTGATCTGCGTTCGGCGTCTTCAGCCAGTCCGGCGCCGAGACGATATCGGTCGACACGTCATAGATCGCCGGCAGCGCGAAATAGCGTTCGGCGGCAATCCCGCCGATCGCGAGCGGAAGGGCCACGTAAATCAAGGCTTTCAAGGCATCGAGCCCGCCTTCGGCACCCGTCAGCCAGAGGCTGCGCAGCCCGGCAACGGCAAGCAAGGTCCCAAGCAGCGCGAAGCCCGCGGAAACCAGCAAGATCAGCACAAGGTATGGCGTAGAGAGGCCGGCGAAGCGATGACCAACCAGAGCCGCAAGGCAGAGAACCAGTGCAAACGCCGCGAAGCGCCGCGAGAAGCGGGCAGCATTTGAAACAGGGCGGTCGAAACGGATTGCCATCAAACTTACCGGTTACTCGCAAGCGGCGCGTCCCGCATGAACGCGCAGAATCGCCCTCCACTTGTTTAGTGCAAGATTCGCCTAAATTGAAACTGTTGTGTCATTCCGATGGCAGCAATCCACGGGGAAGACGACAATGGCGTGCGTAAGCATTTTCTGATATTCCTTGATTTGCAGTTGTATGGTTTGGGTCGCAACCGACCAACAGGAGAAGGGCAATGATTGCACCGGAGCCCGCATCGGGAACCCAGGCGCCGACGCTGGGCGCAGCCGATCATGCAGATCCGCTTCTGCCGATAGAGCTTCTGGAACTGGAATTGTCGCTCGACGGATACGATGGCAAATCCGACTTCTGCGAAACCGTCCGCACGGCATCCGCCAAGGCCGGAGGAGAATTCCTGTTTGATCTTCCCGCCGAGGGATTGATGGACGATTGCAAGCGCATTGCCGTGCTGCGCATCCCCTCGATGAGCGAACAGATGCGTGTCGTTCTTGCCGTGCTGGATCACAGCGGCACGGAAATCCGCATGGAAGCGCCGGATCCTGCGACGGCCCACCTCGTCCGCTTCGCCGACGCCTTCATCAAGGTTCTCGAACGGTTCTGAGCTAGAGCCTTTCGGTTCTAGTCGCGTTGCGCCGCTGCTTCTGCCAGGCTGCGGAACGGGAATTTGCGCCCGCACTCACACTTGATCATGGAAGTTTCCTGATGGTTGGACGCGCGCTGGATGAAGAAGCCGCGCGGTAGATGATCGACGCTAAAGCCCGGATGCTTGCGCTTCGGATCATCCGTCTCGGACGCTTCCGCAAAGCCGGCGTTGCCGCATTGCGGGCAGGTCAGTTTCTTCGAGAATCGATCGCGCAGTGCCATGGTTATCTTCCAATGTCGTCCGAGCCGTCTTCTTACAGACGATCCTCCACAGACGGAAGGCCACTGGCGTTGAAAGCAGCGATGCAAGCGCACCGCTTCGGCCTAGAGCCTTTCATGTTTTG
>UBOA01000021.1:0-127362 GCA_900466985.1 Hyphomicrobiales bacterium
TGGCCGAGCCCGGCGTCGCGCATGCGATCGCCTTCCCGGGCCTGTCGATCAACGGCTTCACCAATTCCTCGAACGCCGGCATCGTCTTCGTCACGTTGAAGGACTTCGAGGAGCGTAAGTCGCCGGCGCTTTCGGGCGGCGCGATCGCCATGTCCCTGAACCAGAAGTTCGGGGCGATCCAGGATGCCTTCATCGCGATGTTCCCGCCGCCGCCGGTCAATGGTCTCGGCACGACGGGCGGTTTCAAGATGCAGCTCGAAGACCGCGCCGGTCTCGGCTATCAGGTGCTCGACGAGGCCAACAAGGCGATGATCGCCAAGGCCTACCAGACACCTGAGCTGACGGGCATCTTCTCGGCCTACCAGATCAATGTTCCGCAGCTCTATGCCGATCTCGACCGTGAGAAGGCGGAACAGCTGGGTGTCCCGGTAACCGACGTGTTCGAGACGCTGCAGATCTATCTCGGTTCGCTCTATGTCAACGACTTCAACGCCTTCGGCCGCACCTACAGCGTTCGTGTCCAGGCGGATGCCAAGTTCCGGGCGCAGCCCGAGGATATCGGCAAGCTGAAGGTTCGTTCGGCATCGGGCCAGATGATCCCGCTGTCTGCGCTCCTGAAGGTGAACGCGACAACCGGGCCGGAGCGGACCAACCGTTATAACGGTTTCCTCTCCGCCGATATCAACGGCGGTCCTGCTCCGGGCTTCTCCTCCGGCCAGGCTCAGGCAGCGATCGAAAAGATCGCCGACGAGACCTTGCCGAAGGGCATCAGCTTCGAATGGACGGATCTGACCTATCAGCAGATCCTGGCTGGCAACTCCGGCGTGATCGTCTTCCCGCTGGCGCTGCTGCTCGTGTTCCTGGTGCTCGCCGCGCAGTATGAGAGCCTGGCCTTGCCGATTGCGATCATCATGATCGTGCCGATGGGCGTGCTGGCGGCGTTGACAGGCGTCTGGCTGACCGGTGGAGACAACAACATCTTCACGCAGATCGGTCTGGTCGTCCTTGTCGGCCTCTCGGCGAAGAACGCGATCCTGATCGTGGAATTCGCCCGCGAGCTGGAATTCGAGGGACGGACCCCGGTCCAGGCGGCCATCGAGGCAAGCCGCCTGCGTCTGCGCCCGATCCTGATGACCTCGATGGCCTTCATCATGGGTGTCGTGCCGCTGGTTCTCTCGACCGGCGCCGGTGCCGAGATGCGCGCCGCCATGGGTGTGGCGGTGTTCTCGGGCATGATCGGCGTCACCTTCTTCGGCATCTTCATGACGCCCGTCTTCTACGTGCTGGTCCGCAAGCTCTCGGGCAATCGCCCGCTGATCCAGCACAAGGAGCACGAGCACGACGCGGAGGAAGCCGAAATCATCCGGCTCGCTGCCGAATAACCCCCACTCAGCGGCGAGACACGGAAAGGCGGAGCAATGCTCCGCCTTTCCTGTTTTCATGAGCCGGCCAGACGGTTATGTCTCGAAGGGCATGCACGGGCGAGGGGAGTCGCACGCTGCAAGGTTTGATGGAGGCGGCCAATGCATATCGCGATTATCGGCGCAGCGGGAATGATCGGGCGCAAGTTGACTGCGCGGCTCGTTGCGGACGGGCGATTGGCGGGTCAGGCCATCAATCGCCTATCGCTTGTCGACGTCATCACGCCGGCTGCCCCTGAAGGCTTTACAGGGCGTGTGGAGACGAGCGCGGTCGACGTTTCCGCTCCAGGGCAGGCCGCACGGATTGTCGCCTCGCGCCCGGATGTCGTGTTTCATCTGGCCGCGATCGTATCTGGCGAGGCTGAGCTGGATTTCGAAAAAGGCTACGGCATCAATCTCGAAGGCACGCGCGCGCTTCTTGAGGCGATCCGCGCCGCTCATCTGCAAGACGGGTACCGGCCTTGTGTCGTCTTCACTTCGTCCATTGCGGTCTTTGGAGCGCCGTTCCCCGAGGTCATTCCTGATGATTTCAATCTCACGCCACTGACAAGCTACGGCACGCAGAAGGCGATGGGTGAATTGCTGTTGGCGGATTACACGCGCCGAGGCTTCATCGATGGTATCGGTATCCGGTTGCCGACGATCTGCATCCGTCCCGGCAAGCCGAACAAGGCTGCTTCCGGCTTTTTCTCCGGTATCGTGCGCGAGCCGTTGGCCGGGCAGGAGGCGACCCTGCCGGTGCCGGAAACCGTTCGCCATTGGCACGCGTCGCCGCGTTCGGCCGTCGGCTTTCTGATCCATGCCGCCAGCATCGACCTGCAGCCACTCGGCGCGCGCCGCAGCCTGACGATGCCCGGTGTCAGCGCTACCGTCGGAGAGCAGATCGAGGCGTTGCGCAAGATCGCAGGGGAGAAGGCCGTCAGCCTGATCCGACGCGAACCCGACGAGCTGGTCATGAAGATCGTATCGGGTTGGCCACAGGCATTCGAGGCCGAGCGCGCGAAGGAGCTGGGTTTTGTCGCCGATGCTTCGTTCGACGACATTATTCGGGTGCACATCGAGGATGAATTGGGAGGACGGCTATGACTATCGGCAAATCACGCAGCATTGCGTTTCTTGGAACCGGGCTGATGGGCGCGCCGATGGCTCGCAGGCTGTTGCAGTCCGGCTTTGCCGTCACGGTCTGGAACCGCAATCGCGAGAAGGCGGAAGGCCTTGTTGCGGATGGCGCGGTCCTGGCGGATACGCCTGCTGCCGCCGTCAAAGGGGCATCGGTCGCATTCACCATGCTGACCGACGGAAAGGCAGTGGAGGACGTGCTGTTCACGCAAGGTGCTGCGGAGGCGCTTGATGCCGGCGCGGTGGTCATCGATTCCAGTTCCATTACCCCTGACGCGGCCCGGGAACATGCGTCAAAGCTCGCCGGGCGTGGCATCCGCCATCTCGATGCGCCGGTCTCCGGCGGTGTGGTCGGAGCGACTGCCGGTACACTTGCGATCATGGCGGGCGGCGATGCCGCTTTGGTCGAAGAAATGGCCGAGGTGTTTGGGCCACTCGGCCGCGTGACGCATGTCGGACCAAGCGGTTGCGGTCAGCTCGCGAAGCTCGGGAACCAGCAGATTGTCGCCATCACGATCGGCGCCGTTGCCGAAGCGATGCTGCTTGTCGAGGCGGGGGGCGGTTCACGCGAGGCGTTCCGCCGGGCGATCCGGGGAGGCTTCGCCGAAAGCCGCATTCTCGACGTTCACGGCCAGCGGATGGTCAATCGCGATTTTGGGACCGCCGGTCCTTCGAAATTGCAGCTCAAGGACCTGAACAATATCGTTGCAACGGCGGAAGGTCTCGCTTTGGCGCTGCCTCTGACAGAGGCGGTCCGTGCCGAGTTTGCCGAGTTTGTCGAACATGGTGGCGGCGAGACCGATCACAGCGGCCTGCTGCTGCAGCTTGAGGAA
The DNA here is from genome assembly GCA_900466985.1 of Hyphomicrobiales bacterium. Lineage (GTDB taxonomy): Bacteria > Pseudomonadota > Alphaproteobacteria > Rhizobiales > Rhizobiaceae > Rhizobium. Next base: position 3,374 of record UBOA01000021.1, read on the forward strand.
AAGAACCGCCGTTCCTCGAAAGGCTGAATTGCCTAGATACTGGAGTCTCTGCGAAGATCGATGATCCATTCGGCCTGCAATTGTTGATGGATTTTTAGTGCATCCTAATTAATCTCTCGCCAAAAGGTTGGTTCTGCACCCATAATGGGCTTCCTCATTGGAGGCCTGACACCATACTGTTATTCGAAGCTGGATGAGGCTTGAACGGCGTTGGCATCGAGCAGTCCCACACGGTCCGAACGAGAGTTTCAGGACATCCTGCGGCGCCTTGAGCTTGCACTCGACGCGTCACAGATCGGTGTTTGGGAGCACAACCTCGATCGGCATGAAATCTCCTGGGACGTTCAGATGCACCGGATCTACCAGACTGGAAGAGGCAGCGGGCCGGTCGCCGCTGCAATCTGGTCGGATGCGATTCACCCCGACGACCGCGAGCGTGCCGAACTGGAGTTCGAGGACGCCATTGCCCGACGCGGGCAGTACAATTCGGAGTTTCGGATCGTCTGGCCAAACGGCGAGATACGGCACATCCGGTCGCGGGCTCATTTCTATATGAGTGAGGAAGGGTCGCCCTCCTTCATCGGCGCGGAGTGGGACGTCACTTCGGACGTGCTCCTTGCCAACGAAGCGGCGCGTCAGCGCGCCGTTGCGGAGGCACGGGCACTCGCTTTGGAGGAGAGCAGTGCCCGCATCGAATATGCTGCGGAACACGATTATCTGACGGGCCTTCCCAACCGCCGGCTTTTCGACAAGCGCCTGGCGGAACTGGCCGAGGATGCCTCAGTCTCGACGCTCGCGGTCCTGCATCTCGACCTTGACGAGTTCAAGCAGATCAACGACAGCCATGGCCATGCGGCGGGCGACACCGTATTGCGTGCCGCAGCCTTGCGGATCGAGGCCGCCATTCCGAAAGCCACGATGGTGGCACGCATTGGTGGCGACGAATTCGTTGTCCTGCTCGTCAATTTCGGAGGGCTGACGGAACTGAACCGCATGGCGCGTGAGGTGCAGCGGCGCTTGAAGAAGAAGGTTCGTTTCGGCCACGAAATGCTGCAAAGTGGAGCGTCGATCGGCATTTCCTGGTCGGCAGATCGCTCCGGCTCCAATCTGCTCGCCGAGTCCGATATCGCGGTCTATCAGGCAAAGACATCGGGCCGCGATCGTATCGAGTTCTTCTCGCAGCAGCTCAAGGACGATCTGATGGGCAAGCGGCGTCTTGCTGAAGAGCTGAAGCTTGCACTGGAGCAGGGCGATATCATTCCGTTCTACCAACTGCAGCTCGATGCCCACACCCGCGACATCGTTGGCATCGAGGCCCTGGCGCGCTGGCATCACAGCGAGCGCGGCACCCTCTCGCCTGGCATATTCCTGAAGATCGCCGATGAGTTCGGCCTATCTTCCGAGATCGACGCCTCGATCCTGCGGCACGTGCTCGCGGACCGTGTGACGTGGGAGCAGCACGGCACAACCCTGCCACGGGTCTCGGTCAACATTTCGGGACAGCGCCTCTACGATCCGCAGTTGATTAATGATCTGGAGTCGCTCGAGATACCGCACGGCGCCCTAGTTTTCGAATTGGTCGAGACGATCTTTCTGGACGACTGCGACGACGAGCTTCTGCAGACTGTTGACCGCATCAAGCAGATGGGTATCGAAATCGAGATCGATGATTTCGGCTCGGGCCACGCGTCGCTGATCGGTCTCGTGCGGTTGCGCCCGGCTCGGCTGAAGATCGATCGGCAGTTGGTAAGCGAGGTGGATACTTCCTCCGAGCAGCGCCGTGTCGTCAAATCGATTGTCGAGATCGGCAAGGCCCTCGGCGTCGATGTGATCGCAGAGGGCGTCGAGACGGAGAACCATGCCGTGGCGCTTGCCAAGCTTGGCTGCCACACGCTGCAAGGTTTTGCGCTCGGCCATCCGCTGCCGGCATCAGAGATCGATGATATTTTCGCTTCGAAGAAGGCGACGCAGGCGGCCCACCTCCGACGCTAGAGCCTTTCAAGGTTAAATTGAAGCGTTCTGTTGGCTCAAGCGGAGTCGGATGGTCGACCGGCCGGCGCGCGTCGTAGCCATGCTCTACGGCCAAGTCGGCCGGTCGATCAGGCGGCCCGTTTCAGCCAACCCCGGTGGTTTGCTTGCAAACCAGCTAGGGCCGGGCATCTTTCCGCCAGGATCAGAGGCGATCGGCTCGGACGTACCTTGGGGTATGCCCTTCGCCCATCGCCTCTGCCCTGTCGAAAACCTGCTCCGGCAGAACGCTTCAATTTAACCCTGAAAGGCTCTAGCCTGACGGTGGGGCGCCTAAGGCTCGAGTTCGCCGCGTGCTTCCAGATACCAGTCGACGAAAGCCTTCACGCCGACATCCAGTGTCGTCTCCGGCTTGTAACCGGTCAGAGCCACCAGCAGATCGGGGCTGGCAAAGGTGCGCGGCACGTCACCCTTCTGCATCGGCAGCATCTTGCGCTTTGCCGGTTGGCCGAGGGCCTTTTCGACCGTCTCGACGAAGGTCATCAGGTTCTCCGGCTGGCCGCCGCCGATATTGACGACGCGGAATGGCGCCTGATGCGAGAGCGTCTCTACCCGTTCGTCGGCCACGCGGTTGGCCTCCGACGGGGCGACGGGCGACAGGCGGACGATCGCCTCGACGAGGTCATCGATATAGGTGAAGTCGCGGCTCATCCGCCCTTCGCCGTAGATCTCGATCGGTTGATCCTCCAGCATATTCTTGACGAACTTGAAGAGGGCCATGTCGGGACGACCCCAGGGGCCATAAACGGTGAAGAAACGGAAGGCTGTTGTCGGGATCTTGTGGAGATGGGCGTAGCTGTGCGCCATCAGTTCCATCGACTTCTTCGTCGCCGCATAAAAGGTCAGCGGCTCGTCGGCCCGGTCTGTCTCACGGAAGGGAATGGATGGGTTGGCGCCGTAGATCGATGATGTCGAAGCCAGCATGAGATGGTTGACGCCGACATCCTTGGCGATCTCGAGGATGTTCCAGGAGCCTTCGAGATTTGACGTCAGATAGGCTTTCGGATTTTCCAGGCTGTAGCGCACGCCGGCCTGCGCTGCGAGATGCACCATCACATCAGGCGTCGCGCTCGCCACAGCCTCTTCCAGGGCTTTGCGATCTTCGAGCATCGCTGTCACTGGGCGGAAGGCCGGAAACTGCGCCAGCGCCGCATTGCGCATGTGCTTGAGCTTGATGTTGTAGTAGTGCGTCATGCCGTCGAAGCCGACGACTTCGTGGCCATCCTGCAGCAAGCGGCGGGCAAGATGAAAGCCGATGAAGCCAGCAGTGCCGGTGATGAAATAGCGCATCTCTACTTCTTCTCGTTCTTCTTTCCGATGGCGAAATAGCTGAAGCCATGCTTGGTGACTTCGGCGACGGGATAGATGTTGCGCAGGTCAACGATGGTCGGGGTCTTCACCAGCGACTTCATCCGCTTGAGGTCGAGCGCTCGGAACTCGTCCCATTCCGTGACGATGACGATGGCATCCGCGCCTTCGGCAATCTCGTACGGGTCGCGGCCGTAGGTGATGGGGCCGATAACCTCCTTCGCCATCTCCATGCCTTCAGGATCATAGGCGTGGACGTTGGCGCCGCCATCCAGCAGGGCCTGGATGATGGTGATCGATGGCGCGTCGCGCATGTCGTCGGTGTTCGGCTTGAAGGTCAGGCCGAGGACAGCAATCTTCTTGCCGCGGACATTGCCGTCGCAGGCGGCGATGACCTTGCGGCCCATGGCGCGCTTGCGGTTGTCATTGATCGCAACCGTGGTTTCGATAAGGCGAACCGGGCTGTCATGATCCTGTGCGGTCTTGACCAGCGCCAGCGTATCCTTGGGGAAGCACGAACCGCCGTAGCCCGGACCGGCATGCAGGAACTTGTCGCCGATGCGCTTGTCCATGCCGATGCCCTTGGCGACCTTCTGGACGTCGGCGCCGATCTGCTCGCAGAGATCGGCGATCTCGTTGATGAAGGTGATCTTCATGGCGAGGAAGGCGTTGGCGGCGTACTTGATCAGTTCGGAGGTGCGGCGTTCGCAAAAATAGAGCGGTGCTTCGTTGAGGTAGAGCGGCCGGTAAACCTCGCGCATGATTTCGATTGCGCGCGGCTCCTCAGTGCCGAGAACGATGCGATCGGGGCGCTTGAAGTCCGTGATAGCCGCGCCTTCGCGCAGAAACTCCGGGTTGGAAACGACGGAAATATCCTTCTCGGGGAATTCTTCGCGGAAAATGCGCTCGATCTCATCGCCGGTGCCAACAGGAACCGTGGACTTGGTAACGACAACGGTGAACCCGGAGACCGCTGCTGCTATTTCTCGAGCAGCGGCGTAGACGTAGCTCAGGTCGGCGTGGCCATCGCCGCGACGTGACGGCGTGCCGACGGCGATGAAGACGACGTCCGCGTCGGCAACCGAAGGCGCCAGCTCCTTCGAAAAGTCCAGGCGACCGGCGTTGCGATTGTGGTCGATGATCGTGTCGAGGCCCGGTTCGAAGATCGGAACCTTACCGGCTTCCAATGCATCGATCTTCGCGGCCGACTTGTCGACGCAGGTGACATGGTGGCCGAAATCGGCGAGGCAGGCACCGGAGACGAGGCCGACATAGCCCGAGCCAATCATCACAATACGCATGGATTCATTCCCTGAGACATCGACAGCGGTCCCGCCGATTGGCCGGGCCGCGATGGTGTTACAGGGGGAAGTTTATAAGTTCAAGACAACAGTGGTCAGCTACGGCCGAACTCATCGACGATGCGGATGATATCGTCTTCGCCGAGATAGGATCCGGTCTGCACTTCGATCAGTTCGAGCATGATCTTGCCGGGATTGGCGAGACGGTGGACTTCACCGAGCGGGATATAGACGGATTCGTTTTCCGTGGATCGCCATCACCATCGACCGAAACAACCGCGTCGAGGCGATATTGCCTGGCGACATCCTTGAGCATGACTAAGGTCGGCAGATAGGCCGCGAAGCCCGCTCGTTCCGAATTTCATTCTGAATAAGCCCCGGATGCGCTTGAATTCGCCAGCGATTCGACCTCAATCTACTAGGTGTTCGTAAATAGTGAACTCCGGTGAACAATAAAATGTTTGCCAATTCCCGGCTCGAGACAAGCCGAAGGCGCGCACGCGCCGACGAGGATCGTCGATGAATGAACAATCAATCGCACTGGAGGAGGGCTGGAGGGACGCTCTCGCCGGCGAATTTTCCAGCCCGTATATGCAGCAGCTCAAGGCGTTCCTCGTCGCACAGAAGCAGGAAGGCAAACGGATATTTCCCAAGGGATCGGAATATTTCCGTGCGCTCGATCTGACGCCGCTGGCAGACGTCAAGGTCGTGATTCTGGGCCAGGATCCCTATCACGGGCTAGGGCAGGCGCACGGCCTTTGTTTCAGTGTTCGACCAGGCGTTCGCATCCCGCCTTCACTCGTCAACATCTACAAGGAGATGCAGAGCGATCTGGGGATTGCCCCGGCGCGACACGGATTTCTGGAGCATTGGGCACGGCAGGGCGTCCTGTTGCTGAACAGCGTGCTCACTGTGGAGGAGGCCCAGGCCGCGTCGCACCAGGGCAAGGGCTGGGAGCGATTCACCGACGCCGTCATTGGCAAGGTCAACGATGAATGCGATGCCGTCGTCTTCATGCTCTGGGGCTCCTATGCCCAGCGCAAGGCAGCCTTCGTCGATACAAGGCGTCACCTCGTGCTGAAGGCGCCACACCCGTCTCCGCTCTCCTCTCATAACGGCTTTTTCGGTTGCGGCCATTTCTCCAAGGCCAATGCGTTCTTGCAGACGCACGGTCGAGCGCCAATCGACTGGCAATTGCCGGCGAACCCCGGCGATGCCTGACTCTTCTGAACGATTGGCTTCCGTCGTTCACTAAAAGGAGACAATGCGTTCCGGCCATCGGGACTATTCCAAATGGTCTGCAGCGATCATCTATACCCCCATACGAAGCCCGCGAGGCGGGCAAGAAAGGGGTCTCAAATGCTCGATCAAATCAAGGGTCTGCACCACGTCACGTCGATGGCGGAGGATGCCCGCACAAACAACCAATTCTTCACCAACGCCCTCGGTCTGCGTCGCGTCAAGAAGACCGTGAATTTCGACGCGCCCGACGTCTATCACCTCTATTATGGTGACGAAACCGGTGCGCCCGGCACGATCATGACGTACTTCCCATTTCCGAAGATGGCGCAAGGCCGTCCGGGAACCGGTGAAGTCGGAACCACTGTTTTCTCGGTCCCGCAGGGCTCGATCGGCTTCTGGAGCGATCGGCTGAACAAGTTGAATGTCACCGGCCTGAAAACCGAGGAGACATTCGGCGAGAAGCGTCTGAATTTTGCCGGTCCCGATGGCGATGGCTTTGCCCTTGTCGAAGTCAAGGATGACGGCCGTCTGCCGTGGACACACGGTGGTATCAGCGAAGATCACGCGATACGCGGCTTCCACTCGGTGGCCATGCGTTTGCGTGATGATGGCGCGACGTCAGAACTGCTCAAGTTCATGGGCTACGAAGTCCAGGAAGAGCGTGATGGCGTCAAGCGCCTGACTATTCCGGGTGGGAATGGCGCGCATCTCGTCGATCTCGAAACCATGCCGAACGTTTCACGCGCCTTGCCAGGTGCAGGGTCCGTGCATCACGTGGCCTTTGCCGTAGAAAATCGTGCGAAGCAGCTTGAGGTCCGTAAGGCGCTGATGGATACCGGCTACCAGGTCACGCCCGTCATCGACCGTGACTATTTCTGGGCGATCTACTTCCGGACCCCGGGCGGCATCCTGTTCGAGATTGCGACGAACGAGCCCGGCTTCAACCGGGACGAAGACACTGCGCATCTTGGCGAGGCACTGAAGCTGCCACAGCAACATCAGCACCTGCGTGCTCTTCTCGAACAGCACTTGCAGCCACTGGAAGCTTAAGGGGCCCGCACAATGACCGATAACAGCTATGTGCACCGGCTGCAGGCCGGTGCACCCGGAAAGCCCATTCTGTTCGTGCTGCACGGAACAGGCGGGGATGAAAACCAGTTCTTTGATTTCGGGCGGCGCCTGCTGCCGGAGGCGACGATTGTCTCTCCGCGTGGGGACGTCTCGGAGTTTGGTGCCGCACGCTTCTTCAAGCGTACCGGCGAGGGCGTCTACGACATGGCGGACCTCGCCCGTGCAACCGAGAAGCTTGCATCCTTTGTCGCGGCGCTGGCGAAGCAACATGAGGCAAGCGACGTGCTCGGCCTGGGTTTCTCAAATGGGGCAAATATCCTCGCCAATGTGTTGATCGAGAAGGGATTGTTCGATGCATCGGTTCTGATGCATCCGTTGATCCCGTTCCAACCGATGGCAAATCCCGCCTTGAGGGGGCGCAAGATACTGATCACGGCAGGCGAACGCGACCCGATCAGCCCTGCGCCCGTGACGAAGGCCCTGGCGGATTACTTCGAGAGCCAACACGCTTCCGTCACGACGGAATGGCATGCAGGTGGTCACGATATCAGGCAGAATGAAATCGACGCCATCCACAGGCTCTTCGAGCCGTACCGGTAAGCCACTGCTGTCGGATGGTCATCGGCCATCCGACAGGGCTCCTTCGAATGCAGAGGGTGATAATCCAATAGGCTTATTTCTGGTTGTGAAGTCTTTTTGTTGTGATAATTGTTCGCGCGATGAAACCTTAGCGAGTATTCGGCTGTAACGAGTTGAAGGGTTGCATTCGCATGAACGATGTCGCAGACGTTCGAATGCTGATTGGATTGGCCCACCGACAAGCTCGGACAATATTGCTAGTGGGACTGCCGATCTTCCTGCTTAGCCTCGTCATCGTCTTCTCGCTCACACCTCGCTACACCGCCCAGTCGTTGGTCCTTGTCGACACAAGTTCGAAGAATCTCCTCGACCCGGACGCTGCCACGACTAACGGCCTTACCGACAACTCCCGGGTGGAAGGCGAGGTTCGCATCATTCAATCCGATGCGGTGCTGCTGGAGGCAATCAGGGATGGCAAGCTTCTCTCCGATCCAGAGTTTGCTCTCAACTGTTTCAACGATCGATTGCTCTCCACCGCTGGGCTTGCTGCCGACACGCCCTCAGGCGATGCGGCGCCGGGTGAAGTGCTGTCGGCTTTCAAGGATGCCGTTCGGGTTCGCCGCGAAGGCTTGACCTATCTTATCAGTGTGGGCGTGACATCGGATGATGCGGACAAAGCCGCGCGTCTCGCGAATCTTGTAACGACCGTCTACATCAGGAAGCAGGTCGAAGCCAAAGTGGCGAACACCGTTTCAGCCGGGAAGATCCTTGAACATCAGGTGACGGCCGCCAGAGATGTGCTTGCGCAGAATGAACGCAATCTCTACCTTTTCGTCACATCCCATGGTGATCTCCAGGCAGCCGGTTCTCTGCCGCAGCTGAGGCGCGGATGCGCAATTGGGCGAGACGGCGTCCGATGCGCACCGGGGGAGTTATGGGCGCGGTCTCTCGGCGGAGGTCCTGACACAATTCTACGCGCTCCAGCAGTCGGCACAGGTCGCGAGGGTGCAGTACCAGAACCTTTTGACGCGATTGCAGGACTTTGAGGCGCAAGCCAGCCTCCAGGTCGCTGACAGTCGCGTGGTTTCCGCAGCCCTTGCCCCGATCGAGCCGTCCTATCCGCGGAAAGGTCTGGTGCTCGGCATCATGGCGATCGTGGCGTTGGGTGCGGGCGTCGGAGGTGCCTTGCTGCGGGAGTTTTCCATCGGAGGCTTCACGAGCGAAGATCAGGTGAGTGCGGTCCTGAATGTCCCGCTGGCCTCGGTCACGCCCGAACAGGCGGGGAGTGAAGTTGAGAAGCCGCACGGTCGCGGTCTCTCCGACACGATCATATCCGCCCCGCTCTCGGTCTTTGCCGAGTCGATACGGCGCATCCGCGTGTCGCTTGACCAAACGCTGCTGCGAAATGCCGGATTCTTCGAGAGGGAGACCGAAACAGGCGTCGTGGTCATGGTTGCCTCGTCCCTTGCGGGCGAAGGAAAGTCGACGCTCGCGACATCCCTGGCGCGCACCTATGCTTTGGCTGGAAAGCGGACGCTGCTGATCGATTGCGACCTTCGCAAACCAAGCATCCATCGCCATATCGACCGGGAGCCGACCGCCGCGTTCGTCAACCTGTTGCGTGGAGAACCCGATACCGGCCTCGCGAACATGGTGGTGATAGACGACGCTACGAACCTCTCCGTGATCCTTGGCGCCAAACCCGCCGAATTTCCAACGGACGACCTGCTGATGGGGCAGAGAGTCAAGAGGCTGCTGGAACGCGCGCGCCAGCACTTCGAATACATTGTCATCGACACGCCTCCAGTGGAGGCTGCTGTCGATGCGCTCTACCTCGCGCGCCTCTGCGACGCGGTGCTGTTTGTCGTGCAATGGGCGACGACGCCGCAAAGGGCGGCGCGCAAGGCGGTCACAGCGCTTAAAGGCCATGCGAGGGACTCAGCGCCGGTCATCGCCGTGTTGAACAGGCAGGATCAGCGCAAGTGGTTCGCGGTTGGAAGGCGCTATGCCCTTTCAAGCGCCTAGGAGGATCAACACCGCTTCATGCCACTGGTGTCGATTCAACCTAGCAAGAGTAGGGCTGGCTACCTCAAATAGAGTACATTGACAAACCTCGCGTTTTTGTAAAGGTTTAGTCAATTCAAGATACAACCGTTGATTTATCTTAGGCTGTGGCAAAGGCTTTGCCGCTGTTGCTTGAAATGTATTTGCAGCATCCGTTTCTTCATTCGATTTGAGATCAAGATATGATTTGCGGGCGGCGTATACTCGTTCATGATTACTCGGGACACCCTTTTCAGGTTCAGCTCTCACGCTGTCTTGCGGAACGGGGCAATCACGTTCTCCATGTTCATTCCGAGAGCTTCCAGACACCCAAGGGCAATCTGACAAAGCATTCCGACGATCCCGTAAGCTTCCAGGTCGTAGGCGTCTCCCTGGGGGAAGTCTTTCAGAAGGACAGCTTCATCAGACGCAGAGCTCAAGAAGTTGAAATCGGACGGCTGCTTGCGGCTCACATCCAGCGGTTTCAGCCGGATATCGTGATTTCCTCCAATGCGCCATTGGATACACAGGCGACCGTCTACAAGGCTGCGCGGGCGATCGGCGCAAAGTTCGTCTTCTGGCTTCAGGACATCTATAGCGAAGCGATCGGACGCATCCTGCCTCGCAAGTTCCCCCTGATCGGCAATCTGGTCGCCAGGCGCTATCACAAGCTCGAGTATGATCTATTGAGGGGCAGCGATCATATCGTTGCAATCACCGACGATTTTTTGCCTATTCTTCACGACAACGGCGTGTCGCTTCAGCGTGTTTCCGTTGTCGAGAACTGGGCGCCGCTGAACGACCTCAGCGTCGCAAGGGATCAGCACGCAAGGCCGACGGAGAGAACAATCCGTGCCGTCTACGCGGGAACGCTGGGCTACAAGCACAATCCCGACGTCATTCTGTCTGCGGCGAGAACGATGCCGGTGGGGATAGAGGTGTTCTCCGAGGGGAGTGCCGCGGAAGCGCTTGTACGTCGTGCAAAGACCGAAGGCATCAGCAATCTCGTGGTGCGGCCGTGGGTTCCCTTTTCGGATCTGCCCCGCGTGCTGGCGGATGCCGACATTCTGATTGCCATGATCGAAGCGGATGCGGGCATCTTCTCGGTGCCGTCGAAGGTGCTCACTTACCTCTGTTTCGGAAAGCCCGTGCTCGCGGCCATTCCCAAGGGCAATCTCGCGCGGCGAATCCTGGAAAGGGAGCAAGCCGGACTCGTGTCGGAGCCGGGCAATCATGTGGATTTTGCGGACAATCTTAGCCGGTTGGCTGAAAACGCGGAGTTGCGCGCAACGCTCGGACGCAATGGTCGTGCTTACGCAGAGAGAAGTTTCGAGATCGGCGGGATCGCCGATCGATTTGAGAGAATTTTTGATGATCTGTTTTTGACGGAGTTGCAGGCAATTTAGCGCTGGGGGGCGTAAGGTGCTGGGGAAAACTGCTCTTGTCTGTGGTGCCGGAGGCTTCATCGGCAGCCACCTCGTTCGACGGTTGAAGCACGAGGGATATTGGGTCCGCGGCGTCGATCTCAAGTTTCCGGAATACGAAGCGACGGCGGCCGACGAGTTTGTGGTTGGTGATCTACGCCGGCAAGATGTCTGCGAAAAGGTGATCGACGTTCGTTTCGATGAGGTTTACCAGCTGGCGGCTGATATGGGCGGCGCCGGCTATATCTTCACCGGGGAACATGACGCCGATATCATCCACAACTCGGCGACCATCAATCTCAACGTCGCCGAAATTTGCCGTCGGCGACGTATCGAGCGGGTTTTCTATTCCTCCTCGGCCTGCATCTATCCGGCTTATAACCAGGAAAATCCTGACAATCCCAACTGCGCAGAGTCATCAGCTTATCCCGCAGCGCCCGACAGCGAGTATGGATGGGAGAAACTCATCTCCGAGCGCCTTTTCCTGGCCTACAACCGCAACCATGGCATGAAGAACCGAGTTGCCCGCTACCATAATGTCTTCGGACCCTCCGGGACATGGCAGGGCGGCAAGGAAAAGGCGCCTGCCGCGATCTGTCGCAAGGTCGCTGTCGCCGCGAATGGTGACGAGATCGAGATCTGGGGCGACGGCCAGCAGACCCGGTCCTTCCTTTACATAGACGAATGCCTGGAAGGCACGACCCGCCTGATGCGGTCGGGCTTCGAGGGGCCGGTCAACATCGGGTCGGACGAGATGGTGACCATCAACCAGCTGGTGGACATGGTTTGTGCGATCGCCGGCAAGCGCCTTCACAAACGACACATACAGGGTCCGCTGGGTGTGCGCGGACGGAATTCCGACAACCGGCTGATCGAGCAGGCGCTGGGATGGCGACCGGCGCAGAGCCTGATCTTGGGACTTGAGAAGACCTATGCGTGGATCGAGGTCCAGCTGAGGCGGGCGGCTGCGTGACTTCGCTCGAAACCGACGTGCAGAAGTCAAGTGGCGGCGGAAGCGTGGCGTGGCGGGCGCCTGGCAATTCGGCCTTGCTGATCGCGAGTTTCGGTATGGGGCAGGGATCGATCTTCCTGGCACAGACATGGCTGGTCGGCCGCGGCGAACTCGAATTGCTGGCACGCTTTGGAACATGCTTCTCCTTCGCCATTCTGGCGCTCATGCTCGTCGACTGCGGGTCGGTGACCTCGGTCGCCCGCAGGGTCGCCTTTGCGAATCGTCAGGGCGATACGGCCGAGATTCGGCGCTGCTTCTGGTCGGCAAGCATTGTCCGGCTCTGTCCGGCGATTGCCGTGGCGTCGGTTGCTGCGGCCTATGCCCTCTGGACGCAGGATAGCTTCAGCAGCGCATATGCGATTGCCGCCATGCCGGCCCTTGGCTTCTGGGCTTTCAACGCCAGCGGCATCCTCGACGGGTTGAAGCTAAGCGGATTGAGCGGCCCGACTGGTATGGCCACGTATCTCTGCTCGGCGGCGATGCTGCTGCCTGCGAGCGGGCTATCTGCTAACCAAGCCGGCCTGGCGCTCGGAGCGGTGCTGTCGGTAGGATGCGGGCTGACCGTCGTAATGCAGTTGTTGGCCCTTCGCCATTTCGGCCACGCTCCGGGCAAAATTTCTGTAACGCGGGAATGTTGCAAAGGATTGGCCCGTGAGGGCGCATCGGTCCTGCTTGCCCTGCTGCCGGGGCAGTTGTCGTTTCGGTTTCAGATCGTCGTTTGCTCGTTGTTTCTGGGGCAGGGGACGACGGCGATCTTTCTCTATGGCCGTCAGGTGGCGGCCGCCGGCTCGCAGCTGCTGGAGTTCATCCGCCGAGCACATTTCCCTCTCCTTGTGCAGCGCCTGGCCACAAGTGCCACGCCGGTCTCGACCGCTTTCCGGACACAAGGTCTGGCGACATGGCTATCGGCGCTTGCCGCGATCGGCTTCCTCGCGACGGGTTTCCTGATCTTCGAACGGGCAGAGGGGGCGGCAGCCGCAGTGGCCGGGGTCGTTTGCCTCTTTGCGTTCGGGGTGCTGACCGGGGCACTGTCAGCGACGCTGTCGCAGGCGGCGCAGGCCCTCGGGCGCTACCGCGCCGTCGCCCTTTCGGCCAATGGCGGAATGCTCGTCTGTTTTGCCGCAACGGCGATCCTCGGCGGTTGGCTTGGTCTTGCCGGCCTCGCAGTTGCCGAGGTCATCTCGCATGCAGTGGTCGCATTGTGCCTTTGGCATCTGCTCTTTCGCGGACGGCATGGCTTGCCGCCGACACGAGGGGCGGTATGATCAGGCTCTGGACCGTGCTGGCGCTCTATCTCGTCAATCTGCCTTCTGCGGACAGCCTGTTCGTGATTGCGCTTACATTGCCGATGCTCGCCATGGTAATCGTCGGCCTATGGCAACTGAAATCTCGTGACTTCCAGCTCGGCGATGTCTTCTGGTTTTGCCTGTTCGTTTATTTTGTGATCTCGCCGCTGCAGCGAATTCATGGCGATCAGCTCGGCGGCGCGACCGCGATCACCGCCTATGCGTATGAACCGGCAGAGTATGTTCAGGCGATGCTGGTAGTCGTCCTCTTTGCTTTCCCGTTCCTCTTCGTGTCCATGAAATCGTCGGAAGGGCAGGCAGGCGGCGATGTCCGACCGGGTATGCCGTTTATCCTCCTCGTCAATATCGTCGCCTTCATTCTGTTCGCCATGTCAGAGGGCGGCCTTGAACGGCTGCTTTCATCTCGGTTGGAGCAGGATGCGTCACAGCCTTTCATCGCGAGCATGTTGTTCCTGGCAATGCAGTCCGCCACTGCTTGTCTGGTCGCGGCAAATTTTCGCCAATCGCAGCGCCGGTTCGCTTTGTTGCTGCTGTCGTTGCTGGTTCTTGCCTTGCTGTCGGTAGCGCGGAACCCATTCAACGCGCCGCGCTTCATGCTGCTCGCCGTCTGGGGACCGGTGTTCCTGGCGCTCGCAGGCGGCAGAATATCCGCCACCAAGTTTTACGTCTCCAGTCTGCTGGCGCTGACGGTCCTATTTCCGGTCCTCAACGTCACGACACGCTCGGGGATGGATGGGCTGCGCGGCCTGCCGCAGATTTCGGTGGTGGGGAACTTCTTTGACATCCCTTCCATCGACGTATTCGACATGGCGGTTCACTGTATCCGCTACATGGCGACGCATGATCATATGTGGGGCGAAAAGCTTACTGCTGTCGTTCTGTTCTTCATTCCGCGCGCCATCTGGCCGGGCAAGCCGATCGTGGGCGGGCTGGATATCGGCAACGATCTCTTCGCCGCCGGAATGTACGGAACGCCAAATCTCTCCTTCTTTCTCGGCTGCGATTTCTACATGGACTTCGGGTTTGTGGGTGTCGTCCTCGGCGGCGTCCTCTGCGCGTTTCTGATGGCGGCGGTAATCAGGTTCAGCGAGGACCGCTTCTTTGGAGTTCCCGTGCCGCCGCTCTTTGTCGCTGCGTCGTTGCCCATTCTGCTGCGTGGACCGGTTGGCGCCGTTCTTCCGCTTTTCGTCTGTCAGATGTTCGTGACCAAACTGCTTGCCGTATCGCTTCGCCGTTCGGACAGGCCGGCGAACGCGACCCAGCTCTGGAGGGTGTAAAGAATGGAACAAACTGCCCTCGGTATCCTCGACGCCAGGCAGAGTGGCTCGCGCACGGGCGGTCCAAGTTTCTCGTTGCGGCATAGGATGTTACGGGCAGCGTGGACAGTCGCCTGGGCGCTTCTGGCGGCTTGGACGCCCGCGCCTATGCATCGATGGCGGGCGATGCTGCTCCGCTTGTTCGGAGCGCAACTGGCAAGCAACGCGCGCGTCCATGGCTCGGCGAGGATATGGTATCCGCCGAACCTTGCGATGGAAGAGAATGCGCTGATTGGCCCGCGTGTGATTTGCTATGCTATGGCACCAGTCCGCATTTGCAGGAACGCCGTCGTCTCGCAAGGCGCTCACCTTTGCACGGGCAGTCATGCCGTCGACGATCCCCATTTCCAGCTGGAAGCGCATCCGATCACAATTGGCGCCAATGCCTGGGTCGCGGCCGAGGCCTTCGTCGGCCCGGGCGTTATCTTGCAGGAGGGCGCCATTCTCGGCGCGCGCGGCGTCGCGTTCGGCGATATCCCCGCTTGGACGATCTATGCCGGCAACCCCGCGCGTCCGCTTCGCGAGCGCGTTCGCTTCACCAGCCCTTAGCGATCGTGGCGCCTGCCCAGGCGGCGGCAACGACCGCATAGCCCTGATCGTTGAGATGAATCGCGTCGGCCCGCAGTGATCGTGGTACCAGCCCGGCCGCGACATCTTGCTCATCGCCAACGGTACCGTCACCGGATGATTGAAGGGCAGCGTGAAGATCGACAAACCGGTCTTCGTAAACGGTTGCCAGGATCGCATTCAGTTCCGCTATCTGCTGCACAACCTCGGGCGTGTCGCTGGCCGAAGGCAGGATTGATCCGACAAGATACCGCCCGCCCGCCACGCGGCTTGCCATTGCCGCGATGTCGGCGATGACTGTTGCCGGGGCGCCGGCGTTGTTGCGGCCGGCCCAGATCCACTGAATATCCCCGCGCGTCGAAATCGCCTCGTCCAGCAGGAAGGTTGCGGCATAGGGCACGTCGACGCCTTCGCCCGGATATTTCCGCGTGAAGCTCCACTTGCCGTCGGTATCGGTGACCACTGCGCCTTTGATGCCGGCCAACGTGCCTTCAGCACTGCCACGATGCGCGCCGGAATCGAGGAGGATGTCGGCTGATCGATATGTGATAGGAACCTGCGGGTTGTCGTCACCCCACTCGATCACGACATTGTCGAGCGACCAGGTGACAAGGCTGCCGCTGCTGACGAACGCGATGGCTCCGCATAAGACGTTGCCGAAAACATTATTGCCGCTGGTGAAAATGAACTCGTGATGACCGCGGTTGCTGACGGCTGAGGTTGGATTGCCCTCGGTCGTTTCGGTCGCCCAGCTGCCGCCCGATGCGCCAAGGCCACCGATCTGGATCACGCCGCTGCCATCGAGATAGTCGAGATCGAAGGCGACCCTGATCGTGCTGCCCTGAGGCACCGGCGCCAGGGCGAACTCGCAGCCTCGGAGGATCCCCGCGTCATCGTTTCGGACGACAAGCCTGCGTTCTTCAATCCACACTGGAGTTGCGTGGCCATCCTGAGTGCGAGGGGTCCAGCCCTCCATGCCCTTGGCGAAACTGGATCTTATCGAGACTGTCGGACTGTAGTCTGGGATGATGCCGTCGCCTGGGGTGAGTTCCAGCGATGTGCGCAACGAGCCGGCCTCGAACTGACCTGGAAAAATTCGGAGCGTTATGTCGATGGTGCTGCCGGTCGTGACGCTCAGCAGGAATGACGATCGAATGTAGGTGTGGGTCGCTTCGCCGCTGGCCAAGCTGCTGCTGCGCGTGCCGTCAAGCAAGAAAGCGGGTGATGCGATCTCGTTGAGATAAGTTGAGCTTCGCCCGATATGGTCCAGTGGCTCCCTGGTTCGACTTCGCGGTTTGCGGCGATGGAGCCGTATATCTGTCGGCCGACATCCGTGAACGTGGCGGTCGCCGTTCCATGAATGCGTACGTCGCCATAGGGCAGCCCGGCTTCGTCGACGCCCGTGCCGACCAGCCGGTGCGCCAGTCCGTTGATGACGCCGGTCTCGAAAGAGGCCGTCCAATCACGGCTGTGCGGAAACAGGTTCTTGGACTGAGGCCCCTGCACCGCGAGCAGCAACGGTTTGCCTCCCTGGCGGGCGGCGATCTGGGTAGACGTCTGTCCGCCGACGCCGCGATTGACGATAGCCCGAGGCGGGGCGAACAGCGAGACCGCCAAGGCGGGATAGGAATGGTCGGGCGATGATGCACCCGCGCCTGCTGTCAGGCTGTCCCCGAAGGCGACGATAGAACGCCGCTTTGGTATGGCGCGACGCGCTGCCTGAGTTGGATTGACACTGAGACCGAGAAACATGAAAGGCTCCACAGCAATGAATGGGAATGTGATCCTATTTCGGCTGGAGCAAGCGGGGATAATTCTACTCGGCGACCGACCCGGTCTGCCGAAATCGACCGGGCCGTTTGTGGCAATCACTGGCTCAAATGGCTCGTTTGGAAGGCGAAGTGCAGTCGTTCTTCGTGTGCGGCTGTGACCAGTGGAAGAGATGGTATAAGATCGACCGCGGTGACGACCCATCGCCTATGCGCTGCGAGACCAGAGACCACAAAGCGGAGTTTTGAAATTGAGTGTAGCCTTCGTCAAAGAAGAAAGTGCCGAAGCTGCTTCGGAAACACTTTTGCCGGACCGTCCAATTTCGCCGCATCCGAACCTCGTTACGGAAGCGGGCTTCAAGGCCCTGGAATTGCAGCGGCAGCAAGCGCGCGAGGCCTACGATGCCGCGAGCTCCATTGAAGACGTGAACGAACGGCGGCGACAGGCGGCAAATCCGTTGCGGGATCTGCGCTACTTTGCTGCCCGAGTCCGCACGGCGCAGGTCATCCCTGAGCCGATTTCGCTTGATGTCGTCGCCTTTGGAAGCAGCGTGACCTTCAGCCGGGACGACGGACGCGTGCAGACCTACCGTATTGTCGGAGAGGATGAAGCCGATCCGAAAACCGGATCGATTTCCTTCGTATCCCCGGTGGCCAGGGCTCTCACCGGCAAGACGGTTGGAGATGTCGTCAGCGTCGGCGGTCAAGAACTCGAGGTCATCGCCATCGGTTAGGCGCTTTTTTCTTAGCTGATGCGAAAGCGATGACTGTCCGATTTTTGAACAGCTTAGGGTTCTTTAGACTCTGACGCTTAACCCATCTTCATGCTCTATTAAGTAATTATCTTGAGATTGTAATCTCCCTGTTCCATGATGATTGCGATGCGAAGAATTTCGGCTCGTACTTCATGACGATCGCTGTAGATCGCTTCAGCCATGAACATGTTTCTTTGCCGTCGGGTGGCTTTACGGCTGTTAGACTTTGATCTTTATTTATCCCGCAGGCTCTCAACTGCGGTCGAGCTGATTTAGGGACGTTGCATGAATTCGGAGTTTACCGTTCGTCCGATGCGACCCGGTGAGTTGGAGCTAGTGCTCGAATGGGCACGTCAGGAGGGATGGAATCCCGGCCTGGACGATTCGGTTGCCTTTCACGATGCGGACCCGTCCGGATTTTTCGTGGGCGTGATCGGGGAGGTTCCGGTCGCCTCCATCTCCGTCGTCAAGTATGGCGAGGATTTTGCTTTCCTCGGTCTTTTTATCGTTCATCCGGATTTTCGGGGCAGGGGCTATGGCAAGGCCATCTGGAATGCCGGGATGACGTCTGCTGAGGGCCGCAGCGTCGGCCTGGATGGTGTGCCCGCACAACAGGACAATTACCGAAAGGCCGGGTTCGAAGAGGCTTATCGGACGGTTCGCTATGGTGGCGTGATCTCAGCCTTGCCGGAATCAACGCTGGTTGCCCACGCTGTCTCAGATAGACTCGACGGATTGCTGCGCTATGACGCGACGATCTTTCCGGCGCCGCGGCCAACGTTCGTGGCGTCATGGTGTGCTACTCGCAAGGACAGGCACTCGGCCGTGGTGCGCAAGAGTGGCAAGATTCGCGGCTACGGAACCATCCGCCGTTGCTACGAGGGCTACAAGATCGGCCCGCTTTTTGCAGGCGACAGGGATAGCGCGGCGGCTCTGATTTCGGTTCTGGCGCAGCATGCCAAGGGAGCGAAGGTCTTTATCGATGTTCCCACCAACAATGGCGAGGCCCTTGAGCTTGCCGAGAGCCTTGGCTTGGCGCCCGTCTTCGAAACGGCGCGGATGTATCGGGGCACAGCGCCGATCGTTCCTCTCAGGAACGTCTTCGGCGTGACGACCCTGGAACTCGGCTAGAGCCTTTCGGGGTTAAATCGAAGCGTTCTGTTGGCTCAAACGGAGTCGGTCGGTCGATCAGGCGGCCCGTTTCAGTCAACCCAAGGGGCCGGGCATCGTTCCGCCAGGAACAGCAACGACCGGCTCGGGCGTACCTTGGGGTATGTCCTTCGCCAATCGTTCCTGCCCTGTCGAAAACCTGCTACAGCAGAACGCTTCAATTTCTGAAAGGCGCTAGTCCATAGGCGAGGCGGGGACGGTCGAGACCGCTCGCTGGGGACGGCCCTTTTCGGCGATGGCAATGCCGCCCAAAGCGAGCGCAAGCGCGATCACATGGAAGGGCTGAAGATGCTCGCCAAGCAGCGCCACCGACAACAGCGTTCCGAAGACCGGCACGAGGTTGATGAAGAGCCCGGCGCGATTTGCGCCGATCGCCTCGACGCCCCTAATATAAAGGATCTGGGCAAGCAGGGACGCGAAGATGGCCGTGTAGAAGGCAATCAGCCAGCCCTTGTTGTCTGGCAATTGCACAGCACCCTGCGTGCCCTCCCAGATGAGAAGTGGCACTGCTGTCAGCGTCGCGCCGAGGGCGGGGATCGCCATCAGCGTGCGCCAATCAAGCGGCGGCTTCCAGCGTAGAAAGATCGTGTAGACAGAATAGGCGGCCACGGCGATCAGCATGAGGCCGTCGCCGCGGTTGAGGCCGAGCTGCAGCAGGGTCGTCAGATCGCCATGCGCGGCGGTCAATGCGACGCCGCCGAGCGTCATGGCGAAGCCGACGATCTGTGCAGTAGAAACGCCTGTGCGGAAGAAGACGAAGTTCAGCAGGAAGATCAGCATCGGGATCCCGGCCTGCTCGATCGCAACATTGATCACGGTCGTGTACTGGACGGCCGAGTAAAGCATCGCGTTGAACAGCGTATAGCCGATGATGCCGTAGAAGAAGAGGAGCGGCAGGTTCTTGCGGACGATCGGCCAGTCGCGCTTCAATTGCGGTACGGAAACGGCGGCAATGAGTGCAGTCGCAAGGAGCCAGCGCAGAAACGTCAGCGTCATCGGGCTGACGTGCCCGAGCGCGAGCTTGCCCGCCACCGCGTTTCCGCCCCAGCATAGTGCTGCGACGACGAGAGAAATATAAGCGGCGACCTGCACAGGCGATTCTTCCAGATGACGGCGATGTGGTTCTCAACCTTGGGATATCATCGGCCAATAGCCCGATGATGGCTGATTTGTCACGTAAAAAGCCGATTCCGGCGGCATAACAGGGTCGATTTCCCCGTGACAAAGCTTTATAGATGCGCGGGTTTGAGAAGGGTGCGGTTAAATCCGCCTTTAACAGGAAGACGTGAATGACGAACGTAGTTGTAGTCGGTTCGCAATGGGGTGACGAAGGCAAAGGCAAGATTGTCGATTGGCTTTCGGAACGCGCCGATGTGATCGTGCGCTATCAGGGCGGACACAATGCGGGCCACACGCTGGTCATCGACGGTGTCAGCTACAAGCTTGCCCTTCTGCCATCCGGCCTCGTGCGCGGCAAACTCAGTGTCATCGGCAATGGCGTCGTCGTCGATCCGCATCATTTCGTCGCTGAAGTCGCGAAGCTGCGCGCGCAGGGTGTCAATGTGACGCCTGAGGTGCTGCGCATCGCGGACAACGCACCGCTGATCCTGTCGCTGCACCGCGACCTCGATGGCTTCCGCGAAGACGCGGCCTCCAACAGCGGAACCAAGATCGGAACGACCCGCCGCGGCATCGGCCCGGCTTATGAAGACAAGGTCGGCCGCCGCGCGATCCGCGCCATCGACCTCGCCGACAAGGAAGCGCTGCCGGCCAAGATCGACCGTCTGCTGACGCACCACAATGCGCTGCGCCGCGGTCTCGGCCTGCCGGAGATTTCGGTGGAATCGCTCGAGAAGGAACTGAACGAGGTCGCCGACCAGGTTCTCCCTTATGTCGACCAGGTCTGGCGCATCCTCGACGATCAACGCAAGGCTGGTGCCCGCATCCTGTTCGAAGGTGCGCAAGGCGCGCTGCTCGACAACGACCACGGCACCTATCCCTTCGTTACGTCGTCGAACACGGTTGCCGGTCAGGCCGCCGCCGGCTCGGGTCTCGGCCCGACGGCAATCGGCTATGTTCTCGGCATCACCAAGGCTTATACGACGCGCGTCGGCGAAGGTCCTTTCCCGTGCGAACTGAACGATGAGATCGGCAAGCATCTTTCGACAGTCGGCCGCGAAGTCGGCGTCAATACCGGTCGTCCGCGTCGGTGCGGCTGGTTCGATTCGGTTCTGGTCCGCCAGACGGTGAAGACATCGGGGATCACGGGCATCGCGCTGACCAAGCTCGACGTTCTCGATGGTCTCGACGAACTGAAGATCTGCGTTGCCTACAAGCTTGACGGCAAAGAGATCGATTATCTTCCGGCTAGCCAGGCTGCGCAGGCCCGCGTCGAACCCATTTACATCACGCTTGAGGGCTGGAAGGAATCGACTGTCGGTGCGCGCAGCTGGGCTGATCTGCCGGCCCAGGCAATCAAGTATGTTCGCCAGGTCGAAGAACTGATCGGGGCGCCTGTCGCTCTCTTGTCTACAAGTCCTGAGCGAGACGACACGATACTTGTGACCGATCCGTTTGAGGACTAAGGTCGCGGGTCATTATTTGTGCGGTTCGCAAGGCGGACCGCACTCTTAGAGAAAGTACGAATGGCGGATTTTATCGCAGTTATCCGGCGGGCGGTTGACGGCCTGTCTGAAAATACTCCCGAGATGCGGGTGAAAGTCTACGAGCGTGCTCGCGGTGCTGTTCAGCGGCAGCTCGAGAATATGAAGCCGCGCCCACCGGAAGCGATGCTGCAACGGCAGCTTGAAAAACTCGAAGCTGCAATCCGCGAAGTCGAAGCCGAACACGCAGAAGCCGTTCTGGTCGACGATGCAGCGCTAGCCGCCGAGCCTGAGGTTGAGGCAAGCGCCGAAGCGGCCAACGAGCCGGAAGCGGCCGTTCCCGAACCGGTCGCCAGCGAAGCTGTGGTCGAGGAGCGGGCGCATGAAACGCCGGTTCACGAAGAGCAGGTGGCAGCCGAAGAACCTGCGCCTGCCTACGAAGAGCCTGCTCCCTATCACGAAGAACCTACGCCTCACTATGAGGAGCCTGTCGCTGCCGAGCCGGAACACACCGCGCAGCAGGACGCACATTGGGAGCATGAAGAGCCGCGCGCTCCTGTCGGGGAAGCCGAGCCTGTCGAGCATTGGCAGGCGGCTCATGAAGACGACGTCGCTCGCGAGGAGCAGTACGGTCACGAGGAGCATGTCGGCGCAGTCGAGGAGCCTGTTGTCGAGCCGACCGAGCCGCCCCACGAGGAGCCGGTTCTGCAGCCGATAGCTCGCGACTACGACCTGACCAATCGCCTTGTCGAGCCCGTCTATGGGCTGGATCGTCCGCCGGAAGAATTCGTGGATCGCAGCCAGGAGGAGCCGCTCCAAGCGGATGCCGCTGCGCATTTCGATCCGGTGTGGGCAGAGCCAGTAGAGGAAACGCCTGCGCCTCCGGCCAAGGATGCGCAGACGGATTGGGCGCTCGAAGAACTCCGGCAGTTCTCGGAATCTGCGCCGGTTGCTCCCGCCAACGAAGCGGCGCGCGCGTTCGAAGACGTCATCACGGGATTCGACCATACGCCGGGCGGTGTGAAGATGCCCGCCGCGAATGAGGGTTTCTCCTGGGAGGCCGCAGCCTTCGACGATCTGCCGCCGATCGAAAACGGCAAGAAAGTTCCGATCAACGCTCATTTCGATGACGGCGATCTGTTCTCCGAAATTCATGGGACGCCGGCAAAAGCTGTGCCGGAAACCAATTGGCAGGAGGCAAAGCCGCTTCGCGGATACGACAACCGCGGCGTCGTTGCCGAAGATGATGATGGCATTCCGGCCGCCGATCTCGACAGTGCTGTTGCCGCCAAGTTCCAGGGTAAGAACCTGCGCATGGAGCCGAAGCGCCGTCGCTTCGGCATTGGCTCCATCGTGACGATCCTCATTGCGCTGGGCGTGGTCGGTGGTGGCGGATACGCCGCCTGGATCAATCAGGACGCGCTGTCGTCAATGGTGAAAAACCTCGTCAGCGCTGCTCCCTCGCAGAGCGCGAAGAACGAGCAGGCGCCTGCCAAGCCTGGTGCGGCGCCACAGACGAGCGATGCGAAGCCAGCCGAGGCAAACAAGGAAGTTGCGTCCTTGAATGACGGTGCTTCCGTCAACAACAAGTTCAACCAGCGGCTTCTTGCCGATGGCACCGAAGTCGACAACGGCCCGGCCTCCGTTCCGGGAACGCCGACGGCGGAAGGAAAGTCGGTAGCAGAGCAGAACGTTGCTGCAGCGGATCCGACGCCGCCTGTGACCTCGACGACGCCTGCAACAACCGCCCCGGCTGCGACTGCACCCGCGACGACTCCGCCGGCGGCTGGAGCCACGCAAGCTGCGCCGGTCGGCTCCTCCGAGAAGATGTTCCTGTACGAAGAGCGGATCGGTCAGAGTTCGCCGACGGCCATCCAGGGCTCGGTCGTCTGGAGTCTTCAGCACGAGACAGGCCCGGATGGCAGGCAGGAAGCGACCGTACAGGGGACCGTAACCGTTCCGGAACGCAATCTGTCGGCGCAGCTTACCTTCAAGCGCAATTCCGATGCGTCGCTGCCGGCCAGCCACATCGTCGAGGTGGTTTTCTCGCTGCCGCCGAACTTTGAAGGTGGCGCCATCGAGAGCGTCCAACGTATCTCGATGAAGCGAACCGAACAGGATCGGGGCGACGCCCTGATTGCCGTTCCGGCAAAGATCACCGACGATTTCCACATGATCGCGCTGAACGACTATCCGGATGCGCGCAAGGCGAACCTCGATCTCCTTTCAAGCCGCGACTGGATCGATATTCCGATCACCTACCGCAATGGTCGCCGCGCGCTTCTGACAATGCAGAAGGGGACGACGGGCGGCGAGGCGTTCAACGCCGCGATCAAGGAGTGGGCTGCTTTTGGCGATGTATCGACCAGCCAATAAGCGCCAGTCGAATGGATAAAAAGAAAGGGCGGGACCATCGGTCCCGCCCTTTTTGATTTGAAATTGCAATGGCGTTACGCGGTCGCTTCGACCACGCGAACGGCCTTGGCGCGTTCGAGAGCGTCCTTGCGGACGGCATCCTGGACCTTTTCGAAGGCGCGGACCTCGATCTGACGAACGCGTTCGCGGCTGATGTCGAATTCGGACGAGAGGTCTTCCAGGGTCACCGGATCTTCCGCGAGGCGACGTGCCTCGAAGATGCGGCGCTCACGGTCGTTCAGAACGCTCATCGCCTTCGCCAGCATGCGGCGGCGCGTGTCGAGCTCATCCTGTTCGATAAGGACCTCTTCCTGGCTGTCATGGTCGTCGACGAGCCAATCCTGCCATTGACCGGATTCGCCTTCCGAGGCCTTGATCGGTGCGTTCAGCGATGCATCGCCGGAAAGGCGACGGTTCATCGAAACGACCTCCTCCTCGGAGACGTTCAGCTTGGTGGCGATCTCGGCAACGTGTTCCGGCTTCAGGTCGCCATCGTCAATGGCCTGGATACGGCCCTTGAGGCGACGCAGATTGAAGAACAGCCGCTTCTGGTTGGCCGTCGTACCCATCTTCACCAGAGACCACGAACGCAGGATGTATTCCTGGATTGAGGCCTTGATCCACCACATGGCATAGGTGGCAAGACGGAACCCACGCTCCGGGTCGAACTTCTTGACGGCCTGCATCAGGCCGACATTGCCTTCAGATACGACTTCACCAATTGGCAGGCCATAGCCGCGGTAGCCCATTGCGATCTTCGCAACGAGGCGCAGGTGGCTGGTGACGAGTTTGTGTGCAGCTTCGCGATCGCCGTGTTCCGCATAGCGCTTCGCCAGCATATATTCCTGCTGCGGCTCCAGCATCGGGAATTTGCGGATTTCGTCGAGATAGCGATTGAGACCGTTTTCGCCGGCAGTAATGGACGGCAAGTTATTTCGGGCCATAAAAGCACCCTCCTATCTGAATTCCGGTTCCCAATGGAACGCGCCCCTGCGTCGAAAGGCAAACCGGGACATGCGGCTTTATCCAAGCCCGCACTAAGTCAATGTACAGATAAGTATGGCGGAACAGGGGTTCAAGACCATACA
The DNA here is from genome assembly GCA_900466985.1 of Hyphomicrobiales bacterium. Lineage (GTDB taxonomy): Bacteria > Pseudomonadota > Alphaproteobacteria > Rhizobiales > Rhizobiaceae > Rhizobium. The sequence continues at coordinate 28,372 of UBOA01000021.1, forward strand.
CCGCTTCACGAAGGCGTTACTCTCGCTCCGCACGCAGGGCGTCTGCCAACTCTTCCATGTCCTCGGGCAGAGGCACCTCGAAGTGCATGACCTCGCGGGTGCGGGGGTGCTCGAATTGCAGCATGTAGGCGTGGAGCGCCTGTCTTCCGAAGGCATTCACGGTCTTCCTGGCGGCATCCGGAAGCAGGTTTGCCTTTGTCTTGAAACCTGCTCCGTAGACGGTGTCGCCGAGCAGCGGATGGCCGATATGCGCCATGTGGACGCGGATCTGATGGGTGCGGCCGGTCTCGAGATGGCACTCGACCAGCGAGGCTAGCGACGTGGCGTCGGGATTCTCATGGAAGCGCTCGAGCACTTCGTAGTGGGTGATCGCCTCGTCAGCATCCTGCGTCTCGGATCGCTTGACGGCGCGACGCGTGCGGTCGCCGACGGCGCGGCCGAGCGGTGCATCGATCGTTCCAGTCAGCGTGCGAGGGCGGCCCCAGACAATCGCCTGGTAAGCGCGCTCCAGCGGCATGGTCCGCCCATGGTCGGCGAATTGCAGCGACAGATGGCGATGGGAGATGTCGTTCTTGGCGACGACCATCACGCCCGTGGTGTCCTTGTCCAGCCGGTGGACGATCCCCGGACGTCGCACACCGCCGATACCGGAAAGACTGTCGCCGCAATGATAGATCAACGCGTTGACGAGCGTGCCCGTCCAATTGCCAGCCGCGGGGTGCACCACGAGACCGGCCGGCTTGGAAATGACGATGAGGTCATCGTCTTCATAAAGAATATCGAGCGGGATATTCTCGCCCTTGGGCGTCGGATCCTCCGGCTCGGGCAGCAGGATCTCGAAGGTATCGCCTGGACGCACCTTTTTCTGCGGATCGGCGAGGACCTTGCCGCCCACGGAGACCTGGCCCTCCTTGATCAGCGCCTTCACGCGGCTGCGCGAAAACTCCTCGCCGAGCTGTCCGGTCATCCACGCGTCAAGACGACCTTCGGCGTTCTCGTCGGCAGTGAGGACTTTTCTAATGCCGGCTGCTTGTTTAAAGGGGTCGCTCAAGACGCTTCTTCTCCGAATTATTTAAAGAACGGAACGCCACATATGACGAATATCCAGCCAGAAGACGATCAGGACGAAAAGCCCCTGGATCCGGCGATGGAACGTGTCCGGCGCAAGATGATCCGCCTGCAGATCGTCTCAGGCGTCATCATGTTCGTGAGCCTTATGGCTGTCTTCGGCGCGGTTGTCTACAAAGCGATGCGCGCGCCCGCGAAGGAACCGACAGCCGTAACTTCTGCCGGTGTACCATCCGATGCGCCGGTATCGGTCACGGCAACGTTGCCGTCGGGCTTCGTCATCCAGTCGTCGTCGCTCTCGGGAGGCCAGATCATGTTCTTTGGCGCCACAGCCGATGGAACCAGGAAGTCGCTCGTCTTCGATATAAAGTCGGGGCGCATTGTTGCCGATGTGACGGTCAGCGGCGGCTAGGACAATGGCCTCTCGCCTCGTTGCCATCGAGAGCGCGGACGATCCTCGTATCGCTGACTTTCGCGACATCCGCGAACGCGATCTGACCGGCCGGCAGAACCGCTTCATTGCGGAGGGTACGGTCGTCCTTCGCATGCTTGTGGAGGCGAACCTCGGAGGTCGCTTTGCGACCGAAAAAGTGCTGCTTCTCAGGAACCGTGTCGACGGCGTCGTTGCGATCCTCGAGAGACTGCCTGATGACGTGCCGGTCTATGTCGCCGAGGCCGACGTCCTGGATCGGATCGTCGGGTTTCATCTCCATCGCGGCGTGTTGGCCCTCGGCAGGCGAGAAGTGGTCGGAAGCGAGCTTGTCGACCGATTGCCCGAACGTTCACTCGTCCTTGTCGGCTGCGGTATTTCCAACCATGACAATGCCGGGTCCATGTTCCGCAATGCGGCCGCCTTCAAGGCGGATGCCATCTTTCTCGACGAGACATCGTGTGACCCGCTTTATCGCAAGGCGCTACGCGTTTCTGTCGGCTCCGTACTCAGTGTTCCCTATGAGCGGAAGGGCACTGCGCTCGACGTGTTGACCCGGCTTGCTGCGAGCGGCTTTGCAATCTGGACGCTCTCGCCGCGCGGGGAGACCGACATTCGAGGCATACCCCCTACCGATCGCATGGCGCTGGTCGTGGGTACGGAAGGCGAGGGGCTGCCGCCTGCACTCCTGGAACGGTTTCAAAGTGCGCGCATCCCGCAGTCGGAGGGACTGGACAGCCTCAATGTGGCGACGGCGACGGGCATCGCCCTCTTTGCCATGTCATCGGCAGCGAAGCTGATCTGAGTTCAGCCCGGTTCGGACAGGATTGTCGCCGCGCGTTGCGCGAGGTTGATACGCTCGCCGTCCGGATTGTCGGTGGCATCCGGCAGAAGGTCGCGGATCGGCGAAGAGGGTCCTTCGTTGATAGCGGTCAATGCAACCATGCTTGCCGCAATGCCGGCGATCTCTTCGCGTATCGCACCGTCGTGGCTGGTGTCGGATTTCGCTTTCAGAAGTTGTTCCGAGACGGCGGCGCTGCGCTTGCGCACTTCGTCGCTCAGGCGCGCTGCAATCGCTGCTGTGTCGAGTTCGGTCGGCATTGTTTCCTCGGTTGCCCGCTCCTCTGAAACCGCATCTGCCACCGGCTGAAGACCAGCGTTGCGCAATGCACGGTTTGCCTTGCGCAGTTCGGCATTCGCCGCCTTGATCTGTTCCTTCAGCTTGGTAATTTCCTGCTGGCGGCGTCCGAGAAGCGTATCCTTGTCGGCCGATGACGCCGCATCGCGCCCTGCTTTGTCCTCGAGCCGGATGACTGCGTGCTCATGCTGGGCGAGCGCCTGCTCCGCATCCTTGGCGCGCTTTTGCAGCAGATTCACGTCCTGGCGAAGATTGTCGCGCTCGATGCGGACTGCGTTCGCCTTGAACGTCAGGCTCTCGATTTCGGTTTCGCGCGCTGCGAGATCGATCTTGAGATTGTCGGTCTGCTCCGCAAGCTTGTTAAGGCGCGTGCGAAGAGCGTCGAGCTCGCCTTCTTTGGCGGCGCTTGCTTGCTCGGCGATGTGGAGGCTCGTCTTAAGCTGGCTGATGTAGTTCTCGTCCTTGCGCAGGTGCGAGCGCTGTTCCGCGGCCTCGACACTCATGTCGCTGATTTGCGCCTGTAGCCCCTCGATCTCGGCGGCAAACCGTCCTGCGTCGAGCGCCAGCGAGTCATGCTTCAGTTGCAGCGCCAGCGACTTTTCGCGCTCGCGCACGAGGTCCTGTGTCGTCTTGGCGTTCTCGGCAGCATAGAGGGCCCGGACCATATCCTTCTGCGCGCGCACTTCCTGCGGGCTGAGTGGCATGGTCGCGCGCATACGGTTTTCCGTATACCAGACGATGCGGCGGTGGACGGCAGGCGACACGAGGAAGACGAGAAACGCTGCCGCCAGGAAGCCCAATCCGAACAAGAGAGCATATTCGATCACGGCGCGGCCACGGCTTCCAGAAGTTGAGTTGCGTCAGGACCAATGATTAAGCGGACCTGACGCGTAGAGCAAGTGGCGGATAGGTCACGGCGAGCGAGAGTTCGCTTCGCCGATGGCAATCAGAAGGGATTCCAGGTCGGATTAGGGGTGACCTTGAGATAGCCGACGTTCAATCCGAGGCGAGCGCCGACGCCGGTGCGGATCGGTACCACCAGGACGTTGTCGTTCTTGAGAAGCGTCATGCCGAAGCCGGCGATAACGAAGGCTTGGCCGCTGACGCCGCCGAAGCGCGCGTAGATGGCGTCGGTCGAGGACAAGTCGTAGACGAGCATCATGACGCGCGTGCCCTGACCACCATAGTCGATCCCGAGCGACGGACCCTGCCAGTAGAGCGGATGCTCACCGGCATTCTTTGTATTCAACTGGCCTTCGCCGTAGGTGAGACCGGCGATGAAAGCTCCGGAGCCTTCCTGGCCGAGGATATAGCCGTTGGGAAGGCCGTATTTCTGAAAGGCGGCTTCGATCACCTTGGCCAGCCCGCCGCTGGTCGAGCCGAAGAACGAGTGCCCGGCGTCGACGATTTCCTGCATCGAATACTGGCCGCCGTTGGACTGCTGCGCCGATGCCTGCATTGGGACAAGCGCAAGGGGCGAAAATGTCAGCGCAACGAGAAGCCGCCAGATGGCGGAGAGTCTTCCGAAAAAATGGGCGCGCATGGTGTCATCCGTTCATCATGGTCGGTACGATGAGCCGTTTCCGGCGTTTCATTCATTTTGCGCGTATGGTCTTAACAATCGGTTTACCAAATATGGTGTCATTATGGCGCTGAGTACGGCCGCAAACTTCGCGCAATTTAAATGACGCAAAAGAGGCGGCGGAATGAACCTGCCGCCCTCCTGGAGACGATGATGTCGAAGAATCCAAACCTCTCCCTTGCTGGCCCCGACCTGGCCGCGCTTCTGTGCAGCCGCGTCTGCCATGACGTCATCTCGCCGGTTGGCGCAATCAACAATGGTCTGGAGCTTCTCGACGAGGGCGGCGCCGATGCCGACGCGATGGATCTCATCAGGACAAGCGCGCTCAACGCCTCTGTCCGTCTGAAGTTCGCCCGGCTTGCCTTCGGTGCCTCGGGATCAGTCGGGGCTTCGATCGATACCGGCGAAGCCGAGCGTGCGGCGAAGGATTTTGCTGCCGCCGAGAAGAAGACCGAGGTGGTCTGGACTGGCCCGCGTGCGATTATCGCCAAGAACCGCGTCAAGTTGCTGCTTAATCTCTTCCTGGTGGCCTATTCGTCGATTCCACGTGGCGGCGTCATCGAAGTCACGCTTGAGGACCCCGAACTGGACGCAAAATTCAAGATCATTGCGAAGGGCAAGCTGATGCGTCTGCCGCCGAAATTCGTGGAGATCTCTACGGGGGAAATCGAGGAAGCCATCGACGCCCACTCGATCCAGCCCTACTACACCGTGCTGCTTGCCGATGAATGCGGGATGGCGCTCGGGCATAGCGCGACAGCCGAAGAACTGACGTTTACCGCTGACGTCATCGCAGCTTGATGCAGGGACCTCGACGGCGATCCGGTCCGTCGAGGTAATAAATCCTTAGCCTAATGTTTCTATTCTTGGCCGATAACACGCCAGCCGCATTAGAAGCTGGGGCAAGGAGCAGCCATGCAGAGGTTTATGATCGCGGACTCATCTGACGTCGTCCGGAAGGTGGGGAAGCGCATCCTTTCCGAACTCGACTTCATGGTCAGCGAAGCCTCCAACGTTGTCGAAGCTCTCTCCAGTTGCCAGGTAGAACTTCCGGAATACCTGATCGTCGATTCCGGCATGGACAGCGCGCTTGAATTGATTTCGGCGATCCGCGGCATGGAAGGCGGCAAGGACGTCAAAATCTACTATTGCGTGGTTGAGGCCGACCTCAAGAAGCTGATGATGGGCAAGCGGGCAGGGGCGACTGATTTCCTGCTCAAACCCTTCGATCGCAAGATTCTGACGGCCGTATTCGGCCACCGCGCTATCGCCGCATAATTGCGACTACCCGCCAACGATCGAAGCCGCCACGGGCGGCTCTTTCTATGTCGCAACGAAAAGATCCCGCCACAAAGGACGGGATTTTTTCAGTCTTGGCAAAAGGGGCTGACGTATCAGGCGGTCTCGGCGTACTCGGCACCGTCAGGCTCGCGCAGAACATAGCCGCGGCCCCAGACGGTTTCGATGTAGTTTGCGCCACCGGCAGCATTTGCGAGCTTCTTGCGCAGTTTGCAGATGAAGACGTCGATGATCTTCAATTCCGGCTCGTCCATGCCGCCATAGAGATGGTTCAGGAACATTTCCTTGGTGAGCGTGGTGCCCTTGCGGAGCGAAAGCAGCTCCAGCATCTGGTATTCCTTGCCCGTCAGGTGCACGCGCTGACCACCAACTTCGACCGTCTTGGCGTCGAGGTTGACGATCAGTTCGCCAGTCATGATGACCGACTGGGCATGACCCTTGGAACGACGAACGATCGCATGGATGCGAGCAACCAGTTCGTCCTTGTGGAACGGCTTGGTCATGTAGTCGTCGGCGCCAAAGCCGAGACCGCGAACCTTGTCCTCGATACCGGCCATGCCCGAGAGAATCAGGATGGGTGTCTTGACCTTGGACAGGCGGAGAGTGCGGAGCACTTCATATCCGGACATGTCGGGAAGGTTCAAATCGAGAAGGATGATGTCGTAATCATACAACTTCCCTAGGTCCACGCCTTCTTCACCCAGATCGGTGGTGTAGACGTTAAAACTTTCTGATTTGAGCATCAATTCGATGCTCTGCGCTGTCGCGCTGTCGTCTTCAATGAGTAGTACCCGCATTATTATCCCCTTTACCGCCGCCGAAAGGTGGTCTGGCCCCTACGCGATACCGAATACATCATTGCGTGATTTGGAAGCTGCCACGAAATGGTTAACAAATTCTGATTCACTCTGGCAAGAGGTAACGAATTTATTAAATATTTTGTCCATTCCGCTGTTTTCCAACGAGAATTCGCAAAGCCAGATCTTAACTTTTACATTAAGAACGGCCGGTAAGCGATTCATTCGACTCACCAATGAAACAGTATCGGAAATCGCGTAGTTGTGTTTACCGACCCTTAAATCATCGGCACTATCATTAACGATGCCCGTAAACGAAAGGTTACCAGCGGTAGGTTTTTGTTAATACCGACGGAAATTTTTTCAGCAGGCCGCGTCAAAGTGACCGGCAAGGGCGATTTAAAGTGGAGCAGGGGTCTCGCATCACTGGAGTAATGCGTATGAAGTCGCGTGAGAGCCTAGTTCGCCTGAAGGAGTTTCAGGTGAACGAGAAACGTCGCCAGCTGCAGCAATTGCAGATGATGATGTCCGAATTTGATAGGATGACGAAGGATCTGGAGAGCCAGATCGTCGTCGAGGAAAAGAAGTCCGGCATTTCCGACCCGAATCACTTCGCCTATCCGACCTTCGCAAAGGCAGCACGCCAGCGCGCGGACAATCTTCAGGTCTCGATCAAGGAACTGAAGATGCAGGAAGAGGCGCTTGAACAGGCGCTCGAAGAGATACAGGCGGAATATGCACGTGCAGCCGCGCTCGAAGAGCGCGACGGCGCAGTCCGGGCAAGAGCCTAAGGCGGGAAACGGGTGCCGTTGGCACCTAGGCATCGCCTCGAAAAAAGCCATGCATGATGGGCGTCACGTCCGTCATACATGGCTTTTGGCGTTGTTGGGCTAACTGTTAATGACGTCGCGCCACTCCTCGTGGCGTTGCGCTTGCGCCTTGAAGAAGGGACATAACGGGAAGATCTTCCACCCCCCTTTGCGTGCCTCTTCGACTGCATGAAGGGCAAGTGCCTGGCCAACACCCTTGCCGCGCAGCGCATCGGGTACGCCGGTGTGGTCAATGATGACAAGCGTCGGCGATGCGCGGGAATAGGTCATTTCCGCCTGGTGGCCCTCGACCTCTGCAACGTAGCGGCCGCCGGAGGGGTTCTCTTCATTCCTGATGTTCATTGCCATTCCTCGTCAACATTCAGCTGTCGGTCGGAAATTGGCATGTCATCCCGGCCGCGCCAAGGCGGGCGATGTGGACACAGTGTTCGATGAGAAGAGGTGGGGACATTTGCTGCCGGTACGAGGCCGGCAGCAATTCCGGCTCACCGACCGAGTCTCCTGCCGAGTGGTCTATGGAGCAGGGAACTCGTGGTGAGCTTGTCGCAGCATAAAGCAGGGCGTCTGCTAGCTGCGTTAATGATTGCGGGCCGTTTGTATATCCCCCTCAGGACATGCAAGCGGCCCGAACCTAAATTTCGTTGCCCAGGATGGGCTTGTCAGTGGCGATACTGCTGGATGCGCGTGGTGCGCAAACCGGCAAGGCCATGGCTGTTAATGGAAGACTGCCAGGACAAGAACTCTTCGACAGTCAGCGTGTAACGCTCGCACGCTTCTTCCAAGCTCAACAGGCCACCGCGAACCGCCGCTACAACCTCTGCTTTGCGACGGATAACCCAGCGCCTGGTATTCGGCGGTGGCAAATCCGCAATCGTCAGCGGGCTGCCATCGGGGCCGATGACATATTTTACTCGGGGACGTATCATTTCGGTCATTGGACTCTCTACACAACTCAAGACCACGGCCGTCACTCTAGCTTGTCACATTTAAGAATTGCCTAAGCGCATAGTAACACTTTGATAAGAAGTTTAGGCGTCGACTTCCTGGAAGCGATTTGCGCGCCCTCGTGCCTTCCCCTGCGTAAATTTGTGATGAGCGCATAGGAGCCATGCGCAATGGCTAATGGGCAATTGATAAACGTCAATTTATAAGCGCCGCAACATAGTTGTTAGTGCAAGACCGCGTCTCCGTTGTTTTCGTGGTGCCCGGAATAACTAAGGTTTGCTTCGTGTCCTTTTGATACGGGCCTTTGCTTTTCCTCTGCGGCGCGCGGCCATTCTGGTCGACGAAATGAAGAAGCTGAGGCGAAGCTAGCCGCCGAGGGACAGGAAAATGAAGAAGCAAGAACGCGCCGTCCGCGACGGCGTGGGGGATGCTGTTTTTTCGCGGATCGCGTCCGGGCAGAAAATGTCCTCGGAACGATTCAACGATTGCGTGGCCGAGATGGCAGTCGAGGCGGGATTCAACCACTACTTGTTGGTGGAGTTTCCGCGCGGGGACCGCAGTGGCTTCGCCAGCAACTATCTCGCTAGCAATTGGCCGCAAGAGCTCATTGAACTCTATGAGGAGGTTGACCTCTTCTATCGCAGCAAGCTGGTCTCGGCTCTCAAGACGACAGCGATGCCTGTCTTCTGTGACAAGGCGCCATTCGAAAGCACGGCTGCAAACCAGGGAAACGATCGGCTGACGGCGCACTTCAGAGGCCATGGCCTCAAGGACACATTTGCCTTTGCCTTGCATGACATGCATTTGCGGCACTTCATATTCGCATTCTCGGGTGAGCGCGAGCGTCTTGCTCGCGAGGAGGCGATGCAGCAGGTTTTCCGGGCGATGGAGTTTCTGGAACTGTTTGCGCAGCAGAACCCTGTTGAGCAACCGATGGAGAGCCTCAGCAGCCGGGAAATCGAGTGCCTGCGTTGGTCGGCCGCCGGAAAGAGCAGTGAAGAGATCGCGATTATTCTCGATCTCTCGCCACATACCGTGATCGGCTACTTGAAGAGCGCGATGCGAAAGCTCGACTCTGTCAACCGTATACAGGCGATCGCCCGCGCAATCCGCTATAGGCTGCTCTAGGCGTTTATCGAACCGATCTAGAGCATTATTGCCGAAAGCTCGGTCTTTGCGGCTCCAAACTCATATTGTGCGCTTCCGTGATGCAGGAGCGCCAGCCAGTCTCCCTCATTCAATGCGGCCAGGGTACAGGCAATATCGCGTGCTGCGCTGGTCGACGCAGCACCTAGGAGGGTGGCGAGTACGGTCGTACCATTTACCTCGATCGCCGTCTCGTGCCCGGAGGAGGAGAGGGTGCTTGCTGTCAATTGCAGGAGATAAAGGCCGGTCTCCGGGATAAGCAAGCGGTTGCCAGCGCCTGTGGGCAGAGCCGAGCCAAGAGAGAAGCCGCCCTGGAGCAGATGGAAGTCGCTGAAGCCGGTTCGGCTGCCAGCTGCAGGCGTGGATGTTCCTGCGGCCAAGGACGTTCGGGCAACAGGTCTCGCTGGGGTTCTCACAGCGCCCCGGGACGAAATTGTCAGAGCGGTCAGCCAATCGGCGCCGTTGCCGCTGACCTTGATCGAAAAATCATCGCTGCCGGCGAGGCCCATTTCCGCCCGGCCGGACCATGCTGTCTGAAAAAGCAGCGTTCCCGTCTCCGCGGCGGCGGATTTGTTGACCTTGAGCTGGTGGCCGTGGCCTGCATGGCTGAAGAGGCTCGCGTCCGAGGCCACCGCGAGGCGATTGACCGCGTCCGGCGACGTGTTGACACCGATCATGGGAAGAGAACTGTCATCATCGAGCGATATCGCGCGCCACTCGCCGCTTCTGAAAACACGGAGTTGGCCCTGGGCGGCGAAGAAGCCACGCCAGCCCGTCCTGGGTTCGATATAGATCCAGGCGCCATCCTGGCGGAGCGCCAGCATGCCGTCTTTTCCGGACCACGAACCACCGGCTCCCTCTGCGACAAGATAGCACTGTCCCTCCGACGCGTCCGATGGCGGAGCGGAGGATACTTCGACGATGCAGAGTTGGACAATGGCATCGAGACGCTGCAGCGCCTCGTTATGGGTCACATGCTTCTGCGCTTGGGAGGGCAGGATGTAGGGGAGGGCGAGATTGTTGGTCTGGTCAGACACGGTTTTGCGGCTCCGGGATTGGCCGGACGGGCGCCCGGCGTGGTGTCATTCACCGAGAATCCTAGGCGCCACAAACGAGACGTGGACAGCGAAAGCCGCATCCCGCTGATTTTGCGTGTTTTTCCGAAGAGGTTATGCCCGCTCCAAAGTGGATCTGGCGCCGCCCCAGGAAATGAAGTTTGGGTTGGCGAAGTCGCTGTCATGCATTTGAGACGTCTTGCCGTAGGTCAGCGGCAACCCGTCCAGCGTTACGGTGGAGCCGCCCGCAGCGCGCAGCACGGCATCACCAGCGGCTGTATCCCACTCCATTGTCCGCGTGAAGCGCGGATAAACGTCGGCCAGGCCTTCAGCCAGCATGCAGAATTTCAGCGAGGAGCCGATGTTGGTGCAGTGGGAGATCGCGTTTGCGGCGAGAAAAACATCTGTCTGGGGGCTGTTGTGGGATCTGCTTGCCAAAGCCGTCCGGTCGGCCGGTTGCGGACGCACCCGGATGGGCGTCCGCCGTGTCACCTGAAAGCGGTCGTCGACAAGGAGTTTCTCGGCCTTGCTGTCCTCGCCAGCGAAGGCGACGCCGAGGGCGGGGGCATAAACGATCCCTGCGAGAGGGCGTCCCTCGCTGATATAGGCAATGTTCACGGTGAACTCGCGTCGTCGGTCGACGAATTCCCGTGTGCCGTCGAGCGGATCCACAAGGAAGAAGGATCTGCCGATGACGGGCACGTTCCCTGCTGCCACGGATTCTTCCGCAATAATAGGCGTATCGGGGAACGCGGCTTCAAGCTGTGCAATGATGATGCGCTCGGCGCGCTCGTCGGCGATGGTGACGGGGCTATTATCAGCTTTCCTGGCGGTCGGGCATCCCTCTTGATAGACCTTCATAATCGCTTTGCCCGCTTCGAGAGCGGCGCGCTCAAATGTTTCGAGCATTGCTCGCCTTCCGGATCTTTTTGTTGCGCTCACCTGAAGCGTTTCACCTTTATATAAGCAATTCCCTCGGCCAAGTGAAACGTGCGAAATTCAAGCGACAGTTTCTGGGGCAGAATCCAGACGGCCCCTCGCGCCGCGGCATTGTCCGAAAGCGGGATGGTGTTGCAGTTTGCACCATTCTAAAGTCAAAAAGCGCTTTCTGGGGCTTCACATGTTAAAAAAAGCGAATTGTTAGTCGCAAAAAAGTCATTTTCACCAAAACGGCAAAGAACTTTGGAGCTTTGCGATTTTGCGCTTCCCTTTTGGTTTGAAAGCGGTATGAAATCCTTAATCAAGGGCGCATCAAAAGCTCTAATAACAAGAGATGCTGGCTAAACCGGCTTGCATCCAGGGGAAATGGTATATGGAATATTTTGTCCAGCAGCTCGTTAATGGGCTGACTCTTGGATCCATCTATGGCCTTGTGGCTATTGGCTATACGATGGTTTACGGCATTATCGGCATGATCAACTTCGCCCACGGCGATATTTTCATGCTTGGCGGTTTCGCCGGCCTCATCGTTTTTCTCGTCCTCACCTCCATGTTTGCGGGTCTTCCGGTTGCAGTTTTGCTGCTGGTTATGCTCCTGATCGCAATGTTGATGACGAGCTTGTGGAACTGGACGATCGAGCGTGTTGCCTATCGTCCGCTGCGCGGATCGTTCCGCCTGGCGCCGCTGATCACCGCGATCGGCATGTCGATCACGCTGTCGAACTTCATCCAGGTGACCCAGGGGCCGCGCAACAAGCCGATCCCGCCGCTGGTAAGCACTGTATACAATGTCGCCGGCATCTCCATCTCGCTGAAGCAGATCGTCATCATCCTCATCACGGTGGTGCTGCTGACGGTGTTCTGGTACCTCGTCAATCATACGTCGCTCGGGCGCGCTCAGCGCGCAACTGAGCAGGACCGCAAGATGGCGGCGCTGCTGGGCGTCAATGTCGATCAGACGATTTCCATCACCTTCATCATGGGTGCGGCGCTGGCTGCTGTCGCAGGTACCATGTATCTGATGTATTATGGTGTCGTGAACTTCAACGACGGCTTCGTACCGGGTGTGAAGGCGTTCACCGCGGCCGTTCTCGGCGGCATCGGTTCGCTTCCAGGCGCTGTCCTAGGTGGGCTGATGATCGGTTTGATCGAGTCGCTGTGGTCGGCTTACTTCACCATCGCGTACAAGGATGTGGCGACATTCGCCATCCTCGCTTTCGTGCTGATCTTCAAGCCGACAGGTATTCTGGGCCGGCCGGAAGTCGAGAAGGTTTAACGTCATGGAAAATGTTGTACGTTCCGCTGACAAGCCCGCCAAAGCCGGACTTGTTCAGACGGGTATTAAAGAAGCTCTGTTTGCTGCCCTGATCGCGTTCGGCATGTTCGTGCTGTACGTTGGCCTGAAGACCGATCAGAATATCAGCAACGAACTCATCATTGTCCAGCGCTGGGGCCTCCTGGCAATATTCGTAGCGATTGCAGCCGTCGGTCGCTTCCTGACCGTCGTCTTCCTGCGGCCGCACCTCGATGCACGCAAATTGGCGAAGGCGCGTAGCGGCGAGCTGGATATCTCGGCCGAAAAGGGCTTTTTCCACACACATTTCTTGAAGATCGCGCTCGTCGCGCTGCTGCTCTATCCGGTGTTCATCTACGCCGTCGCGGGTCCGCAGGGTTCGCTGAAGTGGGTGGATAACTTCGGTATCCAGATCCTGATCTACGTGATGCTGGCCTGGGGGCTGAACATCGTCGTTGGTCTCGCTGGCCTGCTCGATCTTGGCTACGTGGCGTTCTACGCGATTGGCGCCTATTCTTACGCACTCCTTTCCAGCTATTTCGGCCTGTCGTTCTGGGTGCTCCTGCCTCTGTCCGGTATTCTGGCAGCGCTGTGGGGTGTCATTCTGGGCTTCCCGGTTCTGCGACTGCGCGGCGACTACCTAGCGATTGTCACGCTGGCCTTCGGTGAAATCATTCGCCTGGTCATCATCAACTGGACGGATCTCACCAAGGGCACGTTCGGTATCTCGGGCATTCCGAAGGCGACGCTTTTCGGCATCCCGTTCGATGCGAGCGCCGGTGGCTTTGCGAAGCTGTTCCACCTGCCGATGTCATCGGCCTACTACAAGATCTTCCTTTTCTACTTGATCCTCGCCCTCTGCATGCTGACCGCCTATGTGACGATCCGCCTGCGCCGGATGCCGATCGGTCGTGCGTGGGAGGCCATGCGCGAAGACGAAATTGCCTGCCGCTCGCTTGGGATCAATACGGTGACGACGAAACTCACCGCCTTTGCGACCGGCGCCATGTTCGGTGGCTTCGCAGGCTCCTTCTTTGCCGCTCGTCAGGGCTTCGTGTCCCCGGAATCGTTCGTCTTCCTGGAATCGGCGGTTATTCTCGCCATCGTCGTTCTCGGCGGCATGGGCTCGCTGACCGGTATCGCGATCGCCGCAATCGTCATGGTCGGCGGCACTGAAATGCTGCGTGAGATGGCCTTCCTGAAGATGATTTTCGGACCGGACTTCACGCCTGAACTTTACCGCATGCTGCTGTTCGGGCTGGCGATGGTCGTCGTGATGCTGATCAAGCCGCGCGGTTTCGTAGGGTCGCGTGAACCGACAGCCTTCCTCAAGGAGCGCAAGGCAGTTTCCGGCAGCTTTACCAAGGAGGGCCACGGTTGATGAGCCCTCAGGAAACAAACATGACCAGCGATACTTTGCTGAAGGTCGAGCATCTGTCGATGAAGTTCGGCGGCCTGATGGCGATCAACGACTTCTCGTTTGAAGCCAAGCGCGGTGACATCACCGCACTCATCGGCCCGAACGGCGCCGGCAAGACGACTGTCTTCAATTGCATCACGGGCTTTTATAAGCCGACGATGGGCATGATCACGCTGAAGCAGAAGGGCGGCAAGGAGTTCTTGCTGGAGCGCCTTCCGGACTTCCGGATCACCAAGGAAGCCAAGGTTGCCCGCACGTTCCAGAACATCCGGCTGTTTTCCGGCTTGACGGTTCTCGAAAACCTGCTCGTCGCCCAGCACAACAAGCTGATGAAGGCGTCCGGGTTCACCGTGATGGGTCTCGTGGGCATCGGGCCGTACCGGGCAGAGGCGAAGAATGCCGTTGAACTGGCACGCCACTGGCTTGAGAAGGCCGATCTGATTGATCGCGCCGATGACCCGGCCGGTGATCTGCCCTACGGCGCGCAGCGCCGGCTTGAGATCGCGCGCGCCATGTGCACGGAGCCGGAACTTCTGTGCCTCGACGAGCCTGCTGCTGGCCTCAATCCCCGCGAGTCGGCTGCGCTGAACGCGCTGCTGCGCAGCATTCGCAGCGAAAGCGGCACGTCGATCCTGCTGATTGAGCACGACATGTCGGTGGTCATGGAAATTTCCGACCATGTCGTCGTGCTGGAATACGGTCAGAAGATTTCCGATGGCACGCCTGATGAAGTGAAGCAGGACCCGCGGGTTATCGCGGCCTATCTCGGTGTCGAGGACGAGGAAGTGGAAGAAGTGATTGCAGCCGTAGAGAACCTCGAAGGAGGCTCGCACTAATGACTGGCCAGCCACTTCTGAACGTTCAGGGCGTTGAAACCTACTATGGCAACATCCGGGCCCTGGCCGGAATCGATATCGAGGTCCATCGCGGCGAGATCGTCAGCCTGATCGGTGCCAACGGCGCCGGCAAGTCGACGCTGATGATGACGATTTGCGGAAGTCCGCAGGCGCGCAAGGGCTCGGTGGTTTTCGATGGCCAAGATATCACGCGTCTGCCGACGCATGAGATCGCCCGCCTTCGCATCGCGCAGTCGCCTGAAGGACGCCGTATCTTCCCGCGCATGACCGTCATGGAAAATCTCCAGATGGGCGCGGGCCTCGACAACCTGAAATATTTCAACGAGGACGTCGAGAAGGTCTTTGCGATGTTCCCGCGCCTCAAGGAGCGCCAGGGCCAGCGCGGCGGTACGCTCTCGGGCGGCGAGCAGCAGATGCTGTCGATCGGTCGCGCGCTGATGGCGCGTCCGAAGCTGCTGCTGCTCGACGAGCCCTCGCTTGGTCTGGCGCCGCTGATCGTCAAGGGCATTTTCGAGGCGATCAAGAAACTCAACAAGGAAGAAGGCCTGACTGTCTTCCTCGTGGAGCAGAACGCCTTCGCAGCTCTGCGCTTGTCGGACCGTGCCTATGTCATGGTCAACGGCAAGGTCACCATGAGCGGTTCCGGCATGGAACTTCTCGCGAATCCGGAAGTGCGTGCCGCCTATCTCGAAGGCGGACGTCATTGAGCATGACGAAGGGGAGACTTTGATATGCAGGGACTTTTCTTTGAGAGCGATACGGGCGTGCGCAGCGCCATTCGCTTGGTCGTCGTGCTGATTGGATTCTGGACGGCATGGCGGGCCGGCAGAGCCGCGGCCGAGAGCTGGAGCAACTATCCTCTGGTAATCGCCTATACGGTTCTGCTTGCTGGTGCGATGCAATTCCTGCATCACGCGCTGTTCGATGGACCGGTTCTCAGCCTCTTTTACTATGTAATCGACCTGGTCTTGCTTCTGATCTTCTCGACGGCCGGCTATCGCTATCGCCGGACCAATCAGATGGTCAACAACTACTACTGGCTATACGAAAAGACGTCCCCCTTCTCTTGGAAGGCAAAACATTGACAGCCGGTTGAATCTAGGGACAGATGCCCCTCGGAGTGGAACAAGTTTCCTGGCGCAGTAAAGTGGGTAATGCGCTGGGTAGTGGAACGGAACCCGCTAAAAAATTGGGAGTAACAGAATGAAAAAGTCTCTCCTGTCGGCTGTGGCACTGACGGCGATGGTCGCCTTCAGCGGCAACGCATGGGCCGACATCATCGTTGGCGTTGCTGGTCCGCTGACTGGCCCGAACGCTGCGTTCGGCGCTCAGCTCCAGAAGGGCGCAGAGCAGGCGGCCGCTGACATCAACGCTGCCGGTGGCATCAACGGCGAGCAGGTCAAGATCGTGCTCGGCGACGACGTTTCCGACCCGAAGCAGGGCATCTCGGTTGCGAACAAGTTCGCTGCTGACGGCGTCAAGTTCGTAATCGGCCACTTCAACTCGGGCGTTTCGATCCCGGCTTCCGAAGTCTACGCTGAAAACGGCATGCTCGAAATCACCCCGGCCGCTACGAACCCGAAGTTCACCGAGCGCGGCCTCTGGAACACGTTCCGTACTTGCGGCCGTGACGACCAGCAGGGTGCAATCGCCGGCAAGTATCTTGCCGACCACTTCAAGGACGCCAAGATCGCTGTCGTTCACGACAAGACGCCTTACGGCCAGGGTCTCGCTGACGAAACCAAGAAGGCTCTGAACGCTGCTGGCACGACGGAAGCCCTCTACGAAGGCATCAACGTTGGCGACAAGGACTTCTCGGCTCTCATCGCCAAGATGAAGGAAGCCGGCGTCACGATCATCTACTGGGGTGGCCTCCACACCGAAGCTGGTCTGATCATCCGTCAGGCAGCCGACCAGGGCCTCAAGGCTACGCTGGTTTCCGGTGACGGTATCGTTTCGAACGAACTGGCATCGATCGCTGGCGACGCAGTTGCCGGTACGCTGAACACCTTCGGTCCTGATCCGACGCTGAACCCGGCCAACAAGGACCTCGTTGCGAAGTTCAAGGCCGCCGGCTTCAACCCGGAAGCCTACACGCTCTACTCCTACGCTGCGCTGCAGTCGATCGCTGGCGGCGCAAAGGCTGCCGGTTCCAACGACGCTGAAGCCGTTGCTGCTGCAATGAAGGCAAAGGGCCCGTTCCCGACCGTTCTCGGCGACATGTCGTTCGACGAAAAGGGCGACCCGAAGCTTCCCGGCTACATCATGTACGAGTGGAAGAAGGGTCCGGACGGCAAGTACAGCTACTTCCCGCAGGAAGCCAAGTAAGGGTTCATCCCCCGCTTGTGCGGATTTTGGAAGCCCGGTCGCAAGACCGGGCTTCTTCCGTTTGGCCCATCGGACTTTTTGGGCTACTGGCTAGAAAGCCAACCAAGCATTCGGAACAGGTCACCATGTCCATGCCACGCATTCTCGTTACGCGCCGCTGGCCGTCAGCCGTCGAACGCATCCTTTCGGAGCGTTTCGATGCAACATTGAACCTGCGCGATGAAGCGATGAGCGTGGAGACGTTGCGCCAAGCGATGGATGAGTACGATGCCATCTTGCCGACGGTCTCCGACAAGTTGCCCGCAGCCGTTTTTGATGCCGTGACGCCGCGCACGCGCATACTCGGCAATTTCGGGGTCGGCTACAATCATATCGACACCAATGTGGCCAAGGGCCACGGGATCGTCGTGACGAATACGCCCGGCGTGCTGACCGATTGCACGGCTGACATCGCCATGCTGCTGCTGCTGACAGTTGCCCGGCGCGGCGGCGAGGGCGAGCGTCAGGTCCGCTCCGGCGAGTGGTCCGGCTGGTGCCCGACACACATGATCGGGACGAAGGTCACCGGCAAAACCGTCGGCATCATCGGTTTCGGGCGCATCGGCAAGGCGTTCGCACAACGTTGCCATTTCGGTTTTGGCATGGACGTGGTTTTCTACAACAGATCACCGGTCGATCCGTCGGAAGCGGCGCGCTACGGGGCACGACAATTGCCGACGATTGAGGAGGTATTGGCGCTATCCGACTTCGTGTCCCTGCATTGCCCAGGTGGTGCGGAAAACCGACACCTGATGAATGCGGGTCGACTTGCGGCAATGAAGCCCGGCGCCTTCCTGATCAATACTGCACGCGGCGATGTCGTTGACGAGGTGGCCTTGATCGCCGCCCTGAAGGACGGCGTCATTCGCGGTGCCGGGCTCGACGTATATGCGGCCGAGCCGCACGTACCGGATGCGCTGAAAGTCATGGAGAATGTTGTTCTGCTGCCGCATCTCGGCAGCGCGACCGAGGAAACCCGCACGGCCATGGGGATGAAGGTGGTGGACAATGTCACTGCCTTCTTCGAGGGGCGGTCGCCGCCCGACCGCGTTGTTTGATCTGCCTCTTCCTCCGCGAGAGTTTTGCTAGAGGCTGAGTTCGAAGAGTAGCTCGCCGTCTCGATGGCCGATCAGGCGCCAGCCTGCGCGTCGGTAAAGCCTTTCGGCTCTCGTTGCGGGATCAGTCGTCAAGCGAAGCCGCTCGAAGCCGGCGGATTTCAACGTTTGGCACACGCGTTCAAGCAGGGCACGACCGATCCCGCGACCGGTGTACCGCTCGTCCACGAACAATGCCCAGATGAAGCCGTCGCGGGTGTCCGCCGCCGAGAAGCCGGCGACTTCGCCATTTTCTTCCCAGACAAAGATGCCGGGATTGGCGATGAACCAATTGATATCGTCCAGGGTAACCTTGGAGGGATCGGACAGGATGTTTTCCGATACCCCGGCGCGGATTTCGACGATCCGGGCAATATCGTGATTTGTCGCCTTACGGATCAATGCCGTGCTCTCCGACTGTGGACCGTTCAGGTCTCGTGCAGGACATGCGCGGCTTTGACCGCCGCCGAGGCGCGGTTTTCGACGCCGAGCTTCACATAGATCTGTTCGAGATGCTTGTTTACGGTGCGGGCCGAGAGGCCGAGAATCTCGCCGATATCGCGGTTGGCCTTGCCTTTCGCGATCCATAACAACACTTCGGATTCTCTCTGTGTCAGCGAGAAATGCCGGCGCAGCACCTCGTCGTCGGCCCGAGCGTTGTTTGCCGTCAGGCGAAACAGATATTCATCCGGACCGATCGCGCCCAGGAAGGCCAGCTGAAGCACGTCCTTGCCGGCATGCGAAAGCGAGATCGCGCCGTCGCGCGCCGAGGCCGGGCGGGTCTTCATCCACTCGGCAATCCTGCTGACCACCGCGTCCATGGCATCATCTCGGTTCATCGCAGCGTTGGCGAGGCGTGTTGCCTGCGGCGTCGACCAGTGAATGTCGCCGTCGCCCTTGACGGCAAGCAAATGCCGGCCGGCAGCGTCCAGCGCAACGCGCGCGCTCTGTGTCGAACGGGCATTGCGCAGGTGCACACCGATCCGCGCTCGCAGCTCGTCGATATTGATCGGTTTCGTCAGGTAGTCGACGCCTCCGGATTCGAGTGCACGAACGACATGCTCGGTTTCTGTCAGGCCGGTCATGAAGATGACCGGTATCTGGCTGATTGCGGGGTTGGCTTTGAGTCTCCTACAAGTCTCAAAGCCGTCCATGGAGGGCATGACCGCATCCAGCAGAATGAGATCGGGCGTAATGCGCTCCACAATATTCAGGGCAGCCGAGCCTGACGTGGCGATCAGGACCGAGAAGCCGGACTGCTCCAGAGCATCGGTCAGGAACCCCAAAGCCTCCGGCGAGTCATCCACCAGCAGAACGATGTCGCGCGGGAGCTCAGCCAAGGGTTTCTACCTTCTCGTCAAAACGGTGCAGGAAATTGATGAGGCCGTTCAGATCGAAGGAGGCCGCATAGGAGCGAAGTTCTTCTGTAAATGGCTGATTTGCTTCTACCTTGGCAAGGTCGCCGAGCTTTGCCTCGATGCCTCTGATGTAGCCGATTTCGGCGAGCCGCAACAATTCCTGAACGTGGGAGTGTCCTGGACTGACCAGCGGCCGGTCGTGCTTGGCGGGGGCGGGCGGGATCGCCTCCGCATAAATCCATTTCAGGCCAAGATGGAGCGCAAGCTTGTCACGCAGTTGCTTGATGTCGACAGGCTTGCCGATGGCATCGCTGTGGCTGTCGTCACTATCGCGGTGTGCGGCGGCGTCGCCGATATTGGCGGACAGCATGACGATCGGGGCAGTCTGGCCGTTCGCGCGCAGGCGCGAAACGAGTTGCCAGCCATTCATGCCCGGCATCGAGATGTCGACCAGGAAGAGATCTGGCTGGATGCCTTCGATCAAGGTCAGGCAGTCGGTGCCGCTCGTGGCTGTCAGGACAACGAAGTCGAGAGGTGCAAGAACCTCGCGCATCATTTCGCGGTGATCTTCATTGTCGTCCACGACAACGATCGTTCGCCGGGGACCGTCGTAGCTCACAATCTTCTTTTCCAGCGGCGGGACCGTCATTTCGCGGAGCACGGCGGAAAGCATGAGGCGAACGCGGAAGACCGTTCCGCGATCCTTCTCGCTGCTCACCGAGATTTCGCCGCCCAGCGTGTTGGTCAAAAGCTGCGTGATCGTCAGACCGAGGCCAAGGCCCGGCATCGGCCGGACGCTGTCGGCTTCGCCACGCTGGAACGGCTCGTAGATACGGCTCAAGTCCTTCTCGGCAATGCCGCGGCCCGTGTCGGTGACCGTGAAGGTCGCGACCTGGCTGCGATAGCCGACGTCGAAGGTGACGCTGCCTTCGTCGGTGAACTTGATGGCGTTGGAGAGAAGATTGACGAGGATCTGGCGCAGTCGCTTCTCGTCGGTTCGCACGAAGTGGGGCAGGGCGGGTGAGCGGTCGTGATGGAACGTCAATCCCTTGGCCTGGGCCTGAGGGCGGAACATGTCGACGATTTGATCCAGGAAATCCTGAATGTTGATCTCGTTGGAATAGACCTGCAGGCGCCCGGCCTCGATCTTGGAGATATCGAGGAGACCGTCGATAAGACCGGAGAGATGCTCGGCGCTGCGGCGGATGACCTTGATCGACGACTGTCGTGGAGTGGGAATGGTTTCGTCGCGCTCGAGAATCTGCGCGTAGCCGAGGACTGCGTTCAGCGGCGTGCGCAATTCGTGGCTGAGGCCGACGACATAGCGGCTTTTGGCGCGGTTGGCGGCCTCGGCCGTTTCCTTGGCGGTCTGAAGGGCGGCGTCGGTCTTCTTGTGCGCAGCGATTTCCTTCAGCAGCAACGTATTCTGGCGAGAGGACTCTTCCTCGGCAACGACCCGGCTGTCATGCGCGAGCACGTAAAACCAGCAGACGACTCCCGCAATCACCGCGAAGACGAAGAAGACCACCAGGATCGTTCCGTTGACGACGTCGGCGGTTTCGGGTGACGCCGAGGAAACCTGATGGGCGATCATCGCGAGGATGGTTCCGACGGCCGTCAGGGCGAGCACGACGGCGATGCCATAGCGACCGAGGCGGGTGGTCAGCTTCTCAACGACGCTCCCCGGCAGCACTGCCTTGGCGACCGTGCCAACCTGTGCGTTGAAGCGCGCCTTCGGCTTGCACATGTCGTGGCAGCGACTATCGAGCGAACAGCAGAGCGAGCAGATCGGTGCCGCATAGGCCGGGCACCAGGCCATATCTTCAGGCTCGAATGGATGCTCGCAGACGGAGCAAGTGATGTTTGTGAGGTTCTTCCAGCTGTGGCGCGGTTTGCGCGCAAGGTAGTACTTGCCCTTCGTGCCCCATGCGATCAGTGGCGAGGCGATCAGCGCTACGATCAACGTGATGTAGGGGGCGAGCGATGCGGCGATCGTGCCGAAGACGCCGAAATGAGCGATCAGAGCAATGCCGGCCGACAGCGTCATGGCGCCGAGGCCGACCGGATTGATGTCGTAGAGATGGGCGCGCTTGAATTCGATGCCGGGAGGGGCCAGGCCAAGCGGTTTGTTGATGAAAAGGTCGGCCGAGATCGTGCAGAGCCACGCCATGGCGATGATCGAAAAGATGCCGAGCGTTTCTTCAAGCAGCTTGTAGATGCCGAGTTCCATCAGGAGCAGGGCGATCGCGACGTTGAACACGAGCCAGATGACGCGGCCGGGATGGCTGTGTGTGAGGCGGGAAAAGAAATTCGACCAGGCGAGCGAGCCCGCATAGGCGTTCATCACGTTGATCTTCAACTGCGAGACGACCACGAAGGCAGCCATCAGCAGCAGCGCTGCATTGTGCCACGGGATCATGTAGCCGAAGGCCGTCAGGTACATCTGGGCCGGATCGGCGGCGCGATCGACTGGCACGCCTGAGGCAAAGGTGAGGACGACGAGGAAGGAACCGGCAAGCAGCTTCGGCGCCCCGATGATGACCCAGCCGGGGCCGGCCAGGAAGACGGCGAGGCGGTGGCGCCATTTCGTCTGCTTCTCCGGGGGTAGAAAGCGCAGAAAGTCGGCCTGTTCGCCGATCTGCGACATCAGCGCCAATATGACGGCTGACGCGGCGCCGAATTCGACGAGATCGAAGGGGGCGACGGTGCCAGGTGGCCCCGAAGCATGGCGGATACCGGCAAAGGCCCGCCAGAGATCGAACTTCTCCCAATCCATGACAGCGATGAACAGGAAGGGCAGGATGTTGAGGACGATCCAGAATGGCTGCGTCAAAAGCTGGAAGCGGCTGATCAGCCGGACGCCGTGGGTGACCAGTGGGATCACCATCACGGCGCTGATGATATAGCCGATCCAGAGCGGGATGCCGAGCGTCAGTTCCAGCGCGCCGGACATGATCGATGCCTCGATCGCAAACAGCATGAAGGTGAAGCTGGCGTAGATGAGGGAGGTAACCGTCGAGCCGATGTAGCCGAAACTCGCGCCGCGGGTCAAAAGGTCGATATCGACGCCGTGGCGGATCGCGTAGCGGCTGATCGGCAGGCCGATGGCGAGCATGGCGATCGAGGCGACGACGATGGCAAAAAAGGCGTTCGTCGTGCCGTAGGAGAGCGTGATGGCGCCGCCGATCGCTTCCAGCGCCAGGAAGGAGATGGCGCCGATCGCCGTCTGCGAGATGCGCTGCGAGGAGAACTGCCGGGCGCTTTTGGCGGTGAACCGCAGCGCATAGTCCTCCAGCGTCTGGTTGGCGACCCAGCGATTATACTCGCGCCTGACCGGAATGATGCGTTGCCGCGCTGCCATGCGTTGGTGCCAGCCCCTTTGTTCCCCTTGTCATGCGTTCGTAACATGGAACCACGCGAGGCTTAATAGTGCGGCGCAGCACAAAACTGCACATTTCGCCCCGTCACCTACGTCATATCACGTATACGCTTTCGCAGTGCAGCACCGGATAGTCCCTTAAGCAACAGTTAACTTCCGTTTTCGGCCTGTTGTCTAACAAGAAGAGGGGATCAACCAGATGAATCTCAAGTCCTATATCACGGGCGCCGCACTCGGCGCCGTCATGTCGGCCACGGCCGCATTCCACGGAGCCGTTGCGGCTGACGACACCATCAAGGTCGGCGTTCTGCACTCGCTGTCCGGCACGATGGCGATCTCCGAAACGACGCTGAAAGACGCCATGCTGATGCTCATCGACGAGCAGAACAAGAAGGGCGGCCTTCTCGGCAAGAAGCTCGAAGCCGTCGTCGTCGATCCGGCTTCCGACTGGCCGCTGTTTGCCGAAAAGGCACGCGAGCTGATCGAAAAGGACAAGGTCGCGGCCGTCTTCGGTTGCTGGACTTCCTCGTCGCGCAAGTCGGTTCTGCCGGTCTTCGAAGAGCTCAACTCGATCCTCTTCTACCCGGTTCAGTATGAAGGCGAAGAGTCCTCGCGCAACATCTTCTACACGGGTGCCGCCCCGAACCAGCAGGCGATTCCGGCCGTCGACTACCTGATGGAAAAGGAAGGCGTTAAGCGCTTCGTTCTCGAAGGCACCGACTACGTCTATCCGCGCACCACCAACAAGATCCTGGAAGCCTATCTCGTCTCGAAGGGCATTCCGAAGGAAGACATCATCATCAACTACACGCCGTTCGGCTTCTCCGACTGGCAGACGGAAGTGAAGAAGATCAAGGAATTCGGCTCGGCCGGCAAGAAGACGGCGGTGGTCTCGACCATCAACGGTGACGCCAACGTTCCGTTCTACAAGGAACTCGGCAACCAGGGCGTCAAGGCAACCGACATCCCGGTCGTCGCCTTCTCGGTCGGCGAAGAAGAGCTTGCCGGTCTCGACACCAAGCCGCTCGTCGGTCACCTCGCTGCCTGGAACTACTTCGAGTCGGTCGAAAGCCCGGCGAACAAGAGGTTCATCAAGCAGTGGCACGACTTCACCAAGAACGACAAGCGCGTGACCAACGACCCGATGGAAGCTGCCTATATCGGCTTCAACGCCTGGGTTAAGGCTGTTCAGGCTGCCGGCACGACCGACACGGACAAGGTTCTCGACACGATCGTCGGCACCACGGTTCCGAACCTGTCGGGTGGCTATGCGACCGTCATGCCGAACCACCACATCACCAAGCCGGTGCTGATCGGTGAGATCCAGGCGAACGGCCAGTTCGAAATTGTCCAGCAGACCCCGGCGGTTGTCGGTGACGAATGGTCCGACTTCCTGCCTGATTCCAAGGACCTGATCTCCGATTGGCGCAAGCCAATGAACTGCGGCAACTTCAACGTTGCCTCGGGCAAGTGCGGCGGCAAGGGCTCCTGAGTGCATACCACCCCGTCACTCTGACGCCTGAAGACTTCCGCCCGGTCTCTCCTGTCCGGGCGGAAGGTCCATCTCCGAAGTGCAGCCTTCAAGCTTCGCGGCGATCGATCCACCGGATCGCGTCGATTGGAAGGCAGATTTCCCCGATTGCGCCGGAAGGCCAATGATGACCGAGGCAAGAAAGCCGATGTATCGCGCCATCAAGATCCTGCTTCTTACGTTGTGCCTAGCGATGCCCGCATTCGCGACCGCCCTGAAGGCACAGGAAGATATCCACCCGCTGATCGATGCGCTTGGCGTCGGCGATTTCCCTGAGCGCGAAGCCGCGATCAAGGCACTGGTCGCCTCCAAGGATCCGCACGTCGGCGAGATCCTCAAGCTGCTGAGCGATGGCCAGCTTTATGTGAATTCCGAGACCGGCGGTCCGGTGCTGGTGCAGGGCGGCACCGAGGACGAGCCGACCTATGCCGATCCGATCTCCGGCGAGGTCGTTTCCGATGTCGATCCCGACTACATGTCCAAGGTCAAGATCAACAATTCGCTGCGTACGGTGATTGCCACCGTCACGAGCCAGCTGACGCTTTTGAGCCCGGATCGCGGTGCGCGGCTTGCGGCAGCCCAAGGACTGCTCAAGGACGCCGATCCGGCAAATCTTGACCTCCTCACCTCGGCGCTGGCTGAAGAAAACGACGCCGAGGTCAAGAATGCGATGGAAGCGGCGCGCGCCGTCATGGTGCTGAAGAGCGATGTCAGCGCCGAAGAGAAGAAGGCCGCGATCGATACGGTCGCTGCGCGCGGCGGGCGTGACGCGCTGACCATCCTGAATTCGGCGATGGCGACCGCGCCCGAGGAGCTGAAGGGCGCTATCCAGACCCATATCAACGCGATCAACCGCAGCCTTGCACTTTGGGATGTCGGGCAGAACGTCTGGTACGGGCTGTCGCTCGGTTCGGTGCTGCTGCTCGCAGCGATCGGCCTCGCCATCACCTTCGGCGTGATGGGCGTCATCAACATGGCGCACGGCGAAATGGTGATGATCGGCGCCTATACGACGTACGTCGTGCAGGAGTATATCAGTTCCGCATTTCCTGAACTCGGAAACTATTCGCTGGCCTTCTCCGTGCCGGCGGCTTTCGTCTTCACCGGCTTTGTCGGTCTTGTCATCGAGCGGGTCGTCATCCGTTATCTCTATGGCCGGCCGCTCGAAACGCTGCTCGCCACCTGGGGCGTGTCGCTGATCCTGCAGCAGGCGGTTCGCACGATCTTCGGACCGACGAACCGCGAGGTGCGCAATCCGAGCTGGATGTCCGGCGCATTCGAACTCGGCGGTCTCTCGATCACCTGGAACCGCCTCTGGATCATCGTTTTCTCGATGGTGGTGTTCTTTGCGCTGCTCGCGCTCCTGAAGCGTTCGGCGTTCGGCCTGCAGATGCGCGCGGTCACGCAGAACCGCCGCATGGCCTCGTCGATGGGTATCCGCACCGGCTGGGTCGATGCATTCACCTTCGCGCTCGGCTCCGGCATTGCCGGCATCGCGGGCGTCGCGCTCAGCCAGATCGACAACGTGTCGCCGAACCTCGGTCAGAGCTACATCATCGACAGCTTCATGGTCGTGGTCTTCGGTGGTGTCGGCAATCTCTGGGGCACGCTCGTCGGTGCGCTGTCGCTCGGCGTCCTCAACAAGTTCCTCGAGCCCTTCGCCGGCGCCGTTCTCGGCAAGATCCTGGTGCTGGTCCTCATCATTCTCTTCATCCAGAAGCGTCCGCGTGGGCTCTTCGCACTCAAAGGAAGGGCGGTGGAAGCATGATTACGGCCTTCCTGCTCCGGTCTCTCGACCGCAAGATCGTCGCTGCGATCGTCATTCTGCTTGCCGTCGCCGCGCTGGTGCCGGTTCTCAACCTGATGACTGCGCCGACCAATCCGCTGCATATCCCGACCTACATCATGGCGCTGTTCGGCAAGTATTTGACCTATGCGCTGCTGGCGCTGGCGCTCGATCTCGTCTGGGGCTTCTGCGGAATCCTTTCGCTCGGCCACGGCGCTTTCTTCGCTCTCGGCGGCTATGCGATGGGGATGTACCTGATGCGCCAGATCGGCTCGCGCGGCGTTTATGGCGACCCGATCCTTCCGGACTTCATGGTGTTCCTGAACTGGAAGGAGCTGCCGTGGTTCTGGTACGGCTTCGACAAGTTCTGGTTCGCGGCGCTGATGGTTCTGCTGGTGCCGGGACTGCTGGCCTTCGTCTTCGGCTGGTTCGCCTTCCGCAGCAGAGTCAACGGCGTCTACCTGTCGATCATCACGCAGGCGATGACCTACGCACTGCTGCTCGCCTTCTTCCGCAACGACATGGGCTTCGGCGGCAACAACGGCATGACCGACTTCAAGGAAATCCTCGGCTTCAGTGTGCAGGCTGATGGCACGCGTGCTGCGCTGTTTGCCGCGACCGCCATCTTCCTTGCCCTGTCGCTCATGATCGCCTCGGCCATAGTCCGCTCGAAATTCGGCAAGGTGCTGGTCGGTGTGCGCGATGCGGAAAGCCGCACGCGCTTCCTCGGTTACCGTGTCGAACACTTCAAGCTCTTCACTTTCGTTGTCTCCGCGATGATGGCGGGCATAGCCGGCGCGCTCTACGTGCCACAGGTCGGCATCATCAACCCAGGCGAATTTGCGCCGGCCAACTCGATCGAAGTGGTCATCTGGACGGCGGTTGGCGGTCGCTCGACGCTGATCGGGCCGGTCATTGGGGCCATTCTGGTCAACGGCGGCAAGACGATCTTCACGGGTCTCTTCCCCGAGTTCTGGCTGTTCGCGCTCGGCGGTCTGTTCGTGCTCGTCACGCTGTTCCTGCCGAAGGGCATCGTCGGGACCATCGGGCAGTATTTCACGCGCCGCAAGCCGAAGACGGAGGCGACGCCGCCAGCACTTCAGGAAGAGGGCGTCGATGCAAAAATCCAGCCGGCGGAGTGAGCGATCATGATCCCTGACGTCAAACCAAACAGCGTTCTCTATCTCAACAACGTCTCGGTTTCCTTCGACGGCTTCAAGGCGCTGAACTCGCTCTCGATCGTCATCGAGCCCGGCGAACTTCGGGCCATCATCGGCCCGAATGGTGCCGGCAAGACAACGATGATGGACATCATCACCGGCAAGACGCGACCGGATGAAGGCGAGGTCTTTTTCAACGGCGGCGTCGACCTGACGAAGAAGGACGAGGCCGACATCGCCCAGCTCGGGATCGGCCGCAAGTTCCAGAAGCCGACGGTCTTCGAGAGCCACACGGTCTGGGACAATCTCGAACTCGCGCTGAACCGCAGGCGCGGGGTCTTCGCAACACTATTCTATCGGCTCGCCGCCGAAGACAAGGCGCGCATCGAAGAGATCCTTGAGACGGTGCGGCTGACGCTTCGGCGCGACGAACTCGCCGCCAACCTCTCGCACGGCCAGAAGCAATGGCTGGAGATCGGCATGCTTCTGGCACAAGAGCCGAAGCTGCTACTGGTCGATGAACCGGTCGCCGGCATGACGGACGCCGAAACCGCGGAAACGGCGATCCTGCTCAAGGAGATCGCAAAGACCCGCTCGGTCGTCGTCGTCGAGCACGACATGGGCTTCATCCGCGATCTAGGCGTGAAGGTAACCTGCCTCGCGGAAGGTTCGGTGCTGGCCGAGGGGTCGATCGATTTCGTGAGCTCCGATCCGAAGGTGATCGAAAACTATCTGGGGCGCTGAGATGCTGACAGTCGAGAATGCAAACCTTCACTATGGTGCGGCACAGGCGCTGCGCGGCATCTCCATCAAGGCCGAGATGGGCAAGATCACTTGCGTGCTGGGGCGTAACGGCGTGGGCAAGAGCTCTCTTCTCCGCGCCGTTACTGGCCAGCATCCCTTGTCGGCCGGCAGCGTCAGCTTCAACGATGTGAAGCTCAACGGACTGCCGCCGTTTGCTCGGGCCAAGCGGGGTATTGGCTACGTGCCGCAGGGCCGCGAGATCTTTCCCTTGCTGACAGTCAAGGAAAATCTCGAGACTGGCTTTGCACCGCTCGGACGAAGGGACCGTTCGATCCCTGATGATATTTTCAGCCTGTTTCCGGTGCTGCAGTCGATGCTCGGGCGGCGCGGCGGGGATTTGTCCGGTGGGCAGCAACAGCAACTGGCGATCGGCCGGGCGATGGTGACGCGGCCGAAAATCCTCGTGCTCGACGAGCCGACCGAAGGCATCCAGCCATCGATCATCAAGGATATCGGCCGGGCAATCCGCTATCTGCGCGACACGACTGGCATGGCGATCCTGCTCGTCGAACAGTATCTCGATTTCTGCCGCGAGCTTGCTGACTATGTCTACATCATGGATCGTGGCGAGATCGTTCACGAGGGGCTCGCGGAAACGCTCGACACACCGGAAGCGCGTCGTCATCTGACTGTCTGATCTGTGGCGATCCATTGGGCAGATGCTGCTTTCTTCGGCAACCTCTGGGCGGCCCCGAAGCTGGCAGTCCGATGGTGGCGAACGGATCGGCACGGCACGGGAATTGCTTGCTTTCCGTAGGGTAGTGGCTTCAATGAAAACGGCCGGCAGTCAACCGGCGGCGCCTTGGAAAGGGATGCAATGATGAACGCGGCGGCAGCCACGAGACCGCAGAGGGCCGAGGGGCGCGGGCATCTGGCTGCGAAGACGCTCGACGGGCGTACGCGTCTGCAGGAGTTCTACCAGGAAGGAGCGGCGAAGATCCGGCTTCCGGATACGTTCGATTCCTCCATGGAAGCCGTCATCATCAATACCGCGGGCGGCCTCACCGGCGGCGACCGGATGAACTGGAGCGTTGCCGCTGGTCCTGGCGCCCGCATCGACGTCACCACGCAGGCCTGCGAGAAGATCTACAAGGCGTCTGCCGGAACGGCCGAGGTCAACACCAGCATTACCGTCGGCGCGAACGCCCGGGTAGACTGGCTGCCGCAGGAAACCATCCTGTTCGACCGCTCGTCGCTGTTTCGCAGGCTCGTTGTCGATATTGATGACGATGCCGAACTCCTGGCCGTCGAGGCCATTCTGCTTGGTCGCACGGCGATGGGAGAGGCGGTCGAGACCGGCCTCTTTCGCGACCGCTGGCGCATCCGCAAGAACGGCAGGCTCTGCCACGCCGAGGACCTGCAACTGCAGGGCAATGTCGCTTCGCTTGCCGGCGGCGATGCCGTGCTGTCAGGCAAGGTCGCGTTTGCGACGCTGCTCTATGTCGGGCCGCGAGCCGAGGCCTACCTCGGCGCAGTGCGCCCGCTGCTTGAGGGCCATATGGGCGGCGCCAGCAGCTGGGCCGGCAAGCTTGTCGTGCGCCTTTCAGCGCCCGATGGTTTTGCCTTGAGAAAAATTCTCATCCCGATCATTTCGGCCTTGCGCGATGGAGCGCCGGTGCCGAAAGTCTGGAATCTCTAGTTGAAGCAGATGGATGCACGATGAACCTCACACCGAGAGAAAAAGACAAGCTGTTGATTTCGATGGCGGCGATGGTCGCGCGGCGGCGGCTGGAACGGGGCGTCAAGCTCAACCATCCCGAAGCGATCGCGTTGATCACCGATTTCGTCGTCGAAGGCGCGCGTGATGGTCGCCCAGTCGCCGAACTGATGGAAGCCGGTGCCCACGTCATTGGCCGTCACCAAGTCATGGAAGGTATCGCCGAGATGATCCATGACGTGCAGGTCGAAGCGACATTTCCTGATGGAACGAAGCTCGTCACTGTCCACGAACCGATCCGCTGAGGTTCCCATGCTGGAGCTGCGCCCCAATTGCGAATGCTGCGACAAGGATCTTCCGCCCGACAGTTCTCAGGCGATGATCTGCACCTTCGAGTGTACGTTCTGCGCCGATTGTGTCGCCGATGTTCTCGGTGGCGTCTGCCCGAATTGCGGCGGCGAGCTGGTGCGCCGCCCGGTGCGTCCGGCTGCCAAGCTTGCCAAATATCCCGCGTCGACAAAGCGCGTTCTGAAGGCCGAGGGCTGCGTGCCCATCAAGGCCGCGTGAGGAGAAGATCATGATCCCAGGGGAAATCATTGCCGCAAGCGGCGAAATCGAGCTGAACGTCGGCGCGCCGACGGTAACGCTCGAAGTCTCAAATACCGGCGATCGCCCGGTGCAGGTCGGCAGCCATTACCATTTCGCGGAAACGAACGCCGGTCTCTCCTTCGATCGGGAAAAGGCGCACGGCATGCGGCTCGATATCCCGGCTGGCACGGCCGTCCGTTTCGAGCCCGGCCAGACGCGTTCGGTGACCCTTATTCCGCTTTCCGGCAAGCGTGAGGTTTATGGCTTCCGCCAGCTCGTCATGGGCAAGCTCTGAGTGATCGGGGAGGAAACGGTGCGCTCGAACTTGCATTTTTTGGCGACCGGCGTTGCGATGTTTATCGCCTGCGGCGCCTATGCCGAGGATCTGGATTGCAAAAACCCTCTCACGCAGGCCGACATGACGGCTTGCGAGCAGGCACGACAGGAAACCGCCGACAAGGCGCTGAACGCACAATACAAGATTACGCGAGCGGCTCTCGCGGCACTCGACAAGGATCTCGGCGCTGATGGTGGTGCCGAGAAGGCGCTGGTGAAAGCGCAGCGCGCGTGGGTGGATTTCCGCGACGCGGAGTGCGAAGCGGCAGGCTTCCAGGCGCGCGGCGGCACGATGGAGCCAATGTTGGTCGCCGGCTGCATTGCCGAGCTGACGGACGCGCGCACCAAGCAGCTTAAGGAACTCGCAGAGACGATGGGCAACTGACGTGGTTGGCAGGATCATGATCGTCGGCAACGGAGAGATCGGCGCGAATGCGGCGGCCGCTGTGGCGGACGCGTCGTTCGTGATCCGCTTCAACGAATGCCGGTCCTATGAGGCCAGTCCGGGCCGCACCGATGTCGTTGCTGTCTGCAATACCGGGCGGCCGGGCAAGGCGATGGTCGCGTCCGAGGCGTGGCGGGAGCATCCGGGCGTGCGTGAAGCTGCGGCGATCTGGAGCGTGCGTGATCCGCAGAAATTCGCGGAGCTGCGAGCGCCGCTGGCCGTATCGCATCCCGAGCTCGACGATTTCTGCGACGACTACACGAGTCAATTCAATGCGTTCTGTGCTGATGTTGGCAAGATGCATGTGGTCGTTGACAAAGTGATTCATGAAGCGGTGGACGAGGCGCTCGCGGCCTTTCACCCTGCGCCCTACGTTGTGCCGAGCAGCGGCATGATCGTGATCGCCGAAGTGATGAACAGATTTCCCGAGGCGACCATCGATCTCGCAGGTTTCGGCCACGTGGGATGGGAATGGCATCCCTTCGCTGCCGAGCGGCAGCTCGTCGATAGTTATGTCGCCGCCGGTCGCGTCACGCGGCTTCCGGCAAGCGCATCCCTTTCTTCCTCCCAAGGAGCCTGACATATGCCCTACAAGATTTCCCGCGCCGCCTATGCCGGCATGTTCGGCCCCACCACCGGCGACAAGGTGCGCCTTGCCGATACCGAGCTCTTCATCGAGATCGAGAAGGACTTCACGACTTATGGCGAAGAGGTGAAGTTCGGCGGCGGCAAGGTTATCCGCGACGGCATGGGGCAAAGCCAGGCAACGCGGGCGCAGGGTGCCGTCGACACGGTCATCACCAATGTCGTGATCATCGACCATACGGGCATCGTCAAGGCCGATATCGGCCTCAAGAACGGCCGCATCGCGGCGATCGGCAAGGCCGGCAATCCGGATACCCAACCGGGCGTCAACATCATCGTCGGCCCCTCGACCGAGGCGATCGCCGGCGAGGGCAAGATCATCACTGCCGGCGGCATGGATGCGCATATTCACTACATCTGCCCGCAGCAGATCGAGGAAGCGCTGATGTCGGGCGTAACCTGCATGCTGGGCGGCGGCACCGGCCCGGCGCATGGCACGCTCGCCACCACGTGCACCGGTGCCTGGCACATCGAGCGGATGATCGAGAGCTTCGACGGCTTTCCGATGAACCTCGCGCTCGCAGGCAAGGGCAACGCCTCGTTGCCGGCCGCACTTGAGGAAATGGTACTCGCCGGCGCGTCGTCGCTGAAGCTGCACGAGGACTGGGGCACGACGCCGGCTGCAATCGACTGCTGCCTTTCTGTCGCCGATGAATACGACATCCAGGTGATGATCCACACCGATACGCTGAACGAGAGCGGCTTTGTCGAGGATACGATCGGCGCCATCAGGGGCCGCACCATCCACGCCTTCCACACGGAAGGAGCGGGCGGTGGCCACGCTCCTGACATTATCAAGATCTGCGGCCAGTCGAACGTCATCCCGTCGTCGACCAACCCGACACGCCCCTACACGGTCAATACCGTCGCCGAGCATCTCGACATGCTGATGGTCTGCCACCATCTGTCACCGTCTATCCCCGAGGACATCGCGTTTGCCGAAAGCCGCATCCGCAAGGAGACGATTGCGGCTGAAGATATTCTCCACGATATCGGCGCCTTCTCGATCATTTCGTCCGACAGTCAGGCCATGGGCCGCGTCGGCGAAGTCGCGATCCGCACCTGGCAGACGGCCGACAAGATGAAGCGTCAGCGCGGCCGCCTGAAGGAAGAGAAGGGCGAGAACGACAACTTCCGCGTCCGCCGCTATATTGCGAAATACACGATCAACCCGGCGATCGCGCAAGGTCTTTCACACGAAATCGGCTCGATCGAAGTCGGCAAGCGTGCCGATCTGGTTCTGTGGAACCCTGCCTTCTTCGGCGTCAAGCCTGAGATGGTATTGCTCGGCGGTTCGATTGCGGCAGCTCCGATGGGCGATCCGAATGCCTCGATCCCGACACCGCAGCCAATGCATTACCGGCCGATGTTTGCCGCCCACGGCAAGCTGCGAACCAGTTCGTCTGTCACCTTCGTCTCGCAGGCGTCGCTCGATGCGGGTCTGAAGAGCCGTCTCGGCGTCGCTAAAAATCTTGTCGCTGTGAAGAACACCCGTGGCGGCATTTCCAAGGCGTCGATGATTCACAACAGTCTGACGCCGCACATCGAGGTCGATCCGGAGACCTATGAAGTCCGTGCCGACGGTGAATTGCTAACCTGCGAGCCGGCCACCGTCCTGCCGATGGCGCAGCGCTATTTCTTGTTTTGAGTGTTTGGGGCGGCCGTATGCGAGGTGGCCGCTCCTAAAGCTGCGCGTTAAGACTGAATCTCCTGTGGGTTGTTTTTTATTTTTGTATGTTCCACCTTGGGGCGTTCTTTCAGTAATAGGACGCTCTCCTTGTTTGCGGTTGGATAACACAAGCAAAAACAAATAGTTACACTTAAAATTTCAATGGATGATTCATCGTGGAAAGCGTCACGTTTTTGGGCAGCTTTCGACCGCCGCTCAATTCACCAAACTCGTTCGAACTTTAACAGTTCACTTAAGAACTCGGCAGGAGTTGACCTCTAAGCAATGTGCCTGGCGGCGGGCAAGAAGGTCGATTCGCATGAGAATTTCACTCCAGGCGGAGCTTGGCGATTTTCGTGATCGCCGCGCAATTTATGTGTTTGCTCTCAAGATGAGCTTCCTTGCGGTGACGCTCTCGTCGATCGTCATTGTCCTGCTATTGCCGCCACTCGACTGGGCGGGACTGATGCCTGTTCCACTCGCTCATGGTGTTGTCTACGGCGTGTTGCTGTCTTGGCTTATTGGCGGGGCGGTCTCAAGCGTGCTGTCGCTGATAGCCGGTCATGCGATGCATCAGCTCAGCGTCTCGCGGGCGGAGTTCGAGCAATTGAGCCGCACCGATGTGCTTTCAGGTCTTCTCAACCGACGTGCCTTTACAGAGGCGTTGGAAGAGGTCGATGGAAATGCCTGTCTCGCGATCTTCGACGTCGACCGGTTCAAGGCCATAAACGATCGCTTCGGCCACGCTTGCGGCGATTCCGTCATCGTGGCGGTCTCCGCCATCCTCGCGGCTGCCTTCGACGGGCACTCGGTCGCGGCGAGGCTGGGCGGCGAAGAGTTCGGCGCGATCGTTGTCGGTGGCTCGCAAGAGCAGCGGATCGAGAGAGTGCGGTCGGTCTGCGCCCGCCTGGCGGGGCATCCGGTCGTTGCCGACGATTGCGTGGTCGCACTCACTGTGTCGGCCGGTATTGCGGAGTTCGAGCCGGCACGGAGCAACGAGGCTGTTTATTCGGCGGCCGACAAGGCGCTCTACCTGGCAAAGGCGCTCGGTCGAAATCGCGTGGTGCATGAGAATGACGGGCTGCATCCTGGTTGGCGCAGACGTTTGCCGGAGGAGGCCGTGGCCGCGCACGCAATGAACATGGATTGCGATGAGGCGCGGCTGGCCTGAAGAATTCGCGGAATTGCGCAGCGAATGTCCGCAACGACAAGCTGTAACCGGCGGATAAGCGCCACGCGGGCCCGTTGATCCCACGCGACCGCGGAAATCATGCTTCGCTCCGTAGTTCTGTGTTACGCTTGGCCTTGTCGCTCATGCGATCGCGGGTTACTCGGAGAGCTTATGGCAAGGACGCCCCTCAAGCGACGGCTGGCAGCAATCATGGCCACCGACGTAGTCGGCTATTCTCGTCTCATGGAGGCTGACGAGGAGGCGACGCTAGCTTCAGTCAAAGCGATGCAGGAAGAGCTGATAAGGCCGAATGTCGAGCGCGAAGGCGGCAGGGTTTTCAAACTCATGGGCGACGGCACCTTGGCCGTATTTGATTCCGTGAACGGTGCCGTGGAGTGCGCGATTGCAATCCAGGGCGCACTTATGCGCGAGCCGGAAAGGTCGCCCCTACTTCTTCGCATTGGCATCAATCTGGCTGACGTTTTGATCGATGGTGCTGACTTATTCGGCGACGGAGTGAACGTTGCCTCTCGCATTGAAGCAAGCGCGTTCCCCGGCGGCATATGTATCACCGATGGCGTCTATCACCAGATCGCCAAGAGGACTGGGACGGATTTTGTGGATGGCTGCGAAATGGTTCTAAAGAATATCGATCGACCCGTGCGCGTTTGGCACTGGCAGCCACGTTACAATGGTTTCGTGGAAGAGGAGCGACCGCGCCCTGCTGACGGAGCAATCGCAAAGACCGCAGTTAGAATCACCGCCGCGCCGTCAACGGCCCCGCAGCAGCAGGACTTGGCGGAACTGGTTGTATCCTCCCTTGAAGACCTTCTTACCGAGCAGCGTTGGCTCGATGTCTCGCGTGTTGGATCCGCTTCCGCCGCACTGGATGGAAGTGCTATTCGCCCGTATGACTACACCGTAAAGATCAGCATTCATGGCGCAGGCCCGTTCCGGCTAAACGCCAAATTCCTGCATACGAACGCCACGCCCGTGATGTGGTCGCGAGCTTTCGATCTTCCGGAAAGTTACCATTTCGATGTCGTTGAACTGGTGGCGGCGGAGATAGGCTCGCTGGTTCAGGACAAGGTGCTGCTTGCAGCGTCCGAGATGATCGCCAAGAAACCACAGTCGTCCTGGTCGGCCAACGAAAACTTCCTCTATGGCAGGATGCTTGATAGCAAGCATATGCTTCCCGAGGCGGAAGTTTTCTTCTTGAGGGCAACGGAACTGGATCCGGGGATGATTTATGCCCAGGCCAGCTATGCCATTGCCCTGACTTACAGTTTTGCCCAAACAGGCGACTTCGAGCACCTGCGCCGCGCCGACGAGATCGTACGGATCGCCTTGCGTATCGACAACAATGACGCCTTTTCCCACTATGCGGCAGCGCTGGTCCATCTGCTTTCACGCGACTACGACGGGGCCAGATCGCATTATGGCAAGGCGCGCGACCTTGCGCCTAGCGATCTGCAGATTCGCGCCGATCACGCGGAAATGCTCCACTACCTCGGCGACCTGGAACAAGCGGATGCCGAAATCGGTGAATGCTTCAGGTTGGCAAAATATCCTCCGGTGTGGTTCTGGGTGATCAGGGGAATTATCCGACTCCACCAGGGCCGCTTCGGTTCTGCAATTGAGGATTTCGAGAACATTCCATGGAGGTCGTGGCGAACGCTTATCTTGCTTGCTGCCGCCTATGCCCTGCACGGTGACGAAGTTCGACGTCGGCAGTACCAGTCTGAGGCCTTGAGCCTTCAGCCCGCACTCGGACCTGAGCTTGTGCGAAACACCTTTCCCTATCGCGACCAGGACGCGCTTTCAAAACTTCTCTGTGCCTTTGTTGGAACTGCGTAGGAATTCCGGGCGCAAACATCTGCTGCATTTGCCTTCCGGCACGTTCCTTCTTGCATCGCATCAGGCTATTTTGCATGGTCGCAGTCTCAAGCGAATTGGACACGTCATGCAACGCGTTACTTCCTACCTGCCTGCGGGCACGCCTTCCTCGAACCCCATCGGAAAAGTGGTCTTGCCGCACGACCTGAGGCATTTGCGGCGGAAGCTGCTTCACCTCGACAACGGCGAGATGGTCATGCTCGACCTCAAGGAGCCGGTGCTTTTTGCCAGTGGTGATATGTTGGTTCTCGAGGATGGTGAACTCATCGAAATTGTGGCCGCAGACGAGAAGCTTTTCGAGGTGAAGGGCAGGGATCGCGTACACCTGATCGAGCTCGCGTGGCATCTCGGCAATCGGCATCTCGGCGCCCAGATCGAGGAAGACCGCATCCTTATTCTTCGTGATCATGTGATCCGCTCCATGCTCGAAGGGCTCGGTGCGACGGTCCGCGAAGTTGCAGAGCCGTTCCAGCCGGCACGCGGTGCGTATCATTCACATGGCCATGCGCACGGTCATGACCAAGCGCATCATCATCACTCGCACGACTGATCCGATATGACTGATGATGCCGACCTGCAGGCGTTGTTGAGGCTGATGACCTGGCTTTCGCCAGCTTTCCCCGTCGGATCCTTCGCCTATTCAGGCGGTTTGGAGCGCGCCGTTCACGATCGGCTGGTCACCGATGCTCATTCGCTTGCTGCGTGGGCGTCGAACCTGATGGAGCGTGGGGCTGTATGGAACGACGTGGTTCTCCTTGCCGAGAGCCACCGCTGTCACGGACAGTCGGAGCGGCTTGGCGAACTGGCGGAGCTCGCGGAAGCGCTTGCCGGCTCGCGCGAGCGTCATCAGGAGACGATGCTGCTCGGCGATGCGTTCCTGTCCGCCGCCGGTGCGTGGCCAGACGAGGTTTTCGATCGACTGCCGCGACATGTGGCCTACCCGGTGGCGATCGGTGCCGTGGCGGATGCCCATGGGGTGGCGTTGGAGAAGGCGATTGCGGCATTCCTGCATGCCTATCTCTCGCAGGCGGTTTCCGCAGGTATCCGTCTCGGCGTGGCCGGGCAGAAGGATGGCGTTGCCATTCTGTCGCGGCTGGAAGGCGACATGACCTCGGTTGCGAAGCGGGCGGCTGCTTCAACACTCGACGATCTCGGATCGGCGACCATTCAGGCCGACATCATGTCGCTGCGCCATGAAACGCAGTCGACCCGGCTCTTTCGATCTTGACTTGTCCGCAGACGTGGGGCCAGCCGTCACGACCTGCGTCATTTGCCGGTGGTCGCCCTTAAGGCGGCACGCTATCATCGGCCGTTATTGGAGTTCAGAATATGAAATCAGGAAACGGACCCTTGCGCGTGGGCATCGGTGGGCCTGTCGGTTCCGGCAAGACGGCGCTGACCGAGAAGCTCTGCAAGGCGATGCGCGACGACTACTCGGTGGCTGTCGTCACGAACGACATCTACACGACCGAGGATGCCGAGGCGCTCATGCGCATGCAGGCTTTGCCATCGGATCGGATTGTTGGCGTGGAGACCGGCGGTTGCCCGCACACGGCGATCCGTGAGGACGCGACGATCAATCTGCAAGCGATCGCGGGCCTCAATGAGCGGATTCCCGATCTCGACGTGGTTTTCATCGAGTCGGGCGGTGACAATCTGGCCGCCACCTTCTCCCCTGATCTGGCTGATATCACGATCTACGTCATCTCGGTTTGCCAGGGTGAGGAAATCCCGCGCAAGGGTGGTCCGGGCATTACCAAGTCGGACCTTCTCGTCATCAACAAGAAGGATCTGGCTCCCTATGTCGGCGCGGACCTCGAGGTCATGGACCGCGACGCGACACGGATGCGCGAGGCACGCCCCTTCGTATTCTCCGACATGAAGCGTGGCGATGGCGTTAGCTCCATCGTCAGCTTCCTGAAGGAACACGGCGGCCTGTAGTCAAACCTGCCTCAGCGCGTTGACATCCTCGATCGCGATGGCGCGGCCGCTGACGCGCACGCCTGACGTGCGCAAGGCGGAGAAGGCACGCGACAGCGCTTCCGGCGCAAGCCCGAGCTTTCGCGCCAGCAGGCGCTTTTGGAACGGCAGGCGCAGGGAAGCCCGCGCACCTTCGTTCGTGCAATGCGTCAGCAGATAGTGGGCGACGCGCTGCTGGCTGGTCTGCATCCGATCGCGCGCCAGGCACTCCATGGTTGACAGCAAATGCCGCGAGAGGCTGCGCGCGATCGCGCTGCCAATCCGCGGGTGTTGAGCGAGCAACGCCTTGACCTCAGCGAGATCAAAGCGGGCGAGGATGACGTGCTCCATCGCCTGTGCGCTATAATTGTATGCGTCGCCGGCAAGCACCAGGCATTCACCGAAGCTGTCGCCCGGCTCGCAGATGCTGACATCCGCTTCGCGTTCTTCAGAGCCGCGATAGAGCCTGACATAGCCACTTAGCACGCAGTAGAAGTAATGCGCCTTCTCGTGCTCACGGAAGAGAACATCCTGCGGACCGTAGCGCACCGCCACCGCGCAGGACAGCAGAGCGTCTCGCTCGTGTCGGTCGAGATTGGAGGTGATCAACGCACCGCCAAGCATCGCCTGCTGCGCGCTGCTCAGTTTCAAAGCTCCGGACATCTGTTTCTCCCTGTGGCGCGGCGGGTGCCGTTCCCTACCTGATATTTGCAAGGATAACCGGGAGACGCGGGTCAGAACTTGAGCTTGATCAAATGTCGGCAAAAAAAGCCGGGGTGGTGTTGCCCCGGCTTTTGGTTCGAGCGGCTACTCCGCCGCGAACGGCGGCAGGCGTACGACATTGCCAGATTTGCCGCGCTTGCTTTCCGGGGTCTCGATTGCCGTCACCCGGCCCTCGAGCGCACCCACGGCCTGCGTGAGTTCTTCGCGGGACATGGCAAGATCCTCCTTGTCCTTCTTGCCCACGAGACGACCGAACATCCA
Source organism: Hyphomicrobiales bacterium (assembly GCA_900466985.1). Lineage (GTDB taxonomy): Bacteria > Pseudomonadota > Alphaproteobacteria > Rhizobiales > Rhizobiaceae > Rhizobium. Next base: position 68,001 of record UBOA01000021.1, read on the forward strand.
GGCAAGCAAGCGGGACAGATCGTCCATGATCAGGAAGAAGGAAGGCACGACGACCAGCGAGAGCACCGTCGACACGATAATGCCGCCGATCACCGCAATCGCCATCGGCGCACGGAACGAACCGCCTTCGCCGACGCCGAGCGCTGACGGCAGCATACCTGCCGACATGGCGATAGACGTCATGATGATCGGCCGGGCGCGCTTGCGACCTGCTTCGACCATGGCTTCCACACGCTCCATGCCGCGATGACGCATCTCGATGGCGAAGTCGACGAGCAGGATCGCGTTCTTCGTCACGATGCCCATCAGCATCAGGATGCCGATCATGACGGGCATCGAGAGCGGATTCTGGGTGACCAGCAGCCCGACTGCCACGCCGCCGATCGCAAGCGGCAGCGAGAACAGGATGGTGAAGGGCTGGATCACGTCCTTGAAGAGGAGGATCAACACCGTCAGCACCAGCATCAGGCCCATCAACATGGCGTTGACGAAGCTCTGCTGCATTTCGGTCTGCACCTTCGTGTCGCCGCTTTCGGCAAGCTGTACCGTCGGCGGAATGTTGGCTTCCTTGACGATCTGGCGGAACCGTGCCGAGGCAGTGTCGAGTGCCACGCCCTGCGGCAGGTCCGAGCCGATCGATACGACGCGGTAGCGGTTGTTGCGCTTGATCGAGCTGACGCCTTCCGAATAGTCGATATCGGCGACAGTGGAGAGCGGTACGGTGCTGCCGCTTGCCGTCTGGATCTTCATTGCCCGCAGGGCGGCAAGATCGCGACGCATGTCGAGCGAGGCCTGCACGCGGATCGGGATCTGGCGATCGTCCAGGTTGATCTTGGCGAGCGCCGCATCAATATCGCCGATGGTGGCAACGCGGATGGTTTCGGAGATCTGCTGCGGCGTGATGCCGAGGCGAGCCGCCTGATCCTTGCGCGGACGGATCTGGAGTTCCGGACGGGGCAGAGCGCCTTCGGCACTGACGTTCGCCAGCACCGGATCGGCGCGCAGTTTCGCTTCCAGGATACCGACAGCATCGTTCAGATCCTTCTCGTTCTTGGAGAGGAAGTTGAACGACAGGTCACGTTCGCCGCGATCGTTGAGCTTCAGGATGCGAACGTCTGGAATATCATGGAGTTTGGCGAAGACCTCCTTTTCGATATCCCATTGCGGACGAACGCGTCCCTTCGGTTCCACCTTGGGCAGATAGGATCCAATGACCGGGACCTTAACGAGCATGTCGTCCAGCTTCTTTAAAAGCCTCTGGTCAAGCTTGTGAAGCGTGAGCGTTACCGTCGCACGGCGCAGTTCGAGGTCGCCCTTAGGAGACGCGCCGCCAAGGACGAAGACGCTTTCAACGCCATCGATATCCTTCACATCCTTGTAGATCGCGTTCGTCGTCGCTTCCGTGTCGTCGAGCGTCGCATTCGGCGGCAGTTCGACGGACAGGACGATGCGCGATGCGTCCTCCGGCGGCAGGAAGCTGCCGGGCACCTGCGCAAGCAACATCACGGAGCCGACAAGGAAGGCGATCGCCGCAATCAGTGTCGCATAACGGGTCCACCACCGGCGGGTCGTAGCGCGCACGAGGCGCGTATATCCGCGGAAGAAGAGGCCGTCGTTGTCGTGATGGTCTTCGATGCCGTCTTCCGCGCGCATCAGATATGCGGCCATCATCGGCGTGATGAGGCGCGCCACCATGAGCGAGAAGAAGACCGAGAAGGCAACTGTCAGACCGAACTGAATGAAGTACTGGCCGGGGATGCCGGGCATGAACGACACCGGCACGAACACAGCGATGATCGTGAAGGTCGTCGCGATAACCGCGAGGCCGATTTCGTCCGCGGCCTCGATCGCGGCGCGATAGGGTGTCTTGCCCATCTTGATATGGCGGGCAATGTTCTCGATCTCGACGATCGCGTCGTCAACGAGGATACCGGTCGCGAGCGTCAGGGCCAGGAAGCTGACGAGGTTCAGCGAGAAACCCATCAGGTCCATGATCCAGAAAGTCGGGATCGCCGACAACGGCAGCGCGATGGCCGAGATAAGCGTTGCACGCCAGTTCCGGAGGAAGAGGAAGACAACGATGATCGCAAGCAGCGCGCCCTCGATCAGCGTATCGATGGCCGCTTCATAGTTGCCGTAGGTGAAATAAACGGAGTCGCTGATCAGCTCGATGCCGACGTTCGGGTTTTCCGCACGCACCTTGTCGAGGCTCTTTGCCACGGTTTCGGCGACGCTGACCTCACTGGCACCCTTCGAGCGGAAGACGCCGAAGGTCACGACAGGCGTATCATCGAAGCGCGAGAAGGATTTCGGCTCCTGATAGGTGTCCTTGATGACGCCGAGATCGGAAACCTTGACGAAGCGGCCGTTCGGCAATGCGATCGTGGTGTTGGCAAGTTCGGCGACATTGCGGGCATCGCCGAGCACGCGGATCGCCTGTTCGCTGCCTGCCACCTGGCCACGGCCGGAGCCGAGGTCGACGTTGGTGCCGCGCAGTTGTTGGTTCACGCTTGCCGCGGTAATGCCGTGGGCGTTCAGCTTGTCGGGATTGAGCTCGATACGCACTTCGCGGTCTGCACCGCCGTAACGGTCGACACGGCCGATGCCGGCCTGCCCCTGCAAGGCGCGCTTGACCGTATCATCGACGAACCAGGAGAGCTCTTCGAGCGTCATGTCGGGGGAGGAGACGGCAAAGGTCTGGATAGCCTGACCCTCGACGTCGATCTTCGAGACGATCGGCTCTTCGACGTTGGCAGGCAGGTCGCTGCGGATGCGGTCGATCGCGTCCTTGGTGTCCTGAACAGCCTGCTCGGTCGGCACTTCCATGCGGAACATGACGACCGTCTGCGACTGGCCGTCCGTCACCGTCGATTGGATTTCATCGATGCCGTTGATACTGGCGACGGCATCCTCGATCTCCTTCGTCACCTGCATCTCGAGCTCGGCCGGCGAAGCGCCGCTCTGCGTTACGACGATGGAGACGAGCGGAACGTCAATGTTCGGAAACCGCGTGATCGGCAGCCTGTTGAAGGACTGGATGCCGACGAAAAGCAGAAGTGCGAACGCCAGAAGCGAGGCGACGGGATTTCGGATAGACCAGGCTGAAAAGTTCATCGGCCGTCTCTCAGTTGGAAACCGGTGGCTGTTCACGAACCGGCGTGATGCGGTCGCCGTCACGGACATAGGCGCCCGCTTTGGCTACGACCTCATCGCCAGCTTTCAATCCATTGACGATCTCGACATAAGCTCCGTCCTGGATGCCGGTTTCGACCTTGGCAAACTTGACGACGTTATTCTCGACCTTACGGGCCGAGGATCCTTCATTGCCCGACAGCACGGCCGAGACGGGGAGCGCCACGTTTTCCGTTGTGCGCACGACGATGTCGGCGCTGCCGTACATGCCCGAACGCGCCTTGCTGGAATCGTCGATCAAAATGTGGACCAAACCGAGGCGCGTGAGCGGATCGACTGTCGGCGAGACCAGACGCACGGAGCCGCTAATCTTTTCGCGACTGCCAGAGAGCAAGATGGTGGCCTTCTGGCCGGGTTGAACCTTGACAATTTCGCTCTCGCCCACTTCCGCCACAAGCTCGATCTCGTCATCGCGAATGACCGTGAAAAGCGGATCGCCGGTGGCGAGCGCAATCGCTCCGATCCTGGCGTTCTTGGCTGCGACAGTACCGGCGACCGGCGTCTTGACGTCGGTGCGTGCGAGCTTCAGATCAGCGTCCGCGATCTGGCTCTCCGTGACCTTGATCTCCGCGACGGCTACCTGGATTGCCTGCTTTGCCGAGTCGACACGGGCGTTGGCGGAAGCTGCAGCGGCATCCGCCTGTTCGACCGTTGCCGTCGAGACAGTGCCCTTCTTGCCCATTTCCTGGGCGCGGACCTGCTGCTGTCGTGCCTGCTCCGCATTCGCCTCTGCTTCAATCAACTGTGCTCGAAGCTGGGCGAGACTCGCCTCGTTCTTGGCCTTCGTGGCCTGCATCTGGCTCTTCTGCAGGATGATTGCGTCGTCGTTCAACGTCGCCAATGTGCTATCGGCCTGGACCCTGTCGCCGACGTCGGCGTTGAGCGCACGGATCGACAATCCCTCGACTTGCGGCTGGATGTAGACTTCCTCGACTGGCTTAACCGTACCGGTCGCGACAACACGATCGACGAGCGTGCGGGTGGAGGCTTTCGTGACGACGATGGCCGGCAGGTTTTGTTGCGGCTTTGCGACCGACTGTTCCTGGGCAAATGTCGTTGAAGCTACAACCGCGGCGATCAGCAGAGTAGAGGCGCGAAGTATCTTAACAGGCGTACGTGCCATGCGTCGTCATCCAGTTTTGCTCGGCCTCGCTTGCGCGTTGTCATCAGCGCGCCCATGACCGGTTCCCGTATTGGTATTCTCAGAAGTATTTTCGTTCATTTGCCGACTCTTACTTTAAAGAAGTCCCTCATCCGGCAAACTCGGCTTGTACGTGGTAGCTATTTGCCCATCGCGCAAGTCCGGCAGAAAATAATTCCTCGTTCGAACACAATAATTACCAATGTGATGCAGATCAATCACTGTGCGGTTATGCAAGCATTCCGTTAGTTGATCCAGCGTCGTTGTTATGACGTGCGAGCACCGCTCGATGCGACATCGATCATGAAATTTCTTCGATAAAACAGGAAAAAATGAAAAAACGCGCGGAAGGTCCGCGCGTTTCGTGTCTTGTCGTTACAGATTACTTGGAAGCAGCGTCCGTGACGTCGTGCGTCCAGGCTCCGGTCGGTTCCTTGTTGATGATCTTCTGGTCAAGGAGTGCCTTGGCCGTACGATCATAGAGGGTCGTGTCGAGCTTGCCGGTGCCATCTCCGATCAGCTTGGCGACTTCGCCCATCATGCGCTTCTGGTGGTTCTCGTCCTGACCGCCGTTGTCGACGACGATTCCAGCCGCTTCATCCGGGTTCTCGGTTGCGTACTTCCAGCCCTTCATCGAAGCCTTGACGAATTTCACCATCTTTTCCTTGAAGGCCGGGTCCTTCAGCTTGTCTTCCATGGCATAAAGGCCGTCTTCGAGAAGGTCGTTGCCCATGGCGGTATAGTTGAAGACGATGAGGTCTTCTGGCTTGAAGCCCGCATCGATCGCCTGCCAGTATTCGTTATAAGTCATGACGGAGATGCAGTCGGCCTGCTTCTGCAGCAGCGGCTGCACGTCGAAGCTCTGCTTCAACACGGTCACGCCATCGGCACCGCCTTCGGTCTTCAGGCCAAGCTTGTTCATCCAGGCGAAGAACGGATATTCGTTGCCGAAGAACCAGACGCCGAGCGTATGGCCCTTGAAATCGGCTTCGGTCTTGATCGGGCCGTCCTTGCGGCAGACCATTTCCATGCCTGATTTCTGGTAGGGCTGGGCGATGTTGACGAGCGGAACGCCCTTCTCACGAGCAACAAGCGCGCCGCCCATCCAGTCGACGATGACGTCAGCGCCACCGCCGGCGATCACCTGTTCCGGCGCGATATCGGGGCCGCCCGGCTTGATGGTAACATCGAGGCCTTCTTCCTCGTAGTAGCCCTTTTCCTTGGCGACGTAGTAGCCGGCGAACTGCGACTGCGTCACCCACTTGAGTTGCAGCGTCACCTTGTCGGCAGCCATCGCTTGGGCTGCCGCGAGCGACATCGCGCTCGCCATCATCGCAATAATCAGTTTTTTCATTTTCTTTTTTCCCTCTGAAGTTATGCCCCAATCCCATTCGCGGGAATAAAGCGACGCCTAGCCACCACGGATAGACGGATGCCAGAAAGTCACCGCCCTTTCGGCGAGGGCGACGACGCCATAGAAGACCGAGCCTACCAGCGCCGCAATGGCGATTTCGGCCCAGACCATGTCGACATTCATGCGCCCGATCTCCGTGGAGATACGGAAGCCCATGCCGACGATCGGCGTACCAAAGAACTCCGCAACGATGGCACCGATGAGCGCCAGCGTCGAGTTGATCTTCAATGCATTGAAAATGAAGGGCATCGCCGCCGGAAGCCGGAGCTTCAGCAGCGTCTGCCAATAGTTGGAGGCGTAGGTCTGCATCAGGTCGCGCTCCATCGCACCGGATGCGGTGAGGCCGGCGACGGTGTTCACCAGCATCGGGAAGAACGTCATGATGATGACGACGGCTGCCTTCGACTGCCAGTCGAAGCCGAACCACATCACCATGATCGGCGCGACGCCGATAATCGGGAGCGCCGACACCATGTTGCCGATCGGCAGCAGGCCCCGACGCAGGAAGCCGACGCGATCGGCGAGGATCGCGACGGCAAAGCCTGCGCTACAGCCGATGATGTAACCGGCGAATACTGCTTTGAAGATCGTCTGACGTACGTCGTCGGCCAGGATCGGCAGCGAGCCGGCGATCCTGGCTCCAATGGCGCTAGGTGGCGGCAGCAGGACGAAGGGAATGCCGGCGCCGCGCGTCAGCGCCTCCCAGAGTATCAGGATCCAGGCACCGAAGATTGCCGGGATCAGCAGCCGCAGGCAGAAGCGGCCCAAATTCGAGGCCGGCGTCATGGCCGAAAGCTCGGTGACGCATCGCCAGGCAAGCAGCCAGCAGGCGGCCATCAGCAGGAAGAAGGATTTCGTCGCCAAGCCTTCGTTGCCGGTCACATCAGCGAGCAGGACCCATGCCGCCCAGTGCGCACCGATCAGCAGTACGGCGGCGACATACAGCTTCGGCAATGGCGAGAAGGAAACTAGGGCGACCGCGACGATCAGCGCGATCGTAAGGCCCGCCGCTATCGACGACACCGGGTCGGGCGCCCCCTCGGCCATGATCGGCAAGGTAACGATCGCAATCGCGGTCAGCACCAGGGCAAGAATACCTTGCCAGGAAAAGGTCATCTGTTTCATGCCGGCCTCCCGCCCATCGAACGGTCGACGATCTTTGCGACAAGGCCGACGATGGCGACCAGGCTTGCGGCCAACACCGAGCCCGCGACAAGCGCTGCCCAGATGTCGATCGTCTGGCTGTAATAGGAGCCAGCGAGGAGCTTCGAGCCGATGCCGGCGACGGCGCCGGTCGGAAGCTCGCCGACGATGGCGCCGACAAGGCTTGCGGCGATCGCCACCTTCATCGAGGTGAAAAGGAACGGCACGGATGCCGGAACACGCAGTTTCCAGAATGTCTGGGCGGGTGTCGCGTTATAGGTTCGCATCAGGTCGAGGAACATGACCTCGGGCGACCGCAAACCCTTCACCATGCCGACGGTGACCGGGAAGAAGGAGAGGTAGGTCGAGATCAGCGCCTTCGGGATCAGCCCGGTGATGTTGATGGCGCCGAGGACGACGATCACCATCGGTGCGATTGCGAGGATCGGGATGGTCTGCGAGGCGATGACCCACGGCATGAGGCTGCGGTCGAGCGCCTTGATATGAACGATCCCGACAGCGATCAGGATCCCGAGCAGCGTGCCGAAGCCGAAGCCAAGCAGCGTCGAGGAAAGCGTGACCCAGCTGTGGTAGACGAGGCTGCGGTTGCTGGAGAGCTTCCGCAGGAATGTGTTTTCGAAGACGTTCTGCACCACCTGATGGGGCGCGGGCAGCAACGGCTTCGGTTGCGAGAGCGTTTTCTCGATGAATTCGATGGTGTCAGGCGTCTGGTTGGCCCGCTGATCCATGTCCCGCTGGAAGGAGGCGTTCATCAAAACAGCCGCGACGTACCAGATCGCGATCAGGACCACGAGGATCGTGACGACGGGGACGATCCTGTCTTTGAGAGTGTCAGGCTTCATGAGCGCCCCCGCGCAACGGTTCCAACGCCAAGTGCCTTAGTGCTCATAGCTGTGCCCCGCTCTCAGGCCCTCGCGCACGCGGTGGGCGATTTCGAGGAACTCGGGCGCCTCGCGGATGTCCAGCGGTCGCTCCCTGGGAAGCGGCGAGTCGATGACATCAGTCACGCGGCCGGGGCGAGGCGACATCACGACAATCTTGGTGGAGAGGTAGACCGCCTCGGGGATCGAGTGGGTGACGAAGCAGATCGTCTTGTTGGTGCGCGCCCAGAGCTTCAGAAGCTCCTCGTTGAGGTGGTCGCGGACGATTTCGTCAAGCGCGCCGAAGGGTTCGTCCATCAGGAGCAGGTCGGCATCGAAGGCAAGCGCACGGGCAATGGAGGCACGCTGCTGCATGCCGCCGGAAAGCTGCCAGGGGAACTTCTTCTCGAAGCCCGTAAGATTGACGAGATCGAGCGCATCGGCGATGCGCTTCTTCTGGTCGGCCGACCCATAGCCCATGATCTCGAGCGGCAGGGCGATATTCTTCTCGATGGTCCGCCAGGGATAGAGCGCCGGCGCCTGGAAGACATAGCCGTAGGCGCGGGCCTTGCGGGCCTCCTCAGGCGTCATGCCGTTGACGGTGATTTCGCCCGATGTTTTCTTTTCCAGATCGGCAATAACGCGCAGAAACGTCGTCTTTCCGCAGCCGGAAGGGCCGATGAAGGAGACGAAGTCGCCCTTGCGCACGTCGAGATTGACGTTGGTCAACGCATGCACAGGAGCGTCGCTGGCATCGTAGGTCAGACAGAGGTCCTTGGCGGATACGACTGAGGTAGCTTGCGTCAACGCTTGTGTATCCTGTTTTCCCCGCGCGTCCGCGGTTTGCGTGATAGTATGAGTAGCTGTTTTCATTGTTCCGGCAAGGTCCATGGAGGATGACGATGGACGCGACATCAAAGCCCACCTGTCACATTGTGCACCCCAGTCATGCCTATGATGGCAAGCAGGGGCTCAGTTACTTCGAAGGCATCGCGGCCGAGACGGTCGGCGCCAAGGGTATCTGCATGCATTTGCTGACGATTCCGCCCGGCGTTCGCGCCAAGGCGCATCTGCACGAGTCGCATGAAACGGCGATCTACATGCTCTCCGGCGAGGCTCACACCTGGTATGGCGACGAGCTGGAGCATCATGTCGTCGTCCACGCCGGCGAGCTGTTCTACATCCCCGCCGGAGTGCCGCATCTGCCTGCCAACCTCAGCAGTACCCCTTGCACCGCGATCATCGCCCGCACCGATCCGAACGAGCAGGAAAGCGTCGTTCTGCTTCCGGAGCTTGATCGGCTGGTGAAGGAGTGATGCCAAGGATCAGACCCCCGTCGCCGGGATGCCTGACCGTTCGACCTTGCGCGGCGCCACGAGCTCCTTCCATGTCGACAGCGCCTTGTTGACCGCCTGGAACGGCTCGCGCTTCACGAACTGGCCGTGTCCTTCCTTCGTCTTGACGGTGCTTTCCTCGATTGCGACTTCGCCGCGCGTCAGCGTGTAGCGCGGCAGGCCGGTGACCTGCTTGCCCTCGAAGACGTTGTAGTCGATCGATGATTGCTGGGTCTTGGCCGCGATCGTCTTCGAGCGCTTGGGATCCCAGACGACGATATCGGCATCGGCGCCGACGAGGATCGCGCCCTTCTTCGGATAGACGTTGAGGATCTTGGCAATGTTGGTCGAGGTGACCGCAACGAACTCGTTCATCGTCAGGCGGCCGGTGTTGACGCCATGGGTCCACAACATCGGCAGTCGGTCTTCGAGGCCGCCAGTACCATTCGGGATCTTGGAGAAATCACCAACGCCGAAGCGCTTCTGATCGGTGGTGAAGGCGCAATGGTCCGTCGCCACGACCGAGAGCGATCCGGATTGCAGGCCGGCCCAGAGGCTGTCCTGGTGCTGTTTGTTGCGGAAGGGCGGGGACATGACACGGCGGGCAGCATGGTCCCAGTCCTTGTTGAAATATTCGCTTTCGTCGAGCGTCAGATGCTGGATCAGTGGTTCACCGTAGACGCGCATGCCCTTCTGGCGGGCGCGACGGATCGCTTCATGCGCTTGTTCGCAGGAGGTATGCACGACGTAGAGCGGCACGCCGGCCATGTCGGCCAGCATGATGGCGCGATTGGTTGCCTCGCCTTCGACCTCGGGCGGACGGGAGTAGGCGTGCGCTTCGGGACCATTGTTACCTTCGGCAAGGAGCTTTGCGGTCATCGAAGCAACGACGTCGCCGTTCTCGGCATGCACCAGCGGCAGCGCGCCGAGTTCGGCACAGCGCTGGAAGGAAGCGAACATCTCGTCGTCGTTCACCATCAGCGCGCCCTTGTAGGCCATGAAATGCTTGAAGGTGTTGATGCCCTTGTCCTTGACCACTGTCTCCATTTCGTTGAAGACGCGCTCGTTCCAACCGGTGATCGCCATATGGAACGAGTAGTCGGCGTTGGCGCGGCTCGTCTTGTTGTCCCACATCTGCAGCGCTTCAAGCAGCGATTGCTCCGGCCCCGGCAGGCAGAAATCGACGACCATGGTCGTGCCGCCGGCGAGACCGGCGCGCGTGCCGCTTTCGAAGTCGTCGGAGGAATAGGTTCCCATGAACGGCATTTCGAGGTGGACGTGCGGGTCGATGCCACCCGGCATCACGTAGCAGCCCGTCGCATCGAGCGTTTCGGTGCCGGAGAGGTTCGGGCCGATCTCGACGATCTTGCTGCCCTCGATCTTCACGTCCGCCTTGTAGGTCAGGTCGGCGGTGACGATGGTTCCGCCCTTGATGACTTTGCTCATGATCAGTTCCCTTGCATTGATTGCTCGCGGCTCTGCGTCCGCCGGTAAAAGAAAAGGCGGGAATGACCCCGCCCTTGATTATGCAACGATTTCAGCGGTCTCGACGACGGCGTGGAAGAGAACGTCAGCGCCGGCCGTCGCCCATTCCTTGGAGATGTCCTCCGCCTCGTTGTGCGAGAGGCCCCCGACGCAGGGGCACATGACCATCGTTGTGGGGGCCACCTTCGCGGCCCAGCAGGCGTCGTGGCCTGCACCCGAGATGAGGTTCATGTGGCTATAGCCGAGCCGTTCGGCAGCACCGCGTACGCGGGAAACAAGCGTTGGGTCGAAGGTGACGGGCGCGAAGTGGCCGATCGCCTCGATCGCGCAGCCGACGCCGAGCGCTTCGCAAATGGCGGGTGCTTCTGCCTCGATCCTGGCGCGCATGCCATCGAGTTTCGCCTGATCAGGCGAGCGGATGTCGACGGTGAAGACGACCTTGCCCGGCAGGACGTTGCGGGAGTTCGGCGTGAAAAACACCTGGCCGACGCCGCCGACGGCGCCCGGCTGGTTTTCCATCGCCACGGTCTGCACCATCTCCATGATGCGCGACATCGCAAGGCCGGCGTTGACGCGCATGTTCATCGGCGTCGAACCGGTATGGGCCTCCTTGCCGGTCAGCGTGAACTCCAGCCACCAGAGGCCCTGACAGTGGGTAACCACGCCGATCTGCTTGTTCTCGACCTCAAGGATCGGACCCTGCTCGATGTGATACTCGAAATAGGCGTGCATCTTGCGCGCGCCGACCTCTTCGTCGCCAACCCAGCCGATGCGCTTCAGTTCCTCGCCGAACGTCTTGCCTTCGGGATCCTTGCGGTCATAGGCATATTCCAGCGTATGGGCGCCGGCGAAAACGCCGGAGGCGAGCATGGCGGGCGCAAAGCGGGCGCCTTCCTCGTTGGTCCAGTTGGTGACGACAACAGGGTGCTTGGTCCTGATGCCGAGGTCGTTCATGGTGCGGACGACCTCGAGTGCGCCGAGCACGCCGAGTACGCCGTCATACTTGCCGCCGGTCGGCTGCGTGTCGAGGTGCGAGCCGACATAGACGGGCAGGGCGTCCGGATCGGTGCCCGGACGGGTCGCGAACATCGTGCCCATCTTGTCGACGCCCAGCGTCATGCCCGCGCCTTCGCACCAAGTCCGGAAGAGGCTTCGCCCTTCGGCATCGGAATCCGTCAAGGTCTGGCGATTGTTACCGCCAGCAATTCCCGGGCCGATCTTTGCCATCTCCATGAGGCTGTCCCAAAGACGGTCCCCGTTGACGCGCATGTTCTCGCCTGGTGCTGCCACCATGTCTAAAGTCCTCACCTGTTTTCCGCGGCCATGCAATGCACATGGCCGCCTGTTCCCGTGGTCAGTATCCGAGCGCCCTTGTTTGTTTTGTTAGCGCCGGAAAATCGCCAGTTGCCTTTGTTTTGCATCTGATCGATAATTTGACCGATTGGTAAACATTACAACTTCCGGCGCTGGGCTCAAGACGAAAATCAGGAAAAATACAGACAAAATTACCGGCATCTGCTCATTTTTGTAGCACGGTGCCGCGCCGGTTCAATCTTGAGTGAAACGGTTGAATTTGAAGGGAAAACAAGATCGACATGGCAACCCCGAGAGCAGCCAAGACCCAGCGCCGCACGCGCATTCAAGAAGAGAAGGAAGAGCAAATTCTTGAAGCCGCGCTCGATGTGTTTTCGGTCAACGGCTTTCGTGGCTCCACCATTGATCAGATTGCCGAAGTTGCCGGCATGTCGAAGCCGAACCTGCTTTATTACTTTCGCACCAAGGAAGCGATCCACCGGGCGCTGATCGACCGCGTGCTCTTTACCTGGCTGGAGCCGTTGAGAGCCTTTGACGCCGATGGCAATCCGGAAAGCGAGATCCGCAGCTACATCAGGCGCAAACTCGAAATGGCCCGTGATTTCCCCCGCGAAAGCCGGCTTTTCGCCAATGAGATGCTGCAAGGTGCACCGCATGTCGAAGACGAACTGAAGGGACCGCTGAAGGAACTCGTCGACGAAAAGGCCGAGGTCATCCGCGCGTGGGCGAAAGCCGGGAAGATCGCCGGGTGTGATCCGTACCACCTGATCTTCTCGATCTGGTCGACAACGCAGCACTATGCCGACTTCGATGTTCAGGTGCGGGCGGTGCTGGGGCAGGAGCATGCAGGTGCCGGCCGCTTCGAGGATGCGGCGCGCTTTCTTGAGCAGCTGTTCATCGATGGACTGAAGGTTAAGCCGGTGCCAGGCGCCTCCTGACGTCACGCCATCATTCGTCGAAATCCAAGAGCCTGCCGATAGCGGCACGGGCCTTGGCATGGCGGGCTCTATAGGCTTGCCGAATCGCCTTCCGCCTTCCTTCAAGGGTGGACTCTGGCGACATCGCCGCCAACCACGCCAGTGCGGTCGGTACAAACTCGCCGCCCGAGTGGATCAGCAGGTCGTTTTCGTCGAGCTGCTTCCTGATGCAGCCGCGGTCGCTGGAGATGACCGCGTTTCCGGCGGCCTTTGCTTCGAAGATCACAAGGGGCTGCGCCTCGTTGTCATAGGCTGTGGGAAAAACGAAGACGTCAAGTTCGCGATAGAAGGCAGCCTTCGCGTCGTCATAGAGAGCGCCGCGATAATCCAGCGTATCGCCAAGTTCCACGACGGCGGCATCGATTGCGCCGCGCTCGCTAGCGCCAGCCGGCCCCGCGAGGATCGCTCTAATCGGTACGCCTTCGCTTCGCGCTTGCCTTGCGAGATGAAGAAACGTGTCCAGACCTTTCTCGGTGGTGAGATTGCTAAGCATGCCGATCACCAGATGCGTGCGGTCCTTCGGCTCGTCCCCTTCGTCTTGTGGGGTCACGTAGGCCGCATTGGAGATCAGGCTGCTGCGGATGCGTCGGCTGTAAGTCTCGGTGAAGCGGTCGAGCATGATGTCGCATAGGAAGATGTGTTGCAGGTGTCGGCCGCCGAGCGCCAGTATGGCCTGCATCAGCAAACTTGGCCTGTCGATGTAGCTGAAACTGTGATGGTGCAGGTAGACGGGGTAGGCGACCAGCCTCGCGACCAGAACAAGCAGCAAGGTGTAGACTAAACCCAGCCCTCCTTCGCAGGCGAGGTAGCAGATCCTATCGCCATGCTTGCGGTTGCGAAACAGCTGGAGGCAGGCACGGAGGACACGGCTGAACTTGATCGGATGCCTCAGCAGCGAGGGACTGCCGGCCGCTGGAGCGATATTGCACACGGTGACGCTGGTTGCTTCCGAAAGAAGCGCGATCATGCTCTTGGTCGCGAACGAGAAGCCGTTGAGCGGCGGAGGCAACTGACCGATCGCAACGATATGACGTGTCATGCGGGAGGCTACCTCTTTGCGCCCCCCGACTATCGCACCGGCGCTAGAAAATTCAATCTCCCGTGCGGGCCATGCAGCGAACGTTTCGTCAGGCCGCGGCTGTCGCCGGGCTGCTCTCGAAGGAAAACCCTTCGTCTGCCCAGCCTGTCATTCCGCCGATCATCACCTTCACTTGCAGCCCTAGCCGGGCAAGGCGCAAGGCTGCCTTGTCGGTGCCGTTGCAATGCGGGCCGGCACAGTAGACGACGAAGAGCGTATCTGCCGGCCATTCCGACATGCGATGGGCCGTCATTTTGCCGTGCGGGAGGTTGATCGCGCCCGGAATGTGGGCGGCGGCGTAATGGGCCGGAGAGCGTACGTCCAACAACACGAAGTCGCCGCGGCCGGCGGTGAGCGATGCGTGGACGTCCCAGCAATCGGTCTCGAAGGCGAGCTTGCGGGCATAGTAGGCGGCAGTGGCTTCGGGAGAGGCGGCGGGGACTTCGGCGACGAAGCTCGGCATGACGTTTCCTTTCGGTTCGAGTTGCCGCCAAGCATCGCCGATGTTATGGCTTTGCGAAATTGGCCATAATGACAGTTAGCGTAAAGATCATGCCAAATGCGCTGAAAGGACCACAAGTTGTCGTGCTCGCCTATGACGGGCTCTGCACCTTCGAATTCGGCATCGCTTACGAGGTCTTCGGCCTGCCGCGTCCGGAAATGGGCGAGGGCTGGTATCGCTATTCGGTCTGCGGGGTCGAGCCTGGGCCGCTTCGCGCCGCTGGCGGCTTGACCGTTTCCGTCGATCATGGACTGGACGTGCTGGAGAAGGCGGATCTGATCGTCGTGCCCGGCTGGCGCTCGATCGATGCGGAGGTTTCGGGTGCCCTGATCGATGCGCTGCGCGCGGCCCACCAGCGCGGTGCGCGGATCATGTCTCTCTGCTCGGGTGTCGCGGTGCTTGCCGCGACAGGGCTTCTTCGCCATCGCCGTGCCACCACGCATTGGCGATATGTCGCCTCGATTTCGAAGCGCTATCCCGACATCAACTTCGATGCCGATGTGCTTTACATGGACGAGGGCAGCATCCTGACCGCAGCCGGGAGTGCTGCCGGTATCGATCTCTGCCTGCATGTCGTGCGTGGTGATTTCGGCGCCGAGGCCGCCAACAGTGTTGCGCGTCGCCTGGTTTTGCCGCCGCATCGCGAGGGCGGGCAGGCGCAGTTCATCCAGGCGCCGGTGCCGCTGGAGCGCGAAGGCATCCGGCTAAGCCCGCTCATGGACTGGATGCGGCAGCGGTTGGACGAGGAGCAGCCGATCAGCCTGCTTGCCGCGAAAGCCGGGATGAGCCAGCGGACCTTTCAGCGCCGGTTCGAAAGCACGACCGGGCTCAGCGTCGGCGAATGGCTGCTCAGGGAGAGGCTTCGCCATGCACGCGAATTGCTGGAAAAGGAGATCAGCGGGTCTCTCGACGATATTGCTGTCGCCAGCGGCTTTGGAACGCTGGCGACGATGCGGCACCATTTTCGCAAACGGTTGGGCACGAGCCCCGGGGCATACCGGAAGACTTTTGCGGGGTAAGGAGGCAGGTCGGGTGCCCCACCCGCCACCCTCATTCCTGTGCTTGTCACAGGAATCCAGCGATCGCCGTCGTCAGCAGATCATGCTCCTCGAACCACACCAGCATCGTCACGCCATATCGAGACGTGAAACCCTGTCAGCTCGCTCTGATGCTCGAAAAGCCGGGTGAGAGATCGCGGGTCACGCCGGTATAAAGCGTGCCGTTTCGCCGGGATGCGAGTATATAAACGTAACCCTTCATGGTTGAAGAATGGCGAAAATGCCCGCATTGAGCAAGAGTCATTCACGGCGCCGACGCGCCGTGGCTGGATTCCTGTGACGAGCACAGGAATGAGGGAGGGGGTGCCGCACGGAGTTTGCGGCACCCTTGATCTTACTCCGCTGCCTGGCGAGCCATCGGGTTGTTCGGGTGCGTCGTCCAGTTTGCATAGTTCGGATCGACGATCTTTCCGGTGCGCTTGTCGAGGTCGCCGACGGGGAGCTGCTCCATGGTGATGCAGTTCTCGACAGGGCAGACGTTGACGCAGAGATTGCAGCCGACGCATTCCTCTTCCATCACCTCGAAGTGCCTGACGCCGTTGACGAACTGGGTGATCGCCTGGTGCGAGGTATCTTCGCAGGCGATGTGACAGCGACCGCACTTGATGCAGGCATCCTGGTCGATCTTCGCCTTGGCGATGTAGTTGAGGTTGAGGTACTGCCAGTCGGAAACATTCGGCACGGCGCGGCCGGTGATGTCGTCGAGATTGCGGTGGCCCTTTGCATCCATCCAGTCGGAAAGCCCCGTGATCATCTCCTGGACGATCTTGAAGCCGTAGGTCATCGCCGCCGTGCAGACCTGCACGTTGCCGGCGCCGAGCGCCAGGAATTCGGCCGCGTCGCGCCAGGTGGTGATGCCGCCGATACCTGATATCGGCAGGCCGTAGGTTTCCGGATCGCGAGCGATCTCGGCCACCATGTTGAGTGCGATCGGCTTCACCGCCGGGCCGCAATAGCCGCCGTGGCTGCCGCGCCCGTCGATCGACGGTTCCGGCGAGAAGGTGTCGAGATTGACCGAGGTGATCGAATTGATAGTGTTGATCAGCGACACGGCATCGGTGCCGCCGGCCTTGGCGGCCCGCGCCGGCTTTCTGATATCGGTGATATTGGGGGTCAGCTTGGTGATGACGGGCATGTGCGTGTACTGCTTGCACCAGCGCACGACCATTTCGATATATTCAGGCACCTGTCCGACCGCGGAGCCCATGCCGCGTTCCGACATGCCGTGCGGACAGCCGAAGTTGAGTTCGATTCCGTCGGCACCGGTCTCCTCGACGAGCGGCAGGATTGCCTTCCAGGCATTCTCCTCGCAGGGAACCATGATCGAAGCGATCAAGGCCCGGTCCGGCCAGTTCATCTTCACCTGCTTCATTTCGCGCAGGTTGGTGTAGAGGTCGCGGTCGGTGATGAGCTCGATGTTGTTCAAGCCGAGCAGGCGGCGGTCGGCGCCCCAGATCGCGCCGTAGCGCGGGCCGTTGACGTTGACAACCGGCGGGCCTTCCTCGCCGAGCGTCTTCCAGACGACGCCGCCCCATCCGGCCTTGAAGGCACGTTCGACGTTGTAGGCCTTGTCGGTCGGCGGTGCGGAGGCCAGCCAGAACGGGTTGGGCGACTTGACGCCGACGAAATTATTGCGGAGATCAGCCATTGTTTATTCTCCCCTTCACGCGACGGCAACGGCCGGCTGCGCGCCGGCAGCAAGCATACGGTTGATGGATTCAGCAGCATCGCGGCCCTGCGCGACCGCCGAGACGGTCAGGTCGTCACCGCCGAAGACGCAGTCGCCGCCGGCCCAGACGCCGTCGAGCGAGGTCTTGCCTTCAGTATCGACCGCGATGCGGCCGGATTCCAAGCGCAGCGCGCCGAGGCTGGAGGTGTCGAGAGTCTGACCGATCGCCTTGAAGATCTGATCAGCGGCGATGACGCCAGTCTCGCCCGTCGTCGACAAGCGACCGTCGACCAGCTTGGTGTACTCCACTTCGATCGCGGCGACCTTGCCGTCCTGCGCGAGAATGGATTTCGGCG
The DNA here is from genome assembly GCA_900466985.1 of Hyphomicrobiales bacterium. GTDB lineage: Bacteria > Pseudomonadota > Alphaproteobacteria > Rhizobiales > Rhizobiaceae > Rhizobium. The sequence goes on from UBOA01000021.1 coordinate 85,545, forward strand.
CCAGCCAGTGACGAATGATGACGCCCTTGGAGGTCGCGAGATCCTGCTCGAATTCCGAGGCGTTCATATGTTCCTTGCCGCGGCGATAGCAGATCGTCACTTCCTCGGCGCCGAGCAGCTTGGCTTGCACGGCCGCATCGATTGCGGTCATGCCGCCGCCGAGAACGACGACGCGGCGGCCGATCGCAACGTCGCCCTTGTCAGAAGCTTGCCGAAGGCCGGCGATGAAGTCCACGGCATCATCGACGCCAGGCAGGTTTTCGCCTTCGACCCGCAGCGCGTTGACGCCTGAAAGGCCGATACCGAGGAAGACAGCATCATATTGCGACTGCAGATCGGCGAGCGAGAAATCACGGCCGAGCTGCTGGTTGTGGCGGACTTCAATGCCGCCGATGGCCAGGACGTAGTCCACTTCCTTTTGCGCGAAGTCGTCAACGGCCTTGTAGGTAGCGATGCCGTATTCGTTGAGGCCGCCAGACTTCGGCTTTGCGTCATAGATGACGACATCATGGCCCTTGACCGCGAGGCGATGGGCAGCGGCGAGGCCAGCCGGGCCGGCGCCCACGACGGCGATCTTCCTTCCGGACGAGGCGGCGCGGCTGTAGAATTGCTTGTCCGCCTCCATGGCCGTATCCGTCGCATAGCGCTGCAGGCGACCGATTTCGACGGGGCGTTCCTCTGCCGTGTTGCGCACGCAGGCTTGCTCGCACAGATCTTCGGTGGGACAGACGCGGGCGCACATGCCGCCCAGAATATTCTGGTCGAAGATCGTCTTCGCCGATCCGATCGGATTTCCGGTGGCGATCTGCCGGATGAAGAGCGGGATGTCGATGGAGGTGGGACAGGCCGTCATGCACGGCGCGTCGTAGCAGAAATAACAGCGGTCGGCTGCGACCAGCGCCTCGTGTTTGTCGAGGCGCGGATGAAGATCGGAGAAGTTCGAATCGTATTCGGCGGGCGAAAGCCGGCCAGCACGAATCCCAGTTCCCAGTCGTTCCATTGAAGTTCCCTCATTATTGGTAAACGGCCAGTAAGAGGAAGCGTAACTCAGCTTCAAAAATTTATCAAACGGTAAAATTTTCGTCAGATATCGCTGTTATCGCATTGTTTTAATGGGATTATTTTTTGCGTGTCGGAGGCCCGTGCACCGGTGGCTTCGGCCTGAAAATAAAAAAGTAAAAAAATCGACTTTTTCTCACTGGTTCCCGGAACCATTCGGATACTTGCCCGTTACTGCGATATCCGAACGATGACCGCATCGACCCAACATGCGCGCCCCCAACCCATCGTTCGGACGTACTCACGGTCCCCTCCCGGTGAGTGAAAGAACAGCCGGTGCGCCGCCCTCGCACTGGCTGTTCTTCGTTTAGCGTGTAGCTGCCTTTTGAGAGGGGTGCCGGAGGATCTCGAACTCGGCGTCGGGGATAACCAGATGATATTCGATCCGTCCCGGTACCAGCGTCAGTTCGGCCTTGCCGTTGACCGAGGAGGGAACGACGCGCTCAAGCACAGTCTTGCCGAAGCTGTTTTCACTGAATTCGTGAACCTCTGTCGGATCGCATAGCGTCTCCGCCCATGAAACCTCGATTGCCTTTCGCCCGGCCGCGGCCACTTCATGACAGCTCAGAGTGACCGCAGGCGTGCTGCCGGCAATCGCTCCGTAGGAGGCCGAATTGACGATCAATTCATGCAGCGCGAGCCCGACGTGCACGGCGGCATTGGGTGTCAAGTGGACGTTTATCCCGGAGATCGGCAGCGGTCCCGCCGTCTCTGGCCAGTAGGGCGCGAACTGCTTTTCAGCGAGTTCGAACAGGAACGCACCGCGCCAGCTGGAATCGGTGATCAGGTCTTGTGAATTCGACAGGGATTGCAGTCGCCCGCGGAATTTCACCAGGAAGCTATTCAGCGATATGGTGTTGCGGGCTGTTTGTGTGGCGATTCCTTGAATAATGGCCAGAAGGTTCTTCGAGCGATGCGAGAGCTCGCGAAGAAGGGACTTCAGCACCTTTTCGCGATGCCGGGCCTCCGTCACCTCGGCGACCACGGAAAGGATGCCCATGGTGTGATCCGTACCGACGCGCTGGATCTTCAATTCGTAGGTGCGCATTTCTCCGTCGATCGAAATGTCGATCTCGGTTGTCGTCGGCTTTCCGGTTTCGAATACCTGCTGCTTCAGCTTCTCCAACTCGCGCCCATGCGCTTCGCCGAAGAGATCGACGTCAGTACCGCCCGGTATTGCAAGTGGCTGAAAATGTGGGGGGAGGTTGTCGGCATAGATGATCGATAGGCTAGGGTCCTGGTATATCACGGAGATTCCGGCGCTGGCCAGTGCGCTCTCCAGCAATACCGCTCTGCCTTCCAGCGCGAAGGGCACTCCGGGCACTGGTCCGTTCCTGTTCACCTAGTCGCCTTTCCCATTCTTGATCTATCCTCACGGGGAGGAAGGTGCCCGTTCGGGAAGCTCATCCTAGAAGAAAGCACGAAAAAAAACCTTAAGGTCGGAAAAGCGTTCTAGATTGACCGAAACGCATTTCCGCTCCCTTTGTTCCTAGCGCCGCCATTTCCTTAGGCGGCGGCCTTGGTGGATTCGTTGAAGAAAAGTGCCTGACTGATCAGTGCCTTGACCATGTCCGGATTGAACGGCTTCGTGACCAGGAATGTCGGCTCGGGCCGTTCGCCGGTCAGCAGCCTTTCGGGGAAGGCGGTGATGAAGATTACCGGCACGCTTGCGGTCTTGAGAATGTCGTTGACGGCATCGATGCCGGAGCTTCCATCCGCAAGCTGGATATCCGCAAGAACCATGCCTGGCCGGGTCCTGTTATAAAGTGCAACCGCTTCGGCGTGGGTACGGGCAATGCCGGTGACGCGGTGGCCGAGGCTTTCCACCATCTGTTCGATGTCCATCGCGATCAGCGGCTCGTCTTCGATGATCATGACATCAGTGGCGACCTGGCGAGAGATCTCGCGTGATGCGTTGTCGAGCAGGCTGACGACTTCGTCCTCTTCCACGCCCAGGATCTCGGAAATTTCTCCCACCCGAAAGTTCTCGACGGAGGCGAGTATGAAAGCCTGGCGGGCACGCGGCGAAACCTTGGCAAGGTTCAGCGTTGCGCGCTGTTCCCATACGTAGGGCGAGGCAGGTTCCGGAATCTGGACGGTGACGGAACCAAAAAGCGTGGTGAAAAGTTTGTACAATGCGACGCGGTCATCCGCGGTATCCGGGAAAATGGATATGTCGGTAATGATCGCCTCGAGAATGGCGGCTACATACGCGTCGCCCGACGTCTGCGTTCCAGTAAGCGCGCGGGAATAACGACGCAGGTAAGGAAGATGCGGCGCAATTCGAGTCGAAAGTGTCATGTAAAGCTCCCACTATAGGCCGGTGAACGGCCCCAATGGCGATTAAAACGCGACGGATTGTAAAAATGTTCCTCGCATGTAGGAACTTTTTTTTCTCAACGGCATTATCGTGGCTACCAACAGAGGGCTTATCGCATTTGTTTCATGGCACGCGACGGGATGTTCGCCAATCGGCCGGGACAAGCGGCTGTTTTATTGAGACGAACTTAATCAAGGCGACGTGGCAGAGCACGTGGATAACAAAAGTAAAGTGACGATTGATGACGACACGGAAGAATGAAAAGGATCGGCAGCGGCTGGAAATGCGCGCAAGCGATATCCTTGACCCCAACAGCCAGATCGGCGTGAAGTTACGATCGCTTTATGCTGCCGTGCAGGAAGAGGCGATTCCCGACCGCTTTCTCGATCTGCTCGAGAAGCTTGACCAGGCTGAGCTCGTCGCGTCGGCAAAAGCTGTGAAGTAAGGTGGCTCCATGGAAAAGCAGCAACCAAGCTTCAAGCGCGAGCTCCTCGCGTCGCTCCCTAGCCTCCGCGCCTTCGCCATCTCGCTGATTGGCCGGCACGACCGGGCGGATGATCTTGTCCAGGACACCATCATGAAAGCCTGGGCAAAGCAGGATCATTTCGAGATGGGCACAAACATGAAAGCCTGGCTCTTCACGATTTTGCGCAACGAACTCTACAGCCAGATGCGCAAGAGCGGGCGCGAGATTCAGGACAGCGATGGCCTGTTCACCGAGTCCATGGCGATGCACCCCGCCCAATACGGGGCGCTCGACCTCCAGGACTTCAAGAAGGCGCTCGATCAGCTGCCGCCGGACCAGCGTGAAGCGATCATCCTAGTCGGCGCTTCCGGTTTTTCCTACGAGGAAGCGGCGGAAATCTGCGGATGCGCCGTGGGAACGATCAAGAGCCGCGTCAATCGCGCTCGCCAGCGTCTCCAGGAACTGCTTCAGATTTCCGGTGAAGCCGATTTCGGGCCGGATGCGACATCCTCGCCGCTCACGTCCAAGGCCTTCGCCTTCTGATAATAGTCTCGTTCGATCCATAAAAGAGACCGGCTGCCCTACAGGGCACCGGCCTTTTCCTTGAGCTAGGCGAAAATTGAGAGGTCAGTCGTCGCGCTTGGAACCGACGAGGTTGGCCGCCACGATTGCTGCAAGAACGCCAGCCGTCAACAAGGGCTGAGCTCGGACAAGACCAATGCCGACTGCTGCAAGCGATTCCAATGCCTGCTTGCGTTCCTTGGCGCGGCGCGCCTCCTGGGCGTTGATCACCATCATGATGACGAGAACGACGATCGCCACCAGCAGGGCTGCGGCTGCCAGGAACAGCGCTGCGCCGATCGGACCGTAGATGCCTGAGAGCCAGATGGCACCGGCGACGACCGCGAGCGTATAGGCGGTCAACAAGAGCACGACGGCAATGGCAACGAAAATACCGTTGCGCTTCGTCCGCGCAACGGTTCGGTGAACACTCGTGCCTACCAACAGGCTGAGGAGCGGGAAGAGCATTTAGCCTCCTTAACGGCGGGCAAGAAGGGCGAGGACGAGCCCAAAGGCTGCTGCCGCCCCGACGGTGGCGATTGGGTGACGGCGCACGGTATTGCGCACTTCGCTCGCGCCGCGAAGATAGCTTTCCTGCAATTCATGCATCAGGTCTTCGCTGCGAGAGAGCAAATCGTCGTAGCTGGCGGCTGCCTGATAGCGCATGCGATCGCTCGACTTTCGTGACTGCTTTCCGGCAATCTTCGTCAGTGCTGCGATCTCTTCGCGAAGAGACTCGATCTGTTCTTCGATGGTGGATTCGATGTTGTGAAGCGTGCCGCCATTGCGCCGGCTGCGAATGGGGTGGAGGAGCGAAGGGGCCACGATTTTTCTCCATCGGTGAGGCGCGCTCTTAGCGGCCTGATTCAACACAGGGCCGCTGCCGAAGTTTGCATGAAGATTGTCGCCCGGCAATGACCCACATCATCAATTGCTTAACGCGGCCAATCTCCAAAAGTTCCGCTACGCTGGATTGTATCCGGTTTGGATCGCACTGTGCGCAAGCACGAATGGCGTACCGTCTGTCGGAACCTGATTGATCCGCAGGGCACAGCCGAAGACAGATTCCATCGTCTCGTTTGTGAGTACATCGCGGACGCTGCCGCTTGCAGCCAGTTGGCCGGATTTCATGAGAATGATCCGGTCGGCAAAAAGCGCGGTCAGGTTGAGATCATGCATCACGGCGATGACGCCGCCACCGGCCTCGCAGAATTTGCGCGCCAGCGTCATGATTGTCAGCTGGTGGCTGATGTCGAGGCTGGATACCGGCTCGTCAAGCAGAAGCCAGCAGGGCTTGCCGTCGACGACCGGCTCGGCGATCTGGCAGAGCACGCGGGCGAGTTGAACGCGCTGCTGCTCGCCACCAGAAAGCTCCTGATAGAAGCGGCCTTCGAAGCCCCCCAGGTCGACGGAGGCCAGCGCATTCGCCGCGGTCTGCTCGGCATTCTCAGGATTGCGATTGACGCCGGTGGTCAGGCCCATCCGCACCACTTCTCGCACCGTGAACGGAAAGGAGATCGAGCTTGCCTGCGGCAGTACCCCCCGCATCGTCGCCAGTCGCCACGGCTGTAGCGCGTTCACTTCCTGCCCATTGAGACGAATGGAGCCGGAGTAGGGGAGTTCGCCGGAGACCGCTTTCATCGTCGTTGTCTTGCCCGAGCCGTTCGGACCGGCAATCGCGGTCAACTGGCCTGCCTCGGCGGAGAACCCGACCTGACTGACAATGGTCTTGCCGGAAAGGCGCACGGAAACGCCGGATACCTCAATCATTGCTCAATACTCAAAGGGCAAGGCGTGCGCGATGCCGCAACAGAATCCAAAGGAAGAACGGGCCGCCGACGGCGGCCGTAATGATGCCGATCGGCAGTTCGGCCGGCGCGACGATGGTCCTGGCAAGAACATCGGCGAAAATCAGCAGCGAGCCGCCGAGAAGCGCCGAAGCTGGCAGCAGGAAGCGGTGATCGGGGCCGATCGACATGCGCAGCACATGCGGAACGACGATGCCGACAAAGCCGATGCCGCCGCTGACTGCGACCGAAGCACCGGTCGCCGCGGCAACGGTGACAATGGCGATGTTCTTCAGCCGCTGAACGGGGACGCCCATGTGAAAGGCTGTAGCCTCACCGAGAGTGATGGCGTTCAGGCCACGGGCCATGAAGGGTATCGCCGCAAAGGAGAGAAGAATGATCGGGCCGGCGGCGGCGATCTTTGCCCAGGTCGCACCGGCAAGCGATCCCATCCCCCAGAAGGTGAGGTCGCGGAGTTGCTGATCGTTGGCCATGTAGATCAAAAGGCCCGTGAGCGCACCCGCAAGCGAGCCGAGCGCGATGCCGGCAAGCAGCATCGTGGCAACTGAGGTCTGGCCATTCCCGGTCGCGATCCGGTAGAGCAGCCACGTGCTGGCAAGCCCGCCGCAGAAGGCTGCGATCGGCAGCGCGTAGATGCCGAGCAGCGTGTAGAGCGGCGCGGCAAAGGTGCTGGCGAGCACGATGATCACCACTGCACCAAGGCTCGCCCCGGAGGACACGCCGACGAGCCCGGGATCCGCAAGCGGATTGCGGAACAAGCCCTGCATGATGGCGCCCGAGACGGCAAGCGAACCCCCCACCAGGAAACCCAGGATCGCGCGGGGCATTCGGATATCGAAGATGATGATCCGGTCTCTGGCGTTCAGCGCATCGTGCGAGCCGGCCATGTTGGCGATGACGTCGAGGAACGAGGCGTTGGAAGCACCCGTCGTCACTGAGAACAACAGGGACAGGACGGATCCGACGGCAAGCAGAACGATTGCCAGCAGGGCGAGGCGACTGCGATCACCCGCCCTGTTAAGCTCCTGCAGACCGGTCAGCGAAAACATGGAGCGCTTCTGTCCCATGGCATCCTGCAAGGCCATTATCAGCTTCCGTAGATCGCTGCGTTCAACTCACGGACGGCGCTCGCGGTGCGCGGGCCGAACCCGAGCAGGTGAAGGCCGTCCATACGGATGATTGCCTTGTTCTGCGCCGCGGGTGTCAGGGCCAGCGCGGCCTGCTTCAGGAAATCTTCATCGCTGGTGGCTGACCCGTCGCCGCGGTTCATCATCAAGATGACGTCAGGCTTTGCCTCCACGATCGCTTCGTCGGTCAGCGGCTTGTAGCCCGAGAAATTGCCGACGGCATTGACGGAACCGGACAGCTTGATGATGCCATCGGCTGCCGTGCCGGCTCCGGAGGCCATGATCTTTCCGCCTTGCATACTCAGAACGAAGAGGATGCGCTTGCGCTCGCCTTCGGGGCGCTTGGCGGCGTCGGCGATTGCCGCGTCCAGATCCGCACCCACCTTGTCCTTCAGCGCCTTTGCCTTGTCGGGTTGGCCGAGGAGATCGCCGACACGGTCGATCTTGGCGAGGATGCCTTCGCGGGTATAGGCGTTGGGCACGGTCTCGAAGGGCACGCTCGCGCTCTTGAGCACGTTCAGCGCTTCCGGTGGCCCGGAGCCCTCGATGGCGATGATCGCCGTCGGGTTCATCGCGAGGATGCCCTCCGGCGACAGGGCGCGCATATAGCCGACGTCGGGCAGCTTCGTTGCCGCTTCAGGGTACATGCTCGTCGTGTCGCGCGCGATCAGGCAATCCTGCTCACCGAGCGCGTAGATGATCTCGGTGACATCGCCGCCAACGGACACAAGGCGCGTCGTATTCAGTTTTTCAGCGGCCGGGGCATTCGAGACCGGAGCCAGCGACAGCACAATAGTCGCCGCTGAAAACGCCATCGCCCGAAGCCGCTTGCTGCGCGGTGCCTTACGCATGGTCATCCCCTTGCTCATGCCGCGACGCTGGTTCCTGCGCGCGGCAGGTTTTCCATGATCGAGCGCCAATCGTCGCGCTCATCGGTGCCTTCCTTGCGCTTGCCGAAGAACTGGATGATCATTTCGCCCTCGGCATTGTAGGCCTCGAGCGAGGTCACATGGCCGTCCTTTGTCGGCTTGCGTACCGCCCAGGTCTCCGCGATGTGATCCTGCCGAAGATGCAGGTGGAAGGTCGGGTCGAAGATATTGATCCACGGACCCATCGGCTGCACGTTGAAGAGCGGGCCGGAATGGATCTGCACGATGCCGTTGTTTGCCACGAAGCACATGACCGGCAGACCGGCTTTGACCGAAGCGTGCATCATCTCCGCCGTTGCCGTGTTGTCGAGTTGCCACGCGTAGTCGTCGCCGACGGTGCGAACGGCGGCCCGGCGGCCGATCTTCAGCTTGCGCAGCATGCCGAAGAACTCGTGCGTGTCGGTGAGCTTGCTCCAGTGCTCCCGCAGTTCATCGCGGGTGACCTCGCCGCTCTCATCCATCGATGAGGGCGTCGGATCAGCGTTGAATTCTTGCGACTGATCGTCGAGCGTCAGATCCCGGACGATGGCGCGATAGGCTTCGACATTCGAGTCCGGGCGAAGATGGATCTTGTGAACCGCGTTGCCGGCCTTGTCGAAATACTGCAGGCTGAGTCGCTCCTGGTCGCCGTCCTTCTTGGAGACGGCAAAAGCATGCGCCCAGCGGTTTGGAAAAATGCGCAGGTCGATGTTTTCCCCGAGCACGATCGAGGCGTGCGGCCCGGCGGTGATGTTCTCGTAAACGCCGATCTTTTCGTGAACGGCGCTTTCGTTACGGGAAAGGGCCATGACTTCGCCGAGTTCAGCGACCCGCTCCAGGAGCTTCAAGGCGCTGCCGTCGATGCGGGTTGCCGTGATGCCCACTTCGGCCGCAACGAGAGCAGCTTCCGAAATCTGAAGCTGTGCGGCGATATCGCGCTCGCGCATCTTCGGATTCTCCGCGCGAAATGCGCGTATGTCGGCGGGAGCCGATTTTGTGGTTCCAGTCATGTCCTAGCCCTACTTATTGAGAATGAGTTTGCCCTGACGGGTGATTTTCATGCGGTAGACCACGCCGTCGTGACGGATCATGATCTCGGTCGCTCCGCGAAAAATGTCCGCACTTTCCAGAACGCGCATTTCTGCCGTTGGTTCGCGCTGCGGCGACGCGTGACTAAAGCTATCTGGCTTCTCAACCATCATCTTGGTCGGTTATTTCCGCTCGATCCGCGGCGTCCAAGCGCCCGGAAAATCCATATTTATCTTGACTTTCATAGTCATCATTTTTTAATGACGCAATAGCGGAGTTTAGAAGTCAAGTTTTAGAGTTTATTGATGGAAGGAATGGCAGTGAGCAAGGTTGCGGCGCTTTTGACGAGCGGTCTGATCGTGGTTGCGAGCGCATCGCAGGTTTTTGCTCAGGATGCTGCTGCAGCATCGCCGGCCAAGGGCCTTGAAGTCGAGTTGAACGGCCTGGCGCCATCACAGAAGGGCTGCATGATGACCTTCGTTGCGCTCAACAATCTTGCCGCGCCGATCAGCAAAATCTCCTTCGAGCTTGCTTTCTTCAACGACAGGAACGCGGTCGACCGGGTTACCGTGCTGGACTTCCGCGATCTGCCGCAAGGCAAGAAGCGTGTGCGCCAGTTCGACATGCCGAACGTCAAGTGCGAGAGCGTGACGCGCTTGCTGATCAACGATGCGCCAGTCTGCGACGGGCCGGCCTCGGGAGAGTGCATGAAGGGCCTTGTCACTCGTTCCCAGGTTTCCGTTCCCTTCGAGGGTTGAGTGGTTCGCCGGCATCACCGCCGGCGGTTTTCTGTTTCAACTGGCCGAGGCAGGCACAATGGCAGTTTCAGCAAAATCCAAATCGAGAGTCATTCTCGTCGAGGAACCGGTCGCTGACGGCGGAATGAACGACAACAAACCCGGCATGCATCCCGGGCATGAATTGTCCGATCTTCGCAATGTGCCACGCCAGCCAGCCGCCGAAGCTTCCATACACTACGCGCGCCTGGCGTTGATCGAATCCTTCCCGCAGGCTCCGCAGAGTGCGAGCAGCACCGTCGCAACCGCGCCGTCGCTGGAGGCGAGCGCCGAAAGGGAAGAGAGCGCAAAACCACGTCAGCGCAATGTGGTGATGGCTTGCCTCAGTTCTTTTGCCTGCCATGCGGCCGTCATCGCGATCCTGGTGGTGGGATTTGTGGTCACACCGCACGATCCGGTCGAAGAGGCCGGCGAGGTGGTGAGCGTCATTATCCTTGGTGATTCGGAAGCGGATCAGGCGGCGGGCGAGAAGGCTGAGGAACCGCAGCCCGAACAGATCGTGGCCGAGGCCGTACAGACGCAGACGGTCCAGCCAACGGCGACGACGCCGACGGAAACAGCGACCACGGAGCCGGTAACCGTTGCGCCCACACAAGAGGTCACGCGCGTTTCCCCGGAGAACATCGTTGCCCCGGAACCTGAGGTTTTGACGTCGCTCTCACCGGCCGAGACATCCGTCGTGCAGCCGATGGCGACCGAAGTGCCGCCCGAGGTGCCAGCGGAAACGCCTCCGGTTGCTCAAGCGGCGCCGGAAGAGATCAAACCGGTTCAGCCGGTGGAAACGGCGGCGGTCGCTCCCGAGCCGGATAAACCAACACCGGAGCCCAAGCCGAAGGCGGAAAAGCTCGTCAAGAAGCCGATCGAGAAGAAGGAGCCGCCGAAGAAGGCTCAACCATCCGCGGGATCCGGCGGTGAAAACAAGCAGGATTCCAGGAGAGGGGCCGCCGACGGGACCGAGACGGCAACATCGAACCAGAATTCGCGTGGGGCTGGCAGCAGTGGCGGTGCGGGGAGCGCGGCCGTCGCCAATTATCCCGGCAAGGTACAATCCCGGATTCGTCGCTCGGTCAGGGTGCCGTCGGAGTACAAGCGCATGAGCGCATCCATGAGCGTTCGCGTTCGCCTGACAATCGGCGCCGGCGGCGATCTGAGCGGTCTTTCGATCGCGCGCAGTTCCGGTATTCCGGAGCTGGATCAAGCTGTTATCGAGGGCATCCGCCGCGCCGCTCCGTTCCCTCCGCTCCCTGCCGAGTGGGGCAGGCCGGTCTGGTCGTTCAGCCAGGACGTTCAGGTGACGGGTCGTTGATAAAATATGACTTCTATAATCGACTTTATACTTTACTCTAAAAATCAAGTTTAATAAGGTCCCCCGGCACACGCAGGAATCGTGTGACGATCAACGAGCGAACGGGTGGGCAATGGCTCGAAAGACGAAGAAGGGTTCCAACCGCGAGATCCGCGTTAACGCTGATGTTCAGACGGTTCAGGAAACGTCCGGGCGGTCCAAACTTGATGGACGCAGTTTCCTGTATGTCGGCGGGCGGGACTGCCAGGTGGCGCATCTTCGCCAGATCGCAAGCGATTTCGGGGCAGAGCTGATCCATCACGACGGCGGTTTGCGCGAGGCGGTCTCCCGTATCGACACCGTGCTTCCCTCGGTCGACTGCGTCTTTTGCCCGATCGACTGTATCAGCCACGATGCCTGCCTGCGCGTGAAGACCGGCTGCAAGAAGTTCGGCAAGGCCTTCATCCCGCTTCGGAACGGCAGCAAGTCCAGTCTGGAACGTGCGCTGCAGACAATGAACGAACGAGACAATTCCCGATGAATGAAAAACGCCCCGACGGGGTCATGATGATCGGCCTGCACAAGCTCGCCGCTCAAAGAGGCGACGGCCTTGTGCCGGAGCTTTACGAACTGCTGCTCCGGAATGCCGAGCGGCGTAGGGACTATCCCAACGTATCGGAATTTCCCCTCTGGGAGGCACGGTTGCCTGGCCAACAGCCTGAAAAGCCGCTTGGTCTGGAGGCCGCAAACGGCAATAATGTCGTAGCCTTCGTGCCTTCGCGCGTCGCTGCGAAAAGCAAAGCGTAGGGATCACCCATGTATATTGCGATGAACCGCTTCAAGGTTGCGATTGGATCCGAGGCAGACTTCGAGAATGTATGGCGCGACCGCGATTCCAGCCTCTCGCAGGTTCCTGGCTTTGTTGAATTCCGGCTGCTGCGGGGCAAGACGAATGCGGAGGAGGACTACACGCTGTTCTCCTCGCACACGCTCTGGCAAAGCGAGGACGACTTCCTGAACTGGACGAAGTCTGAAAACTTCCGCGCCGCGCACCGTAACGCTGGTGAGCGCAAGGCAATGTACAAGGGGCCTCCGGTTTTTGAAGGCTTCACCGTGGTTGCTGGCATCTGAAATGACCGAACAGGATCCGGATCGTGTCGAAGTCCTGCCGGTCTTGCCATCGCTTGATCTCGATGAAACGCTGGCCTTTTATCGCGACCAGCTCGGCTTCGACCGGATCATCCACCAATCTCCGGACTATCTGATCCTCCGCCGGAACGAGATGGAGTTGCATTTCTGGCTGGCGCGCGACCGGGCGCTATGCGAGGCGACATCCGTCTATCTGCGTGGCGGTCGGATTGGCGCGCTCCATGTGGAGTATCAGGAGAAGCGGGTGGCGCGTCTGACCCCACTTGAGCGACGGCCGTGGGGCATGGAAGAGTTCTATATCCATGACCCGCATGGCAATCTGCTGCGGTTTGGACGCATCCCCGTCAGCTGATCGATCAGCCCCGGCGAATGAAAGCGCCGACTGCGATCGCCAGCCAGCCGAACATCATGGCAAATCCGCCCGTGGGGGCCGCCAGCGGAAACAGGCCGGAGCCGGCGAAGCGCAAAGCAACGAGATCGCCGGCAAACAGAAGCGTGCCGACCCCTATAAGTATGCCGGCAAGCCACGCCGTCTTCAGCTTTTCGGCGCCGATCGCAAGAGCGAGCAGGGTGGGGGCGTGTGCCAGGCACATTGCAGAAGCCGAAGCGAGAAGATGCGCGTCGCCGCCGGCATGCGCTGCGGCCGCAGCCAGCGCCACGCCGGCAAAACCGAACAGGCCGGCAAGCAGATAAAACAGCGGCGCAATACGCACGTTCAGCGTCACGATGGTCATCCGTGTTCCTTGTTCTGCATGTGATGTGCGAGGCGTTCGATGGGCGGCAGGATGATCTCGCGCAGCTTCGGATTGCTGATCGTTTCCTCGAGCGCGCGACGGAAGCAGTGTAGCCACTCGTCGCGTTCCACCGCACCGATCTCGGCAACGAAATGCCGGCTCCTGAGGCGTGGGTGACCGCGCTTGTCGGTGTAGAGCGGCGGGCCGCCGAAATATCCAGTCAGGTATTCGTAGAATTTCTCCTCGCTGCCTTCCAGCGTCGGCGGATGGACGGCGCGAACGTGCTGTGCCTCCGGCAGCGTATCCATCAGCTCATAGAAGCGGCGACACAGGACGCGGACGGCCTCGTCGCCGCCAATCGCCTCATAAAGCGTAATGACATTTTCCGTCACGGTTCCATTCCTCGAAATCGGACTCTTAATGCACTGCGGGGGGCGGGACTGCAACCGCTTGGATCAACACGCGGCAATTCGCCATCCGTACAGACAGTCGAATATGAATTGACTTGACAAAACCGTCTGGACGGTATCTTTTGTTGGAATGTCACTCGCTCATCATCGCCGCAAACAGCCCCTTATCGTGCGCCAGCAGCTGCTGGACGTGGCCGCTCGCCTCACGATGGAGCAGGGCATGGCCGCACTGACACTGGATGCCGTCTCCGGCGCATCAGGCGTCAGCAAGGGTGGCCTACTGCACCATTTCCCGACGAAGAACGCGTTGCTGGACGCCCTTTTCGAAAGTCTCCTGGATCGCTTCGACGCCGATATCGACGAGCGCATGCGCGAAGATCCGATCCCGCATGGCCGCTTCAGCCGGGCCTATCTGCATGCCGTCGCCGGTCTTAGGGATAAACCCGACGAGGCCGCCCATTGGGCCCAGGTCACCATGGCGCTGCTCGCCGAGCCAAGGCTTCGGCAGCGCTGGCGCGAGTGGGTGCAGGAGCGGACGGAGGAATATGTCGGCACGGATTCGTCCGTCGACGCGCAGATCGTTCGATTTGCGGCCGATGGGCTCTGGCTTGCCGACATGCTCGGCAGTCATGACAGCGGCGGCGACCGCCAGGCGCTCATCGCCCGTCTCGTCGAATTGACCAACAAGTAGAGGTCCACCATGGCTCCAGCTGCCGTCTATGCGCTGCTCTTTGCGGCGATCGCGCTCGAGGTCATCGGCACGACGGCGCTGCAGTTGTCGCAGCAGTTCACCCGCGTAGGACCGACGCTCGTGGTGGTCGTCTGCTACGCGACAGCATTCTATTGCCTGTCTATGACCTTGAAGATCATCCCGGTCGGGATCGCCTATGCGATCTGGAGCGCGCTCGGCATCGTGCTGATATCCGGGGTCGGCCTCGTCTATTTCAAGCAGCGGCTCGATGCGCCGGCGATCGTAGGGCTCGGGCTGATTATCACCGGCGTGCTGGTGGTCAACCTCTTCTCGAAGTCCATCTCGCATTGATCTTGCCCGAAGGCGGGCAGATGCGGGTAAATGTCCTGCGCCGCGGGTCCCCTATATGTCGTCGCGACATTTGACCTCATCCTGCGCGATCTTGCGAAACATGCGGTCCTTTCCATATTTCTTTGAGCTTTGGGCCGCTTGTTCCACGCATTGGACCACTCATGACCGACCACACCACCGATTCAGGTCTTTCCGGCAACCCCACCCCGTCCAGGGGCCAATCCCTTAACACTGCCGGCATCACGCCGATGGGTCGACCAAGCGCAATTACGCGCTTCTTCATGGGTATCGTCGCATGGGCCGAAAAGCTGAACTTCAAATATGCGAGGCTCGGCAACCCGCCGGTCTATGATACCGCGACGTTCCCTTGGGCCGCCGAGGTTGAGAAGGCGTGGCCGGAGATACGGTCCGAACTGGACCGCGTGCTCGTGCGACAAAGTGAACTGCCGTCATTCCAAGACATCTCGACTGACGTGAAGACAATCTCCAGCGATAGTGGCTGGAAGACCTTCTTCCTCGTTGGGTTCGGCGTGAAGTCGGAACAGAATATCAGGGCATGCCCGCAAACCTGGGAGGCGGTGCAGAAGATCCCGGGATTGAAAACCGCCATGTTCTCGATCTTCGAGCCCGGAAAGCATCTGCCGGCTCATCGCGGACCTTACAATGGGGTGCTTCGCCTGCATCTCGGGATGATCGTACCGGAACCTGCCGACAAGCTTGCCATCCGGGTCAAGGATCAGATCTGCCACTGGCAGGAAGGAAAAGCGCTGATCTTCGACGATGCCTACGAGCATGAGGCGTGGAACCATACCGACGAGACGCGCGTGGTGCTCTTTATCGATTTCGTGAAGCCGTTGAAGTTCCCGGCGCGCTTTGTGAACTGGACGCTGATGAACCTTGCCGTTTTCACGCCCTTCATTCGTGAGGGGTTGGACAATCACAAGGCATGGGAAAAAAAGTTCTACGCGGAAGCGGAAACCTTCAGAAACAAGCCGCAGAACTAACCTTTCGCCTGCATCGCCGATCAATTGAGCCGTAGAATTGCGCAGGCTTTGCTGCGGTGCCAAGCTTCGTTCAATTGTTGTTGGCTGCCATCAATCGGCGCTGCGCGCTTGTGGCCAGATACATCACGTAGTCTTCTGCTGCGTCTGCGAGATGAAGAGCAATTTCCTCTTCCCGCCATCCCGCCGCGACCGCGAGACGGACAACTTCGGTGATCGCCATATTGCAGACAGCCTCGCATTCCCGCGAGCGTCCCATTTCGTCGGCGCTATATTTCGGAGAGCGGATGTTTGTCATGGCTGCAATGTGCCACAATCCCCTGCGTTTTCAATGAGATACTAATGAAGTGGTTAGCCGGTAAGGTTAAGTGCAGTGCGGTTGCGTCAAAAAGAAAAACGACGGCTTTGCATGCGCTAATATGGCACTTCCGCGCTGCCAGTATGTGCCGTTTTCGCTAAGAATGCCGAATGAAGTTTGCCCCTCAGCGAGCGAGCCTGGCTCGCAAATGACATTTCCGTGAGCTGCCCTGCGTAGCTTCCGGGCATGCAATGTCAGCGTCGCGGCAAATTATGATTGGTCGCCGGGAGTGACGAACAGAAAGTCCCGCAATTGCTGGCTAAAAAAACGATCCGCTAACCACAATCAATATGCACCCAATAATATCATTGAATTCTAATCGATAGGATGTTATCTAATTCCATGACAACGAATCAGACACAAACCTGGGCCGAGTTCGCGCCATTGCTTATGATCTGCGGGCGCGGGTGGCGTCGCGCTTTGAACGCCATTCTGACCGAGCACAATCTATCCGATGCCAGCGCGGCGCCGTTGATTGCGCTGCTTCGGCATGGCGACCGGATCCCACAGGGTGTTCTGGCCGAACGGGTCGGTGTGGAAGGGCCGACGCTCGTGCGGGTTCTTGATAGTTTGGAAAATGACGGCTTGATCCGCCGGGTCCCCGATGAGGCGGACCGTCGCATCAAGCTGGTGCAACTCACCGGAGGAGGCACAGCGGTCGCCGAGCGCGCCGAAAGCTGTGCGGCGGAGCTGCGAGCACAGATCCTTGGCGACCTCGATCCTGAACAGGTCGGGGCCGCCCTGGACGTCCTGCGCGCAATCGCGGCGAAAACCGCGGCCCTATCCGGAATACGGGAAAATGACGAGTAGCAAGAATGCGACCGATCCCAGCTTGGGGGACGTCGTTTTTTCCATCAAGACCTTCGCCGCCGCAATGCTGGCGCTTGGTCTTGCGCTTTGCTTCGACCTGCCAAACCCATACTGGGCGGTCGGCACGGTTTACATCGTGGCCCATCCGCTGTCGGGGGCGAGCACGTCGAAGGCGCTCTACCGGCTGATTGGCACCGCACTCGGCGGTACGGTCACGGTTATCCTGATCCCCAACCTCGTCAATTCGCCTGAAATGCTGACGCTTGCGATTGCGCTGTGGATGGCCTTTTGCCTCGGCGTCAGTCTGCTCGACCGGACGCCACGGAGCTACAGCTTCATGCTGGCGGGCTACACGACCGCTCTCACCGGTTTCCCGATTGTCGCAAATCCGGACACGGCCTTTACCTATGCAACTGCCCGCGTCGAGGAAATCGCGCTCGGCATCATCTGCGCGGCGGTTGTCAATCGTATCTTCTTTCCCCGACATGCCGGGCCGGTTTTGGCCGCGCGTATCAATGCCTGGCTGCGTGACGGCGCCGAGCTTGCCATCGGTACGCTGGCGGGCAGGGGACGCGAACCCTCGCTTCTGGCGGCAGCCCGGCGGCTGGCTGCCGACGCGGTCGACCTCCACAGCTTCACCACTCACGTGGCCTACGACACTTCGGCACTGCGCGATATGGTCGGCCGCACCCGAATGCTGCAGCAGCGCATGGTTGCGATGCTGCCTGTCGTTTCCGGGTTGGCTGACGTGCTGCACGCGCTCGACAAGGCGACGGCGGGCAAATTCACACCCGCCATCACTGCACTTGTAACCGAGGTCAGCGCGTTGCTCGAAGGCGGTGCGCCTCTTGCCGAGGATAAGCGCCAGCAGCTCCTTGTCCTGATGGCGAAGGCTGAGGAGGAGGGACGCGAGCAACAGGAGTGGAATGGGCTACTTGCTCACAACTTCACCGCACGCATCCGCGATCTGGTGCAGATCTGGGGCGATTGTCTCAGTCTGCGCGAGGATATCGAATCCGGATCGCACCACGATCTACGGTGGCGCCGCTTCGGCACATCGTTCGATCGCGCGCCGATCCATAAGGACTACGGCATGGCCGTTCATTCCGGCCTATCCGTGATGCTGGCGACGTTCATTGCCACAGCCCTCTGGATCTATACCGGCTGGCCGCAAGGCAGCGCCGCCGCGATGATGGCAGGCGTGCTCTGCTGCATCTTTTCATCGATGGACGATCCCGCGCCGATGATGATCAAGTTCGTCAATGTGGCGATCGTCACCGCGATCGCAGCGTTTGTTTTCGAGTTCGGCCTGATGCCGTTGATCCATAACTATGTCGAGCTTGCCGCAGCACTTGGATTGGTCCTGGTGCCGGCGGGGCTGTTGATGACCAAGCCATCGCTCGCTCTCTACGGCATGGGTTTCTGCGTGAACCTGCCGAACATGCTGACGCTGCAGGATCGCTTGAGCCTGGATCTCGCCTCCTTCCTCAATTCGAACGCGGCCATGATCATCGGCATGGTGATCGCCTGCGGAACGACCGTTCTTGTTCGTTCTGTCGGTGCAGAATGGACCGCCTACCGGCTGCTGCGCTCGGGCTGGACCGATATCGTCGCTGCGGCGCGTCGCCCTGAGGACGTCGACTTCACGAAGTTGCTTTACCGGATGGTCGACCGGTTCGGCCTGGTTGCCCCGCGCCTGGCGATGATCCCGGCCGAGTCCGCTATCGCTCAGACCGATATCCTGCGGGATCTGCGGAACGGCCTCAATACGCTGGAGCTCCAACGCCACAAGCAGCTTGTCTCGCGCGACAAGCGTGAGCCGATCGAGAACGTGCTGTCGGGCGTTGCGGCTTATTATCAGCAGAAGCAGAAGAGCCGGGATGCTCAACCCGACAGAAACCTGCTGATGACGCTGGACCAGTCGCTCGCAGCATTGATCGAGGCCGGCAAGTCTTCGGCGGTCGAGGGCGCGCGCCGCTCGATGACAGCGCTCAGATACACTCTCTACCCGGATGCAGCCTCCCTCGCTCAGGCTGTCACGGGCGCGAGAGCCGGAACTGCAAAGGAACATGCGGCATGAGGCCGGATATCGATATCTACGGGGTCTTTCTCCCAACGCTCGGCGCGATCGCATTCGCCGCTTACCTCCTCAACGCCATCCTGCGGAGAGCACTGGCGTATGTCGGCTTCTATCGTTTGGTCTGGCATCGGCCGCTCTTCGACACGGCCATGTATTTCTGCCTGCTCGGCGTCATCGCGCTATCTTTGAATAAGGTGTCATTATGAAATCGCTTCTCGCACATTCCGGTCGCTTCCTGGTTACCGGCGTCATGGTCGCTTTGGCGGGAGTGCTCGGCTGGCATTTGTGGGACTACTACATGGACGAGCCTTGGACCCGTGACGGCAAAGTTCGCGCCGACGTCGTACGCCTAGCCGCCGACGTTTCCGGGATCGTCAGTGAAGTCGATGCAAAGGACAATCAGACTGTTCGCAAGGGCGACGTGATCTTCCGTATCGATCAGGCGCGTTTTACGCTCGCCTTGCGCCAGGCCGAAGCGCAGATGGAAAGCAGCAAGGCGGCTCTCGACCTGGCGAGAAGCGACCTCGAGCTCTATCGCAAACTTGGCGAGAGCTCGGTGACACGGCAGAAGATCCAGCAGGCCGAGACGACAGTCCAGCAGGACGAGGCCGCCTACAACCAGGCCGTGATCAGCCGTGACACTGCTCAGCTCAATCTCGACCGTTCCGTGGTGCGGGCGCCGGTCAACGGCGTGCTCACCAACTTCTCCATGCAGCCGGGCAATTATGTTACTGCGGGCACCGCCGTTACCGCCCTGATCGATAGCGATTCCTACTACGTCGCCGGCTATTTCGAAGAAAACAAGCTGGACCGCATCAAGGTCGGTGATTCTGCGCTCGTCTATCTGATGGGCAGCAAGACACCTCTCAAGGGGCATGTCGATGGCGTCGCCGGCGGCATCGAGGATCGCGAGCGCAGCGATACCAGCGCCCAGCTCGCCAACGTCACTCCGACTTTCACTTGGGTGCGGCTGGCTCAGCGCGTGCCCGTACGCGTGGCGCTCGATTCACTGCCCGGCGACACGGCGCTTGTCGCCG
Organism: Hyphomicrobiales bacterium; assembly: GCA_900466985.1. Classification (GTDB taxonomy): domain Bacteria; phylum Pseudomonadota; class Alphaproteobacteria; order Rhizobiales; family Rhizobiaceae; genus Rhizobium. Next base: position 105,526 of record UBOA01000021.1, read on the forward strand.
GTCGCACGGCAAGCGTCACCATCGTCAATTGACCCGAGGCGGCTTCAAGAGCCGCCTTTGCAAAACAGTAAGTTCACCTCTGGGCGTCCCGCGATGACCGGGCACGAAGCCATTCGGCTTGAGAAAAGCCAAATGACGCCCGGTTCTAGGAGACAGCCGTGGACGACCGCCACGTCATAGAAATCACCACCTGGCTGATGCAGAGCGGGCTCAAGGGCGTGGCCGAAGCGGACCTGCTTGCCGGCTTCTGCGAACGGTGTCGTGCGAACGGACTTCCGATCGAGCGTTCCGTCGCCGTCATGGACACGCTGCATCCGGTCTATGAACGCCGGGCTTTCCGCTGGGACAGCCGAGAGCCGATCGAGCGGGTGTCGGAATACGGCTTTTCCAGTGCGGGAGCGATCGCTGACAACTGGCTTCGCTCGGCATTTTATCATTTGGAGACGACGGGGTCCGGAGAGGTCCGCAGAAGCCTGAGCAATGGTGACCCGACCGATTTCTACCTGCTGGACGATCTGAAGGCTGCTGGTTTCACAGACTTCATCGCCATGGCGCATCGCTTCGGCGATGATGGGACGATCGGAGACATCGACTGCTTCTTCTCGCACTTCGCCACACGAGCGAAGGAAGGGTTTTCCGATCGTGACGTCGCGGTATTGCGCGATCTGCTTCCCTGCCTGGCGCTGGCCGTCAAATGCGTGACGATCAGCGGCGTTGCCGGCACGATTGCGAAGGTCTATCTGGGGCAGGATGCGGCCAACCAGGTACTGCACGGCAAGATCACGCGCGGGCAAAGCGACCGCATCTCGGCCGCCCTGTGGTTTTCCGACCTTGCCAACTTCACCCACATCTCGGACACAGTCGATCCGGAAGAGATTATTCCGATGCTCAACGACTATGCGGATGCGGTGATCTCGTCGGTGCAGGAAGCGGGCGGCGAAGTGCTCAAGCTGATGGGCGACGGCACGTTGGCGATTTTCAAGGGCAGGCGGCCGAGCGAGGCCTGCTCGGCGGCGCTGAATGCCCGGTCGCTGCTCGACAAACGCCTGCTCGACCTCAATGCGCAGCGCCGTATCGAGGGGAGGCCGGTGACCGACGTCTATCTCGGGCTCCATCTCGGCGAGGTCTTTTACGGCAACATCGGCAGTGAAGATCGCCTCGACTTCACGGTCATCGGGCCTGCCGTCAACGAGGTCAGCCGAATTGTCTCGCTCTGCCGGTCGCTGCAGAGCCGCTTGCTGATGTCGGCGCGTTTCGCGGCAATCATTGCACCCTCACAAATGGACAGCCTGCATTCGATCGGCCAGCATGTCTTGCGCGGCGTCAATCGTGCTCAGGAACTGTTCACGCTGATGCCGCTCGTTTGAACTGATCCCGGCCGCGTGTCAGACAGGCCCGATTTGCAGCACTCTTGTTGCGTTCCAGGCGGGTACGCAACGTAAATGCCAAGGTAACAGGGCGTGGTGGCCGCTATTAACGCAGGTCTGTTACCGTTGCGTACTTCCGCCACACCACTGGCTCGCTAAGATCGCTCAAACGAAGCCGACTGAGGCCGGGGTGGTCTTCATGGGCAAGGAAAACGACGGGGCAAGAACGCCTTCCGATGCCGAGCGGAGAGGGTTGCACCGCTTGATGCTGAAGCTGCCCTCGGTCCGTGGGCGGCTTCAACTGATCGGGGAGAAGTCGGAATCTCTTGGCAGCCTCTGCGAGGCCTATGAGGATGCGAGCTCCACCCTCGACCGCTTAAGGAGCAGTGCCGGCGACATGAACCACGCGATGGTCCATGAGTATGAGATCGTCTGCGCAGAGATCGAGGCAGACGTGATCAAATACTGTCGTGAGCGGGGAGGCGGCGTCCTGGAATAGGACCGACCAGCTCGCACGAATGTCGGTCAGTTAGCGTTTCGTGTTGCAACCCCTTGTTTTCTGCGAGGCAAGCCCATCTGTTCTACTTGGCATTGAGCATTGCGTAGCGGGGCGGCAATGAAGGCTAAGGAATACGAAGGCTGGGCTCATGACGTTTCATGCTCGGAAGCCAGCGCAGAACTGGAACGTCTGCTCGCCGACGAGCGGTTCAGGGCCACCGAAAGAAGCCGCAGCATCCTTAAATATATCGCCGAGCAGCAATTCGCCGGGCGCGCCGAGGGGGTAAAGGCCTATTCTATCGCCATTGACGTGCTCGGCCGACAAAGCAATTTCGATCCGTCACTCGATCCCATCGTCCGCATCGAGCTCAGCCGATTGCGATCTTCGCTCAGCCAGTATTACGAGGCTTTCGGCGAAGATGGCGGGGTTACGGTTCAATTGCCGAGGGGGCGCTATATTGCGATTTTCACGCGGTCCACCGGTGCATCTCCAGGCATCGAAGGTCGAGAGCATCCTGCAACAACCTGGGGCGAACCCGTAAAACTGGTTCCCCCGTTGCCCGTTTCAGCGGTTGCGCCGAATGTCAAAGCCGGATTCTGGGCGACCTTGCGGCTCGCTGCAACCCTGGCGCTGCTGATGGTCGTGGTCGTAGGCACCGGTATCACCGTTTATGGCGCGCGCACCGTGACAACGGCCAAGCCTACAGTCGCAGTCACGCTGACTGCGGTGGATGAAGGGTTGCGTGACGAGGCCGCTGTCACTCGCGATATGTTGCTGACCGCCCTTACGCAATTTCAGACTCTGACAGTTTCGCAAGCCGATCGGCGCGAGAGACCGCTTGCCTCCGTGCTTCGCCCGGCCATATCGAACGCCTACGCGATCGATATGAAATACTACGGTGATGGCGACGATCGCAGTATCTGGTGGCAGGTCGTCGACACGGCGACGGGCGATCTTCTCAAATCCGGTCTGGAGAGGGTCGATACCAGTGGCAGGACGGTTGCGTCGGTCCGGGAGGAATTGGTCGCGCAACTCGCTCGCCGCTTTGCTGCGACACGTGGGATCATCAACAATATTGAAGCGCACGATATGGCTGAGGGCTCGCTTGGCAACGCATGCGTGCTTCAGGCCGAACACGAGCTGGACGACGGCCCGGCATCGGGTCTCGCGCGTACAATCAATTGCCTGGAAAGAACGATTGCGGCAAACCGCTACGATGCCGACGCAACGGCAGCGCTGGCAATGCTGCTGGCGGCGGGGCAGGCGGAGATCACCGACAACAGCAAGCTTGCGCGTGCGCTCGAGCTTGCCAACCGGGCAGTCTCTTTGTCGCCGCTTTCGGACCGGGCGCACCTGGCGCTGATGTTGTCGCAATTCTACAGTGGAAGGATCGACGCGGCGATCGCCGCGGGCAACCGCGCGCTCGCGCTCAATCCCAACAACCCCGATGTGGCTGCAAAGCTTGGTCTTGCACTGTTCGCGCTGGGCTATTTTGATGCGGGCGTTTCTCTTGCGCGCGATGCCGGTAGATTAGTCGATGTCGTTCCGCGTGATGCGGTCCTGGTTCTCGCACTCGACGCTTACCGGCGAAGAGATTGGTCGGAGGCTTCGCTGCTTGCCGAGCAGGCAAGTGACAGGAATTTCCTGATCAGCGTCTTGCGCGTTGCCGCACTCGGGCAACTGGGGTCGGATGAAGCGGCGCAGCGGCTTACAGAACTCCGGCAACTCACGCCGGATTTCGAGGCGACCTTCCGCGAGAGAATGGCGCAGCAACGCTATCAACCGCTGCTTTCCGCATCCATCGAAGAAGGCCTGACGAAAGCGGGCGCCCGCTTCACGGCGGAGGGGCTGGCGACTGCCTTTTAGCCGGCGCGGCAGCGTGTAGCGAGTCCGCGTCGGTAGCGCAGCGAGTTCCGCAAGAGTGTTTCGCTGCGTGCGACCGGCGGCAAGGGCCGCGCATTTGCGCGCGGCTCGCCCGGGCCGATATTGCATGTAGGTTTACAGTCGTGGCTCGATCGGCGTCTAACTTTGGTCGGCTGCCCCTTTAGCAGTCGTTCGGCGTTTGGCTGGCTTGGCGGGCGCTTCGTCTGAGCCTCCTGAGAGTGCCTTGCGCAGGTTCTCCTCCTGATCCGGCGCTAACGAGGTTTTCAGTACGCGGCCACGCAGCCCCTGGAACTCTGCTAGGACTTTTTCCGGCTGCACCTTGCGGATGAGCACGAAGAGAGCGGAGGAGGAGTTCGGTATGGTTCCGCCAAGAGACTTGATGAATTCGTCGTTGATGCCGTAGTCGGAAAGCGAACCGGAGATCGCGCCAGTGCCTGCACCGACGAGCCCGCCGATCGCAAAGCCTGCGAGCGGATTGAGGAACAGCAGACCAACGAGGGCGCCCCAGAGTGAGCCGGACAAGAGCCCCGATGTGGCCCCGATTGCTGCCAGGTTGAGGCTCTGCTTGAGATGGACCTTGCCGGCTTCATCTCTCACGACGACCACCGCATCCTCGAGGTCGACCAGATATTCCTTCTTCAGGTTGTGAAGTTTCAACAACACCTTATCTGCTTCATCCATGGCATCGAAGCCGATCACGACGAGTTCCGACATTGTCCGTTCCTTTCGTTTGATAGCGGGGTACAGAGCGGTTGAGCGGCTGGAAAACGCCAGCCGGGAGGCTATTGATCAAACGCGTAAATCTTCTTCCAATCGGCTTTCATGTCGATGAGCAGCCAGTTGCGGCTCTCCGCCTCATCGAGCGCCTTGTCCAGCTTTCCGAAGTCGGATTTGCGATCATAGGCGTATTCGCGCTCTGCGTCGGTATGATGAATGATCATTGCAAAGTGCGGTCCCTCGCCAGCCATTACCCAGCGGAGCATTTCGTAGTCGCCGTCCGAATTGCCTGCAGCAAGGATCGGTCGCCTGCCTATGAATTTGTTGATGCCCACCGGCTTGCCCGGGCCATCGTCAACGAAGTCGACTTTGGGAAGGCGGTTTAGAACCGGGACGTCATCGACGAGCGCGTATTGCGTCGCGATCGTGCTTCCGACGACTTGTTCAGGCGGAATGCCGTATGCTTTCTCGGTCATCGGGCGCATGAACTCGACGCCGCCACCCGAGACAATGAAGGTCTTGAAGCCATTGGCGCGCAGGTAATCCAGCAGCTCGCGCATGGGCAGAAATGTCATCTCGTTGTAAGGCTTGCCGGTCTTCGGGTGTCTCGCCGTGGCGAACCAGTCGATGACGATGTTGCGGAAATCGTCGGTCGTCAGACCGGCGTGGGTCTCCATCACAAGCTCGACGAGGCCTCGTTCGCCGCTCTTTGCGATACCCTTGAGATCGCCGGCCAGAATCGATTTGAAGGGTTCCTTTTCCTTCCACTCGGGATGCTGTGGAGCGAGCGTCTTAACCCGATCCAGTATGAAGCCAAGTTGGAAGTAGAACGGCTGCTCGGTCCAGAGCGTACCGTCGTTGTCGAATACGGCGATGCGGTCCTCGGGCGCCACGTAGTCGGCGCCGCCTTGCGTTGTCACTTTCTTGATGAAGTCGACGATTGCCTGCTTCGATTTGCCATCGTTCCAGGAGGGAAGCTCCTGCGCGAATGCGCTCACCGGGAGCAGCAGGAAAAGCAGGAGGAAGCGCACAGACACGGACATCGGATGCTCCTGATCAGGTTGCAACGCGTTTGATGCAGCGAAAGCCGACGTGGCTAGTGGACGTGTCTTCTGGCTCGGCGTGGCGCGCCGCCGGGCGATAGCGCCGGCAGTAGTTCGGGGCGCAAAGATGCGACCCGCCCTTCAATACTCGCCTCGGGATAAGAATATTCGGCTGATTGGGATCGTAACTTGCCTCTTTTCCGCCGCCGCGCGGGTTCTCCGGGATGCAGCACGCCTTTGCCGCAGGCTGCGGATGCCGCGTCGACCAATAGTCCTGCGTCCACTCCCAGACATTGCCGATCATGTCGTAGGCGCCGTAACCATTCGGGGGAAACGACCGCACGGGTGTCGTCCGGTCCTTGCCGTCAGGTTTCGTACTATGGGTCGGGAAGGTGCCCTGCCAGGTGTTGGCCATGGCAACACCACCGGGCATAAGCTCGTCGCCCCAGGCAAATTCAGTGTCGTCAAGCCCGCCACGTGCCGCCAGTTCCCACTCGGCCTCTGTCGGCAGATCCATTCCGGCCCATTCGGCATAGGCCTTCGCGTCGGAGTAGGCGACATGGACAACCGGGTGATCGAGCTTGCCGCGGAGGTCGCTGAGGCCGCCGTAGGGTCGCCGCCAGTTGGCCCCGAACTTGAATTTCCACCACTGAGCGATATCCGCGCCGCTTACCGATTTCGGCGGTGTGAAGACAAGAGATCCGGCCCGGAGCATGTTTGGCAGGGCGCCCGGATAGTCCTTCGGGTCGGGCGCCTTCTCGGCCAATGTAACGTGGCCGGTCGCCTTGACGAATTCCTGGAATTTGCGGTTGGTGACAGGCGTCGCCTCGATCCAGAAGCCATCGACGGCAACAGGATGAGCCGGGGCCTCTTCCGGATAATGGTCGTTGGACCCCATCACGAAGGTCCGGCCGGGTATCCATACGAGGTCGCCATTGTCGTCGCCCTGACGTTGCGGCCGGTGTTCTGCGTCAAATGCCAGTGCCATCGTCGCCTCCGAAAGCCTGCCCTGAATATTCCGCGTCTTGCCTTACCCGTAAGTACGTTACGGTAACACGGCTTCCACAAAACGTTACATCAGGCGTAAATCTGCTGCTGTGGGCCATGAATTCAACTCGGCCAATGGATTTCCGCGCGTCGAAGGGGGCGGGTGTTGCAGTGTTGGGCTGATTGCGGCTGCCCGCCGATCGAGCGCATCTTCAGGTGCGGTAGGGCCGTTCGGTAGCTTTGCCACTTGACCCGACTGGAGAGTTCGCCACCGGAGGCTGTCGCCAGGGCTCGGCCGTCCGGTGAACCGCTGGCGCGGCGGCTGCTTGAAAAGCAAGCCGCCCGCCGCCGCTTGCTATTTTCCTGACGCTGGGCTCTCCAGCGAGCGCATCAAGGCGTCGACCATCTGATCGATGCTGAAGCTCGCGGAACGCTGGCTTGGAGGATAGTCCTTGAACGTCTGCAAGAAGGGGGCGACCCGGTAGACGCCGTACTGGATGAGATAGGCATTCTTCGCCAGCCAGTCGTAATACTGGTCAGAGACGACGTCGGCGCGCTCGTAGGGATCCATGCGCAGATTGAAGACCTTCGGCGCACGCAAACAAGAGAAGGGGTTTGCCCATACGGCGAAGCCGCCCGGCTCCCTCTGTTCACAGAACACGATCTTCCAGTTGCCATAGCGGTAAGCGACGACCTCTCCATCATCGTTGAAATAGTAGAAATCTTCGCGTCCGGACTTCGGCTGCTGTCCTGTCAGGTAAGGAAGCTGGTTGTAACCGTCGAGATGGACCTTGAACTGATTGCCGTTGATGCTTGCGCCATTGAGGAGCTGTTCCTTGATGCCGGGATCGCCGGCTGCGGCAAGCAAGGTCGGAAACCAGTCAAGTCCGGACATCATCTCATTGGACACCTCGCCCGCCTTGATGTGGCCGGGCCAACGAACCATCGCCGGAACGCGGAAGGCGCCTTCCCAGTTGGTATCCTTCTCGCTTCGGAAAGAGGTCGTCGCCGCATCTGGCCAAGACCACTGGTTCGGGCCGTTGTCCGTCGTGTAGACGACGATCGTATTGTCGGCGATCTTGAGATCGTCCAACGCCTTGAGGAGCTTCCCGACATCGCCGTCATGCTCGATCATGCCATCGGCATATTCGTTGCCGGGCATGCCGCTTTGCCCCTGCATCGAATCCCGAACATGGGTGAAAGCGTGCATGCGCGTGGTATTCATCCAGGTGAAGAAGGGCTTTCCTTCCTTGGCCTGCCGCTGGATGAAATCGATCGCCGCAGCGGTCGTTTCATCGTCGATCGTTTCCATACGCTTGCGATTAAGAGCGCCAGTATCTTGGACCCGTCCGTCAGCGAATGAATGCAAGACGCCGCGCGGCGAATTCGCTTTCACGAACGCCTGGTCGTTCTTTGGATAATAGGGACGCTCAGGCTCTTCTTCGGCATTCAGGTGATAGAGGTTGCCGAAGAACTCGTCGAAGCCATGCTGCGTTGGCAGGAACTCGTCGCGATCGCCGAGGTGGTTCTTGCCGAACTGGCCAGTGGCATAGCCGAGCGGCTTCAGCGCCTGCGCGATGGTAATGTCACGCGCCTGCAAGCCGACCGTTGCTCCGGGAATGCCGACCTTGCAGAGACCCGTACGGAGGCAGACCTGGCCGGTAATGAATGTCGAGCGGCCGGCAGTGCAGCTGTTTTCGGCGTAATAGTCGGTGAACAGCATGCCTTCCTTGGCAATACGATCAATATTGGGCGTCTTGTAGCCCACGACACCCATCGAATAGGCGCTGATGTTTGTCTGGCCGATGTCGTCGCCGAAGATGACGAGGATATTCGGTTTGGTCGTATCTTGAGCCGGCGTCGCCTGCTGCGCATGGGCGATCCCATAGCTGAGGGATGTCGAGGCCAGCGCCAATGCCAAAGCTGCGCCGGCGTGTCGAAGCCGTTTTGAGAGAGATGCACTCATTGCCATCTCCCTTGTCCATGCAGGTGATTCAACATCTACGCTCTCCTGATTGTGGATAGGCCAAACTCGGCCGCAGATTCCCACTGAAGAGCGTTAGTCGGTAAGTACGTTACGGTAACAAACGAGGGTCACGACGTAACAAAGCGCAGAATGCCTGATTGCTACTCGGTCAACGGTTGCGGCTTGAGATCGCCTTGCAGGGTTTCGTCGACAGGGCGCTTCTTGGCATGCATCGGCTGTTCAAGCACCGTCACCGGCGCGGCGACAGCCGTGGCTGCGACGTTACCGATGGTCGTCACTGTTCCGCCGACGACAGCGGTAAGTCCTTGGCCGAGCGTGACGTTGGAATCCGTCAGCGTCTGACCGGTGACGATCCGCTGGCCAATCAGCTGAACGATTTCAGGACTTTCGGCGAACTTGCCGTGGTTCAAGCCTTCGCCTTTGACCTTGGTGAGATCGATGGCGGTAATGCCGGCGGCTTCGAGTTTCGAGCGATAGGGCTCGACGGTCGGATCGATCGCGCCCAAACGCGAGACCTTTCCCGTGATGAAACTTGAAACAGCAAGCGCCTTGTCATCCTGGGATACGAAGATCGTGAATTTCGGCGTCGGCGTGCCCATCTCCGCGAACTGCTTGGCAAAGACCTGAATATCGATATCCGGGGAAGCGAGAATCACGTTGTGAATCTTGCTGTTCACGTGACCGTCGCGGATACCCATCTGCCGCAGGGATTCCATGGTCAGCCAGGTGCCCATTGAATGAGCGAGGATCGTGATGTCCTTGACGTCGGGGTCGGCGGCTAGCGTCCGCAGCGCCTGCTCGAGCGCCGTGCGTGAATAGTTGGTGCTTTCCTTGTCGTATTCATAGGCGGTGAGCTGCGCACGTGACGGCCACGTGAAGAGGATAGGGGTCGCCTGCATCCCGGAATCGTGGACGATCTGGGCCAGACGGAAGACTGAATCCTCATACTTGTTGTTGAAGCCGTGGACGAAGACCAGCGCATGCCCGCCCTGGATGTTCTGGTGGAACCAGGCACGCCCCTCCGGAACGGTGTCAATCTCCTTGACGCTGGTCACCGCAAAATCGGTCGCGGGATTGGGCGGTAGACGCTTCGGCCATTGGACTGTGCCTGAGGCCCGTTTCGGCGGTATAGAGACGTCAACCGCCGTCAGGTAGGGCTTTGGGCTGCGTTCGCCGGTGAAGAGTGTCGCCGGGTCGCCGGAAGGTTCGCGCGTGGTTGCGACCAGCATACTGACCTTTGAGGTATTCTGCGTTGCCGCCGATAGCGCAACAGGGGCCATGACTCCGCTTGGATGACCGCAGCTGGCAAGAACTGCCGCGACGAGCAAAGGGGCAAGTGTCCGAACAGTACGGGCAGCAATCACGTTCCGGTTCCCTCATTGAAACGCAAGCACCTTACGGTGGCCGGGCTTTGGTGAAGTACTCTCACAGAAACGACGCGGATGTTACGTGCAATTCGCGCTCGATGCCCTCGGGCCGCGACGAGTTTTAAGTAAGTGTTACCGAACCGCAACGAGCTTTGCCCGCCGCTTGGTTGCCAGGGAATCCGTCTGCTGCTCTTGGTCGTGCCAGGTCTGGTCCCTTTTGTGAATTCGGTTCACAGATGCTTGGACCAAGTGACCGCTTATCACCGAAATCCAGTGCCTCCATATGTTCGCCAGTCAACCAAGCCGGCAGACCGGCAACATCATTTTGAGGCACATTATGCCAATTGCTCTCTTTGCTTTGACGATCGCGGCCTACGCGATCGGAACCACGGAATTCGTCATCGTCGGCTTGTTGCCGACCGTCGCATCAGATCTCCAGATCAGCCTGCCGCTGGCGGGATTGATTGTCAGCGTCTATGCGCTCGGCGTCACATTCGGCGCGCCGGTGCTAACGGCTTTGACCGGGCGCATCGAAAGGAAGCCACTGCTTCTCGGCCTGATGGCGCTCTTCATCGTCGGCAACGGCATGGCGGCAATCAGCCCAAGCTATGCTCCGCTGCTGGTTGCGCGCGTCCTTTCAGCCTTCGCACATGGCGTCTTCTTCTCCGTCGGCTCGACGATCGCCGCCGATCTCGTGCCCGAAAACCGTCGCGCCTCGGCGATCGCGATGATGTTCATGGGCTTGACGGTCGCCATCGTAACAGGCGTCCCGCTTGGCACGCTGATCGGCCAGATCTTCGGCTGGCGCGCGACATTTGCGGCGGTGGCGGGCCTCGGTGCGATTGCCTTCCTTGCAATCGCCATACTGCTGCCATCGAACCTCAAGAAGGCACCGGCCGCCAGCATCGGCGACCAGGTCCGCGTGCTCGGCAGTGGCCGCCTGTTGATCGTCTTCGCCATGACGGCACTTGGCTACGGCGGCACCTTCGTCGCCTTTACGTTCCTCGCGTCGATCCTGCAGGAGATCACCGGCTTTGCTGCCAGCACGGTCAGCATTATCCTCGTGGTCTATGGCATCGCGATCGCCATTGGCAATGTCGCCGGCGGCAAGCTTGCCAACCGCAGCCCGATCCGTGCCCTGACCGGATTGTTCATCGCCCAGGCGATCGTGCTGGTGCTCTTCAGCTTCACGGCGCCGTCGCCCTGGCTGGTCGTCCCGACGCTGGCAGCACTCGGCTTCCTCTCTTTCGCCAACGTGCCCGGCCTGCAGATTTATGTCGTGCAGTTGGCGAAGCAGGTTCGCCCCGCCGCTGTCGACGTGGCATCGGCCCTGAATATCGCCGCCTTCAACCTCGGTATCGCGGCGGGCGCATGGATCGGCGGCCTTGTGGTGGAATCTTCGCTGGGGCTTGGGGCGACACCCTGGGTTGGCGCAATTCTCGTGGGCGGAGCCCTGGTCCTGACGCTCTGGAGTGGCGCTCTGGACGGTCGTTCGACAGCGGACAGCGATGCTGTAACCCAGCCGGCCTAACCCGCGAAGGGAATTCCCGACGTGCTGAAAAACGTGGTCGACGCGAGCCCATCGCGTTGGCCACCATTGCTTTTGTGGACGGTGGAGTAGCTGTGCGCCTAAGTAGGTGGGGAAAGGCGGCGCCCCGGGAGGCGCGCTCCTCGGTGTTCCTCCAAGACGCCTCTTTTCCCGGTAAAATTGTGTCCTTGCTGACCACAATTTTCTTGCCTAACAGCGGCATGCTGCGACATACTTACAGCCGCTGATAGCCACTTGAATGCATGCCTAGAGACACCTTGCGAATTCGCGTTCTTCACGCAGTTGGGGTTCGATCAATGGAACATGTGTCGCTTCGCAGTATCACTGCATTTCTCAATATATCGATTGCAATGCTCGCCGCTTGTGGGGCGTCGGTTCTGACCAGCACATTCGCATACGCACAAGATCCCTTTGACGATTTTCCGATGGTTATCAGCTGTGAATACAAGGGCACCTACCACGCATTCTATTTGTCCAGGGTGACGAAAGACGGCACCGCCACTTTTTCAGCCTCCGACCGGATTGCGGGGACGATTACGCTGGACGGTAAAGCAAAGGCCGTGGGCGGATCCGACGGGGGAAGCTGCTTGGGCAAAACCCTCAAGGAATTGCGCGAGTCAGGGCAGGCGCACGACCTTAAATCCTAGCCCAGCAACGCACCGGCTCTGGAGAATTGGCCGGACCAGGGCCAGCATGCGCGCGGGCGGTGGAGAAGTGCCGGAATGTCGTTCGACGTTGGGCCTGAACCTACGTCGCATGAAATAGCCTTCGAGGAGGCCGTCGGGGAGGCGGGCTTCATTTTCTAGGTGAAGGTTGGGAGGAGCATGGAAGAGCTGCAAACTCCTTTCAGGGTAACGGCTGGTCGCTTTCTGCGCTCGGTGCGCGTTTTCATGTCCTCGGAGGTCGGCGGCACGGCAAAGCTTCTGACGGCCTGCCTTGTCGTGCTCTTCCTTGCGATCAACGGGCTCAATGTGCTGAATAACTTCGTGGGCCGGAACTTCATGACGGCGATCGCCGACAGGCAGATCGCTGAGTTTGTCCGGCAGGCCATATTCTATCTTCTCGTGTTTGCCGGCTCCACGATCGCATCGGTTTATGCGCGCTTTACGGAGGAGCGGCTGGCCCTCACATGGAGAGACTTTCTGACACGTCGCGCCGTCAATCTCTATCTTACTGACGGAGCCTTTTACCGCCTCGGTATTTCCGGGGGACTCTCGTATCCGGATCAGCGCATTTCGGAAGATATCCGCGCATTTACCGTGACGACACTGTCTTTCCTGCTCATGATCTTCAGCAGCGGGCTAACGATCCTTTCATTCTCGGGGGTGCTTTTATCCATCAACCCCGTCTTGTTCGCCGTGGCGGTCCTTTATGCTGCCTGCGGCTCGTTTCTCACGGTCTGGCTGGGCCGCCCGCTCATCAAGCTGAACTATGACCAGCTCGACAAGGAGGCGAGTTTCCGCACGGGGCTCATCCAAGCAAGGGAGAACGCAGAGCGAATTTTGCTGACCGGCAGCGAGCAGCGCATGAAGTCTTTTCTCGCGGTCCGAATTGATGACCTGGTGACCAACTTTCGCAACATAACATCAGTGAACCGCAATGTCGGCTTCTTCACGACAGGCTACAACTGGCTGATCCAGATCATCCCCGCTTTGATTGTCGCGCCGGCCTTCTTCCGCGGCGATATCGAATTCGGGGTGATTACGCAGTCCGCGGCAGCGTTCGCGATGCTGGTGGGCGCTTTTTCGCTGATCATCAACCAATTCAACTCGATCTCCAATTTTGCTGCAGTGGTGGCGCGCCTGAGTACTCTTTCGGAGGCGATAGAGAGACCAAAGGGGAGTGCCAAGATTCAGGTCGATGAGACCCGGGACGACCTGTCGTATGAGAAGCTCACGATATTGTCGGCGCGGGACGGATCGTCGTTGCTGCAGGAGTTGACCGTCGCCATCCCGCCTCGTGCCTGCGTCCTGGTGACATGCGCTCGAGAGGACCAAGGGAGCGCACTTTTCAGGGCTACCGCAGGTGTTGCTTATCCCGGCACCGGCCAGATTTTTCGCCCCACGGCTGAAGGCATACGCTTCCTGCCGCAGCACCCCTATTTTCCGCCGGGGACACTTCGACAACTGTTCATTCCCCCGGCCGCGAGCCCCGAAATTTCGGACGAACGTATTGCGCTGCTACTTGCCGAATTTGAACTTCAGCGCATTTCTAAGATCGAGGAATTTCAACAAGAAGTGGAATGGCATACCGTTCTGACGCAAAGAGAGCAGTGCTTGCTGATGTTGGCGAGCGCATGCGTTGCGAAGCCGCATGTCATCTTGCTTGAGAGAACCGAGGCTATGGTTGGCTGGGAGACACTTTTCCGGATCATGACACGCTTTGCAAATGACGGCATCGCCTGCGTTCATATCGGAAGCGCCGCCGACATATCATCCTATGACGCCATCCTGGACTTTGACGATAGTGGCGCATGGCAGTGGAATACGCCGCATGACCGCGGGAACGGCAGCGGTGCAAAGCACGCAAATTGAGACGACAAAAAAAAGTCGATAGGAGGCTGATGATGACGAACGCCGCTCGTGCAACCAACGACCATCAGAAGACGAGTGCTCCACTTGGGGCCGAAGAACTCCGCTTGATGGACGCCTATTGGCGTGCATCGAACTATCTCTCTGTCGGGCAGATCTATCTGCTCGACAATCCGCTGCTGAGAGAGCCGCTCAAGCGGGAACACATCAAGCCGCGGCTACTCGGTCACTGGGGAACGTCGCCCGGCCTGAACATGCTCTATGTGCATCTGAACCGCGTGATCAAGCGCGACGACCTCAACATGATCTACGTGATCGGGCCGGGCCATGGCGGACCTTCGCTGGTCGCACATGCCTACCTGGAAGGGACCTATAGTGAGGTCTACCACAATATCGGCCAGGACGCCGAAGGGCTGAAGACGCTGTTCAAGCAGTTCAGCTTTCCTGGCGGCATTCCAAGCCACGTCGCCCCTGAAACGCCTGGAAGCATCCACGAGGGTGGCGAACTGGGCTATGCCTTGAGCCATGCCTATGGTGCGGCCTTCGACAATCCGGACCTGATCGTCGCCTGCGTCGTTGGCGACGGCGAGGCGGAGACCGGCCCGCTTGCCACGAGTTGGCACAGCAACAAGTTTCTCAATCCAGCCCGTGACGGATGCGTACTGCCGATCCTGCATCTCAACGGCTACAAGATCGCAAATCCATGCTTCCTGGCCCGAATCCCCGAGGAAGAACTGCGGAAGTTCTTCGAGGGGATGGGCTATGCGCCCCTCTTCGTGGAAGGGCACGAGCCCGACAAGGTGCAGCAGCAGCTGGCCGCCGCGATGGATACGGCCGTTGCCGAGATCAAGCGAATCTGGGGGGAGGCGCGCGAGAAGGGCAACCTGAAACGGCCGGCCTGGCCGATGATCGTTTTCCGTACACCAAAGGGCTGGACTTGCCCGAGTGAAATCGACGGCAAGAAATGCGAGGATTACTGGCGCTCGCACCAGGTCCCGATGGGCGAAATGGACAAGCCGGAGCACATCAAGATCCTCCAGCAGTGGATGAAGGAATATAAGCCGGAAGAGCTTTTCGATGGCGACGGCAGGCTGCGCGCCGAAATCGCTTCGCTGGCTCCGACCGGCACCCGCCGGATGAGCGACAATCCGCATGCGAACGGTGGCCTGCTGCTGCGTGACCTGAGGCTGCCCGACTTCCGTGACTACGAGGTTTCCGTACCTAGCCCCGGAGCGACGACGACCGAATCTGCCCGGGTGATGGGCAAGTTTCTTCGCGATGTCATGAAACTGAACCTGAACACCAAGAACTTCCGACTGTTCAGTCCCGACGAGAACAACTCGAACCGCTGGCAGGACGTGCTTGAGGTCACCAATCGTTGCTACATGGCCGAAATCTACCCTGAAGACGATCACCTGTCGCCGGATGGCCGCGTGATGGAGGTGTTGAGCGAACATCAATGCCAAGGCTGGCTTGAAGGTTACCTGCTGACAGGGCGGCACGGCTTCTTCTCATGCTATGAAGCCTTCATTCACATCATCGACTCGATGTTCAATCAGCACGCCAAATGGCTGAAGGTGTGCAACGATATTCCATGGCGCCGTCCGATCGCGTCCCTCAACTACTTTCTGAGCTCGCATGTCTGGCGCCAGGACCACAACGGCTTCAGCCATCAGGATCCCGGGTTCATTGATCATGTGGTCAACAAGAAGGCCGAGGTGATCCGCGTCTATCTGCCGGCGGATGCCAACACGCTGCTTTCCGTTACCGACCATTGCCTCCGGAGCCGCAACTACGTGAACGTCGTCGTTGCCGGCAAGCAGCCGGCGCCGCAATGGCTGACCATGGATCAAGCCGTCAAGCACTGCGCCCAGGGCCTCGGTATCTGGGAATGGGCCAGTAACGACAAGGGCGGCGAGCCTGATGTCGTCATGGCGTGCTGCGGCGACGTGCCAACGCTGGAGACGCTGGCGGCGGTGCAGATGATCCGCGAACACCTACCGGAATTGAAGGTGCGCGTTATCAACGTCGTCAACCTCATGAAGTTGCAGCCGTCGAGCGAGCACCCCCATGGGCTTTCTGACGCCGATTTCGATGCGCTCTTCACCAAGGACAAGCCGATCATCTTTGCGTTCCATGGATATCCCTGGCTGATTCACCGGTTGACCTACCGGCGCACGAACCACGACAATCTGCACGTCCGCGGATACAAGGAGGAGGGGACGACGACGACACCTTTCGATATGGTCGTTTTGAACCAGCTCGATCGCTTCCACCTTGTCGAAGACGTCATCGATCGACTGCCGCAACTCGGTGCCCGCGCCGCCTACTTCAAGCAAGCGATCCGCGAGAAGCTGATCGAGCACCGCCACTACATTGAAAAGCACGGTGATGACATGCCTGAAATCACCGGCTGGAAGTGGGGCGTCCTCGGAGGGGCGGCAAGCAAGCAAAGGACATCGACCGAAGGCGACAACACGTAGCGTTCGGCGCGGCCAGGTGCCTCCCGGAGCCGTTGCTCCGGGGGGGGCACTATCAAGGACGACGCAGAGGACGCAGATTGCTGCTGGCGCCGTTCGGGTGGCGAAGTGCGTATTGGTACGATGCCGTTGGCGGCAAGCGATTGCAAAGCTGTATGGGAGGGGAAGCCATGGTTGCGGTGTCACCCAGGCCAAACTTGGAGTCGGGGCTGACCGACGAGGACTTTGCGCGACTGCAGTTCACCTCGGTGCTCTACTATCTGCATTCCACGAACCCGGACAACGGCCTCGTTCGCGACAAGACGCAACCCGGCGCGCCGGCAAGCATCGCTGCCATCGGCATGGCGCTCGCCACCATTCCCGTTGTTGTGGAGCGTGGCGTCCTCATTCGCGAGTTTGCCGTCAAGATGGTCCGGCGCAGGCTCGAATTCCTGATGCAATGCCACCAGGGCCCCGAGCCGGACGCCTCGGGCTACAAGGGCTTCTTCTATCATTTTCTCGACATCGAGACGGGACAACGGGTTTGGGAATGCGAGCTATCGACGATCGACTCGGCCTTTCTGTTCGCTGGTGCGCTGACAGTCGCCACCTATTTTGACGGGGAGAACGCCGAAGAAGCGAAGATCAGGACGCTTGCGACGGCGCTATACGAGCGGGCAGACTGGAACTGGGCGCGGGATCAGGGCGCTACCCTGACGCATGGCTGGCGACCGGAGAGCGGCTTCATTCCTTACCGTTGGCGCGGTTATGACGAAGGCCTGCTTCTCTACATACTGGGGCTGGGATCACCGTCGCATCCGCTGCCGCCCGAGAGCTATGAGGCCTACACGGAAAGCTACGAATGGCGGAACATCTACGGCCGCGAACTGCTCTATTCCGGTCCGCTGTTCACCCACCAGCTATCGCATATGTGGATCGATTTCCGAGGCATCCGGGATCAGTTCATGCACGAGCATGACAGCGACTACTTCCAGAACAGCCGGCAAGCGACCTTTGTCCATCAGGAGTATGCAATCCGAAATCCGATGCAGTTCGAGGGTTATGGTGAACATTGCTGGGGATTTACCGCCTGTGACGGCCCGGGCTGGGTGAAGGCGGATGTCGGCGGGGTTCGTCGCGAGTTCTTCGATTATGTTGCCCGTGGCGCGCCGTTCGGGCCTGATGACGGGACCGTAGCGCCCTGGGTTGTCGTGGCATCCCTGCCTTTTGCGCCCGAGATTGTCCTTCCGACCGTCCGGAAGTTCGCTGGCATGAAGCTGGGAATGACCCGGCTTTACGGCTTCAAGCCATCATTCAATCAGACCTTCAAGGATCCGAATAGTCCGACTGGCTGGTGGATCAGCCCCTACCACTTCGGGATCGACCAGGGGCCGGTGGCGCTGATGATTGAGAATTACCGCACCGGCCTTTTGTGGACGCTGATGCGTGATTGCGAGCCTATCGTCAGGGGGCTGCGGCGAGCGGGGTTCACCGGCGGCTGGCTGTAGGCCGCCCGTGGCGATCCAAGAAACGATGCCTGCCAAGTCCGATCAGTGGGAGCCGCGAAGCTGATCGTCCTTCAGCCAATTTCGGTTGAAGACACTCTTCGTCCCGTCCGTCGCCTGCGACGTATGAACGATATCGTCCCGCAACCACCAGTCAATCGAGGTGGCGGGCGCCGATAGCGCGCCTTGTTCGAGGTCGGCTCTGACGAGGATTGATATCGATGGATCCCGCACCGTTTTGACGACCGCCGTTTCGGCGGCCGACAACGCGAACAGCGGTGCGATAACGCCCGTCACCAGAACGGACGCATAGACTGGGAGCGTTTGCGAGTACGACATGACATGCACCCCGCTGGAACTGCAGCAATACTACAATGTCGCAAGTCAAACCTACAGTCGACCCTCTATTTCCGGTGTTTTCTCGAATAGGATGCTCGGGCAAGCATAGAACAGCAATTGTTCTGGGGTCTGTCGCCTGCCGGCTCGTTCTACCGAGAATTCGCTGGGCATCGGGCGGCTTCAGTTTCAACGGTGCGCTCAAACGAGGCGAGCCGAGAGCGAGGTGATGTAACCGACGATCGAGGACTTGCCTGCCCGGTATGGAACATGCCGCATCATGCAGCTTGCGCTGATTTATGATGCGGCACGTCGGATCAATCCAGTTAGGGTGAATGCGGTCTCATCACCAATCCCGATCAGAGATATCGCCTGCGCGGTACGCCGATGTCAGAACTCCTCCCAACTGTCATGGGCAAGAGCGGCGTTTCCGTGGAAGGCGGCCGCGACTTTCCCCACCAGTTTGCGGGCCGGCGAGGCGGCAGGCCCGCTATCCCGGGTGGCGCGTGGAGCGGAATACGCGCTCGCAGCCGGGCCGCCGGTTCCGAGGTTGAAGCGGGCGATCAGTCGCGAGAGGTTCGAAGCCTCGTCCGCCAGCCGGTTGGTCGCCGCTGTCGACTCCTCTACCATGGCAGCATTCTGCTGGGTGACCTGATCCATCGCATTCACCGCCATGCTGACTTCCGACAGTCCCGTTGACTGTTCCTTCGCGGCCGTCGCGATAGAATGAACATGTTCGTTGATCTTGATCACATGCCCCTGGATCAGCCCGAGCGCCTCACCGGTTGCCGTCACCAGCGTGACGCCTGCTTCGACTTCCGCGCTGGAGCGGCCGATGAGCGTCTTGATGTCCTTTGCGGCATTGGCGGAACGCTGCGCCAGTTCGCGCACTTCCTGGGCGACGACGGCGAAGCCTTTGCCGGCCTCGCCGGCGCGGGCCGCTTCCACTCCGGCATTGAGCGCCAGCAGGTTCGTCTGGAAGGCGATCTCGTCGATGACGTTGATGATCTGACCGATTTCGCCCGAGGCCTGCTCAATGCGTCCCATCGCCGATACGGCGTCCTTGACAACCGCGCTCGACTGCTCGGTGCTGCGGCGCGTCTCGTCGACCATGTGGCTCGCCTCGGTCGCCCGTTCGGTGGAATGCTTCACCGCGACGGTGATCTCTTCCAAAGCGGAGGAGGTTTCCTCCAGCGAAGCCGCCTGCTGTTCGGTGCGCTTGGAGAGGTCGCCCGAGGCGCTGCGTATTTCGCTCGAGCCGCTGTTGATCGTGTCGACGGCGGCGCGCACATCGCCGAGCACCGAGCGCAGGTTGGCCATGGTCGCGTTGACATTGTCCCTGAGTTCGCCGAAGGCGCCCTGGAACTCGCCGCGCATCGTTTCGGTCAAATCACCCTCGGCAAGGGCAGCCACGACACGCCGGGTCTCTGCGACGCCGCGATCGACGGAGGCCACCAGTTGGTTGACTTGCGTGGCAAAGCGGTTGAGGTCGGCATCGCCGTAGTCCTTGGCGATACGCCGCGTGAAATCACCGCCAACGGCGGCCAGGACCACCATGCCGATGCTCGACTGCAGATCAACGCTCTTGGCATGAAGGGCAGCTTCGTGTGCATTCAGCTCGCGAACCCGGAGGCCGTTCTGCTTGAACACTGCGACGGCACGCGCCATGTCGCCGATCTCGTCGCTGCGCCCAGTGAAAGGGATCTCGGCGTCGAGATTGCCGCTCGCCAGGACACTCATGTTTTCGGTGATACGACCGATCGGCCTTGCCACCGCTTTCCCGCCGAAGAGAGCGGCGCCGAGAAGAGTAATCATCACGAGAAATCCACCGGCGAGCGATGTGGTTTCCATCGAATTGAGGGCCGCGTTCGAAGCTGCGGCGGCTGTTGTCGCACGGCCCTTTGCGATCGTGCCGGCCTCATCGAGGAGGGACATCGTCTTCTGGATGAGATCGATCTGGTGTGTAACGAATTTCCGCTCCTTGGCGGCGAGGCTTGCGTCGACGCCCGCCGCGCTCAGTTTCATGCGGAGGAACTCCGCGAGCTGGCCGCTCGTGCTGTAATATTCATCGACCAGCGCCTTGATGTTTTTCACCCGCTCCTGGTTGACTTGGATTGTCAGGATCGACAGGGCCGAATCCAGGGCTCTGATGGCTGCGTCGTGATTGTCCCGCGCGGCGGACTTGGCCTGCAGCACCTCGTCCATGGCGTCCGCCAGGCGCATGTTCAGGCTCTCGATCTGCATGCCGCGAATGGCGGCCTTGGCCTCGACATAGTCGCGTGATGCGCCGACCTGTTGCCGTTCGAGTATGGCGCTCTGGCCGACCGAGCGATCCTCTAACCAAAGGCCAGTTAGCATGACGAGCATCATCGCAATGCCGGCAGCGGACATGAGGGCGAGTTTCGTGCTGATACGTGAAAAGAAGGCGGGTAAATTCATGTCGGTTGTTCGCCTAGGGAAACCGGCGCGATCGTCATGAATTCCGGCTTCGGTATAAGAATGGCCGGACGCTCGTCATTTCGCCGACAACGTTGCAAGACCACGAGGCCGAAACGTCGCAAAACACTACTTTCCAAAATGCGCGCGACGCAGTGGTTCCGATCGGGAGATCTGACCTTGATCTTTCAAGATTTGAATAATCTCCATAATGTGCATAGCATTTCTTAGTTAAAAAAATGTAAATTTCGAGAAAAAGGTATAATTGACTTTCGTCAAGTTTGCAGAATATCGAAATAACGCATAGCATAACCAAATTCAAATCTTGTTTGTTGCTAGGTAATATCAACAAATGTAATAGCGTTTGCCTTGGTCACTCTGTTTTTATTTGAAGTATCGCTCTTGCTCAGTTTGGCCATTAGGGATCGCTCCACTGGGCAACGTCGACGTATCCCTTGTTGCCTTTGCCAGACGCCTTAAGAGTCCACGAATGCCGATGCCGTTATCTGACGACAAGAACAGGAACGGTGGAATTGGCGAGGACCTGCTGGGTTTGGCTGCCAAGTATCATTCTTCCGATGCCCGTGCGCCCATGTGAGGAAATAACGATCAGGCCGCAGTTTTTTGCCTGAGCAGTCTCGAGAATGGCCGTAGCAGGCGAGCTATTCATCTCGTGGACGAAATCGACTGTCACCTGCGCTTTCGCAGCCTTGTCGCGGACAACTCTTTCGATCTCGATCAGGTCTTCTTTCACCGCGTGATTATAGCTGTCCATGGCCTGTGCCTGAACGACTCCCTGAAGCGCAAAGCCAGCCAGCGGCACCGTGACGTTGATGACCGTCGCTGGAATGCCGAGCGCCTTTGCAAGTGCAAGACCGTGATCGACACCCTTGGAGGCAAGTTCCGAGCCGTCGGTTGGAATGAGTATGCGCTTGTACATGGGACATCCGTTCCAGATCGTGGTGCAATAAGTTCATTCAAACCTAGCGGACTGTCCATGTCGAACATTGATCCGCGTCAAGATGGCGAACATGTTTCCCCGATGTTGACGAAGCAACGGAGGACGCGCGACTTTAGACGCTGGCGTGCGAACACGAGAGGGCACCGCGCAACGTGGCAAGGCGCAGCTGCTAATGCCAAGCGTTGGCGATGTCCTTCCCGAGAGAGGGG
>UBOA01000019.1:0-182437 GCA_900466985.1 Hyphomicrobiales bacterium
TCATGGAATCGGTCGTCTAGAGACTGGCGACGCTCGCGGCCTCTATTGGGACGATGGTGCAGCCAATCGCGTTTTTCGGTTCTTTGAGGAGAAGCTGAAGCTTTCCGAGGGACAGTTCGAAAATCAGCCGTTTCTGCTGGAGCCGGTACAGGCGTTCATCATCGGATCCGTGTTTGGGTGGAAGAGGGCAGACGGCACGCGTCGTTTTCGGCGCGCTTACATCGAGGCCGGTAAAGGTTGCGGTAAGTCACCTCTGGTTGGCGGCATTGGCCTTTACGGGCTCATCGCCGATGGCGAGTCTGGCGCTCAGATTTACAGCGCCGCCGCTACATCTGACCAATCTGGGATCTTGTTTCGAGACGCCGTTAAGATGGCCAGGCGTTCGCCAGATCTCCTGAGCCGCGTAAAGTTCAGCGGCGGTTTCGAGCGCGAATACAACATCGCGCACCATAAAAGTCTTTCGTTTTTCCGACCGCTTTCCAAGGAGGCGGGGAAGACGGGTTCTGGCCTGCGGCCGCACTTCGCCCTTTGCGATGAGGTGCATGAGCATCCTGGTCCAGAAATCATGCGGATGCTCGAGCGCGGCTTTAAATTCCGTCGCCAGCCTCTGCTCATGATGATTACCAACTCCGGCAGTGATCGCACTTCGGTCTGCTGGCAAGAGCATGAAGCCGCGATTGCCGTCGCTGCAGGCACGCCGACACCCGACGAGGAATGCACCTATGTCGGCCACACGTGGCCCGGTAGCGACGATTATTTCAGCTATGTCTGCGCGCTTGATAAGGATGACGACCCGTTTGAGGACTCGTCATGCTGGATAAAGGCAAACCCGCTTCTTGGTGTGACGCTGTCTGAGGAATACATCGCTGGCGAAGTCGCCAAGGCAAAGATGTTTCCGGCCGACGCGCCTGGCATCCTACGGCTTTATTTCTGTGTCTGGACGGACGCTAGCAAAGGCTGGATGGCAAGGCCGACCGTGGAGGCGGTTATGGCGGCCTTCGATCCCGAAGAACACGCGGACAAGCCGGCATTCCTGGGAATCGACCTGTCGTCGGTGGACGACATGTCAGTCGTGGCTGTTGTTATCCCCACTGGACACGTTGATGTAAAGCGTCCAGACGGCAGCATGATCCTGCGGCCCACGTTTGATGCTTGGGTCGAATGCTTCACGCCGAAAGACACCCTCATCGCTAGAGAGGCGAGGGATAAGGCGCCTTATCAGCAGTGGGTTCGAGATGGGTGGCTGCACGCGATACCGGGCGAGCGAATTCGGTACGATTATATCGCCTACCGCGTGGCGCAGCTTGCGCAGAAGTACAAGATCCAAGCGGTAGCATACGATTCATACGTCTACGGCGAATTTCGCAAGGAATGCGACGCTCTGGGGCTCGAACTGGCTCACGTCAGGCATCCACAGGGCGGATTGCGGCGAGCTCCTCCAGATCCGGCGCTCGTTGAGCGAGCGGAAGTCGAGGGATTGCCGGCACCAGAGGGGCTTTGGATGCCAGGATCGATCGTAGAGGTCGAGAACATGGTCATCGACAAGCGCATCCGCATTCGAAACAGCCCCGTTGTGATGACGGCCTTGATGGCAGCAGAGCTCAGCGATCCAGACCCCCTTGGGAACAAATACCTGGTCAAGCAGAAGTCATATCGCCGTATCGATGCGGCAATTGGACTTTGTATGGCTGCGGGCGCCGCAATGGATGGTGCGCCAGAAGTTCAGAGCGTTTCCTTCTGGCAAGTCCTCGATCCGAACCAGCAATACTAATGCCCATCGGGCTTCAATAAATAAGGGAAGCCGGATGGGTATCTGGAACAAGCTTTTGGGCCGAGGCGCCGAGCAAAAATCCGTGTCGTTCGACCCCGTTTGGCTCGATTGGTTCGGATCGCGTCAGTCCAAAGCGGGCGTTTCTATTTCGTGGGAGAGGGCGCTTGATGTATCCGTAGTTCTGGCCTGCCTTCGCGTGATTGCCAACGGCGTCGCGCAGGTGCCGCTGCAGGTCATGAAGGAGTTGCCAGACGGCAAGGGCGGCACGCCTGCGCTTGACCACCCGCTCTACAAGGTGCTGAACCGGCGCCCGAACCAGTGGATGACCGCGTTCGAACTCCTCGAGACCATGATTTTCCACGTTGCCCTGACCGGCAACGCGTTCTTCTACAAGAACATGGTCCGTGGTCGGGTCAAGGAACTCATTCCGATCGATCCTGGCTCGGTGACGATCACTCGGAACAACGACTACTCGTTGATCTACCGAGTTAGTGGTCTCGACGGCCGCACTATGGACTTCCCGCAGTCGCTGATTTGGCACGTCAAGGGGCCGTCTTGGGATACCTGGCGCGGACTCGACGCGGTTCGGCAGGCTCGTGAGGCTATCGGCCTGACGATCGCCACCGAAAATACTCAGGCAGAGATGCATTCCAACGGTTTGCAGGCGGCCGGTGTCTATTCCACCGATGCGAAGATTGCTCCGGAGGAATACAAGAAAATTCAGGCTTGGATCGCCGCTCAAATCGGCGGAGCGAACAAGCACAAGCCGTTTGTCATCGATTCCGGGTTCAAATGGACACCTCAGTCCATGACCGGCGTCGACGCCCAGCACCTTGAGACGCGAAAATTCCAGACCGAGCAGGTTTGCCAGTCATTCGGCGTGTTCCCGCAGATGATCGGCCACGCCGGGCAGGCAATGACCTTCGCCAGCGCCGAGCAGGTGTTCTTGGCGCACGTTGTCCATACTCTCGGCCCGTGGTGGCGCAGGATCGAGGAATCGATCGATGCGAATCTGCTGGACGGCGACGAAGACGAAGGTTTTTGCGCGAAATTCAACGCGAATGGCCTTCTCAAGGGCGCCGCAAAGGACCGCAGCGAATTCTATTCGAAGGCGCTTGGCTCCGGCGGTTCGCCCGCATGGATGACGCCGAACGAAATTCGAGCGCTCGAGGACATGAACCCGATCGCAGGCGGTGACGAATTGCCGAAACCGACCAGTGTTGGCGGCGCTCCTGCGCCAAAAGGGCCGTCTGGCGGCCAACAGGATCCAAAAACATGACGAATAAAGGTGTTGGTGCCGTTGAGCACCGCAGTTTTGGCCTCGGAGAGCTAAAAGTCGCCGATATCTCCGGATCTGACGGAGAAATGACCTTTTCCGGCTATGGCGCGGTCTTCAATAACGTTGATGCCGGCGACGACCTCATTTTGAAGGGCGCGTTCGCAGACACGATCAAAGCCGCGAAATCTACGGGAATTTGGCCCGCTATGCTGTCTCAACACGGCGTTTATGGCAGCCAAATGACCCCGATTGGCGTCTGGACCGAGATGAAAGAGGACGATATCGGCCTCTACGTCGAAGGAAAGTTGGCCAATACGGAGCGCGGTCGCGAAGTTTACGAGCTTCTGAAGATGAAACCGCGGCCGGCGATCTCTGGCCTGTCCATTGGCTATCGGGCCAAGGAATGGACGCTCCGGAGCACGCCAACCGAGCCGCGGCGCACACTGAAGGCCGTCGATCTGCTCGAATGCAGCCTGGTGACGTTCCCAATGAACGGCAAGGCGCGCGTTCTGAGCGTGAAATCAGAGTTTAATCCGCGAGAAATCGAAGACAGCCTGCGGGATGCAGGTTTGTCGCGGGCGGACAGCGTGAAAGCTGTCGGGGTCTTCAAGAGCCTACTGCTTCGCGACGAAGCAGAGCCGGGTACGGATCTTCGTGATGAAGAGGAAGCGGCAATCAAGAGCGAGGCTGAGCTCACTGAGCTAGCTGAGCGCATCAAGGCGCTGATCGCCTGACGGCGGCACGCTCTTTAAACACCACCACATCAGGAGATCACAATGGCCGATTCTGCCATCGATAAAGTTATGACTGCGTTTGAGGAATTTAAATCCACGAATGACGCGCGCCTCAAGGAAATCGAAAAGAAGGGCGTCGCCGACACAGTGACTGCCGACAAGCTTGGTCGCATTGAGACGGATCTTGCGAAGCTTGAGGACATCAACCAGAAGCTTGCCGCTGCTGTCGTTGAGGCCAAAAAGGAAAAGGAACACGTCGACGAGCTTGAGCAGAAGCTCAATCGGCTGTCGCTTGGCGGTCCTTCCGACCCCGCCACGCGGAAGCTGGAGATGAAGGCGAAGGCCAACGTGTGGGCTCGCGCTGTATTCGACGCTTCTGTTCGCGGTCAGACCAATATTGGCGCTGAACAGCAGAAAGCCCTCGCTGACGTGGTCGCTGAATACAAGGCACTGTCCGTTGGCAACGATACGACCGGCGGGTACCTCGCACCGATGGAGTACGTCCGCGAAATCATCAAGGGCGTCACAGACATCAGTCCGGTTCGAACGCTCGCACGCGTCCGACAGACTGCTTCGAAGTCGATCCAGATCCCGAAGCGTACCGGCCAGTTCGCTGCCCAGTGGGTTGCTGAACAGGGCACGAAGTCCGAAACCGACGGCCTGCGTTACGGCATGTGGGAAATCCCGACCCACGAGTTGTTCGCTCTGATCGACATCTCGAACCAGAACCTCGAAGATAGCGCGTTCAACATGGAGTCGGAGATTAGCTTCGAAGCCACCGAACAGTTCGCTGTCGCTGAAGGTGCTGCATTCGTGTCGGGCAATGGCGTCGGCAAGCCTGAAGGCTTCCTCGTCGCTGCTGGCGTTTCCGGTAGCAACTCCGGCACGGCTGCCACGATCGCGGACGTCGACGGCCAGGCAGACGGCCTGCTGAAGCTGAAGTACGGCCTCAAGACCGCTTACGCTCGTAATGCCGCATGGGCTCTCAACCGCACGACACTCGGATCTGTACGCCGTCTTAAGACGGCAGAAAAACAATATCTCTGGATGCCAGGCATCAACGGCCAGCCGAACACTATCGACGGCGACCCCTACGTTGAGGTTCCGGATATGCCCAGCGAAGGTGCCGGCGCAACCCCGATCGCATACGGCGATTTCGCCCGCGCTTACACGCTCGTCGACCGCATCCAGATGGAAATGCTCCGCGATCCTTACACTCAGGCAACGAGCGGCAACGTTCGGTTCATCTTCCGCCGCCGCCTCGGCGGTCAGGTTGTGCTGCCTGAAGCGATCCGCAAACTGACTTGCTCCACCTGATGAGCCAACAGCGGGCGCCCACTAAGGGCGCCCATTTCCACACTTGAAGGAGATAGCCTGATGGCTTCCAAAGACACCTATGACAATATCAAGGTTGTATCCTCGGTCGTTCCGGCCGTGAACGCAGCCGCCACCGTCACCGGCACGACCGTTGATACCGCTGGCTTCGAATCCGCAACGCTCATCGTGAACGTCGGCGCGGTTGCTGGTTCGGGCAACGTTACGCTCAAGCTGCAGCACAGCGACACGACTGTCGATGGCGACTTCGTTGACGTACCGGCTGCGCAGCTTCTCGGCACGATCCCTGCCGCTCTGGTCGCATCGACGATCTACAAGCAGGGCTACCTCGGTGCAAAGCGCTATGTCCGCGCCAAGGGCACGCTCAACAGCGGCACCTCCGTTGCTTACAACGCTGAGTTCGCGCTGGGCCACGCTCGCAGCAAGCCGGTTGCCTAATGCTTCACCGGGTTGTGAAGCCGTTTCCCTACTATGAGGACGGCTTCACGCTCGTTGACCTGAATGCGGGCGACGAGCGTGATTTCGGCATATTTGCTGCCGGCCTTCTTGCTGAAGGCTGGATTGAGGCAGTTGACGCTGTCGCAGAAAGTGGTGGCGAACCCGCCGTAAAGCCTGCAAAGAGGGCGAAATAACATGAGTTTGCGCCTCGTGACGCCGGCATCGGCGACTATCGTGTCGTTGGCCGAAGCCAAGGCGCATCTCCGCGTCTTTCACGACGACGAAGACACCTACATCAATGGCTTGATCGCCGCTGCTCAAGACTGGATGGCCGGCGAGAAGAATTGGCTTGGTCGATCGGTTTGCGAGCAGGACTGGGAACTTACGCTCAGCGCGTTCCCTGTTGGCAAGATCAGCCTACCAAAGCCGCCGCTAGTCGCTGTCACGGCTGTTCTTTACACGCCGCCCGGTGGATCCGAGGTGCCTTTGGCAACTTTCCGCGAATTCGACGCGGGCGTCTCTGGCGGTGGATACATCCTGCCGGCAATCGGCGAGGGGTGGCCCGCGACAGACGGCGAGCCGAACTCTGTACGCATTCAGTTCACCGCTGGCTTTGAGACTGTGCCTGCATCGATCAAGAATGCGGCGCTGCTACTCATCGGTCACTGGTTCGAGCATCGCGAAGCTGCCACCGAAACAAAGATTACCGACCTGCCGTTGGCAGTCGACGCACTGCTCATGCCCTACCGGGATTGGGCGTAACCCATTTTTCAGGCGCGGCTTAGCCGCAAAGGAGCCATTGTGGCAGCACTTTCAATAACGGCGGCTAGCGTCTTGGCCAACAGCAACGCAGTTCGCGATTCTGGTATCGCGGGCGAGGTGATCGCCGCAGGGCAGGCGATTTACGTCAACTCCACCACCAACCGCGTGATGCTGGCTGACACCAACTCTGCTACGGCAGAGGCTCGCGTTGCCAAGGGCATCGCGCTTAATGGTGCGGCAGCAGCTGAACAGCCTGTGGCGTACATCAAAGAAGGCGACTTGACGGTCAACGCCGTGCTTACGAAGGGGGTTGGCGTTTATCTTGGTGGCGCACCTGGCGCGATCGTTCCAGTGGCTGACCTTACGACTGGCGATTACACCTGCTTCCTCGGCATCGCCAAGAGCACGACCGTACTGGCCATCAAGATCCAGTCAGCAGGCGTTTCGATCTAATGCCGTGGGTTCGCTTTGTTCAGGATTTTGACTGGCGAGCCACGCCCGCAGTCACGTTGGCCTACAAGGCGGGCACCATCGCAATCGTGACGACGCCATGCGCCGTGGCCGCCAAGGCTGCCGGCAAGGCTGAAGCCGCGCAGCGGCCAAAGGGTGAGAAATGACCGACAAGCGAGGCGCTGGCAAGCTGCGCGAAAAGCTGCTCTTCCAGCGCCGCGCTATTGTTTCTGATCCTTATGGTAACGAGCAAGCCGGAGACTGGGAAACCCAGTTCACCGCTGCCGCCGACCTTATCCCGCTCCGTGGCGGCGAGCCGGTGATTGCGGCACGCCTCACCGGTGTGCAGCCGTTTATCATCCGCATTCGCTCGTTTTCGGCCGCGCTCGCAGTCGACCCATCTTGGCGGGCAGTCGATGCGCGGCAGGCATCACGTATCTTCAACATCACGGCTGCGGTTGACCCAGACAACAAGAATGCCTGGATCGATATGATGGCAACGCAGGGAGTGGCGACGTAATGGCGCTGAAGGTCCGCGTTCAAGGTCGTGCCCAGCTGACCAGGAACTTGCAGGCGGTTGTTCCCAAAGCGCTAGTTTACGCTGCGGAAGCAAACCTGAAGATCGCCGAGGAAGTTGCTGACAAGATTAGAGATGTCGCACCCCGTGGCGCGACGCTCGAATATGCAGAGTCTCTGCGGGGCGATTTCCTGAAGAACAATCCCAACGCGCTCGACTTCAGCAAGAACCCGACGAAGGACAAAGACGCGGCTGGCCTCTTTGCGCAGTGGATTTGGCGCTTCCTCGAGTACGGCACGGCTCCTCACAATACGGCGGCAGGCGGCGGCACGGTTAAAGGGCGCTCTGATTTTCATCAGGGGATTGGAAACATACACCCCGGCACGCCAGCGCAACCGCACATCTTCCCCACGATGCGTGCCTTCAAGGCTACGGCTGCCAAGATCAAGCGGGCGGCAATCAACAAGGCCTTCCGAGAGTTCAATGGGAAATAGCCATGGCGAGCGCAGAACTTGAACTACAGGGCGCGTTCGTTACGCGCCTGAAGGCAGATGCGCCGCTCACTGCACTGGTTAGCGGCAGGGTCTACGATCAGCCGCCTTCGCCGGTGACTTTTCCATATGTGACGATAGGTGAGGCTCAGACGCTCCGCGATGACGCCACCTGCGTGTCCGGCGGACGAGTCTATCTGACGCTTCATGCCTGGTCTACCGCGGTAGGCTTCCCAGAGGTTAGGCGCGTAGCAGATGCGGTTGTCGAAAGCCTGCATCTGGCGCCGATCTCTTTGGCGACCAATCATCTGATTTCACTAAGTCACCGACAGACGCGGGTGTTTCGCGATTCTGACGGCATCACTTCGCACGCAGTCATCGATTTCGTTGCCTACGTCGAAAGGCCGACTGCGTAGCGCGGGCGGCATACCAAACGCGCAACCGCGCTAACCCTACCTGAAAATTAGGAGATTATGATATGGCCTCAGTCGGTCAGGTTCTCGGCAGAACCCTGCTCATTCAGATCGGTGATGGCGGCTCCCCAACGGAGACGTTCACCAACCTTTGCGGCCTGAAAACCCGCAGCTTCAACCTCTCGGCAGGTGAAGTCGACACCACCATTCCGGACTGCGTAAATCCCGGCAATGTGGTCCAGAAGACCAGCCGCCCGGGTATCGCAAACCGCACCTTCACTGGCTCGGGCGCATACGTCGCTGGTGCGAACATGTCGGCGTTTATGACGAGTGTCATCAACGCGACCGCCTTCAACGCGAAGGTGATTGTGCCTGGCCTTGGCACGTTCACCGGTTCTTGGTTCGTTACTGACTTCTCCGCATCCGGCGACGTCGAGCCGAACATGGAATTCAGCGCGACTTTCACGGCCGCTAACGTCCTGACGTTTGTCGCTGAAGCCTAATCCTTACATTGAGGAGAACACATGACTGAGTACAAGTACCCGGTAAACGAGGCGCGCGGCGAAGCGCGCCTCATCGTCGACGGCGTCGAGCTCGTTCTTGCGGCCACGATGGGCGGCCTTTCGGCTGTTTCCACGCGGCTGCAGTGCAAGTCACTGAATGACCTGTTTCTGCGCCTTTCTGGTGTAGAAGCCGCAGCCACGGTCGCTGGCATCGAGC
This sequence comes from Hyphomicrobiales bacterium, assembly GCA_900466985.1. GTDB lineage: Bacteria > Pseudomonadota > Alphaproteobacteria > Rhizobiales > Rhizobiaceae > Rhizobium. The sequence goes on from UBOA01000019.1 coordinate 8,911, forward strand.
TTCTGACGATCAAGGGCAACGCGATCGAGGCGATTACGAAGCTCAAGCTCAAGCACTTCCCGGCCTGCGCTGCCGCGTTCTCTGCGGTGCTTGCCCACCATTTCGAGGACGAAGAGGGAAACGTGGAAGCCGCCGACAAGGCGGCGTAGACGGCGAGCCGGTCGAAGATGACCGGCCATTCCCTTGGCGACAATGGATGCGGCTAGGGATTGGCGGCCTGAAATGGCGGCCATCTGACTTCTGGGATGCAACGCTCACTGAGTTTTTCGAGGCCATCAACGGCCACAACGAGGCGCAAGGTGGCGAGACCGAATCGGACGCTCCAAAGGCGAGCGAGATTGACGCGCTGGTGGCCAAGTACGGCCAGCAAAGCACCTAGCCCGCAGCGCGCGGGCTTTTCTTTTTCTAGGGCGGGCCATGGCGGATAACGATAACAACCTGGTCTTTACCGTCAGCTCTGACATGTCTGCGGCCCAGCGTGGGCTGAACAAGTTTGTTGCTGACGTGGGCACGTCGACTACGCAGATCGCCAAGAAGTTCGAAGCTGCTGGCTCACAGATCGACAGATCCACGACGGCGCTTCAGACCCGCATCAATGGGGTGATCGGCCTCGGCACCAAAGCCACGAAAGAGTGGACCGGTGCACTTGCCGATCAGGGCAAGGAGCTAGAGCGACTTCGCTCCCAATACAACCCGCTATTTGCGACGCTCAACAACTACAAGACGACTGTTGCCGATATTCGTCGGGCTCACGCGATCGGCGCTATCTCTGCCAATGAGATGGCCGTTGCGATCAGCAAGGAGCGCCAGGCCGCTCTTGCGTCTACGGCTGCCATCAAGGGTCGGAATGCTGCCATTGCGGCGGGCGTAAACGACAATCGGCGCAGTAGCGGCGGAGCATTCCAAACCGCCAATATTGCCGCACAGTTTCAAGACATTGCCGTAACGTCGGCGATGGGCATGAACCCACTGCAGATTGCGCTTCAGCAGGGCACACAGCTTTCGTCCGTCTTTGCCACGATGGGCAGTGGCAGGCAGGTCGTGGCCGGGTTGGCGGCCGCATTCACCAGTCTTGTTAATCCTGTATCGCTGGTGACGCTCGGCCTTATCGCCGGTGGCGCTGCGGCTATCCAGTATTTCCAGTCTGTTGCCAGCGGCGGGGACGAAAGCGCCGAGAAGATCAAAGAGCAGGCGCAGCTTGTTCAAAACCTCGCCGAACGGTGGGGCGACGTCATCCCGGCCCTGCGGGAATACGCCAATGAATTGGCCCGCGCACAAGACGCTGCCGACATCAGGCAAGCGGCCGGCGTAGTGAACGAGAAGACGCTTAAAGACGTCCGCAGCGATATTAAGGACACGCAGGCCTCTTACGCTGCCTTTGTCGCCGACTTGCGCGCTGGTGGCGAAGAGCCTGAGATTATTAAGCAGTTTGAAGATGCCTACCAGCAATTTGCCAAGGCAGCCAAGGAAGGAAAACTCGAAACCGCAGACGTCCAGCGCGTTCAGGATGCACTGGCTGCTGCGCTTAAAAGTACAGGAATTCCGGCGATTGCGGAATTCAAGAAGATCTTCGACGAGTTGTCTGCTAGCGCAAAAACAGCGGCAGGTAGCGTAAGCGAGGTCAACGATGCAGCTTCGCGCGACATCCCGATGTCTGCGTGGCGAAGCTTCAACCCGCAGACTGGAAAGCTCGAAACAAACGCCTCGATAGGCGACGAGAATATCCGAAACCCTGGCTTCATGACGCCGGAGATCGGCCCCGTGCCAGGTCGCCGGCCAAATATCGAGCTCGAGGGTCTGCCAGGTGCCGAAAAGCTGGAGACGAAGGCAGAAACAGCCGCACAGCGTGCCGCTAATGCCTATCGCGATCTAATCAAGAGCGCGGACGACCGCATCGGGCAGATACAGCAGGAAATAGAACTACTCGGCAAGTACGGCGTGGACGTTGATGCTGCCCGCTTAGCTCTCGATCTGTTTCAGCAATCGGAAGACAAAGGCAGGTCTCTTAGCGCTGAGCAGCGCAAGGAGATCGAGAAGAAGGTCGAGCTTTACAAGCAGTATTCTGAGACGTTAGCCAAGGCGAAACTGCAACAGGATCTCATGCAAGATATGCGATTCAACTCGCTGTCCAAGCAGGATCAGCAGATCACGACAGTGCTCCGCCAGTACGGCCTGCCAGAAGATCTGAACAGCAACGAAGCTGGAATGATCCGGCAGTCGTTGAACATCGAAGACGCCAGGTCTGAACTGAAATCGTTCTTAGGCGACTTCAAGGATGCTCTGCTCAACAACGGCGGTGACATCGGGAAGGCGTTCGCTGAATCTATCAGCAATGCACTGCTGAACTCTGCGTCGAAGATCTGGGACAAGTGGATTGACCAGTTCGTCAATCAGTTGATCAGTTCCGTAACTGGCAACGCAAGTTCGGGTGGCGGTGGCAGCATTGGCTCCGTCATCGGCAAGGCGATTGTCGGCGAGGTGTCGGGCAAGGCGCCGGTGACTCCGGTGACGCGTGCACCGTTGGGCGATATCGCTTCCTACATCAGCGATGCGGCGATCAAGCGTGGTATCGATCCAGACATCGCCCTCCGCGTTGCTAAGTCTGAGGGCGGACTTAGCAGTTGGAACATGCAATCCAACTACTTCAAGAACGGCGTGCAAGAGCCGTCATTCGGCCCGTTTCAGCTATACAAAGGTGGCGGTCTCGGCAATGCTTTCATGGCAAAGACGGGCCTCGACCCGGCCTATGCTGCTAACGGTCCAGCCGGTGTCGACTTCGCCCTAGACTACGCAAAGAAGAACGGGTGGGGCGCTTGGTATGGCGCAGGAAAAGCCGGAATCGGTGATTTCGAAGGCATCAACGCCAGCGTCGACAAGCTCTCAAAGTCATTCGATGGCGCAAGCGAGGCCATCAACGTTCAGATGGGGCGAACCACCGATGCGTCGGCTGGCCTCGGCAAGCTGGCCAATTCGACCGGCACAGCAACCGACGGACTCGGCCAGCTTGGCAACGGACTTACCAACTTCGGGCAGAAGCTGTCGACGTCATTTTTTCCGAACGCACCTACGGGTGGCGGTGGAGGAGGGTGGCTATCGTCGCTCTTCGGGGCGTTCGTACCAAACGGTGCGCAGGCGACCCTTGCCGCTAATGGCGGCATTGGTCTTTACGCCGACGGCGGCCACGTCTCTGGTCCAGGCGGGCCGACCAGCGACGACATCCCAGCGATGCTGTCCAATGGTGAATACGTCATCAACGCGTCAGCAACGCGCCGTCACAGGCGCCTGCTTGATGCGATCAACTCCGGCTCGATCGCTCGTTTTGCAAGCGGCGGCCTCGTTCGCTCTGGCTCGGTTAGGGCGGGCGGCGCTGGTTCTGGTGGCGGCGTTGTCGTCAACATCCAGAACAACACGTCGTCGCAGATCAAACAGCAGTCGAAAGAGACGGCCAACGGCACGCAGATCGACGTCGTCATTGACGAGTTGGTCGCCGACAAGATGTCGACGCCTGGCTCACGCTCGCGCGTGGCGATGTCCTCGCAATTCGGTCTTAAGGGAGGCCTCGCTAGACGATGACAGTTCCTGTTTGGCCATCGACCTTGCCGTGCTTTTTTACGGCTACGTCATACGAAGAAGGGGGCGCGGACAATGTTCTGCGCTCTCAGAACTCTATCGGGCCAGCGAAGTCTCGACGCCGCACGACGGCGAACGTTTGGACGCAGAGCGGCCAGATGACCATGACCTATGCCCAGTACAACACGTTCTGGAACTTCGTGAAGACCGATCTTCTGGATGGAGCCAAGGCGTTCACATTCAAGAACCGCCTTGGCGGCGCCAATCTTCTGGTCCGCATGCGGGAGCCGCACAAAGCCAACCTCGACGGCAACATGTGGCACGTGAATTTCTCCCTCGAAGTCCTCCCATAAGGAAACACCATGGCCCGCAACCTGTCGCCCGGCTTCATCGCCGGGCTTTATTCGCAGGAATCGGACGAGGTCGTTATTTGTCTCCTTACGGTGACACATGAGGATCTCGGCGCGCCGATCTACCTCTCGAGCGATCCGACGACGCGCTTGTCGGATGATCCGCTGGTCTACGGCACAGTCAGCCGCGGCAATGAATACCTCTTCCTGCCGTTCGAGTTCACGCTACCGGACGACAAGAGCGACAGCCCGCCGCGCGTTCAGCTGAGCATGGACAACACGGACAGGTCGCTCGTGGCCGTCCTCCGAAGCATCGCGACACCGGCCAATATCATGGTCGAGCTCGTGCTGGCGTCTGATCTCAATACTGTCGAAATCCAGCTGCCCGCTTTGCAGCTGTCCGACGTCACCATGGACGAGGGCAAGATTTCCGCGACGCTGGTGGCTGATGCGCTCATCAACGAGCCGCACCCGGCGCAGCTGTTCACGCCTGGCAGCTTCCCCGGTTTGTTCTAGTCATGGCCAAGACCGCGGCCGACTATGTCGGCATCCCATACGTGCCCCACGGGCGCGAATACACCGGCGCGGACTGCTGGGGCATACTGTTTCTCTACTATCGCGATGTGCTTGGTACTCCGGTGCCGGCATATTCCGCCGAGATGGATGCCCGCGAGTTTCGCCATAAGGATATCGGCCCGCTGATCGCCGAGGAGCGCGAGAAGCACTGGCGGCAGGTGGAGTCACCAGCCGTTGGCGATTGCGTGCTGATGCGGGCAGGGCGGCACGACAGCCACGTTGGCGTCTTCCTCGGTCAAGGCCGCATGCTTCACAGCGAAGGGCCGGATCCGTCTGTCATCGATCGCATCGGCGACATGCGCTGGCGAAACCGCATCTCCGGCTTCTATCGGCTCAATCAATAAGGCAGACCCATGCAGCTTGTACCAGCGACGGCGCCGGTGGAAATCATCGCGCCCGGCGAAGACGTGGACGTTTACCTGCGCCGCTCGCCACTGCGCCAGCAGCGCGACCATGTGCGAGTACCGGCTGGGCTGTCTGTTGCCGAGATCATCGAGCACTGCGAGATCGAGCCTTCGCGGCTGTACATCACGCTCAACGGGCACTCGATCGAGGCTAAGAATTGGACGCGCGTTCGCGTCAAGGCTGGCACAACAGTTTCGATTGTAAAAGTACCCGGCAAGGGGATGCTGCGCAGCCTGCTTGGCGCGATCGTAGCGATTGCTGCGGCGATCTTTGCGCCGATGCTGGCTGGACCACTTATCGGCGCACTGGGGCTTTCTGGTGTGGCTGCAACGGCCGTCACGGGCGTTATCGCGGCTGGCATAACCATTGCCGGCTCTTTGGCAATCAACGCTCTCTTCCCGGTCGCTAAGCCGCAGCAGCAGGCCGAAGACAAGACCACGACGCTTTATTCTATCGGCGGCGCGCAAAACGAAAATCAGCAGTACGGCGCAGTTCCGGAGATCTTCGGAACGCATCGCATCTCGCCTCCATACGCAGCCGGATCTTATACCGAGATCGTCGGCGATGATCAGTACCTCCGCATGCTGTTCTGCGTCGGGTATGGGCCGATCTCTGTTAGTGACCTAAGGATTGCCGAGACGCCGCTCAGCACATTCGAAGGGGTGTCTTACGAGGTCATCTCGAACCACCTAACGCAAACCCCGACTCTGTACACCAAGCCCGTTTTTGAAGAGAGCGTTTCGGCGCTTCTAAACAATGCCGGTGGGTGGACGCAGCGCACGACAGCGGACAACGTTGACGAGATTTCGGTCGACATCAGCTTCCCGAACGGCATCTATAGGTTTCAGAAAAGAGACGGGAACCGCGTCAACTATGACGTTTCGATCCTCGTTCAGTATGCCGTCGCCGGCTCTGGCGCATGGGTGACGCTTGGCACGGTTGCCGTCACGGCTGCATCTGCCCAGGCTATTCGCCGATCGCTGAGCCTTGCGGTCCCGCGCGGTCAGTATGACATTCGTCTTTGGAAAACATCCGCCGACTATTCCGGCGAGGACACAGTTTCCGAAACTGCCTATTGGACTGCTGTCCGCGGCAGGCGCAACGAGCCGGTCATCAAGTTCGACAAGCCGTTGACGCTGATTGCCCTGCGCATCAAGGCGACAAACGAGCTTAACGGCACGGTCAACCAGCTCAACTGCATCGCAAGCCCGCTGATCACTTCATGGAACGGCACAACATCGTGGGTGGTCAATCGTGCCACGCGCAATCCCGCCGATCACTTCCGGCATGTGTTGCAGGGTAATGCCAACGCTCGGCCCGCTGCAGATAGCTCGATCGATCTGGAAAGCTTGCAGGACTGGCACGCCTTTAACGTCGCCAACGGCTTCACTTACGACAAGGTTTGCAGCGATCAGGTGTCGGTCTATGACCGACTGACCGAGCTGGCCGCGGCAGGCCGCGCTTCGGTCTCGTTCCGAGATGGCAAGTGGGGCGTTGTCTGGGATGTGGCAGGCTCCGACATCGTGCAGCACTTCACGCCGCGCAACTCGTCCGGCTTCTCGTCGGTTCGGGCGTATGCCGATCTTCCGCATGGCTTCCGTGTCAACTTCATCAACCGGGATAACAACTATCTCAACGATGAGCGGGTGGTCTATGACGACGGCTATACCGAGGCGAATGCCACGAAGTTTGAGGGCATCGACTTCCCCGGCGTCACCGATCCAAAGCTGATCTGGAAGCATGGCCGCTATCATATCGCCCAGCTTCGCCTTCAGCGCGAGACGTACAGCCTAACGACTGACTTCGAGCATCTGGTCTGCACCAGAGGCGACCGCGTGCGCGTCAACCACGACGTTGTTCTGTGGGGCCTCGGCGCCGCGCGCGTCAAGGCGGTCTCGGCTGGCGGTGTGACGCTCGACGACACGCTGCCGATGGAAGCGGGCAAGACCTACTCCATGCGGTTCAGGTTGGCCGATGGCTCTTCGCTGGTTCGCACTGTCGCTGGTGTTGATGGCGAGTTCACGGACTTCACGTTCTCCGACACTGGTAGCTTGCCGGCGGCCGGGGATCTCGTGCAGTTCGGCGAGAACGGCATGGAAAGTGTTGTCCTTCGCGTCAAGAGCATTACGCCGCAGGCTGACCTTTCGGCCAAGCTTGAGTTGGTCGATGATGCACCGGCGATCTTGACCGCCGACACGGGGACGATACCGGACTTCGTGACCGGCATTCCACCGCTGGTGGACTATCGCTCGCACACTCCGACTTCGCTTTCGGCGACAGAGGAGATATGGACGACTGCGCCTCCGACTTCGGTCATTCACTTGTCGTGGGCGGCGCCAGATGTTGGCAGGGTAACCGGCTACATCGTGCAGTATGCCGCGAAGGGGTCTGGGAACTGGGCCCCGTCTGTCACTGTATCGGCGCCGCAGGCTGATCTCACAGCACTGGATGCCGGCTCTTACGACGTGCGCGTGCGGGCGATCTTTACCAACGGTCAGCTTTCGGGCTGGCTGAACGAGGTCGTCAATGCGGTGATCTTCTCAGCGGCACCAGCGGACGTCACCGGCTTTGCCATTGCCGTAACCGGGGATCTGGCAACACTGACGTGGGATGGGGCCGATGCATCGACGGGGATTTCTCACTACGAGATCCGCTATTCGTCCGTGCCTTCCGCCTTCGTAACGTGGCAGTCGGCAACGCTGCTCCGCTCTGCGGATGTTGGCTCCCAGGCGCAGGTGCCACCGATGCGGGGCACCTACTTAATCAAAGCCGTAAGCTACTCTGGACTCCAGTCGTTGAACCCAGCGCTTATCGTCAACACGATTGACGGTCTGACGGCATTCAACGCCGTGGAGGAGGTTGAAGAAGTTGCGCCATTCCCCGGCGTCAAGGACGGCACTTTCTTTGATGGGGTATCGCTTCGTCTTGGCGGCGCGTCTGATTTCTTCGCACCGGCGGACTTCTTCGCCGCGGCGGACTTCTTCCTGTCCACGGAAGGTTACCTGCCAGAAGGTCTCTATTACTTCGCCGACACAGTTGATCTAGGCGATGTCTATACATCGCGCATCACGGCGAGCATCGATGCGCATGGCCAGTGGTCGAGCGACGACTTCTTTGCGCTCGGTGACTTTTTTGGCAGGTCAGACTTCTTCGGCGATATCGGCAGCAAGTGGAATGTCGGCGTCGAAATGTCGACAACAGATGACGACCCGACCGGAGTGCCTGTTTGGGCCGACTGGACGGCATTCGTAACCGGAGACGTATCGGCGCGGGGCTATCGCTTCCGCGCTCGACTCGAAAGCTTGCAGCAGGACGTTACGCCGATCGTTGACGGCATCACGGTCACGATCGACATGCCGGATCGGGTTATCGCGGGCAACGATATCGTTGTCCCTGGTGGCGGGCTCGCGGTTTCCTTCTCGCCAGCCTTCAAGCATCTGCAAGGTGTATCCATTGCCGCGCAGGGGCTCCAGACCGGTGATTACTACCTGATCACGGCCAAGGACGAGGCAGGCTTCAACATTGCGTTCAAGAATGCCGCCAACGCGGACATTTCACGCACCTTCGATTATGTCGCGAAAGGATACGGGACAGTTCAATGACCCAAGCACCAATTTGGAGTGTCCCGCTTTCGGGGCCAGTTTCTCCGGACGTAATGGCGCAGCGGATCGACAATAGCCTCGACGCGCAGCTTTCGTCGCATAGTGGGGCTTCGCGCCCCGCTTACGCCGTGGCGGGTACGCTATGGCTGTCGACCGCAACGGCTGGGAAGCACAAGTATTACTTCTACGACGGGGCCGCCGATCGACTCATGCTGACGATCGACACAGCGACGGGGGCTATCCAATATAGCGATGGCGTTAGCACCGACGTTCTGTCAACGTTGCTTGCGAAGGCCGGCGGAGCGATGACCGGCCCGATCGAGAACGCCGTTTTCGCGGCGTCCGGAGCCAATACGAAGCGAGCGCACTTTGATCTCACCGCGGTAAGCGCCGGCCAGGACCGGGCGATCATCGTCCCTGACTTCAACAACCTTGCTCTCAATAAGTGGGAGTTGATCCGCGACACGCCTTTGTCTGCCGCAGCGTCCATGGACGTTACCGGTCTATCCGCCTACCGACGGCTGTGGATCCATGGGCATGTCTATCCATCGACGACGGCTGGGGTATTCATCCGCACGAGCACGAACAACGGGTCGAGCTACGACAGCGGCGTGTCGGATTATGCGTATCAGAACCTGAACGCTCTCGCTTCCACGGTCGCCACGGTCGCCACTTCCGGCACCACCGCCTTTAGTATTGGCGGTACGACCGGGATACTCTCTGGGATCGACAACGGCATTCAATTCGATCTGTTCATCGACAATTTCAACAAAGCCGCTCAATGCAAATTTGAGTGCCACGCGAACGCTGTCACAGCGGGAGATTTGGTCAATCAGTCTTCGGGGCGGCGGGCTCAATCGACTGCTCGCAATGCGCTCACCATCTTCCCCGGCTCCGGCACAATGACCGGATTTGCCACTATCGAAGGAATACGCGGATGATCAAGGTTGTGGATGGCGTCGAGGTCGAAATGACGTCAGAGGAAGTTGCAGCTTTCGAAGCAGGAAGGGCTGGTCTCGATGCGTCACTCCCGCTTCCAGATCCCATGCTGCCACTGAGTGGTGTAGCCGCAGGACTTGCTGCACTTGGGTTCACTCAGGAGCAAATCAAGGATTTCACCGCTGCCGCGACTATCGGGTGACCCCATATGGGCCTTTACGGCTTCAGATACTGCAAGTGCTAGCTCGGGTTGCTTCTTGAAAGAGGCCACTCCCTGTGATTAGTGTTCCGCCCACGTTCAGAGTGGGGGAATGCGTTGATATATCTTCTTGATTCACGGAATTATTCGCAGGAGCAAAACGAGGACGCTTTCGCGCTCCACACCAAGCACTATCAGCACATCGAGGTTGACCGCTTTGTGGAAAGGTTCGCGGGCCAGCATGGGATTGTCTGCGAGATCGGGCCTCACTCCAATTTCCGGCACATTACAACGTTCCCCGGCTTCCATCGGGCGATCATCGACCCATACAACAACGCACCTGGCGCCGGGATCTCTGTCATTCCTGAGACGCTTCCGTATCCGGTCACGCTTTATCGCTGCCTTCTAGGTGCGGATAGCGACATGATCCCTAGCTCGAGCTTCGACGTCACCTTCTCGGTCTCGGTAATCGAGCACATAGGGCAGGCTGAAGCTGGATACGACTGCAACCCGACCGACAACCCGCCAGAGGGGCAGGAAGCCCCTCGCAACGCGTTCTGCCGCGAGCTGTTCAGGGTCATGAAGCCAGGAGGCATCACTTTCCACACGGTGGACCATGCGGCGCGGAATCTCTCGTTTCGAAAGAACTTCCTTGATGCTGGTTTTGTCCCTCTAGAACCGGAACGGCCAGTGCCGACCATCCAAGAGTGTCTGAAGTCTCCCACAGCTATCAGGCAGCGCCGCCTCTGGGCGAAGCCGCAGCATCACATTTTGATGCCGGACGACGAGCAGCCACTCCACAGCGTTCTGATGATGGCTTTCGTGAAGCCGAAGCCGCCACGATTAAAACGATACCTGCGGGCGATCCGCAGACGGTTAGCAGCATAAATCAAAGGCTCGCTTCGGCGGGCCTTTTTCTTTCCCGCAAGGACACACCCCATGAAACTCATCCCCGACTGGCGCCGGGTGCTTAGACGCGCCTGGTCGCTGCGGCTTATCGAGCTCGCGGCACTGGCCGACATCATCCTCAACATGGTCCCGGCGATCTCCGACTTCCTGCCGTGGTGGCTGACGCTCGCGCTGCTTGGCGGCGCGTATGTCGCTCGGATGCTGGCGCAGCCGGAGGCGACGGCGAAGGAGGCAGAGAATGCCGATAAATAAGATTGTCGCCACAAAGCGCGGCAAGGCGGCGATTGCTGCTGTGGTGGCGGCCGTAACCGCCGGCATGGTGAGCGTATTCCCTGGCCAGCCCGCTGTTCACGACGACACTGCACTGGCCATTAAGATACTCCAGCCGTGGGAGGGGAGGTCGCTTGTCGCCTATCTCGACACGCTGCCGAAGAAGCCGGTTTACACAATCTGCGACGGGGACACCGACAATGTCCGAAAGGGCATGGTTGAGACGAACGCTGGCTGTGATGCGCGGCTAGCGAAGAAGATGGAGCGCGATTACCGCCCGTATCTGGTGAAGTGCGTTGCTAACTGGGACAAGGCTCCGCTCAGTTGGCGCGGCTCGATGCTGACGCTTTCTTGGAACGTTGGCGTTGGCGCAACCTGCAACTCCACAGCCGCTCGGCTGGCGCGAGAAGGCAGGTATCGAGAAAGCTGTGAGGCCGCTACCGCCTTCAACAAAGCAGATGGCCACGTTCTGAATGGTCTGGTCAAGCGCCGGGAAATGGGCGACGCCAGCCGCATCGGCGAAGCTGAAGTCTGTGTATCGGGACTGCCTACGGAGGGAGCATGAACTCCAAGATTACCAACGCGCTGAACTATGCGGCCACGTTCGTCTCGGCGCTTGTGGCGCTGCTCATCGGCTTTGATTGGCTAGCATTCTTCACGCCTGGGCAGGCGCTCAAGATTGTCGGTGCGCTGAACCTTATTGGCCTCTTCGTGAAGGCTTGGATGATGACCGCTGAGCAGTATGCCAAGAGCATGGCGGCAGGAGGAGAACAATGACGTGGCTCGCAAAAATGCTTGGCATTGACCGGCTGGCCGCGGTTCTCATCGTCGCGGTGCTAGCCGTATCGGCTGCCGGCGGCGCGTACCTCTACGTCGACCACAAGGGCTACAACCGCGGCTACGATGCAGCGGCCGGGCGGTATAAGGCAACTATCGCGACCATGAAGGCCGCAGCCGTAGAGGCACGCGACAAGGAAGCCAGCCGGCAAGAGGCAGCCAACAACGCCGCGAAAGCGCGTGAGGCTCAGCGTATCGCAGAGATCGAGGCTGAAAACCAATCACTAGAACAAAAGATCGAGGAGCTACGGCGTGAAGCTGATCAAGATCCTGATGCTAGCCGCAGTGCTGTCAATGCTCCCGGCGTGCGTCGCATTAACCAAATCCGCTAATCTGGTGGTTCCGCCGGTTCCGCCGCGCTTGACCAAGCCGGATAGCGCGCTGGTGCAGAAGTGCGCCGGGCCGGTTGATCTTGGCGACAAGGAACTGACGCAGGCCGACGTAGAGCGGCTGTGGATCACTGACCGCCAGCGTCTGCTGACGTGTGTCCGGCGCCACCTGGCGCTTCGTGACTTCTATGCCGATCGCGACGGCAGGCTGGCGGTGACGAAGTGAGCGGCGGAGAATTGATGGCCGTGGTCGGCTTTGGCATGGCGGTATTCGGCACGCTGTTCGGCATCTGGCGCTACCTTGATGGCAAGCTTACGGCTGGCCGCAAGGAGACGGAAGCAGTCGCTAAAGAGCTTGCTGAGCACAAGTTGCACACCGCAGAAACTTACGTGACCAAGACCGGCATGCACGAGCAGACTAGCCAGATCATGAAGGCGATCGAGGGCGTAGGAAACCGCATCGATGGCGGACTAGCTGGTCTAACTGATCGCCTCGACAGGCTTTATGAAAACCAGCCTCGCCGCACCACACGCGGCTGACCGAAATTTGTATACAAATATCAGCCGCCCTGCCTTAATCGGTGGGGCAGCTATTTTTTTGGCATTACCAGGTGGGGCCGACCCAAACGGCGCAGAACCTCCCGCCCACCATCGGATCAGTATAGGCCATATGGCTGATCATTCTATAGTTCCGCTTCTCCCAACTGGCCTTTATTATCTTCCACTGAACCGTCGTGTTCCATGCCGATGCCCATTTGAACCTTTCAGGATTCGGGACAGTGAAGGCCTGGAGCATGAAAGTCCTGCCGACGTTCTTGCAAATGAGCTTGGTTGGCCTCAGCCCCTGCATAGTTAGTCTCATCATGTAGATTGACATCTTTTGAGATGGCAGCCATTCGGTGGTCGCCGCCTGCGCGTAGGATGAAGCGAGAAGCGACGCGATGAAAAGAGCAGTCTTCAGCATCATGGGCCCCCCAATGTGGGGTTGAATCTGCGCCCTCATTGACTTCCCGTCAAGCGCGAGACATAGCGGCGCCGCACGACGCGCTCATAATCAGCCCCGCAACCGGTTAAGGTAGCGGGGCTATTTTTGTTTGTCATCGCTGAGCCGGTTCCGACGCTCGAGAAGAAGCATCCGCGACCAAGTGCTCGGGAACTCATAGGTTCGGCGGCAGTTTTTCCCGAAATGGGAGAACAGCCATGCCTCAGCAAACCACCAAAGGAACCTCGACAACCGCAAAATCGGACTTCCAAGATACTGCCACGTCTCATCTGCCGCCATTGACGTTGGAACAACAACGCGTGGTCGATGCCTATTGTCGGGGGCGGATGGAGGAAGGGCTGTTTCAACGGCACCTGGCAAGCGATCCGGTCTTGGCGCGCTACGTCCGCCTAAAATGCCGCCCGCCCAGTGAGGGGTGGTTGCCACCGGTCTCGGGAACGCCATCGAAATCCGGTGGCCACTGACATCACGGGAATACTATGAAAGCGCCATGCCGAAGCGAACTCGGCCGCGGCGTACTGACAAGATGCCCACCGCTTCTGGAGTTGCCCGCCATAAACTTTGTACCCGGGCCGAGACTTGCTGATGGGTTTCGCTTGCTCAAGTTTCTGGCCAAGGACCGATTTTACGCACGACCCTACGTCGCGGCTGTCAAATCCGTGCTCGACGCCCGGCCACGATCACCCATCAGTTGCTGAAAAGATATTCGTAAAATGTCGTATTTTTTTGACTGTTTTGATTTGCTTGATCGGTATGAAGCCGTTGCGGAGTTCGCGAATGGTCCTATAAGGCCATATCGAACTAACGATTTCCGGAACGGCGCTAGCTATGACCTTTCTTGCGAATGTATCGGACGCTATTTGGCGGCCGATAGCGGTGAGATTGGCGGCAGTCGGGATCGCGCTTTGCTTGGTCGGGTGGGCCGTTCTAATGCTCATCTGCCTTTTCCTAGTATCATTGGACTCGGCTAATCGTTCCTGAGCCCTCCCGCGTCCGAGGCCCACAAAAAGACCCCGCCTGGGCACAAGCGGGGCAGGGATGACAGGGAAAAGGGCAATCCGCCTCAACTACGCGGTCTGGGAATAAGCCTTCGATGAACTGTCGGTGAAGACTGATGGCTATCTGGTCGCATGGTGTTTCGAGCCGCAAGGCCAGCCTCTAGACATGCCGCAAGAAAGAGTTCCTTGCTAACCGCGGGTGGCGTCTGGTGATTCAGGGCCTTTCGACAGCTAATGACCGCTGCATCGTGATAGGCTCCGCGGGGGGTAGGCCATTCATTTTCGAGGAAGTCCAAGGTGTCGTGAACACTCTGAAAAGACTTCTCGGTGCCATTCTGGAGTCGAACGTTAACAGGGATATTCCAGAGGACATCTGACGTCGTCATTTTTTCCTCCTTTTCTTATAACGACAACGTAAGATGTATCTAATATTCGGTGCGAGCTAGCTCAAGAGGGGGCACGTGAAATCTTAGCGGTTGCCACCCGCGACACCCCGACAGAGACCCCACCATGGACAGAAAGAGACCCCGCCGGCGTGGAGGCCAAGCGGGGCTCTTGGGCAGTTTCAGTTTGAGTAGGAGCGGCAAGGAGGGGCAATGCCGTTCCGCGTTCTTAACGAGCGACTTCAATCTTTGTTCCGCGCCTCGTAGCTAGGCATATCGATGTTCCCATAAAAGAGCCCCGCGCGGTGATGCCGGCGGGGCAAGTTCTTCGACGGAAAGGTCGCGCCATATGCGCTCTGTACGGGGGAACGTATGTACGAGCGCCTTGTTCCGTTTCAGCCAGCGCGATATCCACGCGCAGCGTCTACCAGCAGCTTTAACTGGTGCTCGTCGTGGATGCCTTGCTGATAGAGTTCGATGATGATTGCGGCCGCTCGCTGGCCTTCCTCGGACGCGGCTTCAAAGTGGTTGTGACGACAGTACTGCTCAAGGGCAGCTTGGCATTTCGATAAATCCTCCGACGTCAACGGCTCGTCGTGCCGATGAAATCTCCCGGTCATTTCAGTTTTCCTCCTCTGTTGAGTTGGACGGAAAACGAGATGGTTTTTCGATTTTCGAGATTCAAGACCCCTTCGATTTGGATCTCGATCCACCCCCGGACCCGCATTGACGAGACCAGAAGCTTCCGCCCGCGCTCGGTCTCGCGACAAATGCCTCACCATCAAGCGGGCGCCCTTGTGCCCACACTTGCAGCGCATGAGGCCGGCGACTTGACCAAGCGTCAATCCCGTCCCAACCTTCCTCTGAATCTCCCATCGATCGATGGGCTTCCGGCGATTACACTCCGGACATAGCGCAAAGAGAGCCTCGTACTGCGCCAGCTCGCCGAGCGTTCTTTCGTGGTCGGTCTTAGGTGGCGGCACCTCAATGCCCAATATCTTCTCGGCAGAATGGTCGTACCTTATCTGGCACTTGTCGTTGAACGGTGCATCGTGTCCGCGATTGCATCCGAACTCCCTGGCGAAGTCGTAGCGCAATTCCGGCATGGGCTTGTTGCCGTAGCGGGCGAGGGCATCCGCGGCAGTCATTGAGCCGCTGCGTTGGCATTTCTCGCAGGAATACCGGAGTTCATGCCCGATGAAGTCGGACGGGTAATAGGCCATACGCTTCTGGCCGGTGGAACTCGTCATTTCCGCTCAAACGCCGGCGTCCAGCCGCGCGTCATCCCGCGGCTCATGGCGCCCTCAGTCAGTGCGAGTTGTTGGCGCAGGTGCCTGATGTCCTCGAGAAACGTTGCGATTGTGGCTTTCACATCATCGTCGTGCCAGGCGAGGGCCGCCTGCACTTCGAAATCGACGTCTTCTTTCGTCATGGGTTGCATCAGTGGAGGTCCAGGCTGAGTTGCTGCCCTTTGATCGCGGGCAACGGGCGGCCGATCTGGATCTTACCGAAGATGCGCCTGCGGCGTTCCTCGTCCCGCTCGCGTTCGGCCCGGCTAGCGGCCACGGCTGCTAAGGCATTCGCGATGACTTGCTCTGTATGGGTCATGAGAACCTCCTAGTGATGTTCTCATTTTGTTCTCATTTCGAGAGGAGGTCAAGTGGGGGCAGGCTTACATCGGGTTAATTGTCTTTTTAAGCTTTCCCTTATTTAATCGCCTGATGGCAAAGTCTCCGCGCCCCAAGCCACTCCTGGCAGAAGAAAAGCCGGTTCGTTCGCGTGCACGAAAGCCGCGCGACCCGTCGCAACCACGACTTCCTTTCGATCCAATGCCTGACCGCGTCGAGCCTTGTCTCGCGCTGCTAAAGTCGCGTCCACCAGTCGGGCCGGATTGGCTGTACGAGATAAAATGGGACGGCTATCGCATCGCTGTCCACCTGAACAATGGCCATGTCCGCATTCTCACCCGCGGCGGGCATGACTGGACGCATCGATTTCCCGGCATTGAAGATGCTGCCAGGCGTCTCGGCGTCGGCACCGCTATCCTCGACGGCGAGGCCGTTGTTCTCGACGAGGGGGGGCGCCCTCATTTCGGCATGCTTCAGAACTCGTTGGGTGGTCGGGGAGGGAAGCTGCCGGCCGGCGACGCCATCATGTTCGCCTTCGACCTGCTGTACTTCGACGGTCATGACATCCGCAGCCTCGAACTGACATCTCGGCGCTATTTCCTCCAATCCCTCCTGAAGAACGAGCAGGGCGCCATCCGTCTGTCCGAGATTATTGATGGCGACGGGCGTGATATCTTCGATGCGGCCTGCGAGCATGGGCTCGAGGGCATCATCGCGAAATTTAAAGATGCGCCCTATCGCTCTGGCCGGTTTGGCGAGTGGATCAAGGTGAAGTGCACGCAGTCCGACAGCTTCATCGTCGTGGGCTACGAGCACTCCATGGTAGCGCGATCGGGAATTGGCAGCCTTCTCTTAGCCGCTCGGAAGGGCAATGATTGGGTCTATGTCGGATCTGTCGGCACCGGCTTCAACGAACGCAGCGCCAAGTATCTCCGAAAGACGCTAGATAGGATCAAGCGGAAGACACCACCGGTCACATATGAGGGGCGGAGGAAGAACCTCGCGTGGGTGCAGCCCACACTAATTGCCGAGATCGAGTACCGTGCCTGGACCCATGACGGGAAGCTGCGGCACGCCTCGTACAAGGGATTGCGGGAGGTTCAGGACAATGCGGCGGTGTTTGAACTCGATACATCGTGATTCTCTATCGCCCGTGTCCCTTGAACACTAACGAGTTTGAGCGGCTGACCGTTCACACCCTCCGTCCAGCCAATCCATGCGAAATTGACTTCACCGTCGCGTTTATCCCAATCCAAACCTGGGATCTTTTCTTTAGTTAGAATTCCATCCTCAAATAAACTGTCGCGCTGATAGACGCAGACATTTTTCTTGTTCTCAAGAGGCAGTGAGGCGATCAAATATCCGAGGTTAAACTTTGAGGCTTCCGCGCCATCCTCTGCTAGGCAAACCGAAAAAACAATCGCACGCCCCGGTGCGGCGGCGGTCATTGAAACCCACTTCTTCCCCGCCTTGATTGGCTCACCTTGCCTCCACGAAAATGTGAAGTTGGTTGGAAAGGCGATATCTAAAACGTGGCTCAGCCCCCATTCGTTAAACGGCGGGGCTGTCCACTTTTGTGAAATTACCTGACGGTCGTCGTCGACCGTCCATTTAACGTGGTTTTGACCACTTTCGTGCAAGCTGACCTTTGTGATTCCGCCCGCCTCACGACAGCCTATGTAAACGTCGTTTCTCCGCGTCTGCACGAACCAGAGGTTTGAAAATCCCGCGCCGGACGGCCCCTCGACGCAAAATCGAAACTCCTTAATCCCATGGAGGTAGTCGGAACCCGCCGTCACATTGTCGCTCTCGATCACAATAGCCAAATCTAGTCCCCCAAGATTTAGCCAGCGGCGCAGTTCTTGCTGCGCATAGCGTTCTGAATCGCCTGCACTTTGCCCTTCGCGACGGCGACTTGGCCTTCTTTATCACCACCGAAGGTGCTTGAAGTCGGCACGCCAATCAGGAAAACGCCCACTGCATCGCCCGTCGCTGCGTCGTTCTGGGCCTTAGAGATGGTCGCGAGATTTTGTTGTTCCTTGACCAGTTCAGCTGCGAGTACCGGACATGAAGAGCCAGTGTAAGCAGCCATTGGAATGTCTACCGGAACGATTGCGTCAGGACGCTTGGCACAGGAAGTGGCAGCCAGCAGGCTTGCCAGCACGACGTAACGAATTTTCATGAGAACCCCTCAGATGTCTTAACCCGGCGCCACCTATGCATGTTCGCGGGTGGTATGGAAGAGTTCATCACAGGTTGCGCGAACTTTTCCACTGTCGCAACCATGTGGAGCTACCAGGTAAACAAAAAGGCCGGCACCTCCCTCGGCGCCGACCTCTCGTAATCTGTCTCAACAACAACTGCCAGTACATCCGTGGTCAGTCGTCAGAAACATGATGGGTTGAGTTTAGCTCATGTTTGGGAAGCGTCAATGGGGCTAAAGTCCGGTAAACAACATGACAATTGCCAGAGCTGCCAGAAACGCCCCAAGGCCGGAAAGAAAGACTATCCTTTTCTTGTCAGCGCTTTCTCGATTATTTTCGTTCCATTTGGGCAAGCGTGCGCTTGTTGAAGTGAAAATCGCCGTCGCTGCGGCGAAGACTGCCGCCGAGGCGTTGGCGTACTTGTCGTCCGGGAAATGGGCACTTGTAATCCAGAGCACAGCGGACGCCAATCCGGCGAAAAATGCGCTTAGCGACGAAATTATCACCAGGCGATTGTCATTGAAGAATCCTCTGCTTCGAAAAGTGAGAAAGTAAATTCCCAGGATGAGGAAGGACCCGACGGCCGAAAAAGTAATGCTGAAACCAGTTGATTGACTTAGCACGAAGATATTCCGTTTTTGTTAGTTGTGAATGCTAACGCGCATCTAAGCGCGGATCCTCTGTAGTCTGCTGATCGTTAAAATTTCCAATTCCGCCAGATGTCAGTCCGCTCGATATCGGCAAGTCCCTCATCGGTGACAAACCATTCCCGTTTTCCATCTGAGTCTCTGGCGCCTGGCCGCACGATGGATCTCTGTGCAAGCATTTCCATTGTCTTCTCGCCTGCCTGCGGGATGAGATCGACCGTCGTATATTCTGGATGGGCGATCATAAAGCGGACGATCCGTTCCTCTCTCGCATCAAGGTTATGAATCGGGCGGTACTTGTCGCGCTCGCGTTCCTTCTTCTTCCACTTTTGGTACTCGGTCTCCTGGGAGGGCTGCGCCGCGGCGGATTGAATGCCGCTGAGCTCGTCCAGTCGGGCATCAATGGCCCGTTTGTCCCATTTGCTCCCAATGACAGCTGCCGGCATCTGGCCCGATGCAACCCAAGCCGAGAAGGCCGTTGGCGATACTCCGCAGTAAGCAGCCGCTTCTTTGCGACTGATGAGGCGAGGAGAGTCGGTCATGGCGCAGTCTTCCCGTGGTACCAAAAATCGATACGCTTTGCTTCCTCGAGCCCGATCTCCGTTATCTTCCACATCATGTCGCCATCGCGGTCCTTCTTATCGGCAACAATGGCGCCCTTTTCAGCCAGCTTCTCCATAGTAAATGCTCCAGCATTGGGAATTGCTGGTTGGGTTCGGGCGTCCGGATGGGCGACCATGTAAAGCAGAGCCTCCTGGCTTCTGCCGTCCAGATCTAATTGCGGCTTTCTGTCATTTCGCCGATCTCGTTTCGATCTCGTCCAGGATTCTGGATCTTCTTTTGGTTCCTCTAGCGTTGCCAGAACATAACTACGGTCGAGAGCCATGTGGAGTTGATACCACTTCCTAATAAGCGGCACGGGCCTGCCGCCGTGCAGAGCATCCACGCGGGGGAAGCCGCGAGCCTCCAGGACTCGAAGGGCTCCGCGCTTCCATTCCGAGGCGCGCTTCTTCCCGACGATAGCGATTGCGATTTCGTCGTCGTTTGCGAAAAGCGGAAGACGGTCGAGGGCGCTTGGAGGGAAGGTCACCTTTTCTTCGCCTTTGCTGCTGCGCGCCTCGCTTCATACTGAGCCATGAAGTCCGATCCATCGCTCCAGTCGCCTCCTTGGGTGCGCCTCGTCCCCGCAGGCGGCGAATAGTTCACCCGCTCCGTGTTTCGCTTGATGTAGCTCTCGATTTCGCTTGCGCTGAACGTGAGATGCCGTCGTACCGTGCCGCGACCCGCGTGCACATAGGCAAGCTTACCGTGACGGACCAAGTCGTGGATTGTCGATGCCGAGACGCCGAGGATCCGTGCGGCCTCTGGGGGCGATAGGAGACGGCGGATGGGAAGAGCTTCCATCCCCGCCATAAAGGCCATCTGGACGTCTTCTCGCTGCCATCCTTTATCGGGATCTAACGGCTGCGACGAAGTAGCGTAGGAGAGGGCTGCTTTTTGAAGTTCGGATTTTTCCATTTTTACCATTCACGCGTAAGAGACATTGCCGCCGGCACGAATGCCGAAAGCTTTTCGATGTGTCTCCTCGAGTGTGGTGTGGTGTGCGGATTGGTTGGGCCGCGATCGGAAGCTAGGTGAGTCGGGCGAGGGCGGTCAAGTTAGGGAGCTTGGTGTTGTGAGCGGATTATTTCTCTTTTGGTGCGCGTGGTTTCAAGACCTTCTTTCGCGGCTTCGGGGACTTCGCAGCTGGCCGTCGATCAGGCTTTTTACCTATTAGCTTCTCAAGTGCCTGTCGCGTCTTCTTGTTCTCTTGTTCGCGCTCCTGGTCGTCGATGTCATTCCAAAACTTCGTATCCTCGTCCCACGCTGTCACCACATTTTCCAGCTGAGACGCTGTCTCGACTCTCCGGACGATGACGCACCAGCCCTCTGCGCCATCGTGGCTATCAACAAAGATCCTGCGCTGGACGCTGTAAAAATCGTAAACACCATTGAGATGATTCATAGCGTAGGTATCGCCGACGTTTGGAACCGCGCCACAAAAGTAATCCTCGTCGACACCGAGAAGCGGCACCAAGGTCCCGTTTGACTCGATCTCGAAAAGTCTGACGCCGAAACCGCGATTGCCCACTACTCTTTATCCGTTGCCGACTTCGCCGCCTCGCGGCAGAAGTCCTTTTTTCTCCAGGTCATCGGCGATGACTTTCTCGATGTAGGAAGCGACGGATCGGCGCTCGGCCTTGGCTGCCGCCTCAATCGCATCCTTTAACTCCGGTTCAACGCGAATGCCGATTGCGGCCGTCTTCGCCATGGTAGTCCCCTCTGTTCGCAGTATGCAAACATTTATCGCATTTTGTAGTTGACCGCTATGAAATCATTCGATATACAAATACTAACAAATGCAAACACAACGAGGAGACGCACGATGCCAGCAGTTGAGAACCACATCGACAGAATTGCCTTGCCCCGCAGCCTGGTCGGCAGAAGACGACGCACCTACGTCTGCACCTGGAAATTCCGCATAGGCGCCATCGTCGAGTTCCACGGCGACCGGGGCATGGTCATACAGCACACGCGAACCGCAATGGGGCGCGAACTGTACCTCATCTGGTTCCGAGTCGGTGATGAGCGCCCATACCGCTGGGTACTTGGCTCAGCACTGAACCACACTCACTGAGACACCGGACAGGAGCCGCGCAGTGAAGTCCAAGGTTCGGCTCAAAGTCCTTCTCAAACTCTTCGAACGGCAGAACGGGCGGTGCTGCTACTGTGATCGTTTCGTAGTCCTGTGCATGGACTACAAGATGCAGCAGCGCCAAGACGCGGCCACCATTGAACATTTGAGGCGCCTCGCCGACGGCGGCTCAAACAGTCCCTCAAATCTCTCCATGGCGTGCAAGCGCTGTAACCAAGAGCGTGGAGCTATGGACTGGCTCAGGTACACGACATTCAGGCGAGGCGACTATCTGGAATTCATGGCGGTGTTCGATCGCAGGTAAGTTTTAGGCGCGGAATGCGCGCCGGCCGCCATGATGGCGTGCCTATTTTATTCGCTGGCCTCACCAGCTAGCAACGCCCGCTGCCAACCACATAGGGCGCACCACAGAGGAGACTGGAGCCCGGCCGCGCGAATGCGGTCGGGTTTATTTTATGCAACGGGCGGACCACGAGACGGAGTGGATGCGGATTGCCGAGGATGTTCAATCTGGACACGGTGTCCGAATTGAAAGCAAAAGAGAAGATGGACGAGGTCACAGGCAAGAGTCCGGCATGACGCGAGCCGCTCAGGATATAATCGAGGTTGGCAGAGACCTTTCGGACCAGAAGCGCGCACTTGGGCATGGCAATTTTCTGCCTTGGGTTGAATCCGAGTTTGCAATGAGCGAATGGACCGCGCGCAATTTCATGAATGTTCATGAGAAATTCGGCAAATCGGAACCATGGTGCCGATTTGAACCCCACGGCCCTTTACGAACTAGCCGCCCCATCCACTCCAGAACCAGTCCGCGCCGTGTTGAGGGTGAAGCGTTCTGGTAACTCGCAATAATTGCGACTTACCACGAAATGGTCGGGCGGCTTATCATCGGCGAGGGCCTGCCAGAAGATCCATTGCAGGTCTAGCGCCTTCAAGGATGGCGTCCGCCCACACCTGAGCCAACTCCCGACGCCGACCGAGGTGCAGTGCGCGGTTGTATGCTCCCTCTGTTTTATCCTTAGAAATGTGGGCCAACATCAAGTCGATAATGTCTTTATCGGCGCGATGCCGTTCATTCATCACGGTTGAGAAAGTTGATCGCCAGCCGTGCGGGACGTGCTTGCCGTGGTAGCCGGCCCGGTTGAGCAGATACCCTATGGCGTTCTCGCTCATAGGTTTGTGCGCGTGCCTGGTGTTCGGGAAGGCGAGGGGGCCGCGACCACTGATCAACCGCAGCGCCTCGATCGCTTCAACAGCTTGCCGCGACAGCGGCACTAGGAAGTCGCGCTGCTCATCTTCCTTATGGTGCTTGCGCAACTTCATGCGTTCGGCGGGTATCTGCCACGTATCGGCGCCGGCTGGCCATTCTTCCCAAGGCGTGGTTGCTAATGTGCCGGGCCGCACGGCCGTGAGCGCGAGGATCCGAAGCGCTAGCTTGGTTACTGGATGCGCATGCTCCGCCTCTGCCTTGATGAGCATTTCGCGGGCCTTGCCCAAATCTGTGATCGCCGGCTGCTTTCCCTTTATCATGGGCGCCATAGCACCCTTGACGATGGCGGCAGGGTTTGTCTTGGCCCGGCCGGACGAGATCGCGAAATTGAATATCGCCTCCATCCGTTGACGAACACGGCGAGCCGTCTCCTTCGATTTCTTTTCAATCAGGCGAACTACTGCCAGGGCTTGCGGCTCCGCAATGTCGATAATTGGTGAGTCGCCAAGGAGTGGGAAGACATCCCGCTCAAGACTTGTGATCACATCGGATGCGTGCCGATCAACCCACTGCGGCTTCTGCAACTCATACCATTCTCGTGCAATCGCTTCGAATGTGGTCGCTGCGCTGGTCGCCGTCTCCAGTTTTTTTATCTTTTTCTGGATGCTTGGATCTCGACCGGCCTTGCGGTGATCGCGTGCGTCATCGCGAGCCCTGCGTGCATCGGCCAGCGAAAGCTCAGGGTAGGAGCCAAGCGATAGGAGTTTTTCCTTGCCGCCGAATTCGTATCGATAGCGCCAAAGCTTGCCGCCTGCGGCGCTGACAAATAGATGCAGGCCGCCGCTGTCCGTGAGCTTGTATGCCTTGTCTGCTTTCTTTGCGTTCTTGCACTGTGTGTCTGTCAGCATCCGCTTCTATTCCCACGATACCCGGTTCGTTCGGAACGATACCCGGTTTTATACCCGGAATCCACTGGGAAGAAATACCCGGCTACTGGGAACGAATGGGAAGATAGATGCGCAAAAAATGCAATAATTATGGATACTTGAGATACTGGATGGGAAGACTTGGGAAAGACAATTGGCGGAAGAGGTGGGATTCGAACCCACGGTACGGTTTCCCGCACGCCGGTTTTCAAGACCGGTTCCTTAAACCACTCGGACACTCTTCCATGCAGCTGATTTGACGCGGGTTTTGGAACCCGTGCACCTGCGTGCCTGTTGCGGTCAGCTCAGGCTATGCAGCGTTTAAAGCCGTTCGGCGGCAGCGTCAACTGGTTCTGTACGGCACACGGAAGGGCCACGGAGGGGAGAAGCTTCCAGTTACTGAATCGCCCAATCGGGCGTGCGCCGACTGCGTTACTCAGAATCTTAAATTAGTGATTTATTAACCATATTAATTAGAATTGTCCCTATCTTGGCGAAATGCTTCGCAAATTTGCCATGAAGGCCGCATGATTAAAGTCTCGTTAGGTTGGTGGGATTAGGGGTGTCTTGCCCGGATTGGGCGGATTTCTTAACCATAACGGTCTTGAGCGGCGTGGGACATATGAAACGAGAGTACGGGGCGGCGTCATTCGCAACGGGAATGCGATGGATAGGGCTGTCGCTGATCTGCGCAACGGTTACGGCTTGCGGTTCCGCGCCCACGCCCACAAAACGCACCCACGGCAAGGAATATTTCTCGGAGAAGGAATACGGCGTCAAGGCTAGTCCGCGCGTTGCCACCGGCAACAACATCCCGAAGGGCGGCGGCCGCTATATGGTCGGGGACCCCTACGTGGTGAAGGGGAAGTGGTACTACCCGAAGGAAGATTTCTCCTACAACAAGGTTGGTGTTGCGTCGTGGTACGGCTCGGCCTTTCATGGTCGCCTCACGGCTAACGGCGAGGTCTATGACCAGATGCACCTTTCCGCCGCGCATCCAACGTTTCCGCTGCCGAGCTATGCACGCGTGACGAATACGGAAAACGGCGCGTCCATTGTCGTGCGTGTCAACGATCGTGGTCCGTATCACGAAGGGCGCATTATCGACCTGTCCAACAAGACGGCGGATATGCTTGACCTGCAGCACAGTGGTACCGGAAACGTCCGCGTCCAGTATGTGGGGCGTGCCCGGATGGATGGGCATGATATGCCTTATCTGATGGCCTCCTATGTGCCGAAGGGCAGCCGCATTCCGGGCATCAATCCCGGTGGCGGGCAGATTGCCACCGGCGTCATGGTCGCCTCCAACAGCAAGCGCATAACCGCAGACCAGCTCCAGAGCTTCGGCGGTTTCACGCCCGAGCCCGAGAATGTTCCTGTGCCGGTCTCGGCGACGTCCTATGCCGGCTCGACTCCGAGCGCGCGCTACAATGCTGCGCCTGTCCCGACGCCGATGCCGTCACCGTCCTTTGGCGGCGTCGCGCCGCTGGCGGAGCCGGCGGCCGCTCAGATGATCGTCCTCCCGGAATTTGGTCCTTTCCCATATGAACGCCCCTATGGAGGGCAGCGCTCTCTTGCAATGGGGTATCAGGAAGAGGGCGCCAAAACCGTAACCGTCGAACTCGCTTTCGACGCCGTGATGGTTCGCAACGACGGGCTCACGCAGGACACGATCCTGGCATCCTTCAAGCGGCAAAAGACAGCCGCCGCGCGAGGCGAGTAACGGCGGCCATTGCGTCGCTCCCGGTCCGTTGTTAGCATCGTCGAGCTCGACCGAGCTGTGGGGTTTTTCGGTGTTCAAGCGTTTCGTTGGCCTCTGTGTTTGTCTTCTGCCTTTCGCAACGGTTGCCGCTGCCGCGAGCGGTGATGCCAACGCTTCATTCGTAACCAAGGCAGCCCAAGCCTACATGGTCGAGGCGTCCACCGGGACCGTGCTTCTTGCCAAAAACGAGAATCAGACCTTCTCGCCGGCGTCGCTCGCGAAGCTGATGACGGTGGATCTCGTCTTCGACGCCCTTTCGAAGAACCAGATCACGCTCGACACGCAGTATCCGGTTTCCGAGTACGCCTGGAGAACCGGGGGGGCGCCGTCGCGTACGGCAACGATGTTCGCCGCGCTTAAATCGAATGTCCGAGTCGAGGATCTGATCAAAGGCATTGCCATTCAGGGCGCCAACGACAGCTGCATCATTCTCGCTGAAGGGATGAGCGGCAGTGAGCCGGCCTTTGCGGCTGCCATGACGCGGCGCGCCAAAACGCTCGGCATGGAGCGGTCCATCTTCGGGAATTCGACCGGGCTGCCTGACGGCAAAAGCAGGACGACGGCGCTCGACATGGTGACGTTGGCGGCGGAACTGCAAATGTCCTATCCGAACCTCTATTCCTATTTTGCGCAGCCGGATTTCGAGTGGAACAGGATTTTCCAGCGCAACCGCAATCCTTTGCTTGGTTTCGGCATGGGTGTTGATGGCCTGGCGACCGGCTTTGCCGAGGGAGAGGGCTATTCCATCGTCGCCTCCGCCGAACGCGATGGCCGGCGGCTCTTCATGGCTTTGGGCGGCATTGCCTCCGACAAGGAGCGCACCGAAGAGGCCAAGCGCGTGCTCGAATGGGGGCTGACCGCCTTCGAAAGCCGCCAGATTTTCGCCGACGCCGAAGTGATCGGCGAAGCAAGTGTCTACGGTGGAACCTCGCGTAGCGTTGATCTCGTGGCAAAGACGCCCGTGAGTGTCTATGTACCGATCAGCAATCCCGAGCGGCTGTCGGCGCGCATCGTCTACCATTGGCCGTTGATGGCTCCCGTGGAGGCCGGCCATGAAATAGGGACGCTGCGCATCTTCGCGGGCGGTCGCCTGTTGCGTGAGGTACCCCTTTATACGAAGGAGACCGTGGAGGTTGGCTCTTTGAGCAGCCGCGCCGTCGACGCGCTGATGGAACTCGGCGAGACGCTGTTGTTCTCCTGGCTGTGGGATAAGCCCGAACCCACCTGATCGCCGAATTCGCCATTCAGGGTGAGAGTTACCGTCGAGCGGTTTCGCTTTTCGCTGCCTTCCGTTAAATGTACGGCAGTGGTGCGGGTGACCGCCGTAATGCAGGAATTAATCATTGCCATCCGGTACTGGGTTGTTTGTAACGTTTGAAGGCGGGGAGGGCGCGGGCAAGTCGACGCAGATCCGCCGCCTTGCTGAGTCTCTCCGTGCCCGCGGTCATGACGTGCTTTTGACACGGGAGCCGGGCGGTTCTCCGGGCGCGGAGGCTGTGCGTCACGTGCTTCTGTCGGGTGCTGCCGAAGCCTTTGGAACCCGCATGGAGGCGATCCTCTTCGCAGCGGCACGCAATGATCACGTCGAGGAAGTCATCCGGCCGGCTTTGATGACCGGCAAGGTGGTCCTTTGCGATCGCTTCATGGATTCGTCGCGGGTCTATCAAGGCGTGACCGGGAATCTTGAGTCGGAATTCATCGAGGCGCTGCAGCGCGTCGCGGTCAATGGTATCGTTCCCGACTGCACGCTTATCCTCGATCTGCCGGCGCTGGCGGGTCTGGAGCGCGCCCGGAGGCGAGGCGCTGCTGGCGACGTCGCCCCGGACCGTTTCGAGAAGGAGGAGCTCGAAACCCACGAGAAGCGCCGGGAAGCGTTTCTCGACATCGCCGCCCGGGAGCCTGACCGTTGCCACGTCATCGATGCGACGCGGTCCGAAGAGGTCATTGCCGCCGAGGTTCTGGAGACCGTCTGGCGGCAACTGCCGCATGCGACAGCGACCAAGTTAGCGGAAGCAACTCATGAGCGATGAACGACCGGGATTGCTTGACGGTGCCATCTGGCCAGCCGAAAACATGAAGCTATTCGGCCATAATGACGCCGAGGCCTTCCTCGCGCAGTCGTATCGGTCGGGCAAGGGCCACCATGCGATCCTGATCGAGGGACCGCCGGGCGTCGGCAAGGCAACGCTTGCCTTCCGATTCGCCAATCATGTCCTGACGCATCCGGATCCGGCCGGCGCGCCAGAGCGGTTGGAGGATCCTGATCCGGGCTCTCCTGTCAGCCGCCAGATCGCCTCGGGCGCCTCGCATAACCTGCTGCACCTGGCGCGGCCCGTCGATGAAAAGACGGGGAAGATGAAATCCGCAATCACGGTCGATGAGGTCAGGCGGGCAGGGCGCTTCTTCTCGCAGACGTCGGGCACCGGCAATTGGCGCATTGTCATCATCGATCCTGCCGATGACATGAACCGCAATGCCGCGAATGCGATCCTGAAAATCCTCGAGGAGCCGCCGAAGCGCGCACTGTTCCTGCTTATCTCCCATGCGCCCGGAAAGCTGCTGCCAACCATTCGTTCGCGCTGCCTGCCGCTGAAGCTCGCGCCGCTTGACGACAATGCTCTCGGTGCGGCGCTGGCCCATCTCGGTATCGAAGCCAACCGCGACTTGCTTGCGGCGGCAAATGGCAGCGTAGGCGAGGCGCTGAAGCTGGTGAACTACGGCGGCAGCGATATCATCGCCGCTTACAACGACGTACTGGGTGCGCAGGGGGCATCTGCCCGCAGGGCGATGTATCGGCTGGCGGATGCGCTTTCCGGGAAGGACAGTGACACGATCTTTGAATTTTTCACCGGCCACGTCGGCGAGGACTTGATGCGCAAGGCACGGGCTGCGGCGATGGCAGGGCAGGTGGCTGCCGCGGAGAGGCTGGCCCGCCTGCAATCAGACATTGGCGAGCGGCTGACCGTTTCGGATGCCTACAATCTGGATCGCAAGCAGACGATCCTCAGCATCCTTGGAGATATCAAGCAGCCCGGCCCCTGATCAGGTTGCCAGCAGCTTCCATGCGACGACGGCAAGCGTCAGCGCCAGCACGATGCGGATTGTCCGTTCGTGGAGCTTAGGTGCGATCAGGCTGCCGGCGATGATCCCGGGGATCGAGCCGACTAATAGCGCAAACAGCATGCCCCAGTTGATCTCGCCGATCACCCAGTAACCCATCCCGCCGATCAGGGTCAGCGGGACGGCGTGAACGATATCGGAGCCAACAATCTCGCGAACATCGAGCCGCGGGTAGAGGACCAGCAGGACCGTCACGCCGAGCGCCCCTGCGCCCACGGACGTCAGCGTCACGAGGGTGCCTAGCACCAGCCCGAGGACTGTTGTCCAGATGGCGATCGTGAGCGGCTTGGGCGGAGAGCGCTCTCCAATCGAGCGAAGCGCGAGCGCGAGGACTTGTTTGCGAAAGACCAGCATCAATGCGGTCATGACAAGCAGCCAACCAAGGGCCGTTGTAATCGTGTGGGCGACCTCGACGCTCCTGCGATCGACACCCGCCATCAGCCAGAGCGTCAGCAGGGCGGCCGGGACGCTTCCAGCAGCCAGGCAGCCTACAATGTGCCAATTCACCCTGCCATGCATGCCGTGAACTGCTGTTCCGGCTGTCTTGGTCACAGCGGCGTAGAGCAGATCGGTTCCGACGGCTGTCGCTGGATGAACCCCGAAGAGAAGTACCAGCAACGGCGTCATCAGCGACCCGCCACCGACACCCGTAATGCCGACCAGGGCGCCGACAAGAAGCCCGGAGAGGGAATAGAGGGGATTGAAGCTGAAAAGGTCGGTCAAATAGGAGACCTCGAGCCCTGCGCGTGAATGGTGCTGCCGAGTGCTGGATATGTCACGTCGCTGATGCCCGCCCTTTGAATTTTCTTTGGGGTAGAATGCGCCCAGAATCGAGTCAAGTGCAGCACGCCGGCGAACGGCAAATCGCCTGCTTTCGAAACTTGCTGTTTCGCTTCGCCATGACTTGCGCTAAGAGCGGCTGACAAATTTTATAGAGTAAGCCGGACACGAATGGCCGCCATGACAGAGAAGACACCGTTTTATATCACCACCGCGATTTCATACCCGAACGGCAAGCCGCACATCGGCCATGCCTACGAACTGATCGCGACGGACGCAATGGCGCGTTACCAGCGCCTCGACGGCAAGGATGTCTTCTTCCTGACGGGTACGGACGAGCACGGCCAGAAGATGCAGCAGACGGCCCGAGCCGAAGGTATGTCGGCACAGGAGCTTGCAGATCGCAATTCCAGTGCGTTCCAGTCGATGGGGCAGCTTCTCAACGCCTCGAACGACGACTTCATTCGCACGACGCAGGAGCGTCACCACGAGACGTCGCAGAACATCTGGAACCTGATGGCCGACAATGGCGACATCTACAAGGATTCCTATGCCGGCTGGTACTCGGTTCGCGACGAGGCCTACTACCAGGAAAGCGAGACGGAGCTGCGTGCTGATGGCGTGCGCTATGGACCGCAAGGCACGCCTGTCGAATGGGTGGAAGAGGCCAGCTACTTCTTCAAGCTTTCCGAATATCAGGACAAGCTGCTCGCGCACTACGAAGCCAACCCTGACTTCATCGGGCCGGCCGAGCGGCGCAACGAGGTCATCTCCTTCGTCAAGTCGGGACTGAAGGATCTCTCGATTTCGCGCACGACCTTCGATTGGGGCATCAAGGTGCCGAACGACCCTGATCACGTCATGTATGTCTGGGTCGACGCCCTGACCAACTACATTACGGCGACCGGCTACATCGAGGATCGCAACGGTCCCCGCGCCAAGTACTGGCCGGCGGACGTTCATATCATCGGCAAGGACATCATCCGCTTCCACGCCGTCTACTGGCCGGCCTTCCTGATGTCCGCCAAGCTGCCTCTTCCCAAGCGCGTCTTCGCGCACGGCTTCCTGCTCAACAAGGGCGAGAAGATGTCGAAGTCGCTCGGCAACGTCGTCGATCCCGTCAATCTGGTGAACCATTTCGGCCTCGACCAGGTGCGCTATTTCTTCCTCCGTGAGGTTTCCTTCGGCCAGGACGGCAGCTACAGCGAAGAGGCGATCGGCACGCGCATCAACTCCGACCTTGCCAACGGCATCGGAAACCTTGCCAGCCGCTCGCTGTCGATGATCGTCAAGAACTGCGACGGCAAGATCCCGGAATGCGGCCCGCTGACGGACGAGGACAAGACCATGCTGGCCCAGGCCGACGCGCTGCTCGCGTCGACGCGTGACGACATGAACAAGCAGCTGATCCATCGCGCGCTCGCGTCGATCATCGCTGTCGTTTCCGAGACCGACCGCTACTTCGCCGGTCAGGAGCCCTGGGCGCTGAAGAAGACCGATCCGGCGCGCATGGGCACCGTGCTCTACGTCACGGCCGAGGTCGTCCGCCAGATTGCCATCCTGTTGCAGCCTTTCGTGCCTGAATCGGCCGGCAAGCTGCTGGATCTGGTTGCAGCTCCTGTCGACAAGCGCGACTTCGCGGCGCTCGGCGAAGCCGGTCGCCTCGTCGCAGGCACGCCGCTCGAAGCGCCGAAGCCGGTGTTCCCGCGCTACGTCGCGCCGGAAGCGTGAGGACATCATGCTGATCGATACGCATTGCCATCTGGATTTCGCCGACTTCGAGGAGGAGCGGGACGAAATCGTCAAGCGCGCCCACGACGCGGGTGTCAAGCAGATGGTGACGATCTCGACGCGGGTGCGCAAGCTGGACGGGCTGCTGGCCATCACCGAGAAATATCCGTCTGTTTTCTGTTCCGTCGGCACCCATCCGAACAATGCCGGCGATGAGCTCGATATCCAGACGGAGGATCTCGTGCGTCTGGCCAATGCCCACGAGAAGATCGTCGCGATCGGCGAGGCTGGCCTTGACTATTTCTACGATACGCAGAAGCCGGAGGACCAGCAGACCGGGCTGCGGCGTCACATTGACGCTTCGCGCGAGACGCAGCTGCCGCTCGTGATCCATAGCCGCAGCGCCGACGAAGACATGGCTGCGATCCTGACAGAGGAAATGGGGAAGGGGGCGTTTCCCTTTATCCTCCACTGCTTCTCGTCAGGCGCTGAACTTGCAAGGATCGGCGTCGACCTGGGCGGCTACGTCTCCTTCTCCGGTATCCTGACCTTCCCGAAGTCGGAGGAGCTTCGTGATATCGCCAAGACGGTGCCGCACGATCGGCTGCTTGTCGAGACCGACGCGCCCTACCTTGCGCCAAAGCGCTGGCGCGGCAAGCGCAACGAACCGTCCTATGTCGTGAACACGGCCGATGTTCTGGCCGAGACGCTCGGCCTCAGCCATGCCGAGATGGCGCGGATCACGACGGAAAACGCATTCCGCATTTTCTCAAAGATGCCGAGGATCTGACGGCGTGGGCTACAGGCGGCGTTTCACCATTCTCGGCTGTTCGTCGTCGCCCGGTGTTCCACGCATCACCGGCGATTGGGGCGCCTGCGACCCGACCAATCCGAAGAACCGCCGCACCCGCGCGGCGTTCATGGTCCAGCAATATGATGACAACGGCGGCGTCACGACCGTTGTCATCGATACCGGGCCGGATTTTCGCGAGCAGATGATCGCGGCCCGCGTCACGCACATCGACGCCGTCGTCTATACGCATGCCCACGCCGACCACATCCATGGCCTCGACGATCTGCGCGGCTATTTCTATGGCGCGCAGCAGCGCGTTCCGATCCACGCCACGCGTGAGACCATGGTTCGTATTCGACAAGGGTTCGGCTACTGCATTGAAACGCCGCCCGGCAGCAACTATCCGCCGATCGTCGAAGCAAAGGTCATTGGAAGCCTCGACGTCCCGGTGCGGATCAGCGGTGCGGGCGGAACGATCTCGATCCGACCGCACCTGCAGCAGCATGGCGACATACACTCGCTTGGCATTCGCGTTGGCGACGTCGCTTATTGCAGTGATATCAGTGACTTTCCGCCTGAAACTGTCGAGAAACTTCAAGAGCTAGACGTTCTCATCATTGATGCCTTGCAATATCGATATCATCCGAGCCATCTGTCGCTCGAGCAGTCGCTCGACTGGATCGACCGCCTGAAGCCGAAACGGGCGATCCTGACCCATATGCATACGCCGCTCGACTATGACACGGTCATGGCCGAAACGCCTGATCATGTCGTTCCGGCTTATGATCAGATGAGCTTCGATATCGAACTGGCCGAACTGGACAGCGGCTGACGACCTGGGTGATTTCGCGTCGCGCGCGCTCCAGTCGCGCAGACGAAAAGATGTCGCGCGGTGTAGTGATCGCAGTTTGCCTGTTATTGAGGTGTCGCGGTTTTTGTCGTTTCGCTGGCGCGGAAAGTGCGAAGTGATTTTAATCGGCGCATCAGCATCCAGCGGTAAGGACCGAAAGAAAAAGCGATTTGGCGATGTTGGCGTACGGCTGTGGGCTCGTTCGCAGATCTAGATACGCTAAAGTTCCATAATCTATCTTATCCGATCTATAGATTAGCTTCTCCATTCTCCAATAGCGCACGAAGCACGCCCACCAACACCCGCCTGCTGATCCATGCTCTTTCCTTGTGCGTAGACTGCCCTAGAATTCCTATGACAGCCGGAGCCGTTGCCATGCGCGCCTTTCTCGCAGTTTTCATTCTGTGTGTCGCGTCCTTCGTTTTGTTTGCGACCGCTCGAGCCGAAGATCCGATCGACGCGACGCGCACGATGATCGAGGCGCAGATCAAGGCGTTCCTGAACGGCGACGTCGACACGGCCTATTCTTTCGCCGCGCCCGGGATCAAGGCAATCTATCCCGACAAGAACGTCTTCTTCGCCATGGTCAAGAAAAGCTACGAGCCGGTCTACCACCCGGGCAACTATGCCTTTGGGCGCAGCCGCTCGATCGACAACGGCGCGATGATCTATCACGAGGTGCTGATATCGGGCCGTGACGGCAAGGATTGGACTGCCGTCTACCAGCTGGCGCGTCAGCCCGACGGAAGCTACAAGATCAACGGTGTGCAGATCGTGCCAAATACTGAAAGCAAGGGCATCTAAAGAAATGCCGCGAAAAGCCCCTGGCGACTTTCTGTTCGGAATTCAGATCAGGCTGGCTGGTTCCAAGGCATCAGGTTGAGCAACTTCGCCATGCCGCACCAGCCGGATATGCCGGCAAAGGCGAGCGCCGCGCCAAACAGACCTGCAACGACGAAACCGGCTGGGCTGATGAAGAAGCCGGCGAGCACCGACAGCAGCACGAGGAACCCGACGACAATCTGGACCTGACGGAAGATCGTCAGGCGCGGGGCGGCTGTGCCGACCACTGGCAGGCCTTCCGCTTTCCAAGCAGTGATGCCGCCCTCGAGATTAAAGACCGGATACTCGCTTCCCTCCTCGGCTACCAGCCGCTCACAGGCTTGCTGGCCGCGGCCGCCCTTCAGGCACTGGAATACGACTTTGCGTCCGGCCGGGACGGAAAGGACTCGGGTGAGGTTTCCGACCTCTGACAGAGGCAGGGAAAGGGCCGAAGCGATATGCTCGCTGCGGAACTCCTCCGGCTCGCGGACGTCGATCAGGACCGCCTCGCCCGCAGCTATCCACTCTCTCGCCTGGCGAGGTGTCACCAGCTTCATCGACTGTGTCATTATCTCAAACCTTCCTGCAGAAGCGGTTGTAGAGAATTTCCATGATCTCCAGAGCCGCCGGATCGCTGATAAAATAATAGAGCGTACGGTGGTCCCGCCGGAAATCGACGAGGCCTTCCTTCTTCAATTTCGCCAGATGCTGCGACATCGAGGTCTGGCCGATGCCTGTCTCCTCGACCAGCGTACCAACGCTCTTCTCGCCGGCGGCAAGAAGACAGAGGATCAGCAGCCTGTGCGGGCTTGCAAGCCCGCTCAGGAACTCCGCAGCCCCTTCCGCCTTGCCGCTCATCTCCAGCATGAAGTCCGTCATCGGCGCCTCTTTACATTTCGTATTTTATTGATATCACATTTTTACGAAATGAAAAGCAAGAAATACGGAAGCAAAATGGTGAGCAAGGATTACAAGCAGATCACCCGCGATATCGCCGCCTATACCGGCGAGCTGAGGAAGCTTGCGCCGGAGGCCATGCAAGGCTTCTACGCACTGGCGAAGGGCGCGAGCGCCGATGGCGCCTTAGACAAGAAGACGAAGGAACTGATCGCGTTGGCGATCGGCGTCACCCAGCGCTGCGACGGCTGCATCGGTTTTCACGCCAAGGCACTGAAAGAACTCGGCGCCACTCGTGAAGAGGTCGCCGAGGTCATGGCGATGAGCGTTTATATGGGCGGTGGCCCAGCGTTGATGTATGCCGCAGACGCGCTACGCGCCTATGACCAGTTTGCCGCGGCGTAAGGCTGCTCAGACGGGATCAAGATCACCCCTCGCCCATTCCTCCATGGTCTCGGCCATGAAATCGGCAAAGCGTCCTTCGGCTATCGATTTGCGGATGCCCTGCATCAGCTCCTGGTAATAAGCAAGATTATGCCAGGAGAGCAGCATCCCACCGAGTGCCTCATTGGCGCGCACGAGGTGGTGCAGGTAGGCACGCGAGTAGTCGCGCGATGCCGGGCAGTTCGACTGTTCGTCGAGCGGCCGCATATCCTCGGCGTGGCGGGCATTGCGGATGTTGACCTTGCCTCGCCGGGTGAAGGCAAGCCCATGCCGGCCGGAGCGGGTCGGCATGACGCAGTCGAACATGTCGATGCCGCGGGCGACGGACTTCAGAATGTCGTCGGGCGTACCGACGCCCATGAGGTAGCGCGGCTTCTCCGTTGGTAATACGGGCAGCGTTTCCTCGAGCATCTTCAGCATGACGTCCTGCGGCTCGCCGACAGCGAGACCGCCGACCGCGTAGCCCTTGAGATCGAGATCGGTCAGGGCCGCGGCAGAACGCACGCGCAGCGCGGGTACATCCCCACCCTGCACGATGCCGAACATGGCCTTGCCCGGCTGGTTGCCGAAGGCGACCTTGCAACGCTCCGCCCAGCGCAGCGACAGTTCCATGGCGCGTTCGATCTCCCGCGGCTCCGCCGGCAGCGCCACGCACTCGTCAAGCTGCATCTGGATATCGGAATCGAGCAGTCCCTGGATCTCGATCGAGCGCTCCGGCGACATGTGATGCAGGCTGCCGTCGACATGCGACTTGAAGGTTACGCCCTGCTCATCGAGCTTGCGGAGACCCGAGAGCGACATCACCTGGAACCCGCCGGAATCGGTCAGGATCGGATGCTCCCAGCGGATCAGCTTGTGCAGGCCGCCGAGCCGGGCCACGCGTTCCGCTGTAGGGCGCAGCATGAGATGATAGGTGTTGCCGAGGATGATGTCGGCGCCCGTGTCGCGAACCTGGTCGAGATACATGGCCTTGACGGTACCGACGGTGCCGACGGGCATGAAGGCCGGCGTGCGGATCGTGCCGCGCGGCATCGAGACCTCGCCCAGGCGAGCACCGGCGTCATTCTTCTTGAGGGTGAACTGAAAGTTCTCGGTCATCTAGTCTTTCCGGAAAAGAAGGCTGGAATCGCCATAGGAATAGAAGCGGTAGCCCGTCGAAATCGCGTGCTGATAGGCTGCATGCATGGTCTCGAAGCCGGCAAAGGCCGAAACGAGCATGAACAGCGTCGAGCGGGGCAAATGGAAGTTCGTCATCAGCATGTCAACCGCCTTGAAGCGGTAGCCTGGCGTGATGAAGATACCCGTGGCGCCGGCCCAGGCCCGGATCTCGCCATTGTCCTGCGCAGCACTTTCGATCAGCCGTAGCGAAGTCGTGCCCACACAGATGATGCGCCCGCCCCTCGCCTTCACTGCATTGAGGCGCGCCGCCGTCTCGGCGCTGACGTAGCCGCTTTCAAGATGCATCTTGTGGTCGTCGGTGTCGTCCGCTTTGACTGGCAGGAAGGTGCCTGCGCCGACATGCAGCGTCACAAAATGCCGTTCGACGCCCGCCTTGTCGATGGCTTCGAAAAGATCAGGCGTGAAGTGAAGCCCGGCGGTGGGAGCTGCAACGGCACCCTCCTCGCGAGCATAGATGGTCTGGTAGTCGGCGCGGTCGCGCTCGTCCTCGGCGCGTTTCGCGGCGATATAGGGCGGCAGCGGAATATGCCCGACCGAATGGATCGCCTCGTCGAGCATCGGTCCAGACAGGTCGAAGGCAAGCGTGACTTCGCCGCCCTCGCCTTTTTCCTCGACTGTGCATTCGAGCTTGCCGAGCAGGCAGCTGGTGCCGTCATGGCCAAATGAGATGCGATCACCGATCTTGATGCGCTTACCGGGCTTGGCAAAAGCCTTCCAGCGGCTGGTGCCGGTGCGCATATGCAGCGTTGCCGAAACCTGCTGACCGCCGGCGCCTTCGCGATAACGGATGCCCTCGAGCTGCGCCGGAATTACCTTGGTGTCGTTAAAGACCAGCGCGTCCCCTGCCCTTAGAAAGCTGGGCAGATCGCTGACCCGATGGTCGGAAAGCTGCACTTCGCCCGATGGATCGACGACGAGCAGACGCGCGCTATCGCGCGGCTCGGCGGGCCGCAGGGCGATCCGTTCATCCGGCAGGTCGAAATCAAAGAGGTCTACGCGCATCACTCAAATCCAGGCAAAGCGAAACCCGCCCCACGCTTTCGCGCAAGGGCGGGTTTCAGCAAAAATCACAATCAGACGTCAGCGGCAACCCGCATCGAGACGATCGAGTCCGGATCGACGACCGGCTCGCCCTTCTTGATCTTGTCGACGTTGTCCATGCCTTCGATGACCTGACCCCAGACGGAGTATTGCTTGTTCAGCCAGGGAGCATCGGTGAAGCAGATGAAGAACTGCGAGTTGGCCGAGTTCGGGTTCTGGGAGCGAGCCATCGAGCAGGTGCCTCTGACGTGGCTGACGGCCGAGAATTCAGCCTTGAGGTCGGGCTTCTCGGAACCGCCCATGCCGGCGCGGCTGGGGTTGAAGCTCTCGCCGCCCTTCTTGCCAAACTTCACGTCGCCGGTCTGAGCCATGAAATCGTTGATGACGCGATGGAAGACAACGTTGTCATAGGCCTTCTCGCGAGCGAGTTCCTTGATGCGGGCGACATGTTCCGGCGCTACTTCCGGCAGCAACTGGATGACGACCTTACCCTTGGTGGTTTCCAGGATGATGGTGTTTTCGGGATCCTTGATCTCGGCCATTCTTCTTCTCCTACTTGTCTTGAAACTTACTTGCTGCCGACGGTGACCTTGATCATCCGGTCGGGATTGCTGACTTCGCCGTTCTGGCCCTCGCCGCGCTTGATCTTGTCGACATTCTCCATGCCGGAGACGACCTTGCCGACAACCGTGTACTGGCCGTTGAGGAAGGAGCCATCAGCAAACATGATGAAGAACTGGGAGTTTGCCGAGTTCGGGTCCTGCGAGCGGGCCATGCCGACCGTACCGCGCACGAAAGGCGTCTTCGAGAATTCGGCCGGCAGGTCAGGCAGGTCGGAGCCACCGGTACCGGCACGGCTCGCATCGAAGCCCTTTTCCATGTTGCCAAACTTCACGTCGCCGGTCTGGGCCATGAAGCCTTCGATGACGCGATGGAAGGCGACGTTGTCATATGCGCCCTTCTTGGCGAGCGCTTCGATCTGCGCGACGTGCTTCGGCGCGACGTCCGGCATAAGCTGGATCACGACCGGACCGTCTTTCAGCTGGATCGTCAGCGTGTTGCCGGACTGCGCGAATGCGCCGCCCGCGAACGAGGCAAGGGAAAGCACGGCTGCAAATGCGAGAGGGAAAAGTTTCATAATGGCTCCGTTGCGGCGAAAAGGTCGCCTAGGATTTGCGCTTGGATTGAAGAGCTTTCAAGACGGCAGCCGGCACAAAGGCGCTGACGTCGCCTCCCATGGCAGCGATTTGCCGGACCAATGTGGCGGTTATGGGCCGCGAGGCCGTTCCGGCCGGCAGAAAGATCGTTTGAATGTCGGGCGCCATCTGGCGATTCATCCCGGCCATCTGCATTTCATAGTCGAGATCGGTGCCGTCCCTGAGGCCGCGGATCAGTAGAGCCGCGCTATGGGACCGCGCTGCGTCGACGACGAGATTGTCGAAGGCAACGACCGAGATATCGCCGGTCTTTTCAGGCATTGCTTCCGCGAGCGACTGGCGAATGAGACTCGCCCTCTCATCGAAGGAAAAGAGCGGCGCCTTGCCGGGATGAATGCCGATCGCGACGATAACCTTGGATGCAACGCTCAGCGCCTGGACAAGAACATCCAGATGTCCGTTGGTGATCGGGTCGAACGACCCCGGATAGAAAGCTGTCGTCATTGGCCTAGCCATTTGTTTCGACGCCCTTTTGTCATGGATGAAGGTTGCCCGCAAGTCATTTGCCTATCGCTGAATGGCGGATGAATGCAGCATTCAAGGCGGCTTCAGACGGGCTCGCTATAAGAGAAACCGTCAACACCCGATGTCATTCCGGCATCGGTCAGTCCCGGAAACGCCCATGCTGATCATCCTTGTTGTATTCGCTGTCATGGTCTCGCTGCTTGCTGAGTTTTTCTACGGCTACGTGCAAGATATGCAGGATGCAAGTCGGGTGCGGCCAAGCGTGCGGGAACACTATGCAATCGTGCGTAAGACAGGAAGCGTGGCGTTTAAACCGATTAAGGATTCTGAATGCCAGATGAACGGCGCATTCAAGGTCGCTTCAGAACGGCCTTGCTAAACGACCGGTCAATACCCCTGGAACCATTTCCGCACGCATGCGTTCACTCAACCAGCGTAACGCGATACGCCGCACAAGGAAGAAGATATGCCCAATAAAATTACCATGATTAACGCTGTCTGGATGGTAATGATGACTGGTATGCTTGCAGCGACTGTCGCGCTTTACGATCACAAAGTGGATCCGTCCCAGGTATATGGCCCTTATGCGTCGGCTCGTACGGCGGTAATGAGCCAGTACTAAGGAACGTGAACGCAAAGCCCAGGAGGATTGCTCATGTTCACGATATTAACTGTGCTCACCGCCCTTATCAGCATCATGTTTATCGTGTCCGTGGCTTCCACCATCTCGGCCCTTCGCCATGAAAGCGAAGACCTGAAGAAGACCGATGGGAAGCACAGCTGGTTCTAGCCGCTGTCGGCATCTGGGATTGCATGTTTTCAATCGAAATAGGCCGGATGAACGATGTTCGTCCGGCCTATCTCGTGCCTGAAGATGGCGCTGGCGGTCCCCTCCCTGGCATCCTCGGGAGACTTCCTAATCCCCGATGCGCCGAACCATGATGACGTCATCAATCTCCCTGCCCTCATGGATGAACCCGCCAGGTATACGCCCGACCTGATGGAAGCCCTCGCGTTCATAAAACCGTATGGCAGCCATATTCTCAGCGCTGACCACGAGCTCCACCAGCCAGATTCCGTTCTCTCGTGCATAGCTTAATGTCGCATCCAGCAGAGCCTTGGCATAGCCGCGCCCCCTTTCACTTCGACGCAAATAGACCATGATAAGCGTTGCCCGGTGCACCATCTTACTGGAACGCTGGCGGCTCAGCCCCATTATCCCGACGGGCTCACCCTGCTTAAAGGCCACGAGAACCGGCCCGTCGATCAATCGCCTACGCCATTCATCGTCTGCGAGCGCTTCCCAGTCGCCAACGGTGCTGGCAAAGGCTGCGGGTTCGGTCCGCAGCGCTTCCAGCCGAATGGCTTTGAAGATGGCAACATCGTCAATACCGAGAACCCGGATCAATCTGCCCTCCATTTCGGCTGCAGCACCGCCAGCCGGTTCCACGCAACCAACGTGCCCAAAAAGAAAACCGGGCAGTCGCCCGGTTTTCAAGATCAAAAGCTTAGAACATCACGCTTCCGTGTCAGGCTCACCTTCCGGAACCGAGGCAATGTCGTCGCCATTCTCGGCAACGTCTTCAGCCTCCTCCTCGGGCTCGCTGATGCGCTCGACGGATACGACCTTCTCGTCCTTGGCGGTCGAGAAGATGGTGACGCCCTTCGTTGCTCGGCTCGCGATACGGATGCCGCCCACCGGAACACGGATGAGCTGACCGCCATCGGATACCAGCATGATCTGGTCGCCTTCGTTGACCGGGAACGCGGCCACCAGTTCGCCGATCTCCGCCGTCTTCGACGTATCGGTGGCGCGAATGCCCTTGCCGCCACGGCCGGAAATCCGGAAGTCGTAGGAGGAGGATCGCTTGCCGAAGCCCTTCTCGGAAACCGTCAGGACGTACTGCTCGCGCGCCCTCAGTTCCTCATAGCGTTCGTCGCTCAGTTGACCTTCCTCGGTCACTTCCTCGCCAACCAGCGAGATTTCCTCGGCGTCACCCGTCGCGAGGCGGCGTTCGCTCGCGGCCCGCTTCAGGTAGGCTGCGCGTTCCCAAGGTTCGGCATCGACATGTCCAACGATCGTCATCGAGATGATGCGGTCGCCGTCACCGAGGTTGATGCCGCGAACGCCGATGGAGTTGCGGCCAGCAAAGACGCGGACGTCATCGACGGGGAAGCGAATGCACTGACCGAGCGCCGTGGTCAGAAGCACATCGTCATGCTCGGTGCAGGTCTCGACTGAGAGGATTTCGTCGCCTTCTTCCTCGAGCTTCATCGCGATCTTGCCGTTGCGGTTGACCTGAACGAAGTCGGAAAGCTTGTTGCGGCGAACGGTCCCGCGCGTCGTCGAGAACATGACGTCGAGCTTATCCCAGCTGTCCTCATCCTCCGGCAACGGCAGGATCGTGGTGATGCGTTCGCCGGGTTCCAGCGGCAGCATGTTGATGAGCGCCTTGCCGCGCGCGGTCGGCGTTCCGATCGGCAGGCGATAGACCTTTTCCTTGTAGACGATACCGCGTGAGGAGAAGAACAGAACCGGCGTATGTGTGTTGAGAACGAATAGCTGGCTAACAAAATCTTCGTCGCGCGTCGTCATGCCGGAGCGGCCCTTGCCGCCGCGGCGCTGGGCGCGATAGGTCGTCAGCGGCACGCGCTTGATGTAGCCGAGATGCGAGACCGTCACGACCATGTCTTCGCGGGCGATGAGATCCTCATCGTCCATTTCAAGGCCGCCGTCCATGATCTCGGTGCGGCGCGGCGTGCCGAATTCGTCGCGAACGGCCGCAAGCTCCTCCTTGACGATCGTCTGGATGCGAATCCGCGACGACAGGATTTCAAGATAATCCTTAATCTCTTCGCCTATCTTATTGAGTTCGTCGCCGATTTCGTCACGGCCTAGAGCAGTCAGACGGGCCAGGCGCAGTTCGAGGATGGCGCGTGCCTGCTCTTCCGAGAGGTTATACGTCAGGTCCTCGTTGATGCGGTGACGCGGGTCATCGATCAGCCGGATCAGGCTTTCGACATCGGCGGCCGGCCAGCGGCGCGTCATCAACTGCTCGCGTGCGGTCTGCGGATCCGGCGCCTGCCGGATCGTGCGGATGATCTCGTCAATATTGGCGACGGCGATCGCCAGGCCGACCAAGACGTGAGCGCGCTCGCGGGCCTTGCGGAGAAGGAATTTCGTTCTCCGGCTAACGACTTCTTCGCGGAAGGAGACGAAAGCACGCAGCATATCGAGCAGCGTCAGCTGTTCCGGCTTGCCGCCGTTCAGCGCCACCATGTTGCAGCCAAAGGAGGTCTGCAGCGGCGTGTAGCGGTAGAGCTGGTTCAGGATGACATCGGCATTGGCGTCGCGCTTCAGTTCGACGACGACGCGATAGCCCTGGCGGTCGGACTCGTCGCGCAGGTCGGAGATGCCTTCGATGCGCTTGTCGCGCACCAGTTCGGCCATCTTCTCGATCATCGTCGACTTGTTCACCTGATACGGGATCTCGGTGATGATGATCTGTTCACGATCGCCACGCATCGGTTCGATGGTGGCAACGCCGCGCATGATCACCGAGCCGCGACCGGTCTCGTAGGCCGAGCGAATGCCGGCGCGACCAAGGATCTTGGCACCGGTCGGGAAGTCAGGGCCCGGAATGATCTGCATGATGTCAGGCAGGTCGATCGCCGGGTTGTCGATCAGCGCAATGCAGCCGTCGATGACTTCGGAAAGATTGTGCGGCGGAATATTCGTCGCCATGCCGACGGCGATGCCGCCTGCGCCGTTGACCAGCAGGTTCGGGAACTTGGCGGGAACGACGA
The DNA here is from genome assembly GCA_900466985.1 of Hyphomicrobiales bacterium. Classification (GTDB taxonomy): domain Bacteria; phylum Pseudomonadota; class Alphaproteobacteria; order Rhizobiales; family Rhizobiaceae; genus Rhizobium. The sequence continues at coordinate 51,499 of UBOA01000019.1, forward strand.
CCGGCTCGGACAGGGTGCCGTCATAGTTGTCGCGGAAGTCGACGGTTTCCTTGTCGAGATCGTCGAGCAGGGAATGCGCGGCCTTCTGCAAGCGGCATTCGGTGTAGCGTTCAGCCGCCGGCGGATCGCCGTCGACAGAGCCGAAGTTGCCCTGGCCGTCGATCAGCGGAAGGCGAAGCGACCAGTCCTGCGCCATACGCGCTAGCGCGTCGTAGATCGCTGCGTTGCCGTGCGGATGGTATTTACCCATCACATCCCCGGTAACGCGGGCGCATTTGACGTATTTCTTGTTCCAGTCGATGCCGAGTTCGGACATGCCGTAAAGGATGCGCCGGTGCACGGGCTTCAGGCCGTCGCGGACATCAGGCAGGGCGCGGCTGACGATAACGCTCATTGCGTAATCGAGGTACGACCGCTGCATTTCCTCCATGATGGAGATGGGCTCGATGCCTGGCGGGAGCTTCCCGCCGCCGGGGGGTGTTTGCTCAGTCAAAACAGATCACGATCTCTTCTAGAATCACTTGAAGATTTATAGCGGAAAGCCTGTTGCTACGCTAATTTTGGCAGGGGTTTTGAACAGACTTTTGCGGTCTTATGAGGGCAATGGGAGCCTCTCGGACGGTTATTTACACCGCCCTAATAACACCATTTGCCAAAATGGTCTCTCCGCATCACAATCGCCCAAAAACCAAGTGTTTATATGGGCTCACGGAGAGACAATGGCAAGCGTCGACCAACTGATCAACGCCTTCACGACGCTGCTTGTCACGATCGATCCGCCTGGTCTTGCTCCACTCTTCCTCGGGCTCACGACCGGTATGAGCCGCAGCCAGAGAAAACAGGTGGCGCTGCGCGGCTCGATCATCGCCTTTGTCATTCTTGCCGCTTTCGCCCTGTTCGGCGCCAGCGTGCTCGGAGTGCTCGGGATCTCGATCGGCGCCTTCCGCATTGCCGGTGGTCTTCTGTTGTTCTGGATCGCTTTTGAAATGGTATTCGAGAAGCGGCAGGACCGTAAGGAAAAGACGAGCACGGCTGCAATCACCGTCGATCATATCCATAATATCTCGGTCTTTCCGTTGGCGATCCCTCTGATCGCCGGTCCCGGTGCCATTTCGGCGACGATCCTGATTGCCGGATCGATGCAGGCTTCGCTCGAGCGGGCGCAATTGATCATTGTCATCGCATTGAGCCTGCTGCTGCTGTTTCTCTCGCTGCTCATCGCCGAAAGACTTGATCGCTTCCTTGGCGTAACGGGGCGCGCAATTCTGACACGCCTTCTCGGTGTCATCCTGGCAGCGCTCGCCACGCAGTTCGTCGTCGACGGTTTGAGATCTACCCTCATCACGACGCCAGCCGGCTAGGTCAAAAAGCCGGTTACCTGCAACAACTTCCATCGCGGCAAGCTCGGCGATGTCCAATCCCGGAGCTCGAAAAGCAGACGGCGCACCTCGCGGCGCGCCGTCCAACTCCTGTCATCAATACTCTGCGATCAGAACGGAATATCGTCGTCGAGATCGCGCGAGAAGTTCCCGCCGCTACCACCGCTGCTGCGGCCGGATGATTGCGACGGCGCGCCGTAGTCGTCGCCGTAGCCACCGCCGCCACCGAAATCGCCACCAGCATTGCTGCCACGACCGCCGCCAAAGCCGGAGCTTGCGCCCCCGCCCTCGCCGCGACCGTCAAGCATCGTCAGCGTCGAGTTGAAGCCCTGCAGAACGACTTCCGTCGAGTAGCGGTCCTGGCCGTTCTGGTCTTGCCACTTACGGGTCTGCAACGCGCCTTCGATGTAGAGCTTGGCGCCCTTCTTCACGTATTGCTCGACGACCTTGCAGAGGCCCTCATTGAAGACCACGACCGTGTGCCATTCCGTCTTCTCGCGGCGTTCACCTGAGTTGCGATCCCGCCAGGTCTCTGATGTCGCGATGCGAAGGTTGGCGATCGGCCGGCCGTCCTGAGTCCGCCGGATTTCGGGGTCGGCGCCCACGTTCCCGATCAGAATTACCTTGTTTACGCTGCCAGCCATACTTTCACCTTACCTGCCGCCCTGCCCGGCGGCGCTTGAAACAATCGGTGCACCTTAAACCATAGAGCGCCGGCGATGGGCGTCCATCGCCGGTTCATCCACAAGGAATTTTGTTCTTTATTTGTTCTAGTTTATCCCTATGATCCTGTCAACCGAATCGAAAACCTTGCAGCAGATGGACATTCAGCCTCGACTCGCCGGCCGGCATCACTAAATAAGGGGCTTGTTCCAGCACAGAAGCAGAAGACGATGAGCGAACTGAAGACGATTTCCATCCGCGGCGCGCGCGAGCACAATTTGAAGGGCATCGATCTCGATCTGCCGCGAAACAAACTCATCGTCATGACCGGCCTTTCGGGCTCGGGCAAATCATCGCTTGCCTTCGATACGATCTATGCCGAAGGGCAGCGGCGCTATGTCGAAAGCCTCTCGGCTTATGCACGCCAGTTCCTTGAAATGATGCAGAAGCCCGACGTCGACCAGATCGACGGTCTGTCGCCAGCGATTTCGATCGAGCAAAAGACGACCTCGCGCAACCCACGCTCGACGGTCGGTACGGTGACCGAGATCTATGACTACATGCGCCTGCTCTTTGCCCGTGTCGGCGTGCCTTATTCGCCTGCGACCGGCCTGCCGATCGAAAGCCAGACGGTCAGCCAGATGGTCGATCGCGTGCTGGAATTCGGAGAAGGCACGCGCCTCTATATTCTCGCGCCGCTCGTGCGCGGGCGTAGGGGCGAGTACAAGAAGGAACTGGCGGACCTGATGAAAAAGGGCTTCCAGCGCGTCAAGGTCGACGGCCAGTTCTACGAGATCGCTGACGTGCCAGCTCTGGACAAGAAGTACAAGCACGATATCGACGTCGTGGTCGACCGTATTGTGGTGCGGCCGGATATGGCGTCGCGCCTTGCGGACAGCTTCGAGACGTCGCTCAAGCTTGCCGATGGCCTCGCCGTTGCCGAATTCGCCGACAAGCCGCTGCCGCCGGAAGAAACCGCCGCTGGCGGCTCCGCCAACAAGTCGCTCAACGAAACGCATGAACGGGTTCTCTTTTCGGAAAAGTTCGCGTGCCCGGTGTCGGGCTTCACCATTCCCGAGATCGAGCCGCGGCTTTTTTCCTTCAACAATCCAGCCGGCGCCTGCCCGACCTGCGACGGTCTCGGCGCGCAGCAGAAGATCGACGCCAACCTGATCGTGCCGGAGCCCGAGCGCACGCTGCGCGATGGCGCCATTGCGCCGTGGGCGAAGTCGACCTCTCCCTATTACAACCAGACGCTCGAAGCTCTCGGTAAGCACTATGGCTTCAAGCTCGGCGCCCGTTGGAACGATCTGTCGGAACAGGCCAAGGATGTCATCCTGAATGGCACCGACGAGAAGATCGAGTTCCATTATGCCGATGGCGCGCGGTCCTATACCACGCATAAGAATTTCGAGGGCATCGTCACCAATCTCGAGCGTCGCTGGAAGGAGACGGATTCTGCCTGGGCGCGCGAGGAAATCGAGCGCTATATGTCGGCAGCCCCCTGTCCGTCTTGTGGCGGTTTCCGCCTGAAGCCGGAGGCGCTTGCCGTCAAGATCAATACGCTGCATATCGGCCAGGTGACCGACATGTCGATCCGCGTCGCCCGAGACTGGTTCGAGGTCCTGCCGCAGTCGCTGAGCGCCAAGCAGAACGAGATTGCCGTTCGCATTCTCAAGGAGATCCGTGAACGTCTGCGCTTCCTCAATGACGTAGGCCTGGATTACCTTAGCCTGTCGCGAAACTCCGGCACGCTGTCGGGCGGCGAAAGTCAGCGTATCCGGCTGGCATCGCAGATCGGTTCCGGTCTGACCGGTGTGTTGTATGTCCTCGACGAACCATCGATCGGTTTGCATCAGCGCGACAACGCCCGGCTGCTTGATACGCTGAAGCACCTTCGCGATATCGGCAACACCGTGATCGTGGTCGAGCATGACGAGGACGCGATCTTGACCGCCGACGATGTCGTCGACATCGGTCCGGCCGCCGGCATCCATGGTGGCCAGGTGATCGCCCATGGCACGCCGCAAGATATCATGGCGAACCCGAAGTCGCTGACCGGCAAATATCTGTCCGGTGAACTCGGCGTTCCCGTTCCCGACGAGCGGCGCAAGCCCAAGAAGGGCAAGGAAATCAAGGTCGTCGGCGCCCGCGGCAACAATCTGAAGAATGTCACCGCTGCCATCCCGCTCGGGGTCTTTACCGCCGTCACTGGCGTATCGGGAGGCGGAAAGTCCACGTTCCTGATCGAGACGCTGTATAAATCGGCTGCCCGGCGCGTCATGGGCGCCCGCGAAATCCCGGCTGATCATGATCGCATCGACGGCTTCGAACACATCGATAAGGTCATCGATATCGACCAGTCGCCGATCGGCCGCACGCCGCGTTCCAACCCGGCGACCTATACGGGCGCTTTCACGCCGATCCGCGACTGGTTCGCCGGTCTGCCGGAGGCGAAGGCTCGAGGCTATCAGCCCGGACGCTTCTCGTTCAACGTCAAGGGCGGGCGCTGCGAGGCCTGCCAAGGCGACGGCGTCATCAAGATCGAGATGCACTTCCTGCCTGATGTCTACGTCACCTGCGATGTCTGCCATGGCAAGCGCTACAACAGGGAGACGCTCGACGTCACGTTCAAGCATAAGTCGATTGCCGACGTGCTGGATATGACCGTGGAGGAAGGCGTCGATTTCTTCGCCGCCGTGCCGGCTGTGCGGGACAAGTTGCAGGCTCTGAAGGATGTTGGCCTCGGCTACATCAAGGTCGGACAGCAGGCGAATACGCTGTCCGGTGGCGAGGCGCAACGCGTCAAGCTGGCAAAGGAGCTGTCGAAGCGATCGACGGGCCGCACGCTCTATATTCTTGACGAACCGACGACCGGTCTGCATTTCCACGACGTCGCCAAGCTCTTGGAAATGCTGCAGGAGCTGGTCAATCAGGGCAATTCGGTCGTCGTCATCGAGCACAATCTCGAGGTGATCAAGACGGCTGACTGGATTCTCGATTTCGGTCCGGAGGGCGGCGATGGCGGCGGGGAGATTGTAGCGGTCGGCACGCCGGAAGCGATCGTCAAGGAGAAGCGGTCCTATACCGGGCAATTCCTGAAGGAGTTGCTTGAGCGGCGCCCTACACGAAAAACTGTAGTGGCAGCCGAGTGATGCTGAGAGCGGCGTCGCTCGATGACCTGCAGGCGGTCGAGGCGCTGACCGCCGAAGCCTATGCTCCATACACGCGTCTCCTTGGCCGCCCGCCGATTCCCGTTACCGAAAACTACACACCGCGCATTGGTCGCGGTGAGGTCTGGTTGCGGGAGGTGCAACGCGAGCTTGCCGGCCTGGCCGTCGTTGAACGGCACTCCGACCATGTGATGCTCTTCAGCATTGCCGTCTCTCCGAAGTTTCAGGGCGCGGGGCACGGCCTTGCCATTCTGAGATGGGTGGAAGAGAGGGCGCGGGAATGGAGGCTTCCGGAAGTTCGCCTCTACACGAATGCTCGCATGGAACGGAATATTGCGCTGTATCGGGCGTTTGGCTTTCAGGAAACGGGTCGCCGCGAGAACCCGCATGGGCCAGGATGGGTCATTGTCGATATGGCAAAGAAAGTCGGCGGACAGGGATAATCAGAGGAGGAAGGAATGACGAAATCCGGCAACATTCGCGTCGGCATCGGCGGCTGGACCTTCGAGGCATGGCGGGACCACTTCTACCCTGGGGATCTGAAGCAGAAGGACGAACTGCACTATGCAAGCCGGAAGCTGAAGGTCATTGAGATCAACGGCACCTATTACAGTTCGCAGAAGCCGGAAACCTTCGCCAAATGGGCCGCGGATGTGCCCGACGGCTTCATCTTTTCGCTCAAGGCCAGCCGTTTTGTCACCAATCGTCGTGTGCTCGCGGAGGCTGGCGAGTCGATGGAGCGCTTTCTCACCCAGGGCCTGACGGAGCTCGGCCCCCACCTGGGCCCAATCCTCTGGCAGTTCGCGCCGACGAAGAAGTTCGATCCGGATGATTTCGAAGCCTTCCTCAAGCTGCTGCCGAACAAGCAGGATGGATTGCCTCTGAAGCACGTCGTCGAGGTGCGCCATGACTCGTTCAAGGTGCCGGAATTCGTGGCGTTGCTTGCGAAATGCGGCGTTGCGCCTGTCTGCGCGGAACACTTCGATTACCCGATGATCGCGGATGTAACGGCCGACTTCGTCTATGCGCGCCTTCAGAAAGGTTCGGACGAGATCAGGACCTGTTACTCGCCGGGCGACTTGAAAGACTGGGCTACGCGCCTCGAAACCTGGGCGGATGGCAAGGTACCCGGCGATCTGCCTCTCGTCGATGGCGATCGCAAGGTTGCGACCGAACCGCGGGATGTTTTTGCCTTCATGATCCATGAAGGCAAGGTCAATGCGCCCTTTGGGGCGATGGCGCTACAGGAAGCGGTGTCGCGATAGGCTTGTCGTCAGAGCGGACGAACCTCAGTCGCCAGCTCTTCCGCCGTCAGCCCTTTGCCGGCCCGCATGCCGGCCTCACCATGCATGTAGGCGCCGGCGGCGGCCGCCTCGAACGCAGGAACGCCCTGGGCCATCAGCGCACCAATGATGCCTGCGAGAACATCGCCGGAGCCGGCTGTCGCGAGCCAAACCGGTGCGTTGGCGTTGATGTATGCTCTCCCGTCAGGCGAGGCGATGACGGTATCGGCGCCCTTGTAGACGATGGCGGCATTCGCCCGTGCCGCGGCAGCCTGCGCTTTTTCGACCTTTCCCATGGCTGTGTCCGCGGCGATATCGGGAAACAGCCGGCCGAACTCGCCCTCATGCGGGGTCAGTACCAACCGCGGCTCGCCAGCGAACTGTGAAAACAGTTCATCCGGGGCATCCTTGAACGAGGAAAGCCCGTCCGCGTCGAGCACGAGATGGCGGTCGGAAAGCGCGGCGACAAAGCGACGCGCCTTGTCACCGACTCCGAAGCCTGGGCCAAGAACAAATGTCTGCAGCCGCTCGTCGTGCAGCCAATTGCGGAGTGCACCCTCGTCTTCCATCGGATGCAGCATGATCGCCGTGAGGTGCGCCGCATTCTCTGCGACTGCATCTTCCGGCGCGGCGATTGTCACGAGCCCTGCCCCGGCCTTCAGCCCCGCCATCGCCGACATTCGGGCGGCGCCGGTCTTGCCTGCTTCGCCGGAGAAGACGACGAGGTGACCGCGTTTGTATTTATGTGTTTCCAGTCCGCTTGAAGGCAGCACGTGGCGCCAACATTCCGGCTGGTTCTCGGCGATTTGCAGTTTTTTCTCGGCGCGAATGATACGGGCGGGTATGCCAATGTCGAAGACTTCCAGTTCGCCGCAGAGTTCGCGCCCGGGCATCAGGAGATGGCCGGGTTTCCGCGTCATGAAAGTAACGGTTCGAACGGCCGTGAAGGCCGCCCCTCGGACGGTTCCCGTACGACCGTCCACGCCCGATGGTAGGTCGACGGCAATGACCGGCACCTGCGCCTGCTTAACTCGTTCTATCACGTCACCGATGCTTTTCGGAACATCGCGGGCAAGGCCAGCACCGAACAAGGCATCGATGATTACGTCGCCGTTCCGTGGCTGATATGTCTCAAGCGGCTGTGCGGCGTTCGGGAAATTGGCCCTGGCTAGGGCTGCATCGCCCTTGAGCCTCTCCGGTTCACCCAGTTGGAATACGACGACGGCAACGCCGCTTTCGGCTAGCAGTCGTGCGGCAACATAGCCGTCGCCGCCGTTGTTGCCCGGGCCACAAAGGACGACGGCGCGAAGGACCGCAGGAAACTCACGCAACAAACCGGCTGTGACGGCGGCACCTGCTCGTTCCATAAGGGCATAGCTATCGATGCCGGACGCGGCAGCTGCCGTATCGACCGCTGTCATTTCTTCCGGTGTGAGGAGTAGATTGGAGATTCCCTCGGTCATCGCCGCATTCAAACAGAAATCGCCTAAATAACAACCTGTTGAATGACCGGCTAGAAGATCGGAAAATGAGCAAACGCACAAAAAATAGGCTAACGGCGAATTTTGTCGTCGACTATTAGCGGAGGAGAATATTCCGAAAAATGACCCGGAATTGCCGCTTGCATGTCGATTTTCGGCGATTTTCATCCCAAAACCAGCGAAAACCTGCCCGATTATCGGTTCCCGCGCCTGATCTGCGTCAATTTCTGAAAAATCCGCTTCCCAACTGGCACGATAACTGCATCATGACGGAAAGCAGGTCTGAGCCTGCCATTAACGGGAGAAGCGGAGAGTCATTTTCTCATGAAAAAGATCGAAGCGATCATCAAGCCCTTCAAGCTCGACGAAGTGAAGGAAGCCCTTCAGGAAGTTGGCCTGCAGGGTATTACAGTTACGGAAGCGAAGGGCTTCGGTCGCCAGAAAGGCCATACGGAACTCTACCGGGGCGCGGAGTATGTCGTCGATTTCCTGCCGAAGGTGAAGGTGGAGGTTGTCCTCGCGGACGAAAACGCGGAGGCCGTCATAGACGCGATCCGCAAGGCCGCCCAGACCGGCCGCATCGGCGACGGCAAGATTTTCGTCTCCAACGTCGAAGAGGTTATCCGCATCCGTACCGGCGAAACCGGCATCGATGCCATCTAATCTTTATCGCCTTCGGGCGAACCAAAGTATCGTCATCTCAAATAAAGGAACTATTTAATGGCGACCGCAAGCGAAATTCTTAAGCAAATCAAGGAAAACGACGTCAAGTTCGTCGACCTTCGCTTCACCGACCCGAAGGGCAAGCTGCAGCACCTCACGATGGATGTGGTCTGTGTCGACGAGGACATGTTCGCTGACGGCGTCATGTTCGACGGCTCCTCGATCGTCGGCTGGAAGGCCATTAACGAATCCGACATGGTGCTGATGCCAGACCCCGAAACGGTTCACATGGACCCGTTCTTCGCGCAGTCCACCATGGTCATTCTGTGCGATATTCTTGATCCGGTCTCCGGCGAAGCCTACAATCGCGATCCGCGCGGCACCGCCAAGAAGGCTGAAGCCTACCTCAAGGCATCCGGCATCGGCGATACGGTCTTCGTTGGTCCAGAAGCTGAATTCTTCGTCTTCGACGACGTCCGCTACAAGGCAGATCCCTACAACACCGGCTTCAAGCTCGATTCCACGGAGCTGCCGTCCAACGACGACACCGAATACGAAACCGGCAACCTCGGCCACCGTCCGCGTGTCAAGGGCGGCTATTTCCCGGTTCCGCCGATCGACAGCTGCCAGGACATGCGTTCAGAAATGCTGACGGTTCTGTCGGAAATGGGCGTGGTCGTCGAAAAGCACCACCACGAAGTGGCGGCTGCTCAGCACGAGCTCGGCATCAAGTTCGACACGCTCGTCCGCAACGCCGACAAGATGCAGATCTACAAGTACGTCGTGCACCAGGTCGCCAACGCCTACGGCAAGACGGCAACCTTCATGCCGAAGCCGATCTTCGGCGACAACGGCTCGGGCATGCACGTGCACCAGTCGATCTGGAAGGGCGGCAAGCCGACCTTCGCCGGCGACGAATACGCAGGCCTGTCCGAAACCTGCCTCTACTACATCGGCGGCATCATCAAGCACGCAAAGGCGCTGAACGCCTTCACCAACCCGTCGACGAACTCCTACAAGCGTCTCGTTCCGGGCTATGAAGCTCCGGTCCTGCTCGCCTACTCGGCCCGCAACCGTTCGGCATCGTGCCGCATTCCGTTCGGCACCAACCCGAAGGCCAAGCGCGTCGAAGTCCGCTTCCCGGATCCGATGGCAAACCCCTACCTCGCCTTTGCCGCCATGCTGATGGCCGGTCTCGATGGCATCAAGAACAAGATCCATCCTGGCAAGGCCATGGACAAGGACCTTTACGACCTGCCGCCCAAGGAACTGAAGAAAATCCCGACGGTCTGTGGCTCGCTGCGCGAAGCGCTGGAAAGCCTCGACAAGGACCGCAAGTTCCTGACCGCCGGTGGTGTGTTCGACGACGACCAGATCGATAGTTTCATCGAGGTGAAGATGGCGGAAGTCATGCGCTTCGATATGACGCCGCATCCGGTCGAGTACGACATGTACTATTCCTCCTAAGAAGAGAGAAAGCCCCGGTTCGCTGGGGCTTTCGCCTGACCGGATGTCACAGTTATTTGATAGCAGATGTGACACTCATGTGACGAGATCCCGCAAAAATCTTGATTTGAGCGGGGCCAATCACCAAATCAGGTGATGAAAGGAAGTCGTACCATGAAAGAAAGAGTAGCAAAGTTCAGTATCGGTGAAGTGGTTCGGCACAAGGTATTTCCGTTTCGCGGCGTGATCTTCGATGTCGATCCGGAATTCGCGAATACGGAAGAATGGTGGAACTCCATTCCCGCCGAAGTGCGCCCCAGCAAGGATCAACCCTTCTACCATCTGCTGGCCGAGAATGATGAAAACGAATACGTCGCCTACGTATCCGAGCAGAACCTGATCAACGATGAAAGCGGCGTACCGCTCCGTAACGAACAGGTCTATCAGATTTTCGATATGGCACCGACGGGGCAGTTCAAACCCAAGATGAACTTGGCCCACTAACGTCCGCTAATATCATTCAAAACCCCGCTCCTCCCGCGGGGTTTTTCTTTGCTTGAGTCGTGTAACAAAAAACCCGGCGCAAGGCCGGGTTCTTTGCGAATCCTATGGTTCAGAATTACTGAGCCTTGGCAGCCTTCTGGGCCTCTTCAAGCTTCTTGCGGGCTTCGTCAGCCTTCTTCTGCATGCTGTCCTGCAGGCTCTTCTGGCTCTCAGCAAGCTTGGAAGCGGAAACCGGTTCGCCATCAAAGGCGCCGGTGAAGCCTTCGAGCGAGATCTTGATCGGGTTCGGCGCGCGGCGGAAGTTGATCGAGGTGAGAACCAGATCGGTGCCCTTCTTCAGGCTGGCGACCATTGCGTCAGTCAGCGGGATCTGGGCGACACAACGGTCGGGCATGCACATCAGGTAGTCGATCTTCTGGGCCTTGCCGCCGTCGATCTGCATCGCGACACCTGGCGGGATCAGACGAGCCGGCGGAACCGAAACCTGAAGGCTCTTGTTGTTGATCTTACCGGAGACGCTGATGAGGCCAACGCCCGTGACGAGCTGGCCACCGCCTGCAAGAACGACGTTCTGAACGACGCAGACGTCATTGTCTTCCTGCTTGCTGCAGGTCTTGTACCAGCCGAGACGCGGGGCGCCGGCAGCCGTAGCCGGGTCGGCGGATGCCGCCGCATCCTGCGCGAAGGACGATACGGGAGCTGCTGCAGCACCGAGCATCACTGCCAGAACGGACAGGGCTGCCCGCGTTTTGTTTTCAGCCTTGAACATCATAACGAATTCCGTCTCCTGAAATCCCTTAGGGACGACAACGTGCCATCCTCACCAACAGGGTTGTTCGCATTCCACCTCTTAAAACAATGAGGCAAATGCATGACCCCCTGACTTCGGGTTCCCCTGTTACATTGCGTCGGGTCAGATATCCAGTATTTCTTTGACCTTTTCGGGGTCATCCGAAAGAATTCGGCGCGGATGGTGAACTGCGGTGGCTGCATGATAGTCTTGCGCCGAATCGTGCCGTTCCCTGAAAGGACCTCAACGATGCTTCGGATCGTTCTTCCCGTCATTTTTACACTCGTTGGCAGCGCGGCTCTCGCTGAGCCGGTGCATGGCATCGCGATGCATGGCGTGCCGGCCCTGCCCGCCGATTTCAAGCACCTTCCTTACGTCAATCCCGATGTGAAGAAGGGCGGGAAGATCAGTTATGGCGTCGTCGGGACCTTCGACAACCTCAATCCCTTCATCTTGAAAAGCATGCGCACGACGGCGCGCGGCATGTGGGATCCGGAGTACGGAAATCTCGTTTTCGAGACGCTGATGCTGCGCTCACGCGATGAGCCCTTCACCCTCTACGGGCTGCTGGCGGAGTCCGTCGAATGGGATGAGGACCGGACCTTTATCCAGTTCAATCTCAATCCAGCCGCCAAATGGTCGGACGGGCAGCCGGTGACGCCCGATGATGTGATTTTCACTCTCAATCTGCTCAAGGAGAAGGGGCGTGTTCCCTTCAGCACGCGATTGAATGCCGTGGAGAAGATGGAGAAGGTTGGCGACCACAGCGTTCGTTTCACCTTCAACGACAAGGCTGATCGCGAATTCCCGATGATTTTGGCCGGCTCCACGCCGATCCTGCCGAAACATGCCATCGATCCAGAGTCATTCGATCGTTCGACGCTCACACCTCCGGTGGGATCTGGTCCTTACAAGATCAAGTCTTTGAAGCCCGGCGAGAGCATCACCTTCGAACGCGATCCCAATTACTGGGGCAAGGACGTTCCGGCCAAGGTCGGGCTCGACAACTACGATCAGATAACGGTGCAGTATTTCCTGCAGGACACGACCCTGTTCGAGTCTTTCAAGAAGGGTGACATCGATATCTATCCGGACGGCAGTCCCGGTCATTGGGCGGGCGCTTACAACTTCCCTGCGGTCACCTCAGGCAACGTCGTCAAGGACACGTTTGAGCCCAAGCTGCCGAGCGGCATGTTTGGCTTCGTCTTCAACACCCGGCGGCCGGTCTTCGCCAATGCGAAGCTTCGCGAGGGGCTGTCGCTGGTCTTCGATTTCGAATGGGCGAACAAGAACCTCTTCTCGAACGCCTATATCCGCACTGAGAGTTTCTGGCAGAACTCGGATCTGTCGAGTTTCGGCGTGCCAGCGGACGAACGCGAGCTGAAGCTCCTCGGCCCGATCAAGGACCGGATCGATCCCGCGATCCTGGAGGGCACCTACAAGCTCCCAGTCACGGACGGATCCGGCCGCGATCGCAATGTCCTGAAACAGGCAGCCGCGCTCCTCAAGGAAGCAGGGTATACGATCAAGAATGGCAAGATGAGCGACGCCGACGGACGTCCGCTTGCTTTCGAGATCATGACGCAGAACACCGACCAGGAGAAGCTCGCAGTCTCCTATCAGCGTTCGCTGCAACTGCTCGGCATTGCCGCGACGATCCGCACGGTGGACGATTCCCAATATCAGAGCCGCACGAGCAGCTTCGACTACGACGTGATCATCAAGTCCTACACGTCGTCCCTCTCGCCGGGCATCGAACAGCTTGGACGTTGGTCTTCCTCGGCCAAGGAGCGCGAAGGCACCGACAACTTCGCCGGAGTTTCCGACCCTGACATCGATACGCTGATCCAGCACATCCTTATGGCCCGGTCGGCTGAAGACTTTACCGCGGCGGTGCGTTCTCATGATCGGATGCTGTTGTCGGGGCACTATGTGCTGCCGCTTTACCATGTTGATCAGCAATGGGTTGCGCGCAGCAAGCACATCGCTCATCCGGACTCCGTGCCGCTCTATGGCTACCAGTTGCCGGCATGGTGGGATCAGAGCGTCCAATAGCAGGTTCCTTTTTCCTGCCTGGTTGAAGTCGCCCGCCGCAGGGACTAGATGGCGGGAAGGTTTCGATTTGAGAAAGAAGGAAAAGCCCATGGAACGCATTACCATCGACGTTGTTTCCGACGTCGTCTGCCCGTGGTGCTATCTCGGCAAGGCGCGGCTGGAGCTTGCGATTGCCGAGGTTCAGGATGAGGTTGGTGTGGACATCAACTGGCGCCCCTACCGTCTGAACCCTGACTATCCGCCTGATGGCGTCGACCAGAAGAAGGCGCTGGAGGAGAAGCTTGGCGGTGCCGAGCGCGTTGCCCAAGGACACAAGATGCTGACTGAGCTTGGTCGTGAGGTCGGCATCAAGTTCGATTTTGACGCGATCAAGATCGGCCCGAATACGCTGGATGCGCATCGACTGATCCACTGGGCAATGGTTGAGGACCGCGACAAGGCGGACAAGGTCGTCAACGGCCTGTTCAAGGCGAACTTCGAGGAAGGCCGCAATGTCGGCGATCATGCCGTGCTGCTCGACGTTGCCGAGAAGGCAGGCCTCGACCGCGCGGTCACTGCGTCGCTGCTCGCCTCAGATGCCGATAAGGTCCTGGTGGTCGAAGAGATCGAGGCGGCGCAGAAGATGGGCGTCAACGGCGTGCCGTTCTTTATCTTCGATCAGCAATATGCCGTCAGCGGCGCACAGACCCCAGACGTTCTGGCGGGCGCGCTTCGCGATATCGCCAAGGCGAAGGCGGAAGCGCGCGCCGGCATGAACTGAGCCGCTACGACTTCGCCATTTCAGCGAGCTGCGTCATGATAACGGCTGCGCCCTGCAGCCGTTTTTCCGGTGTCGGCAGGTCGCGGGTGAGGAATACGCTCTGGTCCGGCCGGATCTTCGCCATGGTCCCCTGCTTGGCGATGTAGCCGACCAGGTTCGCGGGGTTCGGAAACTCCTTGTTGCGGAACTGGATGACCACGCCCTTGGGGCCCGCGTCCAGCTTCTCCACATTGGCGACGCGGCAAAGCGACTTCACGTAGACGATCTTCAGCAGATGCTGGACCTCGATCGGCATCGGGCCGAAGCGGTCGATCATTTCGGCGCCGAAGGCGTCGATTTCCTTCAATTCCGTGATCTCCCCGAGGCGGCGATAGAGTGCCATGCGCAGGTGCAAATCCGGCACATAGCCATCCGGGATCATCACGGATGTGCCGACTGAGATCTGTGGCGACCAGCCGGTGTCCTGGATCTCATCGACGCCCTTCACCTCGGCGACAGCCTCTTCGAGCATCTGCTGGTAAAGTTCGAAACCGACTTCCTTGATGTGACCGGATTGCTCTTCGCCGAGCAGGTTTCCAGCGCCGCGAATGTCGAGGTCGTGGCTGGCAAGCTGGAAGCCGGCGCCGAGCGTATCGAGGGACTGCAGCACCTTGAGGCGGCGCTCGGCCGTCGCCGTCAGCACCTTGTTGACCGGCAGTGTGAACAGCGCGAAAGCGCGCACCTTGGACCGTCCAACCCGGCCGCGCAACTGGTAGAGCTGCGCCAGACCGAACATGTCGGCGCGGTGCACGATCAGCGTATTGGCCGTCGGCACGTCGAGGCCGGATTCCACGATCGTCGTGGAGAGCAGTACGTCATAACGGCCCTCGTAGAAGGCATTCATGATGTCTTCAAGCTCACCGGCCGGCATTTGACCGTGCGCGACCGCGACCTTCAGCTCCGGCACATCCGATCGCAGGAATGCGTGCACATCCCCGAGGTCGGCAAGCCGCGGGCAGACGTAGAAGCTCTGACCGCCGCGGTAGTGCTCGCGCATTAGCGTCTCACGTATGACGAGCGAATCGAAGGGCGAAATGAAGGTGCGAACCGCCATGCGATCGACCGGCGGCGTCGTGATCAGGGACAGCTCGCGCACCCCAGTCATTGCGAGTTGCAGCGTCCGTGGGATCGGCGTCGCTGACAGCGTCAGAACGTGCACGTCGCTCTTCAGCTCCTTCAGCCGTTCCTTGTGCTTGACGCCGAAATGCTGCTCCTCATCGATGATAAGCAACCCGAGATTGGCGAACTTGATGCCAGCGCCGAGCAGCGCATGGGTCCCGACGACGATATCCGTCTTGCCGTCAGCCACTTCCTTCTTCGTCAGCGCCAGTTCTTTCGAGCCGACGAGACGTGAGGCCTGCTGGATACGAACAGGCAGGCCGCGGAATCGCTCGGCGAAGGTCTTGAAGTGCTGGCGCGCTAGCAGTGTGGTCGGCACGACGACGGCAACCTGTATGCCGTTCATCGCCGCAACGAAGGCAGCACGAAGCGCCACCTCAGTCTTGCCGAAACCGACGTCGCCGCAAACGAGGCGATCCATCGGCCGACCGGCTCCAAGGTCGGAGCGCACAGCCTCGATGGCATTATCCTGATCCTCCGTCTCGTCGTAAGGGAAGCGAGCGGCAAACTCGTCGTAAAGCCCTTCCGGCGTCGTTAGCACGGGCGCATGGCGGGTCAGGCGTTCGGCGGCAATACGGATCAGCGCATCCG
Organism: Hyphomicrobiales bacterium; assembly: GCA_900466985.1. Classification (GTDB taxonomy): domain Bacteria; phylum Pseudomonadota; class Alphaproteobacteria; order Rhizobiales; family Rhizobiaceae; genus Rhizobium. The sequence continues at coordinate 67,445 of UBOA01000019.1, forward strand.
CCATATCGAGCAGCCGCTTCTTGAGCTTGGCCTTACGCATCTGCCACGCGCCGCCGCCGAGCTTGTCGAGTTGCGCTTCCGTTCCCTCGCCGCCATAGCGCGACAGAAGATCGATGTTCTCGACCGGTAGGAACAGCTTCGCCTCGTCTGCATATTGTAGCTCGAGGCAGGCGTGCGGTGCACCGGCCGCTTCGATGGTTCGCAGGCCGACAAATCGGCCGATACCGTGCTGCGCGTGGACGACGACCGAGCCTTCGTCTAGCCCGGCAACTTCTGAGATGAAATCGGCAGCACGCTTGCGTCGCTTCGAGCGCCGTACCATGCGGTCGCCGAGAATGTCCTGTTCGCCGATAACGACGAGATTGCCGACTTCAAATCCGGCTTCGAGACTGAGCACGCCGGCCGCCGCCTCGCCTTTGGCAAGGTTGTCGATTTCCTTCAGCGCGCCGACCGGCTTCACGCGCTCGAGCCCATGCTCATTCAGCACCTGAAGCAGGCGCTCCAACGAGCCTTCCGTCCAAGCGGTAATCAGCACCTTCGCGCCCGATGAGCGCTTGTCGGCAATATGCTTCACGACAGTGTCGAACACATTGATGCGTTCGGCGTTACCCCCACCTTCGACGTTCGAGCGCGCCCAACGTTCGCCCTGGCGAGCGTCGAGATTGATTACGCGTCGCGCCTCTCCCTCATGCTCGTTGAAGGGCGAAATGCGCATCGCATTGATCGCGTCGAGCGTATTCGCGAAAGTCTTTCCGTCCAGGTAGAGCTGGCCAGGCGTCACCGGCTTGTAGGGCGTTCCTTGCGCCATCTGACCCTTGGCGGGCTGTCCGGAATTCAGGCGGGCGTCATAGTAGTCGAAGACGAGCTTCGAGCGCTCCTCGGCGGCCTGGCGCACCGTATGGTCGGTGACCATCCGGAATCCTTTGAGATAGTCGAATACCGTTTCCAGCTTCTCGTAGAAAAGCGGCAGCCAATGCTCCATGCCGGGGTAGCGTCGCCCCTCCGATATGGCGAGATAGAGCGCATCGTCGCGTGTCGCCGCGCCGAAGGAGGAGAGGTAATTCTTCCGGAAGCGGCTGATCGTATCGGGCGTCAGTGTGACCTCGCTCATCGGGTTGAGGTCGAGGGAGCGGATCTGCCCCGTCGTGCGCTGGCTTGCCGGATCGAAGCTGCGGATGCTTTCCAGCGTATCGCCGAAGAAATCGAGGCGAACCGGCTCCTCGGACCCGGGCACGAAGACGTCGAGAATACCGCCTCGCACGGCATATTCGCCGACCTCGCGAACGGTTGCGGCACGGTCGAAGCCGTTGCGTTCCAGACGCCCGGCAATATCGTCCATCCGCACGGTGTTGCCGGGACGGGCCGAGAAGGCAAGGCTTTCGATAATCTCTTGCGGAGCGACTTTCTGCAGCGTCGCGTTGACGGTCACCAGCACGATCGCCGCGTGTGGCTTCTTTTGGTGCGCGATTAGTCCGCCCAGCGCAGCAAGACGGCGCGCAGATGTGTCGGCGCTCGGCGAAACGCGGTCATAGGGAAGACAGTCCCAGGCCGGCAGAGTAAGCACCGGGATCTCGGGCGCAACGAAGCCGAGCATCTGCTCAAGGTCCACCATTCGCTGCCCGTCGGAAAGCACGTAGGCGACCGGCTCGCCCGCCCGTGCCAGATCGGCCAGCAACAGAGCCTCCATACCTGTCGGCACATTGCCGATTGTCAGCGGCTCGGCGATGGCTGACAGCTTCCTTGCGTCAAAAGCTGAGGTCATTAGGCATTCCTGGGCAGGGCGTCGGCTGGATATTCGAAATCGGGCTTGTAAGCGGCAAGGCGCGCAAACATCGGCGTCTGGAAACGCTCGGGCACCGGCCATGTTCCCATGATCCAGCGCACAAGATCGTTGTCCTCTTCGGCCATGATCGTTTCGAACTCGTCGAGTTCAACCTCCGACAGAGTGGCGATCTCCTTCTCGGCGAACTGCCCGAAGACCAGATCCATTTCGCGGATGCCGCGATGCCAGCAGCGAAATAGAATTCGGCGGCGGCGCGGATCAAGATCGGCGCTCGAGAGTGATACACCCGTCATGGCTTTACCTTCCTGTTGATGCGCCTCTATAGACCCTCGAAAGCGGCTTGTCAGCCTTGCCAAGGCCGCATTGTTCATCGCATTTTGCCGCCATGCGCCCAGCCATTCTCGATCCGCTGTTTTCGCCCGTTTCCGCCCTGCCCGGCGTCGGTCCAAAGATCGCCGAGCTGCTGGTGAAGCTGCTTCGGCGCGAGACGCCCGATGATACGCGCGTCGTCGATCTGCTGTTTCATGCGCCGCATTCCCTGATTGATCGTCGAAATCAACCCGGTATCGCCCGCGCGCCCCAAGGCGCCATTGTTACCGTCACGGCGCGGGTGGATCGCCATCAGCCGCCGCCGCGCGGTAAAAGCAACATTCCTTATCGCGTTACCTTGCACGACGAGACGGGCGAACTGACGCTTGTGTTCTTTCGCGGCCAGGCAGCTTGGCTGGAAAAACAGCTCCCGTTGGACGAAGAAGTAACCGTCAGCGGCAAGATCGACTGGTTCAACGGCCGCGCATCAATGGTCCATCCCGACTACATCGTGAAAGCCAGCGAAGCCGAGAACCTGCCCCTCGTCGAGCCGATTTATCCCCTCACTGCGGGCCTTTCGCCAAAGACACTGCGCAAGATTATCGAAGCTGCGCTGCCGCGCGCGCCTGAGCTGCCGGAATGGATCGACTTCGCTCTTGCGCAGAAGCAGGGTCTGCCTTCGATATCAGACGCTTTCCATGGACTACACGAACCGCGCGATCCCTCGGATATCGATGCGCAAGCCCCTGCCCGCCGCCGGCTTGCCTATGACGAATTTCTCGCGGGCCAACTATCGCTGAGCCTCGTTCGCCAACGATTGCGCAAGGTTGCCGGCCAGCCCGTACGCGCCACCGGTCAAGTCAGCAGGCAGATCCTGCAGGATCTGCCGTTTTCGCCGACGAACAGCCAGAATGCGGCGGTCGCCGACATCCTGAAGGATATGGCCGGCGAGGACCGCATGCTCCGCCTTCTTCAAGGCGACGTTGGCTCCGGTAAGACCCTGGTTGCCCTCATGTCGATGGCAGCCGTGATCGAAAGTGGCGGTCAGGCCGTCCTCATGGCGCCGACGGAAATTCTAGCCCGCCAGCACCATGCGACGATCTCCAAATTTGCCGCTTCCGCAGGCCTCGGAATCGAGGTTCTTACCGGCCGCACCAAGGGCCGCGAACGTGAAGACATTCTCGAGAGGATCGCATCCGGAGAGGCGCAGATCGTCATCGGCACCCACGCCCTCTTCCAGGACAGTGTCAACTACCGCAACCTCATGTTGGCTGTCGTTGACGAGCAGCACCGCTTCGGCGTCCACCAGCGCCTGCGGCTGACGGCGAAGGGCATCACACCTCATATGCTCGTCATGACCGCGACGCCGATACCGCGCACATTGGTGTTGGCTGCCTTCGGCGACATGGACGTCTCCAAGCTGACGGAGAAGCCGGCCGGACGGAAGCCGATCCAGACGATCACAGTGCCGACCGAACGTATCGGCGAGATCGTCGGGCGCCTGAAGAGCGCCTTGGCGGAGGGCAAGAAGGCTTATTGGATATGCCCGCTTGTCGAGGAGTCCGAGGAGAGCGACCTGATGTCGGTCGAGGAGCGTCATGCAACGCTCGTTTCGTCGCTCGGCCCCGGCATCGGCCTGATCCACGGCCGCATGAGCGGCCCGGAGAAGGATGCCGTAATGATGGCGTTCAAGAACAGCGAAATCCGCCTCCTGGTCGCAACAACAGTGGTGGAAGTCGGCGTCGATGTTCCCGATGCGACGATCATGGTGATCGAGCATGCCGAGCGCTTCGGCTTGGCGCAGCTTCACCAGCTTCGTGGACGCGTAGGGCGCGGTGACGAGGCTTCGACCTGCATCCTGCTCTACAAGGGGCCACTGGGCGAAACTGGTCATGCGCGCCTGTCGATCATGCGTGAAACGGAAGACGGATTTCGCATCGCTGAGGAAGACCTGAAACTGCGCGGCGAAGGCGAATTGCTCGGCACGCGCCAGTCGGGAACACCAGGCTTTCGCATCGCGAGCCTCGAGGCACATGCCGACCTGCTGGAAATCGCCCGCCGCGATGCGGCCTACCTGATCGAGCGCGACCCCGATCTCACCAGCGAGCGTGGCAAGGCATTACGCACCCTGCTCTACCTTTTCCGCCGCGACGAGGCGATCCGCTTCCTGCATGCGGGGTGAGCCGAGCCCGGCCCACAGCGCGCCGAAGCCGTCTTACAGCGTCCGGAACATCACGAGAGCGTCAACGTAGCCTTTTGTCGGGTGCTCGAAGGCGCCGGGCAAGCGGCCGACCGTCTCAAAGCCCAATGATTCCCAGAGACGAACGGCGCGTTCGTTGGCGCTGACGACGAAATTGAATTGCATCGCCCGGAAACCGCGCTCGCGGGCGCGGACGAGCGAGTGCTCGTGCATCTGTCGCGCCACGCCCTTGCCGGTCGCCACCGCCGCGGTCATGTAGCCGCAATTGCAGACATGTGCACCACCGCCCGCCTGGTTGGCGCGGAGGTAATAAGTACCGAGGATCTCGCCACTTTCGTCTTCGGCGACGAAGGTCTCTTTGTCCGGCCCCAGCCAGTAAGTGAGGGCATCGGTCTCGCTCATGTCGCGATCGAGCGTGTAGGTCTCCCCCGCGCGGATCGTCGGCTCGATGATGGTCCATATGGAGGAACGGTCTTCCGCGGTGGCTGGTCTGATCAGCATTGCGTATGTCATCCTTCAACCGCCATCGCATGGCAACATGGCAGAAACCAACAGACGTGATCTCGCGTACGGGCCGAGCAGGTACGGAAGTTACATTTCGATCGGCGCCGGCAGCGGCTTGCGTGTCCGCTCCTGTTTTTTCATGCGCCCGGCAAGCTCTTCCGGCGTGACAAGACCACCAGAGATCAGGAGCTTTGCCGCGTCCTCCGGTGACATGTCGAGCGGCACGATCTTTTCGCGCGGCGTGAAGATCAAAAATCCGGCCGTCGGCACCGGCGTCGGCGGCAGGAACACGCAGACCATGTCCTGACCCATCGCCTTGAACTTTGTCGCGATCTCGCCTTTGGCATCCGTCGAAATGAAAACGAGCGCCCAGAGGCCGGGGCTGGGATACTCGATGAGGCCGACCTTCTTGAAGGAGTTCGTCTTGTCCTTCAGCACCGTCTCGAAAATCTGCTTCACGCTCTGATAGATGCTGCGCACCAGCGGCACGCGGCGAACAAGCGATTCGCTGAACTGAACGATGCTCTGGCCGATGAGGTTCTTGCCGAGGAAGCCGATAAGCGTGATCGCGACGAGTGCTATCAGCAGGCCGGATCCTGGCACCGCAAAGTTAAGGTAGTTATCCGGGTCATAGCGCGCCGGTAGGTAGGGTTTGACCCAGCTATCCGCCCACCGCACGACCGACCACGTCAGCCAAAGCGTAATCGCGACCGGCGCACAAATAATCAGCCCCGCCAGGAAGTCGTTCCTGAGGCGAGTGGCTATCGGCAATCGGGGCAGTTTTTCCTTCATCGCGTACTGATAACTCCGTTGAGCAGGCCGGCTATCAGAAATCAGCTCCCCCGTGCTTTCCTATCAGAAAGCTGCCAGAAATTACCAAGCCATACAAGCCTTCTGGAGGCGAACAAGCGGTCACTCCACCGTGACCGACTTCGCCAGATTGCGCGGCTGATCGACGTCCGTGCCCATGAAAACGGCCGTATGATAGGCAAGCAGCTGGATCGGCAGGGAGAAGATCATCGGCGCGATGATCTCGTTGACATCGGGAAGCACGATCGTCGCCATCGTCGGCAACTTCGATGCCGCCGCGCCCGTCTCGTCGGTAATGAAGATGATGCGTCCGCCGCGTGCGGCTACTTCCTGCATGTTAGAGACAGTCTTGTCGAAGAAGCGGTCAAACGGCGCAATCACGATAACAGGCATGTTTTCGTCGATCAGCGCAATCGGTCCGTGCTTGAGTTCGCCTGCGGCGTAACCTTCGGCATGGATATAGGAGATTTCCTTGAGCTTGAGCGCCCCTTCCATGGCAAGTGGGAAGCTCGTGCCGCGGCCGAGATAGAGGACGTCGCGGCACTTCGAGAGTTCGCGAGACAGGCTCTCCATCTGCGGCTGGATGAGGTTCAGCACGCGGCTCATGATACGCGGCATTTCGGCGAGATGGCGGACCAGCTCTCTCTCCTGCTCAGCGCTGATCGTTCCCCTCGCCTTGCCGGCGCCGAGCGCCATTGACGCGAGGACGGCCAGTTGGCAGGTGAAAGCCTTGGTGGAGGCAACGCCGATCTCCGGGCCTGCCATGATCGGGAAGACCGCATCCGACTCACGGGCAATGGTCGATTCCTTGACGTTGACCACGGCGCCGATCTTCAGCCCGTTCTCCTTGCAGTAACGGAGAGACGCCAATGTGTCCGCCGTCTCGCCTGACTGCGAGATGAAAAGTGCCGCCTGCGAAGGCCACAAAGGCATCTCACGATAGCGAAATTCGGAGGCGACATCGATTTCGACGGGCAGACGCGCGTAACGCTCGAACCAGTATTTGCCTACAAGCCCCGCGAGATATGCGGTTCCGCACGCGGAGATCGCCAGGCTGGTGGTAGCCTTGAAATCGATCGCATTGATGCTGTCGCTGATCGTGTTGCTGGAAAAGTCCACGTAGTGGCTGAGGGCATGCGATATGACCTCGGGCTGCTCATAGATTTCCTTTTCCATGAAGTGGCGGTGATTGCCCTTGTCCACCACATAGGCGGTCGTCTGTGATATCTGACGGGCGCGCTTTACCTCGTTACCTGCGAAGTCGAGGATTGTCGCGCCGTTTCGCGTAAGCACGGCCCAATCGCCATCGACGAGATAGGTGATCTCGTTGGTGAAGGGGGAAAGCGCAATCGCATCCGAGCCGAGGAACATTTCGCCGGAGCCATAACCCACGGCAAGCGGCGGGCCGGACCGTGCCGCCATGAGCGTGCCCGGGTCGCTTTGGAGCATGATCGCAAGAGCATATGCGCCGGTTACCCGGTTCAGCATCTTGAGCATCGCGGCGCGCGGCTCGAGGCCGTCACGGAGATACTTCGCCATAAGGTGGGCGACGACTTCTGTGTCGGTCTGCGTCCCGAAGACGGCCCCTTCGGCGATCAACTCTTCACGCAGTTCGGAGAAGTTCTCGATGATACCGTTATGGACGACCGCGACGCCCTCGACGAAATGCGGATGAGCGTTGGTCTCGTTGGGAATGCCATGCGTAGCCCAGCGCGTGTGCGCAATTCCGATCGTTCCCGGCAGAGGGTCACCGTCCAGACGCTTCTCGAGATTGAAGAGCTTACCCTCGGCGCGACGACGAGCCATCTCGCCGTTGTGTATCGTCGCAACGCCTGCTGAGTCATAGCCGCGGTACTCGAGCCGCTTCAGCGCATCCACGAGACGCCCCGCAACCGGGCTGCTGCCAACGATTCCAACAATACCGCACATAAACACCCCCAAAGCCTTCTGTTCAGAGGCCACTCGTAACGATTCTGTCTTTTTTCTCAATGGCCTTTGCGGTCACTTTCGGTTTCCACGCGTTACGCGGAAGCCTATGGTTTGGCCTTCTTTGCAGCCTTAATCGCGAATGCGCGTTCGCGGAGCACGGCGGCCCTGCCCGGCTTCAGCTCCTGGTGCGCCCGGCCAAGGGCCAGCGCATCGGCAGGAACATCCGCAGTGATGACACTGCCAGCGGCGATGTAGGCACTGTCGCCAATGCTGACGGGCGCCACAAGCGAGGAGTTTGATCCAATGAAGGTGTTCGCGCCGATCAGCGTCTGATGTTTGTTTACGCCATCATAGTTGCAGGTGATCGTGCCTGCACCGATATTCGCGCCAGCTCCGACCTTCGCGTCGCCGATGTAGGTCAGGTGATTGACCTTGGCGCCCTCGCCGATCTTCCCATTCTTGACTTCGCAGAAGTTGCCGACCTTCGAGCCGTTGGCGAGGTCGGCGCCGGGCCGCAAGCGGGCGAAGGGACCAACGATTGCGCCGGCACCGACATGCGCGCCTTCGATATGTGAGAAGGCATGAATGATTGCGCCGCCGTCGATCGTCGCGCCGGGACCGAATACCACATTCGGCTCGATCAGCGCGTCCTGCCCGATGGTTGTATCGTAGGAAAGAAACACAGTCTCCGGCGCGATCATCGTCACGCCTGATATCATCATCTCGTCGCGTCGGCGTTCTTGCCAGAGCCGCTCAATCACGGCGAGCTCCGCGCGATTGTTGCAGCCAGTCATCTCGATTTCAGGAGCATCGACAGCCGTAACGCGGCCCCCAACGGAGTGAGCGATTTCCACCAAGTCGGTCAGATAGTATTCGCCCTTGGCATTGGCGTTGCCGATGCGAGACAGGAGCTCGAGCGCCTTACGGCCGTTGATCGCCATCAGGCCGCTGTTGCACCATTTCACGGCACGCTCGGCATCGGCGGCATCTCGTTCCTCACGGATGGCGATCAGTTCGCCGTCCTTGACGAGCAGCCGGCCGTAGCCGGTCGGCTTGTCGGTGTGGAAACCGATGACTACGACGTCGCTGCCCTCGGCAAGGCCCTGACGTGCTGCCTTGAGTGGCCCTTCGGTCTGCAACGGCACATCGCCGTAGGTCACGATGATATCGTCATATCCGCGAGCAATAGCGTCGCGCGCTGCCAACACCGCATGACCGGTGCCGAGCCGCTCCTTTTGCAGATAGGTCTCGATTTTGACACCTTCGACCTGGGCCGCCTTCGCCACTTCGTCGGCATCACGCCCAACGATCAGCGCGACCGATGAGATGTCGCTTTTTGCCACGGCATCCACGACATGGGCGATCATCGGGCGGTTCGCGATTGGATGCAGCACTTTCGATTTCGACGACTTCATTCGCGTGCTGTCACCCGCAGCGAGAATGATGGCGAGGCAAGTGCGTTCCATGATGTGCTCCGAGAATCCGTTATGTGCGGCCTTTGCTGCCTCATAGCAGCAAGACAAAGGCAGGACAAAGATCAAAAATGGATCAGGCGGATTCCCTGCTCATCGCCGCATAGGCCTCGCGGACGTGATCCCGGCCGTCGACAATCACGGCCTCCATCGCTTTTCGAGCGCCATCGATGTCGCCGGCAACGATCGCCTCCACGATGCGCATATGCGTGTCCGCAATATCTGAGAAGCCGTTCTGCGAGGGGGGCGTACTGATACGAAACATCCCAACCAACGCAGCTTCGATCAAGCTCCCTAGTGTTCGCATGAACGGGTTGTGAGAGGCATCGGCTATGGCGAGGTGGAAATGCAGATCGGCCAAGGCGAGGCTTTCGCTGGTATGACCCGGGGCTGCCATCTCCGTCGCTAGCGCGCGCAGATTTTCAATATCCTCCTTGTTCGCCCGCTCCGCTACGAGACCGGCGGCAAATGGCTCGAAGGCCATCCGAATGTCGTAAAGCTGCAACAGGAATTCTTCCGTCACGCCACAGTCGAAATGCCAAGCTATGATCTCGCTGTCGAACATGTTCCAGAAGTTTTTCTTCGTCACGCGTGTTCCGACACGGGCCTTGGCGATGATCATGCCTTTTGCGGCAAGCGTCTTCATCGTTTCCCGAAGGACCGTCCGCGAGACCTTGAAGTGTTGCGCGAGTTCGGCATCGCCCGGCAGAATGCTTCCGACAGGATAGGTTCCGGCAACGATCGCCCTGCCAAGGCCATCCACTACCTGGGCGTGGCTCGTTCGCGATTTGCGCGCTGTTCTTCCGGTCTCAAGCAATCTGTTACGCAACGAATACCTCCCCGTTCAGGCATACCTCTTATTCATACTGGAAAGGAAGAGAATAACCTTCTGCATTAGAATAAATGCAAAAAGCAATAGGCCGATCAAGATCTTCGTCCACCAGCTCGACAGGGTCCCGTCGAAGGTGATGTAGGTCTGAATGAGGCCCTGTATCAGGATACCGATGAAGGTACCCGCCACGAATCCCGCCCCTCCGGTCAACAGCGTCCCCCCAATGACAACTGCTGCGATCGCATCCAGCTCAACGCCGACTGCTGCCAGAGAATAACCGGCTGACGTATAGAGCGAAAAAACGATTCCGGATAGGCCAGCAAGAAAGCCGGATAATGCGTAGATCTGTATCGTGGTGCGGCCCACGGGAACGCCCATGAGTTGCGCTGTTTGTGAACCGCCGCCAAGTGCGTAGACGTTGGTCCCGAAGCGGGTGCGGTGCGCCAGGAATATACCGGCGACAAAGGCCAGAAGCATAATTCCGCCGACCAGTGTCAAACGGCCACCACCCGGGAGCTTGTAATAGAGGCTCGTCAACGTGGTGTAATAGTCGTGATTGATCGGAATGCTGTCGATCGACAGGACGAAAGCCATGCCACGCGCAAGAAACATGCCTGCGAGCGTCACGATAAAGGCCGGCATTTCCAGATAGTGAATGATGGCGCCCATTACAGCGCCGAACACGGTCGTGATGATCAGGACCAATGCGAACGCGACGAGCGGATGGATGGTCGTGTTCTGGAGGACGACTGCCAGGAACACACCGGTAAACGCAATGACCGAGCCAATCGACAGGTCGATGCCGCCGGAGATAATGACAAAGGTCATACCGACTGCTGCAATCCCGAGAAAGGCGTTGTCGGTCAGAAGGTTACCGATCACACGGGTCGACAAAATGTTGGGATACTGCAGCGTGCAGATCGCATAGGAGAGAACGAAGATAACGACAGTTGCCAGAAGCGGCAGATATTTCGAATTCATTGAACCTGCCCTTCCGTGACGCGGTTCGGTCGCCGGCTCAGGACCACGGCGGCCGATTGGACCGCAGGCGACTGAATGACGAGGATCACGATGACGATCACCGCCTTGATGATCAGGTTGAACTCAGGCGGGAAGCCCGATAGCAGAATGCCGGTATTGACCGCCTGAATGATCATTGCGCCGATCAGAGAACCCAGAATGCTGAAACGCCCTCCAAGCAGCGAGTTGCCTCCGACCACGACCGCCAGGATCGCGTCGAGTTCCAGCCAGAGACCGGCATTGTTCGCATCGGCGCCCTTGATATCGGCTGCGACAATGATCCCGGCAATCGAGGCGCAAAGGCTGCTCAACATATAGACGGCCATCAGCAGCACAGGCGTACGCACACCGGACAACGTGCTTGCACGTCGATTGATACCGGTTGCTTCGATCAGCATGCCAAGCGCTGTGCGTCTCACGAGGAGGATCACCAGGCCCCCCATGACCAGCCAGATGATGACGGGCATGGGTAGGAAAACAAATGCGCCGCTGCCGAGCGCGATCAGCCCTTCATCGTTGAAGGTCATGATGACACCCTCGGTGACGAGCTGCGCGATCCCGCGTCCGGCGACCATCAGCACAAGCGTTGCGATGATCGGCTGGATGTTGAGCACGGCGACCAGGAATCCGTTCCATACACCGCAGAGCAGTCCGACGCCGATCGTTACCAGCAGCGTCGAGGCAAGCGAATGGCCGGACACGATAGACGATGCGGCAACGGCCCCGCAGATCGCGATCACTGCGCCGACAGAGAGGTCGATTCCTTTCGTAGCAATCACGAGGGTCATGCCGATTGCCAACAAAGCGACCGGCGCGCCGCGGTTCAGTACGTCGATCAGGCTGCCGTAAAGCCGGCCATTCTGAACAACAACATTAAAAAACTGCGGGAACATAATGAAATTCAATAGGAGAATGACCGCAAGCGCGATAATTTGCGGCGCAAGCCGGGTCAACAAGGCATTGAGTGACGACTTCATGCGTCCTCCGTCTTTTTCTGGGCTGCCGCGATGGCGTCGACGATGCGCGCGGTGCTGACATTGTCACCTGTCAGTTCAGCGACATGTTCGCGGTCACGAAGCACCAAAATACGTGAGCTATAGGCGATAAGCTCTTCCAATTCCGAAGAAATCACGATCAGCGACATGCCATTCGCGCACAGATCTTCGATCAGGCGGATGATCTCGGCATGCGCTCCGACGTCGATGCCGCGGGTCGGCTCATCGAGGATGAGAAAGTCTGGATTGGTGGCCAACCAGCGTGCAAGGATCGCTTTCTGCTGATTGCCGCCTGATAGCAGACGGATGGGCTTTTCCCTGTCCGTCGTGCGGATGTCGAGTGCGCTGATGTAGCGGTCGGCCAAGGCGTTCTGATCGGCGCGAGAAATCGGTCGGGCCCAGCCTCTACGCGCCTGGAGAGCCAACGCAATGTTCTCGCGAATGGAAAGGTCGCCGATGATCCCGTCCGTCTTGCGATCCTCCGGACAAAAGCCGAAGCCGTTGCGGATCGCAGCACGCGGGTTCGACAGACTAACCTGCCTGCCGTCGACCTTAGCGGTTCCGCTGTCTGCCTGCTCGATCCCGAACAGCAACTCGGCGGTCTCCGTGCGTCCCGACCCGAGCAAGCCGGCAACGCCCACCACCTCGCCGACGCGGACCTCGAGATCGAACGGCTTCACCTTGCCGCGCTTGCCATAACCCTCGAAGCTATATTTGACGGGACCGGCAGCAACGGAATGCGCCCGGGCGGTGGCCTCGGCCTTTGCCAGTTCGTGGCCGAGCATCATTGAAATCAAGCTCTGGCGAGACAGCTCGGATGTGTCACGGGTGCCGACCAGATTGCCGTTTCGAAGGACCGTGATGCGGTCACTGACTTCGTAGACCTGCTCCAGAAAATGTGTAATGAAAACAATGCCAAGGCCGCGTTCTTTCAAGTCGCGAATGATGCGAAAGAGCATCGCGACTTCTTGCGTGTCGAGGCTTGCGGTCGGCTCGTCGAGGATGAGAACTTTGCCGGATAAATCGACAGCCCGCGCGATCGCCACGACCTGCTGCACGGCGACCGAAAACCGATCGAGCTGCGCGGTCACATCGATGTCCATCCCATACTGATCAAGCAGCGCCCGCGCCTGTCGGTTCATCGCGCGCACATCGATCATGCCGAAACGCTTCGGCTGGCGGCCGAGATAGAGGTTCTCAGCGACGCTCAGATTGGGGAGGAGATTGACCTCCTGATACACAGTCCCGATGCCCAGCTTCTGGGCCGCGAGCGTATCGGACGGATTGATTTCAGCGCCGTCGAGAACGAGCCTGCCTTGGTCGCGGTGATAGGCACCGGTAATGCATTTGATCAGGGTCGACTTTCCGGCGCCATTTTCGCCGAGAAGCGCGTGCACCTCGCCTTTGCGCAGCGAGAAGTCGACCTTGTCGAGCGCAATGGCGCCCGGGAAGAATTTCGAAATACCGGAAGCGGCTAGAACGGTCTCAAAATCGTGAATCATGAGTGCGGCTTTTCCTGATATAGACCTTGCGGTGCCGCGGCATTGAAGGACATGAGGTCCTGATTGGCAGGCGGCAGTTCCGCACCGGTCCATGATGGACCGGTGCGGTTCCAGCGTCAAAAATCAGTAGCCGAGGTTCTTCTTCGACTCGTAGACCTTCGTCGGGTCGTCAGCCGGCGTGTAGAGCTTGGATTCCGTCTGGATCCACTTCGCCGGAGCCTTCTTGTCCTTCAGGTATGCGTCGAGGACGTCGAATGCGGGACCAGCCATGTTCGGCGTCAGTTCCACGGTCGCATTTGCTTCGCCGGCTGCCATAGCCTTGAAGATATCAGGCACGGCGTCGATCGAGACGACCAGAATGTCCTTGCCCGGCTTCAGACCGGCTTCCTTGATCGCCTGGATGCCGCCCACGGCCATGTCGTCGTTGTGAGCGTAAAGGGCGCAGATATCCTTGCCGCCGTTTTCGGCCTTCAGGAAGCTTTCCATGACTTCCTTGCCCTTGGTTCGGGTGAAGTCACCGGTCTGGCTGCGAGCGATCTTGAAGTTTGCCTTGCCGGCGATGGCCTCCTCGAAGCCCTTCTTACGAGCAATGGCGGGGGAAGAACCGGTCGTGCCCTGGAGCTCGACGATCTTGCAATCCTTGTCGCCGACGGTCTTTACCAGCCAGTCGCCGGCAACCTTGCCCTCATGAACCTGGTCCGAAGTGACAGCGGTCAGGTAGAGGTCATCAGGCGCCTTGATCGTCCGGTCGAGCAGGATTACCGGGATTTCGGCTTCCTTTGCTTCCTTCAGGACAGCGTCCCAGCCGGTCTCGACGACGGGCGCCAGGAAGATGGCGTTGACGCCCTGGGCGATGAAGGAGCGAATCGCCTTGATCTGGTTTTCCTGCTTCTGCTGAGCGTCAGCAAACTTCAGGTCAACGCCACGCTTCTTGGCTTCTTCCTTGGTGACGGTGGTTTCGGCAGCGCGCCAACCCGATTCAGAACCGATCTGCGAAAAGCCAACGACAAGTTCCGCAGCCGATGCAGAACCGAACATGCAGGCAGCCAGAATCGTAGCACTCAAGAGTGCAGTCTTCAATTTCATTATATCCTCCCAAAGCCGCCTCCACGCGGCACACCGAGAAAAAATCATATAGTATTACTTTTGTAAATGCACTTTCTGGTATGCGGTGCAAATAAAAAAAGGCGCCCAAAACGAGCGCCTTTTCGCACGTGCTAATTGCTTGCCGAAATCACTTCGGCAGCTTGTCGTCCACGCCTTCGACGTAGAAGTTCATACCGAGCAGCGTGCCGTCGTCAGCCTTCTCGCCCGCCTTCAGCCACGGCGTACCGTCCTGCTTGTTGATCGGACCGGTGAAGGGATGCAGCTCGCCCGACTTGATCTTGGCTTCCGTTTCCTGAGCCATCTTCTTCACATCGTCAGGCATGTTGGTGTAGTCGGCCATCTTGAGGATGCCGTCTTTCAGGCCGTCCCAGCTCTGCTCGGACTTCCAGGTGCCGTCGAGCAGCGCGTGAACGCGCTTGGAGTAGTAGTTACCCCAGGTGTCGACGATTGCCGTCAGCTGAGCCTTCGGGCCGGCTGCGATCATGTCGGAGGCCTGGCCAAAGGCATGAATGCCGCGTTCCTCGGCGACCTGCATCGGAGCGGTCGTATCCGTGTGCTGCGTCAGCACGTCGACGCCCTGGTCGACCATGGCCTTTGCGGCATCGGCTTCCTTGCCCGGGTCGAACCAGGTGTTCACCCAGATGACCTTCAGCTTGAAGTCGGGATCGATGGAGCGCGCACCCTGTTCGAAGGCGTTGATGCCCATGACCACTTCCGGGATCGGGAATGAGGCGATGTAAGCAGCACCGTGGTTCTTCGACGTCTTGGCTGCGATCTGGCCGAGGATGTAGCGGCCTTCGTAGAAGCGTGAGTTATAGGTCGCGAGGTTCGGGCCTGACTTGTAGCCGGTGCCGTGTTCGAACTTCACGTTCGGGAACTTGGCGGCGACCTTCACGGTGGCATCCATGAAGCCGAAGGACGTCGTGAAGATCAGCTTGCAGCCCGAACGCGCCAGACGCTCGATCGCACGCTCGGCGTCGGGGCCTTCAGGTACGTTTTCGAGGTAAGGCGTGTCGATCTTGTCGCCGAACTCCTTCTGGATCTGCTGGCGACCGAGATCGTGAGCCTGGGAATAACCACCGTCCGTGTGTGACCCAACGTAGACGAAGCAGACCTTGGTCTTGTCAGCGGCCTGCGCGGACGAACCGACGCTCAGGACCGCAGCAGCTGATGCGGCAAATGCAAGTGCGAGTTTTTTCATGATAACCCCTGTTAGTTTGTAATTTCCGGAAGCACGTTTCATTCTTCTGTTTAGCGCTCCGGCACGAACGGTTTTCCCAGCGACGCAGGCGTGTTGATCAACGTCGTGCGGCGATTATGAGAAATGATGACAAGGACCACAATAGTGGCAGCATAAGGGAGCATCGACAGAAATTGGGCCGGAATTCCAACGCCAAAAGCCTGTGCATGAAGCTGCAGGATCGTGACCGCGCCGAAGAGGTAGCCACCGGCAAAAACCCGCCATGGACGCCAGGATGCGAAGACGACGAGGGCGAGTGTGATCCAGCCGCGGCCGGAAGACATGTTCTCCACCCATTGTGGCGTATAGACGAGGGAAAGCTGCGCTCCGGCAAGCCCCGCGCAGGCACCGCCGAACATGACGGCGAGGTAGCGCGTGCGGATGACGCTGATGCCGAGAGCGTGCGCTGAACCGTGACTATCGCCGATCGCGCGCAGCTTCAGGCCGGTGCGGCTGCGGAACAGGAACCAGCTGACGCCGAACAGCAGAGCGAGCGACAGGTAGAATGTCAGATCCTGCCTGAACAGGACGGATCCAATGAGCGGAATGTCGGAAAGGTAGGGAATGACGATCGGCGCGAGGCGAACGCCCGGTACGCCAACATAGCCCTCACCCAACATTCCCGATACCCCTAGGCCGAGGATCGTCAACGCCAGGCCGGTTGCCACCTGGTTGGCGACCAACGTGAGGGTAAGGAAACCGAACAGCAGTGAAAACAGTGCGCCGGCGACAATGCCGCCGAGTAGCCCGATATAGGGAGACCCCGAAATCTGAGCGCTGGCGAAGGCCGCGACTGCCCCCATGATCATCATGCCCTCGACACCGAGGTTGAGAACACCGGATCGCTCGGCGACGAGTTCGCCCAAGGCTGCAATAACCAGAGGCGTGGACGCGGTAATGACGGTCAGCAGAATGGCTTCGAAGATGCTCACGCGACGCCTCCCCGGACCCGCAACCAGACGATACGGATCTTGTAGTAGATGAGCGTGTCGCAGGAGAGCACGAAGAAGAGCAGCAAGCCCTGGAAGACGCGGGTGACCTTGTCGGATACGCCGAGCGAAAGCTGCGCCGCCTCGCCGCCGAGGTAAGTCAGCGCGAGCACAAGGCCGGATGCGATGATGCCGAGCGGGTTCAGGCGTCCGAGAAACGCGACAATGATCGCCGTGAAGCCGTAGCCTGGAGAAATCGCAGGCTGCAGGTGTCCGATCGATCCCGATACCTCGGAGATGCCGGCAAGTCCTGCAAGTGCTCCCGAGAACAGAAAGCTGAACCAGATCATCTTCTTGGACGAAAAGCCGGCGAAGCGCCCTGCCCGCTCGGACTGGCCGAGCACTACGATCTCGAAGCCTCTCAGCGTGTATTTCAGCATGAACCAGACAAGAAGCGCCGCGACAATTGCGAACACGAATGCCCAATGGGCGCGGCCGGACTCTTCCCAGATCGCCGGCAGCGTAGCTTCGGGTAGAAACGGCACGCTTTCGGGAAAGTTGAAGCCCTGCGGATTGCGCCAGGCGCCACGGATCAGCCAATCCAGAAAGAGCTGCGCAATATAGACAAGCATCAGGCTCGTCAGGATTTCGTTGGTATTGAAATGCGCCTTCAGCAGCGCTGGAATTGCCGCAAACACCGCACCGCCGATCGCGCCCATGACAAGCATCAAGGGCAGTACGGCAGGCGAGTGCCATTCGGTAAACACGATCGGCAGGATCGAGCCGGTAATCGCGCCGATCGTAAACTGTCCCTCGGCGCCGATATTCCAGTTGTTGGAGCGGTAACAGACAGCCAACCCGACGCCAATCATGATCAGGGGCGCTGCCTTAACGGCAAGCTCATGCAGCGACCAGACTTCCAGCAAGGGTTCGAGGAAGAAGGCATCCAGCGCTTCGACGGGGTTCTTGCCCAAAATGGCGAACATGATCGCGCCAGCAATCAGCGTCAGCACCAATGCCAGCAACGGCGAGACGAAACCATAGAGCTTGGACGCCTGAGGCCGCTTCTCGAGCTCAATGCGCATTGGCCGTCTCCGAAGCGGTCTTGTCTTCGTGCAGGCCGCCCATCAGAAGGCCAATCTTCTCCCGAGACAGTTCTCCCGCCGGGAAGGGTTGCGAAAGTCGCCCCTCAGAAATCACGGCAATCTCCGTTGCGACTTCAAATATTTCATCAAGATCCTGGCTGATGACGACGACTGCCGAGCCGTTGCGCGCCAGATCGACGAGGGCCTGACGAATGCGACTCGCGGCTCCCGCGTCGACGCCCCACGTCGGCTGATTGACAACGAGAACCGCCGGTTGTCGGTCGAGTTCACGCCCAACGATGAACTTTTGCAGGTTTCCGCCGGAAAGCGATCCTGCGGCAGGGTCCTCGCCGCTTTTGCGCACATCCATCGCGTCGGCAATCCGCTTGGTCGCGGTCTTGACGGCACCGCGACGGATCACCTTGAGAAAAGAACCGCCGAGGAAGGCCCTGCGGTCGGATTGGCTGCGTGCCAGCACGAGGTTGTCGGAAAGCTTCATAGCCGAGACGGCCGCATGGCCATGGCGTTCTTCCGGCACGAACCCGGCGCCAAGCAGACGCCGTGCCGTGATACCCTGGGTGCCCACCGCTTTCTTGCGAATGGTGATCGCATCCGGCGAGCTCACGGGATACTCTCCAGAGAGCGCATCGAAAAGTTCGCCCTGGCCGTTGCCGGCGACACCCGCAATAGCCAGAATCTCGCCCGACCGAACCGTCAGGGATACGTCCTTGAGTGGCATGGCGAAGGGCGTGCGGGCGGCGACGGAAAGATTGCTGACGGAAAGCTGCACGTCGCCCTTGTTGCCGCGATCGGGATGCGTGACGGTTGCGACGTCGCTGCCAACCATCATGCGGGCAAGCGAGGCAGGCGTTTCCTGGCGTGGATCACAGGCGCCGGTGACGCTTCCGTTGCGCAACACGGTCGCCCGGTCGCAGATGCGCTGAACCTCCTCGAGCCGATGACTGATGTAGAGGACCGATTTACCCTCCGCCTTCAGCTTGAAGAGCGTTTCGAAAAGCTTGTCGGCCTCTTGCGGCGTCAGCACCGAAGTCGGCTCGTCGAGGATAATGAGCTTGGGGTTTTGCAGCAGCGCACGCACGATCTCGATGCGCTGGCGTTCGCCGACGGAAAGATCGGCGACGTGGGCATGAGGGTCGAGGGGCAATCCATAGGCGCGCGAGAGCGCCCTTGCCTCTTCCGCAATCCTGCCTATCGGAATGCTGTCATCAAGGGAAAGGGCGATGTTTTCAGCGACGGTCAGCGCCTCGAAGAGCGAGAAGTGTTGGAAGACCATGCCGATGCCGAGCTTGCGGGCATCACCAGGCGAACCGATCGAAACCGGCTGGCCCTCCCACAGGATATGGCCCTCGGTCGGTTCGAGTACGCCGAACAGCATTTTGACGAGCGTCGATTTGCCGGCGCCGTTTTCACCAAGGAGAGCATGGATTTCGCCGTGGGCGATATCGAGGTCGATGTGATTGCAGGCAGCAAAGCTGCCGAAGAGTTTCGTCAGTTGCTGGACAGACAATAACGCGCCGGAACCCGGCACATCAGATAACGACACGTTCCCCTCATTTCTCTCTGCCGACCCTGCCCATTCGGGTCATTATGGGATCAGCAGCGTAGTTCCGGTAGTTCTTCTGGACTCCAGATCCATGTGAGCCCGTCCGACTTCACGCAATGGATAGGTTTGGTTGATATTGATACGCACTTTGTTGCTCAAAACAACATCAAATAACGCGTTTGCACAATTGGTTAGCTCTTCGCGTGTGGCGATGTAGGCGAAAAGCGTGGGCCGCGTTGCAAAGAGCGATCCCTTCTGCGCGAGCATGGCAAGGGTGAAGTTCTCGATCGGTCCCGAGGACTGGCCGAACGAGACGAACATGCCGAACCGTCGCAGGCAGTCGAGCGATTGCGGAAACGTGTCGCGGCCAATCGAGTCGTAGACGACGTGGACCCCTGCCCCACCGGTGATCTCGCGCACGCGCTCTACAAAATTCTCGGTGTTATAGTTGATAACATGGTCGTAGCCATGCTCGAGTGCCAAACGCACCTTGCTATCTGACCCCGCGGTGCCGATCACCGTTGCCCCGAGCGCCTTGGCCCATTGGCCTGCGATGAGGCCGACGCCACCGGCGGCGGCGTGAAACAGGATCGTCGTATCCGGGCCAACCTTGTATGTCCGGTTGAGCAGGTATTCCGCAGTCATTCCCTTCAGCATCATCGAGGCTGCGGTTTCCAGGGGAATTCCATCCGGCACCTTGACGAGGTGCTTGGTCTCGACGTTCCGCTCGACGCTGTATGCGCCATCCGCACCGGCATAGGCGACCCGATCGCCAATTTTGAAATCTTCTACATCAGGCCCGACAGCGATGACAGTGCCAGCCGCTTCCTTGCCCGTCACGAAAGGCATATGTGGCGCCTTGTAGAGGCCTGTCCGGAAGTAGACGTCTATGAAGTTAAGGCCGATGGCCGCATGCTTGATCTGGACTTCGCCTGCGCCGGGCGGCGGCAGGTCGACGTCGACGTATTCGAGAACCTCGGGTCCACCGGTCCTGCTGAAAGAGACCGCCTGCGTCTTTGCCATCGTCTTCTCCTAGACTCTACGTCCAAGCGCCGGGAAGAACTGCAGCACGGCGCCGATGCAGTAGAGGTAGATACCGCTAAGGATAAAGAGGACAAGCGCCCATTGCGGGATCACGAAATGCGTCAGAAGCGCATACATTCCGAGCGCCGACCATAGGAAGAAGACACCGAGGTTGAGCGGACGCAGGCGCTGGACGCGGACAGGATGGAGAAAATTGATCGGCAGGAAGGTCAGGATGACGGAAACGATAACGACGACAAGTGCTGTGATCGCGCTGGCATCGATGACGAAAAGCGTAAAGACGATCATGTTCCAGACTACTGGGAAGCCGGAGAAGAAGTACTCGTCCGTCTTCATGCCCGTATCCGCGTAGTAGATTGCACTCGATACGACGATCATGCCTGCCGCCACGAAGGACCATGGTTCGCCGATCATGCCGCTCTGGTAGAGGGCAAAGGCCGGCAATAGAACGTAGGTGACATAGTCAATGATATTGTCGAGCGTATCGCCCGACCAGTTTGGCAGCACCTCCTTGACGCTCACCTTGCGGGCAATCGGTCCGTCGATACCGTCAACTAGAAGCGCAAGGCCGAGCCACCAGAACATGTCGATGAACCGATGCTCGGCAGCAGCGACCACGCCTAGGAACGCGAGAAAGGACCCGGATGCCGTCAGAATATGGACGGAAAATGCGCGCATCTCCGCGTAAGGTACGCGCTTGTAATTGAAAATCTTCATGTTTCCCCGAGCAGCCTATGGCGTCCGCGCATGGCAGACGCGGTTTTTGGCTTAATATGCATCCTTTGCTTCGCTTCGCCAGCGCAAAAGCGACGAAGCGTCGCAAGGGGCAGGAATCCTGACGATGACACGCATATTTCGTGCAAGTCGCTTGAGAAAGAATGGAATACCTTTAATCTCGACACTATTTGTAATATCTCGCTGGCATCGAAAACATTGTGCGATGAATACGGGATCCGATACCGAAATGAACGCCCCTGCAAAGACCGAAGACTTCGCCTCCCCGATTCCGGCCGGAGTCTATGCCGAAACCGTGCTTAGCGTGACGCACTATACGGACCGCTTGTTCCGGTTCACGATGACGCGCCCGCAGGGTTTCCGTTTCCGGTCCGGCGAATTCGCGATGATCGGGCTGATGGTCGAAGGCAAGCCGATTTTCCGCGCCTATTCGATCGCAAGCCCCGCTTGGGCGGAGGAGCTGGAGTTTTTCTCGATCAAGGTCCCGGATGGTCCGCTGACCTCGCATCTGCAGGCGATCAAGCCAGGCGACCAGGTCCTGATGCGCAAGAAGCCGACGGGTACGCTGGTGCTTGACGCGCTGACGCCCGGCCGTCGTCTCTATATGTTTTCGACCGGCACGGGCATCGCCCCCTTCGCGAGCCTGATCCGCGATCCGGAAACCTACGAGAAGTACGAGGAAGTCATCCTCACCCACACGACCCGCGACGTGGCGGAACTGAAGTACGGCTTCGATCTCGTCGAGGAAATCAAGAACGACGAACTTCTGCAGGAGATCGTCGGCGACAAGCTGCGCCACTATGCGACGGTCACCCGCGAAGACTTCGCCTATCGCGGCCGCATCACGGATTTGATCTCGTCTGGCAAGCTTTTCACCGATCTCGGCGTTCCGCCACTCGATCCATCAATTGATCGCGGTATGATCTGCGGGTCCTCGGCGATGCTGAAAGATACCAAGGAACTGCTGGAAAAGGCTGGCCTCAACGAGGGCGCAAACAGCAAGCCGGCGGAGTTCGTTATCGAGCGGGCATTCGTCGGCTAAATCAGCCAAGAGAGAAGTGTTCACGGCCCCGCAACGGGGCCGTTTTCAATTGTGGCCACTGAGATACTTGATCAGGGCGCCCATCGTCCGGTTGGCGTCCTGGGATCTGCCCTGCTGAATGGCCCGTATGACCTCGACGTGCAGCGAGATGGATTGATCCATCCTGCCGGGACTGCTGGATGCAGACCAGAGCCGACGGGAATGGGTCTGAACCGGTCCGAGCGCCGATGTTATGAAACTGTTCGGGCAGGCTTCTTCCAGGATTTCGTCAAAGGTCTTGTCGGCGGCGAAGAATGCCGCCAAATCGCCGGTGGTGGCGGACATTTCCATCGTCTGGGCACATTCACCCAGTTCGCTGCGCTGCTCTGATGTCGCAAAGTCGGCAGCCAGGGCCGCCGCGATCGGCTCGAGCTCGCGGCGAACCTGCATGACGTTCTCGTGATCTGTCGGCTTGATTTCGGCCACCTGCAACCCGACACGCGGCTTCACCACGATGAGCCCTTGCCACGCGAGCTTCTGGATCGCTTCGCGCACCGGCGTGCGTCCGTGACCGGCAAGGTCGATCAGATGCTTCTCGGTAACCAAGGCGCCCGGCTGCAACGTCAGCGTCACGATCGCATGTTCCAGGGTGAGATAGGCACGGTGGCTGAGTGAGTTCTGCATTCGCGTATTCGGCTCCAGAAAATGTATGCGTGTTGCGAAGCGACTGTATCGCTAATGATATATCAGCGTTCTTTCGAACGGCAAGCCGCGGGCGCGCCTAGATCCTCCGGCGATGCGTCTTTCTCAATCACGGTGAAATGGCAAAGGGGCGTTGCAGCATGTGATGATGCAAGAGCGCTGGCTAGCGCCTTGCCCTATGAGGCATGCAGATCAGTGGCCCGGCCGAGACCGGGCGCCCTCGTTCATTCGTGCCTCAGCGCGTCGATCGGGTTGAGCTGTGCTGCACGGCGTGCGGGGAAGTAGCCGAAGACCATCCCTATCGCGGCGGAGAACGCGAACGCCACAGCGATCATCGTGGGGCTGACCACGAACGGGACCTTCAGCACGGTCACTGCTCCATAACCAAGGCTGACCCCCAGCAGAATCCCTGCGATCCCCCCGAATACGGAGAGTGCCACTGCCTCGACAAGGAACTGCAGCAGCACCTGGTTTTCCAGTGCGCCGATCGCCAGGCGTATGCCGATCTCGCGGGTGCGCTCGGTCACCGACACCAGCATGATGTTCATGATCCCGATCCCGCCGACAAGCAGGCTGATCGCGGCGACCGCTCCGAGCAAGCTGGTCAACAGTGTCGTGGTACCGGTCATTGCGTCTGCAATCTGCGTCATGTCATTGACGCTGAAGTCATCGTCACGTCCCGGTACGATCTTGCGCCGCTCCCGAAGCAGGTTTTCGGTTTCGGTCTGAACTTTCGATGTCGACACCCCGTCGCGCGCCGAGATCACGATCATCTGGACATTGGCGTTCGCTTTGCCGCCGACCCGGCGTTGATAGACCTTGACGGGCATGACGACGACATCGTCCTGGTCATTGCCCATGCCGGACTGGCCGCGC
This sequence comes from Hyphomicrobiales bacterium, assembly GCA_900466985.1. Lineage (GTDB taxonomy): Bacteria > Pseudomonadota > Alphaproteobacteria > Rhizobiales > Rhizobiaceae > Rhizobium. The sequence goes on from UBOA01000019.1 coordinate 91,104, forward strand.
TTGGCAAGGACACCGATGATGCTGCAGGAAACCTTGCCGACGCGAATCTGCTGTCCCGTGGGATCGGCGGCGCCGAAGAGTTGTGAGCGTACCGTTTCTCCGAGGATGCAGCGCGGGCGTCCGCGTTCTTCTGCCGCGTCAAAGGTGCGGCCGATCGCCATGTCCCAGTCCTGCGCGATGAAGTAGTCGTTGTTCGTCCCCATCACGGTCGTCGAGTGGCTCTGCCCGCCGTAGATGACGGTTGCGGTCGTCTGATTGAGTGGCGCCGCGGCGCGCAAGCCATTGACCTGATCGCGGATGGCGTCGACGTCCTTGACCGTAAAGCGGCGCGCTTCCGAGCTTGGGCGACCGGGACCGAACTGACCCGGACGCGCAAACAGCATGTTGGTGCCGAGCCGCGAAAGCTCGGCCGAGACCTGGGCGGTCGTACCGTTGCCGATCGTCACCAACGCGATGACGGCCGCCACCCCGATGACCACGCCGAGCACCGTGAGGAAGGAACGAAGCATGTTCCGGCTGATCGCACGCAGCGCAAGTTTCAGCGTCTCAAAGAACATGATCCGCCCTCCCGCGATGCTCGATCTCGGTCTCGAGCTTGCCGTCTATGAAACGCAGCAGGCGCTGAGCGTAGGCAGCAATATCGGGCTCGTGCGTGACCATGACGATCGTGATGCCCTGTTCGCGGTTCAGTCGCGTCATCAGGTCCATGATCTCGACGCTGGTCTTCGTGTCCAGATTGCCGGTTGGCTCATCCGCGAGAAGCAGCGAGGGCTCGGTCACGATCGCCCGGGCAATCGCGACACGTTGCTGCTGGCCGCCGGACAGTTCCTGCGTCTTGTGATGCTCACGCCCGGAAAGCCCCACAAGCCCGAGCGCCTCCTTGGCCTTGCGGTGGCGCTCGCTCGCATGCATGCCGCGATAGATCAGCGGCAACTCGACATTCTCCAACGCCGAGGTGCGCGGCAGCAGGTTGAACCCCTGGAATACGAAGCCGAGCATATGGCGGCGCAGCAATGTCAGCTGGCTGCGGTCGAAGCCCTGTGTCGAGACGCCTTGGAAAATGTAGTCGCCGTCGGTGGGCACATCGAGACAACCAAGAATGTTCATGGCCGTCGACTTGCCCGAGCCGGAAGGTCCCATGATGGCGACGAATTCGTGTTCGCGGATCGACAGATCCACCCGGTCGAGGGCGCGGATGGCCGCCTCTCCCTGACCATAGATCTTCGAGACCTGCTTGAATTCGATAAGTGCCGGGCTCTGCATCGTGAGCCTCGCCTACTTCGCCTGCGTAGCGTCGGTAATCACGGCATCGCTTTCCTTCAGGTCACCGGAAACGATCTGAGTGAATTGCCCGTCGGAAGACCCCACCTGGATGATCACTGGTGCCGGCTTGCCTGCTTTCAGCAGCCATACGCGCCGCTTTGCTCCGGTCAGGGCTTCGCCCTGGTTGCCGCTCCGTGGGCCCATGCGCGGTGGTCGGAGCAGGCCGAAGATGCCGCGGCCGCGGGGAGACTCTGCAGCCGGGGGGGCATAGCGAAGGGCCGAATTTGGGATCATCAAGGTATTCTGGACCGCCTCAACGGTGACATCAGCCGTGGCGGTCATGCCGGGACGCAGCAACAGGTCAGCATTGTCGACCGACAGGATCGCCTTGTAGGTCACGACGTTGTTCGTGGTCTCGGATGCAAACCGAATCTGCTTGATCTCGGCTGGAAAGGTCCGGTTGGGATAGGCATCAACCGTGAACGTCGCCTTCTGGCCGACGGCAATCTGACCGACATCGGCCTCGTCGACATCGACCTGCAGTTCCATCTTCCGCAGATCGCCGGCGATGACGAACAGCACCGGAGCGGACAAGGACGCGGCGACCGTCGCGCCGGGATCGACCGAACGCGTGAGAATCACGCCGTTGATCGGCGAGACGATCTTCGCCTTGGCGAGGTTGACTTCGGCCAGCCGCAGATCGGCCTCCGCAGAGAGCACGGCAGCGACGTTGATGTCCTTTGCGGCAACCGCGGAATCGAACTTATAGCGCGCATCTTCGAGGCTCTGCTGCGTAGACACGTTGCTCTGAACGAGGTTGCGGGCTCGCTGGAACGAGCTCTGGGCCGACTCGAGGTCGGCGGTCGCCTTCACGACATTCGCTTTGGCCGAATCGAGTTTCGCCCGCGAACTCTTGACGTCCGCCTCAAGCTTGTTCGTATCGAGAGCGGCAAGAACCTCGCCGGCCTTGACCTCGCTGTTATAGTCGACGTTCACCTCGCGAACCGTTCCCGACAGCTCGCTTGATATATCCACTTGCTCTGTCGGCTGCACGGATCCGGTTGCCGTAACCAGCACGGTCAGGTCGCCGCGTTTGATACGTTGAGTGGCGTAGCTGTATTGGTTGCCTTCTTGCCGCGCATAGAAATAGGCCACCCCGCCGGCCGCAAGAATCAGCAGAAGCAATACCAATAAGCGACCACGCCAACGGCCCTTCGACTGTTTGCGTGAAGCCGCAAGGACGGTCGCCAGGTCGGCGCTCGCCTTGGTCGGCTTGGTTTCGTGCATAGTCTTGACGTCGTTCATTCCGGCCTCGATCAACATGCTGCCAACGCAGCCGCCAGCAAGATGATCATGTCGAAGCTGAACGGCAGATTAGCATCGGCCCGGATTGGCACGAAATGACGGTCGAATGAAATGAAATCTTGGTAATGAAAGTTCAGTTTCCGTAGGCTGAAATGGGACCGAGAGGATTCGCTTTGTATTGGCCGTCGCTCTTAAGCTGGCCTTCGACCTCTTCGATCTGCAGCCGCTGAAACGGCAGAACCGTCGTGGAGAGCTGCAGCCCCTCGCCGGACTGACGGAGCGATGGCCACACCGCAACGGCGACAAAAGCGAATCCACTCGATTTGCTGCAGTCCTTATGCGTTTGATAGAACCATCAGTGAACCGGTAGACGCCGCTTGGCGGCCATGAGCAGATCGAGTTCCGTGGCCGATGGCCCGAACTTCTCATAGAGCCGCTTTGCCTCGGTTTCCTCTAGTCTATACTTCCTCGCAAACTCACCGAGGCTGTAAGGTCGCCCGCGCAACACTTTTCGGGTTGTCGTTGTGGGTGTGGTCACGCTGGTCATCGCAGTCTCCTTGTCTGTACAAGGAGCTAGCTAGAGCGTCATGTGACTTTGTGAAGGTATCGACCAGCCTCGGAAAGGATTGATTCGATTAAATCTTTTTCGGTGGAACCTTCTGATCCGTCGCGCATTTATATGCTGAGATTGTGAGCCGAGCCAAGCGGACTCGGCGGCGCGAAAGGATACCCGGATTTTTCCGCTTTCTCCGGGTCGTCAACACTATATTCGAACTTTCGTCCGCCCGGTTCATGACCTCGTTTCCCCCAACTTTTACAAAGCGCCTTCGGGCGCTTTTCTTTTTGGCCGTTTCCAGGGGGGGCCGCCTTTTCAGGCCCAGTCGCAAGAAATGTGCCTAATGCACAGGGAACGGTGATTTTTTGGTTGACCGCAATGGGGCACCTGCATATGTTCCGCGCACTTCCAGCCGGACGCACCGCTCGGCTTCAGGGAGAGCGTAGCTCAGCCGGTAGAGCAACTGACTTTTAATCAGTAGGTCTCGGGTTCGAACCCCGACGCTCTCACCATGAAATCAAAGACTTAGTATAGTTTGGGACGGCGACTGCCTTGCGTCCTCGCACCACGTCCGTGTCTAATAGCTGCACGGGTGGCCGTTACTAGGTCTGAACCCATCTGCACAGGCTGGATTTACAGAGCGATCGCGTAGATAGGCCAATGACGACCCGATTGATGAGGTCTGATCAGGGCTTGTGGTGCAGGCTGAGGTGATTGTGGAAAGGCCGATCAGCGCCACGGCCGCCAGAAATGTGAGAAACCTGTGCATCCGCGCTCCTCCGGGAGGGCCATTGCTCACCACCGCGCGCGCAATCTAGCGTGTCATCGCAAGCCCGGGCGAGAATTACGGCGCCCTTTGCCACGGCACAGTTCACGAATCCGCTACCGCCGGCGAGTTCCAGATCCTCTGGGGCATCGCTATGCGGCGTGAGGCACGATGAAGCAAAACTCACCTGACTTTATCCGACAGGTCGCAGATTTTCGTCCTGTAGGTAGTGGGTTGAACTCCACTCCGTGATGTCATCACTCTACTGGCGTGCTGGAAACGCTATTCACTACCCCGGCGCCGCGATGCCTGGATGTGCGGAGGTCTTTCCTGCGGGCAAATGCTGCTGCCTTGCCCGCAGATCTGGTGTCGTCGTCCTCGCCCCATTAGCAATATGACGCCTATCAATGTGACGTCGCCTTCCTGCTGGCCAACAACAGAATGTAGTCATCCGCTGCATCCGCTATTGCCATCGCCACTTCCGCCGGCGCCCACCCCTTTAGTTGCGCATCGCGGATGATCTGATGGAGCGCGGGTTCAACATCGGCGCGGCAATCGAGCAGGCGTTGATCATGAGTAGTGTCATTACGAACCGATTGAAGATTAATCATAGCTAGAACCCCTCTCATGTGAGGAAGCTACCATGACATAGATTGCAGGTTGAGCAAGCAAATGCTTAAGGAAACGCGCGATTTCGTTGAGAATGAGCTTTTTCGATGACACAAGCGGGGTCGGCAAAGCGATTCACGGTATAATCAGCCATCTGAAACCATCACGGAAGTGTGATGGGTTTTGCGGGCGCCATCCGACGAGAGAGCTCCGGGCTCGTCTTCCGGAACAAACTGATCGCATATTGGTATTATTCCTACGCGACTGATATACCGGAAAGTACGACGATTGGTATGCATTTCCGACGTTGTCGTCAAAACGCGATGACCCCGTGATACGGTGTTTTGTTCGCGACTTGCCAGCTGATGAATTTGTGCCTGCCTGGCGGAACCATTCGGCATCTCTCAAGGCGCACTCGACACCACGTCGAGTGTTTTGCAAAAGGACGTCCAGTGGTTGTGGCTGCGTTAAGGGGGGTGGCCGTCGAAGATTGTTCGGAAAGTGTGTTTGAAGGGATGTGAGGTCGATCGCACGGACTTTGCCGCCGTTGTCCTCGTTTTAGGGCGAACACATTTGCGTTGCGCAACCAAACGGATCGCCTATCTTTTCTCTCGGGGGAATTGAGTCTGACTGCCGGCATTGGACATTTGCGCAGCCTTTGCGTTCGACCTGCCTTACGCTGCCAAAAGCATACCTCTTCTGCCATGCACTGTCCGGCCGTTACAGAGACCTCAATTTCCGCCTCGAGCGTTGACTTCGTTGTTTCTCTGGAAGGAAAATCATATGGAAGACGCAGGCGTAGGTTGGGTAGCGGCTATCATTATCGGCGGCATTGCCGGGTGGCTGGCGGAAAAGTTCATGAACAGCAACATGGGCCTGTTGATGAACATCATTCTTGGCATTGTGGGCGCGATCGTTGCGAACGCCATCCTCTCTGGGCTGGGCATCGCGCTTGCCGGCTGGCTCGGGTATTTGATTGCTGGCTTCGTCGGCGCGTGCCTGCTCATTGCCGTCGGGCGAGTCATTCGTCGCTAGCTAAAAACCAAAAAGCCGGGCGTCATCACGCCCGGCCCTCGCCTGGTCAAACGCCGTTCGATCCTATCGACGGCTCATCAATCCGAAGAGGTAAGCGACGCCGGCTGTCACGGCGAGCGCGAAGATAGGTTCCTCCCTTACCTTGTCGCGCAGCCGTTCCGTCATGACCGATGCTTCGTCGGCGACGGCGGTCTTGGCGCCATGTCCAAGCGCCACAACGCTTTCGGACAGGCGTGCAAGGTCTTCGCGCAATGCGGCGACCTGTGCGGAAAGATCGTCTGCCGCGATCTCCGCCTTCACACGCGCGGTTGCGGACTGGGCGGAGGCGGTTTTCATATCGGCCATGGTCTGCTCCTCTTTTTCCGGATGCTCTTCAACGAATTAGTGCTGGGAAAGGTTCCGATGTCCGGTCTCTTTTGCGGCGCCAGGCGCTCCAGTATGACTGCAGATATAGCGCAGATGTTTTCGTGCGATAACCCTTCATTTCCTGCTGGCTTTGTTCTAAGGAACGTCAAAAGCTTTGCCCGCGAACGGGCGAATATAATGCGAGGTTTGCGTTTCGATGTTTGATCTTCTGAGAAGAGCTGCTCACACCTGGGTTGCCAAGCTCCTCATGCTGCTACTTGTCGCCTCTTTTGGTATTTGGGGCGTGTCGCGCTCACTGATATCGGGCGGCACGAGCACGACGGTTGTCAGCGTCGGAGACCAGCACGTCGACGTCAACGAGTTTCGCCTGGCCTACCAGCGGCAGGTCGCAAATCTCAGCCAGCAGTTCGGCATGCGCCTGACACCCGAGCAGGCCCGGGCCTTCGGTGTGGAGCAGCAGGTTCTGGCACAGTTGGTCGCCGGCGCATCGCTCGATCAGTTGGCGGAAGACATGAACCTCGGCCTGTCGCAGGATCGGCTCGCGCAGCTGATCGGTGACGATCCGGCCTTCAAGGCGGTCAATGGCCAGTTCGACCGTACCCTCTTTACGTCGCGCCTGCGCAATGCCGGCATCCGCGAAGATGATTACATCAAGGAGCGCAGCAAGGTCGCCGTTCGGAGCCAGATCGTCGATGCAGTATCGAACGGCTTCACGGCGCCGAAAACGCTCGTCGATGCGCTCAAGCTTTATCGCCAGGAAAGCCGCGGTATCGATTACCTGCTGCTGACGAACGCCAATATCGAGCCGATCAAGGCGCCTGCCGAGGATGTCCTGGCCAAGTGGTTCGAAGGCGCCAAGACGCGCTTCCGCGCGCCGGAATACCGCAAGATCGCGTTCCTGAAGCTGCAACCGGAAGACATCGCCGATGCCGCCTCCGTTACGGACGACCAGATCCGCGAGGATTTCGAAAAGCGCAAGGAGAGCTTCCGCACGCCAGAGGCCCGTACGATCGAGCAGTTGACCTTCCAGAACAAGGATCTTGCCAATGCCGCGCTGGCCGCGCTGAAGACCGGCACGACGTTCGATCAGCTGGTGACCGATCAGGGCAAGACGGCAGCGGACGTATTCCTGGGTGAGTTCTCCAAGGACAAGGTTCCGGATCAGGCAATTGCCGATGCGGCCTTCGCCGTCTCGAAGGATGGCGGAACGACGCCCGTTGTCGACGGTACCTTCGGCCCGGTCATCGTCCGTGTCAGCAACATCAAGCCCGAGAGCGTCAAGACCCTTGACGAGGTCAAGGAAGAGATCCGCAAGCAATTGGCCATTTCCAACGCCTCGCAGGAACTCATCAACGTTCACGATCAGATCGAGGATCTGCGCGGGTCGGGCTCGACGCTGGAACAGATTGCGGAGCAGCTCAAGCTCAAGGCGATCGTGATCGACGCCGTCGATGCGACCGGTCTCGATAAGGACGGCAACGAGGTCAAGGATATTCCGGCCAAGCAGCAGGTTCTTGGGGCTGCCTTCAAGACTGAGGCTGGGGCAGACGCTCCTTCCCTCTCGATCGGCACCGACGGCTATCTTTGGTTCGACGTCCGCGACATCACGCCGGAGCGTGATCGGCCGCTCAGCGAAGTGAAGGATAAGGCAATCGCCGACTGGACCGCCGAACAACAGAAGCTCGAACTCGCCAAAAAAGCCGAAGAGCTGAAGCAGCAGGCACAGAAGGGAACGTCGCTGGCCGATATCGCTGCACCGCTCGGCATTACGGTCGAAAGCAAGAGTGGTATCACCCGCGGCACCGACGACGCCGTTCTCGGCAGGGCCGGTGTCATTGCCGCGTTCTCCGGCCCGATCGACACCATTGCCAGCGCCGTTGGTGGCGACCCGACGACGCAGATCCTACTCAAGGTCACTGAAGTCAACACGGAACCGACGGGTGACGTTCTCAACAACCAGGACCAACAGATCACCGCAACGGCAAACGCTGCCGGCGACGACATTCTCGATCAGATGGTCAACTTGCTGCAGACGCAGTACGGCGCATCGGTCAATCAACCTCTCGCCGAACAGGCGGCAGTCCGCTAAGGGGAACATAAGCGCATGACCGATCTGAAGCCGCTTTTGGCGAAGGCTGCGAGCCGCGAGCCTCTGACACGTGAGGAGGCCCGCGAGGCCTTCGATATTCTGATGTCCGGTCAGGCGACGCCTTCGCAGATCGGTGGCTTCCTGATGGCATTGCGCGTCCGCGGTGAGACGGTCGACGAGATTGTCGGCGCTGTGACGACGATGCGCTCCAAGATGCTGACCGTCGATGCCCCGGCGGATGCAATCGACATCGTCGGGACCGGCGGTGACGCAAGCGGGACCTACAATATCTCGACGCTGGCTGCCCTTATCGTGGCCGGTGCGGGTGTCCCTGTTGCAAAGCATGGCAATCGGGCACTGAGCTCGAAATCGGGTGCAGCCGACAGCCTCGCTGCCCTCGGCGTCAAGCTGGATGTAACGCCCGAGGTGATCTCGCGCTGCATTCGCGAAGCTGGCGTGGGCTTCATGTTTGCCCAGCAGCATCACTCTGCGATGCGTCACGTTGGACCCACGCGTGTCGAACTTGGCACGCGCACCATCTTCAATCTGCTTGGCCCTCTCTCCAATCCGGCCGGTGTCCGCCGCCAGTTGCTTGGCGTTTACGCGCCGCAGTGGGTCGTTCCGATTGCCGAGGTCATGCGCGATCTCGGCTCGGAAAGCGTGTGGGTTGTCCACGGCAACGGCCTCGACGAAATCACCACGACGGGACAGACGAGCGTCGCGGCACTCGAGGGCGGCAAGATCCGCACCTTCGAACTGTCGCCCGCGGATTTCGGCGTTGAACCTTGCCGGCTGGAAGCCATCAAGGGTGGCGACGGCGTGGTGAATGCGGCGGCGCTGCGCGACGTCCTGAGCGGCGCAAAGAACGCGTACCGCGATATCGCACTCGCTAACGCAGCGGCCTCGCTGGTGATCTCCGGCAAGGCTGAGATGCTGAAGGATGGCATGCGGCTTGCTGCGCAATCGCTGGATAGCGGTGCGACGGCGGCAGCCCTCGATAAACTCGTCGCCGTGTCGAACGACATCGACTAGGATAAAGCCATGACCGACATCCTGAAGAAAATCGAACTATACAAGCGGGAAGAGATCGCCGCCGCAAAGGCGAAAGTATCGCTGGCCGACCTGAAGGCGATGCAGGCGGATCAATCGGCGCCGCGCGGCTTCCACCGCTCGCTCGTTGCAAAACGTGAGGCCGACCAGTACGGCCTGATCGCAGAGATCAAGAAGGCCAGTCCTTCCAAAGGACTGATCAGACCCGACTTCGACCCTCCGTCGCTGGCCAAGGCCTATGAACTCGGCGGCGCGGCATGCCTTTCGGTATTGACCGACACACCAAGTTTCCAGGGCGCGCCGGAATTTCTGATGGCGGCGCGTGCGGCGTGTTCGCTGCCGGCGCTTCGCAAGGATTTCATGTTCGAGACCTACCAAGTACAGGAAGCCCGTGCCTGGGGCGCCGATTGCATTCTGCTGATCATGGCGTCGCTTTCCGATGATGATGCAAGGCGCCTTGAGGATGAGGCCTTCGGGCTCGGCATGGATGTACTGGTGGAAGTCCACGACGCCGAGGAGATGGAGCGCGCGCTGAAGCTCTCCTCCCCGCTCGTTGGCATCAACAATCGCAATCTGCGGACATTCGAAGTCAGCCTCGAAGTCAGCGAAAAGCTGGCGCCGATGGTTCCAGAGGATCGCCTGCTGGTCGGCGAAAGCGGCATATTCACGAATGCGGATTGCAGGCGCCTGCAGGCGGTAGGCATCAACACGTTCCTGGTTGGCGAGAGCTTGATGCGCAAGGAAGACGTTACGGCGGCGACGCGCGCGCTCCTGTTTGCCGAAGCCGCTCGGGCGGCCGAGTGACATGAGCGGCCAATCCAGGCTCACCCACATTGATGCCTCCGGCGAGGCGCATATGGTCGATGTCGGCGATAAGGCCGAAACCACAAGGACCGCGACCGCCGAAGGCCACGTGCGGATGCCGACGGCAACGCTTGACCTCATTCGCGCGGGCAATGCGAAAAAGGGCGACGTGATCGGCACGGCGCGCCTTGCCGGCATCATGGCGGCCAAGCAGACGAGCAACCTCATCCCGCTCTGCCACCCCCTGATGTTGACGAAAGTCTCGGTCGACATCACGGAGGATGTCGATCTCCCTGGCTTGCGCGTCACCGCAACGGCAAAGCTGACGGGCAAGACGGGCGTCGAAATGGAAGCCCTGACAGCCGTTTCCGTCGCCTGCCTGACGATCTACGACATGGCCAAGGCCGCCGATAAGGCCATGGAAATCGGAGGCATCCGGCTACTCGAAAAATCTGGCGGCAAGTCTGGAGACTTTCGTCATCCGGAGTACGGCAAATGAGCTTGCTGCCGGTTGCCGAGGCGCAGGATCGCCTGCTGTCGCGTGCTGAGCCAATCGAGACCCTTGAAACAGTCCCCTTGCCGGAGGCCGACGGTCGTGTGCTCGCGGCCGATGTTGCGGCCAGGTTGACCCAGCCGCCTTTCGACGCGTCAGCGATGGATGGGTACGCCTTGCGCGGTGACGACGCCCCTCAGCCCGGCAGTCAGTTGAAGCTCATAGGGATGTCGTCCGCCGGGCACGGGTTTGAGGGCGTTGTCGGCAAGGGCGAGACCGTCCGTATATTTACCGGCGCCCCGGTTCCGTCCGGTGCGGATAGCGTCCTGCTGCAGGAGGATGCGGAAAAAATCGAGGGTGGCATCCGCACGACCTTTGCAGTTCGTCCCGGCCAGCACGTCCGGCCTCGCGGCCAGGACTTTCTCGAAGGCGAAGCGGTGCTGAAGGCCGGCACTGTATTGGACTTCTCTCGCCTGACCGTGGCGGCCGGAATGAACCACGCGACCCTTGAGGTCCGGCGCAAGCCGGTGGTTGCGTTGCTTGCGACCGGCGACGAATTGCTGCCGCCCGGAAGCTCGCCCGCTCCCGCGCAGATCATTGCGTCTAGCACCTTTGGCATCGCTGCGATGGCCCGCAAGGCGGGAGCCAAGGTTCTTGATCTCGGGATCGTCCCCGACGACAAAGCCGCGATTTCGGCGGCGGTCGAGCGCGCAAGGCGGGCCGAGGTCGATGTCATCGTGACGCTCGGCGGGGCGTCGGTGGGCGACCATGATCTGGTGCAGGCAACGCTGCTCGCATCGGGCATGAAGCTCGATTTCTGGCGGATTGCCATGCGCCCGGGCAAACCCCTGATGGTCGGCAGCCTCGGCGAAACCCATGTCATTGGCCTGCCTGGTAATCCGGTGTCGAGCCTGGTTTGCGGGCTCCTGTTCCTTGAACCGTTGATCCGCAAACTGGCCTCGCTACCCCCCGTCAGACGCGACGCGACCGTCGAGGCGGCTGCGACGCTTCGCGCCAACGACCAGCGGCAGGATTATGTCCGAGCCACGCTGTCGCGATCGTCATCAGGCGTGCTGGCGGCAAAGCCGTTCGCCAAGCAGGACTCGTCCATGATGAAGATCTTCGCCCAAGCCGACTGCTTGATCGTTCGTCCACCGCATGCACCGGAACTGCTCGCCGGAAGTCCCTGCCCGGTGATAATGCTGAGGCCTGATCTTCTGGGCTGAGCCGTCGAGCCTGCCCTGATCGTTTCCTGGGAACAGAAAGCAGGATTGAGATGACGAAGGAGGCTGTCAAAGACACACAGGCCATGCTTTCGGGCATGACGCCTGCGCTCATGGATGGCGAGTTCGTATTCTGCGTGACCTCAGACGAGGATGTGGCACAGCTTGCTGCTCCCGATGCTCTTGCATGGTTTCGCGAGCACGAAGGGATCTCCCTGATCCTCTCGAGAGGCCGAGCTGCGGAACTCGGCTTTAGTTGCGATGCGCCGATGCGGCGTATCGTTCTCGAAGTCTTTTCGTCGCTGGAAGGTGTCGGCCTGACGGCCGCGGTTGCTTCTGCGTTGGCAGCCCGCTCAATCCCGTGCAACATGGTAGCGGCCTACCATCACGATCATGTCTTCGTTCCACTCGCCATGGCGGATTTGGCGCTCGAGATCTTGCTTAAACTACAAGAAACGTCGTCGGCCTAAGCGCCGTCTTTGATCAGCCGGCGTCCGCCAGAGTGAACACGCCGCCGATCGCCCCCTGCCCGGTCGAACCGTCGCCGAAATCGGGGACAGCGTATTCAGCCACCAGCTTTAGGGCTGCGAGTGGCAGCGACTGCCTGCGCGGATCTCCAATGAGGACATCGACGCCTGCCTTGCGACTGGCCGCAAGGAACGGCAAAACCCTCCCGGCAAGCTGGGGATTGTAGAAGACGTCCCCAGCGAGGATGACATCGACATCCGGCGGGGGGCCGGCAAGCACGTCAGCGCTCGTCACTTCGATCGCGACGCCGTTCGCCGCCGCGTTGAGGCCAATCGCCGCGATCGCGTTCGTGTCGATCTCGGCTGCGATCACGAGGGATGCTCCGCATTTTCGGGCCGCGATCCCGACGATGCCGGACCCTGCGCCGAGATCGAAGACGCGGCGGCCACTAACGATGTCCGGATAATTCAGAATATGCCGAGCGAGCAGCGTTCCACCAGCCCAGTTGTAGGCCCAGTACGGCGGCGCATCCTCCGCGTCGCTGGTTCTGAGGCGCGACAGCCCACTGCCGGGATGAGCCGTGTAGAGAACTATCTCCTGCAGGCCGGGTGCGGGTTTCAGGTGAAGGTTTTCGACGATAAAGGCGCGGACATTCCGCGGAAAGGAAGCATCGCGATTTGACTCAGCTTCACGATGGCGTTGTTCGCTCATTCCCTTGCCGCTCAGCCGGATCAATAATTCTTCATCGCCAGATGCGGTATGCCGCCATCAGGAAATTCATCGCCGAAGGCGGCAAATCCGAAGCGTTCGTAGAGTCCTATCTTATCGCTCTGTGCCGTCAGATAAAACCGGTTCTCACGGGCTGATCGGTGCTCGTTTATCGCATAGGTCAACATCGCGCTTGCGACACCATGTCCGCGCCATGCCTTGCCGACGGCGACGCGGCCGATCTTTACATGCTCGTTCGCGTGGATGATCCGGAGCGTCCCGCAGACCTCGCCGCCTGCAACCGCGACGACATGGTGCGCGGTAAGATCAAGCGCATCGAACTCTTCATCGGCGGGTACATTCTGTTCGGCGACAAAGACAGCGCGCCGGAGCTTGAACGCCTCATTGCAAAGGGTACTGAAAACAGGAACCGTTAAAACGAAGGTATCTGCCATTGTCCTCTCCGCGGGTTCTAGCGGCGAAGCAAGGTTGCGCCGCCGGTGGGATCGTTATCCCTTCTTTTTCGAGAACTTGGGCTTGGGCCCGCTGCCGCCCTTGCCCTCGAACTTCGGCTTGCCCGGCTTCTTGCCCCAAGGCTTCGAGTCGCGTCGCTCGTCGCTGCCGCCCTCGCCGCGGGCTTCCTTGCGGAAATTGCCTTTCGGGCGCTCATCCGTGAATTCACGACGCTCGCCAAAGGCCTTCTTGCCGGCATAGGGTTTCGCGGCGGCAGGCTTGCTGAAATCAGGCGTGCCGTTCAGCGGCGTGACGCGGATGCCGCGCTCCATCGTCTTGTTTGGACCGATCGACTGCAGGAAGCTGTCGGCGCTGGCGGCGGAAATCTCGACGTAGGTTTCCTCGGGCTGCATCTTGATCGCACCGATCTCGCGCTTCGTCAGATTGCCGTTCCGGCAAAGCATCGGGATCAACCAGCGTGGCTCTGCATTCTGCTTGCGACCGACCGAAATCGAAAACCAGACGCTCGCGCCGAAGTCGTCGCGCGGACCTTTCTGATAAGGCTCCCGTGGCCCCTCGACATGCTCGCGGCGCTTGCCGCCACGGCTGTCCTGGACCGAGACCTCGATCAGATCCTCCGGCGCGGACTGGTTCGAACGATAGAGGTTGACGAAGGCAGCAGCGAGCTTTTCGGCGCCGTGCGTATCGAGAAGCCGCTTGACCAAGTCCTGGGCTTCCTCGCTCGGGGCTTCATCAAAGATGGGGTCGGCAAGCAGACGGACTTCGTCACGTGCTGTGACCTCCTCCGCTGACGGTGGACGAGCCCAGGCGGCCGAGATGCCGGCGTTGTCGAGAAGACGCTCTGCCTTGCGGCGGACGTTCAGCGGCACGATCAGTGCGCTGACGCCCTTGCGGCCGGCGCGACCGGTGCGGCCGCTGCGATGAAGCAGGGTTTCGGGATTGGTCGGCAGGTCGGCATGAATGACAAGGTCGAGACCCGGCAGGTCGATACCGCGGGCGGCGACATCCGTTGCGATGCAGACCCGGGCGCGTCCATCCCGCATTGCCTGCAGCGCATGGCTGCGCTCGTTCTGCGTCAGCTCGCCCGACAAGGCGACGACGTTGAAGTTGCGATTGTGAAAGCGGGCCGTCAGATGGTTCACCGCCGCGCGCGTCGAACAGAATACGATGGCGTTGGTCGCTTCGTAGTAGCGCAGGACATTGATGATCGCGTTCTCGCGGTCGCTCGGCGACACGACAAGAGCCCGGTATTCGATGTCGCCGTGCTGCTTTTCCTCGGTGGCCGTTGCGATCCGGACAGCGTTCTTCTGATAGCTCTTCGCGAGTTTCGCGATGGCTGCCGGAACCGTCGCCGAGAACATCAGCGTGCGACGGTCATCGGGGGAGGAATCCAGAATGAACTCCAGATCTTCGCGGAAGCCGAGATCAAGCATTTCATCGGCTTCATCAAGTACAACAGCCTTGAGACCGGAAATATCGAGCGCATTGCGCCTGATATGATCGCAGAGGCGACCGGGAGTGCCGACAACGATATGGGAGCCACGCTCCAGCGCACGGCGCTCGCTGCGGATGTCCATGCCGCCGACACAGCTGACAATCAGCGCGCCCGTCGCTTCATAAAGCCATTCGAGTTCGCGCTTGACTTGCAGCGCGAGTTCGCGCGTCGGTGCGATCACAAGAGCCAGCGGTTCGGCTGCAGGGCCAAAGCGTTCCGCGTCCTCGAGCAGCGTCGGCGCCAGCGCGAGGCCGAAGGCTACGGTCTTGCCGGAGCCGGTCTGGGCCGAAACGAGGGCGTCCGACGCGGCGAGCGCCGGGTCGAGCATGGACTTTTGAACCGGCGTCAGCTCGGTGTAACCGCGCTTCACCAACGCCTTGGCGATCGCCGGAACGACGCCGTTAAAATCTGTCATGTTGTCTATCTTTCGGAAGTCTCACGCGCATGTTGCGCCCTGGCCGGCAATTGCCGGTGGAGAAGTTGGCCGTTCCTACTTGGTTAGGCGGCAAATGTCAAAGCAGATGTCCCTGCCATAGCCACACGTCGATGCCTTCGCTTCTGCCACGAATGCGTGCTTTTGCAGGGCCCTCGAGCCGGCCGGTGCGAAGCGGCGCGCTATCGGCGCCTGCCGCCTTCATCAGTGCGGCGCTCAACGCCAGTTCGACACCACGCTCTGCCGCGACCTCCATCAGGCGGCTGGCGACATTCACGGTGTCGCCGGTTGCGGTAATCTGCTGGCGGCTGCCGGTTCCTAGGCGCGAGGCAACGACCGGACCGCAATGAGCTCCAACCTTGAAACCAGTCTTTCGGCCGCTCAGCGCGGGATGTATTGCAAGCCAGGGACGCATTCGCCCGCACAGGCGCACGGCGCAGGCGGCGGCTCGCGCGGCATCGTCATCGGCCGGTTGCGGCAAGCCGAAAAGAATCATCGCGCCATCGCCCATGAAGCTGGTGACCGCGCCGCCGTGCGAGCGCGCCTCCTCGTCGACCAGTTCGAAGAAATCGCTGAGAACTTCGCGGACATTCGTCGCGCCGATTGCTTCGCTCAAGCCCGTGAAGCCGGAGAGGTCGATGAAGACGACTGCGGCGTCTTGCCGGACCGGCTTTGCGAGAAAGTTGGGATCGCGGGCGAGCCACTCTCCCAGGCCTGGGGCCTCGATGCGCTGCAGGAGGTCGCTTTGCGCCGCAAAGTGTGCGGCTTGGCGACGATCCATCCAGATCTCGGCGGCGCCGAAAAGCAGCACGGGCGGCAGCGCCGCTGCGATTGGCAAGGCCGCACTGAACCAATAGCCGTGCGCGAAGGCGACAACGTTCAGGGCGGCCCATGCAAGCGCCGCCGACGCAATGATAGCGTAGCCGATGGCGCTGCGCCGCCACGCAAGCAGGCTGATCAATAGCACCGGCAGACCCACCGCGATCAGCGAATCGAGCAGGCGCACATTGCGGTCCCTGATGATGCCGTCGCCGGCAATCAGATGCGTCGCTGCCGTCGCCATCACCTCGACGCCCGGCAATACCGGATCGAATGGGGTTGGGAAGACGTCGCCACCGCCCGTCACCGTGGAGCCGATCACGACGATCTTGTCCTCTATTGCCTTGGCGGGGAGTTTGCCGGCCAGCACATCCGCCGCGCTGAAAGTTGGAATGGCGCCGCGTGGACCATAGAAGGTGATCGGCAGACGCTGCCCGTTGTCGGTCGGCAGATGCCGGTCGCCGAGTGCAAGTCCGCCAGGCGAGAATGCCGGATTGATACCCAGTGCCAGTGACGCCACCCGCAACGGAAATGAGGCATCGACTCGTGCGCCGCCACGCGAGATCAGCGGAATGAAACGCGGTGTGCCCGACTCGTCGGTGGCGACGTTGACGACGCCAATGGCAGC
The DNA here is from genome assembly GCA_900466985.1 of Hyphomicrobiales bacterium. Lineage (GTDB taxonomy): Bacteria > Pseudomonadota > Alphaproteobacteria > Rhizobiales > Rhizobiaceae > Rhizobium. The sequence goes on from UBOA01000019.1 coordinate 107,688, forward strand.
AACGTCGGAAAAGCGACTTAGAGGCAACAGCATCTGGCTGGCTGCCGGTATCGCTGCCAGCGGATCATTGGCGTCACGATCGACCGCCTGTGTGTCTTTCGGGAAGACGCCCGCGGCGGCGATCACGCTGGGGCTCTGATGGAGAGCCACGGCAAGCGCCGCATCTCCCTCTTCTGGTCCGGGATCAACCAGCAAAAGATCAAGTGCGATGACCTTCGGTTTCAAGGCGCCGACGGCGGCAACCACGCGGGCGAGTGTTGCCCGATCGAGAGGATAGCCGTTGTCGACGGCAGTCTGGTCGTCAATCGCAACAATGCTGGTAATCGGCGGAGGCTCCTTTGCGCCGATTACCGTGCTTCGCACGTCAGTAAGGGAAGCTTCGAGGCGGTCGAGGAAACTCATGCTTCCCGAAAGATGCATATAGCCGAGGAGGCCGCCCCAGAGTGCGGAGAGCAGTAGAGCAATCGTGACCAGGAGCCGTCTGCCCTGCATCGGCGTTATTGGCCGAGGCGGGCGAGCAGGGCCGCGCTACGGGCCGGCGGCCAGCGGCGGACGGTGAGTGGCGCGCTGCCCGGCGCAACATCAACACCCTCACCTACATTCAACACGACGCGTGCTGCTGCTCCTGCCGAAGGACGGCCGACCGCTACGCGTCCGCGCACGACTAAGACAGAGGTCGTGCCGCTCTCGACATCGACAGCCCAACGTGTGCCGCGGACGGCGGCAATTGCCTGTGGTGTGACGACCTCGAATCCGTCCGGGTGCCGCGCCCGGTCGACATCGACGAGCACGGCCTTGTTGCGCAACGAGACCGCGTCCGGTCGCCCGTCGCGATTGCGGTCGACGACGTTGAAGCGGGCCCCAGCCTCGGCGGTGATCGTCACGCCATCCGCGCAGCGCATGATCTGTCGCGCCGTTCCCGCCACGCGCGCCATCGTGCATCCGTTCGCTTGCGCAAGTGCCCGATCTGAGCTGAACAGACAGGCAGCGCTTGCCCACGCGGCCAGCGCCAGGAGCATTCTGGAGTTCACAAGCATATTCGTCCCCTACCTGAATGCATGGCCGGACAGCCCGGGTGTGCGACGGCATCATACGCTGATAGCTGCAGCACGCATGTCAAAACGTCAACGCCTATCCGACATTATCTATGTCTTAAGCGGTCTTTGGATTGCCGGTCCAGTATAGCGCGCCCTCGGGCGAATAAGGTGGCCGCTCTCGATCTGCTCCATGGCATGAGCGAGCCACCCGACGGTTCGCGCGAGCGCGAAAATCACGAGGGGCGCATTATTGGGAAGATCGAAGGCGGCGCTCATGGCTGTCAGCGCGAAATCGATGTTGACGCCTTCCCCGATGATCTCTTGTCCCGCGGTCGCCAGTTCGGCGTAGCTCGGTGGCAAGGCGAACTGAGCCATCAGCGCCTTTGCCCTGATGTCTCCATGCGGATACAGAGGATGGCCGAACGCCGGCAGCGGTCTTCCCTGTGTCAACGCCTGCCGTATTGCTTGACTGGCATCGAGCGCTTCGACCTCTGCGATCAACGAGGCGACGCCCTGCCAGGCGCCACCGTGGAGCGGTCCGCTCAAGGTCGAGAGGCCCGACAGGACCGCGGCCGATAGCGTTGCGCCTGAAGAAGCAGCCACGCGCGAGGCAAAGGTCGACGCGTTGAGCTCGTGATCGGCAAGGAGCGCAAGTGCGCGCCTGATGCAATCGGCGGCTTCTGGCCTGGACCAGCTGGTGGCGAGGCGCAGATGCAATGGTGAAGCCGCCGCATCTGGAGCAAGGGCACTGGCCACGGTCGAAAGAATACTTTCTGCTTCGGCTTGCAGTACGGTTGGCGCTCTGCCGAGAGTCGGCAGGTCGCGGGTCACGCGCTGTGCGAGCAAAACAAATGCCCGCTCCAACGACGGTGTCGTTTCAGAAGCCTCGCCTGTTGCGGCTGCAATCGGTCCGGACTTCCACAGAAGTGCCGCGGTCTCCTCGAGCGTCGCATGTTCCGCCCAAGTCGCCGCATCACGGCCGCGATAGTAGAGTCGGCCCTCCAGGATGGTGGAAATGGCAGATGGCAACACGGGATCGCCCCATTGTATGGCGTCTGCCGCAACTGTCTCGGTCTTTCGCCGGCCAGCGTGACGTTCGGCAAGCCGCATGACGTCGGACGCATTGTAAAGACTTCGCCGTGGGTCGCTGGCATCTGCTTTGGCCCGGATACGGCCGCGACTCACATTGGCGTAGAGCGTTTGTGGCTTGGTTCCGAGTTTCTCGAGCGCCTGCTCGGCTGTCAGCCAAGACATTTCGTCCTCTTTACATTGATCAATTACATCAAGATTGACGTCAATCAATCTAGGCTTGATCCTGTTGCACGTAAAGGAGAAAACACCATGAAAAACGGTTTGGAAGATGTTATCGCAGCGGAAACGCAGCTCTCCGATGTCGACGGCGAAGCGGGCCGCCTGATCATCCGTGGCGTGTCGCTCGATCATCTCGTATCGACAGCAACCTATGAAAGTGTTGCCGCGCTGTTGCTCGACGGCCTGACGGAAAGGCATTTTGGTCCTGCAGAACTCGGCGATTGGTTGGGTGAAATGCGGGTGCGCCTGTTTGCCCATGTGGCGGCCCTCCAATCGGACCTGCTGGCCTTGCCGCCAGTGGACGCGATGCGCGCTCTCATCGCTCGCCTGCCGGATGGCGAGGACTTCGAAGTAGCGCTTCGATTGCTGGCAGCGCCCGCAGTTTTCCTGCCGGCGATACTCCGTCTGCAGGCCGGCAACGAACCCGTGGCCCCGGACGCTTCGCTACCCCAGGCAGCCGACATCCTGCGCATGCTCACAGGCAGGATGCCGAGTGCGGAGCAGACGGCTGCTCTCGACGCCTATCTTGTGACCATTTCCGACCATGGCTTGAACGCCTCGACCTTCGCTTCGCGCGTCATCGCCTCGACGCGGGCCGGCCTCACCTCATCAGTGCTTGCGGCGATAAGTGCCCTTAAAGGACCTTTGCATGGCGGCGCGCCGGGGCCCGTGCTCGATATGTTCGATGAGATCGGAGCCAGCGAGAATGCGCACGAGTGGCTCGGTCGAGCATTGGATCGCGGCGAACGCCTGATGGGCTTCGGTCACCGCATCTACCGGGTGCGTGACCCGCGCGCCGATGCTTTGAAGCAGGCGCTGCGACCGCTCGTTTTGGCCGGCCAGGTCGATCGCCAGCGCGTGGAACTCGCGGAAGCCGTCGAGCGTGCGGCGCTTGCTATCCTCAGGGAGCGCAAGCCGGACCGGCCGCTGGACGTCAACGTCGAGTTCTACACGGCCTTATTGCTCGATGCGCTGGGCTTTCCGCGCGAATCGTTCACCGGCGTATTCGCGATCGGCCGAACCGTGGGGTGGATCGCGCATGCGCGCGAGCAGGCGCTGGAAGGCAGATTGATCCGTCCTCGGTCGATCTATGTCGGACCGATGCCGCAGGCAGCGTGAGTATCGGCGATAAGAGCAACCGGCGGTCCAGCCGCCGGCATATCGTTTATCGTGGGTCTCGGCGGGAAAGCCTCTAACCGCTGAGATAGGCCGCAAATTGCTAAGTGTCTCTCGGCAATTGAAAAGGCCGCCTCCTTGAGGCGGCCTGTTGAAAGTCAGACCAGGCGGCTCTGTTCGGTCGCGGCTTCGATGAAGCTTGCGAAGAGCGGATGCGGGTCGAGAGGACGGCTCTTCAGTTCCGGATGGTACTGAACGCCGATGAACCAGGGATGGTCAGCATACTCGATGGTCTCGGGCAGTACACCGTCCGGCGACATTCCCGAAAAGACCAGACCGCAGTTTTCCAAACGGTCCTTGTAGTCGATGTTGACTTCGTAGCGATGGCGATGGCGCTCGGAAATATCGGTCGAACCGTAGATCTCGGAGATCTTCGTATCCTTCTTCAGCGCGGCCTTGTAGGCGCCGAGGCGCATCGTGCCGCCGAGATCGCCAGCAGCCGTGCGCTTCTGCAGCTCATTGCCCTTCACCCACTCGGTCATCAGGCCGACGACCGGCTCCTTCGTCGGGCCGAACTCGGTCGACGAGGCGCTTTCCACGCCGGCAAGGTTGCGGGCGGCTTCAATGACGGCCATCTGCATGCCGAAGCAGATCCCGAAATACGGCACCTTCCGCTCGCGTGCGAAGCGCGCCGCATGGATCTTGCCTTCCGAGCCGCGCTCCCCGAACCCGCCGGGAACGAGGATGCCATGGACCTTCTCGAGATACGGCGCGGGATCTTCCTTTTCGAAGACCTCGGATTCGATCCATTCCAGATTGACCTTGACGCGATTGGCAATGCCGCCGTGATGCAGCGCTTCGATCAGCGACTTATAGGCATCCTTGAGGCCGGTATACTTGCCAACGATGGCAATCGTGACCTCGCCCTCAGGCGTACGGATGCGATTGCAAACGTCTTCCCAGGAATCGAGACGTGGCTTCGGAGCTGGCTCGATGCCAAAGGCGGCCAAAACTTCGTTGTCGAGGCCTTCCTTGTGGTAGGCGATCGGCACGTCGTAGATGTTGGCGACGTCGAGAGCCTGAATGACAGCCGAGGGGCGGACGTTGCAGAAGAGCGACAGCTTGCGGCGTTCCGCTTCCGGTATTTCGCGGTCGGCGCGCACGAGTAGGATGTCGGGATGAATGCCGAGCGCCTGCAGTTCCTTGACGGAGTGCTGGGTGGGCTTGGTCTTCAGTTCGCCGGCGGCCGGAATATACGGCATCAGCGTCAGGTGGACGTAGATCGCGGTGCCGCGCGGCAGGTCGTTACCGAGCTGGCGGATCGCTTCCATGAACGGCATCGCCTCGATATCGCCGACCGTGCCGCCGATCTCGCAGATGACGAAGTCGTAGTCGCCGTTGCCTTCGGTGACGAAGTCCTTGATCTCGTTGGTGACGTGCGGAATGACCTGCACGGTCGCGCCGAGGTAATCGCCGCGGCGCTCCTTGTCGATGATGTTCTTGTAGATGCGTCCGGTGGTGATGTTGTCGGTCTTGGTCGCCGAGCGCCCGGTAAAGCGCTCGTAGTGGCCGAGATCGAGGTCGGTTTCGGCACCGTCATCGGTGACGAAGACTTCGCCGTGCTGGGTCGGGCTCATGGTGCCCGGGTCCACGTTCAGGTAGGGGTCGAGTTTGCGAAGCCGCACCCGATAACCACGGGCCTGCAGCAACGCTCCGAGAGCCGCGGCCGCAATTCCCTTACCGAGAGAGGAAACCACGCCGCCAGTGATGAATACGTATCGCGCCATGGGAGTCACCGGATACCTTTTCAAAAACGATTCCACCAGCCCAAAAATTCTTTTCCAGAACTTTTGGTGCCAGCGCGGAATCTGAACAAAAGAAAACCGGCAGACCCGAGGGCCTGCCGGCGGTTGATGCTGTGTGCCGCTTACTGTCCGCTTGGGACGGTGGCGGGCGCCGGAGCGGCAGGCGTGGTCGCCTGTGGTGCTGCCGGAGCAGTTTGAGTAGACGGAGCCGTTTCGGCAGGTGCCGGTGCGGCCGGAGCAGTTGCTGCCGGAGCCGCCGGCGCGGTTGCTGCCGGAGCCGGAGCGGTCTCGCCGCCGGTCGGAACGCCGTTGTTGTTCTGCGCGGCCGGTGCAGCCGGAGCGGCATTGCCGTTCTGGCCGCCGAGCGAATCGAGAATACCCTTGCCCTCACCGCTCGTCGCCGGAATTCGGTTCAGAATATCCGTCGGACGGCTTTCATAGCGGTTGAGAATGCCGAGGCCGAGCGACGTGATGAAGAACAGCGTCGCCAGGATCGCGGTCGTGCGCGTCAGCGCATTGGCCGTGCCACGGGCAGACATGAAGCCCGAGCCGCCGCCGATGCCGAGGCCGCCGCCTTCCGAGCGCTGAATGAGCACGACGCCGACAAGCGCCAGCACGATCATGAGATGGATGACAATCAAAACGGTCTGCATGGGTCCAGTCCTGCCCACGCGCGCGGCGGGCATAAAGTAAAATTCTGGCGCTCTTTACATGAGGTGATCCGCTATTCCAAGCCCTTAGGCTCGGAATATACACGGCTCTAAGCAAGCAGCGCTTTGTATGCGCCGTAGATGGCGAGGAAATCGGCCGCTTTCAAGCTTGCACCGCCGATCAGTGCGCCGTCGACATTCGCGACGCCCATCAACTCCCTTGCATTGCTTGGCTTGACCGAGCCGCCATAGAGGATGCGGATCTTCTTGCCAGCCGCCCCGAAGCGGGCGACGAGCTCGGAACGCATGAAGGCGTGCGCCTTCTCTACGTCTTCCACGGTTGGGGTAACGCCGGTGCCGATCGCCCAGACGGGCTCGTAGGCAATGACGGCATTCTCCGGCGTCGCGCTATCCGGCACCGAGGCGGAAAGCTGACGCTTGATGATGTCGAGGGTCTGGCCTGCCTTGCGTTCGTCCGCCGTTTCGCCGATGCATACGATTGCCGTCAGGTCGGCCGCGAACGCAGCCTCTGCCTTGGCGCGAACAAGATGGTCGGTCTCGGCATGGTCGGTGCGACGCTCCGAATGTCCGACGATCACGTAAGTGCCGAAGCAGTCTGCGATCATTTCGGCCGAAATATCGCCGGTGTGCGCGCCCGACGGCTTCTGGTGGCAGTCCTGTGCGCCGATCGCCAGGGGGCTGTCGGTGCACAGCGCTGTGGCGACATAAAGCAACGTTGCCGGAGGGCAGATCAGCGCCTCCACCTTACCGGAAAGTGGCCCCTGAACACCTTCGGCGATTGCCTTGATCTGGTCGAGGGAGGCACGCGTGCCGTTCATTTTCCAGTTTCCCGCCACAAGCGGACGCACGTCAGGTGTCATGCCAGCCTTCCCATCTTCCACGTATCGTGGGGCCTTAGCAAAAGCGGGGATCAATGAAAAGGTTTGGGGCCCTTCCCTAAGGGAAATAACGGCCTTTTGTCGCGCAAATGCTTAAAATTTGGAGCCCATGTTGCTGAAAATCATAGACCAGGCGGCCGCCATGACGCTCGCCCCGGCGGTCAGGCGACTTAGGCTGTCGTCACGAACCCAATATCCAGTTCAGCGTGTGGCGCCAGTCGATCATCCGGATCGGTGTTCCGTGATTTCCTGTCTGATAGAGCGTGAAATGTGCAGGGTAATCCCCCTTCAGCAGTTTTTCGAAGAGTGCCTGCTGGTCTGTCGCTGCATAGACCGGATCCCGGCTGCCATGTGCGAACCAAATCGGCAGCTTGGCCCTGAAGAACGGGCTCTTGCCGAAATCCGGATCGGTAACGCCGCTGAGGATCACCATACCCTTGAGGGCCTTCACGCTGGCCGGGTCTCGGCTCAAGCCCCAGCAGACCTGGCTGCCCATCGACGCACATGCCAGGATGACCGGCTTGCCCGGCGATTGCTGCGAAGCGTAGCGGATCAGCCCTTTGATCGCGGCGACGCCGTCGCTGTCGAAGCTCTTGACCGACGGCGAATAATAGACACCGCCATTGCCGGCGACCAGGTTCTTGAGACGATTGAAGTTGCCCCCGAAACTGTAGTCATTCACGCCGAGGCGCCGGTCGCCGTTACGACCGTGAATGAAAATGACCGTAAATGCCGCTCCCGGGCTTTGTCCCACCCTGGTGACGTCGAGTCTTTGCGAACCAAGCTGCAACGTGTCGTCCGACTGCTGCCTTTTGACGCCGAGAGACACGTATTTTTGTTGGGCGCGCTTTTGGGGTATCTGATCGCGGCCGTTGATGTCCCGCATCTCGTCGTATTCGATGACATCAAGGGCGCCGTTATCGCTCGTCCGCAGCACATTTTGTGTGGAAAAGAGCTCATCCTTATAGGGCGCGAGGCTTTCGGCCGCCTGGCCGCTTGCCGTCGTCGTCAGGAAAAAGGCCGCAATTGCGGCGATAATGGTGCAATGACTTGTGGACATTCGCATGAGCATGGTTCCCTGAGCCTTCTGGCCGCTTGCCATTCCACGCCCGCCAACGCAAACCACTTCCTAAGGAAGTCCGCCTGATCGGGCGGCGTCGCGTAACGAGGCGCTTTCTGGCAGAGTCTGCCTGATTCGCAAACGTGACATCAAATGCGGTGATTTTGGGTCAGGCTTGGCGTAAGGCCCCTGCCCGACAGGATAAAGATCTGAACGGCCCCATGGACGATAGCAACGACCTCTTTTCCGGACTGCCCCTGACACCGAAGCAGGAGGAAGCTCCAAAGTCTGCCGAGCCACAAAAGGCCGCACCCGCTAAGGCTGCTGCCCCCGCCCTGCGTCCGGCGCCCGTGAACTCGACGTCGGAAGACTACGGCGCGTCCTCGATCCGCGTTCTCGAGGGTCTCGAACCCGTCCGCATGCGGCCGGGCATGTATATCGGCGGCACCGACGAAAAGGCTCTTCACCATCTCTTCGCCGAAGTCATTGACAACTCGATGGACGAAGCGGTCGCCGGCCACGCCAACTTCATCGAGGTTCACCTTGACTTGCAGGGCTACCTGACGGTCAGCGACAATGGCCGCGGTATCCCCGTCGAGAACCACCCGCAGGTTCCCGGGAAGTCGACCCTTGAAGTCATCATGACGAAGCTGCACGCGGGCGGCAAGTTCGACGGCAAGGCATATGAGACGTCAGGTGGCCTGCACGGCGTCGGCGTTTCCGTCGTCAATGCGCTTTCCGACGTGCTGGAAGTCGAGGTTGCGCGCAATCGGAAGCTATATCGTCAACGCTTCTCCCGCGGTTTGCCCCAGGGCGAACTGGAAGAACTCGGCGACGTCCATAATCGTCGTGGCACACGAGTCCGCTTTCACCCCGATCCGCAGATTTTTGGCGAGCACGCGAAGTTCGATGCCGGGCGTGTATTCCGTATGGCACGCTCCAAGGCTTACCTCTTTGGCGGCGTCGAAATCCGCTGGAGTTGCGAGGAAGGCGTTCTGCCGCAAGGCTCGGAGATACCTGACAAGGCGGTCTTCCACTTTCCCGGCGGCCTGAAGGATTACCTGCAGGCGACGATGGGCAAGGAATTCACCGTTACCCGCGAGATATTCGCAGGGAAAACCGAGAAGACCAGCGGTCACGGCTCCCTGGAGTGGGCGATCACCTGGTACGGCGGCGATCCCCAGGTCCACTCCTACTGCAATACCATCCCGACACCGGAAGGCGGTACGCACGAGGCCGGTCTGCGCATCGCGCTGACCAAGGGCCTGAAGAACTACGCCGAACTGACGCAGAACAAGCGCGCCGCCCAGATCACCACCGATGACGTGATGATCTCAGCCGTCGGCATGCTGTCGGTCTTCATTCGCGAGCCGGAATTCGTCGGCCAGACGAAGGACAAGCTGGCCACGGTCGAAGCCCAGCGCATCGTTGAAAACGCACTTCGTGACCCGTTCGACCACTACCTTGCCGACAATCCGAACGAAGCAGCCAAGCTGCTCGACTGGGTCATAGAGCGCGCGGAAGAACGCCTGCGCCGTCGCAAGGAGAAGGAAGTCAACCGCAAGACCGCCGTGCGCAAGCTGCGCCTGCCCGGAAAGCTAGCCGATTGCGCACAGAACACCGCCCAGGGTGCCGAACTCTTCATCGTCGAAGGTGATTCGGCAGGTGGCTCGGCCAAGCAGGCGCGCAATCGTGCCAATCAGGCCATCCTTCCCCTACGTGGGAAGATTCTCAACGTCGCCAGTGCCGGTCGTGAAAAGCTTGGCGCCAACCAGCAGCTCGCTGATCTCGTCCAGGCGCTCGGTTGCGGCACGCGCTCGAAGTATCGCGAGGAAGACCTTCGCTACGAACGTATCATCGTCATGACCGATGCCGACGTCGACGGCGCTCACATTGCCTCGCTGCTGATCACGTTCTTCTATCAGGAAATGCCGGAGCTGGTCCGTGGCGGTCACCTCTTCCTGGCCGTGCCGCCGCTCTACAAGATCACCCAGGGCGCGAAGTCCGCTTACGCCCGCGACGATGCGCACCGCGCCGAGCTGATGGAGACGGAGTTCAAGGGCAAGGCGAAAGTGGAAATCAGCCGCTTCAAAGGCCTCGGCGAAATGCTGCCGGCGCAGCTCAAAGAAACCACCATGGATCCGGGCAAGCGCACGCTGTTGCGCGTGATTATCGACGAGGTGGATTTCGAAGGTACGCGCACGGCGGTCGACGACCTGATGGGAACGAAGCCGGAAGCGCGCTTCCGGTTCATTCAGGATCGCGCCGCCTTTGCGGAAAACCTCGATATCTGAACCGGCTAGTCGAGGCGCACCGTAATTTCCGTCTTCACGGAGTTGGCAAGAAAGCACAACTCGTGCGCCTCGTGATGGAGTTTCCGTTCGAGTTCTCGGCTCGGCCTGTCGCCGGCATAGGTAACCTGCGGTCGAAGCTCCACGCGGCTCACCATTGTCCTGCCCTGCACGGTTTCCATAAGGCCGGTTGCCGCATCGACATAGCTATCGACCAGGATGCGCTTCTTTGAGGCCAGCCAGAGATAGAAGAGCATGTGGCAGCTCGACAGTGCTGCAACGTAGGCCTCTTCCGGATCAACATTCTCGGCAAGCGCGTAGGGCAATGGCACATTGTGCGGCGAAGCGGAGGCAGCGACGGTGGCGCCGCCATCAAAGCTCCATCTGTGCCCGCGGCTATAGCGTCCGTCGATGAAACTTGCCGTGCCCCGCTCCCATGCGACCTCTGCGGAAAACGTCGTCATCTTTCATTCTCCCTCGTGCGTCAGACGCGCTGTTGTCATCTGCAAATGTTCCGACAAGGACTTTAGTGCCGCAGCCTCGTCGCGATGCGCGCAGGCTTCGATGATGGCGCAATGTTCGCCGTGGAGGATGACACGCTCATCGGAGCCCTTCGGCTGCCTTAGATAGGCGCGGCGCGATTCCCGTCGCAGTTCGTCGATCATGGACAGAAGACGGGAATTTCCACATCGCCCGTAGAGCGTTCGATGAAAGGCGACATCCAGCTCTTCCAGCGTGGCCGGATCATCCTCTTCGATCAGATCTTCATTGAGACGGCGCGCCTTGCGCAGGTCGCTGTCGCCGAGCAGCGGCAGCGCCGCGCGCAGCGCCACGCTCTCCAAGGCTGCGCGGATCTCGGCGAGTTCACGTGCTTGCTCTTCCGTCAAACCGGCGACGGCCAGGCTTCGGTCAGGCCGCCGGTCGAGCAGACCTGACGCCAGCAACCGATCTAGCGCCTGGCGTACCGGCTGGCGGCTCACGCCAAACCGCTCTGCCAGGAGCTCTTGTTTCAGGACGGTCCCTGGCGGCAGCTGGCCGCCTTCTATTTCGCGCCGCAGCGCCGTTGCAATCAAATTTGTATCCATGGATCCAAAGTAGCTGCTCAGGTCAATTTTGGCAACGCTGTGGCGGGATTTCTGTCATATTGATTGCGGAGAATGGCGTTAGGGAGCGTAGTACGGATCGCCGGTGGTCTCACGGGCGCCAGTCGATGACATGAATCGGTCATTGTGCTTGCGCCCGAGGGACGCATGGCCCATATCCATAGCCAAAACAGGGGAAAAGAACGACGTGAGCCTTCCGAACCACAACATTCAGCGAGAGCCGCGATGGCTCGGCCCCTCAGGCCCAGCCCGCACGCCGTTAATTCCCTCGATCTCCGCGGCGCGCTGGCTGCTCGTTCTTGTTGTCGCTGCTGGCGTCTACTTCTTCTACGGCTTTGCTGTCCCGGTTCTCGCCGCCCTTGTCATCGGCTTTGCAAGCTGGCCGCTGTATCGCCGCCTTCTTAGCCGTGTCGGCGGAAACACAACGGTCGCCGCCACCATCGCCATTCTGATGATCGTGACGTTTCTCGTGTTGCCGATCTTTTTCGCCGTCACCTATACAACTGGCGAGGTGCGCGAATGGGTGGCCTGGGCCGTGCACGCAAACAGGTCCGGTGCGCCAACCCCGCAGTGGATCATCGCCCTGCCTTTTGCCGGTCCTTATCTCGACGAACTGTGGACCAGATATATCGGCAGTCCCGGTGCCATGGGTGAGCTAATCCAGGCTGTGAGCGGCGCCCATATAGGCAACATCTATCGGGCGATTCTGGCAGCCGGCGGTGGCGCCTTCCACCTGCTCCTCACGCTGCTTTTCATGCTGATCGCGCTGTTCTTCGTCTACCGCGATGGTTCCTCCTTCTCGCAGCAGATCGATTTGCTCGGCGAACGCATTCTTCCGAACCGCTGGGAGCGAATTTCCCGCGTCGTGCCGGCAACAATCAGCTCGACTGTCATGGGCATGACCCTCATCGCGATCGGCGAAGGCATCGTGCTCGGCGTCGCCTATTGGATCGCCGGTGTCCCCTCGCCCGTCACGCTCGGCGTCCTGACCGGTATCATGGCCCTGATACCCGGTGGTGCCCCGCTGTCCTTTACCCTGGTGTCTGTCTACTTGCTCGCCAGTGGCTCTCATATCGCAGGCATTGGCCTTTTCGTTTGGGGAACGGTCGAGCTGTTCATTGTCGACAAGACACTTCGTCCGAAGCTTGTTGGCGGTCCGATCAAGCTGCCATTCCTGCCGACCTTCTTCGGCCTTGTCGGCGGCGTGAAGACCATGGGCTTTCTCGGCCTCTTCATAGGGCCGGTGCTGATGGCCCTCATTGTGGCGATCTGGCGCGAATGGATGCACGAGGTCCGGAGTGCCGAAACCGGCCCGAACGTCATGATCGACGAGCAGGCCCCGCCGGCGTCTCGCGCGGCCGAATGATCAGGGCAAGCGCTTTTCCATGAACAGGCTAAGCGGGTCCGGCAGGTAGCTTCCGAACGCTTCGATTTCGACATACCTGTACTTGCGGTAGAGAGCGATCGCTTCCGGCTGATAGATGCCGGTTTCGAGCCGAACGGCTTGGAGCTTCTTTCCAGCGGCCGTCGTTTCGAGTGCGTCCAACAGCTTGCTGGCCACTTTCAGGCCGCGGGCGTCCGGGTCGACGAACATCCGCTTGATCTCCGCAGTTCCGTCGCCAGCCTCGACCAGTGCACAGCAGCCAACGATCGCACCCTCGTTGCGGGCGACGAAGAAGCTGACGGTCGGCTTCTCCAAGGTCGATACATCGACGAGGTGATTGCTCTCTGGCGGATACAGAGACTGGGCATAGGCGTCGGACATGTCGAGCAAGCGGAGCACGCCGTCTTGGCGCGGTGTTTCCAAAGCAATCGTAATGGACACGGGTTTTTCCTGTCTTGTGGCGCCCGCGTAAAAAATGTCGGGGCGCCTTCATTCTGTTGGAATTTCAGCATCTAAGAGGCGAACGTTCAATATTCAAAAGGCGATATTATGCAAGCGGTGCTGGTTGCAATGACGATCCTAGGCTGCAACGACTCGGTCACACAATGCAACTATCTCGCCACGGTTGAGCAGAAATGGCAGACAGTCGCCATGTGCGACGCCGATTCGGAAATGCAGCTGAAGCGCTATACGAATGTCAGCTACCCAACGGTCATTGCTGTCTGTGAGCCACCGAAGCCTGCTTCCCCGGAAGCGCCGAAGGCGGTCGTGGAAAGCGCGCCGACGCCGCCCGTTCCAGCCGAAACGCAGGGTCGGTTGTCAGCCCTCGCTGACCGGGTGGCGAGTGAGGTGCGCACGTACCTGCCGTCCGGTGGCGAAATGAAAACAGCGCTGGCTTCACCCGTCCACTTCGTCTCGGGCAGCTATTCCTGGGTCGCAAAGCGGCTGCACCGCTAGGCTGCGGCGAGCGACGTCAATTGGGCATAAGCGCGTGCATGCTGCCGCTGCTCAGCGATGTGCAGCCTTTCGATCATCTCCAGCAGTTCCTGCACGGCCCCGTGCGTTGCATGCCGGCGGAACTTCTCAAGCAGCTTGCCGCAGACGTCGCCGAGCATCGTCGCTGACAGATCCTTCGATGCGTCCCGCCACAACAGCGTCGCTTCGACGAAGATCGTGCTGATCTCGCGGGAAAGGCCGGCCGTCTCATAGAGGGCGCGCACCGCGTGCATGCGTCCGGTTGCGAGGATCGAGCGAACACGTCGCTCTTCGCAGCCAGTCAGATTGACGATGGCGCCTGCGAAGAACTCGACCTTTCCGGAGCAAAGAGCGTGGATCAGGCACGACGGCGTCAGGTGGCCACTAACCCGTAAATGCTCGACAAGGTCTGAAATCTCGCGCGGCGTAATCTCGCCAGCAATCGACACGATGGCGGTTTCATTGGCCTCTCTGCTGATCCTGTGCAGTCGGCCGGGATCGATCGTTGCTTGCGCCAATGGCAGACCGACGAGGGCGGCGCTGACATGCTGTGTCAACAACTGACGCGCGTCAGCCGCAAGATCCCCGCGCTCGAGCAGCAGGTTGCGTATCTCGCAGCGATGGCCAAGCCGCTCGGCAATTCTTTTGAGGGAGTAAGGTGCGATGGTCGCGCCGCCGTTTTCGAGAAGGCAGAGGACGGCCTCTTCTTCACCGATTTCGGCGAGCGCGGCTGAAACCGGCCGTGAAATCGTGCCGCGCGCGGCAATCAGCATTCGCGTAACGTCGCTGCCGCTGGCAGCGAGATCCACCAGATCTGTGTCTGACAACAAGGGAGAGCATGTGACGGCATGGCAGGCGATCTCAGCCTGATCCGCGGCCAGCGAGAGAATAACCGTTCGCGGCGCATCCGGTGACCAAGAGATTGCTTCGGCAAGCGCCAGCCTCACCTTGGGGGATGGGTCGTCGAGCAGGAAAGTCATGGCCATCTCGGCCGCGGCGCGTTCTTCTGCTGCCATTTCGGACTGCAGATAGGCTCTGCCGAGGGCACTGGCCGCACGGGCCCTGTCTCCGGCCTTGGCGGTTTCCGCCCAACGAAGAAATGCTTCTACGATCACCCGTGTGCCCCATGCCCGAATGCGATTCTCTCGCATTCCAATCAGTGAGATCACGGTATCTTGGAAAAGTTTATGATTGGTTCACCATGTTCCTTAAGCTCTGACGGCCAACGTCAAACCTGCGGCCGGAACATTTCGAACACGTCGCTGCCTTCGCTGTAGTCCATGTAACCCATGCGGGCGACTGGCCTGGCGATCGCCATATCTAGGCGCCCATCGCGAATGATCGTCTCGTCGATGTGGATGCCGACGACCTGACCGAGGATCATGATGTTCTCGGAATTTTCACCGGTGAGCGACTTCGGCACAAGGGTTTCCGTTACCTTGCATTCGAGCACGGCAAAGGCCTCGGCGACGTAGGGCGCGTCGACAAGCTCACCCTTCCTGGCGGTGAGGCCGGAAAGAGCAAACTCGTCAACGCCATAGTCGACGGCTGCCGATGAGATATTCATCTTCTCGACCAGGTTCCGGCTGACAAAGTTGCAGGTGAACTCGCCGGTCTCGATCGCATTCCTCTGGCTATGCTTTAGACCGGCGGAGGAAAACATCACGAGTTTCGGGCGATCGGAAATCGCATTGAAGAAGGAGTACGGTGCAAGGTTGATCGAGCCGTCGCTTCCCTTGCTGCCAATCCAGCCAATCGGGCGCGGCGAGACAATCGCCTTGAAGGGATCGTGCGACAGGCCATGCCGGTTCGTATCGGTGGTATAGAACATCAGTCCCCTCCGCCAACCCAGGTCACAGTCTCGGTCAGTTCCGGGCGCGGGCGCTCGACGGGCGGAAACGTCGTCGAGCCCATGTGAATGAAACCAGCGATCTTTTCGCCCGACTTGACGCCGAGAAGTTCGTAGGCGCGCTCGTCATAGGCGAACCACTCCGTCAGCCAGTTGGCGACCCAGCCGTGGGCATTGGCGGCAAAGATGATGTTGAGGCAGACCGCACCAGCAGACATCAGCTGCTCCCACTCGGGAATCTTGATGTGCGGGCCGGACTTGCTGACGACGGCAACGACCACTGGAGCGCGGGTAAAGCGCGTACGCTCCACCTGGATCATTTCCTCAGACAGCTCTGGCTTGGCCTCGAGCGCGAGCTTGAGGAGCTCTTCGCCAATCCGGGCACGCTCTTCGCCGCGATAGACGATGAAACGCCATGGCGCGAGCTTGCCGTGGTCGGGCACGCGGGAGGCCAGCCGCAAAATCTCTTCGATCTCGGCTTTGTCGGGGCCCGGCTCGCACATCTGGAAAGCGGGAATAGAGCGACGGACACCGAGATAGTCGATCAGCTTGATATCGGATTTCATGCGGGAGAGACTTCCATTTTCATGACAGCATTTGGGATGGGTCTTGAATTTGCCATCGCGTTGGTCTTGAAGTGGCCTCTGTGATTTCAGATGTCAATTGGTTCGCACGACAGATGGTTGGCATTTCGCCATATGCACGCATAAGCCTGGCCTTGGTTTTGACCGCCCTACTGCCTTTAAGCAGCCAGGCGCAGGACGCCTTCCAGACCTTCAAGCAGTTGGATACGACTGCGAAAATGCCGAAGCTGAATGCCTTTATCGCGCCGGGCACCGCCCAGCAGGGCTCGAAGCTGCGCGAGATCGCGCTCGAGGCGAAACTGACCGCCAACGGCGATCCTGTTCAGGATGGTCTCTCCTGGTATGTGTTCAGCCCGATAGCGGGTACCGATGGAAAGCTTCCGCTGATCGCGTCTTCGCAAGGCGGCTCCGCGGATTTTCAGCTCGCGCCGGGAGACTATTTCGTCAACGTTTCTTTCGGTCGCGCCGGTGTCACGCGCAAGCTGACGGTTCCTGAAGAGGGTCAGGTCGACAAGCAGACGATGGTGCTGGAAGCCGGTGGCTTGCTGCTGAACGCGGTCTCGGGAACGGACGTTCGCATTCGCCCGGATCAGCTCAGCTTCTCGATTTACTCCGCCGACGTGCGTGAGGACGGCGAGCGCGGTCTTGTCATGGCTGACGTGCCGCCAAACACCGTGGTTCGCTTGAATGCCGGAACCTACCACATCGTCTCCGAATACGGCGACACCAATGCCTCGATCCGCGCCGATATCCAGGTGGAGGCAGGCAAGCTCACCGAAGCAACGATCCAGCATAAGGCAGCACAGATCACGTTCAAGCTCGTGTCCGACGCCGGTGGGGAAGCGATTGCCGATACCGCCTGGTCGATCCTGACGGCCGCTGGCGACAGTGTCGGCGAGAGCGTCAGCGCTTTCCCGACCATGGTGCTCGCCGAAGGCGAATACTCCGCCGTCGCCCGAAACAAGGACAAGATCTACCAGCGGGATTTCAAGGTCGAAGCCGGCAAGAACACAGACGTCGAAGTTCTGATGAAGGACGTGCAACCCGAAGAACCGACAGAGGCCGCTAAAACCGTTCAGGTTCAGCCGGATCAGCAACCGCCAGCGAGCGACGGCTCGCCGAGTACACAGGCACCGCTACCTACTTACGATCAGCTCCAGGGCGGCACCGGCGCAGGCGCCGACGCGGACTAATCGCCCTCCTGGGTGCACGGCAAAGAAAAACCGCCCGGTTCTTTGAGAGGCCGGGCGGTTTTGTATTTATGGGCTGGAGGCAGCTCAGGCTGCCTTTGCCTTTCTGGCTTCCGCCTTCCGGCGCACGTCCGGCGGAGTGGCTTCGAGCCCGAGGCTTGCGATTGCCTCGTCAAGCGACATCGAGGTTTGCTCCTGGCTGCCAAGACGGCGGATGTTGACTGTGCGCTCTTCCGCTTCCTTCTTCCCGCAGACAATGATGACGGGAACTTTCGTAACGGAATGCTCGCGGATCTTGTAGTTGATCTTCTCGTTACGGAAGTCGGTCTCAACAGTCAGGCCGGCGTCGCGCAATGCTGCCGCAACTTCGGCACCATAGCCGTCGGCCTCGGACGTGATCGTCGCGACGACGACCTGCTGCGGCGATACCCACAGCGGCAGGTGTCCTGCGAAGTTCTCGATCAGGATGCCGAGGAAGCGCTCCATCGAACCGCAGATCGCGCGGTGGATCATCACCGGCTGCGTCTTTTCCGAATTGCTGTCGATGTAGAAGGCACCGAAGCGTTCCGGCAGGTTGAAGTCGACCTGCGTCGTGCCGCACTGCCATTCACGGCCGATCGCGTCCTTTAGCGTATATTCGAACTTCGGACCATAGAACGCGCCCTCGCCCGGCAGAATGCCGGTCTTGATGTTGTTCGACTGGTGCTGAATCGTGTCCAGCACGTCGGTCATCACGCTTTCGGCGCGATCCCAAAGATCATCCGAACCAACACGCTTTTCCGGGCGCGTTGAGAGCTTGATGGTGATCTCGTCGAAGCCGAAGTCCTTGTAGACCGACAGGATCAGATCGTTGATCTTCAGGCACTCGGCTGCCATCTGCTCGTCGGTGCAGAAGATGTGCGCATCGTCCTGCGTGAAGCCGCGCACACGCATCAACCCATGCAGAGCACCTGAAGGCTCGTATCGATGCACGGTGCCGAATTCGGCAAGGCGAATCGGCAGTTCGCGGTAAGACTTCAGGCCATGCTTGAAGATCTGCACGTGGCCGGGGCAGTTCATCGGCTTCAGCGCGAACACGCGATCGTCATCCGTATCGTCGCCGGCAACCGTAACCTTGAACATGTTATCGCGGTACCAGCCCCAGTGACCGGAGGTTTCCCAGAGCGACTTGTCGAGCACCTGCGGCGCATTGACCTCCTGGTAGTCTTCGGCGAGACGACGGCGCATATAGGCGACGAGCGTCTGGAACATGCGCCATCCCTTGCCGTGCCAGAAGACAACGCCCGGACCCTCTTCCTGGAAATGGAAGAGGTCCATTTCGCGGCCGAGGCGGCGGTGATCGCGCTTCTCGGCTTCCGCGAGCACGTGCAGGTAGTTGTCGAGTTCGGCCTGTTCGGCAAATGCCGTGCCGTAGATGCGGGTCAGCATCGGATTGTTGCTGTCGCCACGCCAATAGGCGCCGGCCACCTTCATCAACTTGAACGCCGTCCCGATCTGGCCGGTCGATGCCATATGTGGCCCGCGGCAGAGGTCGAACCAGTCGCCCTGATAATAGATCTTCAGATCCTGACCTGCCGGAATCGCATCGACGAGTTCGACCTTGTAGCTCTCGCCCTTCGCGGCGAACACTTCCTTCGCCTTCTCGCGCGCCCAGACTTCCTTGGTGAACGGCGCGTTGCGAGCAATGATCTCCTTCATCTTCTTTTCGATCTTCGGCAGATCGTCGGGTGTGAAGGGCTCGTTCTTGGCAAAGTCGTAGTAGAAGCCGTTCTCGATAACAGGGCCGATCGTGACCTGCGTGCCGGGCCAGAGCTCCTGCACGGCTTCCGCCATCACGTGGGCTGCGTCATGCCGGATCAACTCCAGCGCGCGGCCGTCGGTGCGGGTGATGATTTCAATTGCGCCTGCCGTCACCGGATCGGAAAGGTCACGGACCTGACCGTCGATAGCGATCGCGACTGCCTTCTTGGCAAGCGACTTGGAAATGGATTCTGCGACATCCTTGCCGGTTGCGCCAGCATCGTAGCTGCGCACGGAACCATCGGGAAATGTCAGGGAAACGGATTGGGACATCTAGAATTCTCCTTGTCCAGTCCCGCCAACGAATGCGGGTGGTTGCAATGAAGCGCTTCGTCCGCACGAATGCGCCGCCGCCTGATACCGAGATTTGCTGCTTGAGTAAAGAAAAAGCCAGCTTAGCCGATCATTTCGGCAAGGCCACGCACCGTGTTCCAGTTCCGCAATGTTCCGACGCCCATTCGCTTGGTCGTCAGTGCCGAGAGCAACTTCCACTCGCTCGGCTTGCCGGCAAAATCGATCCAAAGGTCGCCGGCGGTGAGCGCCATGCGCTGCTTAGGATCGGCATAAGGGCGAAGCGCCTCCATGGCAGTAGGTGGAAGCGGCCTGCGCATGACGCGCACGATCACCTGACTGCCCTCGCCATCCGGAAACGGATTGGACTTCGCAAGCGTCAGCCAGTCGACACCTTTACGCACGATGATATCGACCGGTTTGCCGAAGCGAGCCTTGAAGGCCGCTTCCAGCTTCGCCTCGATCTCTGCGAGCGGGGCGGCATCGGCCTCGAAAACGATGTTCCCGGTCGAGACAAGTGTTCTCGGATTTTTGTACCCGGTGTCCTTGGCCATGTCGCGAAGGTCGGACATCACCACGCGGCGACCGGGCGCAAGCACGATGCTGTGCAGGAGCGCGACGTAGATCATGCTTTGCAGAACTCTGCCGCGCCCTCGCCAAAATCTTCGAGTCCGTGCTTGGACGCGGCCGCATCCACATGCTTGAGCGAGGCATCGGGGAGGTCGAGGCAACGGCGGAACACCCGAAATGCGCCTTGCGTCATCGTTCAGCCCGCCTTGCGACCAAGCGCGAGGTAGCGCCAGGGCGTCCACCAGTGAAAGCGTTCGCCGAGCTGCTCGGGAACCGGGTCGAGCCCGCTCGTGCCTCCCGGGCCGCAGCGCGCGACGCGAAAGAGCGTCATCCATCCGCCGCTCCACAGCCCGTGACGTGCGATTGCCTCGTAGCCATATTCCGAGCAGGTCGGGATGTGTCGGCAGGAATTGCCGATGAAACCTGAGAGCGTCAACTGGTAGCCGCGGATGAAACCCATACCGACCAGTCGGCCGGGTGTCTTCCGAAACGGGCCGGAGTAATTTCGGGAGTAGGAGCGTGCGGGCCGACGGGGTGCGGCGGCGCCACCCTCGTCTTCGTCGTCATCGCGATTGATCGAACAGAATTCGCACATCGGCTATGCCGCTCACGCCTCGATGGTTTCGCCGCGCTTGGCCTCGATCTGGCCGACCGCATCGACGACGGCGTCGAAGGTCAGCATCGTCGAGGCATGTCGTGCCTTGTAGTCCTTCACGGGGCGGAGATAACGCATGTCCTCGAAGCGGCCCGCCGGCCCCTCGCCGTCCGCCTTCAGCATCGCCAGCATGTCTTCGCGCGCCTTGCGCAACTCAGTCGCGTTGGCGCCGATCACATGGCGGGCCATGATCGAAGACGATGCCTGTCCGAGCGCGCAGGCTTTGACGTCGTGCGCGAATGCGGTGACCGTATCGCCGTCCATCTTCAGCCAGATCTTGACCTTGGAGCCGCAAAGTTTGGAGTGCGCCTGGGCGCTGGCGTCCGCATCCGGCAAGCTGCCGATCAGCGGAATATTGCCCGCAAATTCCAGGATTTTGCTGTTGTAGATATCGTCCATCGTGGATTCCGCTCCAGAATTCATGCGGATCGGCGCCTCAAAACTCATTGTAGCACAAAAGAAAAACACAGCGTGTCGTGCCGGGAGACTTACATAAGGATGCCGTTTTCCTATATGTATGTCGTTCGAAGGCCAGAAAAATGCAATGGCCTCGGCCAAGTTTGATTGGGAAACCGTGCCGGAAGGGCAGCAAGCCAAGCCCTGAAAGCCCCGGAGCCTGCCAAAGGTGCATGAATTCCCTTGAGTGGAATTGCCAGTGGCTAGTCCGAAAGACGGTCCGCCAAAGCGGATCAGGAGACTGTTACATATGGACGCCATCATCAAGAATTTTCCGCAGACCCCCGCCGATCTCGATGCGGATCGGCCCAGCCAGAAAGAAGCCGAGGACGCCGTCCGCACGCTGTTGCGTTGGGCAGGTGACGATCCGACGCGCGAAGGCCTGCTCGATACGCCAGCACGCGTGGCAAAAGCCTATCGTGAGCTCTTTGCCGGCTATGATATGGACCCGGAAGATGTGCTGGGCCGTACCTTTGAAGAGGTTGCCGGCTACGACGACATGGTCCTTGTGAGGGATATTCCGTTCTTCTCTCATTGCGAACACCACATGGTTCCGATCATCGGCAAGGCCCATGTTGCCTACATGCCGGATGGCAAGGTGCTGGGCCTTTCGAAGATCGCACGCGTCGTGGAGATCTACGGTCGTCGCCTGCAAACGCAGGAAACCATGACCGCCCAGATCGCTAAGGCCATTGATGACACGCTCGCTCCGCGCGGTGTAGCCGTCATGATTGAGGCCGAACACATGTGCATGGCGATGCGTGGTGTGCAAAAGCAGGGCTCGACCACATTGACGACAACATTTACCGGAACGTTCAAAACTGAGCCGGCTGATCAAGCCCGATTCATGTCCATGGTCCGGAGCCGCTGAATACGGCTTCAGTTAAGAAAGCCGCGATGATGCCCTTTGCGTTCAATGCGCCGTCCGATGATAAATCAGAACTTGAGGACGCGGGCGACTTCACGCCACGCTTTGACGATCGCGGCCTGATCACCGCGATTGTCACCGATTCCGCCGATGGCGAGTTGCTGATGGTGGCGCATATGAACGCCCAGGCCCTCGCACTGACCATTCAGACCGGGAAGGCTCATTACTTCAGCCGCTCGCGGGGCAAGCTCTGGATCAAGGGCGAAACCTCGGGCAACACCCAGATGGTCAAGGAAATCCGGACGGACTGCGACCAGGATGCCATCTGGCTGAAGGTCGAGGTCGCAGGCCATGATGCCACCTGTCACACCGGTCGCCGATCCTGCTTTTATAGGACCGTTAACCTCGAAGACGGCAAGCCGATGCTCGAAATCGTCGATGACGAGCTCCAGTTCGATCCGAACGAAGTCTACGGTAAAGAGTCGTAAAAGCAGGCAATTGCCTCTTATTGGGCCAAAATCTACGCCTATATACGAATTGGAAAGGGACGCGGGACACTAATATAGTTCGTTTTTAATTGTTTGCCGGGAGGGAGACGAGCCATGCTGAATTGGGGATTGTACCGCCAAAGCTCCGAGGCGGGCGCGTCCAATGCCAGCACCCCGACCGCGCCAGACATGAACGCTCCCGCATCTCCTCCGCCTGCCCCCAAGAGAACCAAGCTTGCCCTTGCGCTGGGCGGCGGCGCCGCACGCGGCTGGGCGCATATAGGCGTTCTGCGCGCCCTGGACGAAGAAGGTATCGAGATCGGCATGGTTGCCGGAACCTCGATCGGTGCGCTCGTCGGTGGCTGCTATCTGGCGGGCAAGCTCGACGAACTGGAAGGATTCGCTCGCTCGCTGACGATGCGGCGCATAGCGAGCCTGCTGGATCTGACGATCGGCGGCAGTGGTCTGTTCGGCGGCATGCGGTTGACGAAGCGCATGCAGGAGCATCTTGAGGGGCTCAACGTCGAAGATCTGGACCGGCCATTCGTGGCTGTCGCCGCCGAAGTAAACACTGGGCACGAAGTCTGGATCGCAAACGGATCGCTAATTACGGCTCTTCGCGCCTCCTATGCCCTCCCCGGCATTTTCGAACCCATCCGCAGCAATCAACGGACGCTCGTCGATGGCGCGCTGGTCAATCCGGTTCCCGTTTCCGTATGTCGCGCCTACGAGCAACCGCTCGTGGTTGCCGTCAATCTGAACTACGATCTTTACGGTCGATCGGCTGTCGTCCGGCACAATGCAACCCTCTCGCGCTCCGAAGTCCAGCGACGCGAGGAGGTGCCCTATACCAAGCTCGGCATGACCGGTGTGATGGTGCAGGCCTTCAACATCATCCAGGACAGGATTGCCCGTGCGCGCCTGGCCGGCGATCCGCCGGACATATCGCTTCAGCCGCGTCTCGGCGATATCGGCCTCTCGGAATTCCATCGCGCTGGAGAAGCGATCGAGCGCGGCTATGAAGAAGCCAAGCTGAGGCTTCCCGAGTTGAAACGGATGCAGGAACTATTCGCCGGCTCTCTCTAGGCGCCGGCGAAGCATTCAACCGGCGATGTAGGCCTTGATCTGTTCGGCTTCCAGTTCGACTTCAGCGATACGCGTCTTCACGACGTCGCCAATCGAAATGATACCGGCAAGCTTGCCGTTCGTTTCGACGGGAACGTGACGGAAGCGGCGGCTCGTCATCAGCCCCATCAGGTCATACACCGTCGAATCTTCATGGCACCGATAGACCTTTGCGGTCATCAGCGAGCCAACCGGCTGATCGAGGCAGGCGGCCCCCGTCTTGGCGATCGCGTGCACGACGTCGCGCTCCGTGAAAATCCCGGAAATCTTGTTTTCCATCCCGACGATAACGATAGCGCCGATCTTCTTCTTGCTGAGAATCACAGCCGCCTCGGCAACGGTCGTATTTGGCCCGGCGGTTACGACATCCCTGCCCTTCGCATCGAGTATGGCCTTGACTGAGTTGGACATTCTTGAACCTCCTATGTCGAAAGTGAAACACTTCAACTGATCACAGGCATCCGTGGCGGCTCTCCTCCCATCACGGATCAGGAGGAATGGTGCACTCCAATGCTCAAGATTGCAATATATCCGATGTCTCTGAGATGAGCGGCTGCTCGGGTGGCTCCCGGTCGAAAAAGCCGAAGAGAACGAAGCCGAAAACGAAGCCTCCGATATGGGCGTCCCAGGCGATTGCCTGGGATCCGTCGCCAATCAACGGGACGCCGACCGCGATCAGGAGATTGCCCACGAACCAGAAGAGAATGAAGGCGACGACCGTGCGGCTGCGAAACGCTCCCAGCATCGAGAGTCGCGGATTAAGATGCGCCGGCCCGCTCATCCGCTGTTCAGGCGGGAACGCAAAGCGGCAGGCAGCGCCCATCAGGCCGGACACCACGCCCGACGCGCCGATCAGCAGCGTGGCCCCTCCCCAATTCAGGGCCGCATGGAGGGCGGCGGACGCAGTTGCCGAGTGCACCCAGAAAACGATGAAGCGAAACGTTCCAATCCGGCGCGCAACCGGTGTGCCAAAGGCCATGAGCCACAGCCCGTTGAAAACGATATGCTCTAAACTGCCGTGAAGCAGCGAATAGGTAATCGGCGTCCAGAAAAGTTGCGGGCCCTGCTCTGACAGCGGCGTGATGTAGCGCAACGGAATGAAGCCGAAATTGAAGAACAGCCAGTCGAGGCCGCTGCCGGATAGAAGCAGCGATTGAACGGCATATATCAGCCCCAGCAGCGCAAGTGCCGCGAGCACCGGGCCCGGAAGGTTGAAGATGGGCGACGGCGGCGGGGGCTCTATCGCCGTTTGCGGCTCCGACTGCTCGTTCATCTTCGTCCTCAATTGATTGCGGCACAGCCTTACAGGACGAAAGGTCAAAAAAAAAGCCGTCCGGTAAAGACCGGACGGCTTTCGAGCGTCGAGGATATCCGCGCCCGACAGTCTGTGCTGAACTTCCCGAAGACAGGAAGCGATGGACACACATTGTCATGGCGCGATGGATGGCTCAATCGAAACTCATCCTTAACCTTAACTGTCGCGGGTTGGCACGAAATACGCACTGCATCGTAGTGCATGGCATGACGGCCGTGCTTTGATCCAAAATGGAACAGCCGGTGCAGCAATGCGTCTCAAAACGACGATCGACCTATTCGAATATTGGACTCGGATCCGCGGCCAGGACGTTGCGCCGTTGAGATCGCAGGTCGAGCCAACGCATTTGCGGCAGATTCTGTCGAGCGTGTTTCTCCTCGAAACAGGCGATTCGTGCCGCATCGCATTCCGCCTTGCCGGAACCCGCATTTGCGATCTCTTTGGTCGCGATCTCCGCGGGGTCCCGTTTTCAGAGCTTTGGGCGCATGGGAAGGACGACATCGAACAGATGGCCGCGGGCCTCATAAGCAACGCGATGCCGGCGCTGCTCGACGCCACGGGTTTCACCGCGGCCGGCCATTGCGCCTCCTTCGAAATTGTCCTGCTGCCGCTTCGCTCGGACGAGCGTGAATGCGACAAACTTCTGGGGGCTATCGCCCCCGCGGTCGCATCAAGCTGGCTGGAAGTCGTGCCGCTCCAATTCCTCGCTCTCGATCGCATCCGATTGCTGCACGAAGGGCTTGGCGCCGACGGGGAGCTCAAGGATGCCGAGGTCGGAGATGAGCACCCGCTATACGAGCGTACCCCGTCGATCGCTGACACAATGCGGCGCGCCATGTTCAATCTATTTGCTGAATCCGGTGTTCCAGGCTCGGTTCGGCACAACTGAATGCGTGCATAGTGGACGAACCTGAACAACCTTCTGTTAAGGGATTGCGGGTAATGATCGAGTGGTTGTATTTCATGAAGAAGCCCTTTGATGCACGCGTTCCAGCAAGTTCAGACGCAACGAACTGCGCCTCGCCTCGAACAAGGTGCCTTTCAACGCGTCCCAATCAACATGCAGGGCCGGCTTATGCTGGCGAACTACGAGGAATTTGAGTGCCTGGTCATCGATATGTCGCCGGGCGACATGTATGTGACTTGCCTGGGTCGTCCTCGTGCCAACGAGCGTGTCGTAGCCTATATCGATCACCTCGGGCGCGTCGAAGGCTATGTGCAGGCGATCGATGGTCGTGGCTTTGTCATGTCGATCCATGCGACCGAACGCAAACGCGAAAAGCTCGCAGCACAGCTAACTTGGCTTGCGAACAAGCATGAGCTTGGCCTTCCGGAAGACCGCCGTCACGACCGCCTGACGCCGCGCGAGACGAAAACCGAAATCACGCTGGAAGACGGCGCCCGCTACAGTTGCCGCATCATGGACTTGTCGCTTTCCGGCGCCGCAGTCGATGTCGAGGTGCGTCCGCCCATTGGCACACCTCTCCGCCTCGGCAATATGCGCGGCCGCGTCGTACGCCATTTCGTGGAAGGCGTTGCGATCGAATTCCTGTCGATCCAGTCGCGGGAAACACTGCGCGAATTTCTCTAATCGCTGCCACAGGCGCGCCCGGCCCGGGTACCTGCTGTTCGATGTTCGCTTATCGCGAATTTAATCCCTCGGCCTGTTGCACATCATACTCTCGATCAATGCAACTGCGACCGCGCCTGCCCAGCGCTGCCGATTGGCCACTCGGCTCTGTCCAGGGGCGGCTGGACCTTGAGAAGGCCGCTTGCAAGCGCAAGGCAATTTTTCTGAGCCTAGCCGCAAAGCAGTTCTCATTGAGAATGCCGCCCACTCTGCACAGCACGGGTTTTGCGCGTGGGTGGATCCGACAGATGTTTTTCCGCAAAATTTCTCGATAATAATTTTGGTGCCGAAACGTGCCAATCGGCGAATTTTACCGCCAGCGCCGCGACTATAATCTAGGCGCGGACCATCGCGGTGGCAGTCCAGATGGTAAATGAAGTCCTCCCAAGATCGTGGATCCGGTCGCTGCGTTAATAACTTGTCCCAAAATGCTGCGATTACACGCCGAACCTATTTCCGAGGAAGGAGCAATTTTAATCAAATTTAGCGCGAAAGCCCTTCGAATTTTAGGCGAATTCGATTTTGTTTTTAGTCGATTTCTCTGCGTGTTTGAATCAACTAAGCCTTTAATTTAACTGCGTAATTTTGCGTCGAATAAAAACGTCTGTGTCAGGTTCTCCTCACAACGGGGACACGACAAATGACAATAACGAGTTTCATCAAAGGCAGTCTGGCCGTCGGTGCAATGTTGATCGCGATGGCGGGTTCGGGACAAGCGAGCCCCCTCAACATGACGGTCCTTGGAAATGCGAGCCCGCCGATCGGTGCCTATCAGTTCTGCAAGGAGATGCCTACCGAGTGCGCCAATGCAGACGGCGATCAAGGCGAGCTGCTTCTGACTGAGGAGCGTTGGAAGACGATCCTCAAAGTGAACTACCAGGTCAATTCGTCGATCACTCCGTTGACCGACAAGGAAATCTACGGTGTCGAAGAACGCTGGGCCTATCCGCGCACGGCCGGCGATTGCGAAGACTATGCGCTGCTGAAGCGCAAGATGCTGATCGATGCCGGCTTCTCGGCTTCGGATCTGCTGATCACCGTCGTCCTGCAGCCGAATGGCGAGGGCCATGCTGTACTGACGGTCCGCACGGACCGCGGCGATTTCATCCTCGATAACATGCGCAACAAGGTCATGCTTTGGGCCGATACCGAGTACACCTACCTCAAGCGTCAGTCCGCCAGCGATCCGAGCCGCTGGGTCAAGCTGCAGGACGGTCGCGCGGTGGCGGTCGGCAGCGTCAAGTAAGAGCGTATCGCCGGGAATATCCGGCGTGACCATACGGCACCGGTCGTCCCCCGCATCCCCGTGCCTGACCGGCGCCACAGAGCCGCTCCCGCTGTCCCGGGAGCGGTTCGTTTTTTTCTGCCTCAAGGTAGTGCTTAAACGTTCGTTAACCGTATCGGCCAGAGAATTGCCGCATCAACCAACGG
This sequence comes from Hyphomicrobiales bacterium, assembly GCA_900466985.1. Classification (GTDB taxonomy): domain Bacteria; phylum Pseudomonadota; class Alphaproteobacteria; order Rhizobiales; family Rhizobiaceae; genus Rhizobium. Next base: position 135,571 of record UBOA01000019.1, read on the forward strand.
CACCGGCGACTCTTGTTCCTTTCGCGGCGGTCTGACATCCGAAGGCCGCCATGAACCATACCGGTACCGCACGCGAAATTGAGGAGTCGCCACTCTTTTCTACGCGTTTCGTCGTCCGCCTTACGATCGCTGTCGCCTGCCTCGCGGCTTTGACATTGGCCATCAGTTTCGGTGGTCGCTCGTTTGGCGCTCGCATTTCCCTCGCTGGCAATACAGATGCGATAACGCCGATAACCCTGACGATTGGCCGCGATACTCTCCGCCTTCCCGAAAACACGCTGCGCTTCCCCAGCCAGCGGAAGAACGGCCTGTCCGAAAGGGCGGACCTCTACCTCACTTGGCCGGAAATGCAGGGCTACAGCAAGGAGCGCCGCGAGCGCTTCGACGATGTTACCCAGTCGTCGGGACTGATCTTCCTTCAGGTCACCCAAAGTACGATGTCCCGGGATATGTCTGGACGGCTAGAACCGATCTACTCGCATCTCGTCGAGGGCGACGGAGTCCCCTTTGCCAATGGCATGACGCTGCATCACCTGCGCGCAGACGCGGGCTATGCCGATGAGGTTCTGTTGACCGCGCCGCGCGCCGGCGGCCAGGACTATGTCGTACGTTGCGCCTTGCCGGCGACGCCACAAATGGCCACCAGCGGGGATTGCCAGCGTGACATAAGAATCGGTCGCGACTTAACTGTGCTTTACCGGTTCTCCAGCACGCATCTGCCTGACTGGGACCATATTGATGCCGCTATTCGCCATTTTGTGGAAGCGCGACTTGTGAACGCTTCTGCGACAGGTCGCTAGAATGATCCGATGTGGCGAAAGAAACGATTAATCATAAACGGATTGGTAACCCCGGACGGATAATTTGCTGAGAGAACGATCGCGCCGGGAGGGCGGCCGATCTCTCCAGTGTCCGAAATGCAAGCGAAGAGTAGAATAGTGCCAAGGTCAGTCTCCTCCGTATCACCATCGCGATCCCGCAATTTTCTTATAAGAGCGATCACGGCGCTGTCTCTGGCGGCCGGTATCATTATGGCCGACTCGATCGATGCCGATGCGGAGGCTGCCAACTCAAAATACGCGGGTATCGTCGTTGATGCGAAAACCGGCAACGTTCTCTATAGCGAGAACGCGGATCGCCTGCAGTATCCGGCCTCTCTCACAAAGATGATGACGCTCTACCTGACCTTCGAAGCGTTGGAGCAGGGCCGCATCCGCCTGGACACCTCGGTGCCCTTTTCCGCCCACGCTTCCGCCCAGGCGCCGACGAAGCTCGGTGTTCGCGCAGGTGGCACGATCACCGTCGAACAGGCAATCCTTGGCCTGGTGACGCTGTCGGCCAATGACGCGTCCACGGCTCTCGGCGAGTTGCTTGGCGGCACAGAGGATCGTTTCGCGCAGCTGATGACCGCCAAGGCACACGCGCTCGGCATGACGCGTACGACCTATCGTAATGCCAACGGCCTGCCGAATACCGCCCAGATGACGACTGCGCGCGACCAGGCCCGTCTGGGTATCGCACTTCGCCAGCATTTTCCGCAGTATTACGGCTATTTCTCCACACAGAGCTTCAAGTTCGGCAGCCGCATCATCCGTAGCCACAACCGCCTTGTGGGCTCCGTGCGCGGCGTCGATGGCATCAAGACGGGTTATACCCGGGCGGCTGGTTTCAATCTGGTGAGTTCCGTTCAGGCCGATGGAAAGTCGATCGTTGGCGTTGTTCTCGGCGGTGCTTCGACCCCTGCCCGCGACAACCAGATGCGCAAGCTGATCGCCGCCTACCTGCCGAAGGCATCCAGCCGCGGTGGTTCCTCGGATCTGATCGCCCAGACCGCGCCACAACCGGTAGCGCCCGTCGCCGAAACACGCGTCGCTTCGGCTGCGCCTGAGGTCAGCCTGCCGCGCACCGCGCCGACGCCGGATACCCGCGATCAAGCGGCCTCCGCGCAGGTTGCGTATGCCGACGTTGCCAAGTCGAAATCCGACAATCCGCTCTTCCAGCAGGAAATGCCAGCGCCGACGAAGGTGAAGACCCAGGCGATCAAGCAGGCATCCGTTGCTACGCCCACGCCTGCTCCTGCCTATGTCCCGCCGGAACAGGGCGATACGTCTGTCGACGAGCTGACGACCGCATCGACCAAGGAACCGCAGCTGGCCGGTTGGGCCGTTCAGATTGGCGTTTCTTCCAGCAAGGAAGGCGCGATGGACCTGCTCGACAGCGCCAAGAACAAAGGTGGCAAGTCCCTTCGTTCCGCAAAGCCTATCGCAGTCGCCAATGCCGGAAGCTACCGTGCTCGCTTCAGCGGCTTCGATGACCAGCGTTCTGCTGTGAACGCCTGCAACGCCCTTAAGCGGGCGGGCGTGAAGTGCTGGGCCACGGCCCAATGATCTGCGGACCTGCCGCCTGATCTGCGCAGGCGGCAGCTCAAGATGTCGTGATCGTGTGTTTGATCCGACGGAGTTCTGAGACTCGGTTTGTAATGCGTACGGGGATGAGAATGGCGATCAACGAGAATGTTCCGGAATTTCCGCCACATGGCCGGGTGACCGGCAAAAATCCGCGAGCCGGTTTGCACCCGCTGCATGAAGCGGCTTTGCGACTGGCAGAGGTGGGATTGCAGCGGCAGAAGCCGAAATCGGCAAAGACCAAGGACCTGATCAATCTGCTACTGTGCCACGGCGCGCGGGCCTGGCGTTGCTCACAGGCGGAAACCAGTATCCACCTTCACGTCACCTGCCCGGAAGGTCGGGCACCAGTAACCTTACGCCTGCGCTGATTTAATCAGAGCAGGCCGAGTTCGGAAAGCTCGCGGCGAAGGTCCGCGGGCATTTCCGCAATCCCTTCCCCGAGGCTGTTCAGATCGCGCGGGACGTCGTCTTGCGGATAATAGCGCCAGCCCTGGAATGCTCGTTTCGGCTGGACTGCCGTTTCGATGACCTCAGGCCCCAGCACCAGATGGCAACGTGAGATTCCCTCGCCATCGGTAAAGGTCTGGATATCGAGCAGCTTCTGGCGCGCCTGTACCTGCCCCTTGATCACCCAGTAGAGCGAACCGCCGTCGAGCAACTCCTCGACCCGCTTCGGGACCATCCTCGTCGTATGCACGGAATGAGGCTCTAGCCCGGCCGCAATCGCCCTGAGAGACCGCTCGGCGACCCACTCACGCAGATCGTCGATCGAATCCGCGCCCACACACAGTTTAATGAGATGCAATGCCATGCCGCCGTTGAAATCCTTTTATCGGGCAGCGTCAAGCGGCAAGTCGCGTGTTCACAAAGTCAACATTCCACGACGTTGACGGCAAGGCCGCCGGTGGAAGTCTCCTTGTATTTCTCGCTCATGTCGTTGCCGGTCTGCCGCATGGTTTCGATGCAGGCGTCGAGCGGAACGAAGTGCTTGCCGTCTCCCTTGATGGCCAGTGAGGCAGCCGTAACTGCCTTGACCGCGCCGAGGGCATTTCGTTCGATGCAGGGAACCTGCACGAGACCCGCGACCGGATCGCAGCTCATGCCGAGATGATGTTCCAGCGCGATTTCGGCAGCGTTCTCGATCTGCTCGGGGGTCCCGCCCATGACCGCCGCAAGACCGGCGGCCGCCATGGCGGCTGCGGAGCCCACCTCGCCCTGACAGCCGACCTCTGCTCCGGAAATCGAGGCATTGTGCTTGATGATCCCACCAACCGCCGCAGCAGTCAGCAGATAGTCGCGAATACCGTTCTGGTCCCAATCGTCGTGGAAATGCTCGTAATAGCGGATCGTCGCCGGGATGACGCCTGCGGCGCCATTCGTCGGAGCGGTCACGACGCGCCCGCCAGCAGCATTCTCCTCGTTGACGGCCATGGCGTAGACGCTCAGCCAGTCGTTCGCGAGCAGCGGGTTGATGCGGTTGCTGCGCCATTCCTCCTGCAGCTTGTCATGAATCGCGCGGGCGCGGCGGCGAACATTCAGCCCGCCCGGCATGATGCCATCGACCTTGAGCCCGCGTTCGATGCAGGAGCGCATTGCTTCCCAGATGCGATCAAGACCGGCGTCCAGTTCCTCGCGGCTACGCTGCGTTTCCTCGTTGGCGCGCTTCATCTGCGCGATAGAGAGGCCGGAGCGCGCGGCCATGTCGAGCATCTGCTTGGCCGAGGAGAAAGGATACGGAACCTTGAGCGAATCGGACGGCGTCTTCTTCTTTGCACGCATCTGCTCGAGTTCAGTGTCGGTGACGACGAAGCCGCCGCCGACTGAATAATAGATGCGCTTGACCAGCATCCGCCCGTCCTTGTCGAAGGCGGAAAGCGACATGCCGTTGGCGTGGCCCGGCAACGGCTGCTTCTTGTCGAAGACCAGGTCGGTCTTCGGCTGGAAGCCGTAGCTCGGATGCCCGGGCGGCGAGATGCGACCGGAGCGCTCCACCTGGCTGATGATTCCGTCCATCTTGTCCGGATCGACGCTGTCAGGCTGCTCGCCCATCAGGCCGAGGATGACCGCCCTGCCCGTCCCGTGCCCGATCCCTGTATGCGCCAGTGAGCCGTGCAGGCTGACCTTTATCGACGCGACCTGGGCGCCAGAAGTCGGGCGCGGCCAGTCGTTTGACAGGATCAGATCGAGGAATCGATTGGCTGCAGTCATCGGACCCATCGTGTGTGAACTGGAGGGCCCGACACCGATCTTGAAGACGTCGAAAACGGAAAGGAACATGACTGCGTCCTGTAAAGTTGCTGCGCAAACCTACGCTACCGGCTCCCGCGATCCCGGCGATGGACCGACATGGCATTTCACGCGTGCGACATCTGTAAAACGAAGCGCTGCGACTTGCCAGTCATTGCGGCGTGCGCCCGCATCTGTAGAGTGACGCGGCGACGGGAGCCTGATTCAATATAATGATGACGACAGCGGATTACATTGCACTGGTGTTCTTTGCAGCGATCTGGTTCGGCTACGCGCGCCTGCTGCAAAGCTCGAGTTTCTTCGGCAGAACCAGCCTCACCCACGCCATGCGGGAACGCCGGCGCGAGTGGATCTACAATTCGCTGCGCCGCGATTTGAAGATGATCGACACTCAGATCATGGCCGGCCTGCAGAACGGCACCGCATTTTTTGCCTCGACGTCGATTTTCGCCATCGGCAGCTGCTTTGCTCTGCTGGGGGCAACTGAGAAAGTCGACGCCGTCTTTGCCGACCTGCCATTCGTCTTTCACAGCGGGCATGCCGTCTTTGAAATGAAGGTCGGCGGCCTCGCGGCGCTTTTCGGATACGCCTTTTTCAAATTCGGCTGGTCGTATCGCCTCTTCAACTACTGCACCATCCTCTTCGGCTCAATCCCGATGATGCGCGACAGCGAACACGATGTGATTGCCGCCGAGCGGGCGGCGGAACGCGTCATCCGCATGAACATCATTGCCGCGGGTCATTTCAACGAGGGGCTGCGCGCCATCTTCCTCTCGATCGGTTATCTCGGTTGGTTCATCAATCCCTATGTTTTCATGCTGACGACGTCGATTGTGATAGTGGTCCTGACAAGGCGGCAGTTCTTCTCTGAAGCGCGGCTGGCGATCATGGATGCCCAGCCGCCATCAAATCTCCACCTTTCTGCTATTCCCCGCGCCAAGCCGTCGAACGATGGCAACGACTCATCCGAGAGATTGTGAATGACCGCCCTGGCGACGGAAACACATACGAGCGTTAAGCCGCCTCGCATTGGCTTGCTGGACACAGCGCGCGGTGTCGCCCTGCTGGCGATGGCGACCTATCATTTCACCTGGGATATGGAGTTCATGGGCTACCTCGCCCCAGGTACGGCTGAAACCGGCTGGCTGAAGCTCTATGCCCGCGCCATCGCATCGACCTTCCTGTTCATTGTCGGCGTCAGCCTGGTCCTCGCAAACACGCCGGAGATCCGCTGGCGCTCGTTCTGGAAGCGGTTTGCGATGATCGCTGCCGCAGCGCTCGCGATCTCAGTGGTGACGCGCTTTGTTTTCCCCGGCGAATGGATATTTTTCGGCATTCTCCATTGCATCGCGGTCCTCAGCCTCCTGGGCCTTGTCTTCCTGCGTCTGCCCTTGCCTGTTACCATCGCCGCGACCGCTGCAATCGCTGCGGCATGGGTCGTGGATACATGGGTGACGCCGGATCTATTGCGCTCACCGATCTTCAATCCGCGCTACCTTGCCTGGATCGGCTTGGCGGAGCTGCCGCAACGATCGAACGACTATGTCCCGATCTTCCCCTGGGCGGTGCCCTTCCTGCTCGGCATGACGACAACTCTGATTGCCATGAGGACGGGATTGCTCGAGAGGCTTGCAAAGCTTGGCACCGGCTCAAGCCTGCCGGCAAGGGCGGGTCGTCATAGCCTCGCCTTTTACCTCATTCATCAGCCGGTGCTGATCGCAGTTGCCTACGGACTTTCCGTGATCATTCCGCCCGCTAAGCCGGACCCGGTCGAAACCTACCTGAGGCAATGCAATGCCTCCTGCATGATGCAGGAAGGCGAAGCGCTATGCCGTAGCTTCTGCCGGTGCACCCTTGACGCGCTGCAGACCCAAAAGCTCTTCACGGAATTCCAGTCTGGCGCCGTCAAGCCGGATGACGGGCGGATCATGGCGTTGGCGAGCGAGTGCAGCGCCAACACGCAATAATCAGGTCCCGACGCCGATATCGGCCAGACGACCGAGGCATGCCTCTTCGATATTGTCGAGCTCGGCCAACGTGTCGTCGATGTCTTTGCGCTTCTGGCGCAGGTCTTCGCGCTTCTCGTCGACGCGCTTCATCAGGAGCTTCAGCTGGCCCAACTCGCCCGGCGGCTCCTTGTAGACCTGAATGATCTCGCGGATTTCCGCAATGGTGAAACCGATGCGCCGGCCACGCAGGATTTCCTGGATCAGGCGGCGGTCTGCCGGACGGAACAACCGTGTGCGTCCGCGCCGCTCTGGATGGATCAATCCTTCGTCTTCGTAGAACCTCAGCGTACGCGTCGATACTCCAAACTCGCGCGTCAATTCGGTTATGCTATAGTACTTGCTGACCGGCATGGGCTCCCCACCATTAAGGGTGCCAATAATATTGACTTTTACGTAATAGTCAATTTCTGCGCGGAAATTCGAGCCGGCTAAATCCCGAACCACCATGTAGCGATACCGAGAAAGGCAAAAAAGCCCGTACAATCGGTTACGGTCGTGACAAAAACTGACGACGCAATGGCTGGGTCGGCTCCGATCTTATGCAGGAGCAATGGCAGCAGAATTCCGGCAAGGGCGGCAGCAAACAGGTTGATGATCATCGCTGCGCCGATCACGAAGCCCAGTTGGTAGTCGTGAAACCAGGTGGCGGCGATGGCCCCCATGATGACGGAGAACAGCGCGCCATTGGCGACGCCGACCCCCGCCTCTCTGCGGATGATGCGGCCGGCGTTGTAGATGTCGATGTCGCCGGTCGCCAACGCGCGGACGGTAACCGTCATCGTCTGCGTGCCCGCATTGCCGCCCATGGATGCCACGATCGGCATCAGCACCGCGAGCGCAATCATCTTCTCGATCGATTCGTCGAACAACCCGATGACGCTTGCAGACAGCAAGGCCGTTCCGAGGTTGATCACGAGCCAGAGAAAGCGAGAGCGGACGGTTGAGAAAACATTGTCCGACAGCTCTTCGTCGCCGACACCGCCCAGACGCTTGATGTCTTCGTCGGCTTCCTCGTGAATGACGTCGACCACATCATCGATCGTAAGCACTCCGACCAGCCTGTCGTTCTCGTCGACGACGGCGGCGGAGAGAAGGTCGTACTGTTCGAAAAGCTGGGCGGCCTCTTCCTGGTCCATCTCCGCGGGGATCGGATGATTCGTCTCCCGCATGATGGATTCGATCTTGGTCTGCCGCTTCGTACGCAGGATCTTGTCCAGATCGACGGCGCCCAATAGCTTGAATGTCGGGTCGATGACAAAGATCTGCGAGAACGAGTATGGCAGGTCTTCCTCGTCGCGCATGTAGTCGATCGTCTGCCCGACCGTCCAGAACGGCGGGACCGCGACGAACTCCGTCTGCATACGACGGCCGGCCGAGCTTTCCGGATAGTCGAGCGCGCGCCGCAGCCTCACACGTTCGGTAAATGGCAGCTGCGCGAGGATTTCTTCGCGATCCTCGGTGTCGAGGTCCTCGAGAATGTAAACGGCATCGTCCGAATCGAGTTCGCCGATCGCTGCGGCGATCTGCTCGTTCGGCATCTGGTCGACGATCTCGCGGCGAATCGTTTCATCGACCTCGGTCAGCGCCGTCATGTCGAATTCGTCGCCGAGGAGGCGAACAAGTGCTAGCCGCTGGTCCGGCTGCAGCGATTCGAGAAGGTCGCCTATTTCGGATTCATGCAGGCGGGCGACGTGCTGGCGCAGGAAGATCGTATCGCGATCGGCAATCGCGGCACCGACCAGCGCCAGGAAATCACCTCGGACGTTGCCATTTTCATCATAGATGTCGGCGTCGCCGCTGTCTGGACGCGGGCGGACGAGCTCTTCTGCGTCGTTCGTCATGGTTGCCGCCCTCGCATCCCGTTTGAAGTTCAATGACTAAGCGCCGAATTATATAGCTTCGTGCTAGCTCAAAGCTTGAAGTCCGTCCAGCCGCAAACGCCTCGCGTGGATGACAATGCGCGTGCGCAGCGATAGTTTCCGCGCATCTCAAAACAGGAACTTTGCCAGTGGCTGTCCGACCCATATTGCGCTTTCCCGACATTGGCCTGAAAACCGTTTGCGAACCCGTCGAAATCTTTGACCAGAGGCTGCGCGACCTCGCGGACGATTTGCTGGATACGATGCGGGCGGCGCCAGGTGTCGGTATCACTGCTGCCCACATCGGCGTCTTTCTGCGGGTGGCCGTCATTGAGCCTGGCCGAAACGAAGGCGTGCGCCACTACGTCAATCCGGAGATTGTGTCAGTGTCAGACGACACGATTCGCCATGTCGAAGGGAGCGTCTCCATGCCCGGTATGACTGATGAGGTCGTCCGGCCAAAGGCAATTCGTGTTCGATACCGTGATCTGACGGGCGTCGTTCACGAGGAGGAAGCGGAGGGCTTCCTCGCCGTCTGCATCCAGCACGAAATTGACCAGCTCGACGGCATCTTTTGGATACAGCGCCTTTCCAGGCTCAAGCGTGAGCGGCTGGTCAAACGGTGGGAGAAGTTACGGAAGTAGCCCCGGCTGGGTGCACAATCAATCTGCTTTTGGTTGTGTAAATGCGGAAGCGCGCGCTTTCAGAATGAGGGAGAATGTTCCATCACGAAACGGTCAATTTCGGTCGCGGATCTGTGATTTCATTTGATAAAACGGCACCGTTCGCGTGATTTTTTGCCCGCATTCTTGCCGCAATTTGAGCGCGAACTAACTCCTGCCGAGGGTTTGGTGTCGTTGTCAATGCAACGATGAATTGAGGAGTTATCCCATGCGTTTCAGATTTGCGGCCGCCGCTTCCGTTCTTGTCCTCAGCCTCGGCCTAGGAAGTGCAGCCTTTGCCCAACAGTACTCGAACGACTACAGCAACGACAGCGACGGGTTTGCGCCCGTCCAGATGACGGCGAAAAAGCCAATTCACTACGCAAACCGCAAGGCACCGGAATATTCCAACGACTACACGAATGACAGCGACGGATTTGCGCCAGCCCGGATGTCGGCTCCCGTCGACAGGATGACAACGGGAAGCGTCAGGCGCCTGCCCGACTGCGACTACATGAGGACGAACTCCGGGGTGCATACGGCTGGCGGCGATAGCGGAGCGTCACATACCGATGCCTGCCGCGACATCGGCGACAAATAGCAATCGATTGCCGAGGGCCGGTCATCCGGCCCTTTCTTCTTTGCGTCACCCCTCGGTGACTGTTTCACCAAAAACCGATTCGAATGCCTGTCGAAGCCGGATGTCGACATCAGTCATCATGACCGGCAGGCCGAGGTCGACCAGACTCGTGACGCCATGGGCGGAAATCCCGCATGGAACGATTCCGCTGAAGTGATCGAGATCGGGTTCGACGTTCAGCGACAGTCCATGAAAGGTCACCCATTTCCGCAGCCGGATCCCCAGTGCCGCAATCTTGTCTTCTGCCATCGTGCCGTCGGGTAGAGCCGCCTTGTCAGGCCTGCGAACCCAGACACCGACGCGGTCCTCGCGCCGTTCGCCGCGCACGTTCATCGAATCGAGCGTGCGAATGACGACTTCCTCGAGCGCGGCAACAAAGGCACGCACGTCCTGACGCCTGCGCTTCAGGTCCAGCATCACGTAAGCAACACGCTGGCCCGGCCCGTGATAGGTATATTCGCCACCGCGTCCCGTTGCGAAGACAGGGAACCGGTCGGGCTGGACCAGGTCTTTGGCATCCGCGCTCGTTCCCGCCGTGTAGAGAGGCGGGTGCTCCACGAGCCAGACGAGCTCGTCGCCGCCGTCTGCGATCGCCGCGACCTCGCGCTCCATGTTTTCCACAGCCTCCTCATAGGGCACGAGGCCGTCGGCGATCCGCCATCGGACCGGCCGCGAGCCTTCTCGGGGCATCATGGAGAATTCAAGATCTGTGCGTAGCATGGCCATTCCTTGTGCTGCGGCTGCGGAGGCAGCGCTGCGAAGGCCTATATGGTCCCGTTTTGAGGACGATTCAAATGCTGTGATTTCTTTTGAAAAAATCTGTCATATCGCCCTTGTGTACCCGAAATGCTTTTGCTACATGCTGCCCCGCCGGCACAAATCGGCACCTACCACGATGCGGTCGTGGCGGAATTGGTAGACGCGCAGCGTTGAGGTCGCTGTGGGGCAACCCGTGGAAGTTCGAGTCTTCTCGACCGCACCATTCAATCCCGATGGGATTGATAGCATTGAACCTGCTGAGGCGCATTTGCGGCCCAGCGTTTAAAGCTCATCACAATCTTTGCATAGATTTGCGACGATGCCACCCGGTAGGCCATGAGGCTCTGTTTCCAACGGAGTCAGTCGATATCGGCTGTTGCCCCTGCTGTGGCAAGCTCGGCTCCCATCTTTGCAGCGACTGCCGGTTCTGGCCTTCCCCTACTTGATTCGGGCGAGCAGCCGCCCTGCTGACGACATGTCCTCGGCGATTCGCGGGATCATCAAAAGATCGCGCAAAGGAGCGCACTCGTGGCGCGATGCGATCGTCACGGCTGAATGCAGCAGACCCTCAAGATATACTTGTGTTGGGGATGCGAGCGCCTACCTATCGGCGTAATCTAAGTCCGGAAAAAGCACGTGCTTTCAAAAAAGGGTTGCCAAAAGGCTCTTTGCCTTCGCGCTGTCCGCATAACCTTACGGGAGTTGTATCCTCAGGCTCATGATACGACCTCATCGAGAGCGTGAGAAGCTATGTCATCCACAACAGAACTGACCTCTGACCGAAACAACGATCCTGTTCAGCTGGACCTGGATAGCATCAGAGATTCAGCCTGCTCGCATTTAGGATCGATTGACGTCCTCGTTGACCTGCTGCCGGTAGATAGCCAACGCGTTTGCCGCCGGGCAAGCGCCGTGAATGGTGCCTTGGCCGTCTGGGCCGCACCAAATCCGGACGGGCGGCTACCGAGGGAGCACAAGTTCTTGAGCGGATCGGGTTGCGCCGCAGACCCGTTGAACGGGCGCACGGCATCGCACCTGAACCGGCGCACCACTTTCTCATTCATCCTTCGACAAAACGACATGGACAGCCGGAAGGAAGTCACGTCCGGCAAGCAACCACCAGGTTTGTGCTGATCAGAAAACGATGAACATGCATCCGACGCTAATTGCGATCATAGATGACGACGAAGCAGTGAGGGACTCGCTGCTCGATCTGCTGGAGGTGTCTGGCTATTCCGTGGTGACATTCGCATCGGCTGCCGAATTCCTCGCATTCCCCCGAATCCCAGATACGAAGTGTCTTGTCCTCGATATTTCGATGCCTGGCATGAGTGGCATCGACCTCAGCAATGAGCTACGACGGCGGAACATCACCATACCTGTTGTGTTCATGACCGGTCATGCTCAGGATGCGCTTATTAAAGAAGCAAAACGCACCGGTACCTGTCTTTTCAAACCATTTGCCGGTGGCGAACTCCGCTCAGCCATTGAAGCCGCAGTCACGGTCTGACCGATCGGAACCCATTGGGAAGGCTATGACGCCCGGGCCGCCTCGGCTTTCACCGGTAGCGAGAAGACGAATTTTGCGCCATTCGGATCATTTTTCTCAACCCAGATTCTCCCGCCATGAGATTCGAGAATCGACCTGCAGATTGCCAGCCCCATGCCCATCCCCTGCCCCTTTGTCGTAAAAAACGGCTCGAAAATGCGGTCAGGATTGTCGATGCCCGGACCATTGTCGGCGACCTCCGTGTGAACCCAGTCTTCATCACGGCGCACGCGCAGCTGCAGGAGGCGGCGATCTGGAGCCGCATCCATCGCTTCCATCGCATTCCGGATAAGATTGACGAGGACCTGCTGGATTTGAATGTGATCGAAGAACAGGGGCGGAAGATCGCTGTCGATACGCGAGTTTATCCGGACGCCTCGTCTCAGTGCCTCTTCTGCCATCAGGTCGCGCGCTTCGGTAACCACGTTACCAAATGCGTTGACACGACGTGAGTCGTCGGAATGCTTGAAAAGCGCCCGAATGCGGTTCACGACATCCGTCGCGGTATTCGCACTTCGCACAACACGATCCAGCGCCTTCTGGGCTCGCTCCATATTCGGTGGCTCTGCGTTCAGCCACTGCTGGCACGCGTCGGAACTGGAGATCATGGCCGCGAGCGGTTGACCTATCTCGTGCGCGATCGATGCGGTGAGCTCAGCGAGGCTGGCCGCCTGGCTGGCCCTGGCAAGGTTCCTCTGGGCTAGTCGCAGTTCCTCCTGCGCACGAAGCCAATCGTCGATGTCGAGGCACACGCCATTCCATTGAACGATTTCACCTTCCGCATTGTACATCGCCAGTGCCCGGGTCTCCATCCAGCGATATTCTCCGTCGAACCGTCGCATTCGGTGCCTCATCGCGTAGGGCTTTCCTGTCGGCAGCGACTGGCTGTATTTTCTCTTAACGGCGGGGAGGTCCTCGGGATGGATGATCGCTTCCAAGGTGGCGTGGAGGCTCTTGCCGGTTTCTGCATCTTCCTCAATCCTGAAGCCCAGATATTCGCTCAGCTTCTGGCTGCGATAGATCGGCCTGCCATCAGGGGCCAGGCAGTAGATGAGTGCCGGCAGTGTCTCCACCAGCTGATGAAGAGAGTGCTCGCTCTCCCGCAGCGACTGTTGAATCCGCATCTCCTCATCGACATCAACTGAAAGGCCATACCATTCAACAATAGTGCCGTTAGTACCGCGCAGGGGCTCGAACCTGTCGGCCGTCCAACGAAAAATTCCGTCTTTCCGTCGTCGGCGATATCTCATTGAGAATGCGTCGCCCTTCTGAATGCATTGGAGAGCCTGACCTCGAACCTGCGCGACGTCGTCCGGATGGATCAAGTCCAGCGCGGCCTTCGCGAACTCCGAAAAGCTCGCCTTCGACAATCCGGCTTCTTCGAGAAAGCGCTTGCTTACGTAGGAAAGCTCTCCCGCGGCTGTCCAACTGCAGATGTGGACCGGCAAGGCATCGATCAAGCGTTGCAGGTGCCACTCGCTTCGCCGGAGCGCCTCCTCAGTGGCAACCTGATCGTTGACGTCGTGGCAGAGGCCGTACCATTGGACGATGCGGCCATCGTGGTCTCGCACCGATTCCGCACGACTGGACATCCACCTGTAAACGCCGTCATGGCGACGCAGGCGATACCTCATGAAGAAGCTCTCGCCCGTTACCAAACTCTGATTGAGCGCGCCGCCGAACTCTTCCGCATCTTCCGGATGAATTGCCATCTCGATCATGGCGTCCAGTCGGCTGAGGCCAGGTATGTGGATATCTCTGACGTCCCGGCCGAGATAGTCGATCATTCTCTTGTTGAAGAAGCTCGGTTCTCCCTCGGGCGTCAGCCGCCAAAGGTGGCTCGGTACGGAATCTACCAACAGCGAGAGTTCGAGCTCCCGGTCATGCAAGGCGTCGACAGTTTTTCGGTCGCTATCGATATCGAGCGAGGTTCCGTACCAGCCGACAATGTCGCCAGAGTCGTCCAGGATGGATCGACCGGAGCTTCGTACCCAACCAAAGCCGGTCCTGCGTCTGATGCGGAATTCACTATCAAACGGATACCCTGACCGAAGGCAATGCCGCCACGCCCCGGCAACACGTTCGTAGTCGTCGGGGTGAACCAGTTGCTTCCAGGCCCCCTCTCCTTCACTCCACCACGCATTTAGGTCTTCCGGGGTCTTCGCGAGCGCGAGCTGCAGATCATGGGACAGATAGATCCACCTCCCGCTGGCATCCAGAGCCCAGCCATTGCCTGACAGTTTCTCGACGGTCCTGGCGGCTCCTATGGGCGAATTAGCAGCTGTAGCAAGGCCCGGCGCCATCGTTTGCTCTCCCCTGAGCGGCACTGTAGTTGCTCGCACTGCTTTTTACGCCCGCTTTAGGGTTCAGTCCAACCGAGTGGCGTTCCGATCACGAGTGTTTGAAGAAAAGAGTAATCTCCTGTTGCCGCTGGTCGCGCGCACCCGCCCAACGTGTGAGTTACGCCGGCAAGCGGGACATCTCATGCCACCGCAGCAAGCGGGAACCTTCAAGTCCTTTGGGAATTTACGGACTACCACGAAGGAGGCTGTCATGATCCGTAGGCTGAAATCCGGCGAGTATCGGCTCTATTCACGCAAGGTCGATCCAAAGACCCACAAGCGCAAAAATCTCGGCACGTTCAAATCACGCGAAGCGGCTGAGAAGCACGAGCGCGAGGTACAATATTTCAAGCATCATGTTTGAGGTGAAGCGTCCGCGATCAGATGCACGCAGACACGACGCACGCGAAATGGGTGCGTTACGCACAGCATTTGTCGTGAGCGGATGAACGCTTTTTGATGTCGCCAGAGGGGAGTATTTTTACCTGCAGACCGTCAGAATCTGGTGATTGGAGGGGATGGTGCCCGTAGACCGCAGTAGCAAATTCTTGCTCGTTTTGGCGGTCGCAGCGTGTCAGACGATCTTTGCGCCAAGAACGGATGCTGCAGACGATACCGTTCAAATCGACAGCGGAATGCTGCGAGGTGAGACGACAGGCACGGTCATTAGCTTCAAAGGCATACCCTACGCCGCTCCGCCTGTTGGTAATCTGCGATGGCGCAATCCAACGCCGGTGTCGAAATGGAATGGCGTCAGGGAAGCGCGGAGCTTCAGTCCCTCATGCGTGCAGGCCGATGATTTGCCAAAGTCCGAGGACTGTTTGACTCTCAACATCTGGACACCAGTCAAACGTTCCAGGACACCGCTTCCGGTTATGGTTTGGATACACGGCGGCGCTCTTGTACACGGGAATACCCTTCAGTATCCCGGCGACCAGCTCGCCGCGCAGAGAGTTGTGTTCGTCAGCTTGAACTACCGCCTGGGACGGTTGGGTTTCTTCGCTCATCCTGGGCTCATAGAGGAATCTCCTGATGAACCGGTCGGTAACTATGGTTACATGGACCAGCTTGCAGCGTTGAAATGGGTGCAACAGAACATCAAGGCCTTCGGCGGCGATCCGAAGAGGGTGACCATATTCGGAGAGTCAGCAGGCGGCGGCTCGGTGATGGCTCATATGGTGTCGCCTTTGTCGCGAGGGCTCTTCCAGGCAGCCATTTTGCAGTCGCCGGGCGCTCCCACGGCGCGTGCGCAGAGCTTGCCGCTGTCATCGTTGAAGCAAGCGGAGAAAGCCGCGTTGGACTTTGCCGACTCTCTCGGAATCACTGGCACGGATTCCGGCGCTCTCGCAGCGCTCCGGGCGCTGCCTGCTGAAAAGCTGACCGAGGGTGCATCGGCACCAGAGGCGCTGGCGGGAATGTTGACAGGCAAGCCGGTCATCGGCATTTCAGGACCTATCCTTGATGGACGGTTTTTGCTCGAAACGCCCGAGGCGGCCTTCGCAGCAGGACGTCAAGCGCCAGTGCCCGTCATTGTCGGAGCGAATAGTCGTGATCTTGGTATCGGCCAGGCTGCGACGAAAGACGACCTGTTCCAGATATTCGGGAAGGCTGCTGCAGAGGCCCGCGCGCTTTATGATCCCGGCAACCGAGAGACGCTCGAAGAGCTCAGACAGCAGGTTTTCGCAGACAAGACGCTTGTCGAGCCGTCTCGCCACCTTGCTGATGAGATGATCCGAGCAGGTCAGCCGACCTGGTGGTATCGCTTCTCCTATGTCGCCGAGGCGCTGCGCGATGATCCGAAATGGAAAGGCACTCCGCACGGTCTCGAGATTCCGTATATGTTCGACATCCCAGCCGCATTGGTGAAAGACAAGGTTACGCCTGCCGACTGGGCCATGGCCGCACTTGCGAGTGGCTATTGGGTCGATTTTGCAAGAAAGGGCGATCCCAATGGTGGCTCACGGCCGTATTGGCCCATCTACGACCCCAATACCGACAAACTCATCAACTTCACCAACGACGGCGCGATCGTAGGGCCCGATCCGCTGAAGCCCAGGCTCGACCTCTGGCAAAGATATTGGAACGAGCAGAACTGAGGCTGCGGCGCCTAAATGCACGAAACACCTACTCAAAATGCTATTCTGGGAGGCCGGCGCAGCGCAGTCCGTCAAGGAAACGTTGCCGATCGGCGTCGTATTTGTAGGCCAGCCTCTTGCCCCATTCCGCTCCATATCCCGCACTCGAAACTGTCCATCGTCCCACTATAACAGAAGGTTCAGGCCTGTTGCTATTTCCGGTTCCTCCCGTTTCCAAGCGGATAGCCGACCAACAAGGCCACGGTGCAGAAAGCGTTCGGAGCTTCGTCATGCAACGTTCGCTTACTTGCCTGCGAAAATTGCGATCGCTAATATGCCATGAGCAAATGAGCTGTCCGGGGGACGTTCATGGCCAATGCTCCTAATATGCAGACAGGCGAACCTCTGGTTCAGCAGACCGTCCACGTGGTGGAAGACGACGAGCAATTTCGCATTTCACTTATAGATCAGCTCGAGTCGCTTGGAATTCGCGCCTTGGGCTTCGATGCGGCCCTCGATTTCTTCAGCCACGCCTCGCAGGATGCAGGCGGCTGCATTCTGCTCGACGTGCGACTGCCCGATCTGAATGGTATCGAATTCCAGAAGGAACTGAAGACACGTGGATACGACCTTCCCGTGGTCTTCATGACGGCACACGGGGACGTGACAACGAGCGTCAATGCCATGAAGGCAGGCGCTGTGGACTTTCTGCCAAAACCGTTGCAGCGACACGAGGTTGTCGAGGCGATCAAAACGGCGTTCACCATCGATCGGGAGCGGCAGACCCAGCGAGCGTATCGCAAAGAAATACTGGAGCGGGCTGCCACCCTCACCCCACGCGAAGTCCAGATCATCGGACTCGTCGTGAGCGGGTTGATGAACAAGCAGATCGCCTTTGAACTCGGCATCAGCGAGATCATGGTGAAGCTCCATCGTGGGCGTGCCATGAAAAAGATGCGGGCGGCGTCCCTGGCGGAGTTGGTTCGGCAGTTCGAATATCTCAGCCATTAGTATTCTGCGCTGGAGGCTGACGGGTGTTCCGGCGTCGTCGTTTCGTACCCGCCGGATCAACGGGTCTGGAGCTTCTCGACTTTGCGAACAAGGTCGGCAAGAGAGCGAGCCTGCATCTTTCGCATCACGCTCATCCGATGGAGCTTCACAGTCATCTCGCTGATCCCGAGTTCAAAGGCGATCTGTTTGTTCATAAGCCCACTGACAACGGCAAGCATGACCTCATGCTCTCGCGGGGTCAGCGTGTCGACCAGTGACCGGACATGAGCCTGTTCGGCTTCAATCTTTCGTCTTTCGCCATCCAGTTGAATTGCGTGATCCACGGCATCGAGTAGATCCCGGTTGACGAATGGCTTCATGATGAAATCGGTGGCTCCCGCCTTCATGGCTCTGACGCTCGCCCGAACGTCCGCGTGGCCGGTCAGAAATATCACGGGCATCCTGCTTCCCATGGTGATGAGTTGGCTTTGGACATCCAAGCCGCTGCCTTCGGGCATTCGAAGGTCGACCACGACACAGCCGGGCGCGGTCGTGTCAACAGTCTTAAGGAAATCGGGACCGCTGGAGTAGGCAGAGGCGCGCCTGTTCGTGATCATGAAGAGATCGAGCAGAGACTCCCGGATCTCCTTGTCGTCGTCGATGACGTGAACGATAGGTTCGGCGGATAAACCCGCCTTCGTTGCCAGGCTTTCCATGATCTCACCTCGACTAAAAGGCGAACGCTCACCAATCGCACTCCCGATGTTGAAGGGCCGGTTCCCGCTCGCCCCTCCCGTGATGGGTTCGCCGCTCGCGGAATTGTGCTCACCGCCAACTTATCACGGGTTAGAGATCCTGGGATGGTAAACCTTGGTTTACGTCTCCGAGGGGTGACCTAGGGAGTCGCAATCACCCTAAACCTTGGTTTGCATTGACCTTCTTCGTTCAACAACCGAATCTGACAGCAGCCCGCAATCGAGACGGATGGAATGAGACAACAGTCTACGGGGAGCATGAGATGAAGATCGCGGTTATCGGCGCAAGCGGCATGATGGGATCCAAGATCGTTCGCATCCTCGAACGCGATGGATTCGACATCACAAGAGCCTCTACGACCACAGGCGTCAACGCCTACACGGGTGAAGGCGTGGAACGTGCACTGTCCGGAGCAGATGCGGTCATTGACGTGACGAATACCGGATCATTCGGAGAGACAGACGCACTCGACTTCTTCAGGAGGACAAGCGGCAACCTTCTGTCCGCCGCGAAAGCTTCCGGAGTGAGACACTACCTTGCGCTGTCGGTTGTCGCTGTCGATCGACTGGTGGAGAACGACTATTTCCGCGCAAAGCTGGTGCAGGAAAACCTGATACGAGCCTCCGGGTTGCCGTTCACGATTGTCCGCTCGACGCAGATGTTCGAGTTCTTCAATGGGATTGTCGATGCAAGTGCCGTGGACGAAACGCTGCGAGTACCTTCTGTTCGTGTCCAACCCATAGCGGCCGACGAAGCGGCTGGCGCGATTGCCAAATTGGCGATCGCGAAGCCACCGAACTCAATTGTTGAGATCGGCGGCACCGAAGCTTTTGAATTGGTGGAAATCGCGCACGAGCTTCTTACCGCCGCGGAAGATTCCCGTCCGGTCGTCCTCGACCCTGCTGCCCGCTATTTCGGCGTTGCCCTCTCGAAGGACGGCCTTCTACCCTCTCGCATGATCGCCACGGGCACGCTTTCTTTCCACGAGTGGCTGTTCACGAGCATGTCCGTGCAAGATGTCGCGTGAGAGATCACGGGAAATTCGCGGTCTCGATGGACTCTACCCCTGCCTCGTGCGGAGACGCTCGGCGTAGTTCGCATCCAGATGTCCGACACTGACCGGTAGGAGGTTCTCGTAACCTTCGCGCAACTCGCTTTCGTCGAGCCATCCTTTGCCGGTGGGATCGAGCTTGTTCCAATGCTGCTCGGCGGTTGCAGGATCGAACACACGATTGTCGATCTTCGCAAGGCGTGCCTGTGAATCCATGTACTCGCTCTTAGTGACAGTGCTGTCCTTGTTGCTGTCGGCCCAATCGAGCTGCTGTTTGGTCAGGCGCGCGTAAAAATCATCGATGAGCTGATCGTCCGAACGAACGGCCGGGGCCTTGGGCGCCGACACAACTTGCAGCTTCTCGTCGGAAACAGACGGCGCTTTACGAGACGTTGGCATCATGAGGCTGTAGATCGAACTATCAGAATTTACTCGCACGTTTTTCATTCCCCCATATCAAAGTGATGTGGAAGATAAGTTGCAACTTCAGCTTGCTCCAAGCTTGCACAGTCGGCTGTAGCAGTCAGTGCGCCCCACCCTCGGAGAGCTGGCCGGGCTTCTTCAGCAGGAGCGAGGCAAGCAAGGCCACGACGAGCGCCACCCCCAACAGGAAGAAAGTATCGCTGAAGGCCATGATGTTGGCCTGTTTCCTGATTCTGAGCGCGATCGCGACAACGGCCTTGTGTGTCGCCATTGCTTGGTCGCTGACGCCGTGGCTCATGAAATAGGCCGTCAACTGCGCGACACGATCACGAGTCGCCTCCTCAAAGGCGCTGACCGCATTGGTCAGAATGTTGGAGTGAAATTGCTCCCTCTTCGTCAGGAAAGTCTGCAGGGAAGCAATTCCGACAGCGCCGCCGAGATTGCGCATCATGTTGAACAGCGCAGACGCCGATCCGGCGTTCTGCTCTTCGATACCCGCTGTTGCAATCGCCGAAAGCGGCGTGAAGACGAGCGCCTGTCCGACCGCACGCACGACATTCGGCCAGAAAAGCTGGTCGCTCCCGTAATCAGCGGTCATATAGACATTCATGAAGTTCGAGGCCGCAAAGAGACTGAATCCGACGACGATCAGCAAACGGACGTCGAAGACCTTCATCATCCGCGGTACAAGCGGGATGAGCAGAAGCTGAGGTATGCCCGTCCAGGCAAGAACGACCCCGATCTGCTCCGAATTGTATCCTTGAACCCGTGAGAGATAGATCGGCAGAATGAAGGCCGAACCGTAGAGTGCCATTCCCAGCAGAAAATTGGCAACGACACCGAAACCGAAATTGCGGCGCAGGAGAAGCCGCAGGTTCAGAAGCGGGTGAGCCGACTTTATCTCGATGATGAGAAACAGCGTAAGCGACACCACGGCAATGACCGATAGCCGAACGATGAAGTCGGACCCGAACCAGTCTTCCTTGTTTCCTTCCTCGAGCACCGTCTGCAAGGCTGCCAATCCAACGGCCATCGTGACGATGCCCGGCCAGTCGCCCTTGGCAAGCAGACCCAAATTCATCGGGGCGGGCTCCAAGGATACGAAGAGCATCGCAATCATGAGCAATCCCGGAACCAGATTGACGTAGAAGATGAACTCCCAACCGTAGTTCTCCGTCAGGTAGCCCCCGATCGTCGGTCCGATGGCGGGAGCAAAGGTTGCCGACAGCGCAAACAGCGCGAGGCCGATCGGTTGCTTCGGTTTCGGCAACAACGTGATGATGATGGTGAATGCCATGGGGATGAGGACGCCACCGGCAAAGCCCTGGATCGCGCGCAGCACGATCATCTGTTGCAGATTAGCGGCAAAGGCACAGGCAACTGAGAAGACCAGAAACAGGGCGGCGTTGACTAGCAGATAGGTGCGGACAGAAAAGACGCGCGCCAGCCAGCCCGTGAGGGGAATAACGACAATCTCGGCGATCAGATAGGAGGTCGATATCCACCCTCCATCGTCCTTCCCCGCCCCGATCGCCCCCTGGATGTCTGCCAGTGATGCATTGACAATCTGGATGTTCAGGACGGCCATGAACGCGCCGAGCGTTGAGCCGACCACCGCGCACCACATCCGAAAGGCACTCAGCGCGGGCTCGGCCGATTTCGCAAACTGCTGATTGCTGTTGGCAGGGATCAGAAGAGTAGCCATGAGACCTCACTCCTTCGGGCTTCCAATGACTGCCGATCACGACCATGGAAGCACCGATCCTCATATTCCTTCCGACATCCGGGTGGCCTTGGTATCCACTTCAGGCTCCACGGACATTCCGGACCGGAGCTTGCCGGCGATACCCTCGTCATCAATGAGGATCTTGACCGGAATGCGCTGCACGATCTTGGTGAAGTTTCCGGTCGCGTTGTCGGGTGGAAGCAGCGAGAATTCCAGGCCGCTGGCGGGCGAGATGCTGTCGACGTGCCCCTTCACCGTAAGATCCGGAAAGCTGTCGACCCTTATCTCGACGGTTTGGCCGGGGCGAACGTAAGTGAGTTGGGTTTCCTTGAAGTTCGCGACAACATACACGGCATGGAGCGGAACCACCGCCATGAGTTGGGTGCCGGACGAGACGAACTGGCCAACACGGATCGACCGCGCACCAACGGTTCCGTCGACTGCTGCAACGATGCTCGTGTAGGAAAGGTTGAGTTTGGCCTGCTGGACGGCCGCCTCGGCTCGATCTCGCTGGGCTACGATCTGGTCGCGCTGTGTCCTAAGGACTCGCACTTTGTTCTGTGCGGCAACAAACGCGGCCTGATCGCGCTCTACCGCTGCAGACGCCTGATCCAGTATGGACTGGCTCTGTTCGGCGCGCGACAGAGTACCGGACCCATTTGATGTCAGCCGCGCATTTCGCGCCGCATCCGATTTTGCAAAGTTGTAGGACGCTTTCGAGACATCGACTGAGGCCCTCGCCTGCTCGATCACGGATGCCTGAAGTTCAATCTGCGCATCCAGGTTGGCAATGGCGGCCTCCGCACCTTGCAAATCTGCGCGTGCCGAGTTGAGAGCGATCTGGAAATCTCGGTCATCGATTGTTGCGAGAACCTGACCGGCTGTGACTGTGTCATTGTCGCTGACCCGCACGTCCTTGATATAGCCGGCCACTTTGGGGGCGACGGTCGTGTAGTCGGCCTTCACGTAGGCGTTGTCGGTAGACTCGATGAAGCGCCCGGCTGTCCAATAGTAGTGGCCGTATCGAACACCAAGCGCCGCGCCTGCAAACAGCACCAAGGCGAGAGATAGTCTCTTCCAGACGCTCCTGTTCGACTTCGCTGGCACTGTCGGCTTCAACGTATCGACAGGGGTCCCATCGGTGGTTCCTCTGTCAGTCTCGGCGGTTTTCTCGAAGGTATCCTGGCGAGGCAATTCGACCATCTTCCTTCTCCTGGCACTCTCCCGCGTTCAAAAACGCAGGCCCGGCGGCGGGGTGCCGCCAGGCCGTATCTGGTCAGGCAGCTGCCTGGGGACGTTGTGCAAACCACGTTTTGACGTCCAGCTTGCCAAGCTTGGCTGGTCCGAGAGGAACCAAGGACTGGTCATCGACTAGCGAACCGAAGTACCTGGCCTGGGGATCGACGACGACCGTTCGCTTGTCGCCGATAGCGGTGAGATAGCCCTTAATGAAATCACTCAGGGGCTTCTTCTCAGGCCCTGCGATTTCGATGGTTCGGTTCTCGGCAGCACCTGCAGCGGCCTCAGCGACGAAGCCTGCAACCTCGTCCGCAGCAATTGGCTGGAACGCGCCGTGTGAAACGTGGACTGTCCCATCGACGGTCGCGCTATCGGCAATCCCGCCCAGGAATTCGAGGAACTGGGTGGAGCGGACGATGGTGTATGGGATGCCACCCTTCTTGATGAGGTCTTCCTGAGCAACCTTGGCCCGGAAGTAACCGTTCTCGGGCGATCTCTCGATGCCAACGATGGAAAGCGCGACGTGGTGGCCGACCCCTGCCGCGCGCTCTGCTTTGAGCAGGTTTGTTGTTGACGTTTGGAAGAACGAGAGAACGGCGCTCGGCTCAAATGACGGCGAGTTGGTGACGTCGAGTACGACGTTCGCGCCGGCAAGTACGTCGTCGAGTCCCTCGCCTGTGAGTGTGTTGACCCCGGTCGACGGGGACGACTGCACTACATCGTGTCCCTGCTTGCGCAGGCGCTCCGCAACTTTCGTTCCAACGAGGCCCGTGCCTCCGATGATGACGATTTTCATGGTTCTATTCCTTGAGGGCTGGATATCCACCGAGGACATCTCAGGTTTTGAGATTGAGGCAGTAGCAGGCGGCACTGCCGTCGCCTCCTGTCACCCCACCGCAACGGCTACTTGTCGGGGGTCGTCAGCTCCGTCTCGGTCGTGTCGACGACGAAGACGGCAAGAATCTTCGCAGGCTTCGTGTTGCTCGCATTCGCGCTGACCTTATGGTGATCGCCGGAGACCTCGATCCAGTTTTCACCGGTCTTGTAGACCTTGACCGGGCCATCGTTGACCTGGCTCTTGATGCTGCCTTCAATCACGGTGGCGTAAATGAAGGCGCTTTTGGCGTGCGTGTGCGAGGGATTGGAGCCGCCGGGACCGTATTCGACGAGCACGCCGCGCACGCTTTTTCCGGGTACGTTCGGGAGCACATGGTCGAATACGATCGAGACCTTGGCATTGTGGGGTTTATCCGCGGCTACGGCAGGCACAGCCATCAGCGCTGCGCAAAGCAAGCCACTTGCGAGCCTTCGCATGGCAATTCTCCTTCGTTGACGTCATTGATTGTGACCGAAGCCGATCCTATGCGACGGGCATTGGGCACAATAGATATACGAAGGTTTGCCAAATCTATACGAAGGTTTGCCGAACCGACCGCGCCGGTTTGGGCCGATCGGATGGGCCGCCTGACTCTTGCCGCAGAGCGAACATGACCGGGCACGCCGGCGCGGGTGCCGACCGCGGTGTCAAAAACACACCAATTTGGACTAGTTTAGGCTTCGGTTGGGATGGGGTCGCCTTGATCGAGCCTCAAGGGTTCAGGTGTTCCCGGTGCACGCGAAAGATCGACCGAATTCCTTTGAGCAAATCCAGTCTGCGCCGCTCATTGTGGATTGTCGGTACCCCGGAATTCACCCCGAGCCCTTCGCGATGGGCAAGATGGGCAGCCAGCTCTTCGGCGAGTTCCGGCCGTTCACGCAGCAGCGGCGCAAAAGCAGTCTGGTCGATCTCATAGACGGTTACCCGCGTTACCGCATAGAGCCCATGTTGCTCTGCCATACCGGCGAGTGATCCCTGTTCTCCGAAAAAGTCTCCGGGGGCCAACCGGGCCACCTCCTCGTCACCCTTTTTCATTGCGATGATGCCTGCTCGAACGATCATGAGGCTAGCGAGACGGCCCCCTTCCCGGACGATTTCGGCCCCCGGGGAAAAGGTTCGTCGGCTGGCAGACGCGGCGAGGACATCGCGCTCTTCCTGGCTCAACAATGAGAAGATCGAAATGGCGTCGATGAGGCTCTGCGCCGGGGGCGCCGGGGGACGCGGCGCGCTTCGAAGGTAGTCTCCTGCAAGTGGGCTTTCCGGGGGGAGCGCCAACTGCAGGCCGTTCGCCTTGCAATGACGATATACGAGGTCGATGACTTCGGTTCGCGCTGCACCTCGTTGCGCCGGGCTGGTGACGCGAAATTGCAGTTCGACAGTCACGGCGCTGCCGTCGATGCCGGCAAGCACGACGTTTGGCGGCGGCTGCTTCACGATGAGGTTGCAGCTGTCGAGCACGGTGTGCATCACCTCGACTATGGTTCGGGGCATTTGTGTCGGGGCAACCCGTATCGACAGGTCAATTTGATGGTTCTCGTCCGGCCGGCTGACATTCGTCAGCCCCAGCTTGGCCAGGACGCTATTAGGCAGCACCACGATGTTATGAGCGCCGGTCAAAAGGTAAGTCGAGCGCCAGTTGGTGGCGACAACACGTCCCTCGGTGCCATCGCTCAAGTAAATGAAGTCTCCGATGACATAGGGGCGCCCCAGTGTGAGAGCGATGCCGGAAAATACGTCGCTCAAGGTGCTCTGTAGGGCAAGACCGAGAATGATGGCGATGACGCCAGACGTTGCCAGCAACGTTCCGATCGGCACGCCGAAAACAAACGCCATGATGGACAACAGCACCCCGAGATAGACGAGTGCGACGACGAGATCCTGGATCAGTCTTGCCTCTCGTGGCCGCCCGTCCAGGACGATGTAGATACGAACGAAGCCGATCACGGCCCAAGACAAATGGACCCACCAGAGGATCTTGGCCGATACCATCAACGCGTTGGCGCCGTTTAGGTCCGCGGGGTCGAAGCGGAACGGCACAATGCGAGCGTAGGCGAGCACGGCTGTCATTGAGAGGAAGACTGCGATCTGAACGATCAGGCGCTGGGTCGGGCGTCCCTGTCCCTGCATATGCCAAATGACAATCCCAGCCAGCCCCATCATGCTGATAAGCAGCGGCAGCAGGTGAACTTCCTGACCCATCACGATCCCACAACGAAAAATCTGATCCCATGCGCCGATCTAGAGGCGCACATGTCACGCGGCGGCTCAGCGCGACAGTCGAACATAGGCCGACGATGCGAGCGCGGCTACTACACCAAGGTTTACCCTCACAGCGATGCCACGGCGCATCGTTTGCGTCCTGCTGAGTGCTCATTGGGTTGCAGAGCGCCTTCCGCCCCTTCACCCGCACCGTGACTTTCTATATAGCCCCTTGGACCGAGTATAGAATCTCACTGATGCGCAATCCTCCCGAATACCAGAATCCCCTCCAGGGAATGGCCCTGATGGCAGGCGCGATGCTCGTGCTGCCGACGATGGATGCGATCGCCAAATACATGGCGACCGTCGAGGCGATGTCGCCCGGCCAAGTGACATTCTATCGCTTCTTCTTCCAACTCGTGTGCACGCTGCCGTTTCTTTTCGCGGTATTCGGCCGCAAGGCACTTCACGCCAAGCGCCCGTGGATGAATCTGTTGCGCGGTGCCCTCCATGGAGCGGCCAGCCTGCTCTTCTTCGTTGCCGTGAAGTACATGCCACTCGCGGACGTGTTCGCGATCTATTTTGTCGAGCCCCTCATGCTCACGGCGCTGTCTGCGATCTTCCTCGGTGACAGGGTTGGCTGGCGTCGCTGGATGGCGATTGTCGTCGGCTTCGGTGGCGCAATGATCGTCATTCAGCCGAGCTATGAGATCTTCGGCCTGAAGGCGCTCTTACCCGTTTTCTGCGCCTTCCTGTATTCGCTTTACCTTTTCATGAACCGGGCGATCGGCATTGCTGATTCCCCACTGACCATGCAGACAATGGCTGGTATCGGCGGCACGGCGTTCATGGCTGTCGCGTTGATCGCGGGTAATGGACTCGGCGTCGGCGATTTCCATCCCTCCTTGCCCTCCTCGGCATTGGGACTTGTTCTGCTGCTGATCCTCGGGACGATTTCGGGCTATGCACATATGGTCATCGTCCGCGCCTTCCGGCTCGCACCGTTATCACTGCTCGCACCCTTCCAGTATTTCGAGATCATTTCCGCAACGGTCCTCGGCTACGCGCTCTTCGGCGATTTTCCCAACGTTTCGAAGTGGATCGGCATCCTGATCATCGTCGCGTCCGGTCTCTTCATCATCTGGCGGGAGCGCGTGCAGGCGCGATCGTTAAAAACGTCGTGATTAATTGAGCGCGCCATTAACACTGCTTCTTGAGGGATCATCAATTCGCTCGCAGTAGAAGGGCCCTTCGGCCTCATGATGAGGCTTGGAGACAAAAGATGAGCGAATTCCGTCTCGCTTTTCCGGCATGTGTGATTGCCGGAAAGCATCAGCTGACCGCCGAAGACATCGGTCTGCTGCGCAAGCACACCTTCCCGGAAGGCATCCGGACCGCCGACGACGTAGTCGCCATGCTGGCGCTGAACAATTCCTGCCCCGCAAAATGCCCGGAGTGGAACTCCTTCTTTGTGGAGCAACTCGCTGCTTTCATCGTCAACTATACCTACCCTCAGGGGTCTCTCGACGAGATCAATGTGGCCTGGCTCATGCGCATGGTCGCGACCGACGGCGTGGTCAATTCGGAGCTCGAGCTCGAACTGGTTCTGCACGTGATGGAGATCGCGGCAAATGTGCCGGATGAGTTGCGCGCCTTTGCTCTCGATCAGTTGCGTCTTGCGCTGGCGGAAAACGTCGGCGGCTACCGGCTATCGCGCGCTGTCGATCGAAAGGGCATCACGCGCCAGGATATCGACTACATGATGCGGGTTCTCCGCGGCATAAGCGATGCCGGCGTTATCAGTGCGCCGCCCCTCACTTGGGGCGTTATGATGCGGATCGCGGAGGAAACGCTGCCGGCGGGAAATCATCCGCGTTGGGCCGACATTCTCTCGGCGCTCCAACTCGTGGATTATGCCGAAGCCCCACGCCGCAGCCGATGGCTGAGGATTGTCGATGACAGCTTCGACAACGAAACCGCCGTGGCCTGAGACCCGCCGATATTCTTTCGGCTGATTGTGCGTTCCGGGATTTTATGCGTAAAACTTCGGAACGCATGTTTTGGGTGGAGTCTCCATGTTCAAGAAAATCCTGATCGCGAACCGGGGCGAGATCGCTTGCCGCGTCATCAAGACTGCGCGCCGCATGGGAATTGCGACGGTAGCCGTCTACTCGGATGCGGATCGGGATGCGCTCCACGTGGAGATGGCTGATGAGGCCGTTCATATCGGTCCCGCTGCGGCGGCCGAAAGCTACCTCCTGGCGGACAAGATCATCGCTGCCTGCAAGCAGACGGGCGCCGAAGCGGTTCATCCCGGCTACGGCTTCCTCTCCGAGCGAGCCTCGTTTTGCGAAGCCCTGGAGAAGGAAGGCATTGTCTTCATCGGCCCGAAGCCGAAAGCCATCATGGCGATGGGCGACAAGATCGAGTCGAAGAAGTTCGCCAACGCCGCCAAGGTCTCCACCGTCCCCGGCTATCTCGGCGTCATAGAGGATGCGTCTCACGCGGAAAAGATCGCAGCCGAGATCGGTTACCCCGTCATGATCAAGGCCTCTGCCGGCGGCGGCGGCAAGGGCATGCGCATTGCCTGGAGCGAAGCGGAAGTCCGCGACGGCTTCGACCGAGCGCGTTCCGAGGCGAAGAGTTCCTTCGGCGACGATCGCGTCTTCATCGAAAAATATGTTGTCGAGCCCCGCCACATCGAGATCCAGGTGCTCGCGGACGGGCACGGCAACGTCGTCTATCTCGGCGAACGCGAATGCTCCATCCAGCGCCGCAACCAGAAAGTCGTCGAAGAGGCTCCCTCGCCCTTCCTTGATGCGGAAACTCGCGCGGCCATGGGCGAGCAGTCGGTCGCGCTCGCCCGCGCCGTGGACTACCA
Source organism: Hyphomicrobiales bacterium (assembly GCA_900466985.1). Taxonomy (GTDB): domain Bacteria; phylum Pseudomonadota; class Alphaproteobacteria; order Rhizobiales; family Rhizobiaceae; genus Rhizobium. The sequence continues at coordinate 164,263 of UBOA01000019.1, forward strand.
AAGCGCCGGCACGGTGGAATTCATCGTAGATCGTGATCGCAATTTCTATTTTCTCGAAATGAACACGCGCCTGCAGGTCGAGCATCCGGTTACCGAACTGGTGACGGGTATCGACCTGGTCGAACAGATGATCCGCGTTGCAGCCGGTGAAAAGCTCCCCTTTACACAGAGCGACATAAAGCTGAACGGCTGGGCGATCGAGAGCCGGTTATATGCCGAGGATCCCTACCGAAACTTTCTTCCATCGATCGGTCGCCTGACGCGATATCGGCCACCCGCCGAAGGCAAGTCCGGCAACACCATCGTGCGCAACGACACGGGCGTTTTCGAAGGTGCCGAGATTTCGATGTACTACGATCCGATGATCGCGAAGCTCTGCACCTGGGCCCCGACGCGTCTTGAAGCGATCGAGGCGATGGGCGAGGCACTCGACGGTTTCGTCGTCGACGGAATTGAACACAACGTCCCCTTCCTGGCCGCACTGATGAAGCACCCCCGCTGGCGCGAAGGGCGTCTGTCGACCGGTTTCATCGCCGAGGAATATCCCGATGGATTTGCGCCGATGGTACCCGACGCACATCAGCAAGCCACCCTCGCGGCAGTCGCTCTTTCTGCGTCTCTCGTTGAAGCCAACCGTCGGGAGCGCTTCGCCGATCGCTTGCGCGGCCCCTCCGGCGCGACCCGAGAGGACTGGACCGTCAGGCTGGGTGACAGTTACGTCGATGCTCGTCTGGTCGATGGGCTCGTGACGATCCCGTTCGACATGGACATCGAGATTGGCGGCAAGATTTCCAATGTCGTCACCGACTGGAGACCTGGCGATTCCGTTTGGCGCGGCAAGGTCGCGGGCCAAAGCGTGATTGCGCAGATCCGGCCGCTTCTCAATGGTCTTCGGCTGGACTGGCAGGGAATATCGCTGAAAGCCAAGGTATTGACGCCGCGACATGCCGCACTCGATAAGCTGATGCCAGTGAAGCTTCCGCCGGATACGTCGAAGCTGCTGCTCTGCCCGATGCCTGGTCTCGTCGTTTCGATTGCCGTGGTCGAGGGCCAGGAAGTCAAAGCGGGCGAAACGCTTGCCGTGGTCGAAGCCATGAAAATGGAAAACGTGCTGCGCGCCGAGCGCGATTTGGTCGTCAGCAAGATCAACGCGAAGCCCGGAGAGAGCCTTGCCGTTGATGCCGTCATTCTCGAATTTGCCTGACGGACGCTAGCGCCTCTTGCTGCCTCGCCCGTTAGGTTTTGTTAACGGCTGGCCGTCTATCGTTGTCCCACCGGCGGAATGCCGGGTGGAGGTAGCAAATGACGGCGCTGCAATCGGCGACCCTCTTGCTGGTCATAAATCTCGGATTTCTCTGGCTTCTGATGCGAATCCCGCTGGGACGCAGAACCATTTGCCTCAGCCGGACGTACGGATGCTCCCCCGATAGACTCTGGAACGCGATGAACCCCGCCGGTCCGGATGCATCCTGGCACCACTCGGTCATCAGCAGTCACGCCCTTGCCGATCGGCGCGGCGTGGTGGAACAGATCTACCGACATCTCGACAAGAACGGCGCGCCGTCCCGACGGCTTCTTGCACTGGAACCGTTGCCGTGGATGGCGAGCAATGCCCACGGCTTCCAGGCTCACATTATCGATGACAGCACGCTGGATCCCACATTCTGGGACCACTACCGGGAGCGCCGCATCATTCGGCCGACACCCGATGGCGCGCTGCTGGAAATCGAACAGACCGACCGCTACCGTGGCTTGGCGTTCCTCTTGTTCCGCTATTTCGTCCTGCGCCGGGAAATGAAGGCGCTCGATGGATGGTTGAAAACAGGCGAGTCGCTGCCACAGGGCTACTTTGAGCGACCTCTGGTCCAAGGCGGTCTTGCGGTGCTTTCGACTCTGCTGCTCTGGCCCTTCCTTGGGCTCGATGCAGGCGGCCTGATGCTCTCGACCTTCCTGACTCTTGTCATTGTCTTCCATGAACTCGGGCACATGGCGGCCTACCGCATGTTCGGTCACGCATCCGTCAGGATGATCTTCGTGCCATTGCTCGGTGGCATCGCGGTCGGCGGGAGGCCGTACCGGTCGCTATTCGAGGTGGCAACCTGCGCCCTGATGGGTGCCGGAATGTCGGCTTTCCTTATCCCGATCCTTGCTGTCGCCACGCAGCTCGCCGATGCCGGTCTGCTGCCCTTGGCGTCACGTGTGCCTCTGCTCATCTTCCTGTTGATCCTCGGCGCTTTCAACCTGCTGAACCTGCTGCCGATGCACCGTTTCGACGGCGGCCAGGTGCTCCGGCAAATTTTCCGCACGCAAAGGTCGCAGATTGCGGCCAGTTTCGTTGTGACGCTGTGCATTCTCGGTATTGGATTCGAGATCGGTTTGCCGGCGAATGTGCTGACGGCCGGACTGCTCGCTTTCACGCTTGTCAGCCTCGTCAGCGGCGGCTCCGTGAAGCCGCGCCAGATGCTCGAAGAGATGAAGGACGGCGAGCGCATGCTGGTTGCCTTCGGCCTCTACGCGGCCATCGCGGTGCATGGCTATGCCATTATTTTCGCAACTGAAAAGCTGTTTTGACGCAAGCCGTATAGCGATTGGCGCAATCAGCCCATTCGAGGCGGAAACTCACGCTCACGGACAGTTTTCCCTTGAGCGCGCCGCGCCGTGCGTGCAAAGCTCCGCCCAATCAAATCAGTAGGAGCATCTGACATGGACGTTCGCGCCGCCGTTGCCGTACAGGCTGGAAAACCGCTTGAAGTGATGACCGTTCAGTTGGAGGGACCGCGAGCCGGCGAAGTGCTGGTCGAGGTGAAGGCGACGGGCATCTGCCACACGGACGATTTCACCCTCTCGGGCGCCGATCCGGAAGGTCTGTTTCCGGCGATCCTCGGCCACGAGGGCGCCGGCATCGTCGTCGATGTCGGTCCGGGTGTGACCTCGGTGAAGAAGGGCGACCACGTCATTCCGCTCTACACGCCGGAATGCCGCGAATGCCCGTCCTGCCTGTCGCGCAAGACCAACCTTTGCACCGCCATCCGCTCCACACAGGGCCAGGGGCTGATGCCGGATGGCACTTCGCGTTTCTCGATCGGCAAGGACAAGATCCATCACTATATGGGCTGCTCGACCTTCGCCAACTACACGGTGCTGCCGGAGATTGCCGTCGCCAAGGTCAATCCCGACGCGCCCTTCGACAAGATCTGCTATATCGGCTGCGGCGTAACCACGGGAATCGGCGCCGTCATCAATACCGCCAAGGTGGAGGTGGGCGCGACCGCGATCGTCTTCGGTCTCGGCGGCATCGGCCTCAACGTCATCCAGGGCCTCAGGCTTGCCGGCGCCGACATGATCATTGGCGTTGATCTCAACAACGACAAGAAGGCCTGGGGCGGGCGCTTCGGCATGACGCATTTCGTCAACCCGAAGGAGGTCGGCGACGACATCGTGCCTTACCTCGTCAACATGACGAAGCGCGGCGCCGACCAGATCGGTGGCGCCGACTACACGTTCGACTGCACCGGCAACACCAAGGTCATGCGTCAGGCGCTGGAATCCTCGCATCGCGGCTGGGGCAAGTCCGTGGTCATCGGTGTTGCGGGTGCCGGCCAGGAGATCTCTACCCGGCCGTTCCAGCTGGTCACCGGCCGCTCCTGGATGGGCACCGCCTTTGGCGGCGCACGTGGCCGCACCGATGTGCCGAAGATCGTCGATTGGTACATGCAGGGCAAGATCGAGATCGATCCGATGATCACCCACACCATGCCGCTCGAAGACATCAACAAGGGCTTCGAACTCATGCATTCCGGCGAAAGCATCAGAAGCGTGGTACTGTATTGAGGCGAGGACGACGGAATGCGGCGCGACTTTAAAATGGCCTGCGGCTTTTTCGCAAATTGATCCTGATTTGGGAGCCGTGGGCAGCTAAGGAGGAGGAGCTGAACATGCCAAGTCAAGTATCGCTGCACCCCGCCCTCGACGGCGGTGTGAAAAAGGGCCAGGCAAATTTCAACGGTGGCACGCTGGTCTGCGCCTGCGCTGACCGTCCCGTGAAGGTCGCTATCAAGGGGACTATCGCGCACAATCACGCCTGCGGCTGCACGAAATGCTGGAAGCCGAAGGGAGCGGCTTTTTCAGTGGTCGCCGTGACCCCGCATGAAAACGTCACTGTGCTGGAAAATGGCGACAAGCTGCAGGTCGTGGATCCGGATGCGCTGATCCGGCGCCATGCCTGCAAGGCCTGCGGCGTTCATATGTACGGACCGGTGGAGCGCGAACATGCCTTCAAAGGGCTGGATTTCATTCATCCGGAACGCTTTCAGGAGAGTGGCTGGCCGGAGCCGACGTTCGCGGCCTTCGTGTCGTCGATCATCGAATCCGGCACGCCGCCTTCGGCCATGGCAGGTATCCGCAGCCGCCTGAACGAGCTAGGCCTCACGCCCTATGACTGCCTGAACCCGACGCTGATGGATGTCATCGCAACCTGGGTGGCGAAAAAGGCAGGCACACTGAAGGAAGCCTGACGTCTTGAACGAATGGCAGCCGTCGGACTATGAGACCCTGAACGAACCGCCGCTACGCGCCCGTCGGGGGCCGCGTAGCGTTTCCATCAAAGCAGATTGAAGTTCATGATTTATGTCGATGCAGACGCCTGCCCCGTGAAGCCCGAAATCCTCAAGGTCGCCGAGCGCCACGGCATGGAAGTGACCTTCGTCGCGAATTCGGGCTTGCGTCCTTCCCGCGACCCGATGGTGCACAATGTCATCGTCTCGGCCTCGTTCGATGCCGCCGACAACTGGATTGCCGAGCATGCCAGCGTCGGTGACGTGGTCGTCACTGCCGATGTCCCGCTCGCGGTCCGCTGCGTCGCAACCGGCGCGCTTGTTAGTGGTCCGACTGGGAGAGTCTTCGACGATACCAATATCGGCATGGCGAGCGCGATGCGCGATCTCGGCGCTCACCTGAGAGAGACCGGCGAAAGCAAGGGTTACAATGCGGCCTTCGGCCCGAAGGATCGCTCCCGCTTCCTCGAAACTTTCGATCGCCTGTGCCGCCGGGCCAAGGCGCTTACCCCAAAAACGGACGATAAAGAATGAACATCATTTCACAGACGACTGCCTTTGGCGGCATGCAGGGTGTTTTCACGCACGAATCCGACGCCTGCAAGTGCGACATGACTTTTGCAGTTTTCGTTCCACCAAAGGCCATCAAGGAGCCCTGCCCGGTTGTCTGGTATCTCTCAGGCCTAACCTGCACGCATGCGAACGTCATGGAAAAGGGTGAGTATCGGCGTGTGGCCGCAGAGCTCGGCCTGATTGTCATTTGCCCGGACACAAGCCCGCGCGGCAATGACGTCCCGGATGAGCTGACCAATTGGCAGATGGGCAAGGGCGCCGGCTTCTATCTCGATGCGACGGAAAAGCCGTGGTCGGAAAACTATCAGATGTACACCTACATCACCGAAGAACTTCCGGCTTTTGTCAGTCAGCACTTCCGCGTGGACATGAGCCGCCAAGGGATCTTCGGTCACTCGATGGGCGGCCATGGCGCCATGACCATCGCGCTCCGGAATCCGGATCGGTTCAAGAGCTGCTCGGCTTTTGCGCCCATAGTGGAGCCTTCGACCGCGGATTGGTCGGCCCCAGCGTTCGAGAAATATCTTGGCCTGGACCGTGCCACCTGGCGGAAATATGATGCCTGCGCCTTGGTAAGCGACGGCGCACGTTTTCCCGAGTTCCTGATTGACCAAGGCAAGGCCGATGGCTTCCTGGAGATCGGGCTGCGTCCATGGCTGTTCGAAGAGGCCGTGAAGGATACTGACATCAAGCTTTCGCTACGCCTGCACGAACGCTACGACCATTCCTACTACTTCATCTCGACCTTCATGGACGATCATCTGAAGTGGCATGCGGAGCGTCTAGCCTGACGTGCGCAGATACGGGTGGCGAGTCGTCGCCGCGGCCGGTAAAGCCGGCCACGGCACTTACTGCATCAGGCGGAGGCCTTGCGCCCCTCGACCGACAGGGCACCGGGGCCAGCGAAGAAGATGAACAGGAAGATGAAGCTGAACAGGATTGCTGCTTCGCCACCGTTCAGCGCCGGCCAGAACGCTTTCGGTCCATGCATCATGAAGTAGGCAACGGCCATCTGGCCCGACAGGATAAAGGCAACCGGCCGCGTAAACAGCCCGATCAACACCAACAGGCCACCGACCACTTCGAGCAGAGCGGCGACCAGCAGCAAGGGCGGTAGCGGGCCTTCCATCTGCGCGGCCGGGAACGCGAAAAGCTTCATCGTTCCGTGCTCGACAAACAGTAGCGCAGTGATGATGCGCAGGGCGGCAAGCGCGTAGGGCTGGTAGGCGCTCAGTCGTTCCATGTAGACTCTCCTTTTGAATAAAGACAGCGGAGGGTTAGCTGCTTCGCCAAGAGGAAAGAAGACACGGATCGCTGACGGGCGATCACTTCCTGTTGATTTTCCTTGGCTTTCCCCACTTTATTCTCCTTAAAGCGGAATATTGTCGTGCTTCTTCCAAGGATTGCTCAGGTCTTTATTGCGAAGCATCTTGAGGCCTCGCGCCAGCCGTCGGCGTGTGGAATGCGGCATGATGACCTCGTCCACGTAGCCGCGCTCGGCAGCGACGAACGGAGAAAGGAACCGATCTTCGTACATCTTCGTATGCGCGCTGATCTTTTCGGGATCGGCGATATCCTTGCGGAAGATGATCTCGACGGCACCCTTCGCACCCATCACGGCGATCTGAGCCGTCGGCCAGGCATAGTTCAAGTCCCCCCTCAAATGCTTGGATGCCATGACGTCATAGGCCCCGCCGAACGCCTTGCGCGTGATAACGGTAAGCTTTGGCACCGTCGCCTCCGCATAGGCGAACAGCAGTTTCGCGCCGTGCTTGATCAACCCGCCATATTCCTGCGCGGTTCCAGGCAGGAAGCCGGGCACGTCCACAAAGGTTACGATCGGAATGTTGAAGCAGTCGCAGAAGCGGACGAACCGGGCTGCCTTGCGCGACGCATCGCTGTCGAGCACGCCGGCGAGCACCATCGGCTGGTTTGCCACGAAACCGACTGTCGAGCCTTCGATCCGACCAAAGCCGCAGACGATATTCTTGGCGAAGCTCGCCTGGATCTCGAAGAAATCACCCTCATCCACCGTCTTCAGGATCAATTCCTTGATGTCGTAGGGCTTGTTCGCGTTGGCTGGAACCAGTGTGTCGAGCGATGCATCGGCATCTGTCACCGACTGGTAACATTCGATTTCCGGCACCGCTGAGGTGTTCGACTGCGGCAGCAGGTCGATCAGCCGGCGAACCTGCAGCAGCGCCTCGACATCATTGTCATAGGCACCGTCGGCGATCGAGGATTTGGTCGTATGCACCGAGGCGCCGCCGAGCTCTTCCGCCGTGACTGTCTCGTTCGTCACCGTCTTCACCACGTCGGGGCCGGTCACGAACATGTAGGAGGTGTCGCGGACCATGAAGATGAAATCGGTCATGGCGGGCGAATAGACGTCACCGCCGGCACATGGTCCCATGATGACCGAGATCTGTGGAATGACGCCGGAGGCGAGCACGTTGCGTTGGAAGACCTCGGCATAGCCGCCCAGAGCCGCGACGCCTTCCTGGATGCGCGCACCGCCGGCATCATAGATGCCGATGATCGGCGCCCTGTTCTTGAGCGCCATATCCTGAACCTTCATGATCTTCTCTGCATGCGCTTCCGAGAGCGAACCACCGAACACCGTGAAGTCCTTCGCGAAGACGAAGACCGTTCGCCCGTTCACTGTTCCCCAGCCGGTGACCACGCCGTCGCCGGCGATCCGCGTCTTGTCCATGCCAAAATCGTTGGATCGATGCTCGACAAACATGTCGAATTCCTCAAAGGAGTCCTCGTCCAGGAAAAGATCGATCCGCTCACGTGCCGTCAGCTTGCCGCGCTGATGCTGCGCGTCGATACGCCCCTTGCCTCCACCGAGCCGTGCAATGCCGCGCCGGCGTTCGAGTTCTTCAAGAATTTCCTTCATGGATACTCCTCGCCGCGGATCACGCGGCTGGTTCAAGCGCGTCCGGCGCTCAGCGAGAAAGCGGAACGAATGCGAGCGGCAATATCCTCGGCGAGGATCTCGTCGGCTGCCGTTGGACTAGTGGAGAAGCTTGTCACTTCAAACGCACTGACGGCGATGACCGAGCCATCGTCGACGGAGGCGGCATCGATGCTGACCTTTGCGACATTCCGGCTCTTGTCGAAGCCCTGGCCCTTTTCGACAAACAGGATCCTGATTGTCAGCACGACACGCGGATAGACATCTGTTCGCACCGTAGCGTTTATCGCCGCATTTACCCGATCGCCGACACCGGCAAGGATTCCTGGCGGGATCTTCTGCGCGCTGACAACGACAGCGCTTCGCACGTCATAGACCGGAGCGGGTTGCTCCTTTGCGAAAATCGAGCACGAGGCCAGGGCGATGCAAACCAGCGCCACCGGTAAAAAGCACGACTTGACCCAGCTCATTAGGAAAATCCGCATCCGCCCCCAATAGACTCGCAGATTTTCGCGATAACCCGGCTCAACGCAATATGTTTCAGCCTTTCAAGGCCAAAAAAACGTCCGCGGCGGCTTTGAAGTCCTCAAAGCGCTTCGCGCGCCGCTCTTCGGCTTCTTCGTCGCTGCCCCAATGCTCGATCGTCCAATCCTCATCGAGATGCGCGAGAGACCAAACCTTGTCCGCCGGCAGAATGCCATCGGCGAAGGCAAGCGCCAGCAGCGCGGAGCCGGTCAGTGTCGTGATGGTGTGCAAGGCCGCCAGGGCCGTCGCATCGTCGTGCCGCCTCAATGCTGCGGAATACGCAGAAATTGCTTCCGGCGGCTGGTCATGGTGCATGACGCCTTCGATCAGGATGAAGCGCGCGCCGAGCGAGTTGCCGGCCCAATCGAGCACCGAATCCCAAAGATCTCTCTGACGCTCGACGAGGGCTTGCGGCGCTTCGGCACGATAGCAAAGCAGATCGCTCGAGGAGAAGCGCACGATATCGTCGAAGACGGCTTGCGTGTCGGCTGCAACCCCGTCGATGGCGGTGTTGACGAGCCGAGTCACAGGCATGGTCGAGGGGTCGATCACCTCAACCTGCGCCTCCCATTCGTGTACCAAAAGCTCCGCAAGTGGCTTCGTCGCGACAACAAGCAGTTTGCGCGCTGGCGTCCGAATGGCCTTGCCGTCCAGCGCGATGGAATGGCCTTCGTCGACTTCCGCGATCGTGACGGCCTTGTAGAAGCGCTTCGGCAACGGCTTCTTCATCTGGATCTGGGCACGGCGGATCGGGTCCGGATGGCTCAATCCTTCCGCCAGGTCGTTCAACAGATCACGCATGCCTCACCTCAGGAAAAATGCTTCAAAACGTCACTCGGGTGACGAACAATGCCGTCGGCCCCTGCGGACACCAGATCGTCCACGCTCGCATAGCCCCACGACACGCCGACCGCTTTCGCGCCCGCGGCCTTCGCCATCTGCATATCGTAGATGGCATCGCCGATAACAATCGCATCGGCGGGATTCATGCCGATCTCGCTGCAGCACTCCATTACCATAGCTGGATGGGGCTTCGATGGGCAGTCGTCAGCCGTGCGCGAAACGATAAAATGGGGTGCGAAACCGTGCGTTTCGAGAATGTGGACAAGACCGCGACGCGACTTGCCCGTCACCGCTCCGATCAGGATGTCATCGTTCTGCGCCAATTCATCGATCAGCGGCTTGATGCCATTGAACAGCGGCACGTCCATTCCGGGTTCGTCACGAACACCGGCATAGATCGCCTTATAGTGTGCCGTCATCGCGATCGCTTCGTCGTCCACGTGCGGCTTTCCCTGCATCCGCGCGATCGCGATATCCAGGGTCAGTCCGATGATCGATTTCGTCAACGAGACATCCGGCCTATCGTATCCGAAATGCACGAAGGTCCGCGCCATCACCTCATGGATCAGCGCTGCGCTGTCGACCAGGGTGCCATCACAATCGAAGAGCGCCAGTTTCATTCGTCATTGGCTCCGTCGGCGGAGTTCTCATCAAATCCCAGCAGGTTCCAGGTCTGGACCATGTGCGGAGGCAGCGGCGCGGTGATGCGAAGGCGCCCTCCGGACGGATGCGGGATGTCGATGTGGCGTGCGTGCAGGTGCAATCGCTTTTGAACGCCGCCGGGAAAATCCCAGTTCGGATCATCCTCGAAATATTTAGGGTCCCCAATGATCGGGTGACCGATATGGAGGGCATGGACGCGAAGCTGATGCGTACGGCCGGTATAGGGTTCCATTTCGAGCCAGGCGAGCCTCTGCGCCGCCGTTTCGACCACGCGGTAGTATGAAACGGCGTGGTCAGCGCCCTCCTCACCATGCTTGGCAATCCGCATGCGGTCGCCATCCGGCGTTGCTTCCTTCACCAGCCAGGTCGAGATTTTGTCCTCGCGCTTGCGCGGTACCCCCTTCACGAGCGACCAGTAGGTCTTCTTCGTGTCGCGTTCCCGAAAGGCGGCGGTCAGCTTCTGGGCGGCGCCGCGGGTGCGTGCGATGACCAGGACACCAGATGTGTCCCTGTCCAAACGATGCACCAGACGCGGCTTCTCGCCTTTCGGACTGGTCCAGGCTTCGAGCATCTTGTCGATATGGCGCGTCACGCCTGAGCCGCCCTGCACCGCAAGGCCCGCGGGCTTGTTAAGGACGATGACCTTGTCGTCTTCGTGCAGCACCATCCGCGACAACAGTTCGAAATCGCCGGAGTGCTTGAGATCGCGGCCGGCGATCGGTCCGGTTTTCGCCTTGGCATCGACATCAAGCGGTGGCACGCGCACCATCTGTCCGGGCTGCACACGCGTGTCGCTTTTCACCCGCCCGCCGTCGACGCGAACCTGTCCGGAGCGAAGAAGCTTCTGGAGCGGGCCGAAACCGAGGCCCGGGAAGTGCACCTTGAACCAGCGGTCGAGCCGCATGCCCGCCTCATCCGGCTCCACCTTTTTGTGTTCAATACCCGCCATACGTCATCTTTCGGAAAATGGTTTCCGCGCACGGCGCGGCCTTTGCGGCTGGCTTTAGAGCATTTTTGCCGAAAACGGAAACCGTAATCTCACAAGATCGCGCGCATGAGTGCCAGTCCGCCGATCACCGCGGCCAAGGAGAGGCCGACGCTGGCAGCGATATAGACCGCGCTGGCGACAGTTGCGCCACGCTCGTAGAGCGAAATTGCATCGAGCGAGAACGAGGAGAAGGTTGTAAGGCCGCCGAGGAAGCCGGTGATCAGCAGCAGGCGCAATTCCGGCGATGCATCGAAGCGCCGGACGATCATCTCGGCGAATACGCCGATGATGAAGCAGCCAACAACGTTGACGGTCAGTGTCCCCCATGGAAATGCCGGCCCTGCAATCCTGAGAGCCAACTGGCCGACATAGTATCTGAGCACGGAACCGATCGCGCCGCCGACGGCGACAAGGAAGGCCTGAATCATGGATCTACTCTGTTTTGACGCGCGGGACATTCCAATCATCCGCGGGGAAGATCAAGATGCATAAAATGCTAGCGGTTGATTTAGCCAGTTAAGAACCTGCGCCGCCTATCGTGGCATCATGACAGTCTTGGTTGGCAGCATATCCGCGAGCACCGCCGCCGCAGCGTTTGAAACGCTCCGGATCCCACAGCGCGTGTCCGCAAGTACCTCTGCCAAAGAGTCTCGCCGCGCCGCCGATCGTCAAACCAAGGCAGCCAGCGGCCAGGACGTCGAAGAGCCCGCCAATATCATTCAATCGACGGAAGTCGCGCTGGATCTCATGACGATGGGGCAAAGGCAGCCGCAGGCCGGGTTGAAACAGGCCCTGGAATTCTACAGCGAGAGCTGAGCGTCGCCCGATTTTCTCGCCCGCAGCGACCTATCGTTAGAGGCGCGCGACAAAAATTTGTTCGGCGGCGACATTCCCCCCTTGCCAAGTACAGCCCTGGCCAGATAATTGCCCTCGACCTTGTTGGGAGAAGCTGGTCGTCTGCGACCGGTGCCGAAGGAGCAACCGCCCCGGAAACTCTCAGGCCAAAGGACCAGCAAGGGGCAGACGGAACTCTGGAGAGAAGCGTTCTCGAAACGCTCGCCGAAGGGATAACAATCTCAGGCACAGGGACAGAGGGGGCTCGAAGTACAAGGCGCAACTGCGTCTGAAGATTTGAGCCCGCGCATGGAATTCCAGGCGCAAACCCCGGAGGCGTCGTTGGACGATACTGCTGCCCTCAAGAAAACCCCGCTGCATCAGCTGCATCTGTCACTTGGCGCCCGTATGGTGCCGTTTGCAGGCTATGACATGCCGGTGCAATATCCGGCCGGTGTGATGAAGGAGCACATCCAGACCCGCACGTCCGCCGGTGTTTTCGACGTGTCCCATATGGGCCAGGTCGTCATCAAGGCAAAGTCCGGAAAGTATGAGGACGCCGCGCTTGCGCTGGAAAGCCTCGTTCCGGTCGATATCCTCGGCCTCGCGGAAGGTCGCCAACGCTACGGCTTCTTCACCGATGAGAACGGCGGAATTCTCGACGACCTTATGATCACCCATCTCGACGATCATTTGTTCGTCGTCGTCAATGCGGCGTGCAAGGATGACGACCTTGCCCATCTCCAGAAGCATATTGGCGATAGCTGCGACATCACGCTCCTTGATCGCGCGCTGATCGCCCTCCAGGGACCGCGCTCCGTCGAGGTGCTCGCGGAACTGTGGGCGGATGTCGCCTCCATGAAATTCATGGACGTCCGCCACTGCCGGCTGCACGACGTTTCCTGTCTGGTCTCCCGCTCCGGCTACAGCGGCGAGGACGGCTTCGAAATCTCCATTCCCAAAGACAAGGCCGAGGATGTCGCCAAGCGGTTGCTTGAACATCCGGACGTCGCGCCGATCGGGCTTGGCGCTCGTGACAGCCTGCGCCTTGAGGCCGGCCTCTGCCTTTATGGCAACGACATCGACACGACCACCACGCCGGTGGAAGCCGCGCTTGAATGGGGCGTGCAGAAGGCCCGCAAGTCCGGCGGCGCTCGCGCCGGCGGTTTCCCCGGCGCTGATCGCATTCTGCGTGAACTGGAAAGCGGCGCGACCCGCCGGCGTGTCGGCCTGAAGCCCGAGGGCAAGGCCCCGGTTCGCGGCCACGCCAAGCTCTTTGCGGATTCCGAAGGCAAGACGGAAATCGGCGAAGTGACCTCGGGTGGCTTCGGCCCCTCGGTCGAGGGTCCCGTCGCGATGGGTTATGTGCAGCTTCCCCATGCAGCCGTTGGAACGCAAGTCTACGCCGAAGTGCGCGGCAAATACCTGCCCGTCACGGTCAGCGCCCTTCCCTTCATCACACCGACCTACAAACGCTGAAACATTTTCCGGAGAGAACAATCATGCTGAAGTTTACCGAAGAACACGAGTGGCTGAAAATCGAAGGCGCTGTCGCAACGGTCGGCATTACCAATTACGCCGTCGATCAGCTTGGCGACCTCGTTTTCGTCGAACTGCCCGAGGTTGGCGCCACTTTCTCCAAGAACGACAACGCGGCCACCGTCGAGTCCGTCAAGGCTGCTTCCGATGTCTATTGTCCGCTCGATGGCGAGATCACGGAAGTCAATCCTGCAATCGTCGCTGATCCGTCGCTCGTCAATTCCGATCCCCAGGGCGCCGGCTGGTTCTTCAAGCTGAAGCTGGCAAACGCCGCCGATGCCGATGGCCTGCTCGACGAAGCGGCCTACAAGGAGCTCACCGCGTAATGACGACGCCGACCGAATTCCAGTTTACAGACTACCAGCCGTACGACTTCGCCAACCGTCGCCATATCGGCCCCTCGCCGGCTGAAATGGCTGACATGCTTGGTGTCATCGGCTACAGCAGCCTCGACGGGCTGATCGACGCCACCGTGCCGCCCTCCATCCGCCAGAAGGCGCCGCTCGTCTGGGGCGCGCCGATGACGGAACGCGAGGCACTCGACAAACTGCGCGAGACGGCCAACAAGAACAAGGTGCTGGTCTCGCTGATCGGCCAGGGCTATTACGGCACGATCACGCCGCCGGTTATCCAGCGCACCATCCTGGAAAACCCCGCCTGGTACACGGCCTATACGCCCTACCAGCCGGAAATCAGTCAGGGCCGCCTCGAGGCGCTGCTGAATTACCAGACGATGATCTGCGACCTCACCGGTCTCGACGTCGCCAACGCCTCGCTGCTCGATGAAGCGACTGCTGCTGCCGAAGGCATGGCAATGGCCGAGCGCGTCTCCAAGTCGAAGGCGAAGGCCTTCTTCGTCGATGCCGCCTGCCATCCGCAGACGATCGAGCTAATCAAGACCCGCGCCGAACCGCTCGGCTGGAGCGTCATCGTCGGTAATCCGTTCACCGATCTGGATCCGGTCGACGTCTTCGGCGCCATCTTCCAGTATCCGGGCACGCATGGCCATGTGCACGATTTCACCGGCCTGATTTCGCGCCTGCATCAGACCGGCGCCATCGCCATCGTCGCGGCCGACATCCTGGCGCTGACGCTTCTGAAGTCGCCCGGCGAAATGGGTGCCGATATCGCCATCGGCAATTCTCAGCGCTTCGGCGTACCGGTTGGATATGGCGGCCCGCATGCGGCCTACATGTCGGTCAAGGACGCACACAAGCGCTCCATGCCCGGCCGTCTCGTCGGTGTTTCCGTCGATGCTCGCGGTAACCGCGCCTATCGCCTGTCGCTGCAGACCCGCGAACAGCATATTCGTCGCGAAAAGGCGACGTCGAACATCTGCACAGCGCAGGTGCTGCTTGCCGTCATGGCCTCGATGTACGCCGTCTTCCATGGCCCGAAGGGCATCAAGGCAATCGCACAGCAGGTTCATCAGAAGGCCGTGCTGATGGCCAAGGGCCTGGAAAAGCTCGGTTACACCATCGAGCCGGAAGCTTTCTTCGACACCATTACTGTCGATGTAGGCCATATGCAGGGCCTCATCATGCGGGCAGCCGTCGCTGAAGGTGTGAACCTGCGCAAGGTGGGCGCGACGAAGATCGGCATGAGCCTTGACGAGCGTACGCGCCCGGCAACGCTGGAAGCCGTCTGGCGCGCCTTCGGCGGCAATTTCGCTGTCGGCGACTTCGAGCCGAGCTATCGCCTGCCAAAGGGCCTCGCCCGCACCAGCGAGTACCTGACGCATCCGATCTTCCACATGAACCGCGCCGAAAGCGAGATGACCCGCTACATCCGCCGGCTGTCGGACCGCGATCTGGCGCTCGATCGCGCGATGATCCCGCTCGGCTCCTGCACGATGAAGCTGAACGCTACAGCGGAAATGCTGCCGATCACCTGGCCTGAGTTCTCGGATATTCATCCGTATGTTCCAGTCGATCAGGCGCTCGGTTATCGCGAGATGATCGATGATCTGACGGAAAAGCTCTGCGCCGTGACCGGCTATGATGCCTTCTCCATGCAGCCGAACTCCGGCGCGCAGGGCGAATATGCCGGCCTTCTGACGATCCGCAACTACCATATCGCCAATGGCAACGGCCACCGAGACGTTTGCCTCATCCCGACCTCCGCGCATGGTACCAATCCTGCCTCGGCACAGATGGTCGGCATGAAGGTCGTGGTCGTCAAGGTTCGCGAGAACGGCGACATCGACATGGATGATTTTCGCGCCAAGGCGGAGCAGTATTCGGAGAACCTCTCCTGCTGCATGATCACCTACCCGTCGACGCACGGCGTGTTCGAGGAAACCGTCAAGGAAATCTGCGACCTCGTGCACAGCAAGGGCGGCCAGGTCTATCTCGACGGCGCCAACATGAACGCCATGGTCGGCTTGTCCCGTCCTGGTGACATCGGTTCCGACGTCAGCCATCTCAACCTGCACAAGACGTTCTGCATTCCGCATGGCGGCGGCGGCCCGGGCATGGGTCCGATCGGCGTCAAGGCGCATCTGGCGCCTTACCTCCCCGGCCACCCGGAAACCGACGGTCGTAAGGGCGCGGTATCGGCTGCGGCTTTCGGCTCCGCATCGATCCTGCCGATCTCCTGGAGCTACTGCCTGATGATGGGTGGCGAAGGCCTGACGCAGGCGACGAAGGTGGCGATCCTCAACGCCAACTACATCGCCGCACGGCTGAAGGGCGCCTATGACGTGCTCTACAAGTCCGAGGCCGGGCGCGTGGCGCACGAGTGCATCATCGACACCCGCCCGCTGGTCGACAGCGCAGGCGTGACCGTCGACGACGTCGCCAAGCGCCTGATCGACTGTGGCTTCCATGCGCCGACCATGAGCTGGCCGGTCGCCGGCACGCTCATGATCGAGCCGACGGAGTCGGAAACCAAAGCCGAACTCGACCGCTTTTGCGAGGCGATGCTGGCGATCCGCCAGGAGGCCCGCGACATCGAGGAAGGTCGCTCGGACAAGGTCAACAACCCGCTGAAGAACGCCCCCCACACCGTCGAGGATCTCGTCGGCGAATGGGATCGTCCTTATTCGCGCGAACAGGCCTGCTTCCCGCCCGGCGCCTTCCGCGTCGACAAGTACTGGTCACCGGTCAACCGCGTCGACAACGTCTTCGGCGACCGCAACCTGATCTGCACCTGCCCGCCGGTTGAGAGCTACGCGGAAGCTGCCGAGTAACATCCGAACGGCGTTCCCTTTTCAGGGAGGGCCGTTCCGCACTTACACTGGAAATGAAGGTCCGCGCGGAATGCCAAAAGACGACAGCGATTCTCTGACGCAGGCTCCCTGGCCAAAGCCGGTCCTGCTTGCCCTTGAAGAGCCGGGCAACTACGTGACGATCGCAACGACGCAGGCGGCCTCCTGGGCGATGATCGAGGATTGGCCGACCGAAGACGGTCCGGCGCTCGACCGCGCCCTGTTGATCTGCGCCGACGTCGTCAAGGGCAAGCGCACGAACGAGGACGCACGGCGCGCCTTCATAGAAGCGGCCGTCGAGGCGGGCATCGACATCAAGAGCTGACCAGGTCGTCGCACCGCTCCGACCTCCCGTGGACCGAGGCTTCGTTCGTGTATCCGCCTCGCGCGCTGCGTGCGCATGCGCGTGATCTGTTCTTTGGCTCCAATCCACCATATTGATTGCGGCGTGATCGCGTCAGCGATCCTTATGACGATTGTCGCGTAAGCTCAGGAATATGATGACGTATTCTCCCACCCTCAACCCGCTTCGCCTCTACAGCACGCGACGGGTCGGTCCCTATTTCAGGCGCGAGTTCAAACGGGTCGGCGCCAAGCCGCCAACGGTACGCATTGGTTACACCGATGCCGGCAATCCGCCTCGAGATGTTCGGATCGAGCGGCATGGACAACACTTCACCCTCGTTCTCGAAAGCGCCGCGACACGGTGGTTTTCCGGATACATGCGGTACAAGGTCTGCAGCTATGCCTATTGGCTGAGCCTGTGCCCGCCAGAGGTGAGGTACATCACCGTGAACGCCTCGGATGGAGAGGCAGTCTCCAACGCACGATTTGCGGCGTCCGTCCGGTTTCCTCAGCATGTGGGGCTGCCAGATCCGCACTTCTTCCAGAATAACGGCTTTGCCGCCGAGTTGGAGCGCGGCCAGACAGCGCCGCGCTGGGAGGAGCGCTCGAACGACATCGTCTGGCGCGGCGGCATGAATGGCTGCGGCTGGGCGAGCCTCTCGCCGGAAGACATCAACAATCCCGCCGTCCTCCAAAGGATCCGGATGGTCTTGCAACTCAGGGAGATGGCGGGACTGGATGTCAAGTTCGTCGATCTCCATCCGACTGCGGACGACTACGGCACGCTGGCGGACCGGCAAAAGCTTCTGGGGCAGCCGATTGCGGCCCAAAGTTGGCTCGGGCGCAAGTTCGCGATTGATATCGATGGCTATACCAACACCTGGTCGAACCTCCTGGTGCGCATGCTCTACGGATGCTGCGTGCTGAAGATCGAGTCACAATTCGGCTTTCGCCAGTGGTATTATGACGAACTCAAGCCGTTCGAACACTATGTGCCGGTCGCTGCCGACATGTCGGACTTTCGCGAGAAGATCGATTGGGTGCGCAGCCACCAAACCGAAGCCAAGGCCATTGCGGAACGCGGTCAGGCGCTGGCACGTAGGCTTACTTTCGCAACCCAGGCGCGGCGCGCTGCGAACCTCATCGAAGAACACTGGGATCGGGACTAGAGCCTTTCATGTTTT
>UBOA01000027.1:0-17273 GCA_900466985.1 Hyphomicrobiales bacterium
CAAGGAACACTGAGGGCATTCGGCAGGATCACTCCAAAGCACATCTGTTTGTTGAAGACCAATGATGCACTGGGGCAGTTCAATAGGGTGATATAGCTTTCGAGGCCGCGCGGAAGCGTCCCGTTCAACAGCGCGGCAGGAGTTTTCTAATGGGTTCGTTCAGCGCGTGGCACTGGCTGATAGTGCTTGCAATCGTTCTGCTTCTATTTGGTCGTGGAAAGATCCCCGAACTCATGGGAGATGTGGCGCAGGGTATTCGAGCCTTCAAGAAGGGCGTCGAGGACGAGAAGGAAGAATAGGTCCATCCGCCAGCGGCGTTCGAGATGCAGAATGCCCAACGCGCTCATGCCGCTTGTCCTTTCCCTAGTACAACGAGTGTCGCGACAAGCTGCCATGCTGCCTGCGCGACATTCCGGTCTCGCTGATTCTTGAGGATTGGCCTTGGCAGGATAGAAATCCAGCAGCCGTTCGGCCCAAGCGTTGATCGAGGCAGTGTTCATGCCCGCAGGCGGATCGCTCCGCAACCATCGTTCATTTCGAACCAGGTTCTGAAACTGATCTGGGTGCTGCGCCTTGATATCCGAAATATGGACCACTTCTGTCGTCCGGGCTTGCCGCTGCCGACGAAAGGCGAGGCGGCGTTCCTGACATAGGGTGCGCCGTAGTCCAGGTCCTCCGCGTCATGCGCTCAGCCGCCTCGGCCATCTGACTGTTCGGGGCAACCCACTTCACGATCCAAAGGCCATGTCCGTACAATTGCCAGGTCATATAGGCGCCGTAGTGCGGGAGCGAGCGCCGTTCTGCGGACGCAGCATCAGCAAGCGCCTCTTTTGGATGTTCCCTCATTTCGATGCGCTCGACCGCCTGGTTACGGCTGCAGCTCTCCTTCGAGATGTGTCATGGTGAAGTCGTCAATCAGCACTTCGATGTCGACCTTCCAACCGGTGGGATCGAATGTCGGCAGGCCGCTCGCTTCCCATCCACCCTTGGACGATTTCCGGAGATCATACTTGATAGGCTCTACCCCGGCGTCGGGATTCCACGCGCGCAGCGTCGCGCCCTGAGGATCGATCGGGTTGAAGTCCGGAGTCAGGAAGTCAACCTGGGCGCTCGCCGTGCCGGCTGCCCGGTCGGGCACGAGTTTCAGCTGAGCCATGACCTCACCGGAGTGAAGGTGAATGGAGAGCGCCTGCGGCCTTGCCGCATATTGCAGTTGATCCGGCCCCGCAAAGCGCCAGAGCGACGCAGTCGCCACGATTGCAACAGCAAGCGCAACTTCACCGGCGATAGATCGGCGGAGCTTTCGCCGAGCAGTCTGATCCCCTGCTGCAGCCGGCTTCGTCAGCCAAAATCGATTGTACATCGCAAGAACGCAGAGGATTCCAACCAGGCCCACCTTCAGCAGGAGCACCCGCCCATAGAGCGAAAGCGGAATGGCGTGGACACCAGGCAGCTCAAGCCACGCCAGCGCTGCGCCCGCCATCAACAGCACGAAGAACGGCAGGGGAATGACACGCGAGAAACCCGCAAGAGGATCAGTGAGGCCCGTTCGACTTAATCGCCAAAGGGGAAGCAGGCTACCGATCCAGAAGAGGAGCGTCGCGCCATGCAGAACAATGCATGTGCGGGCGAGCCAGGGTGTTGTTACGACGTTGCAATGACCCGTGAAGGCGAAGGAGGCAGAGGCTGAAGCTGTCGCAAGAACCGCCAGCGGAAGGTAGGCAGGGCTGGCTCGCGAGACGGGTATCGAAACAAGAATAACCGACAGCAATGCCATGCTTGCTGCAATCGCAGCGCCGCTCCTGGATGCCACAAGCAGCGGCTCTAACCCGGCGAAAGCCAAGCCGGTGCCCATTTCGTCCAACCCTTGCAGATAGACACCTGCCGAGAAGAGAAGGGCACCCAGAACAATGACAAGATCAGGTCGCCTTGTGTGCGGCTCCCGCGGATCCAACCACCGATTGAACAGCGTTCCGCCGATCAGGACGGCTAGGTAAAGGACCGAGACGATGTGTACCGACCATATCGCCCCCTGCAGCGGCATGGAGTTACCCGCGACAGCCGGTGCGACAATGGCAGATGGGGCGCCGACGTGGAATACGATCGAGCCTCCGATCGGATGTCCATCCTCGGAAACCACGCGATAGCTGACAATGGCGGTGCCGTTCGAGATCGTCCGTGGGATCGCCAGGTCGACTTCGGAGCCTGCTGTTGCGGGAAGGTCGACCGAACTGCCGTCGGCGACCTTGATACTCGCGCGGACAACGCTGACCGGCTCGTTGAACCGAAGCTGCATGTCCGCTGGCGCTGCTTCCAGGATAGCGTCGTTGGTAGGAGATGAGTTTAATAAGACTGCATGAGCATGCGCGCTAGCCGGCGCAAGAAAGCCCATGCCTGCCATAAGCAGCACGCAAGCTGCTCTTTTCAAGGATAGAAGTGTCGCCCAGTTACGATTTGCTAGCCACATGGGCGATCACCTGGATCAGGAGCGCGGCTGCTCCACAACGTCGAAATAGGGAGCCGGCTTTTCGTAGTCGTCGGACGATTTGCCGGCCGCGGGAATCTCGATCCAGCGTTCGGAGGCTCCGTCGGTGCATTCCTGCACGATCGACACGTAGACGCGTGTGCCCAACGGCAGTTCCTTGGCCACTGTTCCCCGGAACACGAACTCGTCATACTCGTCATCGGCTAGGTTGCCACCGCTCCAGACGATCTCGGTCAGGCCTTCCTTCACTGGCTTGCCGTACAGGTCATAGCTCTTTTCGTAGCTTCCCTTTACCTTCTCAACGGTCCAACCCGCCTTGGGCATCGGCTTGGCCGACAACAAGCCCTCGGGGATCTTCACGCGAACCTTGATAGTAGGCTTGCCTTCGCAACCATGGCCAATCCGGACCACTGCCTTGTAGGCCTTGCCGGAGATGCCCTGAGCCTGCTCGAGCGTGGCATGTGCGTGTGCGACGCCTGCCGCGAAGACGCCGATAAGTAGGGTCGCTGCGACCTGTCTGATCATGAAAGTTATCTCCCTGCGCGGACTGGCGCATCGCGCCAGCCCCGGCAGATTTGGGGGTTATTGCGTAACTTGTGCGAGGTCGGCGTCGAGACGCTTGCGTACCATGTTCGGTACCTTCGCGGTCTTGATCGCGTCTAGGTTTGCCGGCTTGTCGCCGACCTGTATCAGCGCCACCATGCCCATGCCCGCATGCGGGGTGCACTTGATCACGTAGGCACCGGGAACGTCGAACTTGGTCTGAAACTGTTCGTTGGCCTTGGATTTGAACTCAGCCGCGCCATCAGGAATGAGACCCTTGAACGTCTCGACATTGTGGCTCTTGTCCGTGGGCACGAAGGTGACGGTGTCGCCGGGAGCGATCTTGATGAAGCCCGGTTCGAATACCATTGCGCCGTCGGTGCCCTTGTTGAGCATTTGCACCTGATGCTCTGCTGCCATGAGCGGTGCTGCCGAGGCGACAAGGGCTACCGTTGCAGCGATCAGGCCGAATTTCAAACGCATTGCATATCTCCTATTCTACGGGGCCGAAACGTTGGCCTCGGGAACGGTTCTAGGGCATGCGGTTGCTGTCTTCTTTGACGCTCGTCAAATTTCGGCAACATCGATTGCACATTCGCAACGATGACTAACCGTCCAACTGGCCGTTGATGACACGAGGACTGGCGGCGCGGGGTGTCTCGCGCTTCGACAACCGCGTTGGTCTCGTCCACCTCGTTCGAAATCACGAAATCGGAGCAATTCAATTAAGCCAGATCACTGGCCAGCCGCCCGGCTAGCGCTAAGCTGCAGGCCAGCCCTCCCGGGGCACGACGAGAAACAAGGATATCAGCAGAAAGTGAGAATACCGGCTACGATATTCTTTGCCGAGCATTATCCAGCATGGCGCGAACCTTGAAGGCGAGATCGCGGGCCGTATACGGCTTCCGCAGCCACTCCGCGCCGGGAATAACCTCGTTCGTCGCCAGTGCCGGCTCCGAATACCCGGATGTGAACAGAATGGCGATATCGGGCCGGAGGTCGCGGACCTCCCTGGCGAGTTCGTCGCCGGTCATCCCCCCAGGCATCACGATATCCGTGAACAGCAGCGCGACGTCGTCGTTCTCATAGAGCAGCTCCAGTGCGCGGCGTCCGTTGTCGGCTTCGAGCACCTGGTACCCCATGTCGGCGAGCCTCGCCAATGCCACTCGTCTCACCCGCGAATCGTCTTCGACGACCAGGATCCATTCGGTTCCGCGGGGGAGGGCGCTTTCTACCGTGCCCCGATCCTGGCTTCCGGCGTCGTGCCTGGCTCCGCTAACTGCGGGCAGGTAAATCCGGATCGTGGTGCCGCGTCCGACCTCGCTATAGATCTGAAGATGCCCGCCGGACTGTTTGACAAAACCGTAGACCATGCTCAGTCCGAGACCTGTTCCTGAACCCACCTCCTTGGTGGTGAAGAACGGTTCGATGGCGTGCTTCTTCACTTCCTCCGTCATGCCGGCACCCGTGTCGGTCATGGCGATGAGTACGAAATTGCCGCTCCGAACCTCCGGATACATCTTCGCGTAGTCCGCATCGAGGTGAGCGCGCGAGATTTCCGTTGTCAGGCTTCCGCCCTTGGGCATTGCGTCCCGCGCATTGAGCGCGATGTTGAGGATGGCGTTCTGAAGCTGCGAGCTGTCGACCAGCACATTGAAGTCGGACCCCGAGAGAACCGTCGACAGCTTGATGTTTTCGCCCAACGTTCTCCGAAGGAGATCAGAGAAGCCGGTGACGAGTTGGCCGAGGTCTGCCTGTTTGGGGCTGAGGGGCTGGCGTCTGCCAAACGCCAGCAACTGCCCGGTCAGCTTGGCCCCGTCGGTCGCCGCATCCTGCGCCTCGCGCAGAATGTCGCGCAATGGCCCTGGCGGCAGCTTGTCCTCTATCATTTCCAGATTTCCGCTGATGACAGTCAGAAGATTGTTGAAGTCGTGGGCGAGACCTCCGGTCAACTGGCCCACGGCTTCCATCTTCTGGGCCTGGCGCAGATCTTCCTCGATCTTGAAGCGGCTGGTGAGGTCACGCACGAAACCCGTGAAGATACGCTCGCCATCGGCGGTCGCTTCCCCGACATGAAGTTCCATGGGAAACTGCGAGCCGTCAGCGCGCCGGCCGGTGACAACCCGTCCGTAACCAATGATGCGCTTCTCGCCGGTGTGAAGATATCGGTCGATGTAGCCGTCATGCGCGTCACGGTAGGGGTTGGGCATCAGATTGCTGACATTGCGGCCACAGACGTCCTCCGAGCTCATCCCGAACAGCGTTTCAGCGGCCTTGCTGAATGAGAGAACGATACCCTTCTGGTCAATGACGATCATTGCATCGGGAACAGTATCGAGGATCGAGGACAGATGGGCCTCTCGCGATCGCACTGCCTCTTCGGCCTTGCGCAGCGCGCTTACGTCGCTGTTGGCTTGTATGACCGCCGGATCGCCATCCGGAAGATTGACCAGGACGCAACGGGTCGCGACGTTGATGTAATAGCCGCTCTTGTGACGGTGGACGACCTCGCCTTGCCAGAAACCGCGCGACTTGAGGTGTGCTCTTATATCTTCCACAGGTTCGGGGAAACGGGTGTCGAGCAGCTCGTCGACATTTTCGCCAACCGCCTCCTCCCGCGCCCATCCATACATGCTTTCGCAGCCGATCGACCAGTGCGTGATCGTCCCTTCGAGCCGGTGCACGATAATATCGGCCCCGTCCAGCACGTGCACGAGCGCGTCCAGTTCGTGGGGCGATGCGGTGCGCGGAGATATCAGGCGATGGGGCATGTCGGCTCTTTCAAGACATCAATGAACGCTACCCCTATGACAGGTCCTGTCCGAAAAATCATCAGAATTGCCCGACAGCTGGACGAGGCGGGATTGACTGACGATCTTGAGGTCATGCCTGCCTTCCGGGATGACGATATTCTTGCCGGCAAGCTTCGAAATGGTTCGCGATACAGTCTCGATCGTAAGGCCGAGATAGTCGGCGATATCTTGCCGGTTCATGGGAAGACGCAGAAGGCCGTTCCTGAGCTGCGACTCGTTGCGCGACGCCAGCTTCAAGATGAAGCTGCAAAGGCGTTCTTCGGCGTTCTTTTTAGAGAGAAGGACCATCTGGTCGTGTGCGGCAGCCGTCTCCTTGCAGAGCAGGTTGATGTAGGCTGGTCTCAAGGCGTCCGAGCGCGAAACCTCATCGTGGAAGCTTTTGCGCGAAACCCGACGGATCTTACAGTTTGTAACAGCCTCGGCGGTGAACAAGAGGTCGCCTTGCAGGAAAGCGCCGACCACGTCGCCAGCGAACTGGAATGCTGTAATGACGCGGCGGCCTTCACCAATAATGCGGTGGAGCCGGACCACGCCTTCCACAATCTGGAAGAGGTGCTTGGCGGCATCTCCCTCCCAGCAGATCGCCTCGCCAGCCTCGACCGTCTCGGTAGCCGACATCTGAAATACCGATGCCAGCGGCTGGTCACAGCTCAACTTGCTTGTGGCCTCTACGTTTTCGAAAGCGGTGTTGCCCTGCATCAGCATGTTCGTGCCCCTCGTTGATGTGAGGGCATAAGACGTTGGTCCTGTCACACGGAAATGATCGGACTGTGAGAGTTCGTGCGACTTTGTAACAGTCTGTAACAGCAACGCTTGGCCAGCAGCAAAGTCGCGCTTCGTTGACATAGATCAAGGAGAGTAGGTCCCTGCCATGACAGTCGTTCCCGAAAGTACGAGAAAGGCGTCCGCAGAGCGGTCGTCTGCGCACTGGGGACGACACCATGAACTACTCTACGGAAACGATGGCGGTCGCGGTTGCAGCATTCCTGGCATTGCTGGCCGCTGCATTCGCGCATGACCACCTTTTTGCTGTCCATATGAGCATCCTTTGCTTCTGCTTATTCGCAGGCACCGTGCTCCTGATCAGGAGAGTAGATTTCTCTCCTGCTGCCCGAAATGCAAAGCGGGACCCCTCGGGCTATTTCGACGAGGTCATCCGGTACGGGCTGATCGCCACTGTCTTCTGGGGCGTGGTCGGCTTCCTTGTTGGCGTCGTGGTCGCCGCGCAATTGGCGTTCCCGGATCTGAACATCGCACCGTATCTGAACTTCGGGCGGCTTCGTCCCGTCCACACGTCGGCGGTCATTTTCGCGTTCGGCGGTAACGCCCTCATCATGACGTCGTTTTATGTTGTTCAACGCACCTGTCAGGCGCGGCTCTTCGGAGGAAGCCTGCCGTGGTTCGTCTTCTGGGGCTACCAGCTCTTCATCGTCATGGCCGCGACCGGATACGTCCTGGGCATCACCCAGGCACGCGAATACGCAGAACCGGAATGGTATGTGGACATCTGGCTGACGATCGTCTGGGTGGCGTATCTCGTGGTTTACCTGGGGACGATCCTGAGGCGCAAGGAACCACATATCTATGTGGCGAACTGGTTCTATCTCGGCTTCATCGTGACGATCGCCATGCTCCACGTGGTGAACAACCTCGCTGTTCCGGCGTCGTTCCTCGGCTCGAAGAGCTATTCCGCGTTCTCAGGCGTCCAGGACGCGTTGACCCAGTGGTGGTACGGGCACAACGCCGTGGGCTTCTTCCTGACGGCCGGCTTCCTTGGAATGATGTATTACTTTGTTCCCAAGCAGGCCAACCGTCCCATCTATTCGTATCGCTTGTCGATCATCCATTTCTGGGCCCTGATCTTCATGTACATCTGGGCCGGGCCGCATCACCTCCACTACACGGCGCTTCCTGACTGGGCGCAAACCCTCGGCATGGTGTTTTCGGTCATGCTGTGGATGCCTTCGTGGGGTGGCATGATCAACGGACTGATGACCCTGTCGGGCGCCTGGGACAAGATCCGGACCGACCCCATCATCCGCATGATGATCGTCGCAATCGCGTTCTACGGCATGTCGACCTTCGAAGGTCCGATGATGTCGGTGAAGACGGTCAACTCGCTCAGCCACTACACGGAATGGACCATTGGTCACGTGCATTCGGGCGCGCTTGGCTGGGTTGGCATGATCACGTTCGGCGCAGTCTACTATCTGACGCCAAAGCTCTGGGGCCGCGAGCGGCTTTACAGCCTGCGCATGGTTAACTGGCACTTCTGGCTCGCAACCCTTGGCATCGTCGTTTACGCGGCTGTCCTGTGGGTCGCCGGCATCCAGCAGGGTCTGATGTGGCGTGAGTACAATTCGCAGGGCTTCCTTGTGTACTCGTTTGCCGAAACCGTCGCAGCGATGTTCCCCTACTACGTCCTGCGTGTCGCCGGTGGCGCTCTCTATCTGGCTGGCGGTCTGGTGATGGCTTGGAACATCTACATGACCATCCGCGGCCACCTGCGAGACGAAGCAGCAATTCCCACCGCCTACGTGCCCCAGGCACAGCCTGCCGAGTGAGGTGAAACATGGCATCGATACTGGACAAACATCAGATCCTCGAGAAGAACGCGACGCTTCTTCTCGTCGGCTCGCTCCTCGTGGTCAGCATCGGCGGCATCGTCGAGATCGCGCCACTGTTTTACCTGCAGAACACAATCGAGAAGGTTGAAGGGATGCGCCCCTACACACCGCTCGAGCTTGCGGGTCGCAACATCTACATCCGCGAGGGCTGCTACCTTTGCCACAGCCAGATGATCCGGCCGTTCCGCGACGAAGTCGAACGATATGGCCATTATTCGCTCGCTGCGGAATCCATGTACGACCACCCGTTCCAGTGGGGCTCGAAGCGCACCGGTCCCGACCTGGCCCGCGTTGGCGGCCGCTATTCGAACGAATGGCACGTCCAGCACCTCGCAAATCCGCGAGCGGTCGTGCCGGAATCGATCATGCCGAGCTACTCCTTCCTGAAGGAGCAGGAGGTCACGGTGAAGGACGTCGGCATGGACCTCAAAGCAAACGAGGATGTCGGCGTACCCTACACGCAGGACATGCTTGCCAACGCCGAAGCCGACATGAAAGTCCAGGCCGACCCGAACGGCGATACCACAGCACTCCTCGAAAGATATCCGAAGGCGAAGGTTGGCGACTTCGACGGCGATCCGTCGAAGCTGACCGAAATGGACGCCCTTGTGGCTTATCTGCAGATGCTTGGCACGCTCGTCGACTTCTCGACCTACGACGACGCCACCGGTTATCGATGAGGTGAACTGATGGAAACCTATACCGCTATGCGGCACTTCGCCGACAGTTGGGGCCTCCTGGCGATGGCAGCGTTCTTCGTTGGGGCCGTGATCTTCACCCTTCGTCCTGGCAGTGGCCGGACTGCGAAGGATGCCGCCAGCATTCCCCTAAAGGACGATTGAGATGTCGGAAAAACATATTGATGAAATCAGTGGCGTCGAAACGACCGGACACGAATGGGACGGCATCCGTGAACTCAACAATCCGATGCCGAGATGGTGGGTGTGGACATTCTATGTCACAATCCTGTGGGCGGTCGCATACGCTGTCGCCTATCCTGCCATTCCGATGATCACCTCGGCTACGAAAGGCTATCTGGGATTTTCCAGCCGTGCGGAGCTTCAGCAGGATCTTAATCAGGCGAAGGCCGCGCAGACGAAGTTCCACGACATGATCGCGGCAAACACTGTCCAGGAGATCGATGCCGATCCTTCGCTTCGCGAATTCGCGATCGCGGGCGGCGCCTCGGCATTCAAGGTCAACTGTGCTCCCTGCCATGGATCCGGCGCAAGCGGCGGACCGGGATTCCCCAACCTCAACGACGACGACTGGCTCTGGGGCGGAGACCTCGATTCAATTCAGGCAACCATCGCCCATGGCGTGCGCTACGAAGCGGACGCCGACACCCATGTGTCCGAAATGCCGGCATTCCGTGACATGCTGGATCCCGTACAGACCAAGCAGGTTGCGGCCTATGTATGGAGCCTGACGAACACGCCTTCCGACGCGTCCGACGCGGAGGCTGGCAAGCAGATCTTCCTCGATAATTGTGCTGCATGTCACGGGGACGATGCCAAGGGCAAACTTGAGATGGGAGCCCCGAATCTCGCGGACGCGATCTGGCTCAAAGGAAGCGGCGAGGATGCCATCGTCCGTCAGGTTATGGCACCCAGGCACGGCGTGATGCCGGCATGGGCGGGCCGACTGGGTGACACTGCGGTCAAGGAACTCACGGTATTCGTCCATTCGCTGGGCGGCGGTCAGTAGAGGAGATCATGATGACGACGCACGACCATAATCCATTGCTTGGCCTTTATGGCACCCCTCGCGCGGTGATCCATTCCCGTGTCTCCGCACGCACCAGCAAGACGACGAATCCTTCAAGCGAACAAGAGGACGCGCGGAAGATTGGCAATTCGATCGTCAGTTTGATCTGCCTCAAGGACCAGAAGTCAACCAGCCGTTAGAAGCATGACTGTCCAGCGGGATGTAAATGCGCACATCCCGCCCCAGTAGACTCCGGGCCGTACCGTGATGGTGCGGCCTCTTTTTTTTCCTAAAGGGCTGAGGCTTTCTTGGTGGCCGTTGTCCCTGAGGCCGGCAAATCACGCTTCGTTTGACCTAGCTCAAACTTAGCAAGGCCGACCACTGCTATGTTTCCTGTGTCTAGTGGAGGTCACATCGCGGACCTCCTTCCGCGATCCCTCCGGGCCACGCCACCTCTCCAAGGCGTGGCCCTCCCTTTTTCGGGAACCGCCCGGATTATTGATCTGCGTCAAGGAACCGAGATCGGCAAGATGGGAAAACGGCCGGGTGAAATTCGGACGAGCCCCAATGAATCTCTACACCGCGCCAGATCCAGACAACGTCGAACGAGTCAATGCCGAGCCGGTAAATGCGCGCCGCAATCGCCAGCCGCTTTATGCACCGCGAAAGAAGATATTTCCCAAGCGGGCGGAAGGTCGCTTCCGGACATTCAAATGGCTGGTGATGCTGATTACCCTTGGCATCTACTACGTGTCACCCTGGATCAGGTGGGACCGTGGCCCTTACGCGCCCGATCAGGCCATCCTGATTGACCTCTCGTCCCGACGCTTCTTCTTTTTCTTCATCGAGATCTGGCCACAGGAATTCTACTACGTCGCCGGCCTGCTGGTGATGGCCGGCTTTGGACTGTTCCTGGTTACGTCAGCCATCGGCCGCGCCTGGTGCGGATACGCCTGTCCTCAAACCGTCTGGGTAGACCTTTTCCTTGTCATCGAACGCGCGATCGAAGGCGATCGCAACGCGAGAATGAAGCTGGACGCTGGTCCGTGGACATTCGGCAAGGTGCGCAAACGCATCCTGAAACACACGATCTGGCTCTTGATCGGCATTGCGACGGGGGGCGCCTGGATTTTCTATTTTGCTGACGCTCCTTCGCTCGCGGTCTCTCTATTTACCGGCACGGCACCCGTCGTCGCATACGCCACGGTCGCCACTCTCACCTTCACGACGTATGTTCTCGGCGGACTGATGCGAGAGCAGGTCTGTACCTACATGTGCCCATGGCCGCGTATCCAAGGGGCCATGCTGGACGAGAACTCACTTGTCGTCACCTACAATGACTGGCGCGGCGAACAACGATCGCGCCACTCGAAGAAAGCCCAGGCGGCGGGTCAGCCGGTTGGTGACTGCGTCGATTGCAATGCCTGCGTGGCCGTATGCCCGATGGGGATCGACATCCGCGATGGGCAGCAGATGGAGTGCATCACCTGCGCGCTTTGCATTGACGCCTGCGACAGCGTCATGGACAAGATCGGAAAGCCGCGCGGGCTCATCGCCTATGCGACGCTCAGCGAGTATGCGAGCAACATGGCCATCGCCACCGATGGCGGCAAAACGCCCGTCCAGCCGGCGAAGGTGCGCAACGCTGATGGAAGCTTCGTCGACGGGATCCGCCACTTCAACTGGCGGATCATCGCGCGGCCACGCGTGCTTTTCTATGCCGCCGTATGGGCGTTGATCGGTCTGGCCATGCTTGTCCACCTGTCGATGCGTGACCGCCTCGAGCTCAACGTCGTCCACGATCGCAATCCGCAGTATGTCCTGGAAAGCGACGGATCCATTCGGAACGGCTACACGCTTCGAATCCTCAACATGGTTCCCACTCCCAGGAAGATCGACCTGTCCATCTCGGGCTTGGAAGGCGCCACGATGCGTATTCCGGAACTGGGAAAAACGGACGCTCGCAGCTTCACCATAGACGCGACGCCTGACGCCGTTACCGCGCTCAAGGTTTTCGTAACGCGAAAGCAGACCGGCGCCGCCGTCAACGAATTTCTGTTCTCGATCGAGGACGAAGGCCATTCCGATCGCGCGACCTACCGCGCGGCGTTCAACGCACCAGGAGAGAACAGATGACTGCTCGCGCCCACGGCTTCACCGGCCGCCACATGTTGTTCGTCACGTCTGCATTCTTCGCCGTCGTGATTGGGGTGAACGTGACAATGGCCTGGTTCGCCTCGTCCAGCTGGAGCGGCCTTGTCGTGGAAAACACCTATGTGGCCAGCCAGGAGTTCAACAAGAAGGCGGCCGCGATAAAGGCGCTGGCGGCTACAGGGATCTCCGGCAGCATCTCGATGTCGAATGGAGTGTTCCATTACCACCTGAAGAATCGTGACGGATCGCCGGCGGCGGCCGACGAGGTCGTCGCCAACTTCAAGCGCCCCGTGGGAGACCACGAGGATTTCAGTGTCGCGCTAGAAAAGGTTGGCGAAGGCAGCTTCGCGGCAAGCCGAGGCGTACCTTCGGGTGACTGGATCGTCGAACTGATCTCGCGCCGAGGCGCTGGCGTCGTCATGCACGAGGCCGTTCGTTTTGATACTGCGGGGTTCGGCCAATGACCTGCTGCTCAATGGATGCCGACAGCGTGCTGGCAATGAGTGCGACATCCTTCAGCTTCGAGGAAGTTGCTCTTGCCAGTCACCCACTCGGTTCCGGTCTCTTCCAGCTCGATCTCAGCGTCCCGGATGTTCACTGTGGAGCCTGCATCACGACGATTGAAAGGGCACTTGCAAAACTGCCCTTCGTTCGCAGGGCGAGAGTAAATTTGACGTCCCGGCGTGTCAGTTGCGTATATGCTGAGGAAGTTGAGGGTCGCCCGACGAACCCTGCGGAGATCGTCAACGCCGTAAATTCCGCAGGCTACCGGGCTCATCTGTTCGCGCCGGTTGCAGCGGAAAACGACAAGACCAGGAACCAGCTGCTCCTTGCAGTCGGCGTCGCCGGATTCGCAGCCGCAAACATCATGCTCCTTTCGGTATCGGTATGGTCGGGGGCGGATGCCGCCACCCGCGACATGTTCCATTGGATATCCGCGATGATTGCGGCACCGGCACTGGTGTATGCAGGTCGCTTCTTCTTCCAGTCGGCATGGAACGCACTGCGACACGGCCGCACGAACATGGACGTTCCGATCTCACTGGCGGTGACGCTGTCTTATGCCGTCTCCCTGTGGGAGACGATGCACCACGGCGAGCACACTTGGTTCGATGCAACGGTCTCGCTGCTCTTTTTCCTTCTAATCGGCAGGACGCTTGATCACATCATGCGGGAGAAGGCGAGGGCCGCGATCAACGGCCTCGCGAGAATCTCTCCGCGAGGCGCTCTCGTGGTGTCCCCCGATGGTTCGCGTCGGTACGTCGCGGTGGAGGAAATTTCAGTAGGCGACGAAGTCGCCGTTGCCGCCGGCGACCGTATTCCAGTCGATGGTCTCGTCTCCAAGGGAGCGAGCGACCTGGATCTTTCGATCGTCACCGGCGAGAGCAACCCGGTGGCGGTTTCCGAAGGCGCCGCCGTAAGTTCGGGAGCGATGAACCTCACCGGCTCGCTGGTGGTTCGGGCAACGAAGCTCGCCAAGGATTCGCTGCTTGCGGAGATCATCAACCTCATGGAAGCTGCCGAAGGAGGACGCGCGCGTTACCGACGCATCGCTGATCGTGCGGCAGCCTTGTACTCGCCGGCAGTGCATCTGCTTGCCCTCGTCTCATTTCTCGCCTGGGGGTTCCTGGGCGGAGACTGGAAGCAGGCGATGCTCGTGGCGGTGGCTGTCCTTATCATCACTTGCCCCTGCGCACTCGGCCTTGCCGTTCCTGTCGTACAGGTCGTCGCGGCCGGAGAATTGTTCCGGAAGGGCATAATGGTGAAGGATGGCTCGGCGCTCGAACGCCTTGCCGAGATCGACACGGTCGCTTTCGACAAGACGGGAACGCTGACGCTCGGAACCCCGCGCCTTGTGAAAACCGTGGCCGATAGTGACGCCGACGTCGCGCTCGCCGCGGGGCTGGCGCTACACTCCAGGCACCCGCTCTCGCAAGCCCTGGCTCGCGGCGCCCCGCCAGCTCCAACGCCCTTCGACCGCGTGAGCGAGATCCCCGGCGGCGGTCTCGAAGCACGTCACGGAGACAGGCTCTACCGACTGGGAAGCGCTGCGTTCGCCTGCGGTCAGACATCAAACTCGTCCTCACCGGATAGTCCCCTTTCCGAGGTTGTCCTTACGAGCGACGGCGTCGTGAAGGCCCGCTTCTTCTTCGAAGACGTAGTGCGGCCCGGCGCGGAAGAGACGATCGCCAGACTGGATGCCGGACGTTTTGAAACATTGATCTTCTCAGGCGATCGCCAGTCGGTCGTCGACGCTACGGCGGCAAAGCTTGGCATTCGCCGCGCAGTCGGCGCGTTGTCGCCGAAGCAGAAGGTCGAAGAGTGCGAGACCCTGAGCGAAAGCGGTCGACGGGTCCTTATGGTCGGGGATGGCATCAACGACGCGCCGGCTCTTGCCGCCGCGCATGTTTCCATGGCGCCCGCCTCGGCCTCCGACATCGGACGCCAAGCCGCGGATCTCGTGTTCTTTACCGAGCGCCTGGATGCCGTTACCGAGGCCATCCAGATCGCAAGACAATCGGCCGCTTTGATTCGGCAGAATTTTGCTCTGGCGATCGGCTATAATGTTTTGGCGGTTCCGATCGCCATCGCTGGTCTCGCCACACCGCTGATTGCCGCCGTTGCAATGTCCACCTCTTCCATCATCGTCGTAACGAATGCTCTCCGTCTCACCACGTTTGGGACTCGTCCCTTATTACGGCTTTCAAAGGAGCCGGTTGCGCTCGTCAAGGAGGTAAAAACGGCATGAACATGCTCATCTACCTCATACCGATCGCCCTTTTTATGGGAGGCATCGGGCTCGCGGCCTTTCTCTGGTCGCTCAAGAGCGGCCAGTACGACGATCTGCAAGGTGCGGCATGGCGTATCCTCGCCGACGACGAGCCCGACAAGTCGAAACGGTGAGGAGGATGGCTTCAGACGGGCCTTCTCCCTCTCAAGTGGAGGTGTTTTGGCGGAACCCGCGATCAACTGCGTCCGAACCGGTGGCATTGTCCGCAATCCTACGTTATCTGGACGGAAGGATGACAGCAGGGCAGAAAGCACAGATGGAAGCTGACCGTATTCTGGTCGTCGACGATGACGCGCGAATAAGACAGATGCTGGTTCGCTACTTTGAGGATAACGGGTTCCGAGTGACCGCCGTTGGAAACGGCGCCGCCATGCGGTCCGAATTGGCAAAGGAAACCTACGCGGCCATCTTCCTGGATCTGGTCCTGCCAAACGGGGAGAACGGTCTCGAACTCCTGCGCGAGCTTCGTGGCACCTCGGACGTGCCGGTCCTGATGCTGACCGGCCAGGACGATGTCACCGACAAGGTTGTTGGCCTTGAGGTCGGCGCCGACGACTACATCGCCAAGCCCTTCCATCTCAGGGAACTCCTTGCGAGACTCAGGACGGTGCTCAGACGGCGCACCTCCTCAGCCACCACTTCTCAGCCCGGACCCGTCGACGAGGAAAGCCTGGAATTTGACGGCTGGAGGCTCGACGTGTCGCGACGGCGGCTCACCTCTCCTTTGGGCGCCGACGTATCCCTGACCACGGGCGAGTTCGACATGTTGCTCGTGTTTGTCCGCAACCGCGGTCGTGTGCTGTCGCGGGACAAGCTCATGGACCTCACCCGGAACCGGAATCTCGAGGCCTTCGACCGGGCGATCGACGCCCAGATCGTCCGACTTCGCAAGAAGATCGAGATAGATCCCAAGAGTCCGGAACTCATCCAGTCCGTACGCGGAGTGGGCTATGTGTTCACGGGACGGCGAAGCTACTCTTCCAGTATTTGATCTTCGTCAATGTACGCCTTGCGGGTTCGGCTATTTTCCGACCAGCAACGGCGTCAGGAAAAATGACTATCTGGATCCTCTTCGCGGTGATGACGACCGCCACAACAGCCATACTGCTCTCTCCATTTTCTTCGGGGCGCGGTCGGCCGATACAGGCGATACAGGCAAGGGGAGCCGACAAGCTCTACCGGGAGCAGCTTCTGGAACTCGAAAGCGAGCTCGCAGCCGGAGAAATTCTTCCAACTGAATACGAGTTGGCGCGAGCGGAGACGGCACGGCGCCTCTTCAAGGCGAGCGAAAAGGCAGAACGCCGCTCAGCTGTGAAGCGGCCCAGTCGCTGGTTGCGTGCAGCCGTCGTCGCATTTCTCCCCCTGCTTGGCGTCGGACTGTACGTCTCCCTTGGATCGCCCGACATGCCCTCCCGCCCCCTGCAAGCGAGGCTGGCAGATCCGGGGCAGGATTTCGCGATCCTCGTAAGGAAGACCGAGGAACATCTTGCTCGCAGCCCGAATGACGGCCGCGGATGGGACGTTATCGCACCTGTCTACCTTCGAATGGATCGCGCATCCGATTCCGAGCGAGCTTACCGGAACGCGCTTCGCCTCCTGGGGGGCCAGATCCCGAGGCTCGAAGGACTTTCGGAGGCGCTGATGGCGCAGTCCGGCGGCACGGTCACAGCCGACATTCGTGACGTGCTCTTCCAGATACTGGCCATCGAGCCGAACAACCCACGTGCCGAATTCTATCTCGCACTCGCTCAGGAGCAGGCTGGTAATCCTGCTGAGGCAAGGAGTGCTTTCGAGGCGATAGCCAAGAGTTCTCCTGCAGGCGCCCCCTGGCTGCCCCTCGTCAAAGAGCACATCGCCAAGAATGGGGGCCCTCCTGTCATGGCGGAGAGCAGGGGGCCAGACCGACCAAAAGACGAAGGCGGCCTGTCGGCCACACGAAGCCCTGATGCTTTGGAAGCGCAGCATACGATACGCGCCATGGTGGAAAGCCTTGATAGCGAGCTTCGGGCAGAGCCCAACAACTTCGACGGCTTCATGCGGCTTGTCCGTTCTTACGCCGTATTGAACGAAAAGGCGCACGCGGTCGACGCGTTGCAGCGTGGACTCGCGGTATTCCCTGCAACCGGCGAGCAAGGCAAGCAACTGGTCGCACT
>UBOA01000020.1:0-118029 GCA_900466985.1 Hyphomicrobiales bacterium
CCCTTTTCTAAGTCAACAGCCGTTTTCAAAAAAAACGAGAATTCTTGCATCGCGTTGAATTCTAAGAGCGATTTTCCAAGTGGTGCTGTTGTCCCCTTGGATCGCTCCGATAGCCGGGTCATTTGTCGGGAAATAGCGCGCAAAAATCCGATGACGAGATCCTTCGCCTTCACATCTTCACAATCGGATGGTCTCAAGGGCTGATCATTTGGGTGCGCGCAGGCGTCCCATTTGACTTCCATTGCCAAACTATGCACTTTTCGGCGCCAGCCAGAGCTGCCCGAGAAAGCCTACCGAAAGGACGCGGATCCACCTGCCATGATGACGGAGAAGATGATGATCCGCTCGTTCGGCAACGAGCCGCCGCTTCTCGCCGATGGCAGACGCGCGCCCGACCGCCGCGAAGTTTCATTGCGCTGGCTTTCGGGTACGTTCCTCACGGGCATAACCTCAAGCGTGCTGATGGGCGTGGCGCTGTTTGCGGCACTCGACGGCCGCCAACAATTGGCGATCCCCGCCGAGGCCTACGCCAATATCAATGCCGAAGCCAACGCGGATACTGATGTAACGCGCGGCAGCCGTTTGATTGCAGCCGCGATTGCAGCCAAGCCGTCCGACCGGAAGATCATGGAGGTCTCCACGGTCGTGCACGAGGGCGACAAGGAGGTCGTCCGCCGCCAGCCCTTCGCGCGTGTGAAGATGACGCTTGCCGCCAACCACGTCGCTACCGAGGACTATCCGAGCTTCAATCCGCTGACGATCTTCTCTGCGGACGAGCCCGACGCGCAGCCGACCGTTCGCACCGGGCAGATCTACGGTTCAGACGTGGAGTCGGAAGTCAGCCTGAAGACCGTGGCCTATCCCACGACGAAATCCGATCTCCAGGTGGCGCCCGGCATGACGCTTGACGAGATCGAGGAGAACGTGCGCTCCAACGGCTCAATTCTGACCGACGGCGCCGCCCAGGTGGCAGCACTCTACTATGTCGACCCGCGCCGCTTCTCCAACGACGACAACGACGTTGACCTGACGGCCGGCCTGACGGCACGCGTCCTCGAGCAAAACATGACGGTCTCCGCGCCGGAGTCGATCACGCCGCAGACCGAGGAATTCGCCGACGACATCATCCCGGTGCGCCAGTCGACCTCGATCATCAAGGCGATGACGGACTCGGGCTATCCCGAACTGCAGGCCAAGGGGCTGGCAGGCTACCTCTCACCGATGATCGGATCGGACGACCTCTCCAAGGGCGATGTGTTGCGCATCGGCATCCTGCAGAAAGGCGAACAAGCAAAGATCATCCGCGCCAGCATCTATCGCGGCACGCGCCATCTTGTCACCGTGGCGCTTGACGACCACGATCGGTTCGTGGCCGGCCGTGAACCACCTGCGATCGACGCGGTCACGACCGCCTTCGACGACAATTCGACATCGGTGCCGTCCAACCAGAATCTGCCACGCGTCTATGACGGCATCTATCGTGCCGCACTGTCCTACGGCATGACCAAGGACATGACCGCCCTGATCATCAAGCTGCTGGCAAGCAGCGTCGATTTCCAGGCGGAGCTGCGCCCGACCGACACGCTGGAAGCCTTCTTTTCCGTCGCTGATTCCAGCGGCCAGGCAACGGAGGATTCCGAGCTTCTCTATGTGAATGCGCGCTTCGGCGACACGCAGACCCGCTTTTACCGTTTCCAGGATCCGGAAGATGGGTCGATCGACTACTTCGATCAGGACGGCAAGAGCATTCGGCAATTCCTGCTGCGCAATCCCGTTCCGAACGGCATCTTCAAGTCAGGCTTCGGCATGCGCCGGCACCCGATCCTGGGCTTTGCCCGCATGCATACGGGCGTCGATTGGGCGGCACCGCGCGGCACGGCGATTATCGCAGTCGGCAACGGAACGGTCGAGAAGGCCGGCTGGGATTCCGGCGGTTATGGCAACCAGACCATCGTCCGCCACGCCAACGGCTACGAATCCTCCTACAACCACCAGAGCGCCATCGCCAAGGGCGTCGTTCCCGGCTCCAAGGTACGTCAGGGCCAGGTGATCGGCTGGGTTGGAACGACGGGCGAATCCACCGGCCCGCACCTGCACTACGAGATGATCGTCAACGGCACCAAGGTCGATCCGCTGCGCGTGCGCCTGCCAGGCGGCAAGTCGTTGAAGGGTCAGGCGTTGGCAAAATTCGAGGACGAGCGGCAGCGCATCGACACCCTCCTCGGCAACCAGCCGCCGCCGCAAGTGGCAAGCAAGTAGCGCCCAACAAAAATGGCGGCCGGGAGGGCCGCCATTTTCTTACCTGCTGTCGAGGGCTTAAGCCGCTTCGTTGACCGCGGAATTCCGTGTCCGGAACAGCAGCCGATCCGTACCGCTGGTGATCTTCACCGTGGAGCCGTCAGGCACCTGACCGGAGAGGATCTGTTCGGCGAGCGGATCCTGAACGTACTTCTGGATCACCCGCTTCAGCGGACGCGCACCATAAACAGGGTCGTAGCCCTTGTTGGCGAGCCAGTTGCGGGCATCGTCGTCGAGCTCAAGCGTGATCTTGCGCTCGGCAAGCAATGCCACCAGACGCTTCAGCTGGATATCGACGATCGCGCCCATTTCCTCGCGCTTCAGGCGATGGAACAGGATGATCTCGTCGATACGGTTCAGGAACTCCGGCCGGAAGTGACCGCGCACCACCTCCATCACCTGCTCGCGAACCACCTCGCTGTCGTCCCCTTCCTTGAGCTGGGTCAGGTACTCGGCGCCGAGGTTCGACGTCATGATGATCATCGTGTTGCGGAAATCGACCGTCCGGCCCTGACCGTCGGTCAGGCGACCGTCGTCGAGCACCTGTAGCAGCACGTTGAAGACGTCAGGATGCGCCTTTTCGATCTCGTCGAAAAGAACGACCTGATACGGCCGCCGGCGAACGGCTTCCGTCAGCGCACCGCCTTCATCATAGCCGACATAGCCGGGAGGCGCGCCGATCAGCCGGGCCACGGAGTGCTTCTCCATGTACTCGGACATATCCATGCGCACCATCGCCGTTTCGTCGTCGAAGAGGAAGCGGGCAAGCGCCTTGGTCAGCTCCGTCTTGCCGACGCCGGTGGGGCCGAGGAAGATGAACGAGCCGATCGGCCGGTTCGGATCCTGCAGGCCGGCGCGCGCGCGGCGCACCGCCCGCGACACGGCCTGAACCGCATCACCCTGGCCGATCACCGATTTCGCCAGCTCGTCTTCCATCCGAAGCAGCTTCTCGCGGTCGCCTTCCAGCATCTTCTCGACCGGAATGCCGGTCCAGCGGGAGACGACATGCGCGATGTTGTCAGGGGTGACGACCTCCTGCACCATGGCGCTGCGATCACTGTCTTGCTGTTCGGCATCCGTGAGCTTCTTTTCCAGCTCCGGAATGACGCCGTAGGTCAACTCGCCGGCGCGCTGAAACTCACCCTTGCGCTGGGCAATCGCCAGTTCGTTGCGAGCCTCGTCGAGCTGCTTCTTCAGGTCTGCCGCCAGGCCAAGCTTCTGCTTTTCCGCCTGCCAGCGGGCCGTCAGCGCGTCGGCCTCTTCCTCAAGCCCGGTCAACTCGGTTTCGAGCCGCGTCAGCCGGTCGGCTGACGCCGTATCGGTTTCCTTCTTCAGCGCTTCGCGCTCGATCTTCAGCTGCATGATGCGGCGATCGAGTTCGTCGAGCTCCTCAGGCTTGGAATCCACCTGCATGCGCAACCGCGCAGCGGCTTCGTCCATCAGGTCGATCGCCTTGTCGGGCAGGAAGCGGTCGGTGATGTAGCGGTTGGAAAGCGTCGCAGCCGCAACCAGGGCCGAATCCGAGATACGGACCTTGTGATGCTGCTCGTACTTTTCTTTCAAGCCGCGCAGGATCGAGATCGTGTCCTCGACCGTCGGCTCCTCGACCATGACAGGCTGGAAGCGGCGGGCAAGGGCCGGATCTTTCTCGACGTGCTTGCGGTATTCGTCGAGCGTCGTCGCACCGACGCAGTGCAACTCGCCGCGGGCAAGCGCGGGCTTCAGGAGGTTGGAGGCATCCATCGCCCCATCCGCCTTGCCGGCACCAACAAGCGTGTGCATTTCGTCGATGAAGAGGATGATCTCGCCGTTTTCGGCCTGCACCTCGTTAAGCACGGCTTTCAGCCGCTCTTCGAACTCGCCGCGATATTTGGCGCCAGCAATCAGTGCGCCCATATCGAGCGCCATCAGCTTCTTGTCCTTGAGTGACTCAGGTACGTCGCCGTTGACGATGCGCAGCGCAAGGCCTTCGACGATGGCGGTCTTGCCGACGCCGGGCTCACCGATCAGCACGGGATTGTTCTTCGTGCGGCGGGAGAGAACCTGGATCGTGCGGCGGATTTCGTCGTCACGGCCAATGACCGGATCGAGCTTGCCCTCGCGGGCTTCGCCAGTCAGATCGCGGGCATATTTCTTCAACGAGTCAAAGCCTTGTTCGGCGTTCGAGCTGTCGGCGGTGCGGCCCTTGCGGATCTCGTTGATGACCTGGTTGAGCGCGAGCGCGGTCACGCCGGCATTCTTCAGCGTCGCGGACGTCGAAGCCGAAGTCTCGATCGCCAATGCCTGCAGCAGGCGCTCGACGGTGACGAAGCTGTCGCCGGCCTTCTTCGCTGCCTCTTCGGCAGTGGAAAGCACCTTGGCAAGCGGCTGCGCGAGATAGATCTGCCCGTTGCCGCCGGATACCTTCGGCAGCTTGGCAAGCGCGGCATCGTTGGCAAGGCGCGCCGCCTTGGGATCACCACCGGCGCGCTCGATCAGCGAGGCGGCCATACCCTGGTCGTCGTCAAGCAGGACTTTCAGAACATGTTCGGGAGTGAACTGCTGGTGCCCCTGCGCAAGCGCATAGGTTTGGGCGGACTGAATAAAACCGCGCACCCGCTCGGAGTATTTTTCGATATTCATGCTGTACCTCCATGGATCGCCCTGCCCTCATGAGGCACAGGCCGATGACTGAGATTGAGCTCCCTTAAATGGCAAGCCCATTGTTCCGCCGCGATTGGGATTTGCGGCTGGCGAACCTGGGCTGGATATGGTGGAGGATTTCAAAAGTTTAAAGAGGCGATGACGTGAAAAACCCAAGCCTTTGCGACCGGGGGTTCTCATTTCATGTCCTGTCTCCGCCGGAGCCAGTTCAGCTGCCGGCAGCCATCCAATCACTTGATTTCTTCGCTGTCGTTCGGCTTCCAGGAGCCGTCAAAGGCCGGCTGCGTGGGTCCGTGGATGCGGATGTAGCTGAACCAGCCACGTCCGGGCTGCGTTTTGATCCAACGGCCTTCGCCATCCTTCGGCGCCGTCGGACCAAAATAGAGGTCGACCGGCTTTGACGTGTCGATGTCCTTCAGCTCAAAGAGCGAGCGGAGCGCCGCGTCGAAGCCGCTGCAAAATCCAAGTACGTTACGGTAACAGGCCCAGCGTTTACGCTGGAGCTTGCGCGACATTCGGCGAGAATAGCCCGCGCCGTTTGGCCGGCGCGGGCTATTGCAGTATTTGCCTATTGCGGGGCAAGCCGCTCGAGTTCATTCAACCGCTTCAGTGCCGCTTGCTGGCGAAGCAAGCCGTAGTTGATGCCGCTGGCATTCAGCGAACTGCCTTCCTGATACGGGAACTGGTCGAAGTCTGAGAAGAAGTCCTTGATCTTCCCCTGGATCGGAACGAGCAGCCACATGTTCCTTGCAAGGAACTCGATCGCTCCGCCGCCGTCCTCCATGCCACGCTCGTAGGGATCCATTCGCAGGTTGGCGATCAAGGCCCAAGCCGGCACTTCGCGGGTGGCCGTGGCAATGTTGCCGTGGCTCGCGACAGCAAAGCTCAGCTTCCAGTCGTTCCAGCGAAGCGCATTGAGATTGCCGCCCTGATCGAAGTAGTAGACGACATCGCGCGGGCCGCTCTGAGCCTCACCCTTCAGGAAAGGCATAAGATCATAGCCGTCCAGGTGAACCTTGAAATCCTTGGTCCCTGACTTGAACCCGGCCTTCATCTGCTCCTTGATGTCGGATATCCCGGCGGCGCTCGCGAATGTCGGCATCCAGTCCATCAGCGTGACGATCTCATTCACCTCGGTCCCGGGTTTGACGACGCCCGGCCAGCGAACCATCATCGGAATGCGGAAGCCGCCCTCCCATGTCGTGCCCTTTTCACCGTGGAACGGCGTCTGGGCACCATCAGGCCACAAGGCAAGCTCGGCGCCGTTGTCGGTCGTGTAGAGAACGATGGTGTTGTCGGCGATACCGAGCTGATCCAGCTGCTCGAGAAGCTGGCCGACGTGACCGTCGTGCTCCACCATACCGTCGGCATGAATGCCCTTGCCGGTTCTTCCAAGCGAGTCCGGCTTCAGATGGGTGAAGACGTGCATGCGGGTCGAGTTGAACCAGCAGAAGAACGGCTTGTCAGCTTTCGCTTGCCGATCGATGAAGTTCTTGGCGGCCGCCAGGAATTCCTCATCGACCGTCTCCATACGCTTCGTGTTGAGCGCACCGGTATCTTCGATCTTGCCGTCCGCAGTTGACTTGATCACGCCACGCGGACCGAACTGCCGGCGGAACGCCGGGTCCTTCGGGTAGAAATAGCCTTCCGGCTCTTCCTCGGCGTTGAGGTGGTAGAGGTTGCCGAAGAACTCGTCGAACCCATGCTTGGTCGGCAGGTGCTGGTCCTGGTCGCCGAGGTGGTTCTTGCCGAACTGGCCGGTCGCATAGCCCTGCGTCTTCAGCACGTCGGCAATCGTCGGCATCCAGTCCTGAATGCCGTGCGGATCGCCGGGCATGCCGATCGTCAGGAGGCCTGTGCGGAATGGTTCTTGCCCGAGAATGAAGGAGGCGCGGCCCGCGGTGCAGCTCTGCTGGCCATAGGAATCGGTGAAGATTGCGCCTTCCCTGGCGATGCGGTCGATATTGGGCGTGCGATAGCCCATCAGCCCCATCGTGTAGGCGCTGATCTGCGGTATGCCGATGTCATCGCCGAAGATGACAAGAATATTCGGCTTCTTGCCGGATGATGCCGCCGCCGTCTGCGTCTGGGCTGCTGCGGAACTCACCATGCTGGCGACCGTGGCGGCCCCGGCGGCAAGGGCTGTTGACCCTATCAGCAGATTACGGCGCGTGAGGTTGCTGGCGTCGGAGGAGGATGATCGTACGCTGTCGTCGCTGGCCATTTCGCGTGTCTCCCGTCAAACGTGAACTTTTGGAATGTTGTCTGGTGATGAGATGCATCGGCGCGAACCAAAGGGGCATAGCCACGGCGTAGACGTAAGTACGTTACGGTAAATGCACGGCACTTTAACGGTCGGAGGCGAGACGGACGCAGAAACAAAAAAGGCCGCTCAAAGAGCGACCCTTTTTTCATTAGCTCGGATTGCCGAGGCGATCCGGTTATTCGGAAGCGGCATCCGCCAAAACAGGCGCATCGCCGGAACCTTCACCCTCGGCCGCAGCCTCGCCTTCCGCAGCGCGGCGCGGACGACGTGGACGGCTACCGGCAGTGCGGCGACGCGGCTGACGCTCGCGCGGCTGGCCTGCAGC
This sequence comes from Hyphomicrobiales bacterium, assembly GCA_900466985.1. Taxonomy (GTDB): domain Bacteria; phylum Pseudomonadota; class Alphaproteobacteria; order Rhizobiales; family Rhizobiaceae; genus Rhizobium. The sequence continues at coordinate 7,533 of UBOA01000020.1, forward strand.
ACTTTCCTCGTCCATCGAAACCTCTGCCGGAATACCTTCGATCTCCGGCTGCGGGCCGCTGCCATCGTTCACCTCGGGCTGCGGCGCTTCAGCCGCGACCGGGGCCGGCTGCTGTTCCTGGCGACGCGGCTGGCGGTCTTCGTTACGGCGCGGCTGCTCGTCGTTGCGACGCTGCGACTGTTCTTCCGAACGGCGCTGCTGATGCTCGTGCTGGTGACGCGGTGGCTGGACGATGACGACATCGTCATTGTCGATGCCTTCGACGTCGTCACCTTCGCGCTCCGCACCTTCACTGAATTCGTTGCGGTCGTCGCGCTGGAAGCGCTCCTGCATCTGCGCCTGAGCGGCTGCAATGATGCGGTTATAGTGTTCGGCGTGCTGCAGGTAGTTTTCAGCGATAACGCGGTCGCCCGAGCTCTGCGCGTCGCGCGCAAGCTGTGCGTACTTTTCAGCGATATGCTGCGCGGTACCACGGATCTTAACGTCTGGGCCGGAGCTGTCGTAGGTCCGCGTCAGCGGGTTGCCGCCCTTGCGGTTGAAATTGTTGTTATTGTTATTTCCGCCGCCGCCGCCGTTGTTATTGCCACGCCCGCGACCGCGCTTGTTCTGCTGTCCTGGCCTCATAGATCGTTCACCTGAATTTTCTGTTTGTTGTGGAGTTATGGCACCAACCGCCGTGGCCGGTTCACCGGCTCAGAGCCCTCGTGCCGCAAGCATACTGCGCCTTCGCGCCAACCTGCCGCTTGTTCTCAAGTCAGTTTGACTGATTCACGCATTGGGTCGTATTCAACCTTTGAAGCTCTCGTTTAAAAGAGCGGACCCCCGAGGCCGAGTTAGTATCGAACGTCTCATCGTTCTGTCCTATCTCTCCAACGCGTGGGGTCAACCTATATTGCTTCCCGTGGAAATCCAAGCCTTTTCTTCGCAATGACACCAATGTCCTGTTCAATGCTTAAAGTTGTCGCGCATCACTTGAGCGCGAACACAAGCGCCCGGTCATTCTGGCCGTAATCCTTTACGGATTCCAGAAGCTTGAAGCCTTCAGCCTCGAAAACGTCTGTCACGTCGTTTCGCTGGTCGTAGCCGATCTCAAGTCCCACGACGCCGTTCGGCTTTATGAACCTTGCCGCATCCTTGGCGATGGTTCTGTAGGCGTCAAGCCCATCCCGGCCGCCATCCAGTGCGGCATAGGGATCAAATTTCGTCACTTCGGGAGCGAGAGTGTGAACGACCTTAGAAGCGATATAGGGCGGATTTGAGACAATCGCGTGAAACGAGCCGTGGATATTCTGAAACCAACTGGATTGAATGGCTTCGAAACGATCCTGCAATCCGTTTCTTTCCGCGTTTGATTTCGCCGTCTTCAACGCACCGGCCGATATATCGCTGCCGACGCCTGACGCTTCCGGACATTCGCTCAACAGAGCAAGGCATATCGCCCCGGTTCCGGTTCCTAGGTCCAGAATATGGATATGGCCCTCGGTATTTGCAAGGTCGCGCAGATAAGGAAGCATCGTATCGACGAGAATTTCCGTATCGGGCCGTGGCTCAAGGGTTTCCGCAGACAACGACAGCGGCAGGCCATAGAATTCCCGTTCGCCCAGAATGCGGTGAACAGGCTCATGCGCCAGCCGGCGTTCGATGGCTTGCTCGATCATTGCCATCTGCTCTGTGCTGACGGTTTCGCCGCCACGCGTTACGATGGCGGTCGTCGAAAGTCCAAGCAGCCCCGCGACCAGCACACGGGCATCGGCCGGAGCGCTGCCGATGCCAGCTTCAGTGAAACGACGGCGAGCCTCGGCCAGCATTTGGGAAACCGTAGCCTCGGCCTGTTTCCCGCTCATGCTCATTGCTGTTCGCCGAGTTGCGCCAACTGGCTTGCCTGATAGTCGGCCATCAGCGCGTCGACCACCTCGTCGATCTCGCCGATCATCATCCGGTCGAGCTTGTAGAGCGTCAGATTGATCCGGTGGTCCGTCACCCGCCCCTGTGGGAAGTTGTAGGTGCGGATGCGTTCGGAGCGATCACCGGAACCGACCTGGCTCTTGCGATCGGCGGAACGCTCGCTTTCGGCCCGTTGACGCTCGGCGTCGTAGAGACGCGAACGCAGAACCTGCATCGCCTTGGCGCGGTTCTGATGTTGCGACTTCTCGGAGCTGGTGACGACGATACCGGTCGGCAGATGGGTGATGCGCACCGCTGAGTCGGTGGTGTTGACGTGCTGGCCGCCAGCGCCGGATGAGCGCATGGTATCGATACGGATGTCTTCCGGCCGGATCTCGATGTCGATTTCCTCTGCCTCCGGCAGAACCGCGACGGTCGCGGCCGACGTGTGGATGCGACCGCCGGCTTCCGTTTCCGGCACGCGCTGGACACGGTGAACACCGGATTCAAACTTCAGCTTGGCAAATACGCCCTTGCCGGTGATGGTCGCAATGATTTCCTTGAAGCCGCCCGCTTCGCCCTCGCTCGACGACAGGACTTCGACCTTCCAGCCGTGGGCGGCTGCATAGCGCTCATACATCCGGAACAGATCACCAGCAAAGAGTGCGGCTTCCGAACCGCCGGTGCCAGCGCGGATTTCCAGAATCGCGCTCTTTTCGTCGGCGGCGTCCTTCGGCAGCAATAGGATCTGGATTTCCTGCTCCAGCGCCTCCAGCCGCTCCTTCACCTCGGGCAGCTCCAGTTCGGCCAGATCGCGCATCTCACGGTCCACCGACTTGTCGTTCAGCAGGGTTTCGAGGTCCGCAAGCTCGGCAATTGCCTTCTCGTAGGCGCGGATCTTCGTGACCACGGGCTGCAACTCGGAATATTCGGAGGCGAGCTTGACGTAGACGTCAGCCGAGGGGCCAGCCGACATGCGCGCTTCGATCTCGCCAAAACGGCGTTCCAGCTCGCGCATCTTTTCAACGGGAAGCTTCGCCACCCTTCACTCCGATTCTGCTTGTCTTGACCTAAAGAGGAATATTGTGAGCTTCCGCGAAGTGGGCAAGCACGTCGCGGATCGAAGTCACCGACTTGGTGTCGTCAAGCGCCTCGTTCATCACCTTCGCCAGCGTCTCGACCTCGAGACCGAGCAGCATCGCCTTGACCGGACCGATCGATGCCGGCGACATCGATACCGAACGGAAGCCGATGCCGAGAAGCGCCATCGCCGAGATCGGCTTGCCGGCAAGCTCGCCGCACAAGGTCACGGGCGTGTTGTTGCGCTCACCTGCCCGCACAATGTCGCGCAGGATCCTGAGGAACGGCTTGCCAAGCGGATCGAAGCGATCGGACACACGCGCATTGCCGCGATCGACCGCCATCGAAAACTGGAAGAGGTCGTTCGACCCGACCGAGACGAAATCAACCGCCGACATCAGCTCGTCGAGCTGCCAAAGCAACGCCGGGACCTCCAGCATCGCGCCGAACTGCAGCTTGCGCGGCAGACCGTGGCCGAAGCGCGAAAGGTGTTGAACCTCCTTCTGCAGAAGCTCGCGCACCGCGGCGATCTCGGAAACCTCGGTTACCATCGGCACCATCAACTTCAGCTCGATGCCGGCCGCCGCCTTCAGCATGGCGCGCAGCTGCGTGCGCAGCAGGCCCGGACGATCGAGCGAAAGGCGGATTGCCCGCCAGCCGAGCGCCGGATTTTCTTCCTCATGGCCGCGGAAATAGGGAACGACCTTGTCGCCGCCGATATCAAGCGTGCGGAATGTCACAACTCGTCCGGCCGCCTGCTTCAGCACATTGCGATAAAACAGCTCCTGCTCTTCCGCCTTCGGCATGTTGGAGGCGATCATGAACTGCAGCTCGGTGCGGAACAGGCCAATGCCTTCAGCACCCGAGTCCGAAAGCTGCGGCAAATCGACCAGCAGCCCGGCGTTCATCATCAACGATACGCGCTGGCCGTCCCTGGTGCGCGACTCGACCGAGCGCAGCGCCCGGAACTGCTCCTGGCGGCGGGCGCGGAACCGTACTTTTTCCTCGTAGGAGCGCTGATGCTCCGCCATGGGGCGAAGGTGCACATGCCCGCCATCGCCGTCGATGATGACGGCATCGCCGTTTTCGGCGAGCGCCACGACGCCGGCCGCCTGGCCGATAACCGGAATGCCCATCGCACGCGCGACGATCACCACATGGCTCGTCACCGCACCTTCCTCAAGCACGAGACCGCGCACATTGGCGCGCGGATAGTCCAACAACTCAGCCGCACCCATGGCACGCGCCAGGATGATGGCGTCGCTTGGGAAACCGTCCCCCGCTGTGCGGCCGGTATAGCCGGTCAACTGCCGCAGCAGGCGGTTCGCGAGATCTTCGAAATCGTGCATCCGCTCGCGCAGATAGGGATCCGTCATGCGGATCATGCGCGCCTTGGTGTCGCTCTGCACCTTCTCGACGGCGGCTTCCGCGGTCAAACCGTTACGGATTGCTTCCTCGAGCTTGCGCACCCAGCCCTGGTCATGGGCGAACATGCGATAGGTTTCGAGAACCTCGCGGTGCTCGCCCTCCATCGAAACGTCGCGCTGCGACAGAAGGTCATCGATCGAGATGCGGAGCGACCCGAGCGCCTCGCCCAGGCGGCGAATTTCCTTCTCGGAATCCTCGTTCAACAGGTTGGTGACGACGATCCGTGGCTCATGCAGCACGACGTAGCCGAGGCCGATGCCTTCATTGTAGGTGTCGCCGTCGATGGTCACCGAACGCGTCAGGTCGAGTTCGAGACCGGGCTTGGTGATCTTCTTGAGTTCGCCGGTGGCGATCATCTCGGCAAGCACCATCGCGGTCGTCTCGAGCGCTTCGAGCTCTTCTTCGCGGTAGGTGCGGCTCGCCTTGTTCTGCACGACCAAAACGCCGAGCGAGCGGCCGGTGCGCAGGATCGGCACGCCGAGGAACGAATGGTAGATTTCTTCGCCGGTTTCCGGCAGGTAGCGGAACGCCGGGTGCGATTGCGCGTCGGAGAGATTGAGAGGCTGCGCCGATGCCGCGATGGTACCGACCAGACCTTGTCCCATCTTGAGCTGGGACAGGTGGACCGCTTCCTTCTTCAGACCTTCGGTTGCATAGAGCTCGAGAACGCCGTCAGCGCGCAGTACATAGACGGAGCAAACCTCCGCCACCATGTTGCCCGCAATCTGGCGAACGATCCGATCGAGACGCTCCTGCGGCTCCAGCGGCTCCGCCATCAACTCGCGCAGCCGCTTGAGCAGCACGCGCGGACCGCCGGAAAGGTCTCTCATTGCGTCTCAAGCTCCAAAACAAACATCAAAGCCTCGCGGCCGACAGCCGCGTGACTTCACAACTTGAACGCGCGGCAGACTCGTTCAGAATCAGTTCTTATCGAGACCGTAGCAGGAATGCAAAGTCCTGACAGCGAGTTCCGCATAAGGACCGTCGATCAGGATCGAAATTTTGATCTCGGAAGTGGTGATCGCCTTGATGTTGATGCCCTTGTCGGCCAGCGCCTTGAAAGCGGTGGCGGCAACGCCGGCGTGGCTGCGCATGCCGATACCGATGACCGACACCTTCACCAGGCCCGATTCGTTCTGAACGACATCGTAGCCGATCTTTTCCTTGTTCTCGCCGAGAACCTTGATCGCCTTGTCGACATCACCCGAAGGAACCGTGAAGGTCATGTCGGTCTTCGAGCCGTCTTCCGAGATGTTCTGGACGATCATGTCGACATTGATGTGGCTTTCGGCCAGCGGTCCGAAGATCGCAGCGGAAACACCCGGCCGGTCGGCAAGACGGCGAAGCGAGATCTGAGCCTCATCCTTGGCATAGGCGATGCCGGTGACTACTTCCTGTTCCACGATTTCATCCTCGTCACAAATCAGCGTTCCGGGCGGATTCAAGAAGTCACCCATGCCCGGAGCATCGGGATCTTCGAAAGAGGAGCGCACGAAGGTACGGACCTTGTGCACCATGGCAAGCTCGACGGAACGAACCTGCAGAACCTTGGCTCCGAGCGAGGCCATTTCGAGCATTTCCTCGAATGCGATCTTCTTCAGGCGGCGTGCCTGCGGCACGATGCGCGGATCGGTCGTGTAGACGCCGTCAACGTCGGTATAGATATCGCAGCGATCGGCCTTGACCGCAGCCGCGATCGCGACCGCCGACGTATCCGAGCCGCCGCGGCCGAGCGTCGCGATGCGGTTGTCGGGGCCGAGACCCTGGAAGCCGGCGATGACGGCAACCTGCCCCTCGCCCATACGCTTGACGATGTCGGAGCCATCGATATCGAGGATGCGGGCGGCGCCATGGGCGTTGTCGGTACGGATCGGGATCTGCCAACCCTGCCAGGAGCGGGCATTGATATCCATCGCCTGCAGCGCGATCGCGAGCAAGCCGGAGGTCACCTGCTCGCCCGATGCGACAACGGCATCATATTCGCGCGCGTCATAGAAAGGTGAATTGGCGCCGACGACCTTCGGCGTACCCTGCACCCAACCGACCAGCTCGTTGGTCTTGCCGGACATGGCGGAAACGACCACCGCCACTTCGTGGCCGGCGTCGACTTCACGTTTCACATGGCGGGCAACGTTCTTGATGCGGTCCAGATCAGCGACGGACGTTCCGCCGAATTTCATTACGATGCGTGCCATATGCCTCTACCACGACCTAGCGCCGAGAGAGACCAAAGCCAGACCCGGCATCACGAACCCTGCATGGAGCCGCATGGCCGAAGAGCCCGGAATTGGGAGTTTCTGGAACCCTTCTAGAGCCTTGCACCCCAAGGGCCCAAGTTGCCGCGTCTCTTAGCGAGTTTGTAGGGGGGTGGCAAGGTGTGGAAAGGAGAATGCGACACCCTGGAACTGGTGGGTAAAAGTGGCAGCTGCCACCCCGGCTAGGCCTCCTCAGCCTCGAGGGCGTTGGGCAGCGCAGCAGAGGAGAGAAATCTGCCGAAGGTCTGAGACTTCCCCTTCAACGCTCGATTTCGTCCTGCAGCTTCCTGAGGATGTCAATCAGCTGCGGCGCCATCTCCCGGATTTCCGTCAGATGGATAGCAGTCAGGCGCTTCAACACACCCTCTGCCTTGTCGGTGAGCTCCAATGTCTGCCGGCGCTTGTCGTTCGGGTCCGTGCGACGCGACACGTAGCCGGCTGTGACCAGACGTCCAACGAGCTCCGTTGCCGAATGGGGCGCGATCAGCAGCCGTTCAGCAAGCATTCCGATCGTCATCGCGTCTTCGCCGCGATGGCCCTTGATCGACAGCAATGCCTGATGCTGTTGCGTTGGGAGCCCCTCCTCTTGTGCCGCGGACGTGCTGAAATCCATGAAGCGGCGCAAGGTGTAGCGTAGATTGGACAACGCCTCGTAGTCGGCGTCGGTCAGTCGTTCTCCGGGTGTCCTCAATGCAGATCCCTCGTGGCAATCATTGCATCCATGCGGCGACTTCCATTCTTCGATGATCCTGGAGCACGCGCAACGCCAGCATGAGTTCGGGAGCCATCTCCCGGATCTCGTAAAGATGCGCAGGCGTCAGCCGCCGCAATATCTCTTCCGCCTTGTCTGTCAACCGCACAATAGTCCGGCGCCTCTGCTTCACTTCGATAGTGACATAGCCGTGTTCCTCAAGCGAGCGCGTAAGTTCGGCTGCAGATGTAGCCGGGACGAAGAGTCGCGCCGCCAAGGTTGAAACGCTCATCTGTTCTCCGCTTCCCAGCCCCTTGATCGCGAGTAGTGCCTGATGCTGTTGCGGCGATAGACCCAGCTTCCCCGCCGCCTTGGTGCTGAATTGGCGGAATTTTCGAATTCTGTACCTCAGGTTGGCCAACGCCGCATAATCAACATCCGATAAGCTGCCGTTTTTGCCCGACACCATTTCTGCCTCCAGATTTGCTTGTTGATTTATATCGTATCACGATATATCTGCAACGTCGAACAGAAGCGTTTCAACGGGACCCTCAATGCACCAGCAATCGACCCCTCACCGGCCGCATGACTTTACCGGCGGCCTCTCGCGGCGCGAGGCCGGAGATTTTACGACGGACAAACGCGTTGTCGCGCTGGTCGGCATGGCCGTGGTGGTCGGCTCCGGCGGTGCGTTTGCCGCCTGGGTCCTGGTGAGCCTCATCTCGCTGGTCACCAATCTCGTTTGGTTCGGGCGTTTCAGCATTGCCGCCACCTCGCTCGCCGATGCGCCGCGCTCCGTATGGATGGTTGCCATTCCCATCGTTGGCGGCCTTGTCATCGGGCTGATGGCGCGCTTCGGATCCGAGAAGATCCGCGGCCACGGCATCCCCGAGGCAATCGAGGCGATCCTGATCGGTGGCAGCCGGATGTCGCCGAAGGTGGCGATTCTCAAACCGCTCTCGTCGGCGATCTCCATCGGCACCGGCGGACCTTTTGGCGCCGAAGGCCCGATCATCATGACGGGCGGCGCCATCGGATCGCTCTTCGCGCAATGCTTCCACTTGAGCTCGGCCGAGCGCAAGACGCTCCTGGTCGCGGGTGCCGCCGCCGGCATGACCGCAATCTTCGGCTCACCGATTGCCGCAGTCATGCTCGCCGTGGAATTGCTGCTCTTCGAATGGAAGCCCAGAAGCTTCATCCCCGTTGCCATCGCGGCCTGCGTGTCGATCTGCTGGCGCCCCTTCCTGTTCCAGGCCGGCCCTCTTTTTCCCAAGCAGTTTCACATGGACCTTCCCTGGTGGGGCATCGCGCTCTGCGCTGCGATGGGGATTATTGCGGGGCTGCAATCCGGCCTTTTGACGACGATGCTCTACAAGATCGAAGATCTCTTCGAGGCCCTGCCGATCCATTGGATGTGGTGCCCGGCGATTGGCGGGTTGATCATCGGCCTCGGCGGCTTGATCGAGCCTCGCGCCCTCGGCGTCGGCTACGACATTATCGAAGGGTTGCTGAACAGCACTCTTCTGCCGTCGGCCGTGTTGGCGATTCTGCTTGTGAAAGCATTCATCTGGCTTGTGGCGCTGTCATCGGGCACATCCGGTGGCGTACTCGCGCCGCTGCTGATCTTCGGAGGAGCCCTCGGCTGGCTGGTTGGCCTGGTGCTTCCCGGCGACCCGGGATTCTGGGCCTTGCTGGGCATGGCCGCAATGATGGGCGGAACGATGCGTGCGCCACTGACGGGCACCTTCTTTGCCGTCGAACTCACCGGCGACGTTTCAATGCTGGTCCCCCTCCTGGCGGCCACTGTAGCAGCCTACGCGGTGACCGTTCTCCTTCTTCGCCGGTCGATCCTCACCGAAAAGATCGCCCGGCGCGGCCAGCACATCACGCGAGAATACGGCATTGATCCCTTCGAATTGACGCGAGCGCGCGAGATCATGATCAAGGAGGTCGACACGCTTCCAGCGAGCATGACTGTCGGCGATGCCTGCGCCTTCTTCGCGACGCCTGCAAGAACACACCGGGTTTATCCGGTCGTCGACGGCAGCGGTGTCCTCAAGGGACTGGTCTCCGGTGGCGATGCGTTGCGATGGCAGGACGCACCGGCGTTTTCCGACCAACGTCTCGACGACATGGTGTCCGACGCATCCATCCCCGCGGCACATCCTGACGATACGGTCGGATATGTCGCTGACCTGATGCTGTCGACTGGCTCCGGTCGCATCCCGATCGTGGATCCACAGACCGCCAAGCTTCATGGCTTGATTGCGCGGAAGGACCTGCTGCGCCTTCGAAGCACGCTGCGAGCGACGGAGACCGAGCGAAGGCCCTTTCTGGGGCCGCGCAAAGGAAATGACGAGGGCGGGCTGACGCTGGAGAATTCAGAGGCTACAGCTTCGCTGACCAACGAACCGCATCGCTTGGACAAGGAGTTTCGGACCGACTGAACAGCGTCGCCGATTTGCTCGAAAGGCGCAGTTGCATCGCGCTCTGGAAACAGGCAGCCTAGTCGCGCCCGGAAATGCGCCTCCCTTATCGTCGGCGCCACTTGGTTCCAGGCCCGAGGGCTCCGATTGCATATGACGCGTGCGCAGCAAATCGGCGTAATTATTGGCCTCGCCATCGTCGCGGCGTTCACGATGCTGCGAGCAAGCGATCCACCGCTCCTGCGGCAGATCCGCGACGTCACATTTGATGAATATCAGCGGATCTCACCGCGCGCCTTTGAACCGACACCGGTCCGCATCATCGATATCGACGAGGCCTCGCTCAAGGAATTCGGCCAGTGGCCCTGGCCGCGCGACCGGCTGGCGCTTCTCGTGGAGCGCCTGTCCGATCTGGGAGCCGCCGCGATCGCCTTCGATGTGCTGTTTGCCGAGCCCGACCGCCTCTCGCCGCGCACTGTCATGCGCGACGTCGCCGGCGTCGACCCGACGTTGCTGAGCCGGTTGCCCGACAATGACGAGCTCTTCGCCGAGGCGATCGCCGGCCGCCCCGTGGTGCTCGGCTTCGGCCTGACGACCGAGGGTAACTATCGGCCACCGGTCAAGGCAGGCTTCGCTTTCACCGGCGAGAGTCCCGTCAACGCGCCGCCCCGGCTCGACGCAGCGACACCGATACGCCCGCAATTGCAGCTCAATGCGACAGGTCTCGGCCACATCAGCCTCAATCCCGGCAATCCCTCGGCTGTCGTACGCAAGGTCCCCCTCTTCCTGACGGATGGTGAGCAGCTCTATCCGAATCTGGCGATCGAGGCTCTGCGTGTCGCCCAAGGCGCTTCGACCTATGTGCTGGCAGCCGCCCCCGAAGCTCCCGATACACTGACATCGGTCAAGATCGGCGAGTTCGTCGTACCGGTGACCGCGAGCGGTGAGTTGTGGCTGTATATCAGTCCTGATGTTCCGGAACGCTATATCTCCGCCGGCAAGATCCTGGCGCCACAAGGCGTCGATCCGCAGGTCGCTGCCGCCATCGAAGGAAGCATCGTCTTTGTCGGCACATCCTCGGCTGGCCTGCAGGATATCCGCACGACGGCGCTCGGCCAGAACGTCCCTGGTGTTTCCATGCACGCCCAGACGGTCGAACAAATCCTGACCGGCCACTTTCTCTCCCGGCCCGATTGGGCGGACGGACTGGAAATTCTTGCGATTGCCGTACTGGGCACGCTCCTGGTGGTGCTGACGACCTTCGTCAGCCCGGCTGTGGCGCTTGCCTGCGGCTTATGCCTGACGGCATTGGCGCTTGCGGCCTCCTGGTTTGCCTTTTCCGCCTGGGGCCTGTTGCTCGATCCGCTCGCGCCGATCATTGCCGGCTCGATCACCCATTTCGCCGCCACCTCTTTCCGCATCCTCGTTATCGACCGCGAGCGGCGCGCAGTCCGCCGTGCCTTCGGGCAGTATCTCTCACCCTCGCTGCTCTTTCGGATCGAGCACAGCCGCGATGCGATGCGGCTCGGCGGCGACGACCGCGAACTGACGGTGATGTTCGTCGACGTGCGCGGCTTCACCGAACTCAGCGAACGACTGCAGCCAGCCGAGGTCGTCCGCTTCCTGAATACGCTGCTCGATGCGTTGAGCCGCCACGTGACGGCCAATGAAGGGACGCTCGACAAGTTCATCGGCGACTCGATCATGGCCTTCTGGAACGCCCCGGTGGACGTCACGAATCATCCTGCCAAGGCAGCCCGCGCCGCCCTTGCCATGCGTGAGACGCTCGCTTCGCTCAACGCATCCGATGCTTTCGGCTTCGGCCCTGAGTATCAGGTCGGTATCGGCGTCGGCATTCACACCGGCCTCGCCTGCGTCGGCAACATGGGGGCCGAAACACGCTTCAACTATTCCGCCGTCGGCGACGCCGTCAACGTCGCGGCGCGTATTGAATCGGCCTGCAAGGAAGTTGGCTTCGACATTCTCGTCTCGGAAACCACGGCTGGCGAACTGCCGCATTTCGCGCTCCTCGACGCCGGCCTGCTCGGACTGAAAGGCAAAAGCAGCCGGGCGCGCCTCTATGCCGTGGTCGGTGGTGAGCACGTTCGCGGTTCAAACGCCTTTGCCGAGATGCATCGCATTCATACGGAGCTTGTCGCCGCGCTCCGCGCCCATTCGGCGGAGACACGCAAGCTGCTCAATATCGCCAAGCTCAAGTCAGCCGAGCTAACCGCGACCCTGCCCCAATTCTATAGCCGCCTCGGGCGGCGGGCGGACCACTTCCGCGACAGTCCCGGCAATGACGATGACGGTATTGGCGCGGCTCTGCCGCACGAAACCAAGCTTCACCTCGAACCCTGATTGCGGCTCTTACGACCACGACCCATCGCGATCGTGGTCTCATCATCGCCAATTGCGCCCACGGTCGCGGTCAAAAGGGCCTCGACCGAAGTGATCCCAACCGCCATGGTGATCCCAGTCGTGATGGTGGTCACGGTCGTGGTGGTGATCAGGCTTGTCCGGCTTGTCGGGTGGATCCGGCGTATCCGGGGGCTGTTGCGGTGTCTGCGGCGATGGGGGCGCTTGAGGTGCCTGTGGCGCCTGCTGCGGCGCCTGGGGTGCCTGCGGCGCCGGCCGCTCCTGCCGCTGCGGCTGCGGCCTGTCCTGACGGTCCTGGCGCAGGGACGCCAGCCCGCAACTGGTGCGAATGCCGCCGAGCGCGCCCGAAAGCTGCTGATCGCCCGACAGGAATGGCAGCGCTCGCGGATTGCTCAGTGTCTGGAGCGTCCTGCGATCGACCTTGCTCGGATCCGTCATCCGGCCGCCACGGGTTGCAACGACACAGTCGCATTGCTGCCGCAACTGCCTGCACCCCCCAGGGCCGCAGAAACTTGCCGCACCGTTCAACAACACGATCGCCGTCGTACCGTTGGGGCCGACGTAGAAATCGAACGCCGTTCCGCGCACCCCGATCGTGCCGGCCGGAGTAACAATCGAGTAGGCCGACGAGGCTGAATTGCCGCTGATCCAGCGGAACGTGCCTTTCGCCGCCTTGATCGAAAGCCTCTTCACGGAGGCCGAATCGTCATAAACGAACTTGTCGATTACGACCGTCGACCCCGCACCAACGGCAAGCTTCGTTCCATCCTTGAAGATGAACTGTCCAAGGCCGGACTGCGATGTGCGGATGCGCTCGTCCCTATGGACGGGCGAGCGCACAACCAGCGGGCCGGTCTCGCCTGAAACCTCGGTTCGAATCAGTGTCGCCTGCCCAACCGGCTCCGCGGAGAAAGCCTGCATCGGACCGAATAGAGCAAAGACGACACCTGCAGCGACAGCACCACAGAAGCGAGACATGGTCGACCCCCGATAAACTGTCAGTATATTAGCATATTGTTAACTTTAGCGTCTTCTCATCTTCTTGGTGTAGGGAGTACGGCTTTCGCCTTCACCGGGAGTTGCTTGCGACACCACGCCCGCGGTCAGCTCTTGACTTCCTCACAGCTTCGTCCGACTTCACTCAGAACGAATGCGAGGACAAAAGCATGAGCGAAGCGGCAAAAAGCACGATCGACCAGGAAGAAGTGGACCGCTTTTCGGCGATGGCGGCCGAATGGTGGAGCCCCACCGGTAAGTTCAAGCCACTGCACAAGTTCAACCCCGTGCGGCTCGCTTATATTCGCGATAAGGCAGCGGAAAACTTCGGCCGCGAGGTTCGTTCCCCAAGGCCGCTAGAGGGTCTTCGCGTCCTCGACATTGGCTGCGGTGGCGGTTTGCTCTCGGAGCCGGTGGCCCGCATGGGTGCCAGCGTCGTCGGCGCCGATCCGTCGGAAAAGAACATCGGCATCGCTTCGACGCATGCGAAAGCCTCAGGCGTATCCGTCGATTACCGTGCCGTCACGGCCGAACAACTTGCGGAGGCCGGCGAGACCTTCGACATCGTTCTCAATATGGAGGTCGTGGAACATGTCGCCGACGTCGATTTCTTCCTGGGTACCTGCGCAAAGATGGTTCGCCCGGGTGGCCTGATGTTCGTCGCAACGATCAACCGGACGATGAAGGCCGCCGCGCTCGCCATCTTTGCGGCAGAAAATATCCTGCGGTGGCTGCCGCGCGGCACTCATCAATATGAGAAGCTGGTCCGTCCCGAAGAGATCGAAAAGCCAGTTGCGGACAACGGCCTCTCGATCATCGACCGAACGGGCGTCTTCTTCAATCCTTTGTCAAACCAGTGGAATTTGTCGAAGGACATGGATGTGAACTACATGATGCTGGCGAAACGCCCTGGCTAATAGAGGTCGCGGGGGTCAGCCCCCTCGACGCGCCTGTCTCGAGCCGCAGCACTCCTTGAAGGGCTTGCCCGAGCCGCATGGACACAGGTCGCGACTGCGCCGTTGCAGGCGACCGATCAAGGGCACCTTCACGGCCGAAGGCAGCGATGATGCCACGATGGCGACCAGCTTCGCCGAAAGGCCTGGAACCACCAGGCGGCGGCCGGATTTGAAGCCGCGCCAGGCGCGCTCGGCCACATAGTCCGAACTGAGCTTGGGCAGGATCTTGAACAGAGCCGCCCGACCGGCTCCCGACCGCTCGAGAAACTCCGTCGCAACGGGCCCGGGCGCAACACAGGTAACCGTCACGCCGGTTGATCTGACCTCTTGATGCAGCGCCTCCGAGAAGGAGCGGACGAAGGCCTTGCTGGCGTAGTACAGCGCCATGTTCGGACCGGGCGTGAAACCAGCAATGGAGCCGAGATTGAGCACCCCGCCGCGGCCACGCGCCACCATTCCCGGCAGGAAGAGCAGGGTCATGTCGGTAAGCGCCCGGATGTTGAGGTCGACCATGCCAAGCTGGTCGGCAATCGGCAGTGTCGTTGCCGCACCACGCAAACCATAGCCGGCGCTGTTGACCAGCACCTCGCAAACCAGGCCGTTGGCCGTAAGGAAGTCCTTCAGCCGCGCCGATGCGTCGGCCGCAAGGAGATCGAGCGACAGGGTGAACGCTTGGCCACCAGCCGTTTTCACATCATCCGCAGCCGCCGCCAGTCCATCCAGCGATCGCGCAACGAGAACAACGGTCGCACCTTCCCGGGCCGCCACCTTGGCAATCGCCCGGCCGATGCCACGGGACCCACCGATCACGACGACGGCAGGGCGCAATGCTTCACGCTGTTCGTCTGTCATGGTGCCGTCCCCGACACCGCCCCATCGGGGATCGCTTCGCCTGAAGCCACCCCGCGGACTTCGTCGGCAATCGCCCCATTCAGGATACTTTCGAAGCGAACGAGCGCACGGGCAACGTTCGCGCCATCCATGACCCGGTGATCATAGTGGATGCGGACGGTGACCGTTCCGTCTTCGGAGATCGGGCCATAATTGAAAATGGTGGTCAGCGGCGTCAGAGGGTTCAACGACTCCGCCCCCAGGCCCGAATAGACCGACAGCTGGAATGTGCCGAAGCGCCGTCCGCGCTGACGGCCAAGGTTCAGCCCAAGCCACATCAGGAGCCATCGGATCGGGCCGGGTGCGCGCGCAAATTTCAGCGCCCTGCGGAATTCCTTGATCTCGTGGATGGGCTTTGATCTGGCTTCAAGAAAATGTGCCTCTATCTCGGCAATGGACCGATGCTCCGGATCCTTGATCGTGCTCAGCAGAACGATTCGCTCGCCCTCATGCTCGCGTTCATGCGCAACGGAGGCGACACTGACCGGATATTCGTAGAGCTGCGGTCGGGGCAGCTTGACATAGGCGCGCCGCAAATCCGCCACGTCCTGGCTGAGAAGCGCATAGCCTTTCAGGAACAACACCGTCCAGGACGTCTTGCTCTGCTGCGCCATCCTCGCTTGCTGCAGCGGGGCGAGATTCATCTGCCGCTGCACCGTGACGCGCGGCACGCCGATCGAGAACCGCATCAGGTCTCCGACCAGACGTCGTGATGGCGAAAGCTTGACGGCGCGTCCCCGCATCCTGCGTCCTCTAGTAGATGTAGGGGATAATTCGCTTCGTCCGGTCCATGTAGGCACGGTATTCGGGACCGAAAATCTCCAGCATCATCCGCTCCTCCTTGTCTACCCGCAAAAAGAAGAGGACTGCGAAGCCGATCAGGCCGGCCAGCCCAACGACCCAATTTGCGAGCAGAAAGGCCTGGCCAAGCGCCATCAGCAGAAAGGACGTGTACATCGGATGACGGACGAGCGCGTAGGGGCCGTGGGAAATCAGCTCGTGCTTCTCGCGGATCTGCAGCGTGATCGACCAGTTGCGACCAAGCGCCTTGTGCGTCCTGCGGAAGACCCACATGGCCATGAAAAACAACAGGGCACCGAGAATCACAGCCCACAGATGAGCCGGGTAGTCGGCGGCTGCTGGCTTTCCGGTTGCCACGTAGAAGCCTGGAATAAAGGCAAGCCCTATCAACGCAGCCGTAAGACCCGCCGCCTCCACGCCGGAGCGCCGGTCGCTGACGACCCTCGTGCGCCTCGCGCGGCGTTCCGAAGGATAGCGAATGGCATACCAGGCGATGACGCCAAGCACCCACACGATTTTGCCAATGAGAGCGACGCTCAATTCAGATCACCGGAGCCCTTCTACGCCTGCCATCGATGGTGCGGAACGACCGACGGCTCGCTCCGCATCACGTATTCATCTCTCGGAGCTTTGTAATGAACTCTTGCGGACGAAGCCAGATGCTAGGCGTCTTGTATCCCATGGAACTTGCGATCTCGCCGACGAAATTGTTGCAATTGTCGACGGTGGCCTGCCACATCTTCGATTTGGCCTGCAGGTCACGAATGTAAGCGACGGTCTTGTTGTACTCCGCTTCGGTGAGCAGGATGCGCCAGCTTGCCGAACGATAGGCTTCTTCAAGATCGCCATCAGTCGCCCCGGTCGACGCCGGAACGGGGATGAAATGCCCGAGAACGTAAGGCGCTGCGTCAGGAGAAGCAGGCGCAAGCCCGGCAACCTGCGGATTGATCATTCCGCCAGCCTTGTTCAGGCGTCCGAACACCGCATAGGTATGGCCATAGGTCAGCGCATAGCGTGAACGGAATTCGATGAAATACTGCCCCTCGCGCTGGGAGGCTTTAGCGACTTGTGAACCGCTGGCGTCCGAGGTGTACCTCGGTTGCGGTGGCTTGTCGTCGGATTGGCAGGATGTGAGCGCGAGAGCGGTGAGAATCAGGAGGGATAGGTGGCCTTTGGCAAGCGTCATGCTTCGCTTCATCTCCGAGATCGAAGAGCACAGACACCCAGGCAGAAATGCCAGCCTAGGGTTGCGCATTTGCGCATTAGGCAGCCTGGCTCCGACAACGATTTGGGGGAGGGGCCACAAAGTCCCTCCCCCTTACTCAAAAGTCAGATGTTACTTGGTGATCGGGGCTTCTGCCACCGGTGGCGGGGCTTTGCCCTTGCCCTTACCAACTGCTCCGCAAGCCGTCAGGCTCGAAACGGAAAACAAAGCAACAAGGCACATGATTAGGATTCTGCTCATCAAGTAGTTCCTCTCCGTTAGCATGGAATAGGTTATCGAAGGCAACGATTCTACTAATAGCGGTAAATTAGCGACAAGCCAAGTGCAGAAAGGGCACACCTAGCCGTCGCGTCGCACAGGCGACGCGCAAAGCTAACAGAGGGTGGCAATATCGATACAAAATGTAAGTATCATATGACCAAAACGCCGGTCCCAATGGGTGCCCGGCCGTAGAGGTGAATGATGTCTTCATTGGTCATGCGGATGCAACCATTCGACACGGCCTGTCCGATCAGCCAGGGCTCGTTCGTTCCGTGGATCCGGAAATAGGTATCCCGCCCGCCTTGGTAAAGATAAAGCGCCGCGGCACCGAGAGGATTGTTTTCCCCTCCGGGAACGCCCCCAGCATACTGCGCCAAACGCGGCTTGCGTTCGATCATACTCGCGGTCGGCGTCCACGATGGCCACTCAGCCTTCCGCCCGATAACGGCATTGCCCTTCAGAGTAAGCCCTTCCTCGCCGACTGCGACGCCATAGCGTGTCGCGCGGCCTTCGTCCTCAACGTAGTAGAGGTAACGTTCGTAGGTATTGACGACGATACTGCCCGGCGCCTCGCCGCCCGAATATGCAACCTCACGCCGCCGGTTGCGGTAGCTCACGCCATTCGAAGAAAACGGAGACCCTATCGGCCAACTCGCCGTGGTGCATCCAGAGGTCATCAATGCCACACAGCCCAAGACTAGGCCACGGCGCGTAATATGGTCGTTATCCATCGTTACCTGCTGATTATGGTGAGCCCTATCGCTTTCCTTTAGCATCCTGTTGTATTCAGGCCAAGTCATCGGTGGACCGCTCAAGCGCTCTTCTGTGCAGAAACCTCTCTATCGTTGTATAAGTTCTTCATAATGTCGCCCCGTCGGAGGGCGCCTCTTGCGGCAACGGGCGCCGCGAAGCTAGGTTGAGAGGCTTCGCGCCGCTGCGCCGGCGCGTATCGCGGGGCTTCCGGGAGGTTGGCAGCTGTTCGCGTTTGAATTGATCTTGTCGCAGGGGAGCGATAGCAAATAACGATGAATCTTGGTTTCGAAGGAAAAGTAGCGATCGTCACCGGCGCCGGCTCAGGCATTGGCGCGGCCATCTCCCGTCAGTTGGCCGAGGAGGGCGCGGAGGTTGTCGTCGCGGATATCAATGTCGAAGCAGCGGAGCGGGTTGCCGCGGAGATTCGCGAAAAAGGAGGCAAATCTCGCCATTTTGCGGTCGACGTGACCGATGCTGCAGCTGTTGAAACGCTGGTCAAAACGGTCGCCGAAACCTGCGGCGGCCTCCATCTTGCGGTCAACAATGCCGGCGTCGACGGCGTGCGCAGGGCGACGGGAGATTATCCGCTCGACAACTGGCACAAGCTGATGGACGTCAACCTCAACAGCGTTTTCTACTGCATGAAATACGAGATCGGAGCGATGCTGGCCCGCGGCGGCGGTGCGATCGTCAATGTATCCTCGGTGCTCGGTGCCGTCGCACTGCCGATCGCATGTGCCTATACGGCGTCCAAACACGGCGTCGTGGGACTGACTAAGGCGGCGGCGATAGAATATGCCCGCCTTGGAATCCGCATCAATGCGGTCGGTCCCGGCTGGATTGAGACGCCACTCTCGTCGGAACATCGCGATATTGCGAGCAGCCGTCGCATGGAAGCACTGCAACCAATGGGCCGGCGCGGCACGCCCGAAGAAGTGGCAGCTCTCGTCTGTTTCCTATTGTCGGAGCAGGCAAGCTTCATCACCGGTAGCTACCATCTCGTGGATGGCGCCTACAGCGCGCACTAGAGCCTTTCAGGGTTAAATTGAAGCGTTCTGCCGGAGCAGGTTTTCGACAGGGCAGAGGCGATTGGCGAAGGGCATACCTCAAGTACGTCCGAGCCGATCGCCTCCGATCCTGGCGGAAAGATGCCCGGCCCTAGCTGGTTTGCAAGCAAACCACCGGGGTTGGCTGAAATGGGCCGCCTGATCGACCGGCCGGCTTGGCCGTAGAGCATGGCTACGCCGCGCGCCGGCCGGTCGACCATTCGACTCCGTTTGAGCCAACAGAACGCTTCAATTTAACCCTGAAAGGCTCTAGCTCAATTCACATCGTCGGGCAAAACAGGCAGGGCTGCGATTTCGATGCCTTCGTCCAAAAGCGCTTGGGCCTCATCCATCGTGGTCTGCCCGATGATGCCGCGGGCGTCGCTTTCCCCGTAATGGATCTTGCGCGCCTCCTCGGGAAACCGCGTTCCAACATCCTCGGAATTGGCCTTGATCGTCGCAACAGCCTCTTTCAGCTTCTGGAACGCGTCGCGCCGCATCGTATCCATCGCCAGCGTCTGCATTTCATCCTTCTTGCGCGCCGTCGAAACCGAAGGCGCCATCAGGAGCTTGGAGATGGATGCGGAGTTGCAGGCGGGACAGGTCAGGAATCCTGATGCGATCTGGCGATCGAAATCGGCACTTTCGGAAAACCAGCCTTCGAATTCGTGGGCATTTTCACAACGCAGCGAATAACGGATCAAGCGGCCACGCCTCCTGCGACTGCCCCTGGAACCTTCTCGATTGAGAAATCACGGCCGTTTTTCAGATTGGGAATCTTGTCATGAGCTGCCTTGACGGCCGCCGTATCAATGTCGGCAAGGATGACGGCTTCGCCCTCCGGCCCGGCCGAAGCCAGAACGCGGCCCCAGGGATCGACGATCATCGAATGACCAAAGGTCTCACGTCCGTCCTCGTGGCGCCCGGCCTGAGCAGCGGCAATCACAAAAACGCCATTCTCGATCGCGCGTGCCCGCAGCAGGATTTCCCAATGTGCTTCGCCGGTCTGCTTCGTGAAGGCGGCAGGCACCGTCATCACTTCGGCGCCGGCAACAGCCTGGGCGCGGAAAAGGGTGGGGAAGCGAACGTCGTAGCAGATCGCAAAGCCCATTTCAGCAAAGGGAAGCGACAACACGCGCGCCTCCGACCCCGGGCGGTAGGCAGCGCTCTCGCGCCAGCTTTCACCGTTGTCGAGATCGACATCGAACATATGGATCTTGTCGTAACGATTAAGGATCTTGCCATCAGGCCCGAAGAGATAGCCGCGGTTTGCAAGCTTGCCGTCATCGAGCGCGATTGCGGTCGACCCCACATGCATGAAGATGCCGAGCTCCCGCGCCAGCTCCGAACCAGTCCGCACGATGACATCGTTGGTTTCGTCGCGAAGCAATGCCTTGGCAGCGGCACGATCGCGCTGCAGCATGCCTGTCATCTCAGGTGTCTGCACATAGATCGCACCCTGGCCCGCAGCGTCGCGGACGAGGCGC
Source organism: Hyphomicrobiales bacterium (assembly GCA_900466985.1). GTDB lineage: Bacteria > Pseudomonadota > Alphaproteobacteria > Rhizobiales > Rhizobiaceae > Rhizobium. The sequence goes on from UBOA01000020.1 coordinate 28,092, forward strand.
GCCATCGCGGCAGCGTTCCTCTCGGGATCGACGCCGGAGCACATCTGGATGGCGGCAGCCTTGAACGTCATCGCACTTCCTTACGCGGCAAGCAGAGGATCAAGCCCGCCGGCCCGATCCAGCGCATAGAGATCGTCGCATCCGCCGACATGCTGCTCGCCAATGAAAATCTGCGGGAACGTCGTGCGGCCGTTGGCCTTGCCGATCATTTCCTGGCGAAGTTCCGGTGCAAAGGTCGCATCATGCTCGACGAAATCGACGCCCTTTTCGGACAGCAGCGATTTGGCGCGCGCGCAGTAGCCGCAGGCTTGGCGCGTATAAATGGTGACGGGTGCCATGGGGTCTCCAGACAATACAGTTATCTTTTCGTCATATAGTTTCTGAAAGAGCCCTTGCAAAGGTCAAAACCGTGATGTCCGCCGCTCCGGCCTTGCGCAGTACTTTTGCCGCCGCGGCAACCGTGGCACCGGTCGTGTAGACATCATCGACAAGGACGAGTCGTTTGCCGAAGACGTCGTTGTCCCGCGCCTTGGCAACGGCAAAGACACCACGAACATTTTCCTCGCGCGCCTTTGCGCCAAGGCCCACCTGCGGGCGGGTCCGTTTGACGCGCATCAGCGTTGCCGGCAGAAGCGCCTTTCCGGATTGCTGCGCCAGATGACGCGCCAGCTCTGCAGCCTGGTTGAACTTGCGCGAGAACATCCGGCTTCGATGCAGCGGTACCGGCAGGATGGCGTCGCAGCGCTCCACCATCCCGTCACTCGCCCGTAGCATCCACTCGGCCATCATTGGCGCGAGATCTGTTCGGTCGCGGTATTTCAGGCCGTGCACCAACTGGCGCACCGGCTCGTCATGAAAGGCGGCCGACCGGAGCCGGTCGAACGGCGGCGGATTGGCAATCGCCTCGGCGCTGAGAATGCCGGAACCGAGATCATGCGAGAACGGTATGCCCAGGATTTCGCAATACGGCCGTTCGATGAAGCGCAGTCCGGACCAGCACGTCGGACAAAGGCCGTTGTGGCGACCGGTGGCGATGCCGCAAACCACGCATCCCGGCGGATAGACAAGGTCGACCAAGAGCCCGAAGGGACGCATTAGAAGCTTCCCATCCAACTTCATAGGCGATCGTCGTCCCCAAGCTTCATTGCCCCACCCCTCTCGCGAAAGCTTAGCGCGTTTCGCCTTCAGGGAAAATCGCCTTGCAGCACCGGCTCTGCGGGACTATGCACTGCGCCATGGATATGATCTTCGACCAGGCCCGGATCGCAGTAAACCGGCATCGCGCCCGTCTCCACCATGACCCGAAGGCGACCTTCCTTCTCGATATCGCCGCGGAAGAACTCGGCGAGCGTCTTGCCGTGGTCGAACGGACCTTCGAGCACGCGGTCGAACTGCACGGCGCCACCGGGGCCGCGGCCCGCGCTGCGATCGCGACCGGCAAGGTCAGGCAACTGACACGCGTAGAAAGCGAGCACGCCTATGCAGCAGCGGGCGAGCCTTTCATCGAGGCGGCACTGGAAGAGGTTCCCCTGGAGCCGCAGTCGGCAAACCTCGTGCTGGCGCCGCTCAGCCTCCACTTGACCAACGACACGCCGGGCGTCTTCATCCAGATCCGTCGCGCCTTGAAACCCGATGGGCTCTTTCTTGCCGCGATCCCCGGATCGGGCACGCTGCAGGAGCTGCGCGAGGTCCTGCTGGCGACAGAAATCGAAATGACCGGAGGTGCGAGCCCAAGGGTCATCCCCTTCGCCGACGTGCGCGACGTCGGCGGTCTCATGCAGCGCGCCGGTTTCGCCCTGCCCGTGATCGATGCAGAGACCTATACGGTCCGCTACGACTCGATCTTTCCGCTGATGAAAGACCTGCGGGCGATGGGAATGACCAATCCGCTTCTTGCGCGCAGCCACAAACCTCTGACGCGCGCCTTCTTCCTACGGGCGGCTGAAATTTATGCCGAGCGCTACGCCGATCCGGACGGCCGGATCAGGGCAACCTTCTCGATCATCTATGTCTCGGGATGGGCACCGCACGAAAGCCAGCAGAAGCCGCTTCGCCCAGGATCGGCGAAGGTCAGGCTCGCCGATGCGTTGAAGGTCGAGGAGCATAAGCTGAAGCAGTAGAAATCGGCTCAGTTCGGGAGCTGGTTGGCGATATTGCTCAAAAGGCCGTTGATATCGCCACCAAGCGCCCGCGCTCCACCGATGAGAGCCACGGATATGAGGGCCGCAATCAGGCCGTATTCGATCGCGGCCGCGCCACGGACGTCTGCCAGAAATGCCCTTATTAGTCGCATGCCAACCTCGGCGCTAAAGCGGCAGTCCTTCATCACGTTGCGTCTGCCGCGGCAGCAACGCCAGTATCAGCAACCAGCTCCGCTTCCGTAACCCTGAACCACGCAAACAGAACCCGGCGTTTCCTGAAGCACGCTGCGGCGGATCGTGTAGCGTTTACCGTTCTCGGTCTTCGGTATCGAGCCCGTTGTCATCGTATCGAATTCCGACGGCGCGCTGGCAAAGACGCTCGACCTGGACTTGTCAGCAAGCATCGGCGTCAAGATCAAAGTCAGGGCAACAACGGCCGTGCCAAACAGCAGCGCAATATTCAGCACTCCCGTCCTGCTCGAGCCAGTCGAGGCCTGTTCTTTCTCTCTAACAGCTTTCCAGAAATCGTCGTCCATGCGTCAAGCCTTCTACACACACGCCAGTTGCTTGATTGAGGCCGATATTTGGCAGAAGGTGTTAAACGATCGATTAATATCCACACCCAAATTGGACGCTTACAGGATAATAATCAGAAGTTTCTAAAGTAGATCCTGCAACATCGGGATCAGAGGCTCGTCAGCGGGCGGCATCGGGTAGTCGCGCAGCGCTTGCGGCTTCACCCATTTCAACGCCTGCCCCTCTTTCCCATGCGGAATTCCTTCATAGCGCCGGCAGACATAGAGCGGCATCAACAGATGGAATTTCTCATAGGTATGGCTCGCGAAAGTCAGGGGCGCCAGGCAGGCGACCTTGGTCGTGATCCCGAGCTCCTCGTGAAGCTCGCGCACCAATGATTCCTCCGGCGTCTCGCCCGGCTCCACTTTGCCACCGGGAAACTCCCAAAGCCCGGCAAGCGATTTTCCCTCGGGGCGTTGCGCCAAGAGAATGCGCCCGTCGGCATCGATCAGGGCACAAGCGGCAACGAGAAGGATGTTTCGGGCTGCCTCGCTCATCGTGACGGCTCCTGCCGCCAGTAGGAATAGCGGTAGGCTTCACGGAAGCCGAGCCGTTCGTAAAGTGCCATGGCCGGAGCGTTCGTCGCCTTCACCTGCAACCAGGCGGAACGGGCGGTGCGCATCCGAGCCCAACGCAGGGCCGATGTCAGGATTTCCATGCCAAGGCCCTCGCGGCGGCGCTCCTTGGCGACGGAAAGCGACATGATGCCGGCGAGGTCGTTGTCCTGAACGCAGAGAACGGTCGCAAGCGGCCCCGTTTCCGCATCTTCGATCATGAACAGACCCGACGGCGGCTTGATCGCATTGATGATTTCGGCAAGCGCCGGCTTGAGCTTGGACGAGACGCCGTCGGTTGCCAGATTGGCATCGACGAAGCGGCCAATATCGTGGGTCGGCAGGTGGTCGAGCGTATCCGGCAGTTCGGCATGCGCAAGATCGCAAGTCATGACGATCGTCTCGTCGAATGATGACCACTGCTGCTCCCGCACCAGGTCGATCAATACCGGCGAGGCAAGCGGCGTCTGACGCAGAACGGCCGGGCGGCCATAGGCTTCGAACTTGCGGCTTGCCTTGGCAAGACGGATTTCGACATCGCGATGATCCGAGGGATCGAGCGGCACGATCGAATTCAGTCGATTGGACGGGTGCCCCGCCGTCAGCCTTATCTGCCAACTGCCGTCGTACTGCACGGATGAGGCTGGCCACGCCCGGAAGCCAACGGCCTCCAGCCTGCGCACGAGTGGCAGATTCGCCTTCTTGGGTAATGCTTCAGTCAATGAAAATCAGCTCCGGTAGTCACCGTTGATGGCGACATACTCCTTTGTAAGGTCGCACGTCCAGACCGTGGCGGTGCCGTTTCCAAGACCGATATCGACCTTCACAGGAATATCCTGCTTTTTCATGACGTTGGTTGCAGCTTGCTCGGAGTAGCCGGCATCGCGCTCGCCGTTGACGGCAACACGCACATCACCGAACCAGATAGCCAGCCGATCGCGGTCGGCCATTTCACCCGACTTGCCGACGGCCATGACAATACGGCCCCAGTTGGCGTCCTCGCCGGCGGCCGCGGTCTTGACCAGCGGCGAATTGGCGATCGACAGCGCGATCTTCTTGGCCGCGGCATCGCTTTCGGCCCCGGTCACCGTGATCTCCAGCATCTTCGTCGCACCTTCGCCGTCGCGCACGACCTGCAGGGCAAGATCCTTCAGAAGATCATTGAGCGCAGCGCGGAACGAGGCAAGGCGGGCGTCATCGGCGCTCTCGACCCGAGCCTGACCGTCTTCGGCGGCCGCGCCGGTGGCAAACAGCATCAACGTGTCGGAGGTCGAGGTGTCGCTGTCGACCGTCATCGAGTTGAACGTCGGATCGACGCCGGCAGAGAGGAGCGACTGCAGGGCGGCCGGAGCGATATCGGCATCGGTGACCACGAAGGAAAGCATGGTCGCCATATCAGGCGCAATCATGCCGGCGCCCTTGGCGATGCCGTTGATCGCCACCTTCACGCCGCCGATCTCGGCACTGCGGGTTGCGACCTTCGGATAGGTATCGGTGGTCATGATCGCCTTGGCGGCCTCGAACCAGAAGTCGCCGGTCGCATCCTTGTGCATCTGGTCGAGAAGGCCGGAGAACTTCGTAGCGTCCAGCGGTTCGCCGATGACACCGGTCGACGCGAGGTAAACCTCGTTTTCGCCGCAACCAACTGCGGCCGCGGCCGACTTTGCGGTCAGGGCCGTCGCCTCACGCCCCTTCAGGCCGGTAAAGGCGTTCGCGTTGCCGGAATTGACGACGACGGCGCGTGCTGTGCCATGCGGCAGGTTTGCGCGGCAGAAATCGACGGGCGCCGAAGGGCACTTCGAGCGCGTAAAGACGCCCGCAACTGCGGCCGGCTTGTCGAATACCATCATCAATACGTCGGTGCGGTTCTTGTACTTGATGCCGGCTGATGCCGTGGCCATGCGTACGCCGCGCAGGGCGGGCACATTGGCATAGGATTTCGGAGCGAGCGGAGAAACGGAACCGGACATGGCAATCGACCTGGTGGCTGGAAGGATTTTCAGGGGCGAAGTATAAGCCCGCTCGCCCTGCGGAAATACGACAACTGCTATAGTGAAGGGCCCGGAAGAACCGGGCCCTAAACTTTGGATTTTACTGCTGCGGCTGCGCGGCGGGTTCATCACCCGGCTGCGGCTGCTTGTTGGCGTCGTCATAGCCCTTGCGCAGCGCTTCGTCGGTGATCTCGACCTTGGACTTTTCCTTGGCAGCGGCGAGAAGCGCAAGGTACTTGTCGCGCATGACGAGCTGGCGAACCTGGTCCTTGACCTGATCGAAGGCTGGCGGAGCGGCATCGCGCTTATCTTCGACCAGGATAACATGATAGCCGAAATCGGTCTTCACGGGGGTCTTGGTGTAGGTGCCCTTGTCGAGGGCGAAGGCGGCCTCTTCGAATTCCTTGACCATGCGGCCCTTGGTGAAATAGCCGAGATCGCCACCGTCAGCCTTGTTCGGATCGGTGGACTTTTCCTTCGCCAGATCCGCGAAGCTCTTGCCGGCGTCCAGCTGCTTGATGACGTCCTTGGCCTCGTCCTCGGTCTTCACGAGGATGTGGCGGGCGTGCACTTCTTCCTGCTTCGGAAGTGCTGCGACTTCCTTGTCGTAGCGCGCCTTGACGTCCGCGTCGGTCACCGTGTCGACGACGTGCTTCTTGAAGTAGGCGTTGTGCAGTTCGCGATCGGCGAGATACTGCATGCGCTTCTTGAATTCGGCGTTCTGGTCGAGCTTTTCGGCCGTTGCGTCCAGCGCCAGCAGCTTGACGTCGATGGCGGCGGACAGGGCAGCGATCTTCTTCTGGTCGTCCGGCAGCTGGGCGAGCTGCGGGTCGAGATTGGCCACGGCCAGATCGAGATCGGACTGATGAATCTCGACATCGCCGACCTTGGCGACGACGGCATCCGGCTTGTCTTCCGCACGGACCGGCGCCTGGAACGCAACGAAGGTTGCGAACGCCATCACAGCGATTTTGTTGTAGTTCAACATCAAATAACCCTTCACAGTTACACCCACCGGCTTCAGCTTCGTGAATTCAGCCTGAAACAGCCATCAACACTGGAATGTGGCCTTTGTATATCAGCCAAATCCGTTGACATCATTCGACCCCCCTCTTATCTGTCACGCAACCTCGCGTCCAGAACAGTTTCCTGGCGTTTCGAGACGTATGCCTGAAATTCGGCCGGGCAGCGGATAAGAAAAGCCGGGGAATATTATTGAGAAAGGACCAGTCATATGGTCAGCTTTGGCGGTATAGCCCGCAAAATATTTGGCTCTGCCAATGATCGCCGCGTGCGGTCCCTCCAGCCGAAAGTCGCAGCCATCAACGCCATCGAGGAAAAGACGAAGGCTTTGAGCGACGAACAGCTGGCTGCCCAGACCGTCGAATTCCGCAAGATGCTGGCAGACGGCAAGACGCTCGACGACATCCTTGTGCCTGCGTTTGCCGTTGTGCGCGAGGCTTCGCGCCGCGTTCTCGGCCTGCGACCTTTTGACGTACAGCTGATCGGCGGCATGATCCTTCATGACGGCGACATCGCGGAAATGAAGACTGGTGAAGGCAAGACGCTTGTCGCGACGCTGCCGGTCTATCTGAACGCACTCGCCGGCAAGGGCGTGCACGTCGTCACCGTCAACGACTACCTCGCCCGCCGCGACGCCGCGACCATGGGCAAGATCTATGGCTTCCTCGGCCTGACCACGGGCGTCATCGTCCACGGCCTGTCGGACGAGGAGCGCGCTGCCGCCTATAACTGCGACATCACCTACGCGACCAACAACGAACTCGGCTTCGATTATCTACGCGATAACATGAAGTACGAGAAGAACCAGATGGTCCAGCGCGGCCATAACTTCGCGATCGTCGACGAAGTGGACTCGATCCTCGTCGACGAAGCGCGCACGCCGCTGATCATTTCTGGTCCGCTCGACGACCGTTCCGACCTCTACAACACGATCGATGCCTTCATCCCCCTGCTCGTCGAAAGCGATTACGAAATCGACGAAAAGCAGCGCTCGGCAAACTTCTCCGAGGAAGGCACCGAGAAGCTGGAAAACCTGTTGCGCCAGGCTGGCCTGCTGAAGGGCCAGTCGCTTTACGACATCGAGAACGTTGCGATCGTCCACCACGTCAACAACGCGCTCAAGGCCCACAAGCTGTTCCAGCGCGACAAGGACTACATTGTCCGCAACGACGAGATCGTCATCATCGACGAGTTCACCGGCCGCATGATGCCGGGCCGGCGCTACTCGGAAGGCCAGCACCAGGCTCTGGAAGCCAAGGAAAAGGTGACGATCCAGCCGGAAAACCAGACGCTGGCGCAGATCACTTTCCAGAATTACTTCCGTATGTACGGCAAGCTCGCCGGCATGACCGGTACGGCGCAGACGGAAGCGGAAGAATTCGGCAACATCTACGGCCTCGAGGTTGTCGAAGTGCCGACCAACCTGCCGATCAAGCGTACCGACGAAGACGATGAGGTCTATCGGACCTTTGAAGAGAAATACAAGGCTATCATCGCCGAGATCGCGGACGCGCAGAAGCGCGGCCAGCCGGTTCTCGTCGGCACGACCTCGATCGAAAAATCGGAACTGCTCGCCGAGATGATGCGCAAGCAGGGCTTCAAGGACTTCCAGGTCCTGAACGCCCGCTACCACGAGCAGGAAGCGTATATTGTCGCGCAGGCCGGCGTTCCGGGTGCGGTAACGATCGCCACCAACATGGCGGGCCGCGGTACGGACATTCAGCTCGGCGGCAACCTTGACATGCGTGTCGAACGCGATCTTGGCGAGATCGAGCCCGGCCCCGAGCGCGACGCAAAGATCGAAGCGATCCGCGAAGAGATCAAGCAGCTCAAGGAGCAGGCGCTTGCCGCCGGTGGCCTTTATGTCATCGCGACCGAGCGCCACGAGAGCCGCCGCATCGACAACCAGCTGCGCGGCCGTTCCGGCCGTCAGGGCGACCCTGGCCGTTCCAAGTTCTACCTGTCGCTTCAGGACGACCTGATGCGCATCTTCGGTTCCGACCGCATGGATGGCATGCTGCAGAAGCTCGGTCTCAAGGAGGGCGAAGCTATCGTTCATCCTTGGATCAACAAGGCCCTGGAGCGCGCGCAGAAGAAGGTCGAAGCCCGCAACTTCGACATCCGCAAGAACCTCCTGAAATACGACGACGTCCTGAACGATCAGCGCAAGGTGATCTTCGAACAGCGTCTCGAACTGATGGAAGCGGCCAATATTTCCGAGACGGTCTCCGATATGCGCCGCGAGGTCATCGACGATCTCGTCGAGAAGCACATCCCCGAGCGCGCCTATGCCGAGAAGTGGGATGCCGTTGGCCTGAAGGAGCGGACAGCAGCCTTGCTCAACCTCGATCTGCCGGTTGAGGACTGGGTTAAGGAGGAAGGTATCGGCGAGGACAGCATTCGCGAGCGCCTGACCGAAGCGTCAAATGCGGCCTTTACGGAAAAGGCCGAACGCTTTGGCGACGACATCATGCACTATGTCGAACGCTCGATCGTCATGCAGACGCTCGATCACCTGTGGCGCGAGCATATCGTCAACCTCGACCACCTGCGCTCCGTCATCGGCTTCCGCGGCTACGCACAGCGCGATCCGCTGCAGGAATACAAGTCGGAAGCGTTCGAGCTCTTCACCTCGCTCCTGAACAACTTGCGTGAAGCCGTCACCGCACAGCTGATGCGCGTCGAACTCGTGCAGCAGGCACCTGCGGAGCCGGAACCTCCGTTCATGCAGGCGCACCACCTCGATCCGAATACGGGCGAAGACGATTTCGCGCCCGCGTTCCTGGCCTCGGAAGTGGTTGTCGCCCCGGAAAACCGCAATCCGACCGACCCGTCGACCTGGGGTCATGTCGGCCGCAACGAGCCTTGCCCCTGTGGCTCTGGCAAGAAGTTCAAGCATTGCCACGGCGCCTTCGCACAGGCTTGAGCCGGCCGGTAAGCTAGAAACAAGGCCCTCGCGACGGAAACGTCGCGAGGGTTTTTTTATCCGCCCACCCGTCGCGCGCGCCCAGCCCCCTTCACAACTCCTGCTTTAATAATCAGCGCACACTTCAGCCACAGAACTGTCGCTTTGTTCGCCGAGTTTGCGACCATATTCATTTTGATTGCCGAGGAAGAGATGAACGCTGGCGCCCGAGCGGTTCCCTATTTCAGCCAATGGGAAACAGCGTCGATGACGCTGCCTGTGCTTGAATGCGGCTCGTCTGCATTGTTGAACGATCCGCTCTGGCACCAGTCTGGCGCCGAGACGGTCGAAGAATATGCCCGCTGGGCGGTCAATATCTGCGGCATGGCATGCCTGAAGATGGCACTTGCCGCACGCGGCGAGATCCACCGGACCATCGACCTGGCGCGGGCCTGCACTGCTTTTGGCGGGTACGTCGTCAACGAGGCGGATCAATCGATCAAGGGATTGATCTATGCGCCGTTCGTCACCTTCGTCGGGCGGGCCTTCGGCCTCAAGGCCGAAACGATCACCAATCTGCCGACCACGGATATTCCGGATTTGCTTCGCAGGAACACATTCTTCATCGCCTCGGTCAACAGCCAGATCCGGTGGCCGGATCGCGAGCCGCCGTCGCGCGGCGGCCATCTCGTACTGGTGACGGCGGCATCGCCCGGAACGATCCGTTTCCACAATCCATCCGGCCATGACGCTCAAAGCCAGGCAGACGTCGTACTGCCGCTCCCAGCCTTCGACCGCTTCTTCGCCAATCGCGGGGTGGCCATCACTCTCTGACAACCTCAACAGACCCATCCGAGTGGACAATCATCATGCCGAACACGCGTTCTACGGAAACTGACCAGCCCGCAACCTCGCGCCTGCGGGTTGCCGTCCTGTTCGGCGGGCGTTCGCCCGAGCACGATGTCTCAATCCTGTCGGCAACCAATGTCGTCAATGCGCTCGATCGTGACCGCTACGACGTTCTTCCCATCTACGTGACGACAGAAGGGCGGTGGTTGCTGATGGCACGGCAGACGGAACTGTCGACCGCAGCGACCGTCGGCGACGCTCCGGAATTGACGCTGCTGCCCGGCGGCCGGGGTCGCCTGCTCGCCATTCCCGCGAACGCAGCCCCATACGAAATGCCGCCGATCGACATCCTGTTTCCCGTCCTGCACGGCATGCACGGCGAGGACGGGTCGGTCCAGGGGCTGGCCGCCGTCGCCCGCGTGCCGCTCGCAGGCTGCGGCATCCTCGGCTCGGCAACGGCCATCGACAAGGATATCGCCAAGCGCCTGTTGAAGGAGGCTGGTCTACCGGTCGCGAAGGCCGTCTGCATCGAAGAAGGCGCGGAGCCGCCCTTCGCTGATGTTGTAAAAAAACTCGGCCTTCCGCTTTTCATCAAGCCCGCGCGCCAGGGCTCTTCCGTCGGCGTCAGTAAGGTAGCCGACGCCGACAGCTACGCCGCCGCCCTCGCCGAAGGCTTCAGGCACGACAGCAAGCTGCTGGCAGAGGAATTCATCACCGGCCGCGAGATTGAATTCAGCGTGCTCGAACACGCCGATGGTTCGCTCTTCGTATCACTGCCCGGCGAGATAGTGCCCGCCGAAACCCACGGCTTTTATAGCTACGAGGCCAAGTATATCGACGAGAATGGCGCGGCGCTCAGAGTTCCCGCACAACTGCCGAAGGAGATCGAGGAAGAACTGCGCCGCACAGCGACCAATGCCTTCAAAGCGCTAGGCTGCGATGGAATGGCGAGGGTCGATTTCTTTCTCACGCCCGACATGTCCTTCGTCGTCAACGAACTCAACACCATACCCGGCTTCACCAATATTAGCATGTATGCCAAGGCCATGGCCGCCAGTGGCGTCAGCTATGCCGAGGTTCTCGACCGACTGATCGAACGTGCGCTTTCCCATGCAGGCCGCTGATTTCTGCCGTTCCAGCCGTTGGCACGAATGACGCTGTCACAACCGTTTCTTAACGCCGTTCTGCCAAGACTTCGACGACGATTTGCCTGAAGAGTTTTGCGTGTTTGTGATGGCGGTCATTGAGACGGCGGAAAAGATGCTGCCTGCGGGTCTGCGCCCGGCGGGAAGTCGTCTGTTGCGCTCGTTTGTGACCGCTCTGACTGCGCGCGGCGATAAGGCTGCCGCCCAGCGCATGGCGCTGACCGCCTTTTCCATCCGCATCGTCAGCGCCGCCCTCGCCTTTCTGTCGCAAATCGTACTGGCCCGCCTCATGGGCGAATATGAGTACGGAATCTTTGTATTCGTCTGGGTGCTGATCGTCCTCTTCGGCGATCTCTCCTGCCTGGGCTTCCACACCGCCATCGTGCGGTTCCTGCCGCAATACAAGGCGGCCGGCTCGTTCGAGAAGATCCGCGGACTGACCGGCACCGCCCGCATCTTCGGATTGCTCTCCGGCACGGCCGCCCTTGTCATCGGCATGGTCGCCCTGCATCTCTTCCGCGACAGCATCGAGGGTTATTATGTCATCCCGATCTTCCTCGGACTGGTCGCCATGCCGATGATCGCCCTCGGTGATATTCTCGAAGGCACGTCGCGGGCCAATCACTGGCCTGTCATGGCGTTGAGCCCTGCCTACATCGTACGGCCGGTCCTCATCATTCTTTTCATGCTGACTGCGATCGGGCTTGGCGCGCCGCGCACCGCGATGACGGCGATGCAGGCCGCACTCATCGCGACCTATGTCACCACCGTCGGCCAATACGTCGCAACGCTTCTGCGGTTGCGCCGCCATTATCGGGAGGGGCCGCGCGAGGTCGATTTTCTCGGTTGGTTCGGTGTCGCCCTCCCGATCTTCCTCATCGAGGGCGTCAGCTTCCTGTTGACCAATTCTGATGTGGTCGTGGTCGGCATCTTCCTCGAACCGCACGACGTCGCGATCTATTTCGCCGCCGCCAAGACGATGGCGCTGGTCCACTTCATCAATTTCTCGGTGAAGGCGGCGTCCGGCCCACGCTTTTCAAGCCTCATCGCCGAGGGAACACGCGAGCAGCTCGCGGCGGCCGCGATCGACGCCGCGCGATGGACCTTCTGGCCTGCGCTCGCCATCGGCCTCACCGTTGTCGCCGCCGGCCATTTTCTGCTCTCGCTCTTTGGCGGCGCTTTCACCGCCGGCTATATCGTGATGGCAATCCTGCTGGCGGGCATCCTCGCTAAGGCCCTGGTCGGACCGGCGGAAACGCTGCTGATGATGGCTGGCAAGCAGAACGTCTGCGTTCTGCTCTATGCCGGAGCGCTGGCAGCGAACATCAGCCTCAACCTGTTCCTCATCCCAAGACTGGGTATCGAGGGTGCGGCGATCGCCACGGCCTCGGCCATGGGCGTCGAAGCCATCCTCCTGCATTTTGCCGTCCGGCGCGCGCTTGGAATTATGCTTTTCGCATTTGCCACTCCTCCGGCCAAAACAGACATGGAAGCCTGATATAATGGTGCGCATTCCTCCAGCTACCGAAACGACCGATGTCACGACGAACCGCATGGTTCACGAGCTAGCGGCTCTCGATTTCGACATGCCACGGCCGGATGCGCGCGTTGAAGTCGGCCGTCCGGGCCGTGAACTCTGCCTCTATTCCGGCAAGCTCGGCTACGAACTGCAGGAAGAGCTCGATTTCCTGTCCAACCGAGCGATGGAGCCGAATGTCTTCTTCACCGGTCGCTTTCTTGCGCCGGCCATGCCGCGGCTGGATGATAGAGAGGTGAACTTCGCCCTGTTGCGGGATCTGAGCGACACGCGAAGCCGGATGCGCTTCCTGATGCCGTTCTCCATCGAAAAACCCGGCTTCGCCGTCGGCCCCTCGATCGTACGGGTCTGGTCGAACGGCTTTGCACCGCTCGGCACGCCGCTGGTCGATACCGAGGATGCAGGCGAAACGCTGGACAATCTCTATGACGGCCTGACCCATCGGGACCTGCGCCTGCCGCCGATTCTCGTGCTGCCGGATATCAGGCTGAACGGGCTCTTTGCCCGCATGGCACGGGCGGTCGCCATCGGCCGCAACCTGCCGATCACCATCGCCAATCCCTATCAGCGCGCCATGCTGCAGAGCGACGAGGAAGCAACCGTCTATCTGCGCGACGCGATTTCTTCGTCGCATCTGAAGGAGATGCGGCGGCAGTGGCGTCTGCTCGAGGACTTGGGCACGGTGGTTTACAACGTCGCCCGCCAGCCGCGTGAAGTCCACGCGCGTTTCGAGGAGTTCCTTGCGCTCGAGGCCGGCGGCTGGAAGGGCAAGAAGCGCAGTGCGCTGGTGACCGATCGCTACCACACCGCCTTTGCCCGAGAGGCGGTTTCCAACCTCGCCGCCGTCGATGCCGTTCGTGTCCACACGATCGACCTCAACGGCAAGGCAATCGCCTCGATGGTGGTCTTGATGATGGGCGGCGAGGCCTACACCTGGAAGACAGCCTACGACGAAGCCTATGCGCGCTTTTCGCCAGGCAAGTTGCTGATGGGCGAGGTGACGGAATGGCACCTTGACGACGCCAACATCGTTCGTTCCGACTCCTGCGCCATCCCCGATCACCCGATGATCAATCGCTTCTGGAAGGAGCGGGAGGAGATGGGCACGATGGTAATCGGGCTGAACCAGAACGGCGACCGGGACGTGCGCCAGGTGGCCGCCCAGCTCCATATGTACAGCAGCACTCGCAACGTCGCGAAGATGCTGCGACAGAAGATCATGTCACTCGCCCGGCGTGGGAAGTCTCCCCAGTGACGTCAGGTCACGCCAAAGCCGTCAGCTGGCGGCGGCCCGCTCCCTGAGCAGGCGCCGGATGACCTTGCCTGTCGTGGTCAGCGGCAGTTCCTGGACAAATTCCACTTCGCGCGGATACTCGTGCATCGAAAGCCGCAACTTCACCCATTCGCTGATCTCGGACGCCAGCTGTTGGCTTGGCTCGAATCCTGGCGCCAGCACGACATAGGCCTTGACGATCTCGGTGCGAACGGGATCGGGCTTGCCGATGGCGGCGGCAAGCTGCACGGCGGGATGGCCGATGAGACAGTCTTCGATTTCGGCCGGCCCGATCCGATAGCCTGAGGAGGTGATGACATCGTCATCCCGCCCGAAGAAGGTGACGTAGCCGTCCGCATCCTGGCGCCCGATATCGCCCGTCAGAAGCCAATCGCCGACAAACTTCCGCTCTGTCGCCCCGACGTCGTTCCAATAGCCGAGGAACATCACGGGATTCGGCCGACGGATGGCGATCTGCCCAGCTTCGCCAACAGGAAGCTCCTCGCCGGCTTCGCTGACGATGGCCACGCGATGCCCGGGTACTGGGCGTCCGATTGCGCCGGGACGACTGATTCCGATCGCGGCGCTCGACGAAAGCACGAAATTGCACTCCGTCTGGCCGTAGAACTCGTTGACCATAATCCCGAGCGTCCGCTTGACCCATTCCAGCGTTTCGGCACCGAGCGACTCGCCCGCTGCGCCGATGGTGCGCAAGACGAGATCATATTTGGCGCGTGGATCTGGCACCGACTTCAGTAGCCGCAAGGCCGTCGGCGGAATGAAACCGTTGCGCACCTTCATTTCGGCCATGATGCGATAAGCCATGTCGGCATCGAATTTCTGCGCCGGCGAAGAGACGACGGGAACACCGAGCAACAGGCTCGGCAGCAGCGCATTCAGCAAACCGCCAGCCCAGGCCCAGTCCGAGGGCGTCCAGACCTTGTCTCCGGGCTGCGGAAATCCCTCATGGGCAAATTGCATGCCCGGTATGTGCCCCGCCAGCACCCGATGACCGTGAAGCGCGCCCTTCGGCGGACCAGTCGTTCCCGACGTGAAGATCATCAGCGCCGGATCGTGAGGCGCGGTTCTCGCGACCTCGAAGACCGGGGGATGACTTTCGAGCAGCACTGAAAAGGATCGCACGCCCTGTCGATTGCCGTCGACGCAGATCACTTCGGAAAGATCAGGTAGTCGCTCGCGGATATGGCTGATGCGGTCGAGCCCGAACGTGTTCGTGATGACGACGGAAGCGCCCGCGGTCCGTAGCCGATATTCCAGCGCCTCGACGCCGAAGAGCAAGGCCAACGGTAGCGCGATCGCGCCGATCTTGTAGATCGCGACATGGGCGATAACGGTCTCGAACGACTGCGGCAGGAGAAGTGCTACCCGATCACCCTTTTTCACGCCCAATGACACCAGCGCATTGGCGAAGGAGGCCGACCGATCGGCCAGCGCGCGGTAGGTCATGGAGAGGTGATTGCCGTCAGGGCTGAAGTGCTCAAGGCATACGCGATCTGGCGCCCGCGCCGCCCATTCGTCGCTCACCGAGCGGCCGATATTGAAATCCTCCGGTATTTCCCAGGCGAAATCACGGTAAAGGTCTTCGTAGCGATCGCGCTGCGGTAGTCTCATCGGCGGAAATCCAGTCAAATGCTGCAGCAGCTAACACCGAGAGCCCGGCACACGCAAGCGCGAGACGTTGCGATGGTTTCTCGATGGTCACAAAACTTTTGTGTGAGGAGCAGACACTTTCAAGCTTGCCGCGCTAAATCAAAGGGCGCTGGGTAGCGACTCGTTTGGAGCAATTTCATGGATTACGTCAAATTTGGCGGCACTGGCTTGGAAGTGTCGAAGATCTGCCTGGGTTGCATGACTTTCGGCGAACCTGGCCGTGGCAACCACAGTTGGACGCTCGGCGAAGAAGACAGCCGGGCATTGATCAGACAGGCGCTCGATCTCGGCATCAACTTCCTCGACACCGCCAACACCTATTCGGACGGCTCCTCGGAGGAGATCGTCGGGCGCGCGATCCAGGACTTTTCGAAGCGGGACGAGATCGTGCTCGCGACCAAGGTCTTTAACCGCATGCGTCCGGGGCCGAACGGCGCCGGCCTGTCGCGCAAGGCGATCTTCGACGAGATCGACAACAGCCTGCGTCGCCTTGGCACCGACTATGTCGACCTCTATCAGATCCACCGGTTCGACTATACGACGCCGATCGAAGAAACGCTGGAAGCCCTGCATGATGTCGTGAAGGCAGGCAAGGCGCGCTATATCGGCGCCTCCTCCATGTATGCCTGGCAATTCGCCAAGATGCTCTACACCTCGCGCGCCAATGGCTGGACGCCATTCGTCAGCATGCAGGATCATCTGAACCTGCTCTACCGGGAGGAAGAGCGCGAAATGCTGCCCTTCTGCCAGGATCAGAAGATCGCCGTCATTCCCTGGAGCCCGCTCGCCCGCGGTCGGCTGACGCGCGACTGGGATGAGAAGACGACCCGCAGCGAGACGGACGAATTCGGCAAGACGCTCTATAAGCAGGCGGAAGACGCCGATCGTGCCATCATCGGCGTTGTCGGAAAGCTGGCCGAAAAACATGGGGTCTCCCGTGCCCAGATTGCGACCGCCTGGATCCTGCAGAAGAACGCCGTCACGGCGCCGATCATCGGTGCGTCGAAAGCCAAGCACCTGACCGACGCCGTCGCCGCACTGTCCGTAAAGCTGGCCCCGGAAGACGTTGCCGCGCTCGAGGAACCCTATGTTCCTCACAGCGTCGAAGGTTTCAAATAACACGACAGTTTGGAGAGTTGCCGGTCGCGGGCGTTGAGCCGGCGACCGCGGCCACTTCCGTTCAAGGATATTGCCATGACGCCGATCCCCTTCGAAGCGCGCCGCTTTCAATCCACGGCCGCCTATTACACGCGCTATCGCGTTCCCTATCCCGATCAACTCATCGGGCAGGTTGCCAAGCGCGCCGGCCTCGTGGCCGGCGAGCGTGTGCTTGACCTCGGTTGCGGCCCCGGTCAGCTCGGCATTGCCTTCGCGCGGCTGGCCGGAGCAACGGTCACTGGCCTCGATCCGGAACCGGAAATGCTGGAGGCGGCGCGGACGGATGCAGCCGCCGCCGGTGTCAACGTCACCTTCATCAAGGGCTCTTCATACGATCTCGGCCCGCGCTTTGCGCCACTCAAGATGACGGTCATTGGGCGTTCGTTTCACTGGATGGACCGCCCGGCGACGCTGAAGGCTCTCGATGAAATCACCGTGACTGACGGTTGCGTGGTGCTGTTCGGCGATCGCCACATCTCCTCGACGCCCGACTGGCGGCAGGCCGTCAACGAGATCGCCGAGAGCTTCGCACCGGAGCGCAATGCCAATCGCGAACGGCGGAAAAGCCCGGATTGGATTGAGCATGAAAGCATCCTCCTTCGCTCGCCCTTCAGTGATCTGGAGCGGATCTCCGTTGTGAAGGAGCGCAAGCTCGGCCTCGACGATATCGTCGGCCGCGCCTTCTCGACCTCGGTGACATCGCCACAGGCGCTTGGCGCAAGGACGGCAGCCTTCGAGGCCGAGCTTCGCGCCACCCTCCTCAAGCTTTCGCCCGAGGGCAGCTTCCTGGAGGTGGTGGAGATCGGCGGCCTGATCGCACGCCGCGGCTAGCCTTCGGTCCTGTTCTCAAGGGAAAGTGCGTCGCGAGTCGCATAGAGAAAGCTGTCGGAGAGTTCGCGGCTCTCGACGGCGCGCGCCAGGATCACCGCACCCATCATCGCTGAAAGCGTCGTAAAGCCCTTCTCGCGCCGTTCCTCTGGCGTCTTGCCGGACACAATCTCGGACAGAATATCAACGAGCATCGAAAGCCCATCGTTGAATGTCTCGCGCATCGCTCCGTGACTGCGACTGACTTCCTGGGCAAGCGAAGCGAAAACGCAGCTGCCGCCTGGGTCGTCGACGCTGCAGCGCGACAAATAGTGATTGAGCAGCGCATCCAACGGCCGCTCCGGCGCCGACGCGATGATCTCGTTCCAGCGAATCTTCACCTTCTCGATCAATGCGCGGCACACTTCCAGCGCCAGCTCTTCCTTGGATTCGAAATGGCCGTAGAACCCGCCATGCGTCATCCCGGCAGCCTTCATGATCTCGGCGACGCCTATGCCGTCGAAACCCTTTTCGCGAAACAGCACCCCGGCAACCGTCAGGATCTTCTCGCGATTTTCGGCAAATTTCTCTCGGCTGACCCGCATTCGGTTCTCCGCAATTAGCAGCTTGACAATTTATATGACGTCCATCATCAATACGCAACAATTATGATGACCATCATCTAAAAGCTTCCGATAGTCTCCGGCAACCTCAAAACGGAACGGCCACATGGTATCGACTGCACTTGCTTCATCTCTGGCTCGACGCAACATCCACTATGGATGGGTGGTCGTTGCGGCAACCTTCCTGACCATGCTGGTGACCGCTGGCGCGATGGGTGCGCCTGGCGTCCTCATCAAGCCGCTCCAGGACGAGTTCGGCTGGGAAACGTCGCAGATATCTTCCGCGCTCGCCGTTCGGCTGATTCTGTTCGGGCTGATGGGACCGTTCTCGGCCGCTTTCATGAACTATTTCGGCATCCGCAAGGTCATCGTCTTCGCCATGGTCCTGATCGGCGGCGGCTTCGTCGGCTCGCTCTTCATGAGCGAACTGTGGCAGTTGCTCCTGCTCTGGGGAATCGTCGTCGGCTTCGGCACCGGGCTGACCGCAATGGTGCTCGCCGCAACCGTATCCGCCCGCTGGTTCACCAAGCATCGCGGCCTCGTGGTTGGCATGTTGTCGGCGAGCTCTGCAACTGGACAGCTGGTCTTCCTGCCGCTGATGGCGGAGCTAACCGAACGCTACGGTTGGCGCGCAACGGTCTTTCTGGTCTGCGGCATGATCATGTTCGCCGCCTTCATCGTCCTGGCCTTCATGCGCGACCGCCCTTCCGACCTCAACCTGCCCGCCTTCGGCGAGGCACACATCACGCCACCGCCGCCAACCGAATCCGGTCTGCTGGCGATGCTGGCTACCCCGGTCACGGTTCTCAAGGAAATCTCCGGTACCTCGACCTTCTGGATCCTGTTCGCCACCTTCTTCATCTGCGGCCTCAGCACCAACGGCCTGATCCAGACGCATTTCGTCACGCTCTGCGGTGACTTCGGTATCATGCCGGTGGCTGCCGCCAGTGTTCTTGCCGTGATGGGCATCTTCGATTTCTTCGGTACGATCGGCTCCGGCTGGCTTTCGGACCGCTTCGACAATCGCTGGCTGCTCTTCTGGTATTACGGCCTGCGTGGCCTGTCGCTGCTGTTCCTGCCCTTCAGCAATTTCAGCTTCTATGGCCTGTCGATCTTCGCGATCTTCTATGGCCTCGACTGGATCGCCACCGTGCCGCCGACCGTCAAGCTCGCCGCCGACCGTTTCGGTCGCGAAAAGGCGGGCCTCGTCTTCGGCTGGGTGTTCACAGGCCATCAGCTGGGAGCGGCGACCGCCGCCTACGGCGCCGGCTGGTCGCGCACCGAACTGCAGAGCTATCTGCCCGCCTTCTTCATTGCCGGCGCCTTCTGCCTGCTCGCCTCCGTCCTCGCGATCACGCTGAAGAAGTCGGCCGTCCATCAACCCGCCGCCGCCGTCGCGCATTGATACCGTTTCCGGCCGCACCTAGCGAACCGGAAACTCCAACAAATCAAGCCGAGAACTTCGCCCGCCGTCTTGCGCGCGCGGGCGAACGCATGCTAGACAGCCGCCTCGTCGGTATCCGTTGCCCCATTGGCGGAATTGGTAGACGCGCTCGACTCAAAATCGAGTTTCGAAAGAAGTGCTGGTTCGACCCCGGCATGGGGCACCATCCCGACAAAACGCCAGTGATTTAATTTCCTATTTTTGGGCGTTTTTGTCTCAAGCACGCAAAACCTCGAAATCAGCCTGTCTAGGCCGACAGCTCTTTGGCTTGCGCATTGATCTTCTCGCAGGCATCCTCGAACGGATCACGCATTGGCACCAGAGGCGAGGCGCCGAGAAGAAGAAGGGCTTTCAGATGCTGCCAGCCGCCTTCCTCGCCCAGTACCGTCGCATAGGATGTCATCGGCCCACGTACCTCGCCAGCATACAGGCGTTCGTATTCCGCGAAATTTCCGAAATTGTCGCGATTGCTGTCCGAGAGGTGGAAGGTTTCTGCCGCAGCGCCTTCAGCAAGGATTACTTGGTGTGTCGCGAGCAGGACGGCGTAATACTCAATCGTCATATCGTCGCGCGGTGCGATCGGCGCGATTGTTGTGCCGTTTACGAGATCCTTCACTCGGATAAGTACGCCATTCAGGAACAGAGCATGGCCGGGTGACAGGTAGAGATCGGAATGTGGCGTGCCATCGCCCAGTGCATCACGTGCCACTCGAATCGGTACGACGCCTTCCTGCCAGCACGCGCCTCGCTTCGTAAATACCTGCCGACCGACCCACTTGATAGGGCTGGTTTCTCCTTCCAGAAGAACAACGCGATCCCCCGTCTGCAGGTCCTCGACACGCTTTTCGCCGCAATCCGTAAGGATTGACGTCCCACGCAGAAAGCAGTGCGCACCGCCGCCAGAGTTGCCATTCCCGCCAGAGTTGCCATTTCCGCCGGAGTTGCCATTTCCGCCCGAGTTCCCGTTCCCGTTACGTGGGCCCGCTCTCACCGGCAAAGACGACGCTGCCATTGCGAGGGCCGCCACGCTTGCAAGGCGAGCGCCAGCAGCAGCCGCCACGCCCAGAAACCGTCGGCGCGCGGTATTGCGTGGTAGATTCGGATCTTGGAAATAAGGCATCCTGACGCTCCTTGCTAAACGGGATCGAAACAGCGTTGGACAATCGATAATACGCCTTCCACCTTTCCTCGCTAAGTCGGCAGAAAGGCTTAGTCGAAACGTGCTCGTCCAGGGTCCGGAGCTTCTCGTCCAATGTAAGGGCTGTGAGGCGCGTTTTAGCCGATGAGTTCGGCCGCGCGACAGACATCGCGGAGAAGGGCATAACGGTCGCGTAAGCTATTGCTATGTCTGATAATTTCGAAGGGTCATGATTTCGCGCGCTTGCCACACCCCGGCATGCGGCAGCCACCGGCAGATGCCACGCAAGATCATCGTTCGATCCGCTCCGCCTGCGTCTGGGCAAGACGAGCGGCATCGCATGACATGCTTTAGTGGAAGCTCCCAACGAAAACGACGCCCAGGGAGATAAAGATCACCGCCCCCACAAGCACGACGAGCTTCCCGATTGCGCCGGGGACCTGGACACCCGAGGCCTCGACCTTGAATGCCAGATAAAGCGGGAACGCTACGAAGAAGATCGAGATCCACTTCGGACGCATGATCGTCGCATCGACGGCGAGCATGATCACGTAGACTAGAAACATGCTGATGACGAGCATCCGGCCGATGACCCTCGTCCATTCGCTGCTGGCGCCAAGGATCGTCAGGATATGGCCACGATAGACAATGGCGAGGATAGCGAGCGTCAACGCCGAACATTTGACGATCGCTCCCAACAGCTTCCAGGCCGCAACCACCTGCTCGGGCATCCCGGCGCTCGCGGCTGCCCGCATATTCTTCAGCGTGTCGCCGGTCGCCAAATCGAGATGGGTCACGATCCAATAAACATGCGGGGCCGCGACGACGAGACCAACCGCGATGGTCACCGCCAGCCGCCAGTTGAGGACCAATCGCCGCAGGCCAGGTTCGAGAAGAAGCGCTGCAACCGTCGCGACCGGGACGATCGCAAAGTTGTACTTCGCAAGGAATCCCATGCCGGCTGCTGCGCCGAGAAGTGCATAGTTGCCGGTCGATGGTCGTTCCGCCATCAATGCCAGTACGTAGAGAAAGAACGCGACGACAGCGAAGGCGCCGACGCTGTGAGTTAGATCCCGCTGCGAGAGCAGAAAGACCACTGGCAGGCTCAGGAAGCCGAGGGGGGCGATCCAGGCAGTCTCGCGCTTGCCCATCACCTTGCGGGCCGCGAGACAGAGAAAGATGCAACTCAGCAGCAGCGTCCCGTTCTTTACGAAAGCCAGCGTGTCGACCGAGGCGCCGAAGATCTTGGCGAAATAGTAGAATAGCCAGTCGTAGAGCGGCGGCTGGTCGCCGTAGCCCAGTTGCAAGGCATGCGAGAGCCTGATCTGCTCTGCCTCGTCGGACGCCAGATCGCCACCACGCAACAGCCGAAGAACGAAGCTGGCGCTAAAGTATGTGGCGAGCAGGAGCACGGGCAGGAGTGTGCTTAGACGCGTGGCACGCCGGGTGGAAAGGTATGAACTATCAACAGTATCAGTCAACTTCTGCCCCGTATGCGCTCGGTCTAGACGAGTATTCAGGACGAAATATGCAATTACTCTAATGGAGAGTATAGCGGTTCACCTGCAATTTCAGGGGTTCTCCAGCATCGTTCAGAAGCAGAGTGTTGCCGCAGGGCAACGCTTTCTCATCTCGTCGTTCGCAACATTGCTGCCTCAATCGGCTCTACCCAGCAATTGGCCCGACGCGGCAAATCAACTGTTTTATTTCTTCGGCGTTTCGGCCAAACTGCGCCCGCCAAGAGGGAAAGCGCACGCGTGCATCAGGAAGTATCGCTTATTGCCACGGTTGCCGTGAGTTTCGTCTGCGCGGCGATACTCGGCTATCTCGCCGATCGAGTGCGTCTGCCACCGCTTGTCGGATACTTGTTTGCAGGTATCGTGATGGGGCCTTTGACGCCCGGCTTCGTGGCTAATGCCGAGCTTGCGAGCCAGTTGGCGGAGATGGGCGTCATCCTGCTGATGTTCGGCGTTGGCTTGCATTTTTCTACCGCCGACCTGCTTGCCGTGCGCGGAATTGCCGTGCCGGGCGCAATCGCGCGGATCGTCGTCGTTACGCTGCTCGGTATCGGGCTCGCTAGCTGGTGGGGCTGGAGCCTTGGCGCGGGAATCGTCCTTGGGCTCAGCCTGTCGGTGGCAAGTACGGTTGTGCTGTTGAAGGCCCTGGAGGAGAGGAACCTGCTCAACTCGGCCAGCGGCCGCGTCGCCGTCGGCTGGCTGATCGTCGAAGACCTTGCCACGGTCCTGGCACTGGTGCTTCTGCCTGCCGTCGCCGAATTGCTCGGTGGTCATGCAGCCGCGGGCGGCCTTGCACACAGCGCCGGGCTGCCGCTTCCGCTGACGATAGCGCTGACGCTGGTGAAGGTTGGTGCCTTTGCGGTCATGGCGATCTTTCTCGGGCCGAAGATCGTCCCTTGGCTCCTGACGCTCGTGGCGAGAACCGGTTCGCGCGAACTTTTCACCCTGACGGTCCTCGCAATAGCACTTGGCATCGCGTTCGGCTCGGCGAAAGTCTTCGGCGTTTCGTTTGCGCTCGGCGCCTTCTTCGCTGGCGTGGTGATGAGCGAGTCCAACCTCAGCCATCGGGCCGCAGCCGATTCGCTGCCGCTTCAAAACGCCTTTTCGGTGCTGTTCTTCGTCTCGGTCGGCATGCTGTTCGATCCGTCGATCCTGGTGCGGCAGCCGATGGCTGTCATCAGCGCGCTGGCGCTGATTGTCGTCGGCAAGACCATCATTTCCTTCCTCATCGTCGTCACGCTGCGCTATCCGATCGGCATGGCGCTGACCGTATCAGGCGGACTGGCGCAGATCGGCGAATTCTCGTTCATTCTTGCCAGCCTCGGCGTTTCTCTTGGGCTGCTGCCAAGTGACGGGCAGGATATCATCCTCGCATCCGCAATCATTTCGATTACGCTCAATCCGCTCGTCTGCTCGGGTGCCGAAGCGCTGCATACCCATGTGCACGCCAGGTGGCCGGTGCTCAGCAATCGCTTCGGCCGTCGCCGGCACGAGGCGCTCGGCCGCGAGCTTGAAAAAATCCGAGCGATCAACGAGGCCCGCGAGCATAAGCACCAGCTCGAGATGGAAGAGCTTATCGAAACCTTCCCGCTGTTTGCCAAGGTCGATGAGGACTCGCAGGAGGAGTTGCTGCTCCTCTTCCGGCCGAAATCGGCCTTGCCGGGCGAACGCGTCGTGCGCAAGGGCGACCGAGGCGATGGCATGTATTTCCTGTCATCGGGCGCGGTGGAAGTACAGTTGCCGGGCGAGCCGATCCGGCTGGAGCCGGGCGCGTTCTTCGGCGAGATGGCGCTGCTCAGCGGCGGACGACGCACCGCGGATGTCGTGGCCGTGGATTTCTGCCAGTTCTTTGTGCTCGAAAGACGTGATTTTAACATGTTCACCGCAAAGCATCCCGTCCTGCGTCAGGCCGTCAGCGAAATGGCGCGCGAACGAACCGAAATGAACGTCATGCGGCAGAAGAGAGATCAGCCCTCCAGCGTCGACTCCTGAGTTCATCGCCGCCGTTGATCACGAAGATTTTTTGGCACATCACCCTACGAACGACACAGCAAGCATTTACAGCGGCGCAGACGCCCCATAAAGCTCATGCGCTCGAAGCGAAAGGATCGGAATGCTCCGCAGACTCTACGACTGGACCATGTCACTCGCGGGCCGGAAATCGGCCGAAGTCTGGCTCGCCGTTATAGCCTTCGTCGAAAGTTCTGTCTTTCTGGTTCCTGCCGACGTTCTCTACCTGCCGATGGGGCTTGCAAAGCCTGAACGCGCCTATCGCTACGCGCTGGTCGCAACCGTTGCATCCGTCCTGGGCGGCATCGCCGGCTGGGCGCTCGGCTACTATGCCTATGATGCGATCGCTCGCCCGGTTCTGGAATTCTACGGAAAGCTTGGCGCCTTCGAGCAGCTCAGGCTCTATATCCACGATGAGTGGGAAATCCTGCTGCTGCTGCTCGTCACCTCCGGCCTGGCGCATCTGCCGCCAATCAAGGTCGTGACGATCCTTGCCGGCGTCATTCACATGAACCTCGGCTTCTTCGTTATTTCCGCGATCATCGCACGCGGTGCCCGCTTCTTCTTCCTCGCCTGGCTGCTGCGCCGCTATGGCGAGCCGATCCGCCACTTCATCGAGAAGCGCCTTGCGCAGGTTACAGGCATTGTTGCCGCCGTCGCCATCGCCCTCGGGATTGCCTATAAACTACTTGCCCACTGAGCTATTCGCGCGGAGTCCGTTCATGCCTGCCTCGTTTTCCCTTGCTCGCCCGGTCGTCGGCTACTCGCTGGTGCTCGCACTCGGCATGGCGGTCGTCGTCGGAACTGCGCTTGGCTTTCAATATATCGGCGGCTACATCCCCTGCGCGCTCTGCCTGCTGCAGCGCCAGCCCTACTATTACGGCATTCCGGTCGCGATCCTCGGCGCGGTTGCCTCCGCAGTCGGCCTTCCGAGTTGGATCGGCCGGGCATTCCTACTTGCCGCCGGCGTGCTGATGATTGTCGGCGCCGGCATGGGCGTTTATCACTCCGGTGTCGAGTGGCAGTTCTGGGAAGGGCCGGCGACCTGCTCCACGACGGCAGGCAGCATGACGCAAAATGCCGGCGACCTGCTGGGCGAGCTGAACAGCATCAAGGGGCCCTCCTGCACCGACGCCGCGTTGCGCGTCCTCGGCCTCTCCTTCGCAGGCTGGAACGTGATCACAAGCCTTGTCCTGGCGGCTTTCGCCCTCATCGGCGTCCGCAAGACGGCCTGAGCCTGTCTGATTAGAGACTGATCAAGGCTGCAGTTCGCTATCCCAGTAGAGGTAGTCGAGCCAGCTGTCGTGCAGGTAGTTCGGCGGGAAAAGCCTGCCGTTATTGTGCAGGTCCTGCACCGTCGGCTGGTACGGCTTCTGATTCGGGAACATGCCGGCCTGCTTCGGCAGCTTGCTGCCTTTTCGCAGATTGCAGGGGGAGCAGGCAGCAACGACATTTTGCCAGGTCGTTTCGCCGCCATGGGCACGCGGGATGACGTGGTCGAAGGTCAGGTCGTCGTGCTCGCCGCAATACTGGCATTCGAACTTGTCGCGCAGGAACACGTTGAAGCGCGTAAAGGCCGGGTTGCGGGAAGGCTGGACATAGGTCTTGAGGCAGACGACGCTCGGAAGCCGCATCGAAAAACTCGGCGAAGATACCGAATGCTCATATTCGGCAATGATATTCACACGGTCGAGAAATACCGCCTTGATCGCGTCCTGCCAGGACCAAAGCGACAAGGGGTAATAACTCAGGGGCCTGTAGTCAGCGTTCAGGACGAGCGCTGGCAGGGCCTGTGGGGAGACTGCAATCGTCAAGGGACTCTCCTGATCGATTCGGCATCTGCCCTCTTATATTAGGCCGGTTGTGACGGCATTGTGAAGTCTAATAAATTCAGCCATCAATCCTTGTATTTACTGCACCGTCTCAGTCGACCGGCAGCATGCCGCGACCGAGCTTGACGGCGTAATAGGCCCAGAAAAGCCTCGCCGCGATCGATCGCCACGGTGACCATCCAACCGCCATGGACGCCAGTTCGCGAGCAACTGGGCGAGCGCCGAGACCGAATGCCGCAGCCACGGCGTTCTGCAGGGCGACGTCGCCGGACGGAAAAACGTCCGCATGGCCGCCGCAGAACATCAGATAGACCTCGGCGGTCCAGGGACCGACGCCTTTGAGAGCCGTAAGCTCGGCCAGCGCCTGGTCGGGCGGCAGCGCAGAAAGCGCTGCAAGGTCGAGACGGCCCGAGGCAATCGCCTCGGCAATGCGCGACAGCGTTTCGGCCTTGGCGCGCGAAAGACCGAACTCCCGCCAGGCCTCGGGATGGAAAAGCACATAATTATCAGCCGTCAGCACGCCTTCGCTCGGCCGCATCCGTTTCCAGATCGCTTCGGCACTGGCTCTCGACACCATCTGCGAAACAATAATGTGCGCGAGCCCCTCGAAGCCCGGTTCGCGCAGCCGCAAAGGAAGCGGGCCGGTCTCGGCCGCAATGGCAGCAAGTCTCGGATCCAGGTGAAGCAGCTTCTCCAGCCCCTCTCTCACGTCCTCGTCGCTGCGAATGATCAACACGGTTCCTCGCGATCCCATCGAATCCGTGGCAGAAGAAAGCATGACCGCGATTCCCCGTCAAAAGCCTGTCTTTCGTTTTGCGCCAAGCCCCAATGGCCCGCTGCATCTCGGCCATGCACTGTCCGCCTTTCTGAACCGGGACATGGCGGCGTCCGCGGATGGACGGTTTCTGCTGCGTATAGAAGACATCGACCTGACGCGCTGCACACCCGAATTCGAGGCCGGCATTTACGCCGACCTCGAATGGCTCGCCATAGACTGGGAACGACCCGTGCGGCGGCAGTCGGAGCATTTCGCCGAATACCAGTCGGCGCTTGACCGGCTGGTCGACCTCGGCCTCGCCTATCCCGCCTTCATGACGCGGGGAGAGACCAAGACGCGCGTTGCCGCCGCCGAAGCCAATGGCATCCCCTGGCCGCGAGACCCCGACGGCTCGCCGCTCTATCCCCCGGACGATCGTCAACGCACCGATTTCGACCGACGACAGCTTCTCGCATCAGGCGTGAAACACGCCTGGCGGCTCGACATGGGCAAGGCTCTGGAGGCTGTCGGCGGGGCTCTCCTTTGGGAGGAAACGGGAGATGGCGACCGTGGCGCCATCGCCGCAAATCCAGGCGCTTGGGGAGATGTTGTCCTGTCGCGGTCGGATGCGCCGTCGAGCTACCATCTCTCGGTCGTCCTCGATGACGCGCTGCAGGCGGTCACCCACGTGGTGCGCGGGCTCGATCTCTTTCATTCGACCTCGGTGCATCGATTGCTGCAGGCGCTGCTCGGCCTGCCGGCGCCGGTCTACCATCACCATCGCCTGATCACCGATGAGGACGGACGCAAGCTTTCGAAGAGCCGAAGCGACACAGGGCTTTCCGAACTTCGCGCCCGCGGCCTGTCACCGACCGATATCCGTCACCTTGTCGGGCTTTGACGCCTTGGCCTGACCTCTGCCCAGGAAATTGTTCTTGAAGATCGCACGCACCCGGAACTTCAAAAGGGCGGCATTGATCTCGGCGCCGACAATGAAGATGACGCCGACCATATAAAGAAAGATCAGCACGATCATCACCGATGCGAGGCCGGCATAGGTCGCGGTATAGTTGGCGAACGTCGCCAGGTAGTACGCGAAGATCAGGGCTCCCACCAGCCAGAGCAGCAGTGTCACCAGCACGCCCGGCACGACGTCGAATACCCGGCGCCGGCCCGCCGGCAGCCACAGGTGAACGACGAAAAGGCCGATGGTCAGCATGAACAGCGTGCCGTAGACGCGCCAGCTGAAGACAACCTCGAGCGTGTCGGCAAACAGCGGAAACCAATAGCGCGCGTAGTTCAGGGCAAACGGCACCGCCACCAGCAGGACGCTGACGGCCGCGAAGATGACCACGGCAATCATGACAAAGCCAAGGCTTGCAAGGCGGGTGAGATACCACGGCCGTGTTTCCTGGACACGATAGGCGCGGTTGAGCGAGATCCGCAGCGCCTCGACGCCGTTCGACGCGAAGTAGGCTGCGGCCAGCACGGACACGGTCAGCAGGCCGCCGCGCGGTATCGTCAGGACCTGGATTACCTGATCGACAAGCGGCTTGGCGATCGCCTCAGGCCAGGTGTCGAAGATCAGGTGTATCGCCCTGTCCGAGAACTGGTCAGCGCCCAGGAAGGTAGCCAGTGTCGTCCCGAAGATGAGAAATGGAAAAACGGCGAGAAGCGTCGACAGCGCGACATGGCTCGCCATCGCGAAACCGTCGTCCTCTATAAGGTGGCAGATAGCGTCGTAGACCACATCATAGAAGATGCGCATTATCTTCGGCATTCCGTCTCCCGGCTTTCAGCGTTGTATCGCCCGTTCGAATATGGGAAACCACTCCTATTTTGTACAGGAATCATTCCATGTCGGATCAGCGCACCATCATCGTGACCGGATGCTCTTCCGGGATCGGCGCGTACTGCGCCCGCGCGCTGAAGGCCGATGGCTGGCGGGTCCTCGCCACCGTGCGCAAATTCGATGATCTGGCACCTCTCCAAGCCGACGGCATCGAGGCCCTCCGCATGGACTATACGCGGCCCGATACGATCTCGGAGCTCGTGCGCGACGTGAGCGCGCTGACCGGCGGCCGCATCGACGCGCTGTTCAACAACGGCGCCTACGGGCAGCCCGGCGCCGTCGAGGACCTGCCGACCGAGGCTCTGCGCGCTCAGTTCGAAACGAACGTCTTCGGCTGGCACGAGTTGACGCGCCAGGTCGTGCCACTGATGCGCAAGCGTGGTCAGGGGCGGATTGTCCAGTGCTCGTCGATCCTCGGTGTCGTGCCGTACCGCTTCCGCGGCGCCTATACCGCCTCCAAATTCGCTCTCGAAGGCCTCAGCATCAGTCTTCGCATGGAACTGCAGGGCAGTGGCATTCACGTGAGCCTGATCGAGCCGGGCCCGATTGCCTCCCGCTTTACGGCAAATGCGCTCGTAAAAATCCACGAGCACATCGACGTCAGGAACTCGGTCCATGCGGCAGATTACCGCCGCCAGCTTGCGCGTCTTGACGGCTCGGGGCGTCCCAATCGACATAAGCTCGGTCCGGACGCCGTTTATACCGTACTGAAGCACGCATTGAACTCAAGCAATCCGAAACCACATTACCCCGTAACCACACCGGCAAAGCAGGGCATGGTGTTGAAAAGGCTGCTGCCTGCAGACCTTTTTTACCGCCTGATGCGCTGGGTGGACTAATCAGGAAAGCCAAAGCCAGCATGTCCACGGTCACCTATATTCTCGCGATCATCGTCATGGGCATTGTCGCCCTCGTACTGATTCGCGGTCTTTTCAACATGATGAAGGGCGGCAATCCGAACCTTTCCAACAAGCTGATGCAACTGCGCGTGCTCCTGCAGGCGATCGCGGTGCTCCTCATCATGCTGACACTCTGGCTGACCGGCGGCGGCCGCCCTAGCTAAGGCGGGGAAAAAGAAGGGGGTAGGCATGGTAAGGCTCAACAAGATCTACACGAAGACCGGCGACGACGGCACGACGGCCCTGGTTTCCGGCCCGCGTCGGCTGAAATACGATCTGCGTGTCGAAGCCTACGGCACCATTGACGAGGCCAACTCCGCGATCGGCATCGCGCGGCTTCACATGCAGGGCATGCCGGTCCTGGACCGGATGCTGACGCTGATCCAGAACGATCTCTTCGATCTCGGCGCCGATCTTGCAACGCCTGATGACGGCAAACCGCCGGCACACGAGCCGCTGCGCATCGTTGAAAGCCAGGTCTCGCGGATCGAGAACGACATCGACGAATTGAACGCGGACCTGCAGCCTTTGAAATCTTTCGTGCTGCCGGGCGGTCACTCGGCTGCCGCTCATCTTCACCTCGCCCGCACGATCGCGCGCCGCGCCGAGCGGCTGATGGTCGAGCTTGCCCGCACGGATGGCGAGGTCGTCAGCGATGCCGCGTTGAAATACGTCAACCGCGTTTCGGACTTCCTGTTTGTCGCCGCCCGCCACGCCAATGACCGCGGCCATGCGGATGTGCTTTGGGTTCCGGGAAAAAACAGGTAGGTTCCTTCCCGACTATGTGACGCGAACGCCAGGGCAGGCTTCATGTTCATACCGCTGCACGATGCCAATACGCTGAAGCATATCAAGGTCCAATGGGTGACGATGGCGCTGATCGCGGTGGATTTCGCGGTTTGGCTATTCACCGGGGTTGTCGCCAACGAATCCGCGTCGCAGGCAACGATTGTCGGCCTGGGCTACATTCCCGCGGTTGCGTTCAACCACGCCAGGCTGGCGCCGGCGCTGGCCCTCGTCCCGGAACCCCTGACCTACATCACCTACTCCTTCGTGCATTCCGGCTTCTGGCACCTTGCGCCGAACATGATTTTCCTGTGGGTCTTTGGCGACAATGTCGAAGATGCGATGGGGCACTTCCGCTTTCTTGTTTTTTATCTGCTCTGCGCGGCCGCCGGCGCTCTCGTCCATGGCCTCGTGGGGCCGACATCGGAAGCGCCGCTCGTAGGCGCCTCGGGCGCGATCTCGGGCGTGGTTACCGCCTACGTCGTCTTGCATCCCCGCGTGAAGGTCTGGGTGCTGGTGCTGATGCGCGTGCCGCTGCCCCTGCCGGCCTTCGTGCCGCTCCTTCTCTGGATCGGCCAGCAATTCGTGATGCTGGTCCTGGAACCCGACGGCAGTATCTCCTGGGGCGCCCATGTCGGCGGCATCGTCGCCGGCGGCCTGTTGGTCCTTCTGATGCGCCGCCGCGGCGTCCCGTTATTCGATCGAGAGGTCGTCACCCCGAGAGCTGTCAAGAACAGGCCAACAGCCAACCCGACGATGGTCGTGACGCCCGGTCAACAGCTGCGCCCGCGCCTGCCCTGGGACAAGCAATAACTCCAATATTGACGTGAACGTAAGCGTAATATATCCACGGGATCAATTTGCCTATCTGCGCCATGGAAGCGTTGTGTTTGGAGGAAAAACGCGTATCCATGTCGCCATTCGACAATCGGAGCAGCGCCGAAACGCGCATTTTCTTGGCGAAAGAGTTGAAGGAAGGACCCCATGAAAATTCTCGTCCCCGTGAAGCGGGTGGTTGATTACAACGTGAAGATCCGCGTGAAGCCGGATGGCACCGGTGTCGAGCTCGCGAATGTGAAGATGTCGATGAACCCGTTCGACGAGATCTCGGTCGAGGAGGCGTTGCGGCTAAAGGAAGCCGGCAAGGCCGAGGAAGTCGTTGTCGTGTCGATCGGTCCTGCCAAGTCTGAAGAGACGCTGCGCACCGCACTCGCCATGGGCGCGGACCGGGCGATCCTGGTCGAGACCGACGATGCCGTCGAGCCACTCGCCGTTGCCAAGATCCTGAAGGGCGTCGCCGACGCCGAACAGCCGGGCCTGATCATCGTCGGCAAGCAGGCTATCGATGACGACTCCAACCAGACCGGCCAGATGCTGGCGGCGCTGCTCGGCACCGCGCAGGCAACCTTCGCCTCGAAGATCGAAATCGGTGATGGCAAGGCAACCGTGACGCGCGAGGTCGACGGCGGCCTGCAGACGATCGAAGTCAGGCTGCCGGCCGTCGTCACATCAGATCTGCGCTTGAACGAGCCGCGCTACGCCTCGCTGCCGAACATCATGAAGGCGAAGAAGAAGCCGCTCGACAAGAAGAGCCCTGCCGACTTCGGCGTCTCCACCGCGCCGCGCCTGAAGGTGCTGAAGACCGAGGAGCCGTCCGGCCGCAAGGCGGGCGTCAAGGTCAAGTCGGTCGCCGAGCTAGTCGAGAAGCTGAAGACCGAAGCCGGCGTCCTCTAAGGTTCGAGAAAGGAATTACATCCATGGCCATTCTTCTTCTGGCTGATCACGACGGCAACCACCTTTCCGACCAGACCGCCAAGACGCTGACGGCGGCCGCCAGGATCGGCGGCGACGTCACCGTCCTCGTCGCCGGCGCCGGCGCCAAGGCGGCGGCCGAACAGGCCGCCAAGCTGTCGGGCGTTTCCAAGGTGCTGGTCGCCGAGGACGCAAGCCTCGCCAATAACCTCGCCGAGCCGCTGGCCGCCCTGATCGTCTCGCTGGCCGCAAGCTATGACACGATCATCGCCGCCGCTACCTCGACCGGCAAGAACGTCATGCCGCGCGTCGCAGCTCTGCTCGATGTCGCCCAGGTCTCCGAGATCATCGAAGTGGTCTCCTCAGACACCTTCAAGCGGCCGATCTATGCAGGCAACGCCATCCAGACGGTGCAGGCGACCGACGCCAAGAAGGTCATCACCGTGCGCACCGCGTCGTTCGCCGCCGCTGCCGAAGGCGGTTCCGCCCCGGTCGAAACCATCGCGGCCGCGGCCAACCCCGGCCTGTCGACCTTCGTCAAGGACGCGCTGTCGGCCTCCGACCGCCCGGAACTGACCTCGGCGAAGATCATCATTTCCGGTGGTCGTGCGCTCGGCTCCGCGGAAAAGTTCAAGGAAGTCATCCTGCCGGTCGCCGACAAGCTCGGTGCCGCGGTCGGTGCCTCGCGCGCCGCCGTCGATGCCGGTTACGCCCCGAACGACTGGCAGGTCGGCCAGACGGGCAAGGTCGTGGCACCCGATCTCTACATCGCCTGCGGCATCTCGGGTGCCATCCAGCACCTCGCCGGCATGAAGGATTCGAAGGTCATCGTCGCCATCAACAAGGACGAGGAAGCCCCGATCTTCCAGGTTGCCGACTACGGTCTCGTCGCCGACCTGTTCGACGTCCTGCCGGAACTGCAGAAGGTGCTTTGAAGTGAGCAGATGCCTTCATTTCGCACTTGCGAATGACTGGAAAATTATCATTTTAAGGGCTACTACTTCTGCCGGGCGATCATTTGCCCGGCAGTTTTGTTAGAAAAATGCGGCAGCGCGGCGGCGCATGCCGAGCGGGGGTTTGGAGATGAACGCGGTGTTGAAGACGATTGGCATTATCGGCGCAGGCCAGATGGGTTGCGGCATCGCGCAGGTTTCGGCAGATGCAGGCTATAAGGTCCAGCTCTACGATCTCTCCGAGGAACGCGTCCAGCACGGCCTGGCCACCATCAACGGCAACCTCGCCCGCCATGTGACGAGCGGCAAGATGACGGACGAAGAGCGTTCCGCCACCCTCGCCCTGATTTCCGGCTCCTCCGACATCAACGATCTTGCCGCGTCCGATCTCGTGATCGAGGCCGCGACCGAAGACGAAAACGTCAAGCGCAAGATCTACGCCCAGGTGTGTCCGGTCCTGAAGCCGGAAGCGATCCTAGCCACCAACACGTCCTCGCTCTCGATCACCCGGCTCGCCTCCGCCACCGACCGCCCCGAGCACTTCATGGGCATCCATTTCATGAACCCGGTGCCGGTCATGAAACTCGTGGAACTGGTTCGCGGCATCGCGACGGACGAAGTGACCTTCGCAACCGCCAAGGACTTCGTCGCCTCGCTGGAGAAAACGGTGACGGTCGCCGAGGATTTCCCGGCCTTCATCGTCAACCGCATCCTGTTGCCGATGATCAACGAAGCCATCTACACGCTCTACGAAGGCGTCGGCACCGTCGACGCCATCGACACCGCCATGAAGCTCGGCGCCAATCACCCGATGGGGCCGCTGCAGCTTGCCGATTTCATTGGCCTCGACACCTGCCTGTCGATCATGCAGGTGCTGCACGACGGCTTGGCCGACTCGAAATATCGCCCCTGCCCGCTGCTGGTGAAATATGTCGAAGCCGGCTGGCTCGGCCGCAAGTCCGGGCGCGGCTTCTACGACTATCGCGGTGATACGCCGATCCCGACCCGCTGAGGCGCCACCGACCCCGCGAATCCGCGAGGTCTCGTTTCATTCCTGCCGTCTTAAGGTTGCCGCCCAAGCTGATGAGCCGGCGAAACTAGAACCTAGGCGCCGCGAGCATCGCGCTTCGCCTGCGAAACGGCGCTCGCCTTCCGCAGTCTGCCGCGCTCCATGGGGCGGATGAGATCTTTGCGTTTTGTGCTTTCGATCGAGTGCATGCCTGCATGGGCCTGCCGCGTGTTAAATGACTCGTCCTTCTCGCTTTTCGCTTCTTTCCTTCGTGCCAACGCGGCGCGCATGTTCTCGACCATCTGAATTTTAGCAAGCATTCGGCGCCGGCGGGCCCGTTCCGCGTTCACGCTGCGCACGCCCATGGCCAGAACTTCGAGTTTGCCTCTCGTGCCTGTATCCTTGCGTGCCGGCGTCGCCCCTTTGGGTTGCGCCTTGCCTCTCATTTCCCTGCGCTGTCTGTTCGCCTCGCTTTGCGCACGATCGCGCCTTTCACGGATTCGCTTGGCGAGATCAGAGAGATCTGTATCCGACAAATCCTGCATTGCCGGATGGTGAGTCTTTTGAATGAGTTGCCATTCGTCCGCCGTTAGCAAACGCTCTGCCTGCTTGCGCGAAATTGCCATCTACGCCTCCTGCGCTATCGCATCAGTATACTGACCTGGTTCGAGAGGGCTCGCTGCGCACCAGCAAAGCGAGCTAGAGCTTCGAAAGCTTGGTTCGGTCGCGGGTCCAACTTATCCGCGCGACTGTGTCCGATTCACAAACCTAGCGCTGACTGCAAGGTCGGCAATAGAGTTTCAGTATCGCTAGTCGCACGGTCACTGCGATAGAAACACTCCAGGTTGCCGACGCTCACGACCCGGCCACGGCTTCCCGTCCGCAATGCGCCAACCGCAATCATCGCAACGCTGGGATGGAAAGTAGCGCGATGATGGAAAGCCCGCCTAAAGCAGCCGCCGTGCCGAGTGACTGTGTGATGCCGAAGTTCTCCATCGCAAAAGCCAGGACGAACGGCGCAAGCGCCGACAAAATCAGCCGCGCTGCCATCATTCTCCCTTGCAGCTTGCCGTAACCATCGCTGCCGAAGAGATGCAGAGGCAGCGTGCCGCTGACGATGCTCAGCAGGCCATTGCCCATGCCGAAGATCACGGCGAAAGCCATCGCACCCGGCACGGACGGAGCTGTGAATAGCAGCACCAACACGCCGCCCGGAATCAACATGGCCGCGATCACCGCCAGATGGATTGCCGGCAGGTTCTTGCCGAAGACCATGTTGATCAGCCGGCTGCTGACCTGCGATGGGCCGAAGAGTGTCCCCACGAGCGCCGCGGCTCCGCCGAGCCCAAGGCCGGACAGTAGCGGCACCAGATGCACCAGCATGGCCGCGCTGACGAGCGACATCAGTGAAAAGCCGGCGACCATGATGGCAAAGCCGAGCCGGCGGCGAGCAGGTGGCAAGATCCCCTCCACTCGCGGGGCGGCGACCAATGCCGCCGTCGTCCGTTGCGTGGTCCTGCTGCGCGACAGCCATGCATGGATCGGCAGGCAGATGGCCAGGTTGAGAACGGCGAAGACCAGATAAACGTTCTGCCACGTAAGATGGGCATTCAGCGCCGTGGTGATCGGCCAGAAAATCGTCGAGGCGAAACCGGCAATCAGCGTCAGATAGGTGATGCTGCGGGATGCAACCTGTGGCCGGATCTGCACAAGCAGTGCGAAGGCTGCGCCGTACTGAACAAGGTTCGCGGCAACTTCGACGGCGATGAGCGCGGCAACATACACGACCTTGTTGGGCGCGAGAGCGCAGGCGGCCAGAGAGACAGCAGCAACAAAAGAGCCCGTAGTCATCACCCGGCCGGCGCCGATCCGGTCGAACAGCACTCCCAACCACGGAGCCGTGAGGCCGCCGACCAGAAGCGCCGCAGAGAGAGCGCCGAAGACCCATCCCTTCGACCAGGCAAACTGCGCGGCCATATCGGGAGCAAGAATGCTGAAACTGTAATAGAGGGTGCCGTAGCCGATGATTTGTGTCACGCCGAGCGCAAGCACGGCAAGAAGCGGCACGCGTTCAGACAAGGCGTTTGCCTTGGGCATCGAAGACCTGCTGACCGTCTTCCTTGGCGAACGGGCCTTTGTGGGTGGCGGGCAGGATATCCAGGACGACCTCCGAAGGCCGGGCGAGGCGCGTGCCCAGCGGGCTGATGACGAAGGGACGGTTGATCAAGATCGGGTCTTTCAACATGGCATCGAGCAACTCGTCATCGGTCAGGTCAGGGTTGTCGAGTCCGAGTTCGGCGTAGGGCGTATCTTTCTCGCGGATCGCGGCACGGACGGTCAGGCCTGCATCCGAGATCATCTTGATGAGTTGTTCACGGCTCGGCGGATCTTTCAGGTATTCGACGACCACAGGTTCGATGCCCGCATTGCGGATCATTGCCAGCGTATTACGCGAGGTGCCACATTTCGGATTGTGATAGATCGTGACGTCGATTGTCATGGCGCAGGTTCCGTTTCAGTCAGTGATTGAGGATTGCGAGCTTCCATCAGCAGCCAACCCGCGAGCAACAGCGCCAGCAACGCGCCGAGGATTTCCGAGACAATAAAACCCGGCAGATCGACCGGGCGGATGCCGGAAAAGGTGTTCGTCAGCGAGCGGGCGATAGCGACCGCAGGATTGGCGAATGAGGTCGAAGCGGTGAACCAGTAGGCCGCCGTGATATAGAGGCCGACCAGCCATGCCGCAGCATCGGCGCGAAAGCGCAGACCGGCGAGGATGACGAAGACGAGGCCGAACGTCGCGGTCACTTCGGCCAGCCACTGCGCGCTGCCAGTGCGGATGGTGGTCGAGACCTGCAGCAGAGGCAGTCCGAACATGGCATGCGCGAGCAGCGTTCCGGCAACGCCGCCAAGGATTTGTGCACCGATATAGGCCGGCACCGAAGAGGCAGGAAGCGCGCGGCGGAACGCAAGAACCAGCGATACGACCGGATTGAAGTGAGCGCCGGAAATCGGCCCCAGGATGGTGATCAGCACAACAAGGATCGCCCCCGTTGCCAGCGTGTTGGCGAGCAGTGAAAGCGCCGGATCCGACGTCAAGCTGTCCGCCATGATGCCCGAGCCGACCACGGTCGCGACCAGAAGAGCTGTGCCCAACGCCTCCGAGGCAAGGCGACGGGAGAGCGGAAAAGATGTCATGGCCTCAGGTCCCGGACCAGATCAGGACGTTCATTGAATTTTTCCCTTGCCGGGCGGGCAGCAGGCAGTGACTTCCGCAGCCGGCGCACAGATTTCCGGATGGCCGGCGCAGCAGTCTTCCATCAGGAAGCGCACGAGGCCGCCGAGCGCATCGTAATTGGCGGTGTAGATGATCGAGCGGGCTTCGCGCTGCTGGCTGACAAGACCCGCCCGGTCCAGCTCCTTCAGATGGAAGGAAATGTTCGAGGGCGATAGTTCGAGCTTCTCCGCAATCGTCCCGGCGGCCATGCCATCGGGGCCGGCAACGACAAGCATGCGGACGATCTGGAGGCGGGTCTCCTGAGATAGCGCGCCGAACGAAGCGAGGGCTTGACGTTCATCCATAATTCAATAATCCTTGAAATGTTGAAACAAGGAATATCTCATATGAATGCGATCGACAAGGCCCTGTCTTCAGATATCAGCCTCGGCCTTCTGCTTGAGGCCCTGGCGGCAGCTCCGGATCTGCCTCTGGCGTTCCGCTACGACGGTCGGTTGGTGAAGCCGGGTTACCACGTCACCGAGGTCAAGGCCGGACAGTTTTCGGCACTCGACTGCGGCGCCAACCCGGAAGCATGGGCGGAGATCTTCGTTCAGCTCTGGGATATCGAGGAGGGTGACCGCACCCACATGCCGGCCGGCAAGTTCGCCGCCATCATTCGCAAGGTTTCCGAACATGTGCAGCTTGATGGCTCGGCGAAGCTGACCTTTGAGGTAAGCGATGGCGTGCAGCCGATGCAGCTCTATTGCGCCTCGATCCCGGTCATCAGCAACGTTGTGGTGCAGGTTGAACTCGTTGCCCGCGCGGCAAGCTGCAAGCCGCGTGACCGGTGGCTGGCGAAGCAAGCCCAAGAGACGGCCTGCTGCGGGCCGGCGAATGCTGCTGCTAAGTGCTGTGGCTAAATCCACCACTGACTGCTTGCGACGGATAGGAGACGCAGACGGATGACCGGAGCGGCAACGGCGTCACCCGTCACCCAAAGACTGAAAATCGCGGCCTTTGCCGGCGAAACCGTCGAGCGTCGGCGGTTGTCGTCTTCGCCCCTGGGAGGAAAACCCAGCGATCAGCTTGCGACCCAAAGGATACAGGCAAGCCCAGCGAAGAAGACCGCAAGAACGAGTGCAAGCCTGATGAAGATCCAGAAATCACCGGCGCGATCGAAGGCAACCTCGTGCTTCTCGGGGTTCCAAGATGATTGCGCTTGAGCCGCCTGACGCGATTGCGCCGCGACGTAATATAACCACCAGCGACCGTACATCGCCTCATCCTTCCTGCAAAACTGCATGACTGTTCAAGCGGCCAGATGATCGACCGCACCCGCTAAGATTATCGGTGCGGGCATATCTTTTCGATTGGATGGACGGGCACCCGATGTAAGCATCGCATAAAGGACGGTGATGGACTTCGCTGGCGCGATCCTGCCTTGGCCCGCTTGGCGCTGGCTTGCCCTTAAAGGGGAAACCCCAACTCCGATACCGTCGTCAGGATCAGCGATCGCAGCCACTGATGCGCTCGATCCTGATCGTAGCGGGAGTGCCAGTAGAGGTTCACGTGCGGCGCGGGAACATCGATCGGCGGTTCGAAGACCATCAGGTCGAGCTGCGCCTTGACCGCTCTCGCAAACTGCACGGGCACCGCCGCGATATGCGAGCCGGCGGCAACCGCGAGCGCCACGCCCTGAAAATGCGGGAGCGCGAGCGTCACGTCACGACGAAGCCCGTGCGACTTGAGAGCCTCGTCCACCATGCCGGAAAGCGTCCCATCGATCGAACGTATCGCATGGGGCAAGCGCGAAAAGAGATCGAGCGGAATTTGCCCGCCGTCCGGAATCGCTGCAATGGCCCTGTTGTTTCGCGATGCGATGATGACGAAAGGCGATTGAAAGAGCAGCGTGCTCGATACCCAATCCGGTAACTCGAGCGGACGCTCAAGGGCCATATCGACCGCATTCTCTTGAAGCAGCCTTGCGACGTCGCCCCTGGCGCTATCAAGCAAACGCAGGCGCACATTCGGCGCTTGTTCGTGCACCTTTCGCGCCAGCTGAGGCATCAACAGCATGGAAAAGAAGTCGGCCCCCAACAGCGTGTAGGTCCGATCGAGTTCGCCCAGTTCCAGCCCGCGGACCGAGCGGATCATTCCCTCGATTTCCGCGAGCGCCAGGCGGGCCCTTTCACCAAGTTCGAGTGCCCTGGGCGTGGGCAGCATTTCGTTTCCCTGCCGCACGAAAAGATTGTCGTCGAAGAGGTGGCGAAGCCTGTTCAACGCCGCACTCACAGCCGGCTGACTGAGACCGATACGATCCCCGGCGCGCGTGACGCTTCGCTCCCGCATCAAGGCATCGAAGACGCGCACGAGGTTCAAGTCGAGACCATTGAAATTCATGGCGTGGATTCAGTCCATACGATCATTGGATTGGATCGGAGTCAGGCTCTGACGCTAGAAACCGCTCATTCGCAAGCACTTCAAATCCTGGAAGGATCAGAGATGAACATGAACACCCATCCGCGGTCAAATGGCGAGCTTCGCTGGTTTGGCAATACGCTCGTCGCCATCCGGCTTTCATCCCTGGCAAGCGATGACAAGATCAGCGTCATCGAGCATTGGATGCCATGGGGAGAGACACCCCCTCTGCACGTTCACCATCGCGAAGATGAAGTTTTCCACTTGCTCGAAGGCGAGATGCGCTTCCAAATCGGGCAGCGAGAGGTTCACGCCAGCGCGGGGCAGACACTGGTTGCTCCGAAGGGTATCCCGCACAGCTTTCGGGTCGAAAGCGTCGCCGGCGCCCATTGCCTGACGATCACGCGTGGCGATGACTTCGAGACAATGCTGCGGCAGACAAGCCGGGTCGCCGACAAGGCCGAACTTCCCGCCGCGACCGCCCCGTCTCCCGAGATGATCGACGTGCTCATGCGCTGCTGCGCCGAGAACCATATCACGATCGTCGGGCCACCGCTCTCCTAGGGCGACGTCCCCACCGCGCCCTTGATCAGCGCCTTGGCCTCGTCGCTGTCCCAGGCGGCGGGCCGTTCATGGTGGAGATCTGGCCGCCCTCGCCCCCGTCCAACAGTCGCCCCGCAGAGCTAGATCAGTTTCGCTGTTTAGCGCTTGCTCGTCGGCCAATGTGGGACCATTCTTAGGATCGATCCTGGCGGTTCGCCAGGACGAGAGGTCAGGCCTGCAAAGCTGAATCTCGACCTCGGCAGCGCCCAACGCGGGCTCGACTTCAAAGCACTTGTCGTGGTGCCTTTCTGATCCCCGCGGCGAGGAGGTTGTCTATGCCTGTGTGCCATGTCGAGCATCTGTTGCAACCGGGCGACCAAGCTCCGAACTTTGTGCTGGACGCAATCTCCCGCGAAGGGAAGATCGCCCTTGATGACTTTCGCGGTCGCAGCCCGCTATTGATCGGTCTGTTTCGGGGCCTGCACTGTCCGTTCTGCCGTCGCCATGTCGCAGCTATGGCACAGCTCAGCTCGGCGCTGCGCGAGAAAGGCATC
The DNA here is from genome assembly GCA_900466985.1 of Hyphomicrobiales bacterium. GTDB lineage: Bacteria > Pseudomonadota > Alphaproteobacteria > Rhizobiales > Rhizobiaceae > Rhizobium. Next base: position 69,029 of record UBOA01000020.1, read on the forward strand.
GAATCCCTGGTCGTTGTAAGCACCCCGGTAGAACGCGCGCGACTCTATTTCCGTTACCAGCCGATACCCAATCTTCTTGCGGCATCCGACCCGGAACGGGCTTTGCATCGCGCCTTCGGCTTGCCCGTCCTCGAGTTCACGCACAATGAGACCGACTGGCCATACAAGGTTGGAATGGACGCGGTCATGGCGATGCGGGTCGATCGACCGGGAGAGTTGCCGGAACCAATGGCCCCGCCGACAGCAGGTGATCTTCTTAACAAAAAGGACGGGTACGAAATTATGGAAGCCGATCGGCAGGTGAGCCTCGCCGGACATATGCAGCTTGTCGGTCACTTCTTGCTCGATCGAGAAAGTGTGGTGCGTTGGAGCTTCACGGAAGTCGAAGACGAGGGGCGAAATGTGTGCCAGGCGCTCAATCCCGAAGAGCTTCTGTCGGCAGCTTCTCAAATCGCACATTAACGACGAAGAATTCAGAGTGGTGTAGCAGATGCCACCTAGCTCATCCGCTGTTCTGCACGGCAAGCGGCCATAAGCCGCCTTGCCTACAACCCCACCGCGCCCTTGATCAGCGCCTTGGCATCGTCGCTGTCCCAAGCGGCGGGGCCGTTCATGGCAGAGATCAGGCAGCCCTTGCCGTCGATCAAAAGCGTGACGGGCAGGCCGAAGGCCAGCCCTTCCTTTTTCAGGCTGTTGAAGACCTCAATCGTGTTGTCTCGGTAAAGCTGCAGTGCGTCGACGCCGATCTCGCTGAGGAAGGCCTTCGGCTTCTCGTCGTCGCCGGTGTCGATGTTGACGGGCACGACCTGGAACCTGTCGCTGCCCAGTTCCTTCTCCAGCGCATTCAGCGCCGGCATTTCCTCACGGCAGGGTACGCACCACGTCGCCCAGAGATTGAAGAGCACGGTCTTGCCGGCGAAATTGTCGAGCGTCATCGGCTTGCCGTCGCCGCCCTTGAATGAAACGGTGGTGAGCCTGCGGTGCTCGTCAGGGGCGACCATCGCCGCCACCTGTCCCTTGAGCAGCGGGGCGATTCTGGCGGCGATCTCCTTTGTCGCCGCGCATTCGCCCGATGCCGTTTGCGTCCCGCCATTGCCAGACCCGGCTTCCCTGATGTAAACCGCTGCCGCACCGGCAATAATGCCTGCGACAGCCGCGATCCCGATCAGCTTCAGGGATGGCAGGCGCAGGGACTTTCTTGTCGTCATTTCATTCTCCGAGACACGCGTTCTTCAAGGCAGGCATCGTCATGGCCGACAGCACGGATACCAAATCTTCCAACCAGATGTGGGGCGGCCGTTTCGCCTCCGGTCCCGATGCGATCATGGAGGAGATAAATGCCTCGATCGGTTTCGACAAGAAGCTGTTTGCCCAGGACATCCGCGGTTCCATCGCCCATGCCACCATGCTTGCCCACCAGGGCATCATTTCGGCCGAGGATAAAGACAAGATCGTCGAAGGGCTAAACACGATCCTGTCAGAGATCGAAAGCGGTAACTTCGAATTCTCCCGCAAGCTCGAAGACATTCACATGAATGTCGAGGCTCGCCTCGCCACGCTGATCGGCCCGGCCGCCGGGCGCCTGCACACCGCCCGCTCCCGCAACGACCAGGTCGCGCTCGACTTCCGCCTCTGGGTCAAGGAAGAGCTGCAGAAGACCGAGCAGCTGCTGACCAACCTGATCGCTGCCTTCCTCGACCGCGCCGAAGAGCACGCCGAGACCGTCATGCCGGGCTTCACGCATCTGCAGACCGCCCAGCCCGTCACCTTCGGCCATCACTGCATGGCCTATGTCGAAATGTTCGGCCGCGACCGTTCGCGCGTGCGCCATGCAATTGAGCATCTGGATGAGAGCCCGATCGGTGCGGCAGCGCTTGCCGGCACCGGCTATCCGATCGACCGCCACATGACGGCGAAGGCACTGGGCTTCCGCGAGCCGACACGCAACTCGATCGACACGGTTTCGGACCGCGACTTCGCCATCGAGTTCCTGTCGATCGCTGCCATCGCAGGCATGCACCTGTCGCGTCTGGCCGAAGAAATCGTCATCTGGTCGACGCCGCAGTTTGGCTTCGTGCGCCTGTCGGATGCCTTCTCCACCGGCTCGTCGATCATGCCGCAGAAGAAGAACCCTGACGCAGCTGAGCTGGTGCGCGCCAAGACCGGCCGCATCAACGGTTCGCTGATCGCACTTCTGACGATCATGAAGGGCCTGCCGCTTGCCTATTCCAAGGACATGCAGGAAGACAAGGAGCAGGTCTTCGACGCTGCCGAAAGCCTGGAGCTGGCAATATCAGCCATGACCGGCATGGTCCGCGACATGGCCGTCAACAGCGCGCGCATGAAGGCCGCTGCCGGTTCCGGCTATTCAACCGCGACCGACCTTGCCGACTGGCTGGTGCGCGAAGCCGGCCTGCCGTTCCGTGACGCGCATCACGTGACCGGCCGTGCGGTGGCGCTGGCCGAGAGCAAGGGCTGCGACTTGGCCGAGCTGTCGCTTGCCGATCTGCAGGCGATCAATGCCGGTATCACCGACAAGGTTTACGACGTGCTGACGGTCGAGGCATCGGTCGCAAGTCGCAAGAGCTTCGGCGGCACGGCACCGTCGGAAGTGCGCAAGCAGATCGCCTATTGGCGCGCCCGCAACTGACCTCAACAATCAGGGTGCACAAGGTGGATAAACTTCGCTATGAAGGTGTCCACCAGTGCCGCTTCCCAAGAGGAATTCCATGCAGAAGAGCTTGCCGCAGATCGTCCGCCTGACGGTTGTTTTTGCCGTGATCGGCCTTGCCGTCGCCGGGTGCGGGCGCAAGGGCGATCTCGACCCGCCGAGCGCGAACGCAACGAAGACCGGTGACTCGTCCAAGCCGACGCCGCAGCCGGGCAGGGTCGACAGGCCCTTCATCCTCGATCCGCTTCTCTAAGGCACGCGGCGATCTTTCGGATTCGCCAGCAGCGCTTTAGCCTTTGTATTTATGCATGTCCTGATCCCGAAACCGGTTCCCACGTCGGGAGACATGCTTTGAGAGGCCACTGACGTGAACCATTTCGACTACCGCGACGGCGTTCTCTACGCCGAAAACGTTCCCGTTCCCGAGATCGCCAAGGCCGTCGGCACGCCTTTCTACGTCTATTCGACGGCCACTCTCGAGCGCCACTACCGCGTCTTCTCGGAAGCCTTCAGCGATGTCGACGCGATGGTCTGCTACGCCATGAAGGCGAATTCCAATCAGGCAGTGCTGAAGACGCTGGGCAATCTCGGCGCCGGCATCGACGTCGTCTCCGAGGGCGAGCTGCGCCGCGCACTGGCCGCCGGCATCCCGGCATCGCGCATCATGTTCTCCGGTGTCGGCAAGACGGCACGGGAGATGGACCTGGCCCTCGAGGCCGGCATCTATTGCTTCAACGTCGAGTCCGAGCCGGAACTCGAGATCCTCAACCAGCGCGCCGTCAGGGCAGGCAAGAAGGCCCCTGTCTCCTTCCGCATCAATCCCGATGTCGACGCCAGGACGCATGCGAAGATCTCGACCGGCAAGAAGGAAAACAAGTTCGGCATTTCCTGGGAGCGCGCCCGCGCCGTCTATGCCCGCGCGGCAAGCCTGCCCGGCATCGAAGTGACCGGCATCGACATGCATATCGGCAGCCAGATCACCGACCTGCAGCCGTTCGAAGACGCCTTCAAGCTGCTGCGCGAGCTGGTGAGCACGCTGCGCGCAGAGGGCCACGATATCCATCACGTTGATGTGGGCGGCGGCCTTGGCATCCCCTACCGGGACGACAACAACCCGCCGCCATCGCCGGAAGCCTATGCCGCGATCGTCACGAACACTCTGCGCGACCTCAACTGCAAGATCGTCACTGAGCCCGGCCGCCTGATCGTCGGCAATGCCGGCATCCTGGTCACCGAAGTAATCTACGTGAAGGACGGCGGCGAGAAGACCTTCGTGATCGTCGATGGCGCGATGAACGACCTCATCCGTCCGACCCTCTATGAGGCCCATCACGAGATCCGCCCGGTGGTGATCTCGGCAGCGAACGCGCCGCGCATCAAGGCGGATATCGTCGGCCCCGTATGCGAAACCGGCGACTATCTGGCGCTCGACCGCGAAATGGCGATGCCGAAGTCCGGCGATCTCTTCGCCATCAGCACCGCCGGCGCCTATGGCGCGGTTCAGGCCGGCACCTACAACAGCCGCCTTCTGGTTCCTGAAGTGATCGTCAAGGGCAGCGATTTCCACGTGATTCGCCCGCGCGGCACCTACGAAGAGCTCATCGCCCTCGATTCCGTCCCGGCCTGGCTGGACTGATCACCGCCTGGCGGGGGGGGCATCACTTTTTGGCGAAGAACCGTGAAAAACCGGCATTGGCTGGGGCTTGCCCTCGCCTTCGCCACAAAGAATGCTATCCTTGATCGAGAGCGAATTGCCCCGGCAATCGCCGGAAGCGCCCTCCTGCCTTGAACGCCAGCGCGCGGAGAACGGATTGAACAAGAGCTCCAGCAAGGAGAAAACCGGTGCATTTGCCCTGAGGCCTTCCTTGGCACGACTGGTCGCGGCCAAGCGCTTTCTGGCGCGCCTGGTCCTGCTGTTCGAGCAGATCCTACCTCTCCTGCTGCCGATTCTGTCGGTTGTGGCGCTCTACCTCACAGCGTCTTGGTTCGGTGTCTTCCGCTACGCGCCCGAATGGATTCGCGTGGCGCTACTGATCATTTTCGCGGTTGCCACCCTCGTCACCCTCCTTCCCCTGCGCCGACTTCATTGGCCCGATGTGGCTGCTGCCGATCGGTTGCTCGAGCAGCGCAACGGCCTGCAGCATCAGCCTGTTGCCGTTCAGGAAGACGAACCCGCCACCGACACGCCTTTCGCCCGCGCCCTCTGGCGCGAACACCAGACTCGGATGGCGGAGAAGATCGCGGCGCTCGATACCGGCTTCCCACGCCCCGACATCGCCTCCCACGACCGGCTGGCCTTGCGCGCCATCCCGGCATTGCTTGTGGTAACGGCTTTCGCATATTCGCTATCGACGAGCGGCGGTTCGATTTCGGATGCGCTGCAGCCGCATCCCGCGCCGCAGGCAGTTGATCCTGCCGTGCGTATCGACGCCTGGGTCACGCCCCCCTCCTACACCGGTCGCGCGCCGATCTATCTGACGGCAAACGGTACCGAGCAGACGGCGATCCGCGTCCCCGAACTCTCGAACCTGACGGTCCGCGTGAGCGGCGGAAAGACGGCCGAAAAGGTTGTCTTCCGGCACCAGAATGGCGAGGCCGAGGACATCACGCCTCAGGAAGCCGCCAAGCCCCCTGTTACCCCAGTGGCGACGCAGCAGGCCGACGGCACGGCTGCTACCAACCCCGCGCTGTCCGCCACCACGCATCTGATGAAGCTCGAGGAAAACGGCAGGCTCGAGGTCAACGGTCGCGCGTGGAGCTTCGATGTTATTCCTGACAAGGCGCCCGAGATCGCCTTCAATGGAATACCGAAGCCGACCGTCAACGGCGCTCTCGAAATCGGCTTCACGGTCAAGGACGATTACGGCGTGCAGGAAGCGCGTGCGGAAATCGTTCCTGTCGACTCCGACCCGGCCGCGACGCCGCTCTACCCGCTGCCGGACTTCCGTTTGGAGATCCCGCGCCGCAATTCGCGTGACTCCAAGGGATTGGCCAGCAAGAACCTGACCGAGCATCCGCTGTCAGGCAAGCGGGTCCGCATCACCCTTGTTGCCAAGGACGCCGCCGGCCAGACGGGTCGCAGCTCGCCCTACGAGATGACGATGCCGGCCCGCCCGTTCCACGAGCCGCTGGCCGCTGCCGTCGCCGAAGAGCGGCAGGTCTTTTCGCTCGACACGCGCAAGATGCCGGAAGCGATCACGCTGAACGAGGCGCTGACGCTGCGCCCCGAAGAGACGATCCCGAACCTGACCAACTACCTGCTGCTGCAATCCGCTCTGACGCGGATGAAGCTCGCCAAGGGCGAGGAGGCGCTGAAGGATACCGCCGACCACCTCTGGGATATCGCTGTAGGCATGGAGGATGGCGATCTGTCGCAGGCAGAACGCAATCTGCGCAACGCCCAGCAGAACCTGGCCGACGCCCTCCAGCGCAACGCCCCTGATGCCGAGATCAAGAAGCTCATGGACGAGCTGCGCAAAGCGATGCAGGACTACATGAAGGAGCTTGCGCAGCGCATGCAGAATGCGCCGATGCAGCCGAACCAGAACGCTCAGAACATCCTTCGCCAGCAGGATCTGGAGCGGATGATGGACCAGATCGAAAATCTGGCGCGCTCGGGCAATCGCGACGCTGCCCAGCAGATGCTCTCCGAGCTGCAGCGAATGATGAACAACCTGCAGGCCGGCAGGCCACAGCAGGGGCAGCAGGGTCAGGACAACAGCCAGATGCGCCAGCAGATGGACAAGCTCGGCCAGATCCTGCGTGACCAGCAGAAGCTGATGGAAGAGACCTTCAAGCTGGACCAGCAGTTGAAGGACCGCATGCAGCGCGGCGATCCCAACATGGGGATGAACGACCCGCTGCTCGACGAGATGCCGATGGACAATGACGGCATGCAGCAGGATCAGCAACAGGGACAGCAAGACCAGGGTCAGGACCCGAACCAGAACCAGCAGCAGGGCCAGAACCAGCAGGGCCAGTCGCCTTCCGACCAGATGACGGCCGAGCAGCTGCGCGAAGCCTTGAAGCAGCTGCGTTCGCGCCAGGACGAACTTGGCAAGCAGCTTGGCGAGCTGCAGAAGGGTCTTGGCGACATGGGCATCAAGCCCGGCCCGGGCTTCGGCCAGGCTCAGCGCGAAATGGAAGGCGCCGGACGCGAACTCGGTCAGGGCCACGGCGAACCGGCCATCCAGGGCCAGGGACGCGCCCTTGAGGCGCTCCGTCAGGGCGCGCGAGACATGATGAACCAGATGATGCAGGCCATGCAGGGCCAACAGGGACAAGGCCAGCAGGGCCAGGTCGGGCAAGGCAATCAGAACGGCCGCGACCCGCTTGGACGTCCGCGCCGCGCCGAAGGCCCCGATTTCGGCGATCAGGTGAAGGTCCCCGACGAGATCGACGTGCAGCGCGCCCGCGAAATCCTGGACGCCATTCGCGAGAAGCTTGGCAACAACCCGCCGCAGGAAATCGAACGACGCTACCTGGAACGGCTTCTGGACATTCAGTAACCCGGCTGTGCCAATTCAGGTCACAATAGCGTGAGATTCGCCACCTCCACGCCAGCGCTACCTATGTCTATCTTGACGCAGATCGCGCGTCGTTCGGGCACGAGTTGAGGGTATTTCCATGAAAACGGAATGGAAGCTGATCGCAGCTGTCGCTCTTGGATTCGGGATGGCTGCAGGCACGGCAAGCGCAATGGATATTGGTGGTTTCGCAACGACCAACAGCGGCGGCAGGACCCTCGCCGCCGACGGCTACGAATCGAGCCGAAGCTGGGGCGGATCGAACAGCTACCGACCGGCTCCCTATAGCATGGAGACAACGGGGAGCATTTCGTCCAACCGCTCCAGGGCACGGCAACCCGTCAACTGTCCGCCGAGGCCGATTCCCGGCACGCTGCAGACGCAGGGCGGAAACAGCGGAACGACCATAAATCCCGCCTGCCCCGACTATTGAGAAGCTACGGGTTGGATCTTGCCAATGAGGCCATCGTCTCCATGTGGCGCGGCGAAGGCATGATCTGTGCGTGACTGGATGACAAACTTCAAATTCCGCCACCGAGGCGAGTCCTGCCTGGCGAAAGCTTCGTCTTGTCACGCTGCAGCTGAATAACTATAGCGATTCGATGGCAATTCTTTTCAAGACCGTAATCGGTGAAAACGCGGCATTCGAGTTGATCGAGAATGCGCTCTCCCGTACCGGCGAATACGATGGCTACCTGAATGTCGTGGCTGACGAAGGCGAGAAGACTCTCCCTTGGTCGCCTGGCATGCATGCCGAGCAGTTCCAGGCGGAGATCACCGAGATCCTCCGTTCCACCTGGGACATTTGCCGCTTCTGGGTGATCTACGAGCGGCGCGACGACCGACAGGATGCCGAGGCCAACGCCATCCGCAACGCGGCGTTCCGGCTGACGCGCGGTTACGCCGGCGTCATCGTCGTGACGCTCAGCCTGCTCCACAAGCGCGACAGCCTGGCCGATATCGAACTGATCTTTGTATGTTTCCAGCAGGACTTCCAGCGACGCAATTTTCGCGTCCGCTATGAAGGCAAATTCATCCCCGATGAGGGCTGAATAGTCGAGATCATGCCGTTAGCCGCCTCAGGCGGCCAACGCACGCGCGACAGCCTTGCGGATATCGGGCAAGGCAAAGGGCTTCGAGACGACATCGACGATCTTCTCCGCCAAGTCGTCCGCGCGTTCGCGCTGTTCCGCGTAGCCAGTCATCAGCAGGATCTTCAGTGCCGGGAAGGCGGATTTTGCCTGATGCGCCAGTTCGATGCCGTCCATCACAGGCATGCGGATATCCGAGAGCAGCAGGTCGTAGACGCCGTCTCTGAGTTTTTCCAGTCCCTCCGCACCGTCAGCGGCTTCTTCGGTCTCATGACCGTCAAGACGCAAAGCGCGGGCTACGAAAGAGCGCAGGGAGTCCTCGTCTTCCGTAATCAGAATTTTTGCCATGGTGTGCATCACTCCGTTTCATGCCCCGCAACGGAAATCACACGAGTTTCCTTTGCGATCGGTAAACGGCAGGAAGGGATGGGCGGGATGGTTAACAACCCGTCTTATCCTGGCACATTTAAGGTCAGCGCCTGATCCTAGGCGTCGCCGGTGACCACGCCGACAAATGGAAGTTCGCGGAAGGCGTAGGCGACATCCATGCCGTAGCCGACGACGAAGTAGTCGGGGCATTCGAAACCGACATAGTCGGCCTCGAGCTTTTCCTTGCGCTTGACGCTCTTGTCGAGGAGCACGGCGATGGTGACGTTGCGGGCGCCGCGCTCGTAGAGCAGTTCCTTCGCAAACAGCAGCGTACGGCCGGATTCCAGAATATCGTCGATCAGAAGAACGTCGCGATCCTTCACATCGCTGTCGATATCCTTGACGATCCGCACGCCCTGCGAGACCGTGCCGGTGCCGTAGCTCGAGAGAGTGATGAACTCGACCTCGGGCGCGAGGCCGCTGTCATGCAGCGCGCGGATGAGGTCCGCGGCAAAGATGAACGAGCCTTTCAGCACGGCAATGACCAGCAGGTCCTTTGTCGGTCCCGATGCAATCTGCTTCGCCATGGCATGATTGCGTTCGGCAATCTGCTCGGCTGTGAAGAGTGGCTCGATGTTTTTTCCGCGCACGACGGGCATAAGCAGGCTTGCTCCATGAATAGAAGCACAAGCCGTTACCACAAACGGCGCGATGAAACACCCCTTTAGAGCCCTTCAGGGCATGAACGAAAGCCGGACTTCCGGCATTTTTCCACCGGTGTATTGGACTCTCGTAGAAAATCCGCGGCTTTGCCCTGCGTAGATGACATCCACCGGCGGGTTGATGACGATGCTTGCGGTCAGCTGCTCGCCGGCAAAAAAGTTGGCGCGGATGGGGCGAACGACCTGCGTCGTACCGCTCTGGTTGTCGATGATGCCGTTGATCAGCAACACCTGCATCCCGTTTGCCTCGCGGGGCGTGATCGTGACGTGCGAGAAATGCAGCGGTGCCTCTGCCGGTGCGGCGTCGCTCTCAGAGAGGCCGGAGAAGCCACCGACGAGACCAAACACCAGTACCGAAAGCGCGACCACCAGGGCGGCGAAGGTCCTGACCGATGCCTGCTGCAGCCAGGCTTCGCCCGCTCGGACGAATGATTCCATCGAAGTTCGCGGGGACGTCGGCCGGAGCATCGAAGGTGCCGGGGGACGTCGGCGATTGCCATTGAAGCTCCGGGCATCAAAGGCCTGGGAGCGGTTGTCGATCACTACGAATTCGGCATCGGCCACATCGGCTGGGCGGGCTCGGCGGGCCTCGCGCTTGATCGGCTCGGGCGGCAGAAAATCATAGCTGCGGCCGGGCGCCTGGCGTCTGAACGAGGAGGAAGTCATGATGACGGCCTTTCCGGTGTCCACATGGTTTCGAGCCGGACGGAAATCCGGCATTGAAACGAATCCTCCTCAGTCGTAAATTTTAATGGTTAATGCTTCGCAAAGATCGCCATCAAAGCGGCGTCTTTCCGGTAAATTTACTGGTTGTTAATGCTGTTGGTTAACAAGTCGTGCGGTGAACAAACAAAAGACTGATCTACCGTTGATCCACTTCGAAAATGTCGGTTTGCGCTATGGGATGGGCCCGGAAATTCTTCGGGACCTGACGTTCGACATTCCGAAGAAATCGTTTCAGTTCCTGACCGGCCCCTCGGGCGCCGGCAAGACCACGCTGCTCCGGCTCCTGTTCCTGTCGCTGCAGCCGACCCGCGGGCTAATCCGCATGTTCGGACGCGACATTTCCGATATTCCGCGGCCCGAATTACCTTTGCTGCGGCGCCGCGTCGGCATCATCTTCCAGGAATTCCGGCTGCTGGACCACTTGACCACCTATGAGAACGTGGCCCTGCCGCTGCGGGTGCGTGGCAAGGACGAGAGCTCTTACAAGACCGACGTGCTGGAACTTCTGAAGTGGGTCGGTCTCGGCGAGCGCATCAACGTTCTGCCGCCGGTGCTTTCGGGCGGCGAAAAGCAGCGCGCCGCGATCGCGCGGGCCTTGATCGACCGTCCCGAGATCCTGCTTGCAGACGAGCCGACCGCCAACGTCGACCCGCCAATGGCCCGCCGTCTGCTCAATCTCTTCCTCGAACTCAATCGTCTCGGCACGGCAGTTGTGATCGCGACCCACGATCTGGCCCTGATGGACCAGGTGGAAGCCCGCCGCATGATACTCTCGGAAGGGCACCTTGATATCCATGACTAAAGCTGCGCCCAAACCGCCGGCGGAGGCCGCCCCGAAAGGCCAGAAGCGGCCGGAGATGAAGGTGCGCCCGACGGCGCCGATCCTGCCTTCCGCCAACATTCAGGGCAATGCGCTGATGGTCGTGATCGCCATCATGGCCTTTCTCGCCTGCCTGACGCTTGGCGGCGTCAGCATGGTGCGTTCCACAGCGGCGAGCTGGGAGAGCCAGATTTCCCGCGAGATCACCATCCAGATCAGGCCCGACGAGGGCTTGGACATGGAAAAGACGCTGGCGCAGGCGCGCGATCTCGCTTTGACATTCGTCGGCACCAAGGACGGTCAGATCGTCGACGAAGCGGCAACCGCCCGCCTGCTCGAACCCTGGCTTGGCACAGGGCTCGACATCAAGGAGCTGCCGGTTCCGCGGCTCGTCATTATCACCATCGACGAAAGCAATCCGCCTGATTTCGAGGCGATGCGCTCTCTGCTCAAGGGGAGCATTCCGCAAGCCTCGCTCGACGATCACCGCACCTGGGTCGACCGTCTGGTGTCGATGGCCCACACGACGGTCATGATCGGCACCGGCATCCTGCTGCTTGTCTTCTCGGCCATGGTACTGACAGTCGTTTTCGCAACCCGAGGAGCTCTCTCTGGCAACCGCCATATCGTCGAGGTGCTGCATTTCGTTGGCGCCGAAAGCTCCTTCGTCGCCACCGAGTTTCAGAAGCACTTCCTCAAGATCAGCCTGAAGGGATCGGCGGTTGGCAGCGCCCTTGCAGCGCTGTTTTTCCTCACCGCCGGCTTCTTGCAGAGCCGGACCTTGGCCACCCCGCAGACAGACCAGGCCACCGCGCTCTTTGGCACCTTCTCGGTCGGCGCGCTTGGCTATCTCGGCATCTTTGCGACCATGATCGTCATCGCCCTGCTGACGACCTTCACGGCACGGCTGACGGTGATGCGGACGATTTACGAGATCGATACCTTGCGTTCCGACCCGACACGGGCGGATGGGCTCGTGAATTAAGCTTGTCATGCCTTTTTTGCCATGAAAGCGTCTGTTCGCCGCCGCAATCTGCATATATTTTTCCGATTCATGAGCATGGGACACATTCCGCGCACCCCGATTCGCCCTGGAGCGGAGCTTCTTCGCTCCGACGGGCGACCTGTTCGCGGCCCCGTGCGGCGCATGCTGCGCTGGGGCGGCATGGCCTCCGTCCTTGCCATCGCCCTGATTTTTGGTGGGTTCCTGCGCTTTGCCGATTCCGTCACGACCCTGAAACCTCCCCTTGATCCACGCGCAGACGCAATCGTCGTTCTGACGGGTGGCTACCAGCGGATCGACCAGGCCGTCGAACTGCTGCAGAAGGGTGCTGGAAAACGCCTGCTGATTTCGGGCGTGCATCCGACAACCACGCCGAAGCAGATCCGCAGGATGACCCAGGCCTCGCCGGAACTTTTCACATGCTGCGTCGACGTCGGCTACGACGCACTCGATACGATCGGCAATGCCCAGGAAGCATCGAACTGGATCCACCAGCGCGGCTATAAGAGCGTCCTCGTCGTCACCAACAACTACCATATGCCGCGCAGCCTGGCGGAACTCGCCTATGTCGACGCCGAAACGCAGTTCATTCCCTACCCCGTTGTGAACACGGACCTGAAGACCAGCGACTGGTTCACCGATCCCAACGCCGTGCGGGTCATGCTCGCCGAATATGCGAAAGTGCTCTTCGCCGGCGCGCGCAATCTGACGGGACTTGGCCGGCACCCCGGGCTCCGCTCGGCAGGCGTCTCCGGCTAAAGCCGAGGGAAACCTTTTTCTGAACGCCAATATCGTGTAGGAGGGCGCAACCGCCTCTTGCGGACATTGGCCTCGGGAAAATTTATGATCGCCCTGCGTTCCGTTCTCTTCAACACGATCTTCTACGCCAACCTCATCGTTCGCATGATCGTGCTGTCCCCCTATTATTTCGTCGCGCCACGCAAGGACGCCTACCGCATACCGAAGAACTGGGCACTGTCTAGCCACTGGCTGATGGAGAAGATCGTCGGCACGACCTTCGAGATCGAGGGCATGGAGAACCTGCCCGATGGCGGCTATATCCTGGCGCCGAAGCATCAGTCGTTCTGGGATACCTATGCCCTGCTGCCGTGGCTCAAGGATCCGGTCTACATCCTGAAGCGTGAACTGATGTGGATCCCGCTTTTCGGCTGGTATGCCAAGAAGCAGCGGATGATCCCGGTCAACCGCGGCGCCCGCGGCAAGGTGATGGTCGAGGCGCTGAGGCGAACCAAGGAAGAGCTGGCAACCGGCCGCCAGCTGATCATTTACCCCGAAGGCACGCGCCGCCCGCCCGGTGCCGAACCGCTCTACAAATACGGCATCGCCCGCATGTACCGCGACCTGCAGCTGCCGGTCGTGCCGGTCGCCATGCACCCCGGCCTGTTCTGGCCGCGCCGCAGCACGTTGCGCTACCCGGGCCACTTCAAGGTGCGGATCCTGCCGCCAATCCAGCCCGGCATGGACCCCGATGCCTTTTTCGCGCATCTGATCGAGGTGACCGAGAAAGCGAGCGATGAACTGCTGGTCGACACGGTCAAGCGCAACCCGAACCTGCCGCTCCCGCCGACCGCCGCTCGTCGGCTTGCGGAATTGCAGAAAGCGAAGGCAACGACGGCCTGAGCTCATGCGGCCAGCTTGTTGACAAAGTCTTGTGGCTTCGGGACGCGTGCCCCATCTGTCGTCACCCCGGCCGACGAGCCGGGGTCCAGCGCGCGCAAGTCCTTGCGCGCAAAAGGCCCTTTCGCACCGCAGACGCGGTGCCGCTGGATGCCGGCTCAAGGCCGGCATGACGGGGAAGCCGATCGTTCCCCAAGGAAGAACACTTCGTCAGCAATCTGACGGAGCTCAGACCCCGTTTCTCAGCCGTTCCACTTCGCCGACCACCTGCTCCAGCCGGTGGTCGCGGATGCCCATTTCCCGCAGGTGTGCCAACGTATTGAAGACATAGGCGTCGTTCGGCCCTGATCGGCCCTCCGCACCGTGGACAACGTGCGCGGCGGCGATCGCATCGAGCCCACCGGCATATTGAGTATGCGCTCGATCGACGACGTAGGCGACCGCCTTGCTGCTCCGGCCGTCCGCCAACTGGAGGGGCAGGCAACGCTCAAGATAGACGTTGGTTACGAGCTCGCGCTCCCTCAGATAGTCGATTGTTTCGTCCCACTGATCCGGCGCGATCCGAAAGGCCATTCCACGGCAGGAACCACCACGATCAAGGCCGAGCACGAGGCCCGGTTTCTGCTGCGTGCCGCGATGCACCCAGGAATGCACGCAGAGCGACCGCCGGTAGCCATAGACAAGCGCCTGAGAACGCTCCAAAAACTCGAAGCCCGGATTCCACATCAGTGATCCGTAGCCAAACACCCAAAATTCGTCCATATCGCACGCCAGACCCACATTCCCACTCGCGCGTCACCTTTGGAGAACATCATGGCAGCGTCAAGCCCATCCCGCAGCGGCAGAAAATTCTGGTGGCTCGGCTGCATCATCCTCTTGGTGATCGCGCTTTATACGAGTGGCTGGTTCTATGCCGCCTCGCAGCTGAAAACGACGGTGCTGAAGGCGATCGCGCCCGGCAACACCGCAGGCGTCAGCGCCGAATGCGCCGATATCGACTTCCGCGGCTATCCGTTCCGGATCGGCCTGTTCTGCTCGAAGGTCGATGTCGATGACAACGTCAACGGCGTGTCGGCGAGTTTCGGCGAGCTGCGCTCCGCAGCCCAGGTCTATGCTCCGGGGCATATCATTTGGGAGCTCGACTCGCCCGCAGAGATCCGCACCGCCCACGGCCTGACGCTCAATGCCGAATGGGCAAACCTGCAATCCAGCCTGATCACCAAGCTAGAGGGCATCGACCGCTCCTCCACCGTCATCGACGGGCTCAAGGGGACGGCGGTTTCCCAGACCGGCCAGACGATCAATTTCGACGCTGCTCACACGGAGATCCACCTTCGCCAGAACAATGGCGACCTGGATGGCGCGATCTCGCTGACGGATTCCAATACCGCCATCAAGGACTGGCCGGCGTTCCCTAAGCTCTCGGCGAGCGCCGACGTGACGCTGGCCGGCAAGGCCGGCATGATCGACGGCAGCGACCAAAAGGGGCTCTACGGCGCCAGCGGCGAACTGCGCAAGGTCGTGGCCGACATCGGCGACGGCAAGGTCATGACCCTGAGCGGCCCCTTCTCCTTCGACGAGGAGGGCTATCTGTCAGGCAAATTCAAGCTGGAGATCGAACGGCTTGGCCCCTGGCGCGACAGCGTAAAGCAGACCTTCCCTGAAATCGCCAAGACCGTCGACACCGCGGCCAAGCTGCTGAAAGCCTTGGCCGGCGGCGGCGACAAGGTGTCCGTCGATCTCGTCGTTGCACGTGGCAATGCCACGGTCGGCGGTTTCATTCCGTTGGGATCGATCCCGCCGATCTGAAACAGAGCCTTCAGGCTTTCTTTTCGAGCGGATGGGGACGGCCGAAGTCCGGTGCATCGACGTCCTGGCCGGCCTGGATGATCGAACGGCGGATGGCACGCGTGCGCGTGAACAGATCGAAGATCTTGTCGCCCTCGCCCCAGCGAATGGCCCGCTGCAGATAAGCGAGGTCCTCGGAAAAGCGCGCCAGCATTTCAAGGATCGCATCCTTGTTGTGCAGGCAGACGTCGCGCCACATCGTCGGATCGGAAGCGGCCAGACGCGTGAAGTCGCGGAAGCCGGACGCGGAATACTTGATCACTTCCGATTCCGTCACCGCCTCGAGATCATCCGCCGTGCCGACGATGTTGTAGGCGATGATGTGAGGCAGGTGAGAAACGATGGCGAGCACCTTGTCGTGATGCTCGGGATCCATCTCGTCGACCTTGGAGCCGAGCGTTTCCCAGAACTGCCGCAGCTTCTTCAATGCCGTTTGGTCGGTTCCGGCGATCGGGGTGAAGATGCACCAGCGCCCTTCGAATAGCCCGGGGAAACCAGCGTCCGGGCCGGACTTTTCCGTACCGGCAAGCGGATGGCCCGGAATGAAATGCACATGCGGTGGCATATGCGGCTGCATCTGGGCGATGACGGATGCCTTGGTCGAACCGACGTCGGTGACGATGGCACCGGGCTTCAGGCTGCCGGCGATTTCCTTCGCCACGCTCTCCGATGCGCCGACGGGAACCGACACGATCACCAGGTCCGCATCCTTGACGGCCTCTGCCGACGAGGTGGTGTAGCGATCGCCCAGGCTCAACTCTTCCGCTCGCTTCAGCGTTTCGGCGCTGCGCGTGGAGACGACGATCTCACCTGCGAGACCGAGCCGCCTGATATCATAGGCCAGCGAGGAGCCGATCAGGCCGATCCCGATCAGCGCAATGCGATCGAACTGCATGGTCATGACTTGCGTCCCATGAACTCGCCGAGCGCTTCGATGACGCCACGGTTCGCCTCTTCCGGGCCAATGCTCATGCGCAGCGCGTTCGGGAAGCCGTAGCCCTTCACGGCGCGCAGGATGTAGCCGCGGCTGGTCAGGAACTCATCGGCTTCGGGCGCGCGC
This sequence comes from Hyphomicrobiales bacterium, assembly GCA_900466985.1. Taxonomy (GTDB): domain Bacteria; phylum Pseudomonadota; class Alphaproteobacteria; order Rhizobiales; family Rhizobiaceae; genus Rhizobium. Next base: position 85,503 of record UBOA01000020.1, read on the forward strand.
TTGCCATCGACATCCGGGAAGTGGATGAGCACGAAGTTGGCGACCGACGGCGTCACCTTGAGGCCGATAGCCACGAGCGCACCCGTCAGCTTCTCGATCCACATCTGGTTGAAGGAGGCGGCCTCCTGCGTGAACGCCTGGTCGCGAATGGCCGCGGCACCAGCGGCAATGGCCGGCGCATTCATGTTGAACGGGCCGCGGACGCGATTGACCGCGTCGATGATGTCTGCCGGCGCATACATCCAGCCAACGCGAAGCGCGGCCAGGCCATAGACCTTGGAGAAGGTACGGGTCATGACGACGTTGGCATTCGACGAAACGATCTCGATGCCGGCCTCGTAGTCGTTGCGGCGGACATATTCCGCGTAGGCGGCATCGAGCACTAGAACGACGTGCTTCGGGAGGGTTGCCTGAAGACGGCGGATTTCACTGACCGGAACATAGGTGCCGGTCGGGTTGCCGGGGTTGGCGATGAAGACGATCTTGGTCTTCGGCGTGACGGCCGCCAGAATGGCGTCGACGTCGACCGTTTGATCCTTCTCCTTGACGACGACAGGCGTCGCGCCCGCGCCCATGATCTGGATCTTGTAAACGAGGAAGCCGTGCTCGGTGATAATGCCTTCGTCGCCGGGCCCGAGATAGACATGGCAAAGCAGGCCGAGCAACTCGTCCGAGCCGTTGCCGCACATGATGTTGGCGGGGTTCAGCCCGTGCACAGCCGCGATCGCCTCACGCAGTTCCGTCGCCTGGCCATCCGGATAGCGCTCGAGACTGCCGGCGGCATTGCGGAAAGCTTCGATCGCCTTCGGGCTCGCGCCAAGCGGTGTTTCATTGGAGGAGAGCTTGTAGACGCGGGCGACACCCGGCGCATGTTCCTTGCCCGGCACATAGGCTGCGATATCCAGGATACCGGGACGCGGAACGGGCTTGCTCTTCTCTTCGCTCATGGGATCGACCTTGGAAAATACCGGGAAAATTCGGCTGAAATTGCCCCGTGGCAATAGAACGGAACGGCGCCCTTGTCGAGTGCCACGGGCTGTAAGGCTCTAACGACTGCGGGTCGTTGGAACGCCGTGCGGCGCCAGAACCGGTACGAAGACGCGCCGCGAGGCGCGGGCCGCAACCGGCAGGCCCTGATAGAGCCGTTTCTGCGCCTCGACGATGATGACGCCCGAGAATGCCGGCCATAAGGCGCGCCCCACGCGGTCGAAGACACTGCGCAGGCTCATCATCGTGCGCAGCTTCGAGGGTGGAAAGAACAATGCTTCCGCCGTCGCGCCGGGCGTGAAATTAGTCTCGCGCAAAAGGCTCGTCAGCTGCCCTCGCGAATAGGGGCGTCCCGAGCCGAACGGCGTGTGCTCCATGCGCGCCCAAACGCCGCGGCGGTTCGGGACGACGATGACCAGCCGTCCGCCTGGCGCCAACACGCGCCACAGCTCCTTTAGGGTTTCCCGCGGGCTTTCGGCGAATTCCAGGGAATGGACCATCAGCACCCGGTCGATCGAGGAATCCGGCAGCGGCAATTCCTCGTCGAAGATCAGGGCGGTCGAGGAAAGAGCGCCCACCGGCCAGTTCACCGCCCCCTGCCCTGCGGGCATGAAGGCAAAGGTTCGCTCCGTGTCAGACTGAAAGCGATCGAGGAAGGGAACGACGTAGCCGAGGCCAACGAGACGCTCCTGCGGTAGCCGCACCCAAAGCGAGGAGAGGGCCATAGCGATCGAGTGCTCGGCAATGCGCCCGAGGTCGGAATGATAGAACTGGCGTAGGTCGACAATATCAGCGTGCATCGAGGCAAATGTTATCAGTGCACGGTTGGACTTCAAGGCGCGACCCTCTACATTCCCCGTATACTCGCGATAAAGAGGCTGCATGAAACTATGAAACCTTTGGATTTAGACGTTTTTCTCTGCCGCTCCGACAATTTCGGTGTGTTGGTGCACGATCCTGAAACCGGCCTGACGGCATCGATCGACGCTCCGGATGCAGGTGCAGTGGAGAAGGCTGCATCCCGCCGCGGCTGGACGATCTCGCATATCTTCACAACCCATCACCATACGGACCACGTCGAAGGCAATCTCGCGCTGAAGGAACAATATGGCTGCGAGATCATCGGCCCGATCAACGAGGCGGTGGCAATCCCCGGCCTCGACAAGACCATGGCCGATGGCGATACATTCCTGTTCGGCGATCACACGGTACAGGTCATCGAGACTCCCGGACATACGGCCGGGCATATCTGCTACCACTTCGTCGACGACAAGCTGCTTTTTGCCGCCGATACGCTGTTTGCGCTCGGTTGCGGGCGCCTCTTCGAGCGCCCGGCCGCGGATATGTGGCACTCGCTTCAGAAGCTTGCCGTGCTGCCCGACGAGACCGCAATCTACTTCGGCCACGAATATACGCTGTCGAACGCACGCTTTGCGCTCACCATCGATCCGGACAACCAGCGACTGGTCCTCCGTGCGGCCGAAATCGAAGCACTGCGGGCCGAGAAGAAGTTCACCATCCCGACCACGCTGGCGCTTGAAAAAGAGACCAACCCCTTCCTGCGCGCCGCCGATCCGGCCATCCGTCGCAACCTGCTGATGGAGAACAAGAGCAACGAGGAAGTCTTCGCGGAGATCCGCCGGCGCAAGGACAATTTCTGATGTCGCCGGACGATATTATCCGCGAGCTTGGAATGCAGCCGCATCCCGAAGGTGGCTGGTACGTGCAGACGTTCCGGGACCTCAAGGGGGGATCGCGCGGCCACTCGACGGCGATCTACTATCTCCTGAAGGCCGGGCAGCGTTCCCACTGGCATCGCGTCCGTGATGCGGCGGAAGTCTGGCACCACTATGCAGGGGCTCCGCTTGCGCTTCACTGCTCTGAGGATGGCACCGGCAGCGAGACGCTGATCCTTGGGACTGACATCCCCAAGGGCGAGCGTCCGCAGGCGATCATTCCCGCCAACTGGTGGCAGTCAGCGGAAACAACGGGCGATTACACGCTGGTCGGATGCACGGTTGCGCCCGGCTTCGAATTCGCATCCTTCGAAATGGCACCGCCGGACTGGAAGCCGGCGGATTAGAGCCTTTCAGGGTCTAGGCTATTCCGCCTTGCTCAACCATCGTGGCCTTGCGGCGAAACATCTCGTTTGCCGCAAGCACGGCACCGCCGGTCACCAGCACGCAGGCGAGCGCGATCCGCCAGCTCGGCTCGGCAAAGCCGAACAGCGTGAGGTTGAGCGTCGAGAGAAGCGGCGCGGCATAGCTTGCGGCGCCCAGGATCTGGATATCGCCATTCTTGACACCATAATCCCACGCATAGAACGCCGCTCCGACAGGAAAGAGCCCGAGGCCAATCACGGCAACCCACTGCAACGCCGTTTCCGGCCAGACGGTTGTCTCAAGCCCGAGATGGCAAATGAGCGACAGGATCGAGGTCGCGAGGCAGAAGCCGGTGACGACATCGGTCGAGACCGCATCGAACCGCCGTGTCAGCAGCGAATAACCCGACCATGTGAAGGCGCATAGGAAAGCCGCTCCATAGCCGACGGCATAGGCGCCATCGAAATTGATGCCGTTGCGTCCGACGATCAGGAAGGTGCCGCAGAGACCGGCCAAGGCCCCAGCCACGTGATACCAGCGCAGTCGTTCACCCGGCAGCAGCGCCGATCCGACGACGATCAAGAGTGGCCAGAGATAGGCAATCAGCCCGGCTTCGACGGCCGGGGCGTTTCTGAGCGCCGTGAAATAGAGGAAATGATACCCGAACAGGCCGGCGATCCCTGTCACCCAGACCTTGGCCGGCTGCTTGAGCAGCGCCAGGCGTGAAGGATTGAGGATCAGCACGACGATGCCGGGAATGCTGCCGATGGCAAAGCAGATAGCCGATAGCTGGAACGGTGGCATCGTGCCCGAGGCAGCCGTCAACAGCGCCAGGATCGACCACATGAGAATGGCCGTAAAGCCGATTAGCGTTGCCCGAAGCTTCACCTGTCCCCCTTTACGGAGGCCCCTGCTCCGTCAGCTTGCACCGTACTTTACAGCGGTGATCGTCACCGGCCCGTATTGTGTCGGAATACGAACATAGACAGGAGCATATACATTTGCCGCGTCGGATTTGGCAAACCAGATTTCCATCCGGCTGCTCTTGCTCAGATAGTCGATATCCTTCCGCCCCTTCTTGTAGCCGGAGCGAGGGACGAACCGCACACTGCAGACGGTCGCCTTGCCGTTGAAACCCGTGGTCGAGAAATTCTGGGAACCCTTCGGCGACAGCACGAGATCCATGCGCATCTCGCCGTCATAAATCGGCAGCTTCTGCGCGCAGACATTGGCATCCGCGGGGAAGATCAGACCTGAGATCGGATCGAGGACCGAGCGCATGTCGCTTGCCGGTACGTTGACCCAGTTGTTCGGAGGCTTTCGGGGCGGCTTCACCGTCGTCGAGGTGATGTTGCCATTGCTGTAGCGCACCTCGTAGGTGCGCGCGCGCTTGCCGCTCTTGTAGTAGAGATAGTAGCGGGACGCCTGCAGCCGGTCGCCGCGCAGAACACCGTCGACGCTCGTCTTGGCGGAGATATTGGTAACGAGATCGGCCAGGCCGGCCGAGCTGATGTCACCGGACACCTGGTAGCTCTTGTCGTCCTCGATCTTCGTCAGAAAGGCGGCGCGCGCAATCGTCAGAATACCGAGCGCAACCCTGTATTCCGTCCGATGCACGATCTCGCTCGCGCTGGCCGGAACGGCCATCAGCGCCGCGACCGCGGAAACAAAAATGCGTTTGCCCAGATGAGCCATGAAATGAACCTTGTTCAAGCGGCTGGTAAAGCCGTTCATCACGGTCTATACGCCTGTGTCACGACGAAGCAAACACAAGCTTTTTGACAGAATTGCGGGAAACGCCAAGGTTTGGCTTGACGCACGCGGCCTGTCTGACTATAGAACCGCAACTTTCCAATCATGGCCCGTTGGATTGCTAGCCCGATTTTGCGCGGGTCCGCAACCGATGGCCGAGAAAAACAAGAATAGGTGTTCCATGTCCCGCATGTGCGAATTGACCGGCAAGGCAGTCCTGACTGGTAACAATGTCAGCCATGCCAACAACAAGACCAAGCGCCGGTTCCTCCCGAACCTGTGCCAGGTTACGCTGATCTCCGACGCGCTCGGCCAGCGTTATCGTCTTCGCGTTTCGGCTGCTGCTCTTCGTTCCGTCGAGCATCGTGGCGGTCTCGATGCCTTCCTGATCAAGGCAAGCGAAAACGAACTGTCGATGCGCGCTCGTCTGCTGCGTCGCCAGATCGTCAAGAAGACTGCCGAAGCCGCTGCTGCGTAAGCTTCGACCGCTTCTTCTTCATACGGCTTCAAAAGGCTTGAACGGATAATATCCGGACAAGCCTTTTGCTTTGCCGGTTGTTCCTCGAACTGGTGGCATACCCCAGGATAAAAAAATGCTGACGACGCGCTCTACGCTGATCTATGTCGCACTGATGACGCTGGTCGTCGTCGCCTCGAACTTCCTCGTACAGTTCCCGCTGCATGCCGAGCTCGCCGGCATCAACCTGGCCGACATCCTGACCTGGGGCGCCTTTACCTATCCGGTCGCCTTCCTCATCACCGATCTGACCAACCGCCAGTTCGGCCCGCAGGCCGCCCGCAAGGTCGTCTTCGCCGGCTTCGTCGTTGGCGTGACGCTGTCCTTCTATACCTCGGTTCCGCGTATCGCGATCGCCTCCGGCTCGGCCTACCTCGCCGGCCAGCTGCTCGATATCTCGGTCTTCAACCGCCTGCGCCGGCAGGCCTGGTGGCGCGCACCGCTCGTCGGTTCGCTCATAGGCTCGATGCTGGACACCGTGATTTTCTTCTCCTTCGCCTTTGCGGCCTTCTTCGTCTTCCTCGGCCCGAACGATCCCTTCGCGCTTGAATCGGCGCCAATCCTCGGCGTCTTCTCCGCTGCGGCACCGCGCTGGATTTCCTGGGCGATTGGCGATTTCTCGGTAAAAATGATCGTCGGCCTCGTAATGCTGCTTCCCTATGGCGCACTGATGAATGTGCTGCGCCCGATGCAGGTAGCGCGCGCCAACTAAAAAGTTCGAAGCCACTATCTCGGACGGACGGCGGAGCCTATGCTCCGCCGTTTTGCGTTCGAGCACACGGAAACTCGCTGCACGATTGGCTATTCTGCGGCTACGCTGCTTCCAGTGATCGGCGGCTGATGCCAGGTTTCAATTCTGTAAGCGGGCCGTGTCGCCGGCTTGCGGTTCCACCAACCGGAACTCCAGCATTAGATTCCGTTGCAGGATGGAATGGTTGTCGTCGGAGACGATCACCACATGCGTGGTGTCGTCGTCGGCCGTGAAGGCATCCAGACCTTCCATATTGTCGATCTGGTAGCTGAAGTCGCCCTGCAGCAATATCTCGCCGTCCATGACGGCTCCCGGGCGGATGTCGGCCGCCTTGATGCGGCGAATGCGCATTCCGATACCTTCCGCCATGTTGAAACGACGCTCCAGGAGCAGGAGATCACCGTTCGGCAGGAAGGTGCCGTCCGTTGCATCGAAATCGCCGTAGTGGGCTAACGCAAGGCGTCCCTTCTGCGGCCCGTCCAGGATTGCTGCATAGGCATTCCCGTCGGCATCCAGGCTGCGTTCCGCGACGATCAATGTGCCCCCTTTCAGAACGCTGTCGACTGGTGCAACGGCGATCGTCTCGAAGCCGCGATTCCCTCGCAGCAATCTCTTCCGAAAGGGAATCGGAAGGGCATCGATCGCACGCGACGTCTCGAAACCCGGATCGGGATAGACATCGACGCGATGATCCTGCTCGAAGGAAACGAGGATCCGGTCGCCATGCAGCGTCAGGCCCTCGGCATCCATATACCCCTTGCCTTCGAAGCTGCGCCCCACGCGGTTCTTCATCGGCGTGATGGCGACATCGGCGAGACCCGACAGGCGCCCCTGCGGATCGCGTTCGATACGGCCGGTCATCCAGTGACCGGTGTCCAGCACTCCGACGAAATGCGTCTTGTCCGATCGAAACCGGATCGACGACAGAGAGCCGAACAGCCGCTGCGGCGAGACCATCTCCAGCCCGCCGAGAAATTCGAGAGAGCCGAACTTGGTCTCATCGGAACCGATCTTGAAATCGGTGATGACGCGGCTGCGGACCTCGACGTCGCCCTCGGCGAGCGCCGGCGACATGAGAGCCGCCAGCCCGAAAGCAATTGATATCAGGCTGGCGAAGGGCTTCCGGAGCATCCAGAAAGCGTCCTTTCGCGGTTAGCCGGCGCGGCGGAGGCGACCGCCCCGCGGCTGGGCGGTCTTGTCTTCGAACAGCGACGCAAGCTGCTCGGTCATGGCACCAGCCAGCTCGTCCGCATCGACGATGGTGACGGCGCGCCTGTAATAGCGCGTCACGTCATGGCCGATGCCGATTGCCAGAAGCTCTACCGGTGAGCGCGTCTCGATCCGGTCGATGACGGCACGCAGATGGCGCTCCAGGTAGTTGCCCGGATTGACCGACAGCGTCGAGTCGTCAACCGGCGCTCCGTCGGAGATCATCATCAGGATGCGGCGCTGTTCGCGCCGTGCCAGCAGGCGATTATGCGCCCAGATCAGCGCCTCGCCGTCGATGTTTTCCTTGAGCAGGCCCTCGCGCATCATCAGGCCGAGATTGCTGCGCGCGCGGCGCCATGGCGCATCAGCCGACTTGTAGATGATGTGACGCAGATCGTTGAGACGGCCCGGTGTCTGCGGCTTGCCGCTGGCAAGCCACTTCTCGCGCGCCTGTCCGCCCTTCCAGGCCTTCGTCGTGAAGCCCAGGATCTCGACCTTGACGCCGCAGCGCTCGAGCGTACGGGCCAGGATATCGGCGCAGGTGGCCGCGACCGTGATCGGGCGACCGCGCATCGAGCCCGAGTTATCGATCAGGAGCGTCACGACCGTGTCGCGGAACTGCGTGTCGCGCTCCATCTTGAAGGAGAGCGCCTGCATCGGGTCGATGATCATGCGCGTCAGGCGTGCCGGGTCGAGGTAGCCTTCCTCGAGATCGAAATCCCAGGACCGGTTCTGCTGCGCCATCAGGCGGCGCTGCAGGCGGTTGGCCAGTCGACCGACCGCGCCCTGCAGGTGCGCCAGCTGCTTGTCGAGGAAGGCCCGCAGGCGCTCGAGCTCGGCCGCATCGCAAAGCTCTTCGGCGGTAATCGTCTCGTCGAACTCCTCGGTGAAGACGTGGTAGTCGACCTTCTCGTTGAAGTCGTCGAAGGGCGTGTTCGGACGGCGGGTCTCGCCCGGCGTCTCGGAATCTTCCTCGCCTTCATCCTGCATGTCGTCGTCGGAGATTTCGGCGCCTTCAGTCTCGCCGTCCTCCATCTGCTCGTCGGCGACCTCGCTGTCCTCTACGGGCGCGGCATCCGAACCCGCATCGTCATCGACCTCGTCCTGATCCTGCTCGTCGCCATTCGGCTGGTCTTCCTGCTCCGATTCATCGTCGGACTCCGGCTGACTGTCGTCGTCACCGTACTCTTCCGCCATTTCCATGGCGGAGAGCATGTGGCGGATCACCTTGGAAAAGGCCTGCTGGTCGCCGATGACGGAGGGAAGGTCGTCGAGGTCGGACCCAGCCTTCTCCTCGATGAACGAGCGCCAGAGGTCGAGCACCTTGCCGGCGGAGGCTGGCGGCTTCTCGCCCGTCAGCTTCTCACGCACCATCATGGCCATCGCTTCGCCGATCGGCGCGTCTTCCTGCCGCTCGATGCCGGAAAAATTCGCCTTGGAGTATTTCTCGTCGGTCATCGTCCGGAGATTCGTGGCGACGCCTTCCATCCGCAGCGCACCGATCGATTCCACGCGCGCCTGCTCGACGGCGTCGAAGATTGCCCGCGCGTCGGAGCCTTGCGGGGCCATCGTCGCATGAACCTTGTCATCGTGGCATGCAAGCCGCAGCGCCATCGAGTCGCCGAGACCGCGCGTAATCGCCAGCTCACGCATGGTCGGGCGCTTGGAAAGCTCCGGCAGACGGATCCTTTCGGCCGTCATTCCAGGGCGTTCATTGGCGAAGGTCACCTCGACGTCGCCGTCGCCGGCGATCGCGCGCACGCTGCCGGTTATCGCCCGGCGCAACGGCTCGACGTCGACAGGCGAGCCGGGCTTTGCTTTCGAATTGTCACCGCGAGCAGCCATGATCGGTCGGCCTTAGGCCTCCAGGACGATGTTGGCGGCGCTTTCCTTCAGCTCGACGCCGAAGGCGCGCTGGTAATGCTCGGCAACCAACGGACGCTCCAGCTCGTCGCACTTGTTGAGGAAGGTGGTGCGGAAAGCGAAGGCGATGTCACCGAAAATCTCGGCATTCTCGGCCCAGGTGATAACCGTACGCGGGCTCATGACGGTCGACAGGTCACCGTTCATGAAGGAAGCGCGGGTCAGATCGGCGACGCGCACCATCTTGGAGACAATATCGCGACCTTCCTTGTTCTTCCCGAAGCTCTTCACCTTGGAAGCGACGATGTTCACTTCATGGTCGTGCGGCAGGTAGTTCAGCGTCGTGACGATCGACCAGCGGTCCATCTGCGCCTGGTTGATCTGCTGCGTGCCGTGATAGAGGCCGGTCGTGTCACCGAGACCAATCGTGTTTGCGGTCGCAAACAGGCGGAAGGCCGGGTGCGGACGGATGACACGGCTCTGGTCGAGCAGCGTCAGACGGCCGGACGATTCCAGCACGCGCTGGATGACGAACATGACATCAGGGCGGCCGGCATCGTATTCGTCGAAGACGAGCGCGACATTGTGCTGGTAGGCCCAGGGCAGGATGCCGTCCTTGAATTCGGTGACCTGCAGGCCGTCCTTGAGCACGATCGCGTCCTTGCCGACGAGGTCGATACGGCTGACATGGCTGTCGAGGTTGATACGCACGCAGGGCCAGTTGAGGCGGGCGGCGACCTGTTCGATGTGCGAGGACTTACCCGTGCCGTGATAGCCGGAAATCATCACGCGTCGGTTATGGGCGAAGCCGGCAAGAATGGCGAGCGTCGTCTCGCGGTCGAAGAGATAGTCGGGGTCGAGGTCCGGAACATAGGCGCTGCCCTGGCTGTAGGCCGGCACGCGAATGTCGGAATCGATACCAAAGACCTCCCTGACCGAAACGGTGGTGTCCGGAAGCTCCGAAATATCAAGGTCAATCTTGCTCATCATGTCTCCAAGGCGGGTGCCCGACACCCGGCCATACTGTCTCAGCCCATTTCGCAACCATGACGCCGCAGTTTACCCCGCGCTCGTTCATGTCGGAACGTCGGCGATGCTTCTCCGGGACTGAAACGAAACCTCGGGGGCGATAATCTACCGCTAGCGAGCATTCTTGAACAAAGTCCCGGACAAGAAACGCCGCGCCCGGAAGTGGCCGAGGCGCCTGTGGGACAAACGCAGAAACTTATGCCGCGGTTGCCTGCGGCCTCAGCCGATTTGGGACCATACCTGATTGAAGACCAAGAGCAAGGACGGGAATTAACAAAAACCGTTCTGCTTCAATAATTGATAGGCCTGGATGACGGCGCGGAAGCGTTCTTCCGAACCGCGGTCGCCGCCATTGGCGTCGGGATGGTGCTTCTTGACCAGCTCCTTGTAGCGGCTCTTGATCTCCGAGGAGGTGGCACTGGCATCAAGTCCCATCGTGTCGAAGGCCTTGGCTTCCAGGCTTTTCAGCTTGCGCTGCTCGGGAAAGCGCGGGCCGCTCCCCTTGGTGCCGTTGACGAAGCCGAAGGGATCGCGAACCCGGTAGGAGCCCGAGCGCATATCGGAGTGCAGCGGGCTGTTCTTGGCGGCCTTGTTGACGCCGACCGTCCAGGTCGGGCGATGGCCGGTGATCGCTTCCTTCTGGTAGCGCGCGATCTCGCCGTCGGAAAGGCCGGAGAAGTAGTTGTAGCCCTTGTTGTATTCCTTGACGTGCTCGAAGCAGAACAGGAAGAATTGTCCCTCGGCATTGCGTCCGACGGGAGCGCGATGCACGCCTTTTTTGTCGCAGCCATCCCACTGACAGGCAGGGGGTGCCTGTTCGGTTTCCTGCTCGCGTTTGCGGCGGGTGCGGATGCGGTCGAAATATTTGGAATCGAGTCTCATGACGGCACTAATTATGGGCCTGCGAAGAGGCGACAACAAGAATTGACAAACCGGAATGTTGCTGGCTTGGTGGGAACCTTTTTCGCAAAGCAAACGAGACCATGACACTGCAGACCCGCATCGAAGAAAAGCTGACCGCCGCGTTCGCGCCGGAGCGCCTCAGCGTCATCAACGAAAGCCATCTTCATGCGGGCCATCAGCCTGACATGACGGGCACCGGCGAGACCCATATCCGGGTGCGGATCATCTCCGCCAAGTTTGCCGGCATGCCACGCCTGGCACGGCACCGCGCGATCACGGAGCTCCTGAAGCCAGAACTGGATGCCGGATTGCATGCACTCGCCGTCGAACCGGCAGCCCCGGGCGAACCGGTGCGCTGGTAGGCGACTGCCTGCATATAGGAACTGGGCGGCGCTCTCCCAAGAGCGCCGCGAAGACTTAGCGGATGAGGAGCGCCGTGCCGTAGAGCCCGAGCGCGAAGAAGGTATGCGCGACGAGATTGAGAACGCGCACCTTGTTCGGATTGGGCGTCTTCGATGCCGCCACTCCGAGCCCCATGCCCGGCTGCATCAGGAGCCAGCCGGCGCCGACGGCGACGATGGCAAAGATCCACGCCGGCAGGAAAGTCGGCGTATCGAGCCAGGCGGAACCGACGATCAGCACCAGCAGCAGCCCGTAGATGATGCCGACGGCATAATGACCAATCCAGCCGAGCGCCTGCTCGTGCCGATAAGGTTCGGCGGCATTGATGTCGTCGTGAAAGACGCGGCCCTTGGCCACTTCCTTGAACCAGCGCCCGGCCGGCGCCCAATTCGGCAGCCCGCCACCAGACATGACGCCGTAGAGCACGGTCCAGATATCCATGAGCGCGGTCGCGCCGATACCGATGATCACAGAGCGCCAGATAATATCAAGCATGTGAAATCCCATCAAAAATGTGCCGCCGGCCCCCTCGGCCAGATCGGCGAAGGTTAGGCCGGCTTCGCCCCGTCCTCCTCGGCCGAGCGGATACGAAGCCTGGTGATACGGTTCTTCTCGCGCTTCATGACGATGAAGCGCTTCCCATGAAAGGTGAAGGCCTGGCGCTCTTCCGGAATGGTCATGGATTCGTGGATGACAAGGCCGGCGATCGTCGTCGCCTCCTCATCCGGCAGATGCCAGTCGAGCGCCCGATTGAGGTCGCGGATCGGCACCGTTCCATCGACGACGATCGAGCCGTCGGCCTCCTGCCGCACGCCCTGCATCTCGATGTCGTGCTCGTCGGAAATATCGCCGACAATCTCTTCCAGAATGTCCTCCAGTGTCACGATGCCCTGCACCTCGCCATATTCGTCGACGACGACGGCAAAGTGCTGCTTGCGGCGCAGGAAGGCGTTGAGCTGGTTCTCGAGACTGGTGCTATCGGGCACAAACCAGGGCTTCTGGGCGATCTTCGAAATGTCGAGATTCTCCGGCTCGACATTCGGCTCGGCAAGCGCCCTCAGAAGATCCTTCGCATGAACAACGCCAATAATATTATCCGTCGTGCCACGCCAGAGCGGCATGCGGGTAAAGGGGCTTTCAAGGATTGTCCGTACGACGACCTCGGGCGGATCGTCGGCATTGATCGCCCGCATCGCGGTGCGGTGGACCATGATGTCGGAGAGCTCGAGTTCGCCGAGATCAAGGACGCCGCCCAGACGGTCGCGGTCCGCCTTCACCACCGACCCTTCGCGATGCAGCAGATCGACGGCGCCGCGCAACTCTTCGTGCGCGGAGAGCATCGAGACTTCGCGCGAGAGATTGATGCCGAAGAGCGACAATATCCGGCGAACGATCGCATTCACAAAGGACGAAACCGGACCGACGACGGCGACAAACATCTTGACTGCAGGGGCCGTGTTCAACGCAAACCGATCGGGGGTGGAAATCGCCCAGCTCTTCGGCAGCACTTCGGCGAAGATGACCAGGATGACGGTCATCGCCAAGGTAGCAAGCGCCACGCCGGAGTTACCGAATACGCCAAGAAACAGGCTGGTCGCCAGCGACGAGGACAGGATGTTGGCGAGGTTGTTGCCGATGAGCAGCGCGCCAATCAGCCGGTCGCGGCGTTCGATGAGCTGTCGCACGATTCCCGCGCGTTCCTCGCCGTTGGCTTCGAGTGTGTGGATGCGGCTGCGGGAGACCGCCGTCAGCGCGGTTTCCGAGCCGGAGAAGAACGCCGACATGAGGACGAGAGCTACGATGGAGACAATTTCCGGCCAGTATGCGGAAAAAAATGCCAACGTGCCGTCGAGGGTCATTGCGGGTGTTTCTCCTTGAGGAAGCTCAGCACTTCCGAGGCAGGTACGTCATCGGCGACGAAGGACTGCCCGATGCCGCGGGTCAGGATGAAGGTCAGCTTGCCGCCCTTCACCTTCTTGTCCTGGGCAATCGCGTCCATCAGCACTTCGGCCGGCGGCAGCGCTCCCGGAATTTCAGACATGCGGGTGGGCAGGCCGACGGCCTTTAGGTGGGTCTCGACACGGCGGGCGTCATCAGGGCTCGCCAGGTTCATGCGCGCCGAGAACTCGTGCGCCAGGACCATGCCGATCGAAACGCCTTCGCCATGAACGAGGCGCGAACTGTCATAAGCGGTCGCCGCTTCCAATGCGTGGCCGAAGGTGTGGCCGAGATTGAGGAGCGCCCGTTGTCCAGTTTCGCGCTCGTCGGCAACGACGACATCCGACTTTGCCTGACAGCTGGTGGCGATCGCCTCGATGCGCGCGGCACCGCCGGCAAAAACCGCCTGCCAGTTGGCTTCCAGCCAGGAGAAGAAATCAGGCTTGTCGATCAGTCCGTATTTCGCGACCTCGGCGTAGCCGGCGCGAAACTCGCGAGCGCTCAGCGAATTCAGGACATCGGTATCGGCGAGCACCAGATCCGGCTGATGAAAAACGCCGATCAGGTTCTTGCCGTGGCGGCTGTTGATACCCGTCTTGCCGCCGACCGAGGAATCGACCTGCGACAGCAGCGAGGTCGGAACCTGCACGAAACGCACGCCGCGGCGCACGATGCCGGCCGCAAAGCCCGTGAGGTCGCCGATAACCCCGCCGCCAAGGGCGATGACGTAGTCGTTGCGCTCGATCCGCGCTTCGAGGACCTTGTCGCAAACGGTCATCAGGTGCTCGAAGCTCTTGGTCTTCTCGCCCGCCGGAAGCACGAGGGTCGCGGACGCGATGCCCGCCGCCTCGAGGCTTTGAACCAGCGCATCCAGATAGAGCGGCGCCACATGTGCGTCGGTGATGACAGCCGCCTTGCGGCCCTTCAGGCGTGAGGCGATCTCAGTACCGGCGCGTGCGATCAGGCCCGGCCCGATCAGGATATCGTAGGCGCGCTCTCCGAGCGGTACGTGAACCTTGCGTTCGGAGGCGGAGGCATCAGCATTCATCAGGCTGCACTTTCGGTTCGGGCGTCGATCACGGCTTTGAGTACTTCTTCCGCCATCAGTTCCTTGCGCACATCGCGCGAGAGGACGGTGAGGTCGGCGAGCTCGTAGACCGGATAACGCGCATTCATCAGGTTTTCGAGGGTCTGCTTGGGATTCTCGGTCTTGAGCAGCGGCCGCGTGTCACGCTTGTTGACCCGCTCCCAGAGAACGTCGAGGTCGGCCTTCAGCCAGACGGAGACGCCGCCCTTCTTGATGTGCTTGCGCGTCCGGTCGTTGATGAAGGCGCCGCCGCCGGTGGAGACCACCCGCGGACCGTTCTTCAACAGGCGTTTCATGACGCGGGTTTCGAGCGACCGGAATTCTTCTTCGCCATAGGCGGCGAAGAGCTCACCGATGGACATGCGGGAGACCCTCTCGATCTCGGCGTCGCTATCGACGAAAGGGATGCCGAGCTGATGCGCGACGATCCGGCCGACGGAGGACTTGCCCGCGCCCATCAATCCGACGAGGATCAGATTACGAGAACCGAGCGCAGCACGAGCCCTGTCTTTCAAGCTTTCGGCAACGGTCAGAACTGGGTCGCTCATTGGTCCATTCACACTTTGTTTGCGAACGGTATCGACAAATGCAGGTGTAGCGTCAAGTCGCGGGCAAGGGAAACGTGGTCCAAATGCACCTTCTTGCACTTGCAAACATGCTTCTTCATAAAGAAGCAGAGCCATGGAGTCGCTGAATGCCGAGTCTGTTCCGTTTTCTCGCCATATTGGCGATCATCGCCGGTGCGATATACGGAACGATGTGGGCATTGGTTGCTTTTGTCGAGCCACAGGAGCGCGACGTGACGATCCGACTTCCGTCCGAGCGGGTCAATCCTCCGGCCACCGGCGCCATCAACCCGCCCAAGAAGTGAGACGATGAAGGATCTCGGCTGGGTTCACGTCGAAGCCTTTCTGGAAATGATGAGCGCGGAGCGGGGTGCTGCGGCCAATACACTCTCTTCCTATGAGCGGGATCTTGACGATCTGCACGGCTTCCTGAACGGCAAGGGAGTCCGTCTGCTGGAGGCAGCGTCAGCGGATCTTTCGGCCTATCTCTCTTCTCTCGCTGCCCAAGGCTTCAAGCCTTCCTCGCAGGCGCGGCGGCTGGCGGCAATGCGCCAGTTTTACAAGTTCCTCTACGCCGAGGGCCTGCGCACCGACGATCCGACCGGCGTTCTCGATGCGCCGAAGAAGGGCCGGGCGCTGCCGAAAACAATGGGGGTCGACGAAGTTGGCCGGTTGCTCGAGCAGGCGGAAGCCGAGGCTCAGGACCCCGCGCCCGGTCAGTTGCAGCGCCTTCGCATGCTGGCCCTGCTCGAACTGCTCTACGCAACCGGCATGCGCGTCAGCGAACTCGTCTCGCTTCCGGCCCGCGTGCTCGACCAGGACGGACGCTTCCTGATGATCCGCGGCAAGGGCAACAAGGAACGGCTTGTGCCGCTATCGCAGTCGGCGATCGTGGCGCTCAAGCTCTACGGCCGTATGCTCGCCGCTGAAAACGACGCCGCCAAAGCGCCCCAGGAAAGCCCCTGGCTGTTTCCCGCAGCGTCCAAGGAGGGCTATCTGCCGCGTCAGGTTTTCGCGCGTGACTTGAAAAATCTTGCGATCCGGGCAGGTCTCACCCCATCTATGATTTCGCCGCATGTCATGCGGCATGCATTTGCAAGCCATCTTCTCGCCAATGGCGCGGATCTTCGCGTCGTACAGGAACTGCTCGGCCACTCGGACATTTCAACCACGCAAATCTATACGCATGTGTTGGAGGAACGGCTTCAACAACTGGTCCAAACGCACCACCCCCTTGCCAAACAGGCCAAAAAGCAGGAATAGGACCGGCGACAAAGGGCGAGCTCATCAAACTAGCCCGGGCAAAGGAACGGAAACGCACCTCATGCACAACTATCTCGACTTCGAAAAGCCGATCTCCGACCTCGAAGGCAAGATCATCGAACTGAAGAAGCTCGCCACGGAAGACGAGAGCATCGACACGTCAGATGAAATCGGCAGGCTCGAAGTTCGCGTTCGCGAAGCGATGGTCGACATCTACTCGAAGCTCAACGCCTGGCAGAAGACGCAGGTTGCGCGCCATCCGCAGCGACCGCATTTCGTCGACTATGCCAAGACGCTGTTTGAGGAATTCACGCCGCTCGCTGGCGACCGCAAGTTTTCCGAGGATGCCGCGATCCAGGCCGGGCTTGCCCGCTTCCGTGGCCAGCCCGTCGCCGTGCTGGGGCAGGAAAAGGGCAACGACACGAAGAGCCGCCTGAAGCACAATTTCGGCAGCGCCCGCCCCGAAGGCTATCGTAAGGCGATCCGCGTTCTCGAGATGGCTGACCGCTTCGGCCTTCCGGTCATCACGCTCGTCGATACGGCAGGCGCCTATCCGGGCGTCGGCGCCGAAGAGCGCGGCCAGGCCGAAGCCATCGCCCGCTCGACGGAAATGTGTCTGTCTGTGAAGGTGCCGATCGTCTCCGTCGTCATCGGCGAAGGCGGCTCGGGGGGCGCAATCGCGATCGCCACCGGCAACCGCGTCTACATGCTGGAACATGCGATCTACAGCGTCATCTCGCCGGAAGGTGCAGCCTCGATCCTCTGGCGCGATTCCGCCCGCGCCAAGGAAGCCGCCACCAACATGAAGATCACGTCCGAGGACCTGAAATCGCTTGGCATCATCGACGGCATCATCAGCGAGCCGCTCGGCGGCGCGCATCGCGATCCGGACAGCGTGATCGCCACGACCGGCGACGTCATTGCCAAAGCTCTGGGCGAGCTTTCCAACCGCACCGGCGAGCAGCTTCGCAACGAGCGTCGGCAGAAATTCCTCAACATGGGCCGCAATTTGTAATGCACAAACGCGCGGCTGCGCCGTGAATGAGGCCAAACCTTGGCCACAATAATGTTATCAATAACATTACTACTTGCGGGGGACGCGAGCGCGCTTCATAGGCTGCTAAGAGTTTGTGAACCATAGTCAGCCTATGATTCGCTCCGCTTGCCGGGGCCGGGTTGCATACTGTTGATGGGCTTTATTGAATGCGCATTCGTAATTTTGCATATGTTTCCCTGATGGCGCTGGCTTTGGCCGGCTGCAACGATGCATTGGAAACCGCGCAGGTCGATCTTTCCAGCGTCAAGAACAAGGTCGAGCAGCCATTGCCGCCACGCATCCTGTCCGAGATGTCGGCCAAGAGCATGCAGCGCAACTCGCCGATCATGATCCGCATCTTCAAGGAAGAAGGCGCGCTGGAGATCTGGAAGGCGAAAACCGACAATCGCTTCGACAAGATCGCCGACTACAAGATCTGCGCCTGGTCGGGCCGCCTCGGCCCGAAGGTAAAAGAGGGCGACCGGCAGGCCCCGGAAGGCTTCTACAACCTGACGCGCGCCAATCTCAATCCGAACTCCAAATACTACCTCGCGATCAACACCGGCTTTCCGAACCGCTATGACGCTGTGAACGGCCACAATGGCACCAACCTGATGATTCACGGCGCCTGCTCTTCGTCGGGCTGCTACTCGATGACCGACCAGCAGGTGCTGGAGATCTACGCCTTTGCCCGCGACGCCTTTGCGGGCGGCCAGTCGACAGTGCAGCTTCAGGCCTTCCCCTTCCGCATGACCGCGGAAAACATGGTGCGCCATCGCCTGAACCCGAACATCGAGTTCTGGAACATGCTGAAGGTTGGCTACGACAATTTCGAGGTCACCAAGCGTCCTCCCGAGGTGAATTTCTGCGAGAAGAAATACGTCTTCAACCAGCAGGCAACCGACAATGGCGAGTTCAATCCGGCCGGCAAGTGCCCGGCAATGTCGACGCCGCCGGCGCTGACCGCCGCGCTTGCCTCCTACGGCAAGACCTACGATGCCGACCACGCCAAGGCCATGAAGAAGTATGACGGCATGGCCTGGTACGATCCGAGCGAGGCAGAGCGCAAGGCCGTGGTCGCCAAGCTGCGCAAGGGTCGAGAACTGGCCTACGCACCGACCGGCACCTCGCTGGAGGCGGGTAAGATGGTCAAGGTCGCGGACCTCGAAGAGATGATGGCGAGCAAAACCGCGTCCGCGGTTGCCGCAAATGCGGCGCCCAATGCTACGCCGGCATCCTCCGAAGCAAAGGAAATTGCCGTCGCCGCTGCCGTTCCGGCTCAGGTTCCGATCCCAACGCCGAGCCCGCTGGCATTCGCGCCGGTGGAACAACCCCAACCGGTGGAAGTCGCCTCGAAGAAGCCGTTCTGGAAATTCTGGGGCAGGGACTGACGGCGTGAGCGCCATCCTCTATGACCTACGCGGGCTGAAATGCCCGCTTCCGGTGCTGAAGACCCGCCGCAAGATGTCCTCCCTTCCGAGCGGCTCACTGATCCGCGTCGACACGACAGATCCGCTCGCTGGCATCGACATCCCTCATTTCTGCAATGAAGACGGCCACGAACTGATCGAAGCTGAGAAGACGGAAGGCGGCCACCGCTTCCTCATCCGCAAGGGATAGAGCCTTTCAGGGTTAAAATCAGAATCGCATGCCCGGTACGGCAAGCGGATTGTCGTGCAGCGCGGTGCGATCCGGTGTGTCGATGCGCGGCTTGCCGAGAAACGCGTCGAAGAGATCCTTGACGAAGGCTTCCGGCAGATCCTTGGTGATCAGCACCATGCGCGTGCGCCGGTCCTGAGGGTCAGGCCAAGCCGGCAGGCGCGATGGCGGATGGAAGATGCTCTGCACGCCGTGAAGCACCAGCGGCCGATCGGGACGGTCCGAGACCGCGACGATCGCCTTCATCCGCAGCAGCTTGTCGCCGTGCGCCGAACGCAAGAGATCGATGAACATATCTAGTGCCATCGGATCGATCGGCTTGTCCTCGATGATCGAGAAGGATCGGATCGAGCTATCGTGGCGGTTCACATCATGCGGGTCCTGGTGATCGTGCCCGTGATGATGGTGGTGATGGTCGTCAGCACCATGGTGATGATGGTCATGCTGGTGATGCGCCTCATGCGCATCCTCGTCCCGCAGCCAACGCCCGACGTCGGCAATCTTGCTTGCCGGATCGTAGAGGCCGTTGACGAGCACACCCACCTGCCCTGCTTCGGCGCTGTCGGCATCCATCAATGCGGCACGCGGATTGAGCGCATCGAGACGCGCTTCCAGTGCCTGCAACACTTCCGGCGAAGCCATCGTCCGCTTGGAGAGAATCAGCCGATCGGCAACCGCGGCCTGCCTCACCGCCTCCTCGTGATTGTCGAGGGTCTGCGAGCCGTTGACTGCATCGACCACCGTCACGACGCCATCGAGGTCGAAATTGGTGGCGATGATGGGGTTGCCCATGATCGCCTGCATGACCGGTGCCGGATCGGCAAGGCCGGTCGTCTCGATCACGACGCGCTTCACCGGCTTGACGCGGCCCGTCTGTACCGCATCCATGAGATTTGCCAGGGTATCGACGAGCTCTCCGCGCACCGTGCAGCAGAGGCAGCCGTCCGACAGTTCGATGATCGCGTCGCCCGAGCTTTCCACCAGCAGGTGATCTATCCCGACATCGCCGAACTCGTTGATGATCACCGCAGCCTCCTTCATCGCCGGATCCTTGAGGATCCGGTTCAGCAACGTGGATTTACCGGCGCCGAGAAAGCCGGTCAGGATGGCGACCGGTACCCGATCGGAAGCAGCGCTCATGTCAAAGAGACCTCAGAAAGTGGTCGGGCGTGGCAGCGGAACCGGGACCTTGGCAATCGTTCCCGCGGTATCCGCGGTCGCCAACTTGTCCGGCTGCGGCTCGTTCTGGCCCGGGATCAGTCCTGCGAAGACGAAGTTGGGGTCGTGGTCCATTTCCTGGATATAGGGCGACTGAACCTTCATGCGGCCCACTTCGTCGCGCGTTTCGCTGCGGACCTTGGCGCCCTTGGCGCTGCAGATATCGGCGGTAATGTCGGCGACCTGATCCTGACCCGGGCCATAGGGCCGTAAGGAACTGAGCGTATCGGGCGCGGCAAACTGCGACGTGAAGCCCTTTTGCAGCAGGTCGGCGGAGGCATCCGCCCGCGCCGCAAGACTGTCCGTGCCGAGCACGACGGAGATCAAGGTGCGACCGTTGCGCGTCGCCGAACCGATCTGGTTGAAGCCCGAGGCACAGATGAAGCCGGTTTTCATGCCGTCCGCGCCGGCAAAACGACCGATCAGGACGTTGATGCTCGGCACGTTCTTGGTGCCCGTCGTGATGCCTTCAAGCGAGAAGTATCCGGCGTATTGCGGGAACTCGCGACGAAGCGCCACCGAAAGGACCGCAAGATCGCGCGCCGTCGTATACTGGCCCTTGCCGGGCAGGCCGTTCGGATTGACGAAATGCGAGTCGGTCATGCCGAGCTTCGCCGCCTCGGCATTCATCTTCAGCACAAAGGCTTCCTGCGTGCCGCCGAGGGCCTCGGCAACGGCAACCGCAATGTCGTTTGCCGACTTGACCATCAGGATCTTCAGCGCGCTGTCGAGCGTCAGCTTCTGTCCCGGCTTGAAATACATCTTTGCCGGCGGCTGGGCTGCCGCCCGCTTGCTCATGACGATGGGGGTATCGAGGCTGATCTGGCCAGCGCGAACCGCGTCGAAAACCGTATAGACGGTCATCAGCTTGGTGAGCGAAGCCGGATACCATTTGCGGAAGGCTTCCTCGTGCTCCAGCACGCGGCCGCTCTGCACATCCACCAGAATATGCGGATTCGCATAGGCCTGAGCGGAGGCGGAGAGCGCGATGGCGGCTGCGGAAGCTACGATTGAAAGCGGCCGCAAGGCGGCAAGCAAACGGTTGTGGCGCGTCAACACGGTTCGTCCTTAAAGATGTCCGGAAGTCTCGAAAGTTTCCCCTATTTAACGTATATGGCCATGACATGGCAAAGGGCCTTGATTAAGTTATTTCTGCGGCATCGTGTCCTTGCGACCCGATCCCGTCCCCGTTTCGATTTCACGACAGGAAGCTGACATGCCGATTTTGAACAGAGCCGCCGAACTTCAAGACGAGGTGACAGAGTGGCGCCGGCATATCCATGCACGCCCCGAACTTCTTTTTGCGGTCGAGAACACCGCCGCCTTCGTGGCTGAAAAACTCAAGGAATTCGGCGTCGACGAGATCGTCCCCGGCATCGGCAGGACCGGCGTCGTCGGCCTGATCAAAGGCAAGGGCGAGGGCGGGCGCACCATCGGTTTGCGTGCTGACATGGACGCGCTGCCGCTCACCGAAATCAGCGGCAAGCCCTGGGCTTCGACCACTCCGGGCAAGATGCATGCCTGCGGCCATGACGGTCATACGGCCATGCTGCTTGGTGCTGCGAAATATCTGGCCGAGACGCGCAACTTCAACGGCAACATCGCGGTCATCTTCCAGCCCGCGGAAGAAGGCGGCGGCGGTGGCAACCTGATGGTCAAGGACGGCATGATGGAGCGCTTCGGCATCGAAGAGGTCTACGGCATGCACAATCTGCCGGGTCTTCCTGTCGGGCACTTTGCCATCCGTAGCGGCGCGATCATGGCCGCCACCGACGAATTCACCATCACCATCAAGGGCCGCGGCGGCCATGCGGCCCAGCCGCACCGCACGATCGACCCGATCGCCATCGGCGCGCAGATCGTCAGCAATCTGCAGCTGATTGCCTCCCGCAATGTCGATCCGCTGCGTTCCGTCGTCGTCTCGGTCACCAAGTTCAACGCGGGCTTCGCCCACAACGTCATCCCGAACGACGCGACGATCGCCGGCACCGTGCGCACGCTCGACGAAGAAGTGCGCAACCTCGCCGAAACCCGCTTGAAGCAGGTGGTCAACGGCCTCGTTGCCGCCCACGGCGCCGAGGTCGATATCGACTTCAACCGGAATTATCCCGTCACCTTCAACCACGCGACGGAAACCGGCCACGCCGTCCGAATCGCCGGCGAGATCGCAGGCGCGGGCAACGTCAATGCGGAGATCGACCCGATGATGGGCGGCGAGGATTTCTCCTATATGCTGAATGCCCGTCCCGGCGCCTTCATCTTCATCGGCAACGGCGATACGGCCGGCCTGCACAACCCCGCCTATGACTTCAACGACGAAACCATCGCCCACGGCATTTCCTACTGGGTGCGGCTCGCCGAACAGCGCCTCGGCGCCTGAAATCTGACGACAGTCATACATGCAAAAGAGCTTGGCTTCCGGCCAAGCCTTTTGTATGCATGACGCTCAAGTGGTCCCGTAGCTCAGCAGGATAGAGCATCAGATTCCTAATCTGAGGGTCACGCGTTCGAATCGCGTCGGGATCACCATTGTTTTTCAGTCGCCGTGTCATACTGGACGCTTCCGCCCCTGAGTTCAGGGCAACGGAACCGGCGCGTCGCTGAGCGTTCGCAGATATGCGATCACGTTCAGTCGATCGGTTTCATCAGGCGCGCCACGAATCTCCATGTTTACGCCTGGGGTTGTGAGGGTAGGACCGGCGAGAAAAATGTTAAGGTCCTCGTACGTCCAGGACCCCTCCCACGCCAATAGGGTCTGGGAGTAGCGGTTGAAATTGGCCGATGCCTTGTCGCGCCCGACAACCTTCCACAGATTCGGCCACCTTGTGGATCCGCTCTGCGCCTTTGTTGCATGACACGTGGCGCAGTTGGAGACAAAGAACGCCGCGCCCTTTGTCGGGTCACCGTTTGCCAGCTTGGCGGAAATCGGTTCGGGTTTTTGAATGATGACGCCATGAGCCAACAGATAAGCTGCGATCTCAGGGTGGTTGTCGCGCCTTGCAAGGTGGTAGGGCGTGATGATGGCCGGCAGACGCGCCGGATCTCCCCGCACCCATATGGCGTTGACGTCCGCGCCAGCTTCAACAAGCACTTTAACGCAATCGAGACAACCGTTCGCCACAGCGAAGTGCAGCATTCGCTCACCCCTAGCTGCGGTATTGGGATCAGCACCATGCGCCAAGAGCACTCGCATGAGAACGACGGAGTTGTTCAGGACGGCACCGGTGATCGGTAGACCGATCGCCGACTCCTTGTTCACGTTGGCGCCGCGCTTGATCAGCAACTCTGCCGCTTCGGGATGTTCGCTACGAATGGCCAGGAAAAGAGGAGTGGCTCCCTTGTCCTGCTCTTCGATGTCAGCCCCGGCGTCGAGGGCGGCCGCGATGGCAGTCAGGTCGCCGCTCTTCACCGCCTCGTGAAGTGGCCCGCCTTGCGTGGTGGCGAGAGCACCCAGATAGATGAGCACGCTTCCAATCAGCCCACGCATCGGTTCCCCTCCGCCAACACGATGATCGTGAAGTATATACCCCGATCCCCCACCCGAATAGCTCGATCTGCCTTGCCGGCGGTCACGCGCGCCTTCTCGACCCACTGGGCGGCAATCATTTCCACGTGCCAGCGAGGTAGTCAGGCGATGAGGAGAGAAACGCTTTTGGTCTCCGGCCACCTAAAGCCGAGACAAAAACCTCTCCAACTCCTCCACATCGACAGACACGCGATGCCGTTCCTCCGGATAGGCGCCGCTGGCGATGTCGGTGGCGTATTCGCGGAATGCCGCGATCCGTTCGGCCTGGAGCCGGTCATACTCGGCCGCGAGGTTGCGATAGACCTTGGCATGGCGCGGATAGTGGCCGCGGTTGAGGCCCAGCACATCCTCGGAGAAGAGATATTGGGCGTCGCATCCGCTGCCGGCGCCCATGGAGATCATGAGCATGGAGGTGCGTTGCGAAATCGCTGCCGCCACCTCGGCCGGCACGACCTCGATCTCCGCACTGAAGGCGCCTGCTGCCTCCAGATCCTTCACCTGCTTGTAGACGAGAGCCGCCGTTTCGGCCGTCTTGCCGACCGCGCGAAAGCCGCCCGTCCATGTGGCGTGCGACGGGATAAGTCCCGTGTGTCCGCAGACCGGAATATGCTCGTCGCGCAGCCGCCGGATCGTCTGCAGACTGGCGGCGCAATAGATGGCATCGGCGGAGGCCGCCCGCATCTTTACCGCCGAGCGCAGGATCTCATCGGTGGTGGCGCCGCTCTGGCCGTATTCACCGCCCGGAATGGTGAAACGCCCCGGGGCGGCATCGCGGAACCGCGGATCGAAAAGGAGTTCCGGCGGAACGGAAATCAGGTCGATGCCGGCGGCCTCGGCCGCTTCGGCTTCTTCGAGCGACACGACGCGCAGCATGCTGAGCTGCCGCTTGCCCTTCGTCGCCAGGAGGTCATGCACAGTCGGTCGCAGTTGTTTGCCCATCGCCGATACCTTGAGAATGCGGCAGCCAGTCAGGCGGCCAGGAGGGATTTCAGTTTGACGTTGCTGGCGATCAGCGCTGCCGGATCCGGATGCGCGCGCGCCGCAATCAGCATTTCGGCAAGCCGGATATCGCGCGCGACCACGTTGCCGCGACCGATGCCGCTGGCCGCCAGCAGCCTGCCGGCTTCATCGAGATGAAAGAGAATGAAAGCGCCGTCTCCGAGGTCGCGGCGCAGATGCTGGACGGCGCCCTCCGCCAGGCCGGCGATCTGCAGTGTTACGTCATACTGGTCGGACCAGAACCAGGGAACGGCGGAAACAGTTGTGCCCAGCCCCATCATGTTGGCGGCGGCGAGTGCACCCTGCTCTTGGGCATTCCGCCAGGATTCGAGCCGTACACGCCGGCCGCCATAGATCGCGAGGGGGAAGGAACAGCAGTCGCCGGCTGCGTAGATGTCAGGCGCCGAGGTGCGCAGAAATTCATCGACGGCAACGCCGTTGTCGATTGTGAGACCGGCGCGCGCGGCAAGCTCCGTATTGGGAGTGGCGCCGATGCCGATAAGCACGAGGTCCGCGCCGATCATGTTGCCGTCGGACAGGTGGACAAGGGCCCTTTCGTCTTCTTCCGCAATACCCGTGATCGCCACCCCGCAACGGATATCAACGCCCTCGAGCGAATGCCGTTCGCAGATCACCCCGGCAACCTCCTCCGGGACGCCGCGCTTCAGCACGCGTTCCAGGCCCTCGAGGACCGTTACGGCAGTTCCGAGCGCACGCGCCGTCGCGGCAAGCTCCAGCCCGATAAAGCCGCCGCCAATGATCACGATATGCTTCCCGGGCACCATTGCCTTGCGAAGTGCAACCGCATCGGCGTGGGTGCGTAGCGAGCGGATATGCTTGCTGTCCTCGGCAATATCAGGAAGCACCCGCGCACGGGCGCCGGTCGCGAGCAACAACTTTTCATAGGCAATGGTACGGCCATCGGAAAGCGTAACGGACTTTGCTTCAGGATCGAGAGCCTGAACCGTCAGGCCGGTCAGCAGACTGATGCCGCCTGCGGCATATCTCTCCAGTCCGGCAATGAATTTCGGTTCCGCGGCCGCTTGATCGGTCGCCTTCGAAAGCGGCGGTCGCTCGTAGGGTGCAAGCGCCTCACTTCCAATCAGCGTGATCCCGCCGTCAAATCCCTTTTCGCGCAGCGCAAATGCCGCGCGGGCGCCGCATTCCCCTGCCCCGATGATCACGAAATGGGTCATGACAGCCTCCTCAGATCGAGATGAAGACAGCACCGTCTTCGACCTTCACGGGATAGGTGCCGAGGTTGACGCAAACCGGCGCCCCCTTCGCCTGTCCCGTCTTGTAGTTGAAACGGCCGTTATGCTTGGGACATTCGATGACCTCGTCCATGACCAGACCGTCGGCCAGATGGACCTGCTCGTGCGTGCACAACCCGTCCGTTGCGAAGAACTCGTCGTCGGGGCTGCGATAGACCGCGAACGTCCTGCCCTGGTGATCGAACCGCATCACGTCCTCTTCGTCGATGTCCTCGACGGCACAGACCTCGATCCAATTTCCGCTCATCCTGTCCTCCCAGGCTTATGCTTGGCGTTGTTTATTGGGCAGCCGGCGCAAGCTCGGCGTGGAATTCCTCGTGATAGGGACGCGCCGTCGCCGGCAGTTCGCGCTTGAGGAAATAGTCCTCATTGCGCAGCTGGCGCAGGAATGCCGGGAGCATCTCGCGATAGCCGGACCAGATCGACGGGTTTGCCGCCGGCAGATCGTGCTTGATCATCGCATGCAGGCGCGGCAGCGCGTGGTAAGGCACCATCGGGAACATGTGATGCTCGACGTGATAGTTCATGTTCCAGTAGATGAAGCGGCTGATGGGGTTCATGTGAACCGTTCGGCTGTTCAGGCGGTGGTCGATGACATTGTCCGCGAGGCCCCCATGCTGCAACAGTCCGGTCAGCACATGATGCCACGCGCCATAGAGCCTGGGCAGGCCAATCAGCACCAACGGCAGGATGGAGCCCATCGCAATCGCAGCACCAATCGTCGCGACATAGATGGCAAGCCAGATGCGGGCGATAAGAATCGCGCGGGGTTGCTCCATCTCGGGGATGAAGGTCTTCTCCTCCGCGCTGATGACGCCGAAGGCATTGCGCAGCATGTCGACCATCGCGTGCCAGACATCGAGAATGCCGAAGAAGTTCAGGATCAGCCGCAGCAGATCCGGCGGACGCATTACCGCAATTTCGGGATCGCGGCCGACGATGACAGTGTCGGTATGATGGCGCGTATGGCTCCAGCGCCAGGTCACCGGATTGCGCATAATCATGAAGCAAGCGATCTGATAGACGGCGTCGTTCATCCAGCGCGTCTTGAAGGCCGTACCGTGGCCGCACTCGTGCCAGCGGCTATCGGATGCCGAACCGTAAAGCACCCCGTATGCAAGAAAGAAGGGCACGCAGAGCCACGAACCCCAGAAATAGACGCCAAGCCCGCCAAGGACGATCAGTGCACCGAGCCAGATGATCGTGTCACGGATAGCCGGAACGTCGGATCGCTGCATCAGCGCCTTCATGTCCTTGCGCGCAACCTCGGTGTGATACCACTCGGCGGCGGCCAATCCCATGTCGACGGCTGTGCGGCCGCTTTCGCCGAGTAGGCTGTAGTCCCGCTTCCTCGTCTGATCCGCCATCTCAACCTCCCGCATGCCATCCCTCCCGGCCTGTGCAGACGAGAATATGTTGACTTTCATCAAGCGACAATGCAGCCTTGATGTATTCTATCAAAACACATCATTGCGACCACATCACAATGATGGATTCTTGCAAGGGCCGAATGGTGAAGCGACCGACAATACAGGATCTGGCGAATGCTTCCGGCGTCAGCGTCGCGACGGTCGATCGAGTGCTGAACGGCCGACATCGGGTTCGGGAGGAGACGGCACGGCGGGTCTATAATGCGGCGGCCTCTATCGGCTACCATGCGGTCGGCTTGCTCCGGCAACGGGTATTCCAGGACCTCCCGCATCATCGGCTGGGCTTTCTTCTGCAGCGTCCGACGCAGTCGTTCTACCAAACGCTCGCCAGGGAAATCGAGCAAGCAGCGCATGCCAACACATCGTCTCGCATAACCGCCCAGATCGAATATGCGACGGCGTCCACGCCTGCCGCGATCATTGAAAAGCTGAAGCTTCTCGCCAGCCGCAATCAGGCGATCGCATTGGTCGGTCCGGACTATCCGGCCGTCACGGCCGAGGTTGAAGATCTGAAGGCCAGGGGCATTCCTGCCTTTTCCATTCTGTCCGATCTCGCCAGTGGCGTGCGGCAGGGTTATATCGGGCTGAACAATCGAAAGGTCGGCCGCACGGCCGCCTGGATGATCGCAAAGGCTGCCAAGAAACCCGGCAAGGTCGCCTGCTTCGTCGGTAGCCACCGCTATCATGGACATGAACTGCGCGAGATCGGCTTCCGCTCTTATTTTCGAGAGAACGCCCCGGATTTCGAGGTTCTCGAGACGCTGATCAACCTCGAGACTCCGGAGATAACGCACGAAGCCACCATCAATCTCCTCAAGCAGCACCCTGATCTCGTCGGCTTCTATGTCTGCGGCGGCGGCATGGAAGGCGCGATCTCCGCCGTTCGCGAAGAAGGTCTCGCCGCCAAGCTTGTCGTCGTCGTCAACGAACTGACACCGGACTCGCGCTCGGCACTCGCCGACGACGTGGTGACCATGGCGATCGCGACGCCCGTCAGGAACCTCTGCAACGATCTGATCACCTTGATGACAACCTCGATAGGATCAGAGGGCGACGCGGTTCCGGGACAATCGTTCCTGCCTTTCGATATCTATACCTCGGAGAACATCTAGCCCTGCCGGCGACCCGTCTTCGGCCTTAGCGCCGTGCGGCCCAGGACAGGCCGCGGCGAAGAATGAGGCGCATATAGGGGTGGTCGAACTCGCTCGCGACATGGCCGAGAGCGGAATAGAAGACACGCCCCTGTCCGAACTGGCGCTTGAAGGCAACGGGCATTGTCACGTTGCGGGCGGCCGAATCATATTCTCCGGAAAAGCGCGTCGTCGCCAGGATTTCGACCGACGGATCGTAGTGGAGGTAGTACTGCTCGGACCGATAGTCGAAGTCGGGAATCCCCTCCATCACAGGATCATGCTGACGGGTCACGTTGACGCGGAAATCGATGATGTTGCCGGGATGGGAGACCCATGTCACCCCGGAGACATACCGGAACGGTGCGCTCTCCTTGAACGACGTCGCCAGCGCGCCGTGATGCCCCCCGAGGCCGAGACCGCCGCGCACAGCCTCCACCAGCGCGTCTGCGTGCGCCTTCTCGATTTTCTCGCCGGTGATGACAGGCACGAGCAGATCGGCGCCCGCGATCACAGCTGACCCGAAGATGCCAAGGTCGCCGGTCACCTCGACGGCAAAGCCATCCTCGCGCAACAGGTCCGCGACGCGGTGGGCGCACGCTTCAGGCTCGTGGCCGCTCCAACCGCCCCAGACGATGATCGCTTTGCGCATAAGCACTCCCTTGCCGAACACAGTGGGCCGCCGAGAGCGGCCAGATCTTCTTTACGACAAGACGGGTCGAGCAAGCCAGTGCAAGCCTTGCCGGACCATATTTTCTTCCGACTCTCGGAAGGCGGAACTTTCCGACCCGTTCTGCGTTTCGCGGAAAAAAGGAGGGAGTGCTCGCCATGCGTATGAAACTGACGTTGCTTGCATTCGCATATCTTGTCGTCAGCGGCCTGTTGCTGGCAACCACCTATAAATCGGCGGGACCGATCACGACGCCAAAGACAGATCGGGTCGCAGCCTTCCAGATGGAACGCTTCGCCGGCTGAGGGAGACCTACGCTACCTTGATATCATTGCGCACGGGCCGCGTTCCCGCGAGAGCGCGCGCGACGGCGGTTGCACGCTCGATCTCGGCTGCCGTGGCAACCATGCCGGTCAGCACGACCTCACGACCTTCAAGCGTCACCTTCACATCGGCGGCGTCAATTCCACCAGCGACAGCCAGGGCATTCGCCACGGCCTCCTCTAGCGCGGCATCCTGGTTAGCCCCCGTCTCGGGTTCGAAGGGTTCGCCATAGAACGTCGGTTGCTTGAAAACCATGTGCCTTCCTCCTGTCTCGACTACGAAACGCAGCAATTGGCCGATTGGTTTCGCGCCACCCTGTTAGACATGGCAAGGGAGGGCGACCGCCCTCTCCCGGATTCGCTGGATTTCTGCTGCGCCGCACACTTGCCGCTCATTTCAATCCCCTGTACAGCCAGAGCCAATGCAAGAGTTTTGGCGAAATCATCGATGATGGCAGGCGAAAGTGCGCCGAGGCGCCTCAGTATTTTTGGCTCAACCGGCTCGATCGGACAAAATACGCTCGACGTTGTCGAGCAGTTGGGCGGGCGGGACTGCTATGAGATCTCGGTCGTAACGGGCAACGAGAACGTCCAGCTTCTGGCGCAGCAGGCGAAATCGTCAGGCGCCAAGCTTGCGGTCACCGCCAGCGACGGCAAATATCACTCGCTGAAGGAAGAACTGTCCGGCAGCGGCATTGCGGTTGCCGCCGGCGTATCAGGCCTGGCGGAGGCCGCCGACCTCGAGGCGGATTGGGTGATGGCCGCCATCGTCGGCACGGCCGGCCTCGCGCCGACACTGGCCGCTGCCCGCAAGGGCGCAACGATCGCGCTCGCCAACAAGGAATGCCTGGTGTCGGCCGGCGACTTGTTCGTCGATGCCGTGGCAAAGGGCGGCGGACGGCTGATCCCCGTCGACAGCGAACACAGCGCGATCTTTCAGTCTCTCGACGAAGACCAGCGGCACGCCGTCGAACGGATCATCCTGACGGCTTCGGGCGGTCCGTTCCGCACCTGGTCGCGCGCCGACATGGCGAATGTGACCGCGGCAACGGCGCGAGCCCACCCGAACTGGTCGATGGGGCTGAAGATCTCGGTCGGAAGTGCCTCGATGTTCAACAAGGCGCTGGAGATGATCGAGGCGAAGCATCTCTTTGGTGTTCGCCCGGACCAGATCGAAGTGATCGTCCACCCGCAGTCGATCATTCACTCGATGGTCGGCTACACGGATGGATCGATCATCGCCCAGCTCGGCAGCCCCGATATGCGGACGGCGATCGGTTACGCGCTCGACTACCCGCGCCGACCGACACTGAACGTCGAGCGGCTGGATTTCGCCAAGCTCTCGCGCCTTGATTTCGAGGCGCCGGATGAACAGCGTTTCCCGGCGCTCAGACTGGCGCGCACCGCGCTGGAACGCGGCGGCCTGCAGGGCGCCATCATGAATGCGGCCGAGGAAATTGCGTTTCACGCGTTTGTCGAGGAACGGATCGGCTTCCTGTCCATGGCCGATATTGCCGAAGCGGTGATGGACAAGATGATCGCGTCAGGCGAGGCGAAGACGATGGACGACGTCTTTGCGGCCGATGCCGAAGCCCGCAGGCTTGCTGCGGAACTGGTTACCCTCAACGAAAAGGCCGCCTGACGGCGGCCCAAACTTTTCCCGTACCTTTAGGCTACGTGCCGCGCGAGCGCACAGCGCGACCAGAGCGAATGCAGCGCCTCGACGAGATGTTCGATGTCGGCATCGCTGTGCAGCGGCGTCGGGGTGATGCGCAGCCGCTCGGTCTTCTTCGGCACCGTCGGGTAGTTGATCGGCTGAACGTAGACACCACAATTGTCGAGCAGCAGGTCGGAGATCCACTTGCACTTGGCGGCATCGCCGACCATCACAGGGACGATGTGGCTCGGGTTCGGCATATGCGGGATACCCTGCTGATCGAGCAGCGCCCTCAGCTTGCGGACACGATCCTGGTGGCGTGCCCGCTCGAACGGGCTGACCTTCAGATGCTGGATCGAGGCAACCGCACCGGCGGCAAGCGCCGGCGGCAGCGCCGTCGTGAAGATGAAGCCGGAGGCGAAGGAGCGGATGAAGTCACACAGCGCCGTCGAGGCGGCGATATAGCCGCCCATGACGCCGAAGGCCTTGCCGAGCGTGCCTTCGATGACCGTCAGGCGATCCATCAGGCCTTCGCGTTCGGCAATGCCGCCGCCGCGCGGCCCGTACATGCCGACGGCATGGACTTCATCGAGATAGGTCATCGCGCCGTACTTGTCGGCGAGGTCGCAGATCTCCTTGATCGGGGCAATATCGCCGTCCATCGAATAGACCGATTCGAAGGCGATCAGCTTCGGCGCCTTCGGATCGGCGGCCGCCAGCTTGGCTTCGAGATCGGCGACGTCGTTGTGCTTCCAGATCACCTTGTCGCACTTGGCATAGCGGATGCCTTCGATCATCGACGCATGGTTCAGAGCGTCGGAGAAGATGATCAGGCCGGGGATCTTGGCGCCGAGCGTGCCGAGGGCCGCCCAGTTGGAGACATAGCCCGAGGTGAAGATCAGCGCCGCTTCCTTGCCGTGAAGATCAGCAAGCTCGCGCTCGAGCAGAACGTGGTAGTGGGTGGTGCCAGAGATATTCCGGGTGCCTCCCGCACCCGCGCCACAGTGATCGATGGCATTCTTCATCGCCTCGATCACCTTGGGGTTCTGGCCCATGCCGAGATAGTCGTTGGAGCACCAGACCGTGACTTCTTTCGGACCGTCCGCCGTGTGTCGCGTGGCGCGCGGAAAGCTGCCGCGGTGACGCTCAAGATCGGCAAAAACGCGATAACGGCCTTCAGCGTGAAGCCCGTCCAATTCGCTTTTGAAAAACGCTTCGAAATCCATGTCATGCTCC
>UBOA01000056.1:0-1010 GCA_900466985.1 Hyphomicrobiales bacterium
GCCGCACCGTCGGAAATCGAACTGGAGTTGGCCGCCGTCACGCTCCCGCCGTCGCGAAAGGCGGGCTTGAGGAGAGGGATCTTGTCGATCTTCGCCTTGCCCGGCTGCTCGTCCCGGCTGATCGTTTGTTCGCTCTTTCCTCCAGCGACCGTGACTGGTGTGATCTCGGCGTCGAAGCAGCCGGCGTGGATCGCCTCTTGCGCTCGGGTCAATGATGTCACCGCATAATGGTCCTGCGCCTCGCGCGTGAACTGGTAAGCTTCGGCGCAGTCCTCTGCGAAGGTGCCCATCAAACGTCCCTTGTCATAAGCATCCTCCAGCCCGTCGAGGAACATATGATCGATGACGCGTCCGTGGCCGAGCCTGTAACCGCCACGGGCACGATCGAGAAGATAGGGCGCATTGGTCATGCTTTCCATGCCGCCGGCGACGCCGATCGTGGCGCTGCCCGCTGCCAGGAGATCATGTGTCAGCATGACGGCTTTCATGCCGGAGCCACACATCTTGTTGACGGTGGTGGCGCCGGTGGAGAAAGGCAGGCCCGCGCCGATCGCCGCCTGCCGGGCAGGCGCCTGGCCCAGGCCGGCCGGCAGCACGCAGCCGAAGACGACCTCGTCGACGGCATCAGGCTCAATGCGGCTGCGGTGAAGCGCCGCGCGGATCGCGGTGGCGCCGAGGTCGGGCGCCGTTGCTCCTTTGAGTTCGCCTTGGAACCCGCCGATCGGCGTGCGCGCCGTTCCGACAATGACGACAGGGTCCTGTAAAGCCATGTTCAAGTCTCCTGGTCCCAACGCGCTAGCGCGCGCTCATGCGCAGTGCGCCGTCTAGGCGAATGACCTCGCCGTTCAGCATGCTGTTTTCACATATATGGCGCACCAGCGCCGCAAATTCCTCAGGCCTTCCGAGGCGCGGCGGGAAGGGCACGCTCTTGCCGAGCGCTTCCTGCACCTCGTGTGGCATGCCGGCCATCATCGGCGTCTCGAAGATGCCCGGGGCGATCGACACGACCC
>UBOA01000028.1:0-47865 GCA_900466985.1 Hyphomicrobiales bacterium
TCAAAACATGAAAGGCTCTAAAGGGTGGACGGCACCCCTACCCCGAGTATTGAAGAGGCGCCAAGAGATCAATCGGGACATTCGGCACCGGTCTTCGTCCAGGCAGCGATCAGGGCAGCAAGTTCCTCCTGCGAGCCAGGAGGTGCGCTACGCCCCGCGCCCGGATGCCATGCCCATCCTACCAGATGGTCTTCGCCCATGTGGCGAACGAGATCGGCATGAGACCGATTGCCGTTCCGGCTCGTATCTTTCACCTGCCTGCAGATCTCACCCACCGTTAGTCCTTGCCACGCCATGCTGGCCGGTGCCAACGACCAGTGCGCATTGCCCGGAACGGATTTCAGGCGGCTGCCAACGATCGGACGGTTCTCGGCACCGTGGCACGTGCTGCAGGCAAGCCCCGCCGGGCCCAACGGACTTTGGCTGGCGTTCATCAATGGCACATGCGAGTGCTTGTCTTCGCCTTGTGTCGGGCTGCGCGTCGCCGGGTGACAATTGATGCAGCGCGGATGCGTCAAGACCCGGCTCGCCTCTTCGAAGATGGCCTTCGAGCGCGCGCTGGTGTCCGCGATGGCATCAAAGTCGGAGACGGCCTTGAGGGCGCCGCTGTCCGATGTTTCGGCGTAGGTGTTCAGTGGGCCGATAAAAGCAGCGATAGCTGCCGTGCCGAGAATGGCGACTAGCGGCACAGCGAAAATCCGCTTCTTCACAATCACACCCTCCGCAAGTCGTTCTGGTCGATTGGCAGCGACCGCAACCGCTTGCCGGTTGCCATGAAGATCGCATTGAAGAGCGAGGGTGCGACACCGGGCGTGCCGACCTCCCCTATGCCACCTGGGGCCTCGGAACTCGGCACGATATGGACCTCGATCTTCGGCGTCTCGTATATTCTGAGAACCGGAGAATCGTCGAAGTTGCCTTCCACGACAGCACCATTGCGGACCGTGATGCGACCGTAGAGGGCTGCACTCAGCCCGTAGACAATGCCGCTCTGTATCTGGGCTTCCACCGTGTCAGGATTGATCACCTGGCCGCAATCGACGGCACAAACGATACGGTCGGTCTTGAGCGTGCCGTCCTCTCCGACGCTTACCTCCGAGATCGTGGCAGCAAAGCTACCAAAATCCTCCGAAACGGCGATACCTCTTCCCTTTCCTTGCGGAAGGGTGGCTGTCCAACCGGCCTTCTCTGCCGCGAGATTGAGCGCAGCGAGAAGACGCGGCTTATGCTGAAGCAGCTGCCTGCGGTATTCGAGCGGATCGATGTTCGCGACGTGGGCCAACTCGTCGATCCCGCCTTCAACCACGGGGATGTTGCGTGTTGCGCCGACGCCGCGCCAGTTGCCCGTCAGCATTCCATCAGGCGCCTCGTGTCGGGCGAATTCGGTGTATTTGTTCGGGATAGCATAGGGCGACTCCGCGCCGCCCATGCTATCGAGGTCGATGCCGTCGCGGGTGAAGGCCGGCAGCCAGCGCGCCATGACCGACGGCCCAATCACCCGGTGCCGCCAGGAAACGGGCATACCGTCGGCACCGAGTGTTGCCGTGACCTTGCTGTAGTTGAGATAGCGGTAACAGTCGTGGCGGATATCTTCCTCGCGACTCCAGGTGACCTTGACCGGACCGTGCACCTGCTTCGCGATCTTCGCCGCCAGAATGACGCCGTCGACATCCAGCCGGCGCCCGAAGCCGCCGCCCAGCAGGTGGTTGTGTACGATGACCTTGTCCAAAGGCAGCCCCGTCACATCGGCGACGGCCTGTCTCGCTCGTCCCAGGACCTGGGTTCCGACCCACACGTCGCAGCCGTCGCTTCGGACATGGAGCGTGCAGTTCATTGGCTCCATCGCCGAATGCGTGAGGATCGGCAGGCGGTAGATGAACTCAACGGGAGGTCCGTGCTCGGCCTCTGCCTTGGCGACGTCGCCTTCATTTATGTGGGGCAGAGCATTGCCGCTGATGGCATCTTCCATGCGCTTCTCGAGATCGGCAAGCGAGAGATCACCGCTGACGCCCGGATCCCATTCAATGGAAAGGGCTGCCAGCCCCTTGCGTGCGGCACCCGTGTTATCGGCCACGACAGCGACCGCATCCTCAATGCGGACGACCTGCTTGACGCCTTTTACCGCCATGGCCGGTCCGTCGTCGACCGAACGCAGCTTGCCGCCAAAGTGGGGACAGATGGCGATTGCGGCGTATGACACACCTTCCGGACGGGCATCGATACCGAACTTCGCCGTACCGTTGACCTTCTGCGGACTGTCCAGGCGTTTGATCGATTGGCCGATCAGCTTGAAGCTGGATGCAGGCTTCAACGGCATTTCCTGCGGAACAGGCTCCGACGCAGCAGCCTGAATCAGGCTGCCATAGGTACTCCGGCGGTCACTCGCGGCATGGACGACGTGTCCCGCCTCGGCGTTGCAGCTATCCGGTTCTACGCCCCAGCCCCGGGCAGCAGCATTCACGAGCATGATGCGCGCAGCGGCTCCCGCCTTGCGCATCTGGTCGTAAACGGCGCGAATGGCAAGGGAACCGCCAGTGATCTGATCGCCCAGCAAGGGGTTCGAATACCGCGCGGGATCGGCAGGCGCATGCTCGAGAGTCACCTGATCGAGGGTGACTTCCAGCTCTTCGGCCAACAGCATCGCTACCGAAGTGTAGATGCCTTGTCCCATCTCCACGGAGGGCACGACCAGGACAATCTTGCCTTCGGCAGGGATCCGAATGAAGGCGTTGGGCTCAAACGCCTCTGCTGCGTATGAAGGTGATGGCCGCAGGCCAATGACGAGGCCCGCTCCCGTTAACGATACGCCGATCAGAAAGTGCCGGCGTGAGACGGAAAGGTTGATTTTGTCGTGAAGAGACATCGCATCACCCCGCCGCTGCCAGCTTGATCGCTGCGCGAATGCGCGGATAGGTGCCGCATCGACAGATATTTCCGGCCATGACCGCATCGATATCGTCGTCTGTTGGCGACGGATTTGCCGCCAGCAGCGCTGTCGCGGACATGATCTGTCCAGACTGACAATAACCGCATTGAACGACATCGATGTCGAGCCAAGCTTTCTGTATCCTTGCGCCTTCGGCAGTCTCGCCAATGGCCTCGATCGTGGTGATCGGCTTGGACACCGCATCGGCAACCGGCATCACACACGACCTGACTGGCACGCCATCGACATGAACGGTGCAAGCACCGCACATGGCAATGCCACAGCCGAATTTTGTTCCGGTGAGACCTATGCTGTCACGAAGAACCCAGAGAAGTGGGATATCGCCATCCACATCGACGGCGTATTTCTTACCATTCACTTCGAGATCGTAAGACATACAACTACCGGCTGAAAGCCGTCCCCCAACGCACATGCAGCTCAGGCAAGCTAGCAGCAAAGCGGGGAAATCCGCCAGTTACATTGTTGTGAAGTTAAGATACGGCGCACCTACTAGGAACATGGTCAGCAGTCTCGGTCATCGCGGAGCTCGCGCGAGCGCAACGCCAGGTTTTGCGATGGAGGTTCGACAACGTGCTCGCATGTTGCGGGACTGCTCCGGCGTCATTTGTGGGCTGCGCCAAGCCTTGCAAGAACCTCGCCGGGAATCTGATAAAGCCTTATGACATCCTTGTCATTGTGGAAACCGCACATCTCGCGCTGGATGAACAAGGCCCAGACGGCGTCGGAAGCGTCATTGAGGAGGGTTTGCCTGTCCGTTCCGCCATTGGTCTCCGGCGACCAGGAGGCAAGCCTGGCCAGCGCGGCCTCGGTCTTGCGGCCCTGGCGGCCCAATGCGTCCGCCCGCGCAGAAGCAAGTTCGTATTCCAGGGGGCTCAACCCGGTGCTCGACTGTCCTGAGATTGATCGTGGCGGCCTGAGACTCACGATTGCCTCCCTTTCCCGGATATTCAGTTCACCTTCCACCTTGCGTTGCGCTGCGGCGACCTTCCCGGACGCCTAGCAACAGGCTCAGTCGGTGTGGCATGTTTCTCTCTTCCCGCCGTGCATCAACGTGGCTTCCTTGCCCTTGATCCAGAATTCCATATCGCTGTTGGCGTAACGGCCGCCATCGGCCGAAACGACCTGCGGCAGTATGATCAAGCGTCGTGCGCCCGAGAAGACAAGGATGACGCTTCCCGGCGAAACAGTGGGCGCGGAAAAAGTTGCGCTGAGACGCGTACCGGTCGCGCACTCGTAGTGCGCTTCGATCGGACCTGGACTGGCCGCGAAGGCTGGAAGAGCAGCAAGCGCAAACATCAAGATCGTCCTCGCGAGCATCACGCCTCCTTCGCCGACGGATAGATTTCATCGGATCAAGCCAATCTAACGCGGCGACGCTCGTGAAGGAAGATGCTGCGTCCTGACCTTTCACCCAAAGCCGAGTTCGGCCTTTTCGGGCGTACGAAGACGCGCTCTTCAACAGCCAATGCGGTTGGACCGACGGGCATCGTAGTCGTCAGGCGAGCAGCGTTTACGCGTGCGTTTACCGTTGTGTACTTCCGTTGCGGCTTGAACGAGATCAGGCTTCCGGCAGGATCAAGAAGAGATGACATCATGAGCATCATAGACATTTTCGCCTGGATCGTGCTCGTCGTGTTGGCGGCCAGTAGTGTCTTCGTTATCGTCTTCATGGCGATGCTTCCCGGCATCATCGCCAACCGCCGGAACCATCCCTGGAAGGATGCGGTCACTGTCGGCGGCTGGGTCACTCTGTTTCTCGGCTTCGCGCTTTGGCCCCTCGTCCTGATCTGGGCGTATGTCGACGTTCCGCATGCGAAGACGGAGGCATCGCGATGATCGTCCTCCTTCTCAACGTCTACCTTGTCATTCTCTTTTGCCTGGTGAAATTCCGGATCGTACCGTTCAATCTGTTCTGGAAGATCTCGCCGGTTCTGGTCCTGCTGCTGCTCCTCATCGGGCTGTTCATCCCCATGGGCTGGGGCGCGCCGCAGGGCAAGGTGCTGGTGGTACGCAATTCGGTCGCAATCGTCCCCGATGTCGCCGGGGAGGTCACCGAGGTGCCGGTCGTAGCCAATACCCCGCTCAAGGCCGGCGACATTCTCTTCCAGATCGACCCCTTGCCCTATCAAGCGAAGCTCGACGCCTTTCAGGCACAGCTGGACCTCAACAAGCAACGGCTGGCAGAGACAACACGACTACAGACAAGCGGCGCCGGTCGAACCTACGACGTCGAGCAGCGCCGGGCCGAGGTCGAACAGCTGACGGCCCAAATAGCGGGCGCTCAATGGGATCTCGACAAGACGGTGGTGCGTGCCCCGGCTGACGGCTACGTCACCAATCTTGCGCTTCGCAAGGGAGCGCGCGTTACCAGCCTGCCGTTGTCTCCAGTCATGGCATTCATCGACACCTCGGACACGATCATCGGCGTTGAGATTCCGCAGATCAACGCGCGCTATATCGAGCCTGGCCAGATTGTGGAGGCTACATTCAAGTTCGCGCCAGGCAAGGTCTATACAGGTAAGGTCGAAAGCGTGATCCAGGCCGTCGCCAGCGGCCAGGCCCGAACGTCAGGCACGGCAATCGCGCCCACTGCCATCCAGAGCCTGCCGTTTGTCGTTCGCATTCGTCTCGATGATCCGGTTTTTGCTGCCACCCTGCCTGCCGGCAGCACCGGTGATGCAGCAATCTTCACCAATCATGTCAAGGCAGCGCATGTGATCCGCCGTGTCTTGCTGCGCCAGGTCGCCATTACCAACTACGTCAATCCGTTCTAGCCGGCCTTTTGTGGGCTCGGGCCACTTCGTATTGCTTTTGGTCGCGCAACGCCCTATCAGCCAGGTGGCTCCAGAATATGGAGAAAACCAGTCATGTTTTTACGATGCGGGCCCTTGGCCGTCTAGCTTTGTCCGATCCCCGCTCGTTTGCGAGTATTTGAATGCTGCGTCGCTTCTTCTCCTATTACCGGCCCTATCGAGGCCTTTTCGTTCTCGATTTTTCCTGTGCCATTCTTTCGGGGCTGCTCGAACTCGGCTTTCCGATGGCAGTGAAGTTGTTTGTCGACCGGCTTTTGCTCAGCCAGGAATGGCTGCTGATCCTGCTAGCGTCAGCTGCCCTTCTTGCGATCTATGTCGTCAACACCGGCCTGATGGCGGTCGTCACCTATTGGGGCCATATGCTCGGCATCAATATCGAAACCGACATGCGCCGCGCGGCGTTCAATCATCTACAGAAGCTGTCGTTCAGCTATTTCGACAACCAGAAGACCGGGCACATCGTCGGGCGGTT
Organism: Hyphomicrobiales bacterium; assembly: GCA_900466985.1. Classification (GTDB taxonomy): domain Bacteria; phylum Pseudomonadota; class Alphaproteobacteria; order Rhizobiales; family Rhizobiaceae; genus Rhizobium. Next base: position 6,233 of record UBOA01000028.1, read on the forward strand.
GACGAAGGATCTTGAAGAGATTGGCGAAGTCGCCCATCACGGGCCTGAGGATCTGTTCATCGCACTGATGACCTTTGCCGGCGCCTTGCTGCTGATGTTCTCGGTCAACTGGCAACTGGCACTGATAACGGCTGTCGTCGTGCCGCTGACGGCCTGGGTGACGAGCCATTTCGGTAGCCGCATGACCCAAAATTTCCGCCGCCTCTTCGAGCGGGTTGGCGACTTCAACACGCGCATCGAGGAAAATGTCGGCGGCATCCGCGTCGTGCAGGCATTCGCCAACGAGAAGTATGAGCGCGCGCTCTTCGAAAAGGACAATCAAAGCTACCGGCGCGTCAAACTCGACGCCTACAAGCTCATGGCAGCGAGCAGCTCGCTGAGCTACATGAGCATGCGGCTGACGCAGATGGTGGTGATGATCGCCGGTGCCTATTTCGTGCTTTCCGGTACGCTGACGGCCGGCGGCTTCATCGGCTTCCTGCTTCTGGTTGGCGTCTTTTTCCGTCCAGTCGAAAAGATCAACTCGGTCATCGAAACCTATCCCAAGGGGATCGCCGGTTTTCGGCGGTTCACCGAGCTTATCGATACCGAGCCGGATATCGCCGATGCGCCGGAAGCCATAACGGTCGATCACCTCAAGGGCGCAATCACCTATGAGGATGTCTCTTTCGGATACAGTCCGGATGCGCCAGTGTTCGAACACATCGATCTGACGATCCACGCCGGAGAAACGATTGCCTTCGTCGGCCCTTCGGGGGCCGGAAAGACGACGATCTGTTCGCTGCTGCCGCGCTTCTACGAGGTCGGCAGCGGCCGTATCACGATTGATGGCGTCGACATCAGGGACATGACAAAGGTGTCGCTGCGCCAACAGATCGGTATCGTACAGCAGGACGTTTTCCTCTTCGGCGGCACGATTCGCGAGAACATCGCCTACGGCCGTCTGGGCGCCAGCGAAAGGGACATCCTCGAAGCCGCCAGGCGGGCGAGGCTCGCAGAAATGCTTGCGGGCCTTCCCGCCGGTCTCGATACGGTCATCGGCGAGCGCGGCGTCAAGCTGTCAGGCGGCCAGAAGCAGCGCGTCGCCATTGCCCGCATGTTCCTGAAGAACCCTCCGATCCTGATCCTCGACGAAGCGACGTCTGCTCTCGATACGGAGACGGAACGAGCAATACAGCGATCGCTGAGCGAATTGTCTGAGGGACGCACGACGCTGGTCATCGCTCATCGGCTTGCCACCATCCAGGGTGCGGATCGCATTGTCGTCGTCGACGCCAACGGAATCGTTGAGCAGGGCACCCATCAGGACCTCATCGCCAAACGCGGCGCATACAACCGTCTGCATGACGCGCAGATGAGGAGCCACTGAAAAACAGAAACGTGGCGATTGATGCGATGCAATAAACTTGATAATTAGGCACATGTTTTACGCCTGCAGGACATCGCCATGACATTTCAGCCGCGCATGCAGAACGCGATCGAGGGTTTCTCGGTCGTTGGCGGGCTCAGGCGTCGCAACTGGAACGGCATCACCGCCGATCTCTGGGATGTCGAGTGCAGCGCTTACGCGGGTGGTCACTACGTGGCGCGCGATCCGCGCCTCTTTATCCTTCTCGACCATCTCGGGCGCGGCCGCCCCTCCGTCAAGCTTTCCTCGACCGCCGCCGGCGCTCCCCAAGACCGACGGGCGAGCCCGATTTCCTATATCCCGGCGGAGATGGAGCTCTGGGTAGACATCAGAGACGTGCAATCGATGCGCCATCTCGATATCCATTTCGATGCCGACGTCCTCGGCCAGCGGCTCATGGAAGATATCGATCCGCAAAAGCTGAAGGATCCGCAGTTGCTCTTCTTCGACCAGCGGATCATGGCCCTCGCAGAGCTCATCGCTTCGGAGATTGCAAGCGCTGCTCCACTCCACGATCTCTATGGCGACGGCCTGGCGCTTTCATTGCTGATCGACGTTTTGAAGATGGCAAAGACACCGCCGCGCAAACGCGGTGCCCTGGCTTCATGGCAATTGCGGCGCGCCACCGAGTTCATCGAGGACAACTGCGCCCGCAACATACGTCTCCAAGAGCTGGCGGAACTGACGGGGCTATCACAGTCGCATTTCAGCCATTCGTTCAAGGCCTCTACCGGCACGAGCCCGCATGATTGGCAAATGAATGCCAGGCTCGAGCGAGCCAAGCAGCTGCTCCGCAATGAGGCACAGGCGTTGACAGCCATCGCGGTAGAGACCGGCTTTTCCGATCAGGCGCATTTCACCCGTGTCTTTCGCAAACATCTCGGCACGACACCGGCTCGCTGGCAACGATCGCAGTGCAAGTGATGCATTTTTGCAAAGATCTGCCCACGAATTTTGGAAACGCCCAAAATCATTCAATCGCCACCGATCGCGCCAAGCCTGGCAGTTAAATCTGAGTTAATCGCTCATCTTATTAAGCCGACGCCTAGCGGCCGCCGACGAATAGCATGAGTGGGGTCTTTGGAATGCATGAAGTAAAAGGTTTACAGCGCGCGCGACGCGCTCTGGGCACCAGCGTAGCGATGATTGGTCTTTGCGCCGCCGGGGCGGCGCAGGCAGAGAGCGCCGATACAGCGCTTGCGCCGATCGTTGTTCAGGGCCAGAGCGTCAGCAACGCCGCTATCGGGCCGGTGAAGGGCTACGTCGCCAAGGAAACGACGACGGGATCCAAGACCGACACACCGCTCAACGAAGTCCCGCAGGCTGTGTCCGTCATCGGAAGGCAAGAGATGGACGACCGCGGCGTCGTCAACAAGGTCGACGAGGCGTTGCGCTATACGCCCGGTGTCACGGCTGCTCCTTTCGGTGTCGATGCCGACACCGACTGGATTTACATTCGCGGTTTCGACGCGACGCAGACTGGCGTCTATCTCGACGGACTGCAGCTCTTTACCTATGGCTTCGGTGGTTTCCAGATCGATCCGTTCATGCTGGAGCGGGTTGAGGTGCTGAAGGGTCCGGCATCGGTGCTCTATGGCGGAGGCAATGCTGGCGGCATCGTGAACTATGTCCGCAAACGCCCGACGGACGAGCCCCTCTACTACACCGAGGTCGGCATTAACACCGACGGGAATGCCTTCACCGGCTTCGACATATCGGACAAGCTTGGCCAAAGTGAAACGGTAACCTATCGCCTCACCGGCAAGATTGCGGGTGGCGACAACTATTCGGACTTCTCCCACGACCTGCGCGGATTCGTCATGCCGCAGGTGACCATCTCGCCCGACGATGGCACGACGCTCACGGCTTGGGCCTATGCGGGAGCGCTTGATCAGGTTCACGTCGGCAACGGATTTTTCCCCTATGTCGGGACCGTGGTCGATGCTCCATTTGGCAAGATCGATCGCGCCTTCTTCCCTGGTGAACCGGACATCGATACCGGCAGATACGACCAGCAGATGGGGGGCTACGAGTTCGAGCACGAGTTCGACAGCGGTATCAAGTTCTCATCGAATGCCCGCTATGGTCACCTGCAGAAATACGAGGTGGGTCCCTACGCCTATGGCTATGTCAATACAACGGATCCGCTCAATCCGGGCTATTTCCAGCTCAATCGTCTCGGTTTCGAAGGACATTCCGAGGTCAACACGTTCGCAATCGACAACCACTTGGAAGGCGACTTCCAGACCGGTGCCCTCGATCACGAGGTCGTGGTCGGCCTCGACTACAAATACTATCAGCTCGACAACGTGCAGGCATCTACGCTTGGCACGTCTATTGATCCCGTCAACCCGGTCTATGGTGCCCCCCAGCCGTTGAACCGGATTTACAGCAACCAGTTGATCACCCAGCAACAGCTCGGCATCTACGCCCAGGACCAGATCCGCTTCGCCGACGGCTGGCTCGCCACGCTCAACGGGCGCTACGATTTCGTCACTACCGACACCGACAACCGCCCGACGGCGTACAGCTCGACCTACAGCAGCTATAGCTACGACAACTCGGCGGCCAGCGGCCGCATCGGCATCGCCTACGAATTCGACAATGGTCTAACGCCTTACGCCAGCGTAGGCACCTTCTTCAATCCGACGGTCGCTCCGAGCGCGACCCCGAACAATGAACCGGAGGAAGGCGAGCAGTACGAAATTGGCTTGAAGTATGATCCGACCTTTATCGACGCAACATTCACGGCGTCGCTCTTCCAGTTGAATCGTCGCAACGTCGTCGTAACTGACCCGGCAACTTTCCTTGCCAGTCAGATCGGCGAAGTCGAATCCCGCGGCATCGAGCTGGAGGCAAAGATCAACCTCAACGACAACTGGAAGCTTCTCGGCTCCTTCTCCTACACCGATCTCGAGGTGAAGGACGATATTGTCGCGGCGTATGTCGGCAAGAAACCCTATCTGGTGCCCGATACCACCGCCGCGCTGTGGGTCGACTATACCGTAACGCAGGGCGCATTTGAGGGTGTCAGCGTTGGAGGCGGCGTGCGCTACCAGGGCGAAAGCTGGGCAGACCGGCTGAACACCTTGAAGGTTCCTGATGCAACCGTGTTCGACGCAGCGGTCCGCTATAAAAAGGAAGACTGGGAAGGCTCCGTCAATGTCACCAATCTCTTCGACAAGGAGTATGTGAAGGGCTGCGGCGGCGAATTTACCTGCGGTTACGGCGACGCGCGCACCGTATGGTTTAAGTTGAGCAAGAACTGGTAACTGGTTGTTTTAATACACGCTTTCGGGGAGACCCATCTTGGTCTCCCCTTACGTGACTGGAGATAAATTGAGCGCAGCACGGCTCACACGCAGGATCTTTCTGGCCGGAGCAGCCACACTTGTCGGCAGCGTAGCGCAAGGTCGGCCGTCCCGGCCGAGGGTTGCCACGCTCGACTGGGCGCTCCTGGAAACGCTGCTCGCGATCGGCGCCAATGTGGTCGCGGCAACCGAACTGCGCCAGTTCCGGCAGGTCGCCGTAACGCCCGAAGTGCCTGATACAGTCGCTGATCTCGGACTTCGCGGGACGCCGAACCTGGAGGTCCTGCGCTTGGCGCGCCCCGACCTGATCTTCAACTCCACCTTCTACGCCTGGGCCGATGCGCTGATGAGCCGTATCGCCGCGGTCGAAAGCCACGCGATATACATGCCCGGAAAGCGCCCTTACGCGCTGGCCGAACAGGCAACTCTCGCGATTGGTGAGCGTCTTGCGCTTCCGGCGGCCGGGCAACTTGTGGAAGGTCTCGCGGCAAAACTGGATCGCTACAAGTCTCAATTCGCCGCCAACGGTGATGGACGTCCCGTCCTGCCGATTAATCTCGGGGACGCCCGCCACTACCGGGTGTTCGGTTCCGACAGCATGTTCGGCGAAGTATTGCAGCGCGTCGGCGTTGCCAATGCCTGGACTGGTGCAACCAGCTATTCCGCCACGGCACCGGTCGGCATCGAGACTCTGGCATCCATGCCGGACGCATGGATCATCCTCATTCCGCCGCATCCGCAAGACGTGTTCGAAGCCCTGACCGGAAGTGCATTCTGGAAGGCTCTTCCGGCTGTGCGCGAGAACCGTGTCCTGACCGTCGGTTCGGTCAACCCCTATGGCGCGCTTCCAGCCGCAAGTCGCTTCGCTGACTTTCTCGCCGAAGGATTTTCCCGTGTCCGAAACGGCTAGTCTTTCCACACCGCGTATATATTCACGCAAAGCGTTCATGCCGGCCTTAACGCTTGCCGTTGCATGCGTTGCAGCTTTTGCCCTGCTTTTGATCGTACGTCCTCAGGTGCCTGGCGATCCCGAGCAAGCCAAGGCGCTTGATGCCATCCTTCTTTGGAGCAGCCTCATGCCGCGGGCTGCGATCGCGCTGATTTCGGGGGCAGCACTCGGCCTTGCCGGCGCGCTCCTGCAGCGCATCCTGCGCAATCCCATCGCCGACGCCTCGACGCTCGGTATCGCTTCCGGCGCCCAACTGGCACTGACGCTTGGTTTGAGCTTCTCGCCGATCCTAGCCGGTGTCTCGCGCGAACTTGTCGCCTTCGCCGGTGGCCTGGGCACCGTTGGCCTCGTGCTGGCCTTGAGTTGGCGCCGCGGTCTTGATCCGGTCACCGTGGCAATCTGCGGCATGATCGTCAGCATGATTGCAGCCTCCCTCAGTGTCACGCTGATACTGGCGCGGGGCGAATATGCCATGTCGATCCATATCTGGGGCGCCGGTGCCCTCAACCAGCAGGATTGGGCCGGCGTGGCATCGCTTGCGCCCCAGCTCGCTGCTGGCACACCCGTCGCTCTGCTTCTGCTCAGACCGCTCAATGTACTCGCTTTGGACGATTCCAGCGCCAAGGGTCTCGGCGTTTCGCTGCATGCCGTACGGTTCGCGGTCCTGATGATTGCCGTATGGCTTTCGGCCTCCGTTACGGCCACAGTCGGCATCATCGGTTTCCTCGGGCTTGCCGCACCCGCGATTGCGCGGCTCTGCGGCGCTCGCACCACGCGTCAGGTCATGACGACGGCGCCCCTTGCCGGTGCTGCTGTTCTGTTTCTGACGGATTGTCTGACGCAGTTGCTTGGTCCCGGCTTTTCCGACCTTGCTCCAACAGGAGCAGCTACCGCGCTCATCGGTGGCCCTTTCTTGTTGTTTTTGCTGCCGCGCGTGCACGGTCGGGCAGCGCCCACGGCAACATCGAATGGGGCCGCGCGACGTCTGTCGCGACGGGCATTGGCGCTCCTGCTCCTCGGCGTCGCCTTTCTGGCTGTCTTCCTGGCTGTTCTTGTCGTTGGACCGACCGATGGCGGCTGGCAAATTGCCGTCGGCTCGCTGCTCTCGGATCTTCTGCCGTTCAGGCTGCCGCGGATTGTCGTGGCCGCCGGAGCAGGCGCAATGCTGGGTGCCGCCGGCTTCATCATGCAACGTGTGACCGGCAATCCGCTCGCAAGCCCCGAAGTGCTCGGCGTCTCCTCCGGTGCCGGGGCGGGCCTCACGGTGACGCTGTTCGTATTCGCCTTCCCCTCGCCGCCGGTCATGATCGTCGGCATGGCGCTTGGCGCACTCGTCTCGTTTTTGGCCATGATCGCCATTGCGCGACGCGCTGGCCTATCGGCGGAGGCGCTCCTGCTTGCAGGCGTCGCCATCAGCGCTTTTTGCCTTGCAATCATCAGCATGGTGCTCGCCCAAGGCGACATGCGAAGCTACATCCTTCTGACCTGGATATCGGGCTCGACCAACCGCGCCGGCGCGTTCGAGGCCTGGACCGCGATCATCTCACTGACTGTTCTCACTGCACCGCTCTTCCTGATGACACGCTGGTTCGCCATCCTTCCGCTTGGCACGGGCCTGGCGCGCAGCGTCGGACTTCGTGTCACGTCGACACGGCTTCTGCTTGCTGCACTTGCCGCGACAATGACGGCGATCTCTTCCTTCCTCATTGGACCGCTGAGCCTGACCGGCTTGATCGCACCCCACTTGTCACGGATGGTCGGCTTTCACCGGAGCCGCGACCACTTGCTCGCAGCCATGCTGATCGGCGCCGGTCTACTCGTACTGGCCGACTGGTTATCCCGCGTCATTATATACCCCTACCAGGTGCCCGTCGGCCTGTTCGCCGCGCTGATCGGAGGGCCATATCTTCTTTGGCTTCTCGGTCGAAAGGAACCGGTTGCCTCACTTTAAGTCGCTGCGCAGGTCCCAGCGCGCCAAGGAGAGCCCTTGTACGCGGCTACATCGACCAAGGTTACATTCCGTAACAGTGAGCCGATGCATCCGAGTGCAAGTGTGATATCAGCAGTCCTGGCCAACAGATTGATTATCTGATGACTTCGATCACGCGATGGGTATGCGGATCAACGATCACACGTTGCTTGTTGACCACTGTGTAACCGTATGCATCGTTGCTGGGGATGGTGCGGATTTCGACCGACGGCGGCAACTCTGTCCCGACGACGATGTCACCATCATAAACGACCGACGGAACCTCTTGTTCAGTTATGTAGGTCCTCACCTCGCCAGGCACGGTGACGACAGTGGTCTGAGCCGAAGCGGCACCAGCCAACACAAGTCCTGCAATTGCTGCTGTTATGAGAACTTTCATATCTACCTCCATGTGTGAAAGGGGAACTCCCCTTTCACGTGAAGGTTCCCTCACGAAGAGCAGAGCCGATCGACATTACTGAAGCGTTCGGCTTCCGTCGCCAGGGAGCACTTCGGCGGTCAGGAGAAGCTTGTCGATCCTGCGCCCATCAAGATCGACGACCTCGAATCGCCAGCCGTTCATGACAAAGCTCTCGCCCACTTCCGGCAGGTGCTTCATCTCTTCCAGCACAAGTCCGGCAACCGTCTGATATTCCCGCTCGTCCTCGACGTGGAAACCCATGAAGTCCGCAAACTCGTCGATCGGTGTCCAGCCGGATACGAGATAGCTGCCGTCGTGGCGGCGAACGATGGCCTTCTCTCCAAACGCGTCCTCCTGGACCGCTCCCAAGATTGCTTCCAGAATGTCGCCAGAGGTGATCACGCCTTCGAAGTGGCCGTATTCATCATAGACCAGCACCATGTGGCAGGGTGAGCGACGAATGGCTTGAATGACATCAAGCGAGCCCGACAAGTCCGACACAATCGGCACTTCCTTGACGAGGGTGGCGACGTCGGCATGGCCGGACGAAGCAAGTGCGTCGTAAAAGTCCTTTGTCAAAAGCACTCCGATGATCTCATCGGAGCTGTTTCTGCGCACCGGCAGTCGCGCCTGGACGCTCCGGCGGAGCTGATCTCGGATCTCCTCGAAACTGTCTTCGACGTCGATCACGTCCACCTCCCGACGCGGTGTCATCAAGGCTCTGGCACTTCGGTCCGCCAGCCTCATGACACCGGAAATCATCGCTGACTCTTCCGTTTCAATCACACCGGCGCTCTGCGCTTCTGCCAACACCGTCTTGATTTCCTCGTCGGTGACGGCATCACCAGACTTGCCGGATTGACCCAGAATACGAAGGATGATGCGACCTGAGGCATCAAGGAACCAGACCAGTGGGGCGGCCAGGCGAGACAGGAACATCATCGCCGGGGCGACTTTGCTTGCCACAGTCTCGGGTGCGCGAAGCGCGATCTGCTTCGGCACCAACTCACCGACGATCAGCGACAGGTATGTGATCGCGACAACGACCGAGCCGACCCCGAGCGCGTCGGCAGCAGCCGGTGAAAGGCCGTGCGTGCCGAGCCAGCCGGCCAGTCTCGCACCAAGTGTCGCACCCGAGAACGCACCGGAAAGCACGCCAACGAGGGTTATGCCGATCTGCACGGTCGACAGGAACCGCCCTGGCTCCTCGGCCAGTCGGATAGCCATGGCGGCCCCGCGGCTTCCCTGGTCGGCCAACACTTTGAGGCGTGCCGGCCGCGAGGATACGACCGCGAGCTCCGACATGGCGAGGACGCCATTCAAGATGGTGAGAATGGCAACGATTGAAATTTCGAGAAGCAAAAAAGGAACCCTGTAATTTTCGAAACTACGCGAAACATAGGCATTCTCCCACAGAACACCAGCTGCAAGCCACTCGCAATTATGGTTTCTTCGCTTATTCCGAGATCGCTGGATTGTAGAAGCCCCGATCGCCGCGTCCGATGGTGCGGAAGAGGTTGTTCGTTTGCCACAAAAACTGCAAGAAACCCTAAGCCAGGCTTAGCTCGCATCTCCGTCGCGGTATGAAGCATCGCCAACGGATATCGACGCCGAGGCAAGGTCCACGCGGCTCGACGAAGCCGAGCGTTTCGGCTGAGACCGTCACCCGCGTCTCCAAGCTCCCGAGCGCGCGGAGCGTCGCGCCATTTCTCGCCTGACGGCATAAGCACTGACCGCGACGAGGATTCCAACCAAAGCCAGCGCGATTAACAAGTGCAAATGAAGTTCCAGCCGTCCGATCAACACCTCAACGGCGTGACCAGCCAGGAATCCAATCGCCGTTATCGCGACGCCCCAAATCAGCGCGGCGATCGCATTGAGTATAACGAACTTCCGTGTCGAGACGTTCGAGACGCCGATTGCAACCGGGCTGATCGTTCGCATGCCGTAGATGAAACGAAAGGCGAGGATAAAGCCCGTCGGATGCGCTTCGAGGAGCCGCGTCACTCTCGCGATCGGTTCCGATCCCAGCAGCTTCTGAACATAGGACCACTTGGTGGCGTAGCGACTTGACAAGAAGAAGAACTGGTCTGCAGCAAAGGATCCGAGACAAGCGGCAAGAGCGACCTGCCAGTATGGAATGAGCTGCCGATGAGCGAGGACACCACCCAGAAACGCTGCCGTTTCCCCTTCAACACCGGCACCGATAAAAACGGCCAAAACGCCGTACTCGCCAATCAGCCTCTCCAGCAATGCCTAGCCTCCGGCCGCCCAACAACCCGCAATCTGCCCTGAATTGCGTCTTGCAGCAACGTCCGCAGGCGTATGCGACACGTCAGGCCGACCACTGAATGGCCCGTCTGCCTTGCCACCTGGCACGCGGAACGCTATTTCGCGTTGCGGGCAATGTCCGGCTTGACCAAGCAGCATGGGGAGAGTGGCGTGCAGACAGAAAAAATCGGCTTCGTCGGAACCGGGGCCATCAGCGACGCCATGGTCCGGGGCCTGTTGACGAAGCCTGCCGCCGTCGCGCAGGTGACGATTTCGCCCCGCAACGCCGAGATCGCCCAGAAATTGGCTGCGGACTTTGCGGAAGTCTCGATTGCCGCCGACAATCAGGCCGTCATCGACGCGAGCGACATGGTTGTCCTGGCGGTGCGCCCGCAGATTGCGAAGGAGGTTGTCGGCGGGCTGACGTTCCGAAAGGGCCAATCCGTTCTCAGCGTCATTGCAGCGACCGATCGCAAGGCACTCCTTGAATGGATCGGGGCGGATGTTCACCTCGTCCAGGCCATTCCGTTGCCTTTTGTGGCCGATCGCGAAGGGGTGACGGCCCTTTTTCCGCCGGATCCTCACGTTGCGTCGATCTTTGCCATCCTCGGCACCGCGGTCGAATGCGAGACGAAGGAGGAATACGACCTCTTGGCCGCGGCCAGCGCCCTGATGTCGACCGTCTTGGGAATCATGAACATCTCAGCCGCGTGGCTGGAAGAGCGTGGCCTCACCAAGGGCAAGGGACGCACCTATATCGCGCCGCTGTTTGCCAGTCTCACGCAGACTGCGCTGCGCTCGGAAACCGTTCCGCTCGAAGAACTCAGCAGCGAGTTTGCGACGAAAGGCGGCTTGAATGAACAGGTGCTGTCCGACTTCCAGAAACGCGGCGGCCGCGATGCACTGATCTCGGCGCTTGACCGCGTCCTGGCGAGGATACAGGGCGCCTAAAGCCCGAGAGGTCTAGAATGTCGGCGGTGTGCAGGCGCTGATGACCTCGCATGCAATCGGCCCGACGCATCGGAACCGGTGCGGCCGCCGGCTTTCGAAATAATAGGCATCGCCCGGCCCAAGGATCCGACGCTCGTCGTCAACCATCACTTCGAGCCGCCCGGAGAGGATGATACCGCCCTCTTCTCCGTCGTGAACGAGTGGAACCTTGCCGGTGTCCGAGCCCGGCTGGTAGCACTCCTTCAGGATCTGCAGGTTGCGCCCGAACAGGCTTTCTCCAACCTGCCGATAGGAGATCGGCCCCTTGCCGATCTCGACGAGCTCCTCGGCTGCATAGAATGCCTTTCGCGGCCGCTCCGGTTCGAAGGCAAAAAACTCCGCCAGACCGATGGGGATGCCGTCAAGGATGCGCTTCAGCGCTCCGACGGAAGGGTTGGAGGAGTTCGACTCGATCAACGAGATCGTTGAATTCGTGACACCGGCGCGCTTGGCCAGTTCGCGTTGAGAGAAATTGTGCATCATCCTCAGATGACGAAGGCGGTTGCCGATATCGACGGACATAGGGCGCGTTTCACCTGTTGCGAATATCGAACATATTTAACGCATAGGCATAGATTTCAAGCGTTTACATGAACAAAGAAAAGGACTTGTCCGTCGGCGCAAATCACCCAACATGTCGCCACGCACAATGGAGAATATAGCGGTGGACCAGATCAGCACTTCCAACCGGCCTTCCCTCGATAATTTCTGGATGCCGTTTACGGCAAACCGCCAATTCAAGGCCGCACCCCGGCTGCTCGCCGCAGCAGAAGGAATGTATTACACCGATATTGACGGCAACAAGGTGCTGGACGGAACGGCTGGTCTCTGGTGCGTCAATGCCGGTCACGGCCGCAAGCGCGTTGCGGATGCCGTTGCTCGTCAGCTGCAGACGATGGACTTTGCTCCCACGTTTCAGATGGGCCATCCTGTCGCCTTCGACTTTGCCGAAAAGCTTGCAAAGATCGCGCCGGGTGGGCCGAGCGCAAACCTCGATCGCGTGTTCTTCACCGGCTCCGGCTCGGAATCGGTCGATACGGCGTTGAAGATTGCGATCGCCTACCAGCGCGCAATCGGCCAGGGCACCCGCACCCGCATCATCGGTCGCGAGAAGGGATATCACGGCGTCGGCTTCGGCGGCATCTCGGTTGGCGGTCTCGTCAATAACCGTCGCGTCTTTCCACAAATTCCGGCCGACCATATGCGCCACACCCTCGACATCGAGCACAACGGTTTCTCCAAGGGGCTACCGCAGCATGGGGTCGAGCTGGCCAACGATCTGGAGCGGCTGGTTGCGCTGCATGGCGCTGAAACGATCGCCGCCGTCATTGTCGAGCCGATGTCCGGATCCGCAGGCGTGATCCTGCCCCCAAAGGGGTATCTGGAGCGTCTGCGCGCCATTGCTGACAAGCATGGCATCCTCCTGATCTTCGACGAGGTCATCACCGGCTTCGGCCGGCTTGGGACGCCATTTGCGACCGACTATTTCGGTGTGGTTCCCGATCTCGTCACCACCGCCAAGGGTCTGACGAACGGCGCCATTCCGATGGGAGCGGTCTTTGCGAGTCGGAAAGTGTACGACGCCTTGATGGTGGGACCGGAGAGCCAGATCGAACTCTTCCACGGCTACACCTATTCCGGCCACCCGGTCGCCAGCGCCGCAGGCATTGCCACTTTGGAAATCTACGAAGAGGAACGTCTTCTCACTCGCGCCGCCTCCCTGGCCGATACCTGGCAGGACGCTCTTCACTCCTTGAAGGGGCTGAGGCATATCATAGACATTCGCAACCTGGGGCTCGTCGGCGCAATCGAACTTGCACCACGCGACGGCGCGCCGGGCGCGCGTGCCTATAACGTCTTCGTCGACTGCTTCCAGAAGGGGCTGTTGATCCGTGTCACGGGCGATACGATCGCACTTTCCCCTCCGCTGATCATTGAGAGCGACGAAATCGGGAAGCTCGTCTCGATTCTGGGAGATGCCCTGAAACGGGCAGAATAGGGACCGGCACGGCGCTGTTTCTGTTTGGCGGTCAACCGCCGAACAGAAACGCAACGCGTTCGAGCAAGGATTCCTGCCAAGCGCATGCCGCCGCGGGTCAACATGCCCGGAAAAGGCGCTTCGAACGGTTTGCTTTTTGATCCGGCCGGGATAAGGATCGCCTGGTGTGATCAAGGAGCGTTCCACGTCGATGTCGAAACCCCGGTTGAGAAGGGAAGCAGATCTCCTTCTGCATCGTGGGACCAGGGCTGCGAGCGGCGACTACCCCGTAAGTCGAGCGCGCAGGCCTGCCGCCGTGCAACGCCTGATCGGCGCGTTAGGAAACATCATGTTGTCCGACGCTGCTCCATTCATGGAAAAATTCGTCGCGGGGAAAGTATTCCATCTGCTGCAGGAACCGGGCGCCATCGCAAACAAACCGGCCACCTCTCTGCCCCTGGCCCCGCAATTGCAGTTTGCGCTGCGCAATTTGGCTTTAAAGGGTGAGCCATTCGCAGAAGTCGCTGCGGCCATCAACGACGTCGCCAAGAGCCTCGAATGGGTTGCGAGCAAAACCGGCCCATTTGCCAGCATCAACATAGAACACACGCATGCGCATGCGGTCGTGGCCGGCATATCCGGCGTGGAAGAGCGAAGCGACGTGGCTCTCGGCCTCACCATCATGGCGCCCTACAGCCGTTTCCCTGACCACATACAGTATCGCTCCCGCGTTTTCTTGGCGCTCTCCGACTGCGAGTTCTCCTGCGACGACAAGGGCTGGCAGCGCGGCTCCATCGGTTCGATTTTTTTCAACGAAGCGGGGCACAATGTGGCGATGCGCTGCACCGCGCGTCCGCTTCTGGCCGCCTGGTGCCATGTTGAGCGATAACTGACCGCTCCCTTGCTTTGCCACTTGACGTCTGCGCGTCAAACCTTTGAATTACAAGGGCACTCTAGAGAGGACAAGCCCCTGCGCAGCAGCGACACATATTCCGCATCAGGCGAGATGGCCAGTCGCATTTACGGCCACGACTGGGAAGCAAGCGGCCTCGGACCCTTTTCCTCGTGGCCGCTCGGATTGAAGTCGGCCGTCGACATCATGCTGCCCGCCAAGGCGCAGATCGTCATATTCTGGGGCCGGGATTTCATCGCTCTCTACAATGACGCCTATGCCCCTACAATCGGGACCAAGCATCCTCAAGCCCTCGGCCGTCCCGCCCGCGAGCATTGGAGCGAATTGTGGAGCGATCTGGAACCGCTCCTGCGACGTGTTCTCGATCACGGAGAGACAGTGGTTGCCAAGGACCGTCCATTCTATATTGAGCGGCACGGCTATCCCGAGACTGTTCACTTCGACATCTCTTATTCACCGATCAGGGACGAAGCGGGAATGGTCGGCGGCGTCTTCTGCATCGTCAGCGAGACCACAGAACGCGTTAGGTTCGAGACCGCGTTGCGGGAGAGTGAGGAGCGGTTTCGTGCCATATTCTCGCAGACGGCCGCAGGCATAGGGCAGTCGGATCTCGCGGGGCGTCTCCTGCTGATCAACAGTCGTTTCTGCGACATCGTCGGATACACGGAAGCCGAGCTTCTTAAGATGCGGGTCCAAGACATCACATTTCCCAAGGATCTGGATAACTATGTCCGATCGTTCAGGAGGATGGTGGAAACAGGCGAAAGCTTTGACATCGAAAAACGCTACGTTCGCAAGGATGGCAGCCTCGTTTGGGTGGCGAGTTCCGTGTCGCCCCTTCGCGACAAGAACGGCGACATACGGCAAACCGCCGCGGTTGTCGTCGATATTACTGAACGCAAGCGTGCGCAGGAGGTCGAACGCCGGCTTGCCGCGATCATCGCTTCGTCTGACGACGCCATTCTCGGCACCGACCTGAACATGAGGATCACGACCTGGAATATCGGAGCGGAGAAGCTCTACGGCTATTCAGCTGAGGAGGCGATCGGCCGCTCGGTCATTATTCTGGTTCCGGATGACAGGATTGAAGAAGAGCCTGCGATCATCAGGCAGGTCAGTGCGGGCCGGAAGGTCGAGCCTTACGAGACCAAGCGCCGCCGCAAGGATGGCGGGCTTGTCGACGTCCTGCTCAGCGTTTCGCCCATTTTCGACGCGTATGGCAGGATTGTCGGGGCCTCAAAAATAGCGCACGACATCAGCGCTCGAAAGGAGGCTGAGCGGCTCCAGACAGTTCTCGTGGGTGAACTGAACCATCGTGTGAAGAACGTGCTCGCGACCGTGATGGCGATTGCGCGACAGACACTCGGACGCGAGGAAGCAAACCGGGCGGGCGTGGACGCTTTCGAGGCCAGACTGGCCTCGATGGCCAAGGCACATGATCTCCTGACACATGGCAACTGGGAGCAGGCCGAGTTGGAAGCCGTCATCAAACAGTCTCTCTCTCACTATCAGCGTGACAGGTTTTCGATCTCAGGCCCGAGCATCCAACTGGCGCCACGGGCCGTTGTGTCAATCTCGCTGGCTCTGCATGAATTGGCGACGAACGCAGCCAAGTATGGCGCCTTGTCCGCGCCAGGAGGCCACGTTTCGATTGAATGGTCGCTTGGCGGCGATGACAGGCTGAGGTTGCGCTGGCAGGAAATGGGCGGGCCCGCTGTTACTCCTCCGTCGCGAAAGGGCTTCGGCTCGCGCCTGATCGAAAACCTGCTGGCGGCCGAGTTGAAGGGTGACGTAACGATCACCTACGACCCAGCTGGCGTGATCTGCGAGGTCGACGCCGCTGTCGGCGCCGGTTGGGATCATGATCGTTCGACCGAACCAGCGCCGTGATGGCGGTCACTTCACAAGCAGCGGCGCCTTGCCTTTCACGCGTTCGTAGAGGTCGATGACGTCCTGATTGAACATTCGTACACAGCCAGATGAGGCATTCTTGCCGATCGTTTGCCACTCCGGAGAGCCGTGAATGCGATAGAGCGTGTCCTGGCCATCCTGGAAGATGTATAGCGCACGCGCCCCTAGCGGATTGTTCACGCCGGGCTGCATGCCTTGCTTCCACTGCTCGAGTTTTGGATTGCGACTGATCATCGACGGTGTCGGTGTCCATGTCGGATACTTTCGCTTCCACTGAATGATCGCGCGCCCCTTCCATGCGCGACCCTGGGCACCAAGGCTCACGCCGTAGCGAATGGCTCGTCCATCCTTCTGCACCAGGTAGAGAAACTTTTTCTCGGTCTCGACCACGATGGTGCCCGGCGGCTCGTCCGTGGCATAGGCGACTTCCTGGCGCAAATAGTCGGGATGGACCGCTGTGTAATTTATCGCCGGCCAGCGAAACTCTCCCTCGTCGACTTCGGCATAGGCGAGGGAGTAGTCCGGCTTCTCGGAAGCCCGCTCCACCGGCTGGATCTGGGGCTGCGGCTCTTGTTCGGGCGCAATCGTCTCGATGGAGGGAACCGGGGCGGTAGCGACAATTCGTTCTGAGGGGAGTTGCGTACAAGCAGCAAGAAGTGAGGCGCCGGCCGCTGCCAACAGCGGTCGGATCAAGGATGTGGCATGCAATTTCAAAGATTCCGATTCATGGTCTAGTCAGGCGAGACATGTGTACTCGCGCATACCATGGCTGAAATGTGTTTTCGGTCGTCAGAAACGCAGGGCGAGGTCACATTTAGGCGAGACTGTTGAAAGCGAACAACAACTGGCTGTTGCGCATTGCAGCGTTCCCGGTTCGGCAGGACCCCGCTGTTTTTACCGAACACCCAAGCACTACACCGTAATCCGAAATCCGGAGGGGACGCTCTCAGGGGACACCGGTTCCGCCTCGACAGCTTTCACCGACGCGCCGGGCGGTCCTTTCCAAAATTCCTTCAGCATCGCCGAGACAGCCGTCTCCGGCCCCGCGATGAGCGCCGTCACGGATCCATCGGTCTCGTTGCGGACCCAGCCCGCAAGGCCGAACTCCTCAGCCCGGAACCGTGTCCAAACGCGAAAACTGACGCCCTGGACCAGACCGGATATCCGCACCCGAACGGCTTTGGAATTCTCGCCCATGCTTGCCTCCGTTGGTCCGCGCCTCGTAAGCAATCTGGCGCACAAAGAGAGAATTCAAGCACTGCCGGCGTCGCGGCTTGCGGCGGCTGTTAAGCATCATTTGCTATTGGGCGATTTTCAACGCCATAACTGCTTGTTCCGCTGGACTGGATCGAATGACGCGCTACATTGGTAAGTGCTTCAACTTGAAGGGATCTCGATCATGCGCAGGCTTATCGCAGTGACTTCAGTGCTCCTCCTCAGTTTCGCCGGTTCAGCCTTTGCGCAAGCAAATATGGGGATGGACAGCAGCGGCCGCCTCGACGGGTCGCCGCCGCTTGGAACCTCGCCCGATACCGAAGGAACAGGCGGAGGCGGGCTCTCGATACCGATCGACTTTGGCACCACGACGACGAGTACCAACTCCATACAGTGGACCGGTTGCCCCGAGGGCCAACACCGAACGGTTCGGGGTGGAACCAACACCCTCACCAATCAGGCGTGCCGGAACAACAATTGAGCAATCACTTCTAAAACCTCCCCGCGCGCCTCGCTGGCGGTTCGCGGGGAACTTCTTTTGTGCTAGGGGAACCGCGCAACGCGAGGCACGACAGACATGCTCCCCTGGGTCCAACTAGATTCCGCGCCCATTCCCGGAGAAAGCGGCGAATTGCGCCTCAAGCAACGAGGCAGCGAATTTTCGATCATGCTGGGCTCGAACGAGCTGATGAACAGCCGCCTCAGCGGCTCGGAGGAGGCGCTCGCAACACTTTCCCGTGAAAAGATCGCGGGACGTCCTCGCCCGAACATGCTGATCGGTGGTCTCGGAATGGGCTTCACGCTGCGTGCCGCCCTCTCGACCCTGCCGGAGGATGCATCCGTCACTGTTGCAGAGCTGGTGCCGGCGGTGGTGCAATGGGCACGCGGTCCGATGTCGGCGGTTTTTCAAGGGTGTCTCGACGATCCGCGTGTGTCCATCCATCAAGGCGATGTTGGCGAACTGATCCGTCAAAGCAAGGCGAAATTCGACGCCATCCTGCTTGACGTCGACAATGGGCCGGACGGCCTGACGCGCCGTTCCAACGACAGCCTCTACGATTTCGCTGGCCTGCGTTCCGCACGCGATGCCTTGCGACCCGGAGGTGTTCTTGCCGTCTGGTCATCCGGGCCGGATGCCGGTTTCACCCGTCGGCTTCGTGACTGCGGTTTTGCCGTCGAGGCCGTCAATACGCGCGCCAACGGAAAACGCGGAGGCGCGCGTCATGTCATCTGGCTGGCCGTCAAATAAATCAGCTTGCCTGAACGCGTCGCGCGGCGGCAATCGCGCTCGCGGCGCCGGACCGAAGCTGCTGCGTGTCGGCCCCGGCGATGACGAAATCGAAGCCCATCTTCAACAACTCACCGGCCCGCTCGCCGTTACTGCCGAAGACACAGCCGAATTTGCCGTGAGCACGGCAACGGGCAATGAGGTGCTTGAGAACGCCGTCGACCTCCGCCGTGTCAGGTGCCAGCTTCGTTCCATTTGACAGGGCAATCGAGAGATCGGACGGGCCGACGAAAATACCGTCAATTCCGTCAACACGCATGATTTCATCCGCAGCATCAAGCGCTGCACGCGTCTCGATCATGGCAATGGCCACGGTCTGCTCGTTCGCGGTCGCGAGATACTCAGCAGCCGAAAGTCCCGTGTGGTTGATCGCCAGCGTCGGCCCCCAGCTGCGCTCGCCGACCGGCGGATACTTGGTGGCCTTGGCGAAGGCCTCGGCGTCAGACACCGAGTTGATCATCGGCGCAATGATGCCTGAGGCTCCCGCATCGAGAAGACGCGAGGCCGACGAGAAATCACCGACCGGAATTCGGGCGAGGACTGGTTTACCGGCAAGCCGTCCCTGACCAATGCCAACGGCTGCCGATCCGATATCCCAGATGCCATGCTGCATATCCAGCACGATGGCATCGAAGGCCTCTTGCGCCAGATGATTGACGAAAAGCGGATCGGGAATGCCGATCCACGCGGAAATCAATCCGCCCTCACCGCTTCTGATCCGCCTTGCGAAGCCGTCGATCGTCGTTGCGCCAGTCATGCCATGCTCCTTTTCGCGGTTTAGCCAGCCGCGCGCTGCTTTTCCTGATGGAAGTCCTCGATGAATGCCTTTTCAAGCAGAATGCCGTCCCACTCATCGGCAAAGAACGGTGAATCGTAGATCAAAGTATAGGGTCCGCCGTAACCTGCCGTCCGGCACGCCTCCAGGCACTTGCGATAGTCCGCGCTATCAAGACCGGACTCATTGAAGTTAGCCTTGGCGTGGCAGAGTTCCGCACGGCGCATGATATCGGAAAGCCCTGCGTATTTTTCCGGCGCGGCCCAATTTCCAAGGTCGCCGTTCAGACCGACTTTGCCTTGCAGAGCATCGAGCAGCCAGTTCGTTTCCTTCGGCGAAGGCAGAAGATCAAACCAGTTCTCTGTAACAATGCGAACGCTGCTGTTCTCGGCCTGCTTTCCCAGCCAGCCGAGATGGCCCGCTGCCCGCTCAAGATTTTCTGCTGTCGGCGCCTGCTTGCCTGCGATCACCCGCATGTTCCTGGCGCCAAGCGCTTCCGCGACCCCAATCCAGCCGGCAATCCACTGAATGTCGCGTTCCGCGGTCTCTGGATGGCTTGGATCTCCATCTTCGACGAGCAGCGTTTGAAGCAGGATGCCGGCCGCCTGAAGCGCGGCGCGCATCTCCGCCAGATAGGCGGCTTCGATGCTTGGCAGATGGAACGAGCATATCTCAAGCCGCCCGATGCCACGGCTGGCAAGTTGCCCGGGGATGTCGGTCAGCGAGGCGCGTCCCGGCCCATATGGCTCCTTGGCCGCTGCACTCTTCCCCGGATCGGGGCTGTAGGGATAGACGGCTCCCAGCAGCCGATGCAGCGACCACGTCGAAACCGCGAAACATCCATTCTCCAAATTGCCTTCAGTCATGTTCTCCTCCCGGGAGCAATGCCTACCGTCTCAAGTGAATTCTCCGCGGATAACCTCCTCCGCCGAAAGCGCAGCACCAAGGAGCGCTTCGTCCCGGTTGCCCGGGGCGGAAAGCAGGAAGCCGACCGGCATGTCGGCATCTCCCGTCCCGCAGGGGATCGATACGCCGCACCAATCGAGGAAGTTGCCGAGCAGCGTATTGCGCAAGGTCTTTCCGTTGGTTGCGAAAAACAAATCGTCGTCGGCTTCCAGTGGCGCGATCGGTGGCGCCACGTGGGCGACCGACGGAAACGCAACGAAGCTGTCGCCGACAAGGCGGTCGACCTCGGCGATCAACCGCTCGCGGGCTTCGAGGATCGCCAGATAGCTGGCAAGCGTGGTCTTCTCGCCCAGTCGAGTGCGCACGACCACGCGGCGATCCATTTCGTCAGCCGCGGGACCAGCCAATCGCTCGCGGTGAAGCACATAGGCTTCTGCTGTGACCAGGGCGCCATATTGGGCCATGAGCGCCAATATTTCATCAAAAGCCGGGATCTTGATCCGGCTGACCGATGCGCCCTCCGCCGCCAGCCAATCGACCGCCGTCTCGAAAGTTGCGACAACTCCGGCTTCAGCGCCGTCGAACACGATGTTGTCAGGGATCACGATATCCAGCCCCTTGAGTGGGCGACTGGTAATTGATGGCGCAGCGGCGCCTCGCATTCCCGCATCGATCCAAACCGCATCCTGAACGGTCCTGCAGAGCGGGCCAAGCGAATCCAGGCTCCTTGCCAGTGGGAAGACGCCTGCCATCGGGTAGCGGCCGCGCGTTGCCTTGTATCCGACGATACCGTTGAGGGCAGCCGGGATGCGCACCGAACCTCCCGTGTCCGTTCCCATCGCCACCGGCACGAGGCCGGCTGCCACCGCGACGCCGGCGCCGGAAGACGAACCGCCCGGAATGCGCGGAGCATCACTGCTGCGGGGATTGTGCGGCGTGCCGTAGTGCGGATTGAGGCCGAGCCCGGAAAAGGCGAACTCGCTCATGTTCGTGCAGCCGATCGAGACCATGCCCGCCTGTTTCAGAGTTGCCACGACAGGCGCGTCCGCCTGCGCAGCCGGCTCTCTTGCCAGTACGGTCGACCCGGCCGTCGTTGTTCGACCCTCGATGTCAAACAGGTCCTTCCAGGCGATCGGTATGCCGTCGAGCATTCCGCGCGAGCGACCCTCTTTCATTCGCTTCGATGAGGCCTTCGCCTCTTCCGTCGCGCGATCCTTCAGGATTGCCGTAAACACCGACCGATCGGCATGCGCCTCGATGCCGTCGATAACGGCTTCCGCCACTTCGATAGGATCGACCGCTGTCGTTTGAATGAGACTGGAAAGCTGCGCGACGGACATCGCGCCAAATGATTTGGTCATGGGGGCATCCGCAATCTGACTGATCATCCGAACTAAGCCGAATTTTGTCGAGGAGCCAAGCCCTCAAAGCTCCAAATCAAACCGATTGGTTCGATTTTATGAACACTGCGTTTGCGTATCCGGTCTTCAATCGAGGCCCAAAAGAACACACATGCGTTTGCGTGCTGTTTGCCGGCGAGAGGACGATCACATGCCGGTGCACGCATCAGTGTAGGAGTTAATAAAATGACAAACGGCGAGAGTTGGAACGCGGCGCGCGGCGACGTGGTACACCACCACGCAACAGATGACGAGTTGAACGGCATGGGTGAACGCGAATACGCCGAGCATGTGAGTGCACACAAACCCTCGATATCAGAACGCTTCATCGTTCTTGCGGCCTTTGCTCTTCTGGGCATTGCAGGGCTGACGGTTCACTTCACGGCCCCCATGGCATCGGGCCTCGACCCGGCAGCGGTCGGGTCAATCTCGGAATCGTTGCCCTCGGTCGATTATTGCCGGGAGCACAGCCCATACCCGGACAGGTCCTGCTGAGGATCTGTCGCGCTCCGGGCATGGACAACCCTCCCCCGCGATATAGTTATGCGCAAGGGGAGGATCGTCGATGCCCGATGAGATTGATTATGATCTGGATCGCTTTGTGGATGCGCAGAATGGTGCCTACGAGCGAGCGCTTTCGGAATTAAGAGCCGGACAGAAGCGATCCCACTGGATGTGGTTCATCTTTCCCCAGATCGCCGGGCTCGGCTCATCATTCATGGCAGAGAAATACGCCATCCGCTCAGCGGAAGAGGCCTCCGCCTATCTCGCAGACCCCGTTCTCGGTAGCAGGCTATTGCGCTGCGTCGATGCCGTCCTTGCGATCGAGGGCAAATCCGCGCACGAAATCTTTGGATCTCCTGATGATCTCAAGCTGCGGTCGTCCATGACGCTCTTTGCGGCGATCAGCGAGCACGGGTCGGCTTTTCACAAAGTGGTTGATCGGCTCTATCGCGGCGAGTTCGACGATCGCACCATCCAGCTTCTGGACGCCAGCAACTAGAGCGCGCGCGAGCGCTCCAGTGACTCGATCTCGCTTGAAATTTCGCTGATCTTCTCTCGCAGCTCTTGATCGGTGCCATCATCGATCTCTTCGTCACCGAAGCAATCGCGCGCCTCATAGAGCTCGAGCTTTGCCTCGAGCTCGGCTCGTTTTGCATACAGACGATGAAGATAGAGATAGTCCATGCCTTTGCTTCCCGCATCTTCCGAAACGAGCATAAAGGCATATGGTTCCCGCCGATCGGCGAGTGCCATCAGGCAAAGGCGGTGATGGCAGCGTTGCAGGCCTTGGAGAAGTGATTGCAACATGTGTCGTTGCCCATGGCTTGCCGCGTAACGCGAGCCCCTTCCAGAAGGAGTGTCAACGTATCGGCCAGCAGCTTCGGTTCGCGTGCATCGGCTGCACGACAGAGCGCTTCGAGCCGGTCGCGCTGCTCAGCCTTGTGGCGCTCGATCACGCTGTAGGCCGGATGCCCCTCACCTTTCAGCTCAATGGCTGCATTGGCGAGATCGCAGCCGACGTGCTCGCCGCAAAGGCTTTGCGTGCGGGCTTCGACCCATGCCCTGAGCTGCGCCTTCGGGTCGCCGGGATGGGTTGCCTCGAGATCGCGCCAGATTGCCTCGGCTTTTTCCGAGGCACGCCGCAGCGTCTCGCAGACCAGCTCGTCCTTGGAGCCGAAATGCCGGTAGAGCGTCATCTTGTTGGTCAGCGCAGCATCTGCAATCGCATCCACGCCGATGCCGCGGATGCCGTGCTCGCGAAAAAGCTCGGCGGCGGTCGAGACGATGCGCTCCCGTGGCGGGATCTTCTCGTCAGTATTTGCGGGAGACAGCAGGCTCAATGATTCTGATTTTTTTGCGGACAAGGTCCTTGACATCCATGTGACCGATCGGTAACAAATGCATTGTTACTTACCGGTAACACCACTCTCTGTGGAAGTCAACGTGGTTGATTGATCCGGACGGGATGGAACACGGGCTACCGCCCACGAAAGGAGGCAAACCATGAGCAAGACCAGAGAAGACCTGACCATTACCGAAGCCCTTCGCGACCCCCTGATCGCCATGGTGCTCCGTGCCGACGGCGTGAAGCTTGACGATTTCAAGCGTCTGCTTGAGACGGCCGCCAGGAAGCGCGAACAGCGGACCTCTCCAGTGGGCAATTTTCTGAACGTGATCCCCAACAACAACCCAGCTGCCATGTGCAGCTATTGCTGAAGTTTCGGGCGCTTCCCTGCCCCTGTGAGAGTCGTCGCTGGCCAAGCGACGGCTCTTTTCGTTTGAACCATTGTCTTCAGAGCAAGTCATACTTCAAGTTGCCGATATAGTCCGGGTCCGGGCATCGATCCCAGTGATCTTCTCCCCCGTCGGGAGGACTGTTTCGCTCACTGCGGTGAATTTCCGCTTTCCACGTTTTTGTACGCAGTGAACGCTGCGCGTACTCGCTCGTATTTACGGAGACCTGTCTCGTGAAGAAGAACCCAGACAGTTCGACCAGCATATGCTGATAAAATTCGTGGTTGCATGGAATTTTATCTATCTCGTTACGTTCCTATGAAGGTTTCGGCGCTAGAACATCCAAAAAGCTTGGGATCTATGCGAATGGGGAGTTTCGTGAGGGGATTTGTATTGACGCGCTTCCGCACCTCGGAAGAGGGCGCGACCGCAGTCGAATTCGCAATCATCGCTCCCGTTCTTATTTTTCTGACATTCGCCATTGTCGAGTCCGGCATTGCTTTCGCTGCCGACATCGTTCTCAAAAACGCTACCTATGACGCCGCGAGGACCGGCCGAACCGGGTTCGTGTCGGAGAACTCGACACAGGATGCGACCGTAAGGGCGAAAATTCGCAACCAGGCGGGCGTATTCATGGATGCCGACAAGCTCGTCATCACCAGCCTGTCCTACAAGGGCTTCGATGCGCTCAAAAAGCCCGAGCCATTTACCGACAAGAACGGCAACGGCGTTCGCGACGATGGCGAAAACTTCACCGACGTCAACGGGAACGGTGTCTACGACATCGACCAGGGGGCGAACGGCTACGGCGGTACGGCACAGGTCGTCCTCTACACCGTGACCTACCCATGGACCTTCCACACTCCCGTCCTCAAGCAGCTCGTCGGCAACAACGGCACCGTCGAACTGACGGCAACAGCGGTGGTGCAGAATGAGCCGTACTGACCTGATCTCCAAGCCCTTGCGCGTTCTCTCTTCGATAACCCGTCGGCTGGCGAAAAACGACGAGGGCGTCGCCGGTATCGAAATGGCGATCATCACGCCCGTGCTGCTGCTCCTTCTCTGCGGCGGCAGCGAAATCAGCCTCTATGCCCGCTCGCACTTCCAGACAGCGCAGATGGCATCGACGGTAGCGGACGCGGTTGCGCGCTACGAAGCGATCACCTCCTCGGACATCGCGTCGATCTTTTCGGTGTCGTCCGCGGTCATGGGAAACGAAGACTTCAAGCAGAACGGCTACGTGATCCTGACGTCGGTTTCCCGTACGGGCGGCGCGGCACCGGTCGTTGCGTGGCAGTGCAAAGGCGGCTCTGGCGCCCAGACGAGCAAGATCGGTGTCGTCACCAAGGCCGCGACGCTTCCGGGCAACCTCACCCTCGACGCGACCGACAACGTGATTGTCGCCGAGGTCTTCTACCACTACACCCCGCTATTTCCCAATTTTACGCCCGTCGAGAGGCAGCTCTACAAGACGGCGATCTTCCGCCCCCGTCTCGGAAGCCTCACGAGCGCGCCCGGTTGCTAGTCCACAAGGAAAGGATGATCCAATGTCGCTGATTTCCATGATCTCCCGCTTCCGCAAGGACGAGAAAGGTGCCGTCCTCCCCTTCGTCGGCATCGTCAGCCTGGCGCTGATCGGGGCAACGGGGTTCGGCATCGACGCGGCCCGCCTGATGCTTCTCCATTCGAGCCTTCAGCGCGCCATCGACGCCGGCGCTCTTTCGACCGTCGCCAAGCTGGACACCGCCACCATCGACGTGGAGCTGCGCAAGTTTGCGGTCGCCAATTTCAACAATGGGGAGATTGGCGCCACGCTCGACAGCCTGACCTGGACCATTAGCTCGGACAACAAGACACTGACCGTTAATGCATCGGCCAGCGCTCCCGCGACGTTGATGAAAATCCTCGGCGTCCAGACGATCAGCACCAGCGCGGAAAGCGTCATCGAGCGATCGACCAATGGCCTTGAACTGGCACTTGTTCTCGACAACACCGGCTCCATGTCCGGAACGCCGCTCGAGAGCCTCAAGTCTGCGGCCAACACCCTGGTGAACACCCTCTATGGCAACGACGCAGTTGCCAAAAACCTCTATGTGGGCATCGTTCCGTTCTCGCAGTCGGTCAATGTCGGGACCAGCCATGCCGGCTGGATGAAATCGGGCTCCATCGCCGCGCACGATTGGGGAGCGACATCAACGGGTGGCTCATGGGGTGGCTGCGTCGAGGCGCAGACCGCCAAGGCCGACGACATTTCTGACGCCGTTCCCTCCAGCAAGCCGATCACGCCCTACTACTGGCCAGACGGCACGGATAACAACTGGATCAGAAGGGGCAAATACTCCGACCCTCTCAGCACGTCCCTCGGCCCCAACAAGAACTGCCCCGCCGAGGTGACGCGCCTGACCCCCAAGAAGGCGACGGTGGTTGCCGCCATCGCGGCGATGAAGGCGGTGGGCAACACCCACATCAACTTCGGGGCTGTGTGGGGCTGGCGGATGCTGTCTCCGAAGTGGCGTGGTCTCTGGGGCGGCGACATGACAACCTACAACCTGCCGCTCGACTACTACACGAAAAACATGAACAAGGCGGCCGTCATCATGACCGACGGCGAGAACACGATGTCGGCAGACGTCTACAGCGCTTATGGCTGGCTGGCCGACAAGAAACTCGGGACGGCCGACAAAGATGCCGCAAAGACGGAACTCGACGACCGCCTGGCCACGGTCTGCACGGCGATGAAGAACTCCGGCATCATCATTTACACAATTGCCTTCAATGGGCCCGACGAAACCACCCAAAAGCTCTTGAGCAGCTGCGCCAGCCAGAACGCCTTCTACTTCAACTCACCGACAACGGCCGCGCTCCAGTCGGCCTTCAAACAGATCGCGGATTCGCTCTCCAATCTCCGTGTAAGCAGATAGAAATCGTGCGATAGGTGATTTCAGGCGTCTTTACTCAGGCAGTAAAGCGCCCTGCCGCGCGGCCGGTCATGCAGGCATGGTTCCCAAGCACGACCGCGTTTCATTTGAACCGCTATTTTCAAAGCAGATCGTATTTCAAGTTGCCGAGATACTCGGGGTCGGCGACGGCATCGATCCCGGCGATCTTCTCCCCATCGAAGGTCAGAAGCAGGACGACGCGCAGCTGTCCGCCTACGACCACCACGAGCCCGAACTCTCCATCGACCACTGCTGGCTGCGCTGCCTGAGCCCGCCCCTTGAATGTCTCTGCCACGGCATCCGCGCCACGAAGCTCGCGAACAGAGGGGTTATATCGCATTGCCGCAGTGTCAGGGGTGAAGACCACCTGTGGATCGAGGATCGAGAGCAGCGCCTTGATGTCACCCAGGCGAGAAGCCGCAAGAAACGCGTGGACGATCTGCTTCTTACGCGCTGCGTCCGCCTCCGGCGCATCGGTTTTGCCCTGAACGCGACGGCGGGCACGGCTTGCGAGCTGGCGCGTTGCCGCCGAAGAGCGATTAATGATCGGCGCAATGTCGTCGAAGGGGAGATCGAACATATCGTGCAGGACGAAGGCGACGCGCTCGGCCGGCGCCAATGTTTCGAGGATAACGAGTAGCGCCATGCCGACGGAGTCGGCAAGGGCCACTTCCCGCTCCGGATCAACGGTCTTCGAAGTGTCCGCCAGGCGTTCATGGACAGGTTGGTCGAACGGCTCTTCCCGGCGCGTCTTCCTTGACCGGAGCATGTCCAGGCAGATGCGCGCCACAACTGTCGTGAGCCAGCCGCCGACATTGTCGATCGCGTCAGCGTCAGAGCAACCGAGCCGCAGCCAGGCTTCCTGAACAGCGTCGTCGGCCTCGGCCCGGGAGCCTAGCATGCGATAGGCGACGGCGCCCAGATGCGTCCGGTTCGCCTCGAATTCTCCCGCCAGCCAATTTTTCTCATCCATTGTCACATTCCTCCACTCTGTTCCGTCAACTCCATGACGAACAAAAGCCGGCCGATGTGACAGCACGGCCGGCGGCGTCAGTTTGGAAAACACACCAAGGAGTAACCTGATGCAAGCAAGAATGGGAAATCCAGCGATCGTCATTCCCGACGCAATGCAGGCGCTGCATGCCCTCGGGACGATACCCGCCAAAACAGGTCTGTCGCCAATCCTGCTGGAACTCGTCAATCTGCGCGCCAGCCAGATCAATGGCTGCAGCGTTTGCATCGACGGACATCCGCGGATCGCCAAGAAGGCCGGTGAGACGGACGAGCGTCTGTTTGCCGTCAGCGCGTGGCGTGACACGCCCTATTTCACGCCGGCCGAACGCGCAGCCCTTGCGCTGACAGAGGCGGTCACCCGCGTCAGCGATCGCGCCGACCCGGTGCCTGACGACATCTGGGATGAAGCCACGCGGCATTTCGACGGCAAGAGCCTGGCAGCCCTCGTCATCGCCATCGCCAACATCAACGTCTGGAACCGGCTGAACATCGCCACGCGTCAGATCGCCGGCGAATGGAAGCCGTAGAACGGAATCGGGCCGCTGTCTCGTCGACAGCGGCCCAGTTTGAACGGCCTTGGGAGGCTAGGGATCAGATAATGCCGCCACCGCCGGCAACCGACGCCGGACGCTCTGCAGCGACCTTCTTGCGGTACCCGCTGGCGCGGTAGGTCGCGACCGGATCGATCGCACCGCCAGAACGGCGACGCGCTTCCGCGAGGATCGGCTCGACGTCCGTGCGGTAGCCGCGCTTCAGGGTTTCGGTCGCCATCAGCGCGTCGTTTTCGTCCTGGTAGCCAGCCAACGCCTTGCGATCGACGATCAGCGCCTGCGCGTAAGCACGGCGGATTTCGTTGGCGCTGTTGATCAGGCTTTCGATCGGGTCGGTCACATTGTGCGACTGGTCGATCATGTGGGCCGGATTGAAGTCGTTGACGCCACGCTGCTCGGCCTCGACCAGCTCGTTGAACACCAGGAACAGGCGATAAGGCTCGATCGCACCGGCGTCGAGGTCGTCGTCACCATACTTCGAGTCATTGAAGTGGAAACCGCCGAGTTTGCCGAACTGAATCAGGCGGGCAACGATCATTTCGATGTTGGTGTTCGGCGCATGGTGACCAAGGTCGACCAGGCACTGCGCCTTCGGGCCGAGCGTCTGGGCGATGAGGTAGTTGGTGCCCCAGTCCTGCACGACTGTCGAATAGAAGGCCGGCTCATACATCTTGTGCTCGGAAAAGAGCTTCCAATCGTCAGGCAGAGCCTTGTAGATGTCGGCCATCGAAGCGAGATAGCGTTCGAATGCCTTGGTGAAATTGCTCTGGCCGGGGAAGTTCGAGCCGTCGCCAACCCAGACCGTCAATGCTTTCGAGCCGATCGACTTGCCGATCTCGATACATTCAATGTTGTGCTCAACCGCCTGCGCACGCGTCGCAGCATCGGTGTGGCTGAGCGAACCGTATTTGTAGGAATGCTTCTGATCGGGCGCGTCGGAGAAGGTGTTGGAGTTCATCGCGTCGAAACCGAGGCCGAGCTGATCGCCCTTTGCCTTCAGTTCCTTAGCATCTGTCTTGTCCCACGGAATGTGCAGGGAAACGTTCGGCGTGGCACGCGTCAGCTCGTTGATCACGGAGCAGTCGTCGAGCTTGTCGAAGATGCCGCGAGGTTCACCAGTGCCGGGAAAGCGGGCAAAGCGCGTACCGCCAGTACCCACGCCCCAGGACGGAACCGCGACAAAGAACTCGGATACGCGACGTGTGATGTTTTCAATGTCGATGCCACGGCGCGAAAGATTGGCGCCAAGTGCTTCGTAGTCGGATTTCAGCGCGGACGCGCGCTTGTCGTTTTCTTGCGCAATCAGATCCTGCGCGATCTTGAACTCGGCCATGGTTTCCTCCCGACACATGTGGATAAGAAGCGGCGGGCATGGCGCCCGCCGTTGCAGTTGGACTTAGCGCGGGAAGCTCTGCGCGTTGCCGGCATCGACGTTTATGATGTTGCCGGTCGATTTCGCCGAGAGATCAGACGCCAGGAAGTAGATTGCTTCCGCGATGTCCTCAGGGAAGACATTGAGCTTCAGCATGGAACGCTTGCGGTAATGCTCCTCGAGCTCGTTGATCTCGATCTTCGACGATGCCGCCCGCTGCTCGCGCCACTCGCCGCTCCAGATCTTCGAACCGCGCAGAACGGCATCCGGATTGACGGTGTTGACGCGAATGCCGGCTTCCGCGCCTTCGAGCGCCAGGCAACGGGCAAGATGGATCTCGGCAGCCTTGGCCGTGCAATAGGCAGCGGCGTTCGGCGACGATGCCAGGCCGTTCTTGGAAGCGACGAACACGACGTTGCCGCCAAGGTTCTGCCTGCGGAACAGGCGGAACGCCTCGCGCGACACGAGGAAGTAACCGGTCGCTAGGATGTCGATGTTCTTGTTCCACATTGAAAGCTCGGTGCTTTCGATCGGGGCGGACGAAGCGATACCAGCATTCGATACGAGGATATCGACGCCACCGAACTCGACGCAGGCTTCCGCGAAGGACGAGATCACGCCGTCTTCCTTGGTCACGTCGAGCTTGACGCCGCGAACGGCATCCCCGCCGAACTGCTTGGCGAAATCGGCCTTCGTGCTGTCGAGCGCTTCCTGGTCGATATCGGCCAGAACCACGCAGGCACCCTCGCCGATCAGGCGGGCCGCCGTTGCGCGGCCGATGCCGCCGGCACCGCCGGTGACGAAGGCAACCTTGCCGGCAAGGCTCTTCGGCTTCGGCATGCGCTGAAGCTTGGCTTCTTCGAGCAGCCAGTACTCGATGTCGAAGGCTTCCTGCTCAGGCAGACCCTGATATTCGGAAACGGTCGAGGCACCGCGCATGACGTTGATGGCGTTGACGTAGAACTCGCTGGCGATACGGGCTGTCGCCTTGTCGCGGGCAAAGGACAGCATGCCGACGCCGGGAACGAGGAAGATGACCGGGTTCGCATCGCGCATGGCGGGCGAATTGTCATGCTTGCAGTCGTTGTAATAGCGCGCGTAGTCGGCGCGGTAGTCTTCGAGCGCCTTGTCGAGACCGGCAACGATCGCATCCACATCGGGCTTTGCCGGATCGAAGTCGACGATCAGCGGGCGAATCTTGGTGCGCAGGAAATGATCAGGGCAGCTGGTGCCGAGCGCACCCAGCGGCTGCAGGTTCTTCGAGTTGACGAATTCGAGAACGGCGTCCTGATCGTCAAAGTGACCAAGCTTGCGCTCTGCCTTGCCGATGCGGCCGCGGATTTCGGGCATCAGGCGGGCTGCGATGGCGCGGCGCTGCTCGACCGGCAGGCTCTGGGTGGCGGCACCGCCAAAGATCGTCTTGCCTTCGGTCTTTTCCGCGAACCAGACGATCGCCTTGTTGATGATGTCGAGCGTCAGTTCGTAGCAGGCCTTGGCATCGTTTGCCCAAGTGAAAAGACCGTGGCTTTCGAGCACGACGCCCTTGGCATTCGGGTTCGCCCTGACGAAGGCTTCGAGGTCGAGACCGAGCTGGAAGCCCGGGCGGCGCCACGGTAGCCAACCGATTTCGTCGCCGAAGATCTGCTTCGTCAATTCCTTGGAGTTCTTGGAGGCGGCGATCGCGATGATCGCGTCCGGATGCATGTGGTCGACATGGGTGAAGGGCACGAAACCGTGCAGCGGCGTGTCGATCGAAGCAGCGCGGCTGTTGAGGTTATAGGTGCAGTGCGGGAGGAAACCGACCATGCGGTCCTCGTCTTCGACGCCTTTATAGATGCCCTTCAGCGAGTCGAGCTTATCCTGATAAAGAGTGGCGAAGCCATCGAGCTTGATCGTGCCGACGTCGCCGCCCGAACCCTTGACCCAGAGAACCTTGACCTTCTCGCCAGTCAGCGGATCGGTTTCCATGACCTTGGCAGAGGTGTTCCCACCGCCATAGTTGGTGATGCGCTTGTCGGCACCCAACAAATTCGAGCGATAGAGCAGCTTTCCAGGCTCATCGAGGCCTGCCGCGTATGAATCGTCCCAACGGTTATCAAGAAGCCGGACGGTTGCCGCCATGTCATCCTCCCATGTAAAATTTCTTGGACGCGCGAACGAACTCGACGCTCCTTTGCGGTGACGGTATCGCTCATCGAAACGGACATTGTCAATCGAAAACGATCAAATTCGATTATGTTGCAGCGCAATATGAAATTTTATGATCGTTTTTGATTGACACATTCTCACAACTGCGAAATAAGCAAGCTAGGAGGAACCCCATGCACGAACGCGAACGCCATCGCATTATATTGAGCGCCGTTCAGGAAAAGTCGGTCGTTACGATTCAGGATATTTCCGAATTGACCGAGGCTTCCGAGGCGACGATCCGGCGTGACATCGCGGCCCTTCATGTGCAGGGAAAGATCCGGCGTGTGCGCGGTGGCGCAGAGGCTGTGCATCCGCCGCAACTCGGCAATCTGGCCGGGCGGCCCTTCAGGGTTTCGGAATCAGTCAACATCGATAAAAAGCGCTCAATCGCGCGCGCTGCCGTTGATCTCTGCGATCCGGGCGATGCGATCATCATCAATGGCGGGACCACCACGTTTCAGATGGTGCACTTCATGGCCGCCCATCGCATGCAGGTGATGACCAACTCGTTTGCGATTGCCGAGCACCTGGTCAAGCACTCGAAGAACACGGTAACGGTCCCCGGCGGGGTGATCTACCGAGAGCAGAGCCTGATCCTGTCGCCGTTCGATAACGACGCGATCCGCAATTTCTACGCCCGCCGCTTCTTCATCGGCGCGCAGGGCGTCGGTCCGCTCGGCATCATGGAATCCGACGCGCAGATTATTCAAAGCGAACAGAAGCTGATGCACCAGGCCGACGAACTCGTTGTCATGGTCGATTCCAGCAAATTTCACCGCCGGTCGAGCCTCATTCTGTGTCCGCTCGACCGTGTTTCGACGATCATCACGGACGACGGTGTTCCCGAGGACTCCGTCCGGATGATCGAGGATGCGGGCATCAAGCTCGTCATTGCGAGCATGGTCTCGCAAGTGAAGGAGGATTCCTCGTCGGTTGCCTGAGGGGCCCCGTCAGGATGTAGTTAAGTCTTATCAACGTGGGAGGATAAAGCATGAAATTCGCAAAATCACTCGCCGTCGGCGTCGCCTTTGCGGTGGCCCTGATGGCAGGCGCCGCAAGCGCCAAGGACGTCAAGATCGGCCTGGTCGTGAAGTCTCTCGGCAACGGCTTCTTCGAAGCCGCCAACAAGGGCGCGCAGGAAGCGGCAAAGGAACTCGGCGGCGTGGAAGTCATCTACACCGGCCCGACCTCGACGACGGCAGAAGGCCAGATCGAAGTCATCAACTCTCTGATCGCCCAGGGCGTTGATGCCATCGCCATCTCCGCCAACGATCCAGACGCTGTCGTACCGGCTCTGAAGAAGGCCAAGCAGCGCGGCATCAAGGTCATTTCCTGGGATTCCGGCGTCAACAAGGACGGCCGCATCCTGCAGCTGAACCCATCGTCCAACGAGCTGATCGGCAAGATGTGCCTGACGCTCGCCAAGGACCACCTGGAAGGTGGCAAGGGTGACTTCGCAATCCTGTCGGCAACGACCACCTCGACGAACCAGAACATCTGGATCGACCAGATGAAGAAGCAGCTCAAGGACTTCCCGGGCCTCAACCTCGTCACGACAGTTTACGGCGACGATCTGTCTGACAAGTCCTATCGCGAAGCCGAAGGCCTGCTGAAGTCGAACCCGAACGTCAAGGTCATCGTCGCTCCGACGACGGTCGGCGTTCTGGCCGCTTCCAAGGTTGTCGAAGACAAGGGTCTTGTCGGCAAAGTCTACGTGACCGGCCTCGGCCTGCCGTCTGAAATGGCTGGCGCGATCAAGTCTGGTGCGACCAAGGAATTCGCCATCTGGAACCCGATCGACCTTGGTTACTCTGCCACGCAGATCGCCTACCACCTCGTAAAGGGTGACGCGACCGGCAAACCGGGCACCGAAATCGAAGCTGGCCGCATGGGCAAGATCAAGATCGACGACAAGGGCGAAGCCGCCATGTCCGATCCGTTCGTCTACAACGCTTCGAACATCGACCAGTTCTCGAAGGTTTTCTAAGCCTCGCTCAACCAAGCAAAAACCCGGCGGTTCGCGCCGCCGGGACTTTTCATTTGAACACTGGTAAACGCTGATGAACACTGCCCTTCAACAATCCGTCGCGGGTTTCAAGACGGACGAGGCGCCCGCGATCCTCGAGATGCGCGGCATTTCGCAGATCTTCCCCGGCGTGAAGGCGCTCGACAACGTCAGCATCGCGCTCTACCCCGGCAAGGTCACCGCACTGATCGGTGAAAACGGCGCCGGCAAATCGACGCTCGTCAAGATTTTGACCGGCATCTATCGACCGAACGAAGGCGAGATCATCGTCGACGGCAAGCCGACCACCTTCGCCAATGCGCAGGCCGCCATCGACGTCGGTGTCACCGCTATTCACCAGGAAACCGTGCTTTTCGACGAGTTGACGGTTGCCGAAAACATCTTTCTCGGCCACGCGCCGCGCACGAAGTTGCGCACGATCGACTGGAAACTGATGAACAGTCGCTCGAAGGAATTGCTCCATTCCCTTGAAAGCAATATCGATCCGACGATCCGCCTCAAGGATCTCTCGATTGCTCAGCGCCACCTCGTCGCCATTGCTCGTGCACTTTCCATCGAAGCGCGCATCGTCATCATGGACGAGCCGACCGCAGCGCTCTCGCGCAAGGAGATCGATGACCTCTTCCGCATCGTCGAGGGCCTCAAGGCACAGGGCAAGGCGATCCTCTTCATCAGCCACAAGTTCGACGAGCTTTACGAGATCGCCGACAACTTCGTCGTTTTCCGCGACGGTCGTGCTGTTGGCCACGGCCAACTCAAGCAGACGCCGCAGGACGACATCGTCCGCCTCATGGTCGGTCGCGATGTCGAAAATGCATTTCCCAAAGTTGACGTGGCCATCGGCGGTCCAGTGCTCGAGGTCGAGAAATACTGTCACCAGACAGAGTTTCGGGACATCTCGTTTACCCTTCGAAAGGGCGAAATCCTTGGCGTCTACGGCTTGATCGGCGCCGGTCGCTCCGAGCTCTGCCAGTCGCTGTTCGGGATCACCAAGCCCGCATCCGGCACGCTGAAGCTTGAGGGCCAGGCGCTAGCAATCCACTCGCCCCTCGACGCGATCCGAGCCGGCATCGTCTATGTGCCGGAAGAGCGTGGCCGTCACGGCCTAGCGCTGCCCATGCCGATTTACCAGAACATGACGCTGCCGTCGCTCGGGCGCACATCGCGCAAGGGTTTCCTGAAGGCGGCCAATGAATTTGCCTTGGCACGCAAATATGCCGAGCGCCTGGACCTGCGCGCTGCAGCCCTCTCGGTTCCCGTCGGAACGCTGTCGGGTGGCAACCAACAGAAGGTGGTCATCGGCAAGTGGCTGGCAACATTGCCGAAGGTGATCATCCTCGACGAGCCGACGAAGGGCATCGACATCGGTTCGAAGGCCGCCGTGCACGGTTTCATCAGCGAGCTCGCCGCCGAGGGACTGTCAATCATCATGATCTCGTCGGAGCTGCCGGAAATCATTGGAATGTCCGATCGGGTCCTCG
Organism: Hyphomicrobiales bacterium; assembly: GCA_900466985.1. Taxonomy (GTDB): domain Bacteria; phylum Pseudomonadota; class Alphaproteobacteria; order Rhizobiales; family Rhizobiaceae; genus Rhizobium. Next base: position 41,749 of record UBOA01000028.1, read on the forward strand.
TCATGAAGGAAGGCCTCATGGCCGGCCTCTTCGAACGCAAGGATCTGACGCCGGAAACGCTGGTTCGCGCCGCGACCGGTAATGCTTGAGGTAATCGGAATGTCGAGACTCCTGAAAAAACGCGAAACCCTGCTCTTCATCATTATCGCGATCATGGTCGCGATCTTCTCGACGCGAGCCCACGATTTCGCGACACCCGGCAACCTCGCTGCTATTTTCAACGACACGTCGATCCTGATCATCCTTGCGCTCGCACAGATGACCGTCATCCTGACGAAGTCGATCGACCTGTCGGTTGCTGCCAATCTTGCCTTCACCGGCATGGCCATTGCGATGATGAATGCCGCCTATCCCGGCCTGCCGCTGATCGTGCTGATCCTCGCCGCGATCCTGATCGGCGCCTTTCTCGGTGCGATCAACGGCTTCCTTGTGTGGGCGCTGGAAATTCCGCCCATCGTCGTCACGCTCGGCACGCTAACCATCTATCGCGGCATGGCCTTCGTGTTGTCAGGCGGCGAATGGGTCAACGCTCATCAAATGACGCCGACCTTTCTCAATGTGCCGCGAACCGTCGTCCTCGGCATGCCGATCCTGAGCTGGGCCGCGATCATTATCGTCGCGCTGATCTACATGCTGTTGAAACACACGCAGTTTGGCCGCTCCACCTATGCTGCCGGCGGCAATCCGACGGCTGCGGTCTACGCCGGCATCGATGTCGGCTGGACGAAGTTCCTCGCCTTCGTTCTGTCGGGCGCACTCGCCGGCCTTGCCAGCTATCTCTGGGTATCGCGCTATGCGGTCGCCTATGTCGATATCGCCAACGGCTTCGAACTCGACAGCGTTGCAGCCTGTGTTATCGGCGGCATCTCGATTGCCGGTGGCGTCGGCTCGGTGATCGGTACGGTGCTCGGCGCCCTGTTCCTCGGTGTCATCAAGAATGCCCTTCCCGTCATCGGCATCTCGCCGTTCACGCAGATGGCGATTTCCGGCACCGTCATCATCCTTGCCGTCGTCTTCAACGCAAGGCGCGAGCGCAATCGTGGCCGCATCATCCTGCGTGACAAGGCCGCAGCAGAGACACCAGCAGAGGTGGCAGCATGAGCACCGTCGTTTCCACCCCGAGCGAAAAGCGTGTCATCCCCGACCGCCTCGGCACGCCGTTCAAGCGCATCATGTCGAGCTGGGAGGTCCTGCTCTTCGGCGTTGCTGTCCTGATCTTCATCTTCAACTCGCTGGCATCCCCCTACTTCCTGGACGCCTGGAACCTTTCGGACGCGACCTTCAATTTCACCGAAAAGGCGATGATCGCCTTTGCCATGGCGTTATTGGTCATTGCCGGCGAGATCGACCTGTCGGTTGCCGCCATTATCGCCCTTGCGTCGACGGCCATGGGAGCGGCAGCGCAAGTCGGTGTCGGGGCGCCCGGTCTCGTCCTCATCGGCATCGGCGTCGGCCTCGTTTGCGGCATGTTCAACGGGTTTCTCGTCTCCGTCATGAAGCTGCCGTCGATCGTCGTGACGATCGGCACGATGAGCCTGTTTCGCGGCATCTCCTATATCGTCCTCGGCGACCAAGCCTATGGCGGCTATCCGGAGGATTTCGCCTTCTTCGGTCAGGGCTACGTCGTCTGGGTCTTTTCCTTCGAATTCGTGCTCTTCATTGTGCTGGCAATTGCCTTTGCGATCCTGCTGCATGCCACGAATTTCGGCCGTCAGGTCTATACGATCGGCAACAACGACTTCGCCGCCCGCTTCTCCGGCATCCCGGTCGAGCGCGTGAAATTCATCCTGTTCATTTTGACGGGCGTTATGAGCGGCGTCGCTTCCGTCTGCCTGACCTCACGCCTCGGCTCCACCCGTCCCTCTATTGCCCAGGGCTGGGAGCTCGAAGTCGTCACCATGGTCGTGCTCGGCGGCGTCTCCATCCTCGGCGGCTCCGGCAAGATCGGTGGCGTCGTCATTGCCGCCTTCGTCATGGGCCTGGTCACCTTCGGCCTCGGCCTCTTGAACGTGCCCGGCATCGTCATGTCGATCTTCATCGGCCTGCTGCTGATCATCACCATCGCGATCCCGATCGTCGCCCGCCGCCTCAAAGCCATGAGTTCCAAATGACGCTGGAAAAGCACGCCTTCAAGATGACGCTGAACCCCGGCATGGAAGCCGAGTACAGGAAGCGGCACGACGAAATCTGGCCGGAACTGGTCGAGCTGCTGCACAAATCCGGCGCCAGCGACTACTCGATCTATCTCGACCGCGAAACGAACACCCTGTTCGGTGTGCTGACACGCCGCGCTGACCACACCATGGCAAGCCTGCCCGACCACCCGGTCATGAAGAAGTGGTGGGCGCACATGGCCGACATCATGGCAACCAATCCGGACAATTCCCCCGTCCAGAGCGACCTCGTCACCGTCTTTCATATGCCATGACGCCGAATAACCGCTGCATCGCCGTTCTCGACATCGGCAAGACCAATGCCAAGGTTGTGGTCCTGGACAGCGCGACCGGCGCGGAAGTCGCCGTGGCGAGGACTCCTAACACGGTTCTCAAGGACGGACTTTATCCCCACTACGATATCGACAGGCTCTGGTCCTTCACGTTGGATGCCCTTCGCTCTTTCGCCAAGGAGCCGGGTTTCGACGCCATCTCGATCACGACCCACGGCGCCTCGGCTGCGCTTCTCGATAGGGCCGGCAATTTGGCAATGCCGGTCCTCGACTACGAGCACGAATATCCCGCCGACATTCGCGACGCATATGCGCGACTGCGCCCACCCTTCGAAGAAACCTTTTCGCCGCACCAAACGATGGGCCTGAACATCGGCGCACAGCTGCATTACCAGAAGACCACCTTCGCTGATGATTTTGCCAAGGTGGCAACGATCCTTACCTATCCGCAATACTGGACGGCGCGGCTGACCGGTATCGTGTCGAACGAGGTCACCTCACTCGGCTGCCACACCGACCTCTGGAACCCGCGCGACGGCCGTTATTCCTCGCTGGTCGACACGCTTGGCATCCGTGACCTGATGGCGCCGATCCGTTCCGCCTTCGATCCCCTCGGGCCGGTCTTGCCTGATATTGCCGAAGCGATCGGCCTCACCCGCGAAATCCCCGTTTATTGTGGCATTCACGATTCCAACGCGTCGCTTCTGCCACATCTGCTTGACCGCCCAGCGCCCTTCGCAGTTGTCTCGACGGGCACATGGGTAATCAATTTCGGGGTCGGCGGCGATCTCGATCATCTCGATCCCAAGCGCGACACACTTGCCAATGTCGATGCCTACGGCCGCGCCGTTCCCTCCTCCCGCTTCATGGGCGGACGCGAATTTGAAACGATCTCAGGCGAAATCGGAGAGGTCGACAAGGAAAGGGTCGCCCTAGCAATCGATCAGGTCATGGTGAAGGGCATGATGCTGCTTCCGAACGTGGCACCCGGATCCGGGCCATTCCCCGGCAAAAGTGCGCGCTGGGTCAACGCACAGGGCGCGACAGCCGAAGAGCGTTACGCCGCGCTGTGCCTCTATCTCGCCCTGATGAACCAGGCCTGCATCGAGCTGATCGGCGCGCGGGGGCCGGTCATCGTCGAAGGACCATTTGCGCTCAACGACAGCTATTTGATGCTGCTTGCGGCTCTAACCAACCGCGATGTCATCGCCGTTCCCGGATCCACCGGCACGAGCCAGGGCGCCGCGCTGCTGACGGGCATCAAGCCACCTGCCGGCGCCGAGCGGCGCATCGTGCCCAGCACTGTCTCCGGGCTCGACGCCTACCGTCGTGCTTGGCATGCAGCGATGGCATAGCAGTCTTTCCATCGAGACCCCTCGCTCCATCTTAGCGTTAGCTATAGGCTCGCGACTCAAAGCAAGATGGAGGAGACCTCATGGCAGATTCGGCCGCCGCACCCTTTGATCCGCGCGCGCTTGCAGCAAAACTACACGGCCTGCGCCGTTCGCAAAACCAGGCACCGACGGCGGAATTTTCCCTGCCTGCCGATCTCCGGCACGCGATGGACGCGCAGAATTTTCTCGCCGCCGATGAGGCAATCGAAAGCAACGCCTGGAAGGTGACCGTCTCGCCCGACGGGCAGGCCGTAACCGCACCACTGCATCCCTACGTGCAGGCAGACTCCGGGGCGCGAATTCCGTGGCAGAGGGGCACCAAATTCGAGGCGGAAATCGCCATTCGCCTCGGCCGTGACCTCCCGATCCGCCGGGAGGGCAGCTACAGCCGAGCCGACATCGTCGATGCGATCGACGCCGTTCACCTCGGCGCCGAACTTCTGGCCAGTGCCGTCGAGGAAAGTGGGAAGATCTCGTTCCTTCTATTTCTGGCCGATCGACTGGGAAATAGCGGCTACGTGCTCGGTCCGCGCGTGCCAAAGTCGGCGGTCGACACGGCAAGCGGAACGCCGCTCAAGGTGACGTTCAACGGCCAGCCACTCTATGACGCGCCCGCCCAGCATCCCAAAGGGGATGTCCTGACGTGGCTCTTGGACTACGCAAATGATGGGATGCGGCCAAACACATCGCTCAAGGCTGGCGCGCTCGTCACAACAGGCACGCTCTGTGGCGCGATCGAACTTCTCACGCCAGGCGAAATCGAAATTGCCTTTGGTGGGTCTACCTATCTGCGCCTAGCTCTGGTTTGACGCTGCACCGACTAAGCTCATCAAGAGCCTAGTCGGTTTTTCTGGTGCCAGTTGCGTTGTGTACTTTAGAGCGACGGAGCCGACGAGGCACCCGCATGCTCGACCTAAGCGGTCAGTAGTCCCAGAAGGCCGGCACCCAGCGGAAAGCATCGCCATCGACCGCAACGTGGCCAACGGACGGGAATGGCAGGTGAGTGGCAACGAGCTGTGCGCCGGTCTCCGCCAACTCCCGCAAAAGTCGGACCCGGACGCGGGCCGCTTCTTCTGGATCGTGTTCGAAACCGTTATACCAGTCGGGGTGCTCGAACCCGACCGCGAACACGGCGTCGCCGGCGAACATCAGCCGGTCGTTGCCGGACGCCACGCGGACCACGCTGTGCCCTGGGGTGTGACCGCCGGTACGGGTCGCGACCACGCCCGGCGCCACCTGTTGTTCCTCATCGAACAGCCGCAGATGGTTGCGGTATTCTTCCGTGAACCGCTTGGCGGCTGCCCGAAGTGCGTCCGGGAACCCCGGCGGCATCGAGACGCGGGAGAAATCGGGCGACTCCCAGAATTTGACCTCGGCGGCCGCCACATGGATCCGCAGGTCCGGCCGCAGTCGTTCCTTCACCCCGTCGACGAGCAGTCCGCCAACGTGGTCCATGTGCATGTGAGTCAGCACGATGTCGGTGACGGATCCGAGATCGATGCCGGCCGCCTCCAGTCGCTTGGCCAGTTGCCCGGCCCGTGGCAAGTTCAAATCCGGGTCCAATCCCAGCCCGGCGTCGATGAGTATGGTCTGCCCGCCGCTGCGCACCACGACCACGTTCAGCGACCAATCGAAAGCGTCCTGCGGCAGGAACATATCGTCCAGCCAGCCAGCCCGGGCGGCCGGGTCAGCGTTGTGTCCCAACATCGCGGTTGGAAGCGGCAGCACCCCATCGCTGACCACCAGGACGTCAATCTCGCCGACCCGGACCGCGTAGCGCGAGGGGACCAACTCTTCGGGCCGCAATCTTCCGGGCTGTGAGGTGTTGTTCTGGGTCATGCTTGTCTCCTGCTGACCAATCGTACCGCGTTCTGTTTCTGCCTGTGACATGATGCGCTCCTGTTTGCGTTCGAGACATGTGGGTCGCGAGCCTCGTTGCGGACGCTAGGCTGGAGCGTGTCGACGGTCGAGCTACACCTGAGGACAGGGCAGCCTGTGCATGAGGAGGACGGCAGCGAAGATTTGGTGGTGGACATGCTGGTATGAAGGCGTAGGTGCCTCCCCGCCGAAGGGTGCCTAGCACACCAACCAGCGGCGACGAACCACGGTCTGGCGCGCCGAAGGAAGGCACGCTATAATTGAATTTCGCTATTACGCGGCTGGACAAACCGCGCGCGAACGCTTGATCAAGGCTAGATGCGAGTAATTTTCGGAAAGTCTTCCAGCATTCACCGGAGTTTGCAAAACACGGAGTGACAGACAATGGATGCCTCTCGT
>UBOA01000017.1:0-87069 GCA_900466985.1 Hyphomicrobiales bacterium
GCCTTGGATCACAGCATGGAGCCGGCGGGCGCGCCGCTCCAGACGCCGCTGCCATATTTCTTGGGGACACAACTTGGCCAAAGGCCGGCCTCGCTCACACCGTCGGAGCCGACAAAGCGGTTCGGGCGATTGCGAGAGTCATCGCAGTAATGTGGCAATGACTAGTGCCGCTCTCTCCGAGATTTTTGGGAGCATGCTGGCCCATCTCGTCATGCGCTTTGAGTTAAAACTGCATTCTACACGACCGAAATCCGGAACGTGGGCACAGCCTTCTTGCGCAATCCGCTCGTGATTAAGTGCTGCCATTCGAGAATTTCTGAAAGTCAAAAATCGGCGACAGGAAATGGCAGACCGAACGCAATTCTCCAAGAACGCATTTTCATGCGCAACGCCGTCGATATAATTCTTGGCACGAATTTGCCGGAAGCAAGTGGGCGGCTTAGGTTGAGCCTATTGTCTGACCCTGGCTACTCGGTTTTCGGAGATTAACCACCATGAAAGATGTCGTCGCCCTGGTAACGGGTGCAAGCCGCGGTGTCGGCCGCGGTATCGCGCTCGCTCTACTCACGGAGGGAGCCACGGTACACGTTACCGGCAGGACGAAGTCCGAGGCAGAAGCAGTGTCAGGCCAACGCGCGGGGTCGCTGGAGGGACTTCAGCTTGAGGCTGCGAAACTGCCTGGACGCGTTATCGTTCATCATTGTGATCACAAAAACGATGCCGAAACAGAGGGCGTGGCCGAGGAGATTAGAGCTGGAGACAGGCTAGATATTCTCGTTAACAACGCATGGCCCGGCTATGAAAACATGGTCGAGGACGGCGAATTTACCTGGCCTCGTCCTTTCTGGGAGCAGCCCGCCTGGCGGTGGGACGCGATGATGGGCACTGCAGTGCGGACAGCTTTCATGATGTCGCGTGCAGTGGCACCGATGATGATCTCGATGCAGCGTGGTCTGATAGTCAATATTTCTTTCTGGGCAGCTCAACTCTACGAAGGAAACGCGATCTATGGTACGGCCAAAGCGGCTGCCGATAAGTTGGCTGCAGACTTTGCTCATGAACTGCGCCCACACCGTGTAGCGGCCGTCGCACTCTATCCCGGTTTGGTGCGGACTGAAGCCGTCTTGCAGAACGCTGATTACTTCAACTTGTCCAATTCCGAGTCTCCTCTTTTTATCGGCCACGTTATTGCCGGACTTTGGCGGGACCCGGCGCTGATGTCAAAATCTGGGCAGGTCCTGGTCGCGGCAGAGCTGGCTCGGGAATTCGACATTACTGACGTCGACGGCTACAGACCTATCCCCTTAACAGCAGCGGATTTTGCGAGAAGCTGAGAGTTGGGTGTGACGGTCTGAATAATGAATGTCTCGGTGACGTAGGCTGCGAGGGCTTTACGGAGCGCAGCATCAAAGCTCGAGGCTCTCACCCACAGAGAGCGAGATTTGCAGCAAAGCGATGTGCTGGCTCATCATGCTTACCAAACGCAGCGACATGAGATGTTTCGATCCAAACTTCGGAGTTTCTTGAGGAGAGTGTCTGAAGTCGCCTGACAGCGTCGATCATTCGTCGCAGTCCTGGCACTTGCCTGGTGGCGCGACCTCAGGATCTCCCCGAGGTCGCTCGATGTCGGTCCTAAAGGCTTCCGATATCCTTCCTGAGCCAGTCAGATAGCATTGTCGTCTTGTCGATGCGTCGCTTTATGCCAATAACCGTAGCGATCAAATCGACGGTCCGAGCCAAAGAGCCAGCCGCAGCCAAGTGCGGTTGTGGCGTTGCAAGAGACGCTTCATCGACTTCCGTCGTTCTAGTTGTTCTCATGATGGATCGCGACATTCCAGCCGCGCCTTCTTCAAGCGTAGGAGATGATAAGCGGATGTCTAGGCGACAAACTCCGCGCGAACCGCCAGTCCGCTTAAGATATCAGCTTGAAAGTGGAACAGCCTTGCTGCTGTCAGAAGCAAGTGAAATCTAAGGCCACGATGGCGTGCGAGATGATGAATTCTACCATTGCACGCCTCCTTCAGGTTGTCTCACTCCTATCAGAATACCTCACTCACGCGCGTTTGCAAGGTAGACCCATCGTCGGGCGCTGATATCGTCGATACCCGGCGCGAGCACCATGTCGCGGATGATGATCGGATAGTAGAGGGATGGGGCGCCGTTATACCGCGGAAACTGGTTGCTCAGGCTCCCGACGCCACCCCGGCCGGCAAACGCGAAGTTCTGTAGCATTTCCTCGAGCGTAGCCTTGATGTAGATTCGTCCGCACATTCCAGAGCCACCCGATCAATCCCGCGGCAAATTCCCTGGAAGCAATCTACAGCCGAGCGGGCGACAGCGGAAAGTCGGCCTCATAGAGCTGGTTCAAGGTGGGCAAATGATTGTTGCTCCGCGACGTATCACGCGACAGTGGCCGCATTTCATCGCAATCGCTTTAGTGCCGTTCATTCTTGATTGCGGATTGCCAAAGGTTGCAATCGCAGATCCCGTTACCGATGATGGTCGCGCCTTGATAGCGGCCATAAGGGAGAACGATTTTCTTGTCGCTCGCACTATCTTACGTCGCGGGAATGTCGACGGAAATGGATATGCTGATGGGCGATTCAAGCGGAGCTTTGTGAAGGAAGCTTTGCTGACGCAGGCTGATGATCGTTTGATTGACCTGCTGATGGAGAACGGCGCGGACCAAGAGGGATGGGATTATTTCGCCGGTCGTTCCTCGGGTGCCTATGCTGTCGCTGTCGGGGGAGTCAAGCGACGCGGTGCTGAATCTACGGTTCGGATCATAAGGGCGCTCAGGAGTCAAAAGTTCGAACATATCCGTGGGGTGAAAGGCAACATAAGTCTCCTTTCAGTTAACGGGCTTTCCTACCCAGACTTCATTGTCATCGTTGACGAGTTGGCTGCTGATGGAATTGACCTGAAGGGAGAGTTTCGCAATGGCACGCTCAAGATGGTGCGAGTTTTCGATGCCGGTCTGGAGGCCACTTGGCCGTATCTTCTTAAAATAATTGATGTGAATGAGGCCGATGCGTGGGGTAATACCATTACGAGCGTATACGCTGGGGCCAATTGCACCGTGGAGAGTTGGCAGGAAGACAATCCAATTTGGTTTTGCAACGAAGACCCTGCCAGGTTGAGGAAAATTGAAACCGCCGTCCATTCGACAGGGTTTAAGGGAGACACCCTTCTTCAAAAGGCCGGAGGCTGGACCACGTTTGACTATCTGGGTTTCACATCTGGTCAATCTGGCAGTTGCTTCAGCATCCCGCGTGGCATCAGTCCTCTCCAGGATGAAATTCAGGATTTCGTGAAATCCACCTTCTCTAACGAACTATCGCAGTGGACGCCTGTGAAAGACCCGTCATGTTCGGTGCGCCGTTCTACCCTCATTTGCAAATGCCTGCGGCCGTAAGGCGGATTTGCGAGGATGCTCACGGCGGCCAGTTCAGAATTCGATGTACAATTGCGATGGCGTGTTGGCACTCCTCACGGAACAGGCGATGACTGGCTACGGTTTCCCGGACATGCTGACCGAGCGTGTAGGGTTGTTTGGCGACGGACGAGGCGCATGACCTCTTCGACGCGCATTGCCTCTGATCCGGTACGAGCAACAGCTCGGCGTCGGGTTGGCTGTGCGAAAGCACGTGGTGAAGCGTCGCGGCGTCCCGCGCGGCAGGGCAGCCGAGAGCTATCGTCTATCTCAAAAAATAGTCGATGCCCTGCTGGCACGGTTCCCCGGAGCGCGCGTTGTCGATCGGGTGATCGGCGACGGCTCCATTCGGCACATCGACGAGGACTATGCCATCTCGCCATCGTCGGCTGAGGATGTCTCCGGGCAAGGATCGATGGCCCAGTCTGAAATGCTTGTCCGGGAACTTGAAACCGCGGAGTCAGGGCGGCAGCCAGGCCTGAGGCTTTCGCAAGCCGCCAGCGCTTGTTCCGGCGGGGGGGTGATGTCAACATAGCCCCGGCTCGTGGCTAACGAAAGCGCATCCGCCGCGGCTTTTATCGATGGGGTTCATATGACAACAGAAGCCGCCCAGATTAGTGCAACCCTGCTACTATTTGCCGCCATGATCGTGCCGTGGATCACGCGAAGATGGCCGCTCTGGGCGAGAGCCGCGTGGCGGGTGGCTGTGTTCATCGCTCTCACATATACGGTGCTGCAAATGGGAGGCTCGCCGTTTGCGCCACAATTTGATGCCGCCCAGCCTGGCGACCGTGTGTGGCAGCAACTCATTGAAATCGGATGGTGGCTCGCTGCCGCCCAATGCGCGATCGGCATTGTCCGATTGTTGGTGGTCTTCGAGACTAAGCCGCGAGAAACTCGGATCGTTTCCGATCTGATGGCTGGTCTCATCCATCTTCTGACGCTGTTCGCCGTTATCAATTTCGTCTTTGCCGTGCCGGTAGGTGGCCTTCTTGCCACCTCCGGCGTCATCGCGATCGTCTTGGGCCTGGCACTTCAGAGCAGCTTGTCGGACGTATTCTCCGGGGTCGCCGTTGGGATAGAGCGCCCCTATAGTCCAGGCGATCTGGTCTGGGTGGAAGGCGGGATCGAAGGTCGCGTCGTGCAGGTAAACTGGCGTTCCACACATATTGCCACGCTGAACGGGGACGTAGCGATCGTTCCTAACAGCGTGATGGCGAAGGCCCGTCTGGTAAACCACAGTTTGCCGACGAAAGTTCGCCGCGTTTCGATCACAGTGAAGGTCGCAGCAAACGAACGGCCCGATCGTTGCATGGCGGTTCTGAACGCGGCAGTCAAAACCTGCGTGTTGCTATCGGCGACGCCGCCTCCAAGCGTCGCCCGCAGCGAGCTTCAGGGCGACGGCGTTGCCTACGACATCAGCTTTACGATTCCCAGCATCGAAGTGTTCGTCGAGGCCCGCACCGAACTGCTAGGCCACGTCCAATCCCATCTTCGCCACGCAGGCATTGCGCTCGCCGTTCCGGGCGTCCCGATCCAAGGGCGCTTGCAAGTTCCAACCGCAGTAACCCTCCTCGAGGAGTCAGATTGGTTCGGAGTCCTCGCCGATGCTGATCGAAGTCTCTTAGCGGACCAACTGGTCGAAGTGTGGTTCGCCGCTGGGGACCAACTTATGAAGCGGGGTGACGATCCGAAAGTGCTGTTCATCGTGGCATCGGGCACCGTCGAGATTACCGATGGTCTGCCCGGTTCGACCGAAGTTATCTTCCGACTGGGTCCTGGCGGCAGCCTCGGGGCAATCGGCATGATCACAGGTACGCCCTACGCAGCAACGGCTACCGCATTGACGCCCGTGACCGCTTACCGCCTCGACAGAAAGGGCGTAGGGGACGCTATTGCGGCGCGCCCTGATTTGGTCAAGAGCCTAGAAGTATTGGCTCGCAGAGGGCAGGAACTGAACCGCAGGGACGTGGTTGCGCGCCATGCCGACTATGCTGAACCGCCCGAGATGTTTCTGTCGAAGCTTCGTAGTTTTCTGCGAAAAATTTCTGAGAGCCCGCGCGACGAAGACCAACGACGACACCGCTCGTAACCTCGCTAGAGCATCGTCAGCGCTGTCCCGACCTTCGTGGTGGGTCGATACCCGAAATTCGAGAATGCTGAACAAAATTCGGGAGCACGCCAACAAGCAGAAATCGCATGAGCTTGATCTCTACTATGGAACTTCAGCATAGCGGATGATGCTCTGATTTTGTACGTTGGCGACTAATTCATCAGAACGAGACAAAAATCGGCGGAGCAAAGGCGAAGAATTTGAATCGTTGTATCCTAAGGTGAGATCAATTGTCGGAGGCACACCCTCAAGTGCTCTAGCGACGACATTTGGCGTCAGCATATTTTGCGCATAAAGCGGAATAAGCGTTACCCCACCGGTAGACACGACGAGCGACATTGCTGATGGTAGGCCGTCACCTTCGTACTCTGCCTTGAGGGTGATCCCAACGTTCGTCGCGTAATCTTGGATCACGGATTGCAATACGGGAGAAATTCTAGCCGAACTGACGTAAGTTTCGCGGGCAAGGTCCTGCGGCCGGATCTTTTTGCGCGACGTCAAGCGATGGTCCGCCGGCAGTACGGCGATCAGTGGCTCCTTGGCTAAAAACTTGAAGGACACACCAACACTCTGCGTCTCGGGGCGAAGGAAAGCGACGTCCAGCTTGCCTCGCATCAGTGCCAGGGCAAGGTCCGGGGAAGACTGACTGGACAGTATGATTTCAACCTCCGGCGCTTCCTCACGAATAATGCGCAATGCATGGGGTAGCCACACGACCTCTTGCCCTGCGAGAAAACCGATAACGAACGACTGCTTTTGCGGCCGTTCTGCCCGCCGAGCCCCTTCAGCAGCCGCCTCTACTTGCAATAACGCGAGCCGCGCGTGATCAAGAAACACTTTACCGGCGGCGGTGAGCGTCACGCCGCGCGGCTGCCGTTCCAGCAGTTTTACACCGATTTCGGTTTCCAGATCGCGAATTTGCCTGCTGAGTGAGGGCTGGGAAGTATGTAGCCGCCGATCGGCTGCGGTCAGTAAGCTTCCCTCCTCGGCAACAGCAACAAAATAGCGCAAATGCCTCAGTTCCATCGGGTCCTCGCTATACCTTTAAGGCATAGCTCGAACGTACAAGGTATTTGTCTTTGATAGAAGGAGATTTAATTAACGTCGCAATTTTGGGATATAGTCGAACGCGCCTCACCGAGGTATTTCGCAATCAACTGTGTCCAAAAAGGAATGTTTAACCGGGCAGATGGAGCGACTCGATGCCTACAATCACGACCACGGACGGCGTAAACATCTTCTACAAGGACTGGGGCTCAGGCCAGCCGATTGTTTTCAGCCACGGCTGGCCGCTGTCGGCGGACGACTGGGACGCCCAGATGACGTTCTTCCTTCGCCAGGGCTACCGAGTGATTGCCCACGATCGGCGCGGCCACGGCCGGTCCGACCAGCCCGGCACGGGCAACGACATGGACCACTGGGTTGCCGACCTCGCGGCCCTGACGGAGCACCTCAACCTGCGTGACGCAATCCACATCGGCCACTCCACAGGTGGCGGTGAGGTGGCTCGCTATGTCGCCCGCCACCCTGAACGCGTCGCGAAGGCGGTACTGGTCGCTTCCTTGACGCCGAACATGTACCGGAGCGAGGACAACCCGTCCGGTCAGCCGCCGGAGTGGTTCGAAGCGATCCGCGCGGGCGTGCTGGGCAACCGGTCGCAGTTCTTCCGGTTCGTCCCTGAGAACCCGTTCTACGGTTACAACCTCGACGGGGCCGAGTCTTCGGAGGCAATCATTGCGAATTGGTGGCGCCAAGGCATGGCCGGTGGTGCCCTGGCTCACTACGCGACTGTCGACTCTTGGCTGGAAGATTATACCGAAGACCTCAAGAAAATCACCGTGCCGGTGTTGGTCATGCATGGCGAGGCCGATCAAGTCGTCCCCTTCGCAAGTTCCGTGCCGCGTGCGGTCGAGCTGCTCAAGAACGGGTCGCTGAAGACCTATCCGGGCTACCCCCATGGCATGCTGACCACACATGCGGATGTCCTCAACCCCGACCTGCTCTCGTTCATCAGGTCTTGACGACATCGACCGGACCGCGGCGGCCGTCACCCAACGTCGGCCGGACGATCTGTCACCCGGCAGTGCCGGGTGATCGCCATCGATATGCCAGCGTGCTTTCCGGCCCAGGCGCATGGCGGCATCTTGGGGAGAAACCGACATCGTCGCCACACGACCCGAATCGGACTGTCGAATAGCTAGGCTGGGTTCTTGGTCATTCGACGCGTATCGGTAGTCTATGTTTGACTGCCATTAGATCCGAAGGTCGTGTACTGTGCCAGACGTCGAAATCGAGGATCAGCGGACATGGACGAGGAGGGCTTGGCTGAGATCTCAGCCCGGTATGTTCGCTTCGCCGATGCAGAAGCCCTCGGCCGTTCGCCGCTCTACGAGGCGTTAGCTCGTGCGGTTGCTGGGGACCCGGAGACACTCGGCTTCCTATCGACCCTCCCGGACATGAAAAGGCAACCGAACCTTCTACTTGCGGCGGTGCGTCACCTGTTCGGCACGCCGACGGGCTGGGCCGAGTTCCGCCAGATGCTCCTGGCCCATGCCGACGCTGTCCGTTCGCTGATGCTCGAGCGTTCGACACAAACCAACGAACCAGGAAGGTGCGCTTCGCTGCTCCCCGTCCTGGCGCGATTGCCGCAGCCGCTGGCGCTCCTCGAAGTCGGGACCTCCGCAGGGCTCTGCCTCATGCCCGACCTCTATGGCTACGACTACGGCCACAAGGCGATCCGCGCACCCGTGATGGCCTTGGAGCCGCCTGTCTTCCGTTGCTCCGCCAGCGACATGACCCCGTTGCCGACGGCCGCGCCACACGTCGTCTGGCGAGCGGGGTTGGACCTGAGTCCAATCGATGCTTCAGATCCTGCGCAAGTCGCATGGCTTAAGACACTGGTCTGGCCAGAGCAGACGGAACGGCTTGCCAATCTGCAGGCCGCCGTGAAAATCGCCGCCACGGTCAAGCCACGGATCGTGAAGGGTGACCTGCGCGGGAGCGAGTTCGTTCGGCTCTGCAGCGAAGCTCCAAAGGGCGCCACCCTTGTCGTCTTTCACACGGCCGTTCTCGACTACATCTCCGACCTCGCAGACAGGGAGGCTTTCGCCGAGCAGGCGATGCGTCTCGCTCCGTATTGGGTATCGAACGAGTTTCCCCGCGCATTCCCGTCCATCGCCACTCGCGCAGGAACAAGCTGGCCACCCGGACGCTTCCTCCTATCTGTGAACCGCTCTCCTGTCGCCTGGACCGACCCGCATGGAGCTTCGCTCGCATGGATCGCGGACGAGGCTTAAGGGTAACCGGTGTTCCGCTCCCACGTTGTCATCTCTGCCCTGATCTGTGAGCGGCTTACAATGGACGAGCAACGGGAGTTTCTCCATGGAGAGTACATTGGCAGCGCCGACGATGGATCAGCTCGACAGCGGGCTCGCCACCCTTGTCGCGATGTTGCGCGCCGCCCACGAGCACGACTTCGAAAGCGACGAAGGTGTCACCTCCCAACGCTCGCCGCATGAGGAATAATTTTGACCGTCCCTGATTTTCGGCGCCATCGGCATGGAACGGGAAGATCGCGCCGTTCGCCGCGATCGACGAAGGGGCAGCACGCTTTATCGCTCTTGACGGTGAGCTCTGTGGAGGTGCCCGACGAGTGCCGGCTACCACTCGGGCCGCAGGATAAGACCGATCATTTGACACCTTGTGGTAATCTGCGGGAGGAGCGTGCGTCTACGTTGGGAAAATGCGCCAACACATCGTTTCTGGCACCGGAGGCTCGATCCGCTGCCAGAGATGTTTCAGCCAGTGGTATACTTGACGCCAAGCCGGTTCGGCTTCAAAGATTCGAGGCGTATTTCAGGGAAGCCGAAGGGCTTCCAGCTTGGCTGCAGGCCCCAGCAGGGATCGGGCTCCCGACGTAGCTCGCATCGCGAGCCGCTAGAAACGCGGTTCTGGAACACATGCGGACAAAGCATACTGCGACCGAGAGCAATTGGTCTCTCTGTGTTTTCCCCTGTTCCTGGCCCACACCTCCCCGTGGGCCTTTTTCTTGGCACTGAGATATTATCGAGTTAGCGCGTCGTTGCCACTGTGAGAGGCCACTTCGCTCCACTTTTGCTTTCGGCCCTGAGTGTGCAACCGAACAGAGCTTCCGGCGAGCTAGGAATGGCGCTTGATTATTGCGCTAGGACAATTGGAAAATCTGTCGGATTCTCGCGGCAAACGTTGTTGCCTCATTGCCGCGCGCTCTTGATCCTGTCGTCTGAAGCCGCTCTGCCTCAAGTCGTCGCGACAGGATAAGGCCCAATTCGTCTGCAAGCGCAGGGCGATCCTGCATGAGCGCGGCAAGCCGTTCCTGCTTGATTTCGTAAGCGACCACGAATGTCAGCGCCTTGACACATCCCGGCGCTGACGCGCCTGTCAGCATCCCTTCTTCTCCGAAGCAGTCGCCCGGCGAAAGGCGCAATAGCTCAACCTCGCGATCGCCCTCCTTCCGGGTGATCGCGACGACACCGTTGCGTATCAACATCAGTGACGTGAACTGGGAACCTTGCCCAGCGATGATTGCATCCTTGCGATAGGTCTGGCGTGTCATGCTCGCAGCCAGCGTTTCCTTTTCATCTTCAGTCAGCGGTGAAAAAAGTGGTATGGCGTTCAAGAGACGCCATGCGGTGCCGGGGTGCTGTAAATATGCGGGATCCGGCTCCTGGAGGCCGCCGCCTGCAGTTGCCGGCATCGCAAGCGGCAGTCCGGCCGCCTTGCAATGGCGGAATACGAGGTCGTAGATCTCGTTGGTTGCGACCGCAACCTGTGCCATGTCTCTCACGCGGCAACTGAGTTCCACGTCGACAGCCTGGCCGTCGATGCCCTTGATCGTTACTGATGGCATAGGTGACTTTAGAATGCTGTTCGAACTGAACAGAACGGTCCGCATCACATCTTCGACGGTGCTGGGCGGTGCTGGCGCGACCCTCACCTTGATCGAGACGCCATGGCTCTCGTCGGGACTGCTGAGGTTGGTCAGGTTCGCCTTCGCCAACCGGCTATTCGGGATGGCGATGAGGTCGTTCGTACCGCTGAGCAGATGCGTGGCCCGCCAGTTCGTTTCGATGACACGTCCTTCGACGCCGTCATCAAGCACGATCCAATCGCCGACAGAGTAGGGACGGCCGAGATTCATGGCGATCCCCGAGAAGACGTCGTTCAGCGTGCTTTGCAATGCGAGACCGAGGATAATCGCGAACACGCCTGACGTGGCAATCAACGTGCCTACAGGAACGCTGAACACGTAAGCGATAAGGGAAAGACCGGTTCCCAGATAGATGAGACCGATGACCAGATCTTGTAGGAGGCGCGCTTCCCGTGGCTTGCGTTCAAAGATGAGGAAAAGGCGCACCGAACTGATCAACACCATCGCTCCGCCGATCCACCAGACGGCCTTGGCGAGGCCAATGAAAATTCGCCGTGATACGTCGCCGGCCTGGGTATCCGGCGCATAGGGCTGGATGCCGTGGTAAAGGAGCAGCGCCGTCAGGGCGATCAGGAATACGATGTGGGCAATCAGCCGCCAGACGGGATGCCCGCGAAGCACCAATCGGCTGAGCAGCAGGCCCAGAACGGCGAGAACGAAAAGCTGGACAATCGGATCGGTCCAAAAGGCGGTATTCATCGCTTCATCGTCCCATGTCGGCCAAATCCTGGGGGCGGACGCAGTCACGTCGCGTGTTGAGCGCCGTCATGACGCGACCATCGACCGCCTGCTCCTGCTTTCGAGCAGGATTGCGATCGCTATGTAAACGGCGGCCAGCGCCCACAGTATCAAGAAGGGTTGGCGAACATCCGAGATGGAGGCGCCCATCTGCGAGACAGCAACCATCCCGTTTATTGCCGAGGTGCTTGGTAGCAGTGTTGCCACGGCATGCAGAAAGGGGGGGATTGCTTCTGTCGGCCAGGAAAAGCCCGCCAGAAACAAGAACGGTATCCCCAGGGCAGCCGACACAAGTTGCACGGTCAGCGGATCACGAAACAGGCCGGCGAGCACCAAACCCAAAGCGCTGACGGCAAGCGCGAAGGGCAGAGCGAAGACGAATATTGGGAGCGGCGCTCCCAGGCGCGGAATATTGTAGAGGTAGGGGAGCGCGATCAAATAGAATGACATGATGAAGGCTTCTAGGATCAGATAGGCGAGCAGCTTGCCGCCAACGACCGCGGCTGGGCCGGCCGTCGCTGCGATTTCGGCGCTGAGCTCATCGTTTGTGTAGGTGCCAAGCAACCCGACGCCAATCAACAGTGTCTGCTGAAGGATCAGAACGAAGGCGGCGGGGAGAATGTAGGTTGCATAGCCACCCTGAGGGTTAAAAAGCGTAACCGCCGTCAACGGCATCGGGTCGGCGGCGGCTGCAGCAAGCACAAGATCCACCCCGGCGGCAACGAGCCTCGCCGTCTCCACTTCGGCGCCCATGCTACGCGCGACGGCGGTCACGCCGCCGGATAAGCGCTGATAGATCAGAAAGTAGCTGGCATCGGCATAGAGCGCGACCGGTGATTGGCGATGGTGAAGCAAATCCCGCTCGAAAAACTGAGGGATGATAAGCACGCCGTGGAGGTTGCGCCGGTAGATATCTTGCGTTGCGCTGGCCTGATCGGGAAAGACTGCCCGCACGGCGACGTCGGCCGAGGCGTCCACACGTCGGGCGAGCTCGCGGCTGCTATCTGTCCCGTCGAGATCGACGACCGCGATCGGCACATCCCGCAATGCTTCCGTGCGATAAGGCTGAGGATAAAACCCCGCGTAAATGACGGACGCGACGATGAGGACCGCAAATGCCGGCTTCAGCGAGAAAATACGCGCCACTTCGATACGGCAGACTGTCAGGATCGCCTTCATTCCGGGGCTCCTTCGACTGCCGCTTGCCGGATGGGAAGAGGCCTGCTGCGTGCGCGGATGACCTCCAATCTCAGGGCGGTAAGGCTCGCGAACAGCAGCACCATGAAAAGAAGGACGGCAATCGGCGTCCAGGAGAGATAGAGTGGCGTCCCTCTTATGGTTTGATCGATGCGAGCCATCAGATACCAGGTGCCCGGAATCAACTGCCCCCAGTTATAGGCGAAGGCGTTCATGCCGATCCTTGGAAACCCGATCCCCATGAAACCGAAGGCCGGCGCCATCAGCAAGGTGCCGATGCTGATGGCGCTGGCCATCGGTCGAAGCAGCAAGGCGAGCAGCACGCCGATGAACTGGTCGGCGAGAATGAAGAGGATGCCAGCCAGGATCAGCAGATAGCGATTGCCGCGCAAGGGCATGTCGAGGACGCCGAAAAGGACCCAGTCCGCGATGCCGAGGACGACCAGGAAAAGCAATGTGTAGGGCAAGATCTTGCCAGCCATCGCCGGCCATAACCCGCCGCCCAAACGCCTCAGGACGCGCAGACGATGGGAGGTCTCGACATCGAGCCCCACGGCATAAGCCATTGTCGTGACGACGATGACCTGCAGGCTGCTCGGCAGCAAAGCTGCAAGCAGAAAATGCGCATAGTTAAGCGTCGGGTTGAACAGCGGGTTGACCTGGACAGGGATCGGCGCCAGTGCGGCCTGCGCCGCTTCGAGCGGTTGTCCCTCCGCCGTGCGCAGCGACAGGCGAATGCCTGCAGCAACTGCCGGCACGGCTGAATTGACGCCACGCAATACGAGATTGCCTGATGTCATTGTTTGCGTGTTGTAGAAGAAGACAACTTCCGGCCGGCGACCACCATAGACGTCGCGCTCGAGGTTTCGAGGCAGCATCAACAGACCGCGTACGTCGCCCGACAGGATCAACTGCCGGCCTTCGGCAAGATCGCTCACGCGACGCGTAACGGCCGTATCCGGCGTCGCATCGACCGTGCGGACGATTGTCCTCGAGAGGTCCGTGCCGTCCAGATCGAGTACCGCGATGGGCAGCCGGGTGGCAAGCCCGGCGCTGAAAACGACGGCAAGCACTCCCATCAGCAACAGTGGCAGGACGGTGGTCAGGAACAACAACAGCCGACGCCGGGAAAACCGGTCAAATTCCCTTCTGAAAACTACAAGGAAGCCGGGGCGCAGCCGCCCCTTCGCCGTCATGTCAGTGCCCCGCGGGTGGCCATGACGCGATCGCACTCATGCCGGGACGCAAGCCCGGCACGGGATTGACCGGGTTCGCCCGCACCTCGAAGGTGCGCAGGTCGAAGTCGCCGGTCGCCCGCGTGGCTCGCCAGGTCGCATACTGGCCCTGTGCATTGATCGTCGTGACCTTGACGGGGATCTTTGCGTCACCCATGGCGGGCACGATCACATCGAATCCATCGCCGACCTTCAGGCCCTTCAACAGGTCCTCACGCAGGTTGAATGTGAACCATGGGTTCTCCAGGTCGAGCAGCGAAAATAGCGGAGCGCCCGCAGAGAAATTCTCACCGAGTTCGGCCACGCGCGTCGTCACCTGGCCGGAAATCGGCGCATGGATCGTCAACTCCGAAATGTCGACCTGTTGCTGCTTCAGCGAGGACCTTGCCCGCTCCACTTGGGTTGCCGCAAGCGCCTTTTCCTCCTTGCTGGCTCCCGCGACGGCGAGGTCGAGGTTGGCTTCAGCCGACTCGCGCTTGCGGATGGCGGCTTCGAGGTTGCGCGTCGTTTCGTCCACGCGTGATTGCGAAGAGGCGCCTGTCGTGATCAGCTTTGCCTGACGATCGAAATCTTCCTGGTAAAGCGTGACGTCGGCCGCGGCGGCGGCCAGTTCGGCCTTCCGGGCGGCAATCGTTTCAGGTCGGGTGCTGTTAACCCGGACAAGATCCGCTTCGGCGACGGCAAGAGCCGCCTCGGCCATATGCAGCCCCGCGACAAGCTGCGGGCTCTCGAGTACCGCGATTACCGCGCCGCCCTGGACATTGTCGCCGACATCGGCGTTGAGCTTTGCAATCCGGCCCGAAACACGCGGGCTGATATCGACCCGATTGGCCGTTACTTCACCTTGAACGATAAGTGGCGGCGGTCTCGTCGCAAACCAGAGAAGCGCTGCAAGCCCAATAACGACAGCGATACCAAACAGAACGCGAGCCAATCGCCACATTCAATCCGTTCTCCCCAAAACACGACTAGATGTATCCGCCAATTTCACCCGATCAAGCGTCGCGTCGGTGATGGCAAATACTAGCAGACGGCAATAGCAAATGCACCACGCCCTCTGGATGACATTGCCGCTGCCGAGAGCCGGGGAGGGCACGTCTGGGATGGCCAGCGGCAAGTAGCATGCAAGCACGCGAGCATCAGATCACACGGACGTTTTCTGCTTTCGACTTCCCAGTCTTGCGGTCTTGGCCGACCTCGTAAGAAACCTTCTGGCCCTCGCGCAGCAGCGTGGATCCCTGTACCGCGCTAACGTGGACGAATACATCCTGGCCACCACCGTCTGGCGTGATGAAGCCGAAGCCCTTGTCTTGATTGAAAAACTTTACTGTCCCGTTCGCCACAGCAGTCTCCGAAGCAGAATATTGATGGGAGTCGATTCATAGCGGTCAGCCCTTCTGTCCGCAACGCGCTTTCAGGCGACCAGCCGACAGGACAAACGCACTGCCGCCAAAACCGCTTGGTATCGAGCACGTCATCGATGCCGCGCAGCCAGGCCTGGGAGCCCTTCTGTTCCAGCTTCAGGCCTCGTTGCTTTGAGGGTTTGGCATCCTCAGGACACAGAAGAACGTCGTGATGCTCGTTGAGGCCGTTCCGATATATCGGGAGCAGGGCGGCGGGTGATGAAAACCTTCGTGCCTACCGTCCCCGATGAAACGCGAGGACCCCGCTACTCACCGCAGGCGGCGGCAATTTTCCTGGCGGCATCCTGGACAAGACGGAGCCGCTTCAGCTCGAGGAGTGCGTCGGGCAGTGCGCGATGAGCCGGGTTGTCTGGTTCCGACTGTGCGATGACATCGGCAACCAAACCGCAAACATCGACTTCCTTGCTCCATCCCCCAAGGATAGCTGAACCCGCCTCGACAAAGAGGTCGTCCGATTTCCGCAGCCGTAAAGCGTGGCGTGGCATTCCTCCGCCACGAAGCAGCGCGCTCAGCCACTTTCCGTCCCATGAGGGCGAACTCGCATAGAGCTCGTTTCCGGAAAGTTCAGCCATCATTTCCCTGGCGACGAGTTCAACGTTGCTTCCCTCTTGCTGCAGCCGGTCGCGCGAAATGCCGTGGACCTTTTCCGCATCTGCGGACCAGTCCGTCCATCCGTGCTTAGGTCTGATCAGGAACGACCGGGAGCGGCCATCCTCGAAGACCCAGGCTATTTCGATGGGGTAGCTGTGCTTGCCAAGCGAGGAGGCTTCGAAGTCGAGGAAGACTATCATAGCCGCTAGGTGGGGGGGACGGGGTTGATCGCAATGCTCGATCGCGGCAGCGTTGTGTGCGTGCGGATTTCTCACTCCTTCCGCCTGGATGGTCGTCGCCCACGATCGTCAGGCTCAGTTCGACAGGCTTTCACCATGATATCTCCATGGAAATGGTCGTTCGGAGTTTGAAAGACACAAACGAGTTTGCGGCGAAGCCGAAAACTCAATTCTGCGGTGCTCCCGGCGCTGGCGTTCACTTACATGCGGTTGATTGGGCATGTTGAATGTGACGGATCTATGAGAAACTGTCGCTTTATCCTAAACGGAGGCCTGCGGCAGTGGGTGAAAAGCGCAAGAAGGTGTACGAGGCTTTGTTGGATGGTGCCACCGAGGGCCTTTCCGGCAAATCGCTCTATGATTTCGTATTGGGACGCTGCCCCAAGGCGACAAGCAAGAAGATTGTGCGGGCATCTCTGCTTGCACTGACAGATCCCCACGTGATCGACAGGAATGTGCTTCACACCATCTATGCCCTTGCAATAGCGCATCGAATGGACGAAGTCGGGGCGGAGTCCGATCCGGATGACGAGGAAGACCCGACGGAGAAAACCCCGGTCCTCCGCAAACTGAAGAAGAAGGCACTTGCTTCGACATCACTGGAAGCTGCCGTGGACTGAGCGAGCCCGGCGCTCCTTCGAACTGTCACTACTGACGTCCTACGAGTCTACGCCTGGTGTCGGGACGGGCTGGACACCAGGCGAGAGTTACGGTCTGTCGTTACTCGAGCTTAGAAGGGCCGGAGCATCCTGCAGGACGGGCAACTAGCTCTTGATTGAGCGCAGCGACCCGAAGGTCGCCCGCAGTTCCTCGGTGAAGTATTTTGGTTGTTCCCATGCGGCGAAATGGCCGCCCTTCGGAAGTCTGTTGTAGTGAACGAGATTCGGATAGGCCTTACGGGTCCAGCTTTCTGGAGCCGTGTAGATTTCGTCGGGAAAGGCGCTAACGCCCATCGGTAGCTCAACCCCCTTTGGTTGGAAGAACGCGAGCTTGCTCTCCCAGTAGAGACGGGCCGAGGAGACTGCGGTGTTCGTCAGCCAGTAGAGTGTGATGTTGTCGAGGACGTCATCCCGTGTGAGCCCTTCGCGCGCGCCGTCGAACACCCGCGTAATCAGATCCCGACTGCGGTCGTCATGGTCGAGCATCCACGCCGCCAAACCGATCGGGGAGTCGGTCAGAGCGTAAAGTGTCTGAGGCCGGTTCGCCATTTCCTGGGCATATCCGAGTCCGTGCTTGTAGAAGAACGAGAGCTGGTTCCAGGCGTAGCGTTCATCGTCAGAGAGGCCTGCCGGCATCGGACCGTCGGGCAGCGTCCTGGCGATGTCGTCCGGAATGGTGGCGGGCATGTTCGTGTGCACGCCGATCAGGCCGGCGGGCTTGAGGAGCGCCATCTGCTCGGTGACCGCATTGCCCCAGTCACCACCCTGGGCGACATAGCGACTATAGCCGAGCCTCCGCATCAGTTCGACCCATGCACCGGCGATATGCTGCGGATCCCATCCGGTCGCCGTCGGTTTTCCTGAAAACCCATAACCCGGCAGAGAGGGAATGATGACATCGAACGCGTCCGCCTCAGTGCCGCCGTGCGCAGTGGGATCCGTGAGCGGGCCGATGACCTTGAGCTGCTCGATGATCGACCCCGGCCACCCATGGGTGATGATCACCGGAAGTGCGTTGGGATGCTGTGACTTCACCCAGACGAAGTGGATGTCGAGCCCGTCGATCTCGGTGATGAAATTTGGCCACGCATTGAGCGCCTTTTCGGCCTTGCGCCAGTCATGATGCTTTAGCCAGTAGTCGGCGAGCTTCTGCATCATGGCTAAGTTCACGCCCTGCGTTGCGTCTTGCACAGTCTCGCGTTCCGGCCACTTTGTGGCGCGAATGCGCATCCGCAGATCCGCCAGTGCCTCGTCGGGGGCGCGGAACATGAAGGGATGTATTTCCGGATCGGCAGCGCCAGCGCCCGGCTTTGCCTGCACGGCCAAGGGTACGCTCAAGGCGACGGCGCCGACCAGCGACGAGGCAAGGAACTTACGGCGATCGATCTTGATGTGAGTGATGGACATCATGCTTCTCCATTCAAGCTAGGGTGACGGCGGCTTCAATCCCGCCACGTACCATTTTCGAGTAGGGGCAGATCGCGTGGGCACGCTCGATGAGAGATTGGGCGACTTCTCTATTCAGGCTTGGCAAGTTCACAACGAGCCTGGCGCTTATTGAGAAGCCTTCGGGCTCGTCGACGTTAAGATCGACTTCGGCGTCGATTGCCGTGTCGACTGGTAGTGCCACGCCTGTTTCCTCCGCGGCTATGCCAAGCGCGCCTTCGAAGCAAGCAGACCAACCTCCAGCGAACAACTGCTCCGGATTGGTGCCGACGCGCCTGGAGCCGGGAGGGGCAAGCTGAATGTCGAGCCGGCCATCGGAACTGCGTGACGCGCCTTCGCGGCCGCGCACGGTACGAACTTGTGCGGTATAAAGGGTCCTCATAGGCATGATTTCGATCCTTTCGCGTTTGGGACGTGCCGTCTCACTTCGGATTGACCTGGCACGTCCTGCGAAATGATGTGGGGTTGCAGCCCTGCGTCACAAATGTCATATTTACGACGTTTTAAGACATCCTTTGGTGAGCGCCATGCAGACCATTGGTTTCCTGGTTTATCCAGGTTTTCACGTCCTCTCCCTGGGGGCGTTATCAGCCTTTGAATTCGCCAATCGTGCCGTCACCGACCAAGCCTATGAAGTCGTGCTCGTATCGATGACGGGTGGGATCGTGCGCAGTTCGATTGGGATCGGAGTCGAGACAGTCGAACTGGGAGAACAGAGATTTGATACTCTGGTGATCGCAGGAGGTCTGACTGTCGCCGCCCCACCGCCCGGTCTTATTGATCGCCTCCGCGGTGCCCCAGAGCGCCACCGCCGCGTGGTTGCGACCTGCACGGGCACGTTCATTCTGGCCGAGGCCGGTCTACTGGACGGCAAGCGTGCCACGACGCACTGGTTCTTCACGCGCGATCTGATTTCCCGCTTTCCAGAGATCAAAGTGGAAGGGGACCGGATCTTCATCGCGGACGGCTGCATCTGGACGTCCGCGGGTGCGAGCGCAGCAATCGATCTCACAATCGCGTTGGTGGAGCAGGATCTCGGCGAAGAGGTTGCGCGAGCGGTTGCGCGGAAGCTCGTCGTCTATCACAGGCGCCCCGGTGGCCAGTCGCAGTTCTCAGAACTTCTGGAACTCGTACCGAAATCCGACCGTATCCAGCGCGCGCTGACCTACGCACGGCGCAACCTTCAAACCGAACTCTCGGTGACCGAATTGGCAAAGGTCGCTAACCTCAGCCCTCGCCAGTTCAGCCGGTCCTTCCAGGCGGAGACCGGACAACCGCCTGCGAAAGTGGTTGAGCGTCTTCGCGTCGAAGCCGCTCGCTTGATGATGGAGCAGAGTCGGCATCCGATCGATGTGATCGCGCGCCAGACGGGGTTTGCAGACCGGGACCGCATGCGCCGCGCCTTCATTCGTGTGTTCGGATTACCTCCGCAGTCGATCAGGCGCTCAGGAAGGAGCGACCCGATTGATATCGCCGAAAGCGCCGTCCAGGCGTAAGGAAGTCTTCGGGTGCCAGCAATTCTTTGGGTCTGGCAGAAAATCCTCGTAACAGAATGACTGCGGCATTTCAGGAACCCGTCAGGAGCGTTTCTCGACTGGTTCGGTGATGTCGTTTCCTCGCGACGACACCGACCCAACGCTTTGTCGCGAATCGTCCCGTGCTCGGGTTACCCTAACATGGACCAGCCCGACAGGCACTTCCCGAAACCCACTGCCTATATCCATAGGAGCCGCCCGGACAGACTGCGGCCTGCCGATCCTGCCATGAATGTGGAATACGAATAACCCCGGAAGGCGGACTTGCCCTCCAGGGTATCTGACGCTGCTGTGACTCACCGGCTGCCGGGCAAGCTTTGCCTTTGGCGGAGTTCGTCAATCGACTGGCTCTGCGTCAACCCGTCCTTCACAGGGTCGCCTTCGGAAACGTCGCGCTGATGACCCGTCGGAAGGACGTCGTCGACGATATTGTCGGGGAGGTCCTCCGTCATTTCATATGCGCGAACGCGAGGAGAAACCGCCTCCGCGCTTCTCGAATATCGGCCGACACCGGTCGCAGCCCCTGCAGCCTCGTCTGCCTGGAAGACGTCGTCTCGCGATGCGGTTGCCTGCTGGTCGCGGGCAGCGGTCCAGCCGTCCGTCCGCCAGAGGTCGGCACGCTCGTCCATGTCGACCGTGCCTTCGGCGTCTAAGATCGCGTGCGCAGTGTAGTAGGTCGCGTCGTCCACGCCGACCGAAACCAGGAAACCGCCGCGGCGCAGACCTTCGGCATAGACCGTGCGGTCGTCGTCCGGGAACAGCCAGTCTTCGAGCTTCCACCAGAAGCCGGCGCTTTCGGCTGCGGCCGGCGACCCTTCACCGTCGGCTTCGTAGCCGGGCATCAATCGGACATCAAGAATGCCAGCTTCCTTCAACTTGTCTATGGCCTTTTCGGCGTCGCCGCGGCTGTCAAAGAAAGCAGTTAGCGTGCTCTTGGCGCGACCGCCCGAAGAACTGGGAGCGCCATCGTTGTAGGGATTGGTCATAGGATTCCTCCGAGTTAGTGTGGTCAGCGAACGGATGGAGGAGGGGATTGTTCCGGCAGCTAAGTTACCGAACAAGATAAGCAGTAATCGACGTGGCCGGGGAGGAGACCTAGGCGAACTGCTCACCCAGCCAGTCGCACACGCGGATTGCGTAGAGCGCGGGTACCTCCCGGCAATCAGTGCGGGTTCTTCGTCGAAGCACACAGCAATCTACAATTGCGCGTTACGCGGTAGCAAAAGCCACCAGCAACAATCGCAGCGAAAAGGCTACACGATGAAGCTGCGGCGTTCGATTGGCCGCTTCATGAAGACTTCGGTGTGCTTGATCGCGTCCGGAATGTCTCGGAATGGCGGGCAGGGTGTGAAGCCGAATGCTTCATACAGCGATACCGCGCTCTTCATATAAACCGTCGTATGAAGTAGCAGCATCGATCTCGGCCCCTTGAGGGCTTCGGCCAAAATCGCCTGCAGGAGTGCCTTTCCGATTCCGCGCCCTCGAAAGGCCGAATCTACATAAAATTTGTGGATCTCAACCGCGCCCTCGTCGAACGGTGCAAGGGCGATGCACCCTGCTGGTTCGCCATGCCATCGAGCCAGCAGGAGCGGAGCGTCTGCTTGACGGTACTTTGCCGCCAACGCCTCGTCGTCCTCACTATGGAAAAATGTCGCTACCACCTCCGACGAGATGTCATAGGCCCGGCATGCCTCCGCATCCCAAGCGCCAAACGACCTGCACAACTTGCCACCAATGGCAAAATCCTCGGCAGTACATGCTCTCGAAATCGACAGCATTCGCATGTCTCCTGAGCCAGTCCGACCGTTATACACACTCGCACGCGCCAGTGGGGTGCGCTCAACCAAAAAGGGTTAGGGATCATCCAAAAGAGGTAGGAACGAAAGCGCGCCCGTATCCGCTTGAGAAATGGGTTTTGCGTATCTTCCCGCTATCAGGTAGCAACTGCCCCCAAGGACAAAAAACGGTTCCGTTGCAACCGTGCTCCTGAGACCGCTTTAGGAGGGCGGCCTAACAACGCGCGCATCATTTACTCAGTGGGTCAGTGCTCGCAGCTTCCAGGACTTGGCGCACCCACCTGGCCAACGCGGGATCTTTTGAAAGCTGGAACTGGAAATCCTTTTCGTCGAGTTTTCCTAGCCGATAAGCATCGACTAGCTCCCGCTGTTTGGGGTTCAATCCCCGGACGTTCGCGTGCTTCAACGTGCCTCTGAATATCCAGCTATCGCTCGTCGACATGGGACTCTCCTCCAAGAGGCTTCGTGGGCCATGCTGGCGACCTCAGTCCTTCTTGAACTCGAACAGTTCCGCCGCGCAATCGCTCAATCAGCGCATCGAGTTCGTTTGTGACGATCATAAACCGATTCCAGCCACCCGGCGTCGGAATGCCGCCCGCCTGACCACCGCTTCCGGCACCTGGGGCTGAGGTAAAGCGTCAGGTCATCGCGCACGAGCGCTGCGAATTTGCCCGGACTGTGCTTGTCGAGCTTGAAGGTGAGGTTGTCCCGATAGAACGCAACCGCCTGGTCAACATCAATGACGATATATCGGAGGGAGGCCATGATGGTTTCTCCTTTGTCTGGGTTAATGCGGGTCACCTGAAATTCAAGTCATGAGGCGCCAAGGCATTGGCGAGCGCTATCGACAAGCTCTCACGCGTCCTGAAGCCGACCTCCATCAGGTCAAGCGCCGTGGCGATTACCGCCTGTGCGCACTCACTTTGCGCATCCATTTGGTTGGCGTCGCACCATGCGCCGATGACGGAGGTGAGAACTTCAATTTCCCGATTTTCCAGGCTGAATGTTGGGATTTGCATGGTGGCGTTCCTCCCATAATGGCAAGAGCGCGAAGGGGTCTCTCAATCGGACCGTGCCGTGCATCTGATCCAACGCTACATCGTACGCCTCATTGGCACGGTGGTCATCAGAAATACGCGGCCATCATGACGTGGAAAGTCTGCACCAGCCGGCCCTTCGTATACTCAGTTTTTACGATCCTTGCGTACACGGTGGCGCGGCATAGGCAGGGCGTTTTATGGACGGCAGAAAAACTCATCGGAGGCGTACACTCATCGGCGCAAAAATCCTCCTCAATGGAGGCTCCAGCGTTCTGGATTGTGTCGTCAAGGACCTTTCAGACGGCGGCGCGCGTCTGGTTATGGACGGCGCTATCGCTGTCCCAGCGGACTTCGATTTGCATCTTTCAGATGGTCGCGTTTTTCGTTCCTGCCGTATCGCATGGCGTCAGGTATCTTCCCTGGGAGTCTCTTTCTCGCAGCCGTCAATCAACGCAGCGTGAGCCGGTAGTAGTCTATCGGAATAGCAGACGCTGGCAATTTGCTGGAAGCCTCCGCGGGCTGGGTATTGACGAAAACTGCTAGTGTCCCGCCCCAGCCGCTAAGCTTTCGGGACGCGAGTATCTTACGCTCAATATGCCGTACCACCACGGACTAAGGTCTGATGGACATTTTGGGCTAAGCGTCAACCGCACCAGTCGTTTCTGGGCGGCTTCCGGAAGGCTCCGAGTACTGCTCAAGGGCTGGTTGGCATTTCGAGAAATCCTCCGGCATATGTGAGTCAGACCAAAGTCCCGGCATGTCTTATTTTATAGACCTCTAATGCTTCTGCCCGGTATGCCTTAGCTGGTAAGTTAGCGCTGGGTTGAGCGGTCAGCCCGGACAACACCGCTGACTTCGCGGCCCGGCGCGAGGGGTTAGGCGTCGGGCCGCACCTATGGCGCGATGTGGTCTCGTGGAGCGTCGTCGCTAGCTTGGCATAACTCCTCAACGTAATTGGCCAGCACCGGATCCTTTGAGAGGTGCATTTGAAACTCTTCATCGTCGATTTGTCCCGAACGATATGCATCAATCAACGTCTGCTGCTCTTCGTTTAGAACACCTGTGTTGGGCCAGATTGCATTTAGCTCAGCGAGTTGGCATTTCAATCTGCTATGTCTGCTGTCGGTGCTATCCGTCGGCATGCTGCTCTCCTTTGAGGAGAAAACTGATCAAGAGCCTTGGTGTTCCGAGTGGGTTTCGATGCTCCTCGCGACAGGTGCCTCACCATCAAGCGGGCGCCCTTGTGCCCACATTTGCAGCGCATAAGGCCGGCAACTTGGCCCAGCGTTAATCCCTTTCCAACCTTCCTCTGTATCCCCACCGATCGATGGGCTTCCGGCGATTGCACGCCGGACATAGCGCAAACAGCGTCTCGTACTGCGCCAGTTGATCTGGTACGCTGGCATCAGGTTGATCAGGCTCTCGGCATCCTGCGCCCATTTGTTGACCCAGTCGCGATTATCCATACGGAAGAGATTACACATACGGGGCGGTCTCCCTGTTTGCCCGGTTCAGGACGAGAGCAGCTTGGTGGCATCTGCTACCGAATAGCGCTCCAGTGGCAGTTGTTACGCAACACCCATATTTGCGGGAGATATCCGTGACCTAGCCTTTTGTCATGCTGTCATGCAATCACAAGGAGCAACGGCATTGACGATCGCGCGAAGCGGCCGAAGAGTCGTCAGCTATCAGGAACCAAAGAAGCCATCAGCGCGCCTTGGATATAGCGACCGTCAACCGGATTTGAGGATTTGGTGAACGCTCAAAAAGATGCCCATGAGCAGCATTCCGCAAAAGAAATTCAAAAGGTAATAAGGTTGAAATCCTCCATCAAGCGCGCCAAACAAACCTGCAAAACTTTCACATCGAGGATTGGTGCAGGGATGGACAAGAAAAGGTGCGGCACCGTTGAGCCCGACCACGATTGCGGTTGAGGCAAGCGCGAGACGAGCGAGGGCGGCCGGGGTGCTCCGCGATTTGGCTAAGAGCGCGGGTTCATTCTCTCCTCGGGCAATCGCAATCTTCAGCAATGCGTAAGCGAATATCGCCGTCAGGCTCTGTGAGAAGGAGAGCCAAAGAAAGGATGGCTCGTTGAACAAGTAGAGCGACGACGTAACAATAAGCGAACTTAGGAGCAAGGTTGTGTAGAAAACAACAGAATTGTCCGTTCGCTTGATGGTCAGGCCACGAAAATACGAATAGGCCGAGAAAGCCGTGAGTAAGATCGGGATCGGCCCGATGATCGTCAGCATATTTCGTTCCGGCATTTCCTTGTTTGTAAGTCACGGTTAAAATAGCTACGACACAACTTCAGCGGGCGCAAGCTACGTGACGGCTGCTTATCACGCAAAGCCGCCGTCTGGTGATGCTGTCAACCCTAAACGGTCATTTCGTCTTTTGGGGGTCCTGTACGGTATCGGTACCAGCGAAGTGACCACCACCGTGATGTCGTCAAGCTGCTGGCGCGGTGCAGCCTTGACGGTAAGTATGTCGGCGGCATTCTTCGCAAGGCGAACAAGAAGGAAGAGCGCAAGGACGGCCGACAAGAAGGAAAACCAGAACGGCAAGCGGATGTGCGCCAATCGAGAAGGCGCTCCTGATCGCCGACGAGCACAAGGTGTGCGACGATCTCATCGGCCTTGTCCAGTTGACCAGCGTGAACAGCCTGCGATACCAGAAGGACGACGGCACGAACTCGAACGTGATCGAGAGCTTTTTCAGCCGAGTCGAGAAGGCCTACAAGGCCATTAACCACCGACGAAGTACCGCCCCCTCTTGCTAGCTAAACCTCAGGATAAGAGTATCCTGAGAGGCTACGTGGAACTCGGCATGGGGGCGCCGGTATGACAGATCTTCGTGAGTGGCTGGAGTCGCGGGGACTCGGACGTTATGCGGCCGCGCTACTCGCCCAGGATATCGAATACGATATCCTGCCCCAACTGACAGATGTCGACCTCGCTGCGGCCGGTCTGCCTGTTGGTGCACGCAAGCGCCTGCTTAAGGCACTTGGAGAGTTTTCCAACGACGACGGCGCGGAGACGCTGCCAGTTTCGCGCCCGGTTGCTCCGGAAGTTGAGCCGGCGGAGCGACGGCAACTAACCGTCCTTTTCTGTGATGTCGTCGGCTCAAGTCGCCTCGCGGAGACGTTAGACCCAGAAGACCTCCGAGATCTCTTGCTATCATTTCAGAAGGTTTGCGCAGATGTCGTTCAGCGCAACGAGGGACAAATCGGACTTTTCATCGGCGATGGCGTAACCGCGTATTTCGGCTACCCGAAAGCTCAGGAAGATTCCGCTCAGCGTGCAGTCCTGGCGGGAATGGACATCTTGGCAGCGTTGGCGGAACTCCGGAGTGATGGTCTGGAAGCCCGCTGTGGGATCCACACCGGGCAGGTTGTGGTTGGTGAAATGGGAGCCGGCGAGAAGCGGCTTCGAGACGGCATAGTTGGCGAAGCACCAAATATTGCGGCACGTCTGCAAGGTTTGGCGCCGTCGGGCAGTCTCGTCATGAGTGAGGCAACCTTGCGCCTCGTCGAGGGCCTCTTCGAGGTCGAACCGCTTGGGCCGCGGCTGCTCAAGGGGGTCAGCGCACCGACCTTAATCTACCGGGTGTTGCGCTCAAGCAGCGCACCCAACCGGTTCGAAGCCAGAACTGGCCGCTTCTTGACTTCCCTCATCGGCCGCGAGGCCGAACTTAACTTTCTCACCAATCGTTGGCAGCACGCGATGGAAGGCGAAGGCGCAGCGGTGCTTCTGCAAGGAGAAGCAGGCATTGGGAAATCTCGTTTGTTGCAGACGCTTCGTGCGCAGCTGTGCGAAACGCCGCACTCCGAGATTGTCTTCTATTGTTCTCGTCAACATCGGAGCAGCGCTCTCTGGCCGGTCATCCAGCAATTCGATCGGGCGCTGGCGTTGACCAGCAAACAAGGCACAAGGGGACCGCGGGAGCGCTTACGACAGTTTCTCGCTGACCTCGATCTGGATGTTGCCGAGGTTGTCGAACCGCTTGCTAAGCTCCTAGGCCCGCCTTTTGAACCGGGGACGCACACGACACCCTCGGATGCGGAGCAAGTACGTCGGGCCGTCTTCCTCGCACTGTCGCGGATTATTTTTGCGATGCAGCGGAGAAGTGGGGTTCTTCTAATTATCGAGGATTCCCATTGGATTGATCCCTCGACGGCAGAACTCACTGGTCAACTGCTCTCTGGCATGGCTCGCCAGCGGCTCCTTGTCCTGATTTCCGCCCGACCGGAGTTCCGGGCCCCTTGGTCGAACTCCTCGCATATGGCGACCCTGCCACTCGCTAGGCTCAGCCATCGCGAGACCGAAGCGATGATCCGTGGGGTCGCATCCCGTGCGCTACCAGAGGCCATGTTAGCACGACTGGTCGCCAAGACGGACGGCGTGCCGCTATTCATCGAAGAGGTAACCAAGTCGATCGACGAAAACACGGACCAAATGGATGTCGGCACTATATTCCAGATACCAGCGACCCTGCAGGCCGCTCTTCTCACCCGCTTGGACCGACTGGCGCCAATCCGGCAGATAATCCAGGCAGCCGCCCTGCTGGGCCGCCTGTTCGACGCTGATCTTCTAACCAAAGTGAGCCAACGAGATGCCGACGCTGTCCAGCGGGCACTCCGCGACCTGATCGAGGCCGGGCTTATCTATCCGCAGAGGGATTCCCACGGTGAAAGCTATGAGTTCAAACATGCGTTGATTCAGGATGCAGCCATAAGCACCCTTCTTCGCAATCGGCGGACTGAGTTGCATCGCCGGATCGCTGCCGCCCTGGCAGAACTGCGCGCCGAAGCAGTTGAGCGCAATCCGGAGCTTCTCGCGCATCATCTCCAGGAAGCCGAGGACTTCAGGGGCGCGCTCGATCACTGGCAAAAGGCCGGAGATGCTGCCTTGGCAAGAGCTGCCACCCAGGAAGCCGTGTCACACTTTGCCGCAGCTATCGGCTGCAGCAGGAGGCTTGGCGGCGTGTCCGACGGCGCCGAACGGGTGACACAGCTCCACCTTTCGATGGCCAATGCCCTGATGCAGGCTGAAGGATATCGGTCCGAGCGTCTCGGGAAGACGCTCGAAGATGCCCGTCTTGCTGCCGCGAACACTCCATTGGTCGAACTGCAATGTGACGTTGCGCTTTCATTCGCTCCGTATTTATTTGCCACTGGACGCAACAACGATTATCTGGCGCTTGCCGAAGAGCAGCTCGCAAACTGTGCCGAGTTCCTTCCTACGGCGTATCTGGGCGGCCTCTGGGCGACAAAGGGGGTCGCGCATTCCAATCGGGGAGAACTACGCCAGGCATCGGAGGCCCTGCGCACGGCCTTGGATTTCATTGATCGGGTCGAACCCGATCATCGCATTTCGATCGCTGGCGCGGATCAACGCGTCTCTGCTCAGGAATATTTCACTGAATCGCTGATCCTCTTGGGCTTCTTTGATGCTGCAGTCGGAGCGAAAAAGCAGGTGATCCGAACTTTTGACCAGTTCGAAAAGCCCTTCGAACTCGCCTGGCATCTTCTCGCCCAATGCGAATTGTGCGCGCTACTCGGTCAATACGAGGAACTACTTGAGCACGCCATGAAGATCGTCACCATTTGCGAACGGCATGGCTACATGGCACGTCGGAGCAGCGGCATTAGATGGCGTGGCCATGCCCGCGCGCATTTAGGCGAACTGGACGACGGGATCGATGACGTCCGGGATAGCATGCTTCTTTGGCGTGGACAGGGGGTCGTCTTTCATACGCCTGAGAAGGCGTGCGCCCTTTGTGACCTTCTATTGCGAGCGGGTCGCATCGAAGAAGCATCGCAAATACTTGATGATGTCGATACCCTCGTTCTTGGTACAGACGAGGCGTCCCACCAAGCAGAATGTATTCGCCTCCGTGGCCAGATCGCCGCCGGCAGAAATGATCTAACGGGGGCCGTGCACCTGTTCGAAACAGCGATCGCCACTTCCAAGCGCCAGCAAGCGAGACTTTTTGAGCTCCGTGCCACGACGCAACTGATGTCCGCTCTCACGCGGCAAGGTCGGGCCCACGAGGCGGAGACCCGACTGCAATCGGTAATCGACACATTTGAGACCAAGCTCCCAATCGTTGACCTCGTCACCGCTCGCAAAGCACTCGAGCACTGCTCCACCTCAAATGCCTGATGTAGTTCTCAGTGCTTTGTCCCCTCGGTGTGGCCATGGTTCGATAACGCCACCTTCATAAGTCAGTTGCGAGTACTGCCTGCAATCGACTGTGTTTCGGCGTGCAAATTTGCGCACGCGGTTGAAGGTCTTTACCCCCTCGAGGACGAGAACGAAGTGCGGGAACGAGAGCGGCCTTTTACGCTGGGGCGACGCCCTTTCTGCGGGTACTCCACTGCCGACCTCTGGGGTCACTGCACCGATCTCCACTATAGTCAGCAACAATGCAGCAGCCTGATTGGCTGATTTCTACGGAACGAGGCGAGTTGCCTTCCAGGCGGAGCCAAAGGCCGAAGCTGTCCAAACAAACGGAGCCGTCTTTGTTAGCGTCAAATCCGTTCCTGCATGCCTCTCCACATTTCATTCCTCCGGCATACCGGCGAACCGCAATCCGTCCATTGTCAGGATGGACGCTCGCAAATGCTGGACCTCAATGATTTCCATTACTTTGTCCAGATCGTTGATCGTGGCGGCTTCACCGCCGCCGGGCAAAGCTTGAGAATGCCTAAGTCAACTTTGAGCCACCGAATGAAGCAACTGGAAGCCGGTCTTGGCGTTCGTTTGCTTAATCGAACTTCCAGACAGATCGGAATGACGGATGCTGGCCAGGAGTTCTACCGCTACGCTGCGGCGATGCTTCGTCAGGCGGAGGAAGCGGAGAGCGCAGTCAGGCAACGCTTGACGGAGCCAACCGGAACCGTACGGTTCACCACCAGCGTTGCCACGGCACAGCACGCGATGCGTCCTATGGTGATCGATTTCCTCACCAAGTATCCAAAGGTGAACGTTGTCGAACACGTGACGGACCGAACGGTTGATATCATAGGTGAAAATTTCGATGTAGCGATCCGCGCGCATTCCCAGTCCCTGCCTGACTCAACACTTGTTCAGCGTACGCTTGCACCTGGCCCGTGGTTCCTCTTCGCGGGGGCGAACTACCTTCATCAACATGGAACTCCCGCCCAGCCTGAAGATCTAAAAGGCCATGCATCCCTGTTCGTTATGCGGAGCGGTGTCACACCTGGCTGGCGTCTTCGGCACGTGGAGAGCCGGCAAGAGGTGCATTTGCCGCTCATACCGCGCTTGTTGAGCGATGACATGATTTCCCTGAAGGAGTCCGCATGAGCGGGTCTCGGCATCGTAGCCCTCCCGGCCTATCTCTGTCGCGACAAACTCCAGTCGGGAGAATTGGTGCATGTTTTGCCAGAATGGCTGGCAGGTGAGTCAACGGTCACAGCGCTGATCCCTTATCGAACCATGCTGCTTCCAAGCGTGCGCGCGTTCATAGACCATCTGGCAGTGGAGTTCCCGAAGGCAATGCACGTTTAGCCGCCAGGTGGGACAGACCCGCTATAAGGAAAGTTTGGACGTAAGCTCCGTCAAGCTTGACAATGCCAGGCCGGGGAAGCCCTTTCTCATGTCGGTATAGCCGGTGGCAAGCCACACCTTCACACAACTCGCAACCGGGATCATCGCCTCTCCACAACATCGTAAGCGAGGCCTCGGGTGGAACCAGAGAACCCTCGAACCGATTTTCTAGGAAATCGCCCGAGTTTTTAGGCCCAAAATGCGATCCGGCACTGGAGCCAGTTTAATCGGTTCTTCCTCACTTTATGTGGATCGGGTGGTAGCATTCGTGCCCTCAGCAGTTCGGGACCTGCCAGACCATAGATTGCGCGCTTGAGGGTCCAGAGGCGATTGATCTGGCTCTCGGCCTGCCCGTTGTTCCAAACCAGCTCGATGGCGTTGCTGACGGCATCGATGTCTCTGCGCAGGACGCGGGCGAACCGCATGATCGGAATGAGTTCGGAATCGATCGCATCGTCGATCCACGCATCCAATGGTGTCGATCTCTTTGCCGCAAGGCATGCCGTTGAAGCGCATCGCCAGGCGTCGCATCTCCGCGAACGCATTAGATCCTTGCTTTAGTGCATCGACCTTTTTGCCTGCCGCTCCGTTAGCAGGCCCCGCGGCTTGATGCAGTGGGGAGCAGGAACATAGTTCACTTTCTAAAGCCTGCTAGCGCCGAGGCGGTTCTCCAACGACGATTGCTGCCTTTGTGCCGTTTGCAAATTGGATATTATAGTGAGGGTTATTCTGGTGTGCGATCGGCGCTGTCCCAGGACGGTGAACAAACTGCGCGTTAGGCCATTCATCTGATGGCATTGCCAAGCGTTCTTCGGCCGTTGGTATATAGACTAGGTCACCACGATAGGTCCCTCTCGGGGCAACCTCATGTGGGAAGTGGGATGCGCCGGTGTGCGGGCGTACATCGGGCAAGTTAGCTAGCAGTTTTCGCGCTGTTCCTAGGTCCGGGACATAAACATCCCGTCCCGATCTAAGCTGTTCGACTAGTTGAGCCTGGGCCTTGGAGAGCGCTGGCACGTCTGATGGCGAAGGGCCACCAGGTTCCAGCTTTTTTAAGCTAGGCCCAGAGTAGTTGGGACTCAGAGGCGTCGACCCTGCGTCACCTGACATTCCGCCCGAAAAGCTCTCATCGCCGCTGGTCATGTATGCAATTGACCTCTGCCTTGGTTCAAAGTCGCCTGACAGCGCCGCGCTATAGGGAAATGGGTCTCTGTTTTCGTAAGGTACTGCACCGCCCATTCTTGGTGGCGAATAAACGCCCCCTCCCGGCGCAGGCGCGCTAGCAACTGAATCGGGCGTCTTCTTTGTTGAACGAGTGGCTTCATCGATGGAAGGTGCGGTCGCGCGATTGTCTGTGCCCGAGTGCGTCGCTCCCGTCGTGCGCTGATCCATCAACGGTGAGGAACTCGCGGAAGGCCCGGCACCGCTTTCGACAGACACCGGCGTCGATCGCGGATTTTGGAGCTCGATCCCGTAAAACTGCAGTCTTGGCGCCTCAGACACAGGGACGTGGCCGGCATCGAGACCATAGAACTCGACCGGTTTGGTGGCCCCACCCTTCGGAGAGATCGCCGGTTCCGGCACTGTTCCTAGATGCGGCTCTTCGGCCTTCGGCTGAAATCCTCCATGGAGGAGGGAGACTCCCAGCAAGACCAATTGCGCCTTGGTCGGATCGATACCCATCGCTTCCATCGAGTGTTCGAAGGCCAGGTTGAAGAGAACACTCTTAATGAGACCTGTGATCCCACCGGACACGAGGTCTGGGAGGTACCCGAGGATCTGAAACATGAACGGGATGGCGAGCCCGATGCCCTTTGTGTACTCGGCCACCTTCCCCCAGATATGGTAGTCTTCATAGATCTTTCCGAGGCGGTCCGGGTCCGCCTCGAAAACAACCTGCCCGTAGCCTTTTACCTGGATATAGGCCGTGTAATGGACGCTATCCCACCAAAGTATGTAGATATTGCCAATTGTTTCGCCGACTTTCAGCTGAGCCTTACCTGCCCGCCGGCCATCAATTGGGATGCGGATCGCTTCCAGTTCCTCTTTGTGGTCGTCCCACGCCTCCTTGACACCTCCCACCAAAGCCGCCGCAGCTAGAGGCGGAGTGAGACGAAGGTTCATGCTGTCTGCACACACCAGCAGCGCTGCTTCGGCTTTCGCCATCAACGTATAGAAATCGTCGTTCTTACCCGGATCCCAGTTCGGATAGTTGTGATCGCGGAGCTGGCT
Organism: Hyphomicrobiales bacterium; assembly: GCA_900466985.1. Taxonomy (GTDB): domain Bacteria; phylum Pseudomonadota; class Alphaproteobacteria; order Rhizobiales; family Rhizobiaceae; genus Rhizobium. The sequence continues at coordinate 32,222 of UBOA01000017.1, forward strand.
TTCGCGTTCGCCGCGATGGGCGATCATGCCTTCCACTTGGGCCGCAAAGTCCAGATAATACGGATTGCTCTTTCCTTCGCTGATCTCGAAGAAAAACGCTCGTTCGGCTTGATCGAATCCGTTCCAATAGACCGTACTATAGGTCTTCACGCACGCGATGTAGATCAAGCCGACGCCCTGCAGGTAAGCCAGGTGGCGGAAGCGGATAGTGGGCTCGGTCCGCTCAAGAATCCGCCTGACAAGGATCCACCGCGCTTTTGGATCCGCCTGGGTTTCGATCGCCGCCGCGACGGACGAATAGGCCTTATCCAGGTAGTCTAGCTTATTGGCGCCGACCCCCACGTCGATGTCGACGAGAGCGCCGTCGATCGCATCGAAATCCGGGTGGGGTTCGATCGGATCAAAGACGCGCAATTCCGCAAGGGTGGGATCCCGGCTGTACTTGAGCCAAAAGGCAACCTTAAGGTCGTCGAGCATACGTTTGTTCTTGATCTTCTCGTCGATCTGCTTGCGAAGGGGCCCGCCGTACTGCAGCTTGTCGGATTGAGAGGCGTTGAGCGCATCGAAGCGCTGCCTCCACAGTCCGTCCCTAGCCTCAATGTAGGACTTCACTTTTATCGCATAGAAGCTGCTGCTCTTGGCAATTGCTATCGACAACGTTCCGAAGAAGATCTGCGATAGCCGATGGCTGGGCGGCCCGGTGTAGCGCGCGGCGGAATCCTGCAAGAAGACCGCAACAAAGCCGGCAATCTCGTCACCAGTCGGTTTGATAAGTGCATTCTGGAAGGCAGCCATCTGCTTGTCGGTGCCGCCGTCGACATAGGCGCGGTACAGCTTCACGAAGTTAGCTTGATTATCATTCATCGGAGGAAGTTTGGCCTCACCCGGTCGAGAGCCTGGTGGCGGCGCATCGGCCTCTATAAGCCTCTTGATCTTCTTCTTCAGCGTTTCCTGTCGTTCGTGTCCCTGGCCCCTTGTCTGTGGGTCTCCTGCCCGTCCCATCTCTTCGAACCGTGCGTGCAAAAGACTAGTCGTATCGGTTCTTCGATCTTCGTACTCTAGAGCAAAGGTCGAACGACCTGTCGTCAGCGCAGAGTCGGATACCAAATAAAAAACATCGAGAGATCGGAGGCCTGCGTGGTCCTCGAACGCTTGCGAAAGCTCGAGATAGAGACGAACACACCCCTGGAGATCCGCGGGCTTCATGCTCGTCGAAATTGTCGCGACAACCTTATCAAACTTGGTCCTTGGGTCCTTCATGTAACTTATGCAGGCTTCGGTGAACGCGCGTTGCGCCCGCGAAAGCCTTGCCTTCTGCTTGTTGACGGCACTGTCGATGCGGCTCTTCGCAGTTTTTTCCAGTTCTCGGTAATGCGCGGCCCACGTTTGTCCCGAGGTACTGGTCAGCACGCCGAGAACCAGCCCCGCGTCTACGCTTTTGGCAGCAATTTTCTCGGCAAGGTGGGCGAAGACCGTGCGCGAGCGCTCCTGCAGGAACGGGAGCGGGAAGGCATCAAGTACGAAATAGACGGAAGCGCAGTCCTTGAGGTCGGCAGCGCTCTGCCGGTCGATAAAGGCGAACAACTTATCTTTCGCCCCGTTGACCATGTAGGCGCTAAAAATGGCGGAGAAACTCTTCTGCGCTTGGCTCCATGTGGCAGGCAAACTCGGCGACCGCTTAGGTACGTCCGGAGCCGGCTCCGTGAGACTGGTCACCGTCCCACGACTTTCAACTTAATTGAGAAGCTTAGGAGCGATTGCATAAGAGCAGCCCAATCGTCTTCAGACGGCAGGAAGACTACGCTGCAATTTACTTGCAATCAACAGTAAAGGAGTTGAGTATTTGGGACCTATTCCGGCAGTTGATGGCCGCATCGAAGTGCGCATCCATTCTTGCGCCCGACTGAGTTTCCGGGCGCATTTTGACGAGGGAAGATCTAACCGAACAGCTCAAGCGGAGGTGACTCCATGGCGACCGCGACGCAAACGCCTGCCTCAACCAAGAATGTCGTCCGCGGGCGCGTGGTAGCGGTTGATCGCTCTGGGTCTGACGAAGGACACGGTGCCTTCACCGGCAACCTGGTTGCGGTGCTTTACGACGTGGACCTGTCCGAGGAGTTGAAAAAGAGCGGCGAGAGTACCGAGGACAAGCTGGCAGAGGCGTTGCGGGAGTTTCCGGGGCCGGTAAGCGACAACCTCGGCTTGATTGGCGACAGGCTAGGTTCCGTTCGCCTAGCCAACGATGGCAGCTTCGAGATCACGTACGACGATGCGGATTTCCGGGTTCGCACACAGGGAGAGCGGCGGCCGGACCTCTTTCTGCTTCTGCAGGCCCCCGAACGCAGTGGTGCGGTCATAAAGGAGCTAATTGTCTTCCGAACGCAGGAGCTGCGGCGCAACGCCGCGCGGCTCGAAGAATATTTCATTCTAATACCGGAAGATGTCCTGAAGGGCCTGCATCTCGATGCCGCCGGGCCATCCGAGACAATCTCAAGCGGCGAAAGCGAACGCCAAGCGATCAATCGCACGACCGATCGTGCTCGAACGATCGCGAAGCCTGGCAACGAGCAGATAGCGACGAGGCAGACCAAGGCGGGCGAGATAAAAGAGACGTTACTGACGAATCTCGGCAGTCCACAAGTGGCGGCAGCAGGATCAGGACGGCTCGAAAGTTTGTCCTTTTACGCGGGCGACCACGTCATCGCTAGCGTCGCAACCGCCCACTATTCGACGCAGGTTGAGTCAGTCAATAAATCTATCGGGGAGGCAGGTCCGTCTCCTGACGACGCGCAGCACATGCGCGGCATGCCAGTGCAGTTCGTCCTGAGCGATGCTGACCGGACAGATCTGGAAGCTCTCGCATCAGGCGGCCAGGTAGTCCTGAAGTCATCTGATCCTGCTCAGGAACTCCTCATCAAGCGGCTGAGAGCGAAAATGAATGCCGCCGGAGACGGCAATCTTGTCCTCACGACCGACAACCCAATCATCCGTGACTGCCTCGCCCGTGAGAACAAGCAGCGGACAATCGATGACATTGTCGGCTCGGACGTTTCGGATCCGGGCTCGGGATCGACGTCCACTACTCCACCGGAGGAAGCTCTCACCGAAGAGCGCATCGACATCTTGCTGGCACGTTTGGCCAATTCGATTGGGGTAAGACCTGCCGAAGACGGAACAGACCATGCCGCCGCAAATTCGCTCAATGCAAAGCGAGCAAATCAGGCGACAGCAAATTCGGGCATCGACAAGCTATCGCTGTCCAAGGGCCCTGCTTCGCAGACATCCTATTACGACTTCTCGGTGCTCAACATCGCGTTTGGGCACATCTGGAAGCAGTTGATCGATGAACGACCCGCGACGCTAGCTTCCGCAATCGCCGCCAAGATGGGAGATGAGGGTCACGATTTTACCGGCATCAAATCTGCGTTCAAGATTCACGCCGGAGTTCGTGCACTGTTCGACCTGGCGGAAGCGCCGGCGGAGGTCTGCGCTGCTTTCGACATCACATCGCCCGAATGGCTCGCTTTAGGTGCAGCTAAGCAAGCTCATTTAAGAGAGATAGCCCAGGGCATCGCCTTGGCAAATGCAGGTTCGGCCAATTTTCCAAACGGTTATCTCGATACCCAACAGATATCTATCGGTGGGATCGATATGCCATTTCCACAGCTTCGTCCGCCAGGAAACTATCCCGTTTCAATTGCCGACGCGGAGCAGATAAAAGCAGACCTACAAGCACAGGGCGAGATGTTGCTCGACAGCATCCGAAGCACCAACGTTCGCTCGCTCCACGGTATGCTGAAGGAGTTGGACGAGGCGCTAAAATCCAAGCACGCGTTCACAATCTTCGGCGCTGACGACACCGCCAGGGCAGTGAACTTCGGCCTGTTCAATACTTACCGCCAGCGTTGGGAACCGATCAGCTACCAGGTGGGTGATCTTGTCCGGACTGTGCCGCTGTCGCCGAAGGAGGAGCGGAAATTCAGCGTAAAACGCGTGGAACGCGAGAAGCAGGTCGACAAGGAGGCGCGCAAGTACAACTCGACGCTCTCCAACGAGGCATCGAGCACCGGCCGTGTCGAGGAAGAAGTGATCGCCAAAGCGCAGAAAAATCTGAAGTTCGACGTCTCGGCTTCTTACAGTGGACATGGCTTCACTGTTTCATCGAGCCTCGGCGTGGATGCGCACCGCGAATCCCAGCAATCGCGCAAGCAGTTTCGTGAAAGCGTTCGCAAGGCGACGCAGGAACTCAAGGAAGAACGATCGCTCGACATCTCGGTAGAGTGCGAGTCGGAATACGAGTCCCAAGAATCGGGCACGATCTCCAACCCCAACGACGAGGTCGCCGTTACTTACCTATTCTACGAATTGCAGAAGCGCTTCAAGGTTTCCGAGCAACTCTACCGCACAATGCCGGTGGTGATGGTTGCTCAGGATGTTCCTGAACCCGCCGAGATCACGGAGGCATGGATCGTCGCGAACGACTGGGTGATCAATCGGGTATTGTTAGATGACAGCTTCCGGCCGGCGTTGATGTACCTGACTCAGAAGGATGTCGGTGACGATTTCCTCATCAGGGAGTTGCGCAAGAACCTGCGCCTGCAGCGCAAGACGGTCGATCGGCTTAAAGCGGAGCTAGCGGGGCTGCGCGCAGCGGTCGATAGCCGGTACAGTGCGCTCGAACGCGCGATCAATACTCGCATTTCCGAGGAATTCGACCAGCGGCATCCGCAAACTTATATCAATCCCTATGGTATCTTTCCGATCGTCCGGAAGCGTTACCGCACTGAACTTGACCCAGAGACAGCGAAAGCGCTCGAAGCAGCGGCGCGCGATGCGCACGAAGCGGCGGTAGAGAAGGCCGAGAACGTCGCCACCACCCTTCAGCGCGAGCTGCAGCAGCTGCAACAGGCGACGGACGACTTCAGCAAAGCTTATCGCCAGTACCTCGACGACATCGCGGCCGTGACGCGGCTGAAGACACACATCAAGAACAACATCATCTACTACCTGCAGGCTATCTGGCGATACGAGTTCGACGACCAGCAGTATATGCGTCTGCTTGGCACGGCAGTGCCGTCACTAGAGGTAGACTCGATTGAGCTCACCATCGATCTTGAGCCTTTGGATGATTTATTCGCACCCTTCCGGGCTGATAATGAAACCCTTCACAGAGCTTGGGTCAAACCCGTGCTGAAGTTGAGCGAGGAGGATCGACCAATTGAAGAGGTGGCAGACCTGGGCACCCTTCTCGGCTTCATCGGGAACTACATGGTGTTTCCGATGAAAAAACATAACGCGCTGACCGAGTTCATGGTCATGCCCTATGTTGACGCAAGCTTCGGCGCGATGGATCCCGATCAGCTGAGCAACATCAGCCTGAACGAATACGAGCGATATGTGCGAAACTTGAGGGGGCGGTTAAGCGAGGACGCCTTCGAAGCGGTCAAGCCGACCCTCCAGGCATGGCTAGAGCTTCTGCTGGCGGATCCTCTGCGCAACGGGGACGAGATGATCGTCCCGACCGGATCTCTCTACATAGAGGTTATGGCATCGGAAAATACGTTGATGGAGAGCTTCAAGCTGCACCACCGCCAAATCGACGTCGAGAAGGCCCGCGCCGAGGTGATGTCTCAGACGATCGACAATCTCAGGCGGATCAAACGCGTCCTGAAATCGGAACTGGAAGATCCTGAAATCGAAAAGATCGTCAACATTAGAGGCGCCGTGGGGGCAACAATCGACGTCGATGAGCCTTAGATCTGAAGGGACGGCCGCAACCTTGTGAGGTGTTGCGGACAGAGTCGGCATCAGGTGCGCTCATCACAAACGGATGCCGGCCAGCAGCCTGTGCTCCAGCTACATTCAGAACCGCTATCGTATCTATGAACGGCAGCCGCCTGCTCCGGGGCCGTGTTGTTCGGCGAGGCAGGCCTTCTGTCGGATTGTGAGGCGACCATACATTGGGGCTACGCATCCACGCTGGCGAACAACAATCCGGCATTTTGGAGCAGTTGCCAGCATCTGCTACCGAATAGCGCTCCGTTGAAGATAGTCGATCGCTTCGAAGGTGCGTTCGCGGTTGAAGGTCTTTTCGGAATTATGTGGCAAATGCTACCAACGACCGCTTTCGGCCCGGAGCGGCAGCACTACGTGGTGGCTGGAGGCTTTCGGATATGTTGGTGCAGCCTGTAGAATAGTCCATCCCACATGCCCCGCCAGCTATCCAGGCTTGTTTGGCGTCCAAAGAGAATCGAAGGGTTAGGGAGCCAAAACCGGTTATGGACTGTCGCAGATGAGACATTCCTTCGGATCGGAGTGTCACGAGATTCGAATCCACGCGACACCCAAGTTCAGGCCTTTTATTGCGGCGGTGGGAGTGCCGCGGGCCTTCAACTCAATGGCCGACCCGGTATATGCGCCCGCTCTGCACGCCTTCAATGCTGCGTCTATAGGCCATTGCGACACGAGTTCCCGAGATGCTTTCATAACCGGGAAAGAACGGACCGAAGCGGTCCATCGATTCCGTCAGCACCGTCGGACTTACTGCATTGATACGGATGCCTCGGGAAAAGTCGCAGGCGGCGGCACGGACGAACCCTTCAATCCGGCGTTGGAGGTTGCGGCGTTAGAGCCTTGCGCGATCGGGTCATCAACAGCAATGCCGGAGGTCAGCGTGATCGATCCTCCGTCGTTCAGGTAATGCTGACCAACCAGCACAACGCGTACCTGACTTAGCAACTTGTCCTGCAATCCTTTGTGGAAGTTGGCCGTCGTCATTCCTGCGATCGGCGCCAGGATGACATTGCCTGCAGCAACGATGATGGCATCAATCCGTCCAATTTTGTCGAACAGGGCAATGACGCTGTCATCACTGGCGATGTCGACCTGATGATCACCTTGCGTGCGACCGACGCGAATAATTTCGTGCTTGCCATCACGCGCAAGTTCTTCCGCCACGAAGCGACCTACATCGCCACTGGCGCCGATTACAACGATCTTCATAGAATATCCCTTTCAAATTCAGGCTGAAGCGTCGCTATTATTCATCGAACCAGTGCGGTAATAAATGCGCTAACACTTCATTGTTTGCGAACTGGTGGTTAGCAATATGGACACATTACGGGCCATGGAAACCTTCGTTGCCGTCGTGGAGGGAGGCAACTTCACCGAGGCTGCGCAGCGGCTTGGAATGTCGGCTGTCATGGTTGGAAAGTATGTGCGTCAGCTTGAAGACCGCCTCGGAGCGCGCTTGCTTGAGCGCACCACACGACGCCAAGGACTAACGGATGCCGGTCGCGTGTATTACGAAGATTCAAAGCGCGCGCTTGAATACGTACGAGTGGCCCAGACGTCGATCGAACGACTGCGCGCATCGCCATCGGGCACGTTGCGTATCAGTGCTCCAATCACCTTTGGCTCATCCGTCATCGCTCCTCTGGTCGCGACGTTCCAGCGGACCTATCCGCTTGTGCACGTAGAACTGGAATTAAGCAATCGCGTCGTCGATCTTATCGACGAGGGATTTGATATGGCCATCCGCATCGGCGAACTGGGTGATGTCGACCTGATAGCAAAACCGTTGACGATGTATCGTATGGTGATCTGTGCGTCGCCGGACTATCTGGCCCGACATGGCTATCCGCAGACTCCGCTCGATCTCAGCGCGCATCGCTGCCTTTCACACACGGTATGGAACAGCCGTAATGCCTGGAAACTGAAAGGATGGGATGAGGTGCGGCCACCGATCGAACCGTTTTTCACATGCAATGATGGTAACGGACTGCGCATGGCTGCCCTCGCCGGTGCGGGATTGCTACTGCAGCCCGAAGTTCTGGTGGCCCAAGATCTGGCGCGCGGGTCGCTGGTTTCCGTCCTGGAAGCTTATTTGCCCGAACCGCGTCCTGTCCATATCGTGCATCGACAGGATCGACGACCGCTCCCAAAGCTTACTCGTTTCATTGGGCATTTGCTCGCGCAGGTAAGGGAGGAGGAGGCATACTAGGGCATAGACTCATAACGACCTAATCCAGATGCGTGTCGCGGCTAGCTTGATGGCAGCGAGAAAGTTACGTGGGTCTTTGTCGTATCTGGTTGCGATGCCACGGAACTGTTTGAGTTTGTTGAAGAACCTCTCAATCAGATTGCGTTGGCGATAGACCCATGCGCTGAAGGGGAAGCTGGCCTTGCGGTTACGTTTTGCTGGAATATTCGCCCAGGCCCGTTTTTCTTTGGCCAGGTCCCGCAAGGCATTGGTATCGTAGGCGCGGTCTGCAAGAAGGATCGCACCTTCCCGCATGTCCCGCAGCATCGGTTCTGCCATCCGGTTGTCGTGAGCTTGCCCGGCGGTCAGATCAAGGCTGATCGGTCTCCCGTCGGCGTCGACGACCGCGTGGATCTTCGTCGTCAGACCGCCGCGGGAACGTCCCATGCAGCCATCGTCTCGATCCCCCTTTTTCCCGTGGCCGCATGCTGATGAACGCGAACACAGGAACTGTCGATCATGACGATGTCGCCGTCAAAGGCCTTTGCGATTTCTCGCAAAACATGATCCCAAACACCTGCTTTCCTCCATCGCACAAAGCGGTTGTAGCAAGTGGTATAAGGCCCATATCGCTCCGGCACGTCGGCCCAAGGCGAGCCTGTGCGGAACCGCCACAAAATGCCGTTGATCACTCGGCGGTCATCGACCCGCGGCACGCCGCGAACCTTGTTCGGCAACAAGGGCTGAATAATCGCCCACTCGAAATCGGTCAGGTGGAAATGACGACGGGTCACGCAAATCCTCCAAATCACGCAACCCTTGAATCATTTTCTTCCCAATTACAAAAGCCCGTTTATGAGTTTGCGGCCTAGCTTATTTCCCTTCGTATCCGCCAACAATCTCAAACGGTACCGCGATCTCTATAAGGACACCCAACCGCCCCGCTCGCGTGCCGCAAGTGTTCGAATCCTACGAATGATCGCTTGGAGGCAGATATTGGTTATATGCCGAATGCTTGGGCTTAATCGCTTTACGGAGCAATGGACCTGCATAATTGATGAAGGCTTGTCGCACGCTGTTTCCCCCCCGTGCGTGAGGGAAATACCATCTGCACAGGCACCCGCTCCAGTTCGAATTCAGGCAGCAGAACGACCAGCGATCCGTCCTTGACGTGTCGTTCAACCTGATAGGACATTGGCCTGACAAGCCCCAGTCCCCGCTCTGCGGCGTCGATGGCGGCGGCTGCGCTGTTGAGTGTCAGGCGGCAGGCTGCGCGCACGGAATGCAGGCGGTTAGTGTCGGGATCGCGATACTGCCAGAGCTCGTGTACGCCCTCCGCGTTCAATCCGATACACGAATGTTTCGTGATTTCCGAAGGATGTCGGGGCGAACCGTTGACGTCGAGATAAGACGGGGCAGCGCAGATCAACTTGCGGACCTCCCCCAGTTTGCTGGCGGTCAGCGAGGAATCCGGAAGATTTGCCAGCCGTATCGCAACGTCCACGCCTTCCCCGATAAGATCGACCACACGGTTTAATAGAAGAAGGCGCACTTGCGTACGCGGATATAATTTCAGAAAGCCTTCCACCACCGGCGTGACGTGCAGCCTGCCTAACAATTCAGGTGCGGTGATCACGATGTTGCCACTTATCTCGACCTTGCCGTCTCGTCTTTCGAGATGGGCGAGTTCGTTCAACATCACTCGATAGGTGGCGGCGTGCCGGGAACCCGCGTCCCTCACGTAAAGATGCCTCGTCGACCGCTCAAGCAAGCGCTCGCCGGAAATCGCCTCAAGTTGCGCCACGGCTCGCGTCACGGATGCGGGCGAGCAGCCAAGCTTTCGGGCCGCGGCTATCGTTTCAGGTCCAAAAATACCCTGTCGGAGGTGCGTAGGGATATTGTGGGCGACCCGGATCATCAATCGTCGACTTTGCACTTGACGCTTCGGCAGCTTTGGGAAATGCTAAGATGTCAGACCAATTTAAAGGTCGGCTGCCTATAAAAATTTGGGGAACCATGAAGGCACCAAGCAGCGACAGGCCGGTCATTCGGCCGTTACCGGCAATGGATCGGGCACGTCAGGTGACCGATGCGCTGGCTGAGTATGTTCAGAGCGCACAACTTAAGGCAGGCGATCGGCTGCCGGCGGAGCGCGAGCTGATGGCGGCGCTGATGGTGGGACGTTCGACGATCCGCGAAGCGATCCGTCATTTCCAGGCGCTCGGCGTCATCGAAACCCGAAAGGGCAGTGGCACTTACTTACTGAAACCGGTTTCGAAGGCGACGATCCATATGCCGCTGTCGCTTGATACCGGCCATCTGCGCGACGCCCTTCTGCAAACGCTCGAGGTACGCCGCGGAATCGAATGCGAGGCCTGCATGGTCGCCGCGCGAAAGCGGTCCGACAAGGATCTCATCCTGATCGAGCAGAACCTCAACGAGATGGAACGCGTCCACATCGAGAAGGGCACGTCGGGGCCGGAAGACTTGGCCTTCCATCTGGCGATCTACGATGCCACCCACAATCCGCTGTTTCGTCAGCTTCTCGAGCAGATGCGCGAGACCTTCTGGCAGTTTTGGGAGCATCCCTTCGAGCGCGAGGATTTTGCCCGTCGCTCCTTCCCCTTTCACCGCACGCTCTTCAACGCGATCGCCGCCCGGGACACCGAGGCCGCGCGGCAAGAGACACTGAAAATCCTCGAGGTCGTCGAGGAAGATATCAAGGAAATGTCGAAATGAATAACGGCGCAGACGCGTTCGATCTTGCCTCGCTCATCACCGCACACGATGAAGGAAACTTCGCCGAAGCCGTCGTGCCGCCGATCTTCCAGACGTCGCTTTTCACCTTCTCCGACTATGACGACATGATCTCCTCCTACCGGGGCGAGAAGGTGCGGCCGATCTACACGCGCGGCCTCAACCCGACAGTTCGCATGTTCGAGGAAATGCTGGCAAAGCTCGAAGGTGCCGAAGATGCGCTCGGCTTTGCCAGTGGTATGGCGGCGATCTCCTCCGCGGTACTGTCCTTCGTCGAGCCGGGCGACCGTATCGTTGCGGTCAAGCATGTCTATCCCGATGCCTTCCGCCTGTTCGGCACGATCCTGAAGCGCATGAAGGTCGAGGTGACCTATGTCGATGGCCGCGACGAGGAGGCCGTCGCAAAGGCGCTGCCGGGGGCCAAGGTCTTCTACATGGAAAGCCCGACAAGCTGGGTGATGGAAGCCCACGACGTCGGCGCGCTCGCGGCCCTGGCCAAAAGGCATGGCGTCGTTACGATGATCGACAACAGCTGGGCGAGCCCGTACTTCCAGCAGCCGATCTCGCTCGGCGTCGATATCGTCATCCACTCGGCCTCGAAGTATCTCGGAGGCCACAGCGACGTCGTGGCCGGTGTCGTCGCCGGCTCGAAGGAGATGATCGCCCGCATCAAGGCGGAGGCCTATCCCTATCTCGGCGGCAAGCTGTCGCCCTTTGACGCATGGCTTTTGATCCGCGGCCTGCGCACCTTGCCGATCCGCATGCGAGCGCATGAGGCGGCCGCGATGACGATCGCCAGGCGCCTGCAGGAACTCGACGTGGTGGAAACCGTCTGCCATCCGGGCCTTGCCAACCGGCTGCCATCGGGCCTCAACGGCACGTCGGGGCTGTTCTCCTTCATATTCCGCGAGGGCGTCGATATCCGCGCCTTCGCCGATCACCTCAAGCTCTTCAAACTGGGAGTGAGCTGGGGTGGACATGAAAGCCTGATCGTACCAGGCGAGGTCGTCCTTCAGCAGAAGGCGCAACCGAATTCCGCGCATACCTTCGGGATCCATGCGCGGTCTGTACGCCTTCACGTCGGTCTCGAAGGAACAGAGGCCCTGTGGAAGGACATCGAGGCGGCATTGGCGGTCGCCTCTTAAGTTCACAACCTGAAAAACCTGAAAAGGGGGAGCAAGCATGAAAAGACTGATCACCGCCACTCTACTCGCCACAATGATGGCCGGTACGGCGCTCGCCGATACCACGCTGAAACTGGTCGAGGTCATCACCAGCCCCGAACGCACCGAGACCCTGAAATCGATCGTCGGCAAGTTCGAGGCCGCAAACCCCGGCACCAAGGTCGACATCATCTCGCTGCCCTGGAACGAAGCCTTCCAGAAGTTCGCGACAATGGTCTCGGCCGGCGACACGCCCGACGTCATGGAAATGCCCGACACGTGGCTTTCGCTCTATGCCAACAACGGCATGCTCGAAAGCCTCGAGCCGTACCTTGCCAAGTGGGAGCACACCAAGGGCCTGACGCCGCGCGCGCTTGAACTCGGCCGCGACGTCAAAAACACCGCCTACATGCTGCCCTACGGCTTCTACCTGCGCGCGCTGTTCTACAACAAGAACCTCTTCAAGGAAGCCGGCGTTTCCGAACCGCCCAAGACGCTCGACGATTTCGTCGCTGCCTCCGAGAAGGTCTCCAAGCTTCCGGGCAAGTCCGGCTACTGCCTGCGTGGCGGTCCGGGCGGCCTGAACGGCTGGGTGATGTTCGGCGCGACCATGGCCGGCTCCAACAAGTTCTTCAACGAGGACGGCACCTCGACCATGAACAGCGAAGGCTGGGCAAAGGGTCTTGAATGGGTCGTCGACCTCTACAAGAAGGGCCTGACGCCGAAGGACAGCGTCAACTGGGGCTTCAATGAAACCGTCGCCGGCTTCTACTCCGGCACCTGCGCGATGCTCGACCAGGATCCGGACGCTCTGATCGCGGTCGCCCAGCGCATGAAGCCTGAGGATTTCGGCGTCACCAAGATGCCGGTCGGCCCGAGCGGCAAGGGCTTCACGACGATCGGCTTTGCCGGCTGGTCGATGTTCACCACCAGCCAGAACAAGGACCTGTCCTGGAAGCTGATCGAGACGCTTGAATCGCCCGAGGGTAACATCGAGTGGAACAAGCGGACGGGCGCTCTTCCGGTCCATACCTCGGCCGAAAAGGATCCCTTCTATGCCGGCGATCAGTTCAAGGGTTGGTTCGAAGAGCTGGCCGATCCGAATATCGTCCCGACGGTGATGCCGACCTACCTCGAAGAATTCGCCTTCTTCAAGGACTCGCTCGCCATCAAGACCACGCAGCAGGCACTTCTCGGCGACATCACGCCGAAGGAACTGGCTGATCAGTGGGCAGACTATCTGACCAAGGCACAGCAGAAGTTCCTCGCCAAGAAATAACGGACCACTGGCGGCGGACTTGTCCGCCGCCTCTTTCCCTGTCTTGCGACGGCGCAAAGCGCGCCGCGAAACGGATTTTGCCTGATGAACATGACTGCCGATACGCTGGAAAGGCGCCAGGACAGACGCCCCTGGCTGAAGCGCATCGCCGATGCCTCCGAGCCATACCTTTATAGTGCGCCGTCACTGATCCTGATCATCGCGGTGATGCTGGTGCCACTGGTGATCGGAGTGTCCTACGCGTTTCGCGACATCCAGCTGCTCAATCCGTTTTCGGGCGGCTTCGTCGGGCTTGACCATTTTCGTGCGCTCTCGCAGGACGCCGCCTTTTATGGGGCGCTGAAAAATACGCTCTGGTGGACGGGCGCCTCCGTCCTGCTGCAGTTCGTTTTCGGCCTCATCCTCGCGCTGTTGCTAGACAAGCCGTTCTGGGGCAGGAGCGTCGTGCAGGCTTTGGTCTTTCTGCCCTGGGCTGTCCCGTCCTTCCTCGCCGGTCTGAACTGGGCCTGGCTGTTCAATCCGGTGATCGGGCCAATCCCGCACTGGCTGTTTGCGCTCGGGTTGATGAGCGAGCCCGCCAATATCCTCTCCGATCCGCAGCATGCGATGTGGGGACCGATTATCGCCAATGTCTGGTGGGGCATTCCCTTTTTTGCGATCACCTTGCTCGCGGCTCTCCAGGCGATCCCGCGCGATCTCTACGAGGCAGCTTCCATCGACGGCGCGGGCTGGTTCCAGCGCTTCCGCTCGATTACTTTGCCATTCCTTGCGCCGACCATTGCCATCACTGTGCTTTTACGCACCGTCTGGGTGTCCAACTTCGCCGACCTGATCGTCGTCATGACCGGGGGCGGGCCGGCCGACCGGACGCAGATCGTCGCGAGCTACATCTTTACGCAGGCCTTCAAGCGCCTGGACTTCGGATACGCCTCGGCGATCGCTCTGGTGCTGCTGGTGCTGCTGCTTGCCTATTCGATGCTGATCATCCTGCTGCGGCAGACCCTGCTGAACAAGGATTGATACCATGAAGCGATCCCTTCTCCCCACCATCGCGCATCGCCTGGCCATTCTCTGCTACATCGTCTTCGCGCTGTTTCCGCTGTTCTGGCTCCTCAAGGTGTCGGTGACCCCGAACGACCTGCTCTATACCGAGGGGGTCCGGATGTGGCCGTCGCGGACGACGTGGGAACATTATTCCTTCGTCATCCAGCACAGCGCCTTCCCGACGTTCTTCAAGAACAGCCTGATCGTCTCGGCCTCGACCGCCATCGTCGTGACGATCTGCGCATCGCTGTCGGGCTATGCGCTGTCACGCTTCAATTTCCGGGCCAAGTACTGGATCGTCGCTCTGATGCTTTTGACGCAGATGTTCCCGCTCGTCATGCTGGTTGCGCCGATCTTCAAGATTCTGACGCCGCTGCATCTGACGAACAGCCTCACGGGCCTCGTCGTCGTCTACACCGCCTTCAACGTGCCCTTTGCGACCTTCCTGATGCAATCGTTCTTCGACGGCATCCCGAAGGATCTGGAGGAAGCGGCAATGATCGACGGCGCCACGCAGTTCACCGCCTTCCGGCAGATCATCCTGCCGCTGACGCTGCCCGGCATCGCGGCCACGCTCGGCTTCGTCTTCACCGCTGCGTGGAGCGAACTGCTCTTCGCGCTCATGCTTATCAACGGTAACGACGCGGCAACCTTCCCGGTCGGGCTTCTGACCTTCGTTTCCAAATTCTCCGTGGATTTCGGGCAGATGATGGCGGCGGGCGTACTCGCGCTCATCCCGGCCGGTCTCTTCTTCCTGCTCATCCAGCGTTATCTCGTCCAGGGCCTGACGGCCGGCGCGGTCAAGGGTTAATCAAAATGGCATCGATCGATATCCAGAACGTCAAGAAGGCCTATGGCCCCGTCAAGGTGCTGCACGACGTCGACCTCAGGATCAAGGACGGCGAGTTCGTCGTACTCGTCGGCCCGTCCGGCTGCGGCAAGTCGACCCTGCTGCGCATGATCGCGGGCCTGGAGGACGTCACCGGCGGCGAAATCCGCATCGCCGGCAACCGCGTCAACGAGCTGCATCCGAAGGACCGCGACATCGCCATGGTGTTCCAGTCCTACGCGCTCTATCCGCACATGAATGTCGCCGGCAACATGAGCTACAGCCTGAAGCTTCGCAAAACCGCCAAGGAAAAGATCGCCAGCGCCGTCGGTGCCGCTGCCTCCAAGCTCGGCCTCGACCCGCTGCTCGAACGCCGGCCGAAGGCGCTTTCGGGCGGCCAGCGCCAGCGCGTCGCCATGGGCCGTGCCATCGTGCGCCAGCCGAAAGCCTTCCTCTTCGACGAGCCGCTGTCGAACCTCGACGCGCGCCTGCGCGAACAGATGCGCGCGGAAATCAAGAAACTGCATGGCGACCTGAAGGCGACCTCGATCTATGTCACCCACGACCAGATCGAGGCGATGACGCTCGCTGACAGGATCGTTGCCATGCATGGCGGTGTCGTGCAGCAGGTCGGCAGCCCGCTCGAACTCTACGATACTCCCGCCAACCTCTTCGTCGCCGGCTTCATCGGCTCGCCAGGCATGAATTTCCTCGACGCGACCTATACAGACGGTGGTGTCCGCCTGAAGGATGGAACGGTCGTGCCACTGGCTGCGCCGCTGTCACTCGCAAACGGTTCCAAGGTCACCTTGGGCATCCGGCCGGAGCATGTGGTCATTGCGGGTCAGGGCGGTCTGAATGCGGACGTCGAACTGGTCGAGCCGACAGGTTTCGGCATCATCCTGCACCTTTCGCTACACGGTCTGCCGTTCAAGATCTTCACGCTCGACCGGGCCGCGCTGACGTCGGGCCCGACAATCAACGTGTCGTTCCCCGCGCAGCATCTGCACGTCTTCGATGCGGATGGAAACAGGGCGACGTAGGGCGCGCAGCCTCAGCCGTGGGCGAGGCTGCCGCGCAACACGGCGTTATCAAAGTCCGGCCTCGGAGTCGGAATGGCGACTGGTATCACCGCGTCGGTGCTGACGGGCACGATCGCTTCCGTCGGTGCCGGAACAGCCGGTTCCGTTCCCAAGGTCGCTACCGGCCCCGGCATCGGGATCGGCACCGGGACCGTCGTCGGAACAAGCGCCTCGAACTGAGCCGGCATCATGCTTCGGCCGGGCAAATAGTTCATTGCAACTTCATATGAGGGCAGGGGTGCCGGCGTCTGCAGCTCGCCGTCCCGGCCACGCTTCTCGTAGAACGCATTGCCGCCGGCAATCGTCACGTAGTGCATGTTGCGATACGGGAACGACAGACCGTCTGTGTGGAAGAACATCGCGTCCTTGACGCCCGGATGCCGTTCGCCACGCAAGATTGCGTCGGCAGCATCCGTCAGTTCGACCTCGGCCACGGGCTCGACTTCGCGCGTCATCACCCCAGGCGCAAACTGCCTCTGCTGGGCAACGACACCGCAGATTGAATCGGGATAGGCGCCCGACGTCAGACGGTTCATCACGACGGTTCCGACCGCCATGTATCCGTCGCGATCAGAATGCTCGGATTCGAAGTACATTGCCCGCTTCAGACAATCGCGATCCTTGGCCGTATAATTGAAGGTAACTTTGGTTGATTGCGCCGCGTGCGCCGCATTCCTGGGCTTGGTGGCTTCGCTCACCACCTTCGGAGCCGGTTGCTGTGCGGTCGTGCAGCCTGCAGCAGCCACGCCCGCGAGCAAAATCCCGGCGAGAGATTTTCCCAACGATGTATGCGCCCTCAATGTCAGGTGCCCCCTATTTAGAGTAGTAAGCCCTTCTCGATTAAGTGATCGCTTTTTTACCTGCGTTTCGGGTAAATTTCAAACCCAATTAGTATCACAATTTGATTTGGGCGCCTTTCGCCCGCCTGCGCAGGCTGATTCGCGCTGCCTCCACCCACTGAAAACAAAGAGATTTTCCATCGCAGGTGATGGCCGCAAAGCGGATGCAACCGCCGGAATCAGCCCTTCGCGGCCCGTTGATTCGGGCCGCCATCGACCGTGTCAGCGCTTCGTTATCGAATCGACCGGAACAACTTCCACCGCGTCGGTCTAAAGGCGATCCGCGTCCGATCGAGCGCCCCTGCCTGCGCAGGCGACAGTTCGAGTTCGATCGGCGGATGCCCCTTGCCGATGTCGACCTCGATGTGACGCGTACCGGCAACGCGCCGGCTTGTCGTCAGCAGACCGGCGATGCAGCCGCCGCAGCCATCGCGCAATTCGATATCATGCGGCCGGAAATAGAGCTGGGCGTCTCCCTCGGCTTCGCCCTCGACCTTGAGACCCAGCGGCCGGTCCTCGAACCAGACCTCGCCGCCATTGACCCGCACATCGAGGCAGTTCGACTGTCCGACAAAGCCGAAAACGAAGGGCGAGTTTGGGTTGTCGTACACCTCGTCGGGTGTTCCGACCTGTTCGATCGCGCCCTGGCTCATGACGACCACACGGTCGGCGAGCTCCATCGCCTCGTCCTGGTCGTGCGTGACGAAGACGGTGGTGTGACCGGTGCGATCATGGATCTCGCGCAGCCATTTGCGCAGATCCTTGCGCACCTGGGCGTCGAGCGCGCCGAAGGGCTCGTCAAGCAGAAGTACGTTCGGCTCGACCGCCATGGCGCGCGCGAGTGCCACACGCTGGCGTTGACCGCCGGAAAGCTGTGCCGGATAGCGCTTCTCAAGACCGGATAGCTGGACGAGGTCGAGCAGTTCCAGTGCCCGCCTGCGGATTTCCGCCTTGGGCGGACGCCGCGCGCCGTCGCGCACGTTCAGGCCGAAGGAGACATTGTCGAGCACCGTCATATGCCGGAAGAGGGCATAGTGCTGGAACACGAAACCGATGTTGCGCTGCTGCACGGTCTTCTTCGAAGCATCCTCGTCGCCGAAATAGATCAGCCCCTCCGTCGGGCTCTCCAGACCGGCGATGAGACGCAGCAAGGTGGTCTTGCCGGAACCGGACGGTCCCAGCAGCGCGATCAGTTCGCCGGAGTGTATGTCGAGCGAAACGTCGTGCAGCGCCGGAAAGCGGTCGAATTCCTTGCGCAGGTTTTGTACGCGAACTTCCATTCTAATTCCTTCAGTGCCGTCGGCTGGCGGCGATTTCTTCGCTGTATCGCATCTCAAGCAGCGTCTTTAAAACAAGGGTCACGAGCGCAAGCAAGGCAAGCAAGGTGGCGACAGCGAAGGCTCCGGTGAAATTGTACTCGTTATAGAGAATTTCCACCTGCAGCGGCATTGTATTCGTCTGTCCCCGGATATGGCCGGAGACCACAGAAACGGCACCGAACTCACCCATGGCGCGGGCGTTGCAAAGCAGCACGCCGTAGAGCAGACCCCATTTGATGTTCGGCAAGGTCACATGCCAGAAGGTCTGCCAGCCACTGGCCCCGAGCGATATCGCCGCCTCTTCGTCCCCCGTCCCCTGTTCCTGCATCAGGGGGATCAGTTCGCGTGCCACGAAGGGGAAGGTGACGAACATGGTGGCGAGAATCAGCCCCGGAACGGCAAACAGGATCTTGATGTTGTAGGCGCTCAGCCAATGACCAAGGTAGGTATTGGCACCAAGCAGCAGGACGAAGACCAGGCCCGAAATGACCGGCGAGACCGAGAAGGGCAAGTCGATCAATGTCGTCAGGAGAGCCTTGCCCTTGAACTCGAACTTGGCAATCGCCCAGGCGGCCGCCACTCCGAAAAACAGGTTGAGAGGCACGCTGACACCCGCGACGATGAGGGTCAGGCGAATGGCAGAAAAGGTCTCCTCGTCCTGCAGGGCCTCGAGGAACTGTCCTGCCCCCTTGCGGAAGGCTTCGACGAAAACGGCTGCCAAGGGCAGAAGCAGGATCAACGTCAGGAAAGTGAGAGAGACAAGGATCAGCGTCCACCGTGCGAACCGGTGCTCGGTAACGGCGGAACGCACCTTTGTCGGAGCGCTGGTATCAAGTGCCATAACCATACCTCCGTCTGCTCCAGCTCTGGATGAGGTTGATGATGAGCAACATGGCGAACGAGATGACCAGCATCACGGCCGCGATGCCCGTCGCAGCTGCATAATTGTACTCTTCGAGCTTGATGACGATCAGAAGCGGCGCAATCTCCGACCGGAACGGAAGATTGCCGGCAATGAAAATCACCGAACCATACTCGCCGACACCGCGGGCAAATGCGAGCGCAAAACCGGTCAGCACAGGTGGGGCCAAGCCCGGCAGCAACACGCGGAAAATCGTCTGCAGACGCGTGGCGCCAAGCGTTGCGGCAGCTTCTTCCACTTCCTTGTCGATCTCCTCCATGACCGGCTGGACAGTACGCACCACGAAGGGCAAGCCGACGAAGACCAGGGCAATGACGATACCGAGCGGCGTGAAGGCGATCTTGATGCCGAGTGGCGTCAGGAATTGGCCGATCCAGCCATTCGGCGCATAGAGCGTTGCCAGCGCAATACCGGCCACGGCGGTCGGTAATGCAAACGGCAAATCGACCATGGCATCGATGATGCGCTTGCCAGGGAAGCGGTAGCGCACGAGCACCCAGGCCAGTACGACGCCGAAGGCCGCGTTGAGGCAGGCGGCCGCGAAGGCCGCACCAAAGCTGATGCGTAGAGCGCTCAGCGTACGAGGATCGAAGGCAATGGCCAGGAATTTTGTCCAGCCGAGCTCGCTCGACCGCCAGGCAAGGCCCGAAAGCGGAATGAGGATCAGAAGGGTGAGCCAGGTCAAGGTAAGGCCGAGCGCCATTCCAAAGCCTGGAATGACGCTCGGCCGTCTGAACCGCCACCGCGTGGGGCTATGTATTCTCATGCGACGTATTATTGTGCCGGCTTGTAGATTTGGTCAAATACGCCGCCATCGCCGAAGAACTTCGGCTGCGCTTCCTTCCAGCCGCCGAAATCGTCGATCGTCGCAAGCTTCAGGTTCGGGAAGCGCGCAATGTCAGCCTTGTCGGCAGCTTCCGGCTTGATCGGCCGATAGAAGTGCTTGGCCGCGATCTTCTGCCCCTCGTCCGAGTAGAGATAGTTCAAATAGGCTTCGGCCACCTTGCGGGTACCTTTCTTGTCGACGTTACCGTCCACGACGGCGACCGGAGGGTCAGCGCGGATCGAGAATGCCGGGGTGACGATCTCGAACTGGTCGGGACCGAGTTCTTCCAGGGAGAGATAGGCCTCGTTTTCCCAGGCAAGCAGAACGTCGCCGAGGCCGCGCTGGACAAAGGTGGTCGTTGCGCCGCGCGCGCCGGTATCGAGAACCGGAACGTGCTGCAGCAGCTTCGTCACATATTCCTGCGCCTTGGCGTCATCGCCGCCATTGGCCTGCTTGGCCCAGGCCCAGGCTGCGAGGAAATTCCAGCGCGCACCGCCCGAGGTCTTCGGGTTGGGGGTGATGACCTGGACGTCGTCCTTCACCAAATCGGCCCAGTCCTTAATGCCCTTCGGATTGCCCTTGTGGACGAGGAAGACGATCGTCGACGTATAGGGCGTCGAGTTGTTCGGGAATTTCGTCTTCCAGTCGGCCGGGATCTTGCCGGTCTTCTTAGCGATCGCGTCGATGTCGCCCTCGAGAGCAAGGGTGACGACATCGGCATCAAGCCCGTCGATGACAGAACGCGCCTGTGCGCCGGACCCGCCATGAGAAGCCTTGACGGTGACCGCTTCACCGGTGTCCTTCTGCCACTTCGCAGCGAAGGCGGCGTTGAAATCCTTGTACAGTTCTCTCGTCGGATCGTAGGATACGTTGAGAAGCGTCTGATCCGCGAGTGCGGGAGCGACAGCCCCGATTGCGACGCTGCCTGCCAGCGCCACAGCCGCGAGAAGCCGTGTGATCCTTATAGACTGCATGGAAACCTCCTTCGTTGATGGCCGAAACTCTACCAAGTTGGTCGTATAATGAAACGAAGAATGTTTCTGTTCCGGGCTCAAGTCTGGAATGGCATCCCATTTGGGGTGCGCTTTGGAAATGGACTTGCTCCCTTGGGCACGCCGAACCTAGAGACGCACGACCAAAGTCGGTCCGTCCGCCGGCGCTTACCCTTCATCGATATTGCCGGATTCGGATCAGGATTTTTTTGCTGCGGGACAACCACCAATGGAGAAGGCCGGGGCAGCTCGGCCTCTACCGACCTGGTATACGGAGCCAAATCCCCGACTTCTACCGGTTCGTCAAAGGCGCGAATCCGCCAGGAAATCAGAATAGAGTTCTTCGGCGGTCTTGGCCTTGCGCATGGCTGCAAGAACCCCCGGCGTCTGCAGCTGGCGCGCGATTGCCGCCAGCACGTTCAAATACTCGCCGCGGTTGGCCTCGCCAAACAGAAGCGCGAAGGCAATATCTGTCGGCACGTCGTCGACGGCCCCGAAATCGAGTGGCCGCGCAAAGCGCATGAGCAAGCCACGTGGATGTGTCATCCCTTCAACGACGGCGTGCGGAACGGCGACACCATTGCCGATACCGGTCGACCCAAGGCTCTCACGGCTTTCCAGAGCCTGAAGTATCTTCCTCTCCTCGACACGGAAGGCGAGGGCAGCTTTCTCCGCAATATTCCCTAGCGCCTTCCATTTCGTCGCCACCGACACGCCAATGAAGGTGTGCTCAGGAAGGATGATCATTGAAAGGTCCATGAAATCTCTCTTGTCGTTCGTGCGGGCGGGTCTGACGATCGGCCAGGACTCTCGCTCTCGCAAGCCGGTTTCGTCGGCCGCCTGGCTCCGCGTTCATATGCTCAGACGAGATAAACGTTCGAGCGTGATAAACGTCTACAAATATAAATACCGCATAAAGATCACCCAAGCTTCCAACAACTGATCGAAGATAATTCAGGCGACTGCCCACTTTCGGAAATGAACTGAACGGCGATTCCAAGTGGACCATCGTCAGCGATAAATCTCGTCAAAGTCCGGCCAATCCGACGTCAAGCATATGAGCATTTGAACATTTATTGAGCAAAAGCCTTCGAGATCCGATTGAATGCGAAGGCTTCGGATCATATAGTCCGTCCAAAGCCGCCGCGCCCAGACACAGCGGGAGCCAATCGGGAAGGAAAACACACAATGGTCAAAGTCCGCGCGCTGGTGCTCGAGCGCCAGCATGAACTCGCGCTTCGCGACATCGATCTGCCGATGGAGACGGGCCCGGGACAGGTGAAGATCAGGATTCACACGGTCGGGGTTTGCGGTTCCGATGTGCATTACTACACCCATGGCAAGATCGGTCCCTTCGTCGTCAACGAGCCGATGGTGCTCGGACATGAAGCGGCCGGCACCGTCGTCGAGGTCGGCGCCGGCGTCACGCATCTGAAAGTCGGCGACCGCGTCTGCATGGAGCCGGGTATCCCCGACCCCAACTCCAAGGCGAGTCGCCTTGGAATGTACAATGTCGACCCGGCCGTTACCTTCTGGGCCACTCCGCCGGTCCACGGTGTGCTGACACCGGAAGTCGTGCATCCGGCCAATTATACTTACAAGCTTCCTGATGGCGTCAGCTTCGCCGAAGGCGCCATGGTCGAGCCCTTCGCGGTCGGCATGCAGGCCGCAGCCAAGGCGAAGATCAGCCCGGGCGACACGGTCGTCGTGCTTGGTGCCGGCCCGATCGGCACGATGGTGGCGATTGCCGCTCTTGCCGGTGGCTGTGCTCGCGCAGTTGTTGCCGATCTGGCGCAGCCAAAGCTCGACATTGCCGCCCAATATCAGGGTGTCATCCCGGTCAACATCCGCGAGAAGAACGTCGTCGAAGAAGTGGCAGGCCTGACGGATGGCTGGGGCGCTGATGTGATCTTCGAATGCTCCGGCTCGCCGAAGGCCTGGGAAACCATCATGGAACTGCCCCGTCCGGGCGGCGTCATTGTCGCAGTCGGTTTGCCGATCAATCCGATCGGCTTCGATGTCTCGACGGCCTCGACAAAGGAGATCCGCATCGAGACCGTGTTCCGCTACGCACACCAATACGAGCGTTCGATTGCGCTGCTCGGCTCCGGCCGTGTCGATCTTAAGCCGCTGATCTCGGAGACATTCAGCTTCGAGGATTCCATTGCGGCCTTCGATCGCGCCGTCGAAGCGCGTCCGAGTGACGTGACGCTGCAGATCGTGATGGGGTAGGGCCCCCGTTTTCACAGGCTCTGTCGCGATCATTCCGCTGGACCGTCGCTGCGGCGCCCGCATCGCTATTGCGATTGCCTACTCCGACCGAACTCCCTGGGCGTCGATCCAGGCGCATTCGAATGCCAGCACCGGCTTCGAAAAGCCCTTGAGACGTCGGCGCGCTGCGTTGGCGAAAAGATCGGAGGCTCCGTGCTCCCTAAAGATGTTCTCCGATACGAGGATCTGATCGACGCCAGCTGCCGCACAGAGCCGAGCGGCGAGCTGCACCGTCGAGCCGAAGAGATCGTGGCTGTCCTCGATCGGCTCGCCGCAATCCAGACCGATACGAACGTGAATGGGTTCCGGCGTGCCGCTGTTATAGCTGGTGAATTCGCGCTGGATGCTCATGGCACAGCCGACGGCGGCATGCGTGGAAACGAACGAGGCCATGATCCCGTCGCCGGTGTGCTTCACTTCCCGACCCTCGTATTGTGCCAGGCAACGGCGCACGATCGCATCATGCGCTCGCACCAGCTCCGCAGCCATCCGGTCTCCAAGGCGCGATGTCATCTCCGTCGAGCCCACGATATCGGTAAACAGGATCGCCCTGTGCCCGGCGTCCCTTTCGGCGCCGGGCTGGCCGGCCTTCTGTTCGGGTTCGTGAATGCGCCCGAGGAATGCCTCGACCGCCGACAGCGCCACCTCGACCACTTCGCCCGCGATAAAGCCATGGGCTTCGCGATGCACGCATTGCGCGGTCTCGGCGTCCGGCGCATCGATCAGGCAGAACGCGGTTCCGCGCCGCTGGTCATACCAATAGGTGAGGAACTTCACGCCATACCGATCCTCGACGGCCAGATCCCTGCGATGCGCCTCGGCAATGTCTTCAGCGGATGTCCCCGCAAGATCATGCCGGTCCATGAAGATAGCCACGTGCGTGCGTCCTTCGGAGAGCCCCTCAGCATTGGCGGCATCTTACGCCCTTGGCACTGTCAGGTCCACATGAGGGGATGGTGGCGCGTCAGGCCAGGGGTGTGCCGAGACGCCCTCCTCAACACGGTCGCTAGCCCGCCTCAGAAAACGCAGCCTCGTGCCTCAAGCCGCATCTTTCTTCTCAGTATGATTTCGTTGCTTTTGCCTGAGTTTTTCGCTTTTGCTATCAGCTTTGCGCACGCCTTCGGACTTAGCCTGGATTGACTGTCAGGCGCAACATATCCGCTTTGTTGTTGCGGGGCAGTGGGCGGAGCAGCAAGAACCGGATTAAAGGTGAGTGCGGCCACGGCACTGAACGCGATCCCAAATGCCAGGTGCTTTTTCAACGCGACCTCCCTATTGATTGGTTGTTGAGGATAGGTTGCAAGCCCGCCTTTGGCCGTCAGTCGTGGTAAAGCAGGGCGTTCCAGCTATCCTGCACTCATTTTTTCGACTTCGCGGAATACTGACTGGTCAAGTTTCCGCCGAGGTTCGAATTGGATAGCGGCCGGTACCGCTCGGCGAGCCGTGTCGCTTTCTCACTTTGCCGAAACTTCAGATAGGGCTCCAGCCATGCGATCTGGAAGGGTTCGAGTTTTTCCTTGCCAGTCGAAAATGTCTGTTCAGTGCCTGCCTTGGCCGCAGCCAGCTCTGGCTTTTGGAGTGCGGACAGCGTGAAATCAACGATCCGGTCGAGCTTGCCTTGGCACACGCTGAAACTGTCGTTGAACTTCGCATTGAGGAGTGCCGCATTGACGACAAGAGGACCCACCGCATGAAGCTGGTAATGGAGCGCCTTGTCGCCCCGCTTCATCTCCAAGGGCAATCCGCCGTCATCGTCTGCCGAGCATATGACCATCTCGTTCGTCTTTGCTCCCCAACTGGAAAGCTGGTCATTGTCTGTCGCAACGCCGATCTGGCCGACGGCCAGCCCTGCCCAGGCACGTAGATTGTTTCGCGAAGCCATTTTCGGCGCGTCTTCGTCGAAGAATGTCATGAGCTCCACCCCGAGAGACTGGAGCCAGGTTTCGATCGCCTTCTTCTGCTCGTCATCGGGCGGCGTGACGGCCTTTGCGTCGTAGTAGGATATTGCCATTCCCGCCACTCGAGGCGAGATCGCAAGCTTGGCATTGAGCGTGCCGAGGTCGGAGAGCGCGCCGGCATCCGCCCACCTCGATAGCGCACGATACAAACAGCGGTTCGTTTCGTCCCGCGTCCCAACCTTCGGCGATTGGTCGGAAAGATTTGCCAGGCTCCGAACATAGACGTCGATCGGCTTCAACGCCTTGTCGACAGCTGCATTTGCATTTTCATCGATATCGGAACGGGACTTGTCATTGCTTTCATATCGGCTGCCCAGCTCCAGGCTAACCACAGGTTTTCCGACGCTGGGGCACTTTACGGCCGCCAGCGCGTAGGACGGTGCAGCAAGCAGGGCGACTGTCATCACGATGGATGGGAACTGCCGCCTTCGGCGCCGATTGACGACGTCACCTTCGCATCGTGTCGAAAATCGAATGGTCTGCATTTCAATTCGCCTTCGTCGTCATGACAACGAGCATTTCCTTCGCCTCCTTGTTGCCCAGACTTGCCGCCTTTTCGAGCCAAGTCCTGGCCAGCGAGAGGGATGGAGTGGTGCCGATACCGAACGCATAATTTCTGGAAAGCAGCACCATTGCTTCGACGTCACCCTTGCCGGCTGCCTTTTGGAACATATCCTGGGCGACCACCGCGTCTTCGGGACCGTCCATCCTGGCAAGCTGGAGCTTGCCAAATTCCCTCATGCCAACGGGATCGCCGGCTGCGGCTGCATCGTGAAACAGTGTCGCCAGGTTCACGCGCGCCAACACCTGCTGTTGTATGACCTTGTGTGATCGCTCAAGCCGCGACAAGCTGTCAAGAATCTGCGCAGGCGAAGCCTTGCTGATCGTGGCCACCATCAGGTCGACGGCTTTTTCCTGGGAATAATAGGCGCCCGCGGCGTCAAGGTAGGCCTTCAGCAGATACTGCTGGGCCTTTGCGTCGCCGCCCAATGCCGCGACCTCGAACAGCCGCATGGCATTGGTCTGCATATCGGGCTGCGGGATCCGCTGGAACGTCTCGCCGAGCAGTCTTGATCTCCACGGCTTTCCTGCAGAAAACGCCTCTGCGACCGTCATCCATTTGATGGCATCCGCCGCCTGATTGAAGGAGAAATAGGCGCTGGCCATCGAAAGTGCCGAGTCGAAAGAGCAATCGATTCTACCCGCCGCGCGGGCAAGATAGCTCCGTTTTTGTTCGACGTCGGAAACCTGTCCGGCCGCGAAGATCATTGCCTCCGTATCACCGCGAGCTTCGATAGCGTCGCTATACTCCCGGTAGACGTCGGCAGCTGATGTCGACGGGCCTGACTTTGTTGCAAGAAGCTGCATGGCGGCTCCCGATCCGCCTGCCGCTTCGGCATGAAGGAAATCTCCGGCCGTTTTAACCAGTTTCGCGTCCTGATTAAGAGAGGTCAGGATAAGGTCGGCGGCGGCTGTCTTTGCGCCTCGGCCGCCGTCTTGTGCCGCTGCCAGCAGCACTTTCAAAGCAGCCTTCTTGTTGTCTACGCCGTCGTCAGCCTGAAGCATTAGAACTGCGTAGGCGGTCTTCGCGTCGGGATCTTGCGACATGCGTTTTTCCCATTCGCCGATCGCCTCCGGGGTAGCCTTCGACGTCTTGAGATACCAAAGATACCCCGCGATGAAATTCGATTGCCCGTTCAAGGCGCCCGACTGCAGGCTCGCCGTTTCGGCGGTGCTGGGATGCTCGACAAGATCTCCGATGGTCTTGACGGACCACCCGGCATTGAGTGCCTCCTTTGCATTCGCGGACCAGTATTGGGCCTTCTCGATCTGCGGACCGTCGGGGGCATGGCAAAGGTAGGCATCTCGAAGGTCGGCCATTGTGTCCGTCCGGCCGTAGCTATCAAGCAATTCGAGGAGCAGATTTATGCCCTCGTCGAACTGACCGTCGGTCGCACTGTGTTGAAGACGGATCAGAGCCAAACTGCGGATCGAAGTCATATCCCGGCGCTGGGCGCCCTTTTCGAAAAAGTCGGTCGCTGTTTTCTCTGCCCGCCAGTAGCCGCTTTCATCGATGGCGAGATTACCAAGCTTCGCAAAAGCCCAGCCCGGTGGGTCTGGGAGTGCCGCGAGTTCATTCAATGCGTGGCGGTATTTTTCGCGCCCGCCCTCGTGATCGGAGTCTTCGTAAAGGTTTGCAAGTTTGATCAGGCTGTTTCGATGACCCGCCGCGACGGCAAGCTGATAGTAATACTCGGACTTGGCCAGATCCTTTGGAACAATCGCCCCAACCTCATAGAGGTGCCCGAGTTCGGACTGCGCAGCAACCACGCCCTTGTCTGCGGCAAATTGCAGATAGTGGATCAGCAGGTTGTTGTCCTTGGTAATCTCGGAGCTGTCGAGATGGTAACGGGCAACATTCCAGGCTGCGTTTCCATCTCCAAGATCGGCCGCAAACCGCAACCACGCCTCTGAAATACGGCGATCCGCGGCGACCACTTCTCCCTTTTCGTACTCCCGCGCGATCCGCGTGACGCGGTCACATATTCCGTTGTCAAGCTTACCAACCATCGCGCCAAAGGCCATCGTTACGGCCAGCGACGGATCTACGCTCCAGCCTTGGATCTGCTGACCCTCGAGATTTCTCTTGGCCAGTTCCAGAAGGGCGTTCGGGTTGCCGCCGTAGGCGGCTGCCACGAGATAGGAAAGGGCCTTCGTCTCATCCTTCTTCGCGCTTACACCGTCGAGCATCAGTTCAGCAGCAAGATAGAGGCTCTTGGGTGTGTTCGCCTCTCCGCGATTGATCAGCTGTTCAACCATCTTGCTCTGACGCAACTCGTCCGTCTTTCCGGCGCGCAGGTAGAGTGTAATCTCTTCGGCGGCGACATCTTCTGCCTTCATTCCGGGGTCGATCGTGGGCAGAAGTTCGATCATCCGTTTTATGATCGGAAAATACTGTTGCGGGTCGATGTCGCGCAGGCGCTGAGCTTCCCTCAGAACAAGCCAAGGCTGTTGCTTCGGCAGCGCCTTTCTGTCCCAGGCAAGCCAGCGACCGACGACATCGCTGTCTTGGGAGCGCTGTTCGCAAATGGGTTTCAACTCAATCGCCGGAGGCAGAAACTCAACGGCGACCGGCTTTGCAGCAGCGGATGCGGCCGCCAAAATGGCAAACACGCCCGCTGCCACACTGAGATGGCTGATCCACAGAACTGAGAAACGCAAACGCCCGGTCACGATTGGATCTCCTATTGGTTCAGGTAGTTTTCTAGTGCGATGACGCGGTAGTTGCCGGCGCTGCCGGAAAGAACAATCGTGAAGCCTGAGCGCCTCTTGAGATCGATCTTGTTGGTTTCCGCTACCGTCTTCCCGCCGTCCTGGATGGCAAAGCTCAAGCTCAGTGGTGCTCTCAGCGACACGCTTTGAGCCTCTCCCTGCGCTACTGCCTTCAGTGCGGTGGCCTTGGCCGCCGGGGCCACGAGATCCACCGCTTTCAAATCGCTTAGATTGTAGAGATAGACCTGTGCCTTCGATGGATCGTCCTTGACCGCATCCGTGTAAAGCTTCGTCTGCCCATCTGCCAGTGCGGCGTACGTGTAGTATTTTCCGGGTTCCGCCGTCACCGTGGCTGTCTTGGCCCCCAGGGACATCTCGACTTCGCCCGGCTTCACATTGACGTAGGGTGAAACACCATCGCTGAACTTCTCGATGGACGCCCCCGCAATGATTGCTGAAGAGGCAGTCGCGTCAAGAATTCGAATGAAGGAGGAATTCGGATCCATCGGCTTGCCGTAGAGGCCAGAGTCCTGGGCTAGCCCCGCTGAATAGTTTGAGGCAACCAGAAGAGTTCCTGCGGCGAATATTCCAAAGGCACGTGCCCTATCCATCAGATCATCCTCCTCTTGTGTTGCAGATGCCGACCGACGCTTCCTTCGCCGACATGCGATCAAACTCAAGGTTTATTTTTTGCGATGCCTGCACTCCAAAGTAGCGAACGGGAAAGTAATACCGCCCGGTGGAGATCATCCTGTCCGCGCGTCGAATGCTGCTCTCGAACATGTGGCCGTCATTCAACCGGAAGCGTAGTGTTGCCTGTCGACTGCGGTCATCGCCGGAGTACACGTATATTACCGCCGAATCCGGGATTTTGCCGCCATCCTGAAGGGCAATTTCGAGAGTGCTATCGCCAACGGTTGAAATCTCGTCGGGCTCGATCTCGTGGCAACTTTGGCCAGCCGCCGTCCTCAATTCGAGCAGGGGCGCATCGCCAAATTTTCCAAGGCTATTGTAGATCGGGTTTTCCCAGATGAGAAAGCGCGGTCGCGACTCTGCGAAGTTTTTCGACGTCAGATAGGATGTAATTGATCCGAACTGATTGCCGCCCGAGATCGAATAATTCGTAACCGGCGAGGAGAGCGCTTGCGAGAGGAAGCCCGCAAAGTTGGACGCAGCCAGATCCGAGTAACTCGTTCCCACTAGCGCTACAGCGCCCTTGGAGGTGGCATCTCCGAAGATATCAAGCCCGGCATCTCCGGCTGCCACCTCAGTCGTCGTAAACGCATCGGTTTCCGGCAACGGCAGGGCCTGTTTGCAGTTTGCCTGCAGCAGGCGGCGCATCGTTGAGATGATGGCCTGCCGCCCTGCGGGTTTGGTCTCGAAGGAAGCCTTCACGAGATCGTCAATGCCCGGAAGTTGCTGGATCACGGCCGCAATCTCATCTGCCGCCGCACGAGCTCCTGAAGAAGTCCAGTGAAAGTCCGCTTGAAAGAACGGGGGCTCCTGGCCTCCTGCGCGCTTCATCGCACCGAGAACATCGACGGTTACCACCCCGTGGTCGCGAAGGCGCTTGATGACGTCGTCATAGACACGCTTTGCCACGCCGTAGTCAAAACCATAGTCGCCGGCCTCCCGCGGCAGATACTCGGGGATCACCAGGCTTTTTGTCGGAATTGGCACGTAAACGAGCGTCGTTCCTCCTGCTTCCAGAGCCTCCGAGAGTGCGGCCATCTGACTGGCTGTATGTTCGGAAAGTTGCTGCTCCATTCGCAGATCCGCGATCGTCCGATAAAAATACCCCTGCTTGCCTTCCACGACGCTCAGTTGCTTATCGGTCTCAAGGTTTGCACAGCCGAAGTTTGATTCCGCCTTGGCGGTGTGGGCCAACGCCAAAACGCCCAGTGCGCATAGGACAGCGCAGGACCACCGCGACGATCTGTTTAGAGGATGCCTCATTGGCTTACCTCGATCGGGTTGACCGGCGCTGCGTCGAGCTGGCGGAGCACCGCCGCGGCCACGGTCTTGACACTGAGTTCAGGTGACTTTTCGGCGATTGCCAGATATCTGCGCGCTTCGGATTTTTCGTCTTCGTCCAGCAGGCCTTCCGAGATCATCGCGATGGCTAAATCAAGCGCGACTTTGCTGTCGCCACCCTTCGCGGCCTCGCGTCGCAGTCGTTCGGCTTCCTGCGGGTTGGTGCCGAACGGCTCCCCGCTGGCATAGAATTTGACAAGCGCGTCGATTGCGACGGGGTTCCTGCGCGCGGCGTGCTGAAGCAGTGTCGCCTCTGCCTGGTCAAGGCGGACCTTGCTGACACCATCGCTGGCGCTCTTGAGCTGTCTTGCAAGCGGCGCAACCGCACCAGCCCTGCCGGTGGTGCAGGCGATTGTATAGTAGTGGATGGTATCCGCGTTATGGGCGGGATTTGTCGAGAGCCGTTTTGCGACGTAAAGCGCTGCCAGGCCATCGCCACGATCCGCCAACAATTGAAGCTCCCTGTAGGACACTTTTCGGTGGCCTATCATGCGCTTGCGGATTCCCTGAAGCTGGGCGCTGTTGAGCTGATCAGTGCGCGTCACTCCCTGATTAAATCCGCGTCGATAACGGCGTTCGTCGGCTTTCGATTTTCGCGTCTCAACCTTCGTGGCTTTGGGTTGGGAAACCGCGCCGGACTGGGTAACCGCGCCAGCGTCGCTACCCGCGACGCATACCGCAATGCCAAGAGCGATCAGACTCGCGGTCCTGAGCATCCTGTTACTCCTTCGTCCTGAGATCGTCCGACTTCCACAATGCCGGATCGGTCAAGTAGCGGATCGGAAACTCCCATATGACGGTCTCTGGCCAACTCGTGCCGTTTGCGTTGGACAAGAACTTATGCATCGGAAAAACCGGTCCTCGACCGACCTCGGCGACATTGAGAACGTTCGACCCCAGTGCCGCTTCAAGGTAAGAAGCGAATGACCAAGCCTCGTTGGCACTGTAACTTGTCCCGACCAGAACCGTTGGAAAGCTTTCGTCTGCCAGAATGTCATTTAGCGCGTCAGACCCGGTTTGCGACGCTGTTTGCGGCGTGATGCTTTCATCAGCTAGCCCGATCGCAGCCGCAAGCGCCCTGCCAGTGACGAATTTGACCAGGTCGCCCCGCACGTCTTCGGCTGGCGCATCGTTCAGCGCATATTGTGCCGTCGCGGAAATACCTGCCTTGACACCGGTAGCGTTGGCGACGGCCTTGGCACCAAGAGGCGTCCAATGGGTGTCGGTTTTCAAGAAAACAGGCCCCGTCGACTTCATGTTAAGAAGCGCCGCTCTTGCGTCCACAAACTCAATATTCGCCGAAGCCATCGCTCGGATGAAGTCCAAATAGCGATCCCGGGAAATCTCGGCGTAACGAGGATCTGCAAGGTGCTCGCGATAGACATCGTTCTTGGCTGGAAGCGGCACAACAATCAGGCGTACACCGTGTGAGTGCAATGTCCCCGCGATCCTGGCTATTTCCCTTGTGGCGTCGCTGATACCGACTTCAGCGTTCGCGGCGCCGCGAAATTCCTCGTCCGAAAACAGCCACCCCTCCTTTCCGACGATAACGCCGCGGCGGCCTTCCCCGAGGACCATATACCTCGCTGCACCGATTACATCGAACGCGAGTTCCCGGTGGGGAAGTTCAGTCTTGTAGAGGGCGTCAAGCCCGCCTCCGAGCATGCCGTGGCTCAGCGAGCCGCCATCGATGGGCAGCCGTGAGAAGGCGCCTGCAATCTTATCTCGGATGTCGACATTGGCGAAGGCCGCATAGCCGAACAGCAAGGCAGGAAGTAGGAATTTTGTAATCGGTATTGCGCGTTCAAACATGGCACAACCCTCAGAACTGAAAATAGAGAAAGGGAGTCTGGCTGGATTCCGCGAGCTTCAAAATGGTGACCGTGGCGAGCAAGGAAAGCAGCAATGGCATGACGATCGGCTGGCGCATCACGGCGGCGCCATCACCTGTTGGTGCTGCAATATTTGTCTGCCTGAGCGATCCCATCATCGGCTCGATGGCCACCACGAAACACGCAACGGCAAGCGTCAACATTGCCTCATGCGTGACATCGAGAAGCGTGTCGGCACGAATTCCCAGCCCGTTTTGACCGAGCATGCCGCCATAGATGGCAAAAGCATCGGCCACGCTGCTGGCGCGAAACATCACCCAGCCCAACAACACGACAAGCAACGTTCCCGGCAGGGCGATCCACTTGGTGTCTGCGATCCTGTTCCAGCCAGTCGCACGCTCAAGCGCAAGCCATC
This sequence comes from Hyphomicrobiales bacterium, assembly GCA_900466985.1. GTDB lineage: Bacteria > Pseudomonadota > Alphaproteobacteria > Rhizobiales > Rhizobiaceae > Rhizobium. The sequence goes on from UBOA01000017.1 coordinate 65,038, forward strand.
CGCCGTGCCATCCGCCCCAAAGCACGAACGTCCAGTTTGCTCCGTGCCACAAGCCGCCAAGCAGCATTACCAGAACCAGATTGACATAGGTGCGAGTCGAGCCGAGCCGGCTACCGCCCAACGGAATGTAAAGGTAGTCGCGAAGCCAGCTCGACAGACTGATGTGCCAGCGACGCCAGAATTCGGTTATGCTGCGGCTGATGTAGGGGTTGTCAAAGTTTGGCCTAAACTGAAACCCGATCATCAGCCCAAGGCCGATTGCCATGTCGCTATATCCCGAGAAATCAAAATACAGCTGCATCGCGTAGGCGATCGCGCCGAGCCAAGCCTCGGCCATAGTCGGATGCGAGCTTGCAAAAACGGTGTTGGCAATGGGCGCGATCGGATCGGCAAGCAGCACTTTTTTTGCAAGGCCTATGACGAACAGGGACGTGCCGTCCGTGAACTTCTCCAGTGTGTGCTGCCTCGACTGGAACTGGCCAGCGAGATCCCTAAAGCGGAGAATAGGGCCGGCTATGAGCTGCGGAAAAAGTGCCTTGTATGCGGCCAGGTCGATAAAGCTGCGGGTCGCAGGCGTGTCGCGCCGATAGACGTCGACCAGATAGCTGATCGACTGGAAGATGTAGAAAGATATACCGATCGGAAGGATGAGACGCCAGTGAACGCCAAGGCCGTCCGCGTCGGTCCCCATCAACTCGGCGAAGCTGTCGATAAAGAAATTCAGGTATTTGAAGATGCCGAGCACAGCGAGGCACCCGACAATTCCGACGGTTAGGAAGAGCTTGGCATTGCGGCTACCGAGATTGCGCTCGACCAGGATCGCAAAGGTGTAAACCCAGACGGTGGTTCCGAACAAAAGGAGAAGGAAGTCCATACGCCACCACGCGTAGAAGACATAGGATCCCAAAAGGATCGTGACGTTGCGGCCCCGCATGGGCGTCAAATAATAGACCAGCAAGAAAACTGGCAGAAAGAGAAACAGGAAAACTTCGGAGGAGAACACCATCTTGATTCATCCCCTCTTTCCCGCACAGGCAGCAAGGTCGACAGCGGAAAAGGCCGCGAGAGCTGGCTGGTCGTCGGTTGTTCTTCCGGACAGGCGAAATTCGCCATGCTGCCTTGAAGCGTCGAAAGCCAGTAATTGGCCGACGCTACCGGCAAATTCACCGATGCCGAGGCGCGGCGTTTGCCTGTCGAAATCATTTTCCACCAAGACCACGGATCCGACCCCCGACCCAGCCAGCCCCGCGCGGTTTTCGCTAAACGCATTGCGGGATACTTCGAGCGGCATGCCGTGATACTGGTCGTCGACCGAAAGGCCCGCAAAGCCATTGCCTACGAGGTGGTTTTGACGAACGTGGCTGTGAAGTGCCGTGCGTATGGCAACGCCTTTGGAACCATTGTTGATGACAGCGTTTTGCTGCACGGTGACGCAGGCTGCAGTATCAACACCGATGCCGGTCAGTGCCGACAGGGCGACGATGTTGTTGGAGATCGCAATCGACGTCGCGCCGCCGGTCACAAAAATTCCATTACCCGCGCCGCCCACGACGAGATTGTCTGTGATCGTGACACCACTCGAGCTGCTCATCACCTTGATGCCATGCGAGCCGAGATCGCCGACGATAATGTTTCCGGCGATGTGCACATCGCGCGCAGCCCTCAAGATGATTGCCGTCGTCGGGCTGTCAATGAAGCGATTACCCAGTATATTCAATCCATTGACGTCGATCAGGCTGAGGCCCGCGACATCCTGGAACAGACTGCCTTGCACGATTGAAGGCCTGGCGGCGTTCGCAAATTGCTGTCGGGCAAATGCAATGCCAGCGGTTTCGGCTGACGCGTCGAAGCCAAGGCTGACGAGATTGCTGCGATCAATTGTTGTCGTGCCGCCGAAGGTGGTCAGGACGAAGGCCCGAAATGTCGAAGCACCTCGACCAATGCCTTGCAATGTTGCGTGATCAACCGTGAGCGAACCGGCATTCACCATGAACGCGCCTTTGGCACTGTCCATCTGGAGAATTTCGCCGGGCGTTATCTTCAACTCCGCACCATTCCAGATAAAGATTGGCGTGTGTGCGATGTATCCGCCAGGTGTTGCCTCGAGCTGTCCGGCGTGGCCAAGCGCTTCCAGTTCACGCCTGACGTCGCCGAGCCGGAACGAACCGCTCTCGATAACAATCGCACCGATCCCCTCAGGTGGCTGAGCACCCAGAACCGTTTCCATGAAGCCGGCCCCGGCTGATGGACCAATGCGGCGCACAAGAATGTCGACGGCAGATCGGCTGATCCGCTTCTGGCGAGTTGAAGCAGGGACGCTGTCTGGCTGTTCGAGTGAGGGTAGCGCATGAACGTAGCCAAAGGCCGCGGCGCGCTGAAAGACAGCAGGCGGCGCAATGGAGAGGTCACGGGCGTCCCGTGCCAGGGCCAAGAGCGGTTGATCCTTCTGCGCAGGTCCGCCGTCCGTCGCCGATGACGACGTCGCCACACCTATGGCGCTGAGCAGGAAGGCTACCCTCAACCAGCTAGGCATAGTCGGCCATCCTCACACCGGTTGCGAACTGTGTCAGAGATGGCGCGACGACGCCGGCCATCACCGTTCCACAGCTGATCTCGACAATTTCCGCAGCGCCATCTGCATTGTTGAAAAGCGTTACGTTCGTTGCTGAATCGATCATCGCCGATATGCCGGCGGTGAGCTGTTCCTGCGACCGGTCGCCATTCAGACTGACACTGCCCCGGATTACCACCAACACGCGCGATACGCCTTCTTCCCCTATCAGGGTCACCTGCTTTCCTGGATCGACCGTCAGCAGATCCATTGCGAATCCCGCACCCGCCTGCATGGTCTTCATGCCGCCCCATTCCGTAACCTGGCTGCGGTGGCTTTCTGCTTCGCGGCGCTTGAGCGAAACGAGATGCTCGACGATCTTCTTGACATCCTGCGCACTGGCCCTGTTGGTGACCAGTAGAGCGTCATCGGTATCAACGACGACGACGTCGTTCATGCCGACCACGGCAACTAGACGATCACTGCCGCGAACCAGAGAGCCGCGGGTGTCCAGCAAGACAACATCGCCCGATGTGACGTTGCCGCTCTCGTTCTTCAATCCGATCGAATGGACTGAGGTCCATCCGCCTACGTCGTCCCATTCGATTGCGGTTGGCGCCAGTGCGATATCCCTGCACTTTTCGAATACAGCCATTTCCGTTGGCTGGCTGACGGCCTGCGCAAAGAAATGCTCTTCCAGAAGCAGCCCGTTCTCAGCGGCCAACGGCGAAGCCGCCCCCAATGCGCGAGTGACTGCATCAAGCGTGGCTGGGTCGTGCCGTCGATACTCTTCGACAAGTTTGTCGGCACGGAACATGCTGATACCAGAGGCCCAGTACGCAAAGCCGGTGTCAATCAGCGACTGCGCCACATTGACGCTCGGCTTCTCGATAAAGCGTTCAACCCTATGAAGGCCGGGGTAATCATCAAACTCTCCGCCATCCATGATGTAGCCGTATCCCTTTTCCGCATAGGTCGGATGGATACCGAACGTCACGATCATTCCGTCCAGAGCCGCACGGTGCATCCGCGCGATGACACGGTTCAAGTCACCCTGAATCACGTGATCGGAAGGAAGGACAATGAGAACGGCGTCGGGCTCCGCTGCCATAAGATAGAGCGACGCGGCAAGAACGGCCGGCCCGGTGTTTCGAGTTACCGGCTCCGTGAGGATGCGAGCTTTGCATTGTATTTCACGAAGCTGGCGACCCACTGTCTCCACGTGTCGCGCATTCACACACACGATCGGATCGGAGAACATCTGCGTGCGATGGCGCTGAACGGTGCTTTGAAAGAACGTCAGCGTTCCGTCGCCGTTAATTGGCTGAAACTGCTTCGGCTGATGTGCCCGGGACAGCGGCCAGAGACGTGTGCCGGATCCGCCGCAGAGAATGAGGGGATGTATGTCACTCATTGTGCAGCTCCCACTGTTTGCTTCGCCGCAAACGAGATGCCGTTGCGTATGGTTCGCAGCCATTGCGGGGTGGCGTCTAAGCGAACGGCAACAGGCGTTCCCGGCTGCAGTCCGGACACGGGCTGCAGCGGAACCAGAGCTACCGACGCTGATTGGCCATCGCCAATGGCTTCGCGATCAACTTGGACCTTTGCGGGAATGGACACGCCATCGGCGGTTTCAATCGTCACTCTCGCGCCGGCTGCGACATGGCGGAAGTCGGAGCCCGTAAAGGCCGTACGAACGATCATCGGCGCTCCCGGCTCACTGACGAAGAGAACCGGCTGACCGGCAAGCACGGTCCCACCCTTCGCAAGGCCGGCTGTCTCCACATCGCAGTCGCATGGCATCGTGGCCGTTACGGCAACGCCGGTCGACGCGAGGATCGAATATGCCGGCTTGCCGACCGCAGCATGGGTGTCGATAAAGTCAAGCTGACCACCGGTTGTTGCGGTCATCGTCGAACCCTGCCTGTAGGTGATGGCCGGTGCCTCGACGTCCGTCACGAATAGGCGGTTACTCAGCGCAGATGCTGCAAAGACAAACAGTGCAGCCGAGGCGACTGCGACGACGCATGTGCCCAGCAATTTCGAAAGACGAGATGAGCCAGATTGTGGGGCTTTGTGTGCGTTGCTTTTGCCTTTTGGCAAACTGCTTTCGGCCACGAGCATGCCGTTGAGGTCAACGTGGTCGCCAGCAAGCCAGGAGTTCAGGATGTAGCGCAGTTGCGGCATATGCTGTCCGGTGGGATCGCGATACCGAAGGGTAACTGCGCCGGTCTTGCTGTCAGCAGCGGAAACCGTCACGTCGATTGGGAGAGACATCCAGAAGCTCCCAAAATTGAAGCGAAAGATCGCCAATTTGTGGGCGCCCGGCCAATTTGCTCCGACGATTCCGGTCACGCGGGCCGCGACCATGGACAGCGCAGAGCCCTCGTATGATCGCCCGTCGATGGTCACCGAAAAGGGCAGCCTGACGCGCGGATGTTCGCTGCCATCGGCAAGATCGAGCAAGCTCTCGCGTTCCGCGTCTGTTGGCGGCGTGCTATCATTGTGTTCACGTTGATCAAATGTCGTCATGAGAAACTCCAAATCAGATTTTGGCGCTTGAAATCATAAAGGCAGCGAACAACAGCCACCCACTTGCGAGGATGTGTACGTAGGTAGATGAGAGCCCGCGAAAGCGCTCGGAGGCGGATGGAATACGGTGTGAGGCTTCGGCTGCTTGACGTGTCCATCTCTGTCGATCGAGACGAAAAAATACGAAACTTTTGACGAGCGCCCCACCGATCTGGCTGAAATAGAGAAGGAACGGATAGGAGATCGGGAAGGACGGTCGGAATGTCGCCAGCAGGCAGCAGTTTATATACCGCGTGAACATGACCCACGCGACATAGATCGGCAGGACCAGTGGACTGACGAGCAGTGTCGACATGAGCACCGCTACCGGGCCGAAGAGGGTAGTCCACATGGAGATGCGCTGGTCCAGAAGCGACCACCAGGTGAAGAAGCCAATGCGTCCTGGCCCAAGAGCCAATGCCCGGCCATTCGTTCGCAGCATGTTGCCAAACCAGCGCAGCATCAATGCCACAGCGGAATCCACAAACCCCGGCTTCGGCTGGCTTTCCATCGAAACAGAGCGCACGTCCGGGAGATAGGCCATTTCATAGCCGTTCTTCAACAGCCAGAACCACGTCGACTTGTCGTCACCGGTGACAAAGGGAACCTTGCCAAGACGCCAGTGCTCAAGCGAGTCGTGCTGAATACTCTCGATAAAATCAGCATTGCAGGCGAGCGACGCGCGGAAGATCGACAGGCGTCCAGTCAAGGTCAGAACGCGCCTTGATAGCCCCATCGAAGACATCATCATATGGCGCTGCGTGAAGCGCAGATTAAACCAGTCGCGAAAGAGCTTCGAATCGCTGATTTCGCAATCTTCGTCAGTCGTAACCGCGCCCAGGCGATGATCGACGAAGAAGGGCGCGCATGCCTCCACGACATCTTCCGGTGGGCAGCTGTCACCGTCGACGAAGACCACAATGTCATCGTAGCTGGGGCATTGCCTCGAATGAATACGCAACGAGGCAGCCAAGGCGTCGCGCTTGCCGGTCGCCGGTATTCGGTCAACGATCAGATGAATGCTTCTCGCGTTTTCCGGCATCAGCGAGAAAATTCGCCGAACCAAACGCTCGTCAGCGACGTCCACGACAGAGGCAACGACGGTGGCGCCGCCGCGGGATGCGGCTGCGGCCCGGAAAATCGCACGGTAGACACGCACGGTTACGGCGACATCAACCTTGTAGGTCGTGACGACAAAGAACGCGTGAGCCGGTCTGTTTCTTGCCTCATATTCCTTGACTGCAGCTGCTCGTCTGGCTGGATGCGCGATGTGAATGAAGAGCTTCGCCCTGACGAAATTCACAGCACCCCAGCCATAGCGCCAGATCCCCAGCGTACCGATTGTCAGCGCCAGCCCGGCATTCTCCGCGAGCCGGTGGGTCGGTACCGCAATCGCAATACTCACGAATACCAGCATGTAGAGGATGTGACCAAGCACAAGCATACGGGTCTCTCCTACCAGCAAATACCCTCGTAGAAGCCGCCTGACCGCAAATCCGGTCTGAGGCGCGTAAGGTCGACAAGACTTTTGGCCACAGCGGCTCTTGCCAATGGCTCGATCGTCTCTTCGTAGCGATTGCCGACCAAAAGGACGTCGGCTTCGTCGATCAGTTCTTCGATCCCAGCAACCAGTCGTTCCTTAAGGTCGGGAACCTTGCCGTTGCCGCGCCCGGATCCACCAAGCTCGCTCTGATAAGCAAAGCTGACGCTCGGGTCGTAGACCTTTAGGCCGAAGCCCTTGGAAATCAGTCGTGATGCCAGTTCGGCAAGCGGGCTCTCCCGCAGATCGTCCGTCCCTGCCTTAAAGCTTATTCCGACCATTCCGACGGATCTGCCGCCGCTGTTGTGGACTAGATTCTCGGCCCTTTCGATCTGGCGAGTGTTTGCCTCAAGGACCGAATCCAGCAGTGGCGTCGGAACACCGCCTATATGTGCGACATGACGCAGCGCGCGCACATCCTTGGGCAGGCAGGAACCGCCAAAAGCAAACCCCGGTCGCATGAAATAGGGCGACATGCTCACCTTATCGTCGGAGCAGAGAACCTTCATGACCAATTGGCCGTCGATTCCACAGCTCTTGGCGATGTTGCCGATTTCGTTTGCGAAAGTGATCTTGGCCGCGCGCCACGAATTGCTGGTATATTTGATCATCTCCGCGGTTGACAGCGGCACGACGCTGCACACGCAGGGAAGCCCAGCGTTCAGGTCGCGCAGGACGTTTTCAGTCGTGGAGTCGAGGGCGGCAAAAACGATAAGGCCCGGATTGTAGTTGTCATCGATGGCTGTACCTTCACGGAGGAATTCAGGATAATATCCAACGCCAAAATCCCTTCCTGCCGTCAGGCCCGAAACCATCTCAAGGATCGGTATGCAGGTCTCCTGCATTGTTCCAGGTACAATCGTGGAACGTACGACAACGGAGTGGAATGAGTTCTTTCCACGCAAAGCATCGGCAACATCGCTGCAGGCCTGCTTCACATAGTTCAGTTCAACTGAACCCTCGGCGGTACTGGGTGTGCCCACACAGATGAAAGTTACATCAGTATTCGCCACTGCCGCGCAAACATCGGTCGTGGCCGAGAGCCGTCCGCGTTCAACGTTACGGGCTAGCAGCGTAGCCAGCCCAGCTTCGACAATTGGCGGCTCACCCGCATTGAGTTTCGCCACTTTCGAGGGATCGGTGTCTACCGCGACAACGGTGTGACCGTCCTCCGCGAGACAGGCTGCCGAAACGGCACCGACATACCCGATGCCAATTATGCTTATTCTCGACATGTCATGTCCCCATTTTACGATCACTAAAAACTCTCGCTGCGGAATCCGGCAGCGTCTGCTTTTTAGGCAAGTCTCGAGTCTCGTCAGGCGCAAGGGAATGTTATGCTCGGGCCAAAAGAAATGAAGTCAGGAAAAGCAGAATAAATGTAGGGAAAATACGAAATGCTGATTTTATATTTAGGCGCAATTGTATTCATCCGTAGAATAGACGGCTCCATCTATGGTACGTTGTTATTACGCGCGCGATTTAAGTATTGTATATGTCGAACCAGCCCCTTGATGCGCCATATTTTACTATGGATGCCCGGCTGGAAAGGCTGAGCTTGTCGGCTCCACGTGCCTTGTATGTCTCGACTGTTTTTGTGCTCACATGGATTTCGGCGGCAATTTCTTTCGTGCTGAATCCATATGCAAAAAGCTTCAGCACGATTTCCTCTCTGGCGCTGAGATTGCCCTCGGAAAGACGCTCGATCCTCTCGGGTCCGCTATTGATCAGGGAATGAAAACTGCGAATATCGAGCGCCGACAAGCTGTTGAAGACAGCCGCGCTGATGTAGTGGCCGCCCTGCGCAACAAGCGATATCGCCTTATAGATCTGCTGATCGTCGTCGTTGGTGAAGACGATGTTTAGCATGCCATCGACGTAGATTTCGTCGATCCGGCGCGCGATCAGAGGGTCCACCGCGTAGATGACCTTGAACGAGGTATCCCGCTCGGCATTTGACAGTCGACGCACGGCCCTGCCGACTGCAAGGTCAGCGTCATTTGCCACTTCGCAAATGACCACAGTTGGGAGGGTGCGACCGATGAAATCGACTAATGATTCCTCCTTGCGTTTCGTGTCAACGAAACACATCGAAGAATCTCCTAACAAACTTGAACCTATAACGTCGGGCAGTCCCGAAGATGCGCAAATTGCCGAAACTCGGCTCTTATTCGGTGCCATGAAAGTTCCTCGATTAAGACGAAACTTCCTCCCAGGCTTAGTTCGGAGTTACTGCATGTGTCCCGATGTAATACGACATCGCCTCCGGACATCAGTGAAGTAAGCTAGAACCCTGCTTATAGTTTGGAATTTAAATTACTAAGTCAAGGGATAAATAAACATCTTTTGTTGCGCGATTTATCGAAAGCAAGACCGAAAAATACAGGTTTTTGCTGCATAAACATGTAGGTGATATTGGAAGTTGCTGATTTCGGCAAGCCTTTGGTGACGTCATTTGATCGACCGCAACGGTGAGTGGTGTCAAACATGTGGGTGCTTTTCCCCACACGATGCTCCTCCGCTGCCGATGCCGCGCCAGGGAGCGCTATTTGTGTCAACGTGAGCCGAGGCTGTGACTGGCGACTGGCGAACTGGCCGGAGGGGCGCTGACCAAAACACCAATTTTAGGGAGTGGCGCCCACTCCCCAAATGCAAGCCGCCAGATAGGCGCCCGCACCTGCGGACGGTCTGGATGTGGATGCAGGTCAAGGACCCGATCGCGGGAGCGGGCCACGGAAGGTGACCCTTTCATACCAGTGCGTCCAGTCGCCTGCCGAGAATTTTTCGCGCCCAACGGAACCTTTTCGCGATTGGGAGGTTTGAGCCGTGGCCACGCGCGGAGCCCTTCCTCCGGGCCACGCCTTTGGTGAGGGGCCTGTTGTCTCCCAGGCCAGGCTCTTCACCGTCCTGCTTCCTACGCGTTCGGGACGGGGATAGGCCCTGCTGGCGCCCGATGAAGTGGGGCGGGTACTGCGTCCGCCAGGGCGGCGCGATTGTTGACCACTCCGGCCCTTGTCTTCTGCCCGCCGGCGGTGGCTTCTCCGATAGCAAGACCGAAGATACTTGGATCAAGGCCCCGGCAACACATCACCGCCGAACGATTACGCGTGTCCCCGGACGGACCATCTCGTAGAGCTCCTCGACGTCCTCGCGGTACATGCGAAAGCAGCCGCTGGACGCATTGGTGCCGATCGAGGACGGATCATTGGTGCCATGGATGCGTAGCAGGCCGTCCGCAAGATAAATGGCCCGCGTACCAAGCGGATTGGAAGGCCCGGGTCGCACCACCATGGGCAGTTTCGGATTCTTCTGGCGCATGCTCGCCGTAGGTCGCCACTCAGGATGTTTGCGCTTCGACGTGACGTGTGTCGTGCCGTACCATCGTTTTCCCTCGCGTCCGACCGCAATCGGATAGGCGAGCTGTTCACCTCGAGGCGTCGTGTAGACAAGCGTGTGCTCCCGGGTGGCGATGACAATTGTCCCGCCGCCGCTCCTCGCTCTGGGTTGGCGCTCCGGCATCGGCTCGCCATAGTCGGGCGGCGGTCCATATGGACCATACGGGTCATAGTAGCCGTAGTCGCCAAAGTCACCGTAGTCGTCATACGGTCCGTAAATCTGCGCCTCAGCCTGAAAGGCAGTAAGTAAAACCGCTGCTGCAAATAGAACCAGGAACTTCATTGTCCGCTATCCGCTTGCTTTGATGCAAGATAACCGCGAAAATCTGTGGCGCCATTGTGGCGCTGTTGTTCTGACGCTGCGCGCGAGATCAACTACTGAATCCAAGTTCGCATCTCGCCAGAGTTCTCGGCCACATGCCTGCGCCGCGGTGAGCAATTTCCCAGTCAAAGGCCTCCGGATGCAGACAGACACTTGTCCTTATGCCGCTGGATTTGTCCCATCGATTGATGCCGGCTCTTGCTACACCAGTCAGATGGACGACGCAGATCATTTGAACGTGGATCGTACCCGGTGAGACTTGCGGAGCCTTGGAACCCGCGGCTGGAAACGCAAATCCAGGCGCAAATTGCAACCGGGATCTTATATAAGTCACAAAATGCGCTCACAAGTACTGCCGAATCGCTCAGCAACCGCGCTGTCGCGCTTCGAAAGAGGACAGTCGTTCGACGAATCGACTGGAACACGACTTCGCGCTTAACGCCTGATTTGGTGACTTAGCGCTGAGTGGAAGAGACGCCGCTGTTTGCGGTCGTCATTCGGTCCCTTTTGCCTCAGTCTAGGCAAGCGATCTCGATTTCTCGACCACCGGAGCCTCGGCGATGGTGCGTCTGCGCTACGACCACAAGGAGTCCATTTGTCTGAAGCCGGATCCCTCTCGCAGCCGCGACCCTTCTTTGGCCTCTTCTCGTCGTTGCGCGTTGGTGCTCTGGGGCTTGGTGTAACCAGTTGCCTCGTCAATATCCTGGCGCTCAGCGGCTCGTTCTTCATGCTCCAGGTTTATGACCGCGTCATTCCCAGCCGTAGCCTGCCGACCCTCGTCGGTCTGGTCATCATCGTTGTGTCCCTCTTTGCGTTCCAGTGGCTGCTGGATCTCACGCGATCCCTACTTCTAGGGCAGATCGGTCGGGAGGTGGATGAGCGATTCTCGGGACGGGCCTTCCTCACAGTCGCGCTGTCAGCATCGCGCAAGCCGGCGCCGGGCGATGGTCTGCAGACAATCCGTGACATCGATACAGTACGGGGATTTCTGTCCGGCCCCGGTCCGGGAGCGTTGTTCGATCTGCCCTGGATGCCGTTCTATCTCGCCCTCTGCTTCCTTTTTCACCACTGGATTGGCCTCACGGCCGTGGCTGGCGCGCTCCTCTTGACGGGGCTGGCGCTGCTTGCGGAGCTGAAGTCACGCGGTCCGACGAGGGAGACGGCCACGATCCTAGCTGAGCGGATGGCTTTCGCCGAAACCGCGAGGCGCAATTCGGAAGCGGTCGTCGCAATGGGCTTTGGTGGGATGCTTTCGGCGCGCTGGGCCGAAGTCAACCGGCGCCACCTCGACAGTCACTTGCGCGCGGCCACGTTCGTCAACTCGCTTTCAACACTGTCGCGCTCCGCGCGTATGTTGCTGCAGTCCGCCGTGCTGGCCGTGGGCGCCATACTCGTCATTCGACAGGAAGCAACTGGTGGCATCATGATTGCGAGCTCCATTCTCGTGAGCCGCGCGCTCGCCCCGATCGAGCTTGCCATCGCGCACTGGCGAGGATTTGCGGCTGCCCGCCAGGCATGGTCGCGCCTCGACCGCGAGGTCCAGCTCTTCGACGGGCGGCTGCATGACGTCGCGCTGCCGGCGCCGCGGCAATCACTGGCAGTGGAGAACCTTCATCTGGCGGCGCCGGGCTCGAAGATGCCGATCATTCGCGGGCTGTCCTTCGAGGTCCAAGCCGGGGAGGCAGTTGGCATCGTTGGCCCGAGCGCCTCGGGCAAGTCTTCGCTGGCGCGGGGCATCGTCGGGCTATGGCCGGCTCTTGCCGGGGATATCAGGCTGGACGGAGCGTCGCTCTCACAATGGACTGCGGAAGCACTCGGCCGCAACATCGGTTACCTGCCGCAGGATGTGTCGTTGTTCGACGGAACCATCGCCGACAACATTGCCCGGTTCGATCCGGAGGCCTCTTCGGAGTTGATCATCGCCGCCGCCAGGGCCGCGGGTGTCTACGATATGATCGTGAGCTTTCCCGATGGCTTTGACACGCGGATCGGCGAGCAGGGCAGAACCCTGTCCGCGGGCCAGCGCCAGCGCATCGGGTTGGCCAGGGCCCTCTACGCCGATCCGTTCCTCGTTGTGCTCGACGAGCCGAATTCCAATCTCGATGTTCAGGGCGAGCTGGCACTCTCGCAGGCAATCGAGTCCGTTCGGTCACGGCAAGGGGTGGTGTTGATCATCGCCCACCGGGCGAGCGCGCTTTCCGCGGTCGACAAGGTGCTGGTTCTCGAGGGCGGCCGGGGCAAAGCGTTCGGCCCTAAGAACGAAGTTCTCAAGACAGGACCAAAGTCAGTCGCTGCGACCGGTTCCTTCGTCCGACTGCTTCGCGCCGGCGGGGAGTTGTCGTCATGACCGGGGCTGTGACATCGACGGAACGAGCGATCCGCCGACTTACGTTGCTTGCCCTTGCGACAGCTGCCCTGCTCGGCGGGGTTCTTGGCGGGCTTGCCTCGGCGATCCGTATAAACGGCGCGGTGATTGCCCAGGGGACACTGGTCGTCGACAGCTATGTGAAGCCGGTGCAGCACCAGAAGGGCGGCACTGTGGGACAGGTCTTCGTCCGCAACGGCGATCGCGTCGCGGCTGGCCAAATCCTCGTTCATCTCGACGACACGCAGACAAAGGCAAATCTCGCGATCGTATCGCGGCGGCTGCGAGAGCTTGCAGCGCGATCAGCCAGGCTTTCTGCAGAGCGCGACGGCGGGAACGCCATTCTTTTCCCAGCGGGCGTCAGAGATGCCGATGCCACTCAGGCTACCGCCCTCATGAGCTCCGAGCTGCGGCTGTTTGATGACCGTCGCGCGTCGCTCAGTGGAAGGACGGCGCAACTGCGTGAGCGCGTCCGCCAGCTCGACCAGCAGGCCGAAGGACTGTCGGCCCAGCAGGAGGGCAAGCGTCGCGCCATCGGCATCATTGACAAGGAGTTGGCAAGCCTGGAGCCGCTGCTTCGGCAGGGAGTTATTCCCGCAACACGGGTCTACACCTTGCAACGTGATGCGGCCGATTTGACGGGAGAACTCGGCAGCCTCGTTGCCTCGACCGCGGAAATCAAAGGAAAGATCGCCGAAACGGAGCTGCAGATTATCCAGGTGGGTGACGATCACAGAAGCGAGGTCTCCGAACAGCTGAGGCAGGCGGAGGGCGACAGTGGCGAATACGCCGAGCGGCGTGTTGCGATAGAGGACGAGCTGCGACACGTCGACATAAGGGCGCCGCAAGACGGCATCGTCCATCAACTTGCCGTCCATGCGCGGGGTGCCGTGATCACGCCAGGCGAGGCCGTCATGCAGATCGTGCCCGATCACGACATGCTCACGCCCGAGCTGAAATTGTCGCCACAGGACGTCGACCAGGTCGCAGTCGGCAAGGAGGTCAGCCTGCGGTTCTCCGCGTTCAGCTACAGGACAACACCGGAATTGAAGGGACGCGTTGCATCTGTCTCCGCTGACCTGACAACGGACACGCATTCCGGCCAATCCTACTACACGCTTCGGGTCGCGGTGCCCGAGAGCGAATGGCAAAGGCTTGGCAAGCTGGCACCGGTTGCCGGGATGCCCGTCGAAGCCTTCATCGAGACGGGCGAGCGCACGGCGCTCGGTTATCTCGCAAAGCCGTTTACGGACCAGTTGGTCCGTGCATTTCGGGAGGAATGACTACAGCCATCGGAGGAGAAAGACCATGAGAAGCACTAAAACCCGAAGGAGTTGATAATGGCAAAATCAATACAAAATGCTGTCGGCCAACCGCTGTTCTACAGTGGCGCCTCGACCGCATGGTTCTCCGCAACCGGTTCCGGCCCCGTGCTGAATGGCACATCCGGCAACGACTCCATATGGGGTGACAGTTCCGTCAACGTGACGATGCACGGCGGAACGGGCGATGACATCTACTATCTTTATTCCGCCATCAACCGTGCTGCGGAGCAGCCCGGCGGTGGGGTCGACACCATCAACACCTGGATGAGCTATGCGCTTCCTGAGAATTTCGAGAACCTGACCGTAACAGGCGCCGGATGCTATGCTTTCGGCAACGCTCAGGACAACATCATCTCCGGAGCCTCGGGAAGCCAGACGATCGACGGCGGCGCCGGCAACGACGTGCTGATCGGCGGAGGCGGAGCCGATACATTCCTCGTCACCAAGGGTCACGGGAGCGATCTGATCGTCGATTTCAGCAGCGACGATACGGTGCGACTGAACAGCTACGGGCTCTCGTCTTTCACGCAGGTGCAGGCTCATACCACGCAGGAGGGCGCCAATCTTCGGCTCGATCTCGGTGGCGGTGAAAGCCTCGTCTTCGCCAATACCCAGGCGTCGGATCTGCACGCCAGCCAATTCCAGCTGACGCTCGACCGCTCACAGCTCGCGCTGAGCTTCGATGACGAGTTCAACAGCCTGTCCCTGCGCAGCGGCGACCAGGGCACGTGGGACGCCAAGTTCTGGTGGGCGCCGGACCGCGGCAGCCCGTTGACCGGGAACGGCGAGCTGCAATGGTACATCAACCCGTCCTATGCGCCGACCGCATCGGCAAATCCATTCTCTGTGAGCAATGGCGTATTGACGATTTCGGCAGAACCCGCCTCGCAGGCGATCCAGGCGCAGATTAACGGCTACGACTACACATCTGGTCTCCTGACCACACATTCATCCTTTGCCCAGACCTATGGTTATTTCGAAATTCGTGCCGATATGCCGACAGAGCAGGGCGTTTGGCCGGCCTTCTGGCTCCTTCCGGAGGACGGCTCCTGGCCACCAGAACTCGATGTCGTCGAGATGCGCGGCCAGGAGCCGAACGTGGTCAATGCCACAGTTCACAGTGACCATGGCGGCGCACATACGATGACGTCATTTCCGGTCAAGGTGGCAAGCACTGAAGGCTTCCACAACTACGGCGTTCTCTGGGACGAGGATCACATCACCTGGTACTTCGATGACGTCGCCGTCGCGCAGACGGACACACCCGAGGACATGCATGATCCCATGTACATGCTGGTCAACCTTGCCGTCGGCGGTCCGGCTGGAACGCCGTCGAACGGTCTGACGAACGGCTCGGAAATGCACATCGACTATATCAGGGCCTACACCCTCGCGGACAGCCCGTTGCACGCTGCCACCGAAGCCACTGCGAGCAACGATTGGCACATCTAACGAGGTGAAAGCCAAACGGGATGAGGTCGCAGGGTCGTGATGACGCCAGTTAATCCGGGCCGATCGAGCATCGTTATCCGTTAGGTCGCCTCGACAACGTTTTGATATCGCGTGCGCCGATCCCGCAGGCGTTCGCGATATCGCTCCTGGCTTGCCGAAAGGTGGGCGCGCATGGCGTCGCGCGCGCCGGTAGCGTCGCCTGCGGAAATTGCATTGAGGATGGCGAGGTGTTCCCGCTGCAATCCGGCCTGGTAGCTGGCGGAGAGAACCTCTTCCGTGGCGTAGGGCGAGGTGACGTCACACGGGATGGTTCGCGCCCCGAGCGCGTCGAGAACTTCAACATAGAAAGGGTTGTTGGTTGCCTCGGCGATCGATCGGTGGAAGGCAAAGTCGGCCTGGCCGGTAGGCTTGCCAAGCTGCAGGAGCCGATCGAACTCGAAAAAGCTCTCCTGAATCTGTGCCTCCTGCGACGCGTTTCTGCGGGTGGCGGCCAGCGCCGCACTTTCCGCTTCAAGCGCGATGCGAACTTCAAGCACATTCAGGGCGTGCGATATGTTGCTTGATCGGTCCTGTCTTATGATTGGAGCGGACGACTGGTGTCCAATCACGAAGATGCCTGCCCCTTGCCGCGTTTCCAGCAACCCATCGGCCGAGAGAGCCGCGATCGCCTCGCGAATGACGGTCCTGCTGACATCGAAGGATTCTGCGAGTTGGGCCTCCGTCGGCAACTTCTGGCCGACGGAGATCTGGCCTGAAAGGAAGTCCTGGCGAAGAGAGCCGGCAATGCGATCAGAGAGCTTCTGCCGTCGTGATGGACCAACATCGACCGAAGGAGGAATGGTGTTCAAGGGTGTTGTCGCCTCTGCATATTATGTCCGAGCATACTGCCAGTGCTCTATTAAGACAACAATTGCGAATGTTGTCATACAAAATTAGCGAATCCGGGCTTGTCGGCGATAATCCATTGCAATTACAAGCTTTTGATATCTATCAGGCTATCCAGGATTGATCAGGATGCAGCGATTGCGGTTGCTCCAGTATGATCAATATGTATGATGACTTGGAAAAATCTGGGAGGCAACGTGACTCACACCGACTACACCAATCGCTTCGCGATTGATCCGAAGGCCGCCGCGGGGTTTGGTACCGCGGAGCTTCGCGAAAACTTCTTGCTGCCACCGCTGTTTTTGGCCGGCCGCATCCAGCTTCATTACACCAACTACGACCGCATGATCGTCGGCGGCGCCATGCCGACTTCGGCAGCGCTTGAGTTGGAAACGATCAAGCCGGCGGGAACGGAAACCCTTCTGGCGCGTCGCGAATTGATCGCGGTCAACATCGGCGGCGCCGGCATCGTCGTCGTCGATGGCGAGCGGTTTCCGCTGGGGACGCGTGACATGATCTACGCCGGGTTGGGCTCGGCGGTGACTTTCGAGTCGGTTTCGGCGGAGCAGCCGGCAAAATTCTATCTGCTGAGCGCGCCGGCACATACGCGCCATCCCACACGGCACATCGGTATCGCCGATGCCAAGCGTCTCGATCTCGGGGCACAGTCGACGAGCAACGAACGCTCGATTTTTCAGTTCATCCATCCGGAAGGCGCCAAGACCTGTCAGCTCGTCGTCGGCATGACGATGCTCTCGCCCGGCTCCGTCTGGAACACCATGCCCTGCCACGTTCACGACCGGCGGATGGAGGCCTATCTTTATTTCGATCTGCCGGAAAAGACCCGCGTCGTGCATCTTATGGGAGAGCCCGACGAGACGCGCCACCTCATCGTGAAGAACGAGGAGGCGATCCTGTCGCCGGGTTGGTCCATCCATTCCGGTGTCGGCACATCGAGCTATACATTCATCTGGGCCATGGCCGGAGACAACGTCGACTACACCGACGTCGACCTTGTCGCCGTCGAGGATCTGAGGTGAGGAGGGGCGGATGACAGCGAGTGATCTTTTCGTACCGGGCAAGGACGCTGAGTGGACCAGCCCGGAACCGGGCGTGACCCGTCGCATCATGGCTTACCTGCCTGAGATGATGATGGTCGAGGTCGTTTTCGAGAAGGACGCCATCGGTGCGCTCCATTCCCATCCCCACATCCAGGCAAGCTATGTCGCACAGGGCAGTTTCGAGGTCACGATCGACGGCAGGACGGAAACCCTGCACCAGGGAGGCAGCTTCATCGTTCCCCCCGACCTGGTGCATGGGGTCAAGGCTCTCGAGAAGGGTCGGCTGATCGATACGTTCACGCCACATCGCGCCGAATTCTTGAAATGAGGCCTCCCATGACCATGTTCGATCTTTCCGGGCAGGTGGCTGTTGTCACGGGCGCGAATACCGGAATCGGTCAGGCGATCGCTGTGGCGCTGGCCGCTGCCGGCGCATCGATTGTCGCCGTCGGTCGCTCGCCGATGGACGAGACGCGGGCGGCTGTCGAAGATGCAGGTGTACGGTTTCACCCGATCAGGGCGGATCTCGGGTCGATCGAGCCGGTCAAAGCGATCGTCGATGAAACCGTCGCGGCGTTCGGCAGGCTCGATATTCTGGTCAACAATGCGGGCATCATCAGGCGTGCGGATGCTATCGACTTCACGGAAGCCGACTGGGACGCAGTGATGGACGTCAATCTGAAGACTGTCTTTTTCCTGTCGCAGGCTGCCGCCCGGCATATGCTCGAGAGAGGCAGCGGCAAGATCATCAATATTGCCTCTCTGCTCTCATTCCAGGGTGGTATCCGCATTCCATCCTATACGGCGGCAAAAAGCGGCCTTGCCGGCCTGACGCGTCTACTGGCCTGCGAATGGGCGGGCAAAGGCATCAATGTCAATGCCATCGCTCCTGGCTACTTCGTGACCAACAATACCACGGCCCTTCGTGAGGATCGTGAGCGCAGCGCCGGCATTCTTTCGCGTATCCCCGCCGGACGCTGGGGAGATCCGGCGGATCTTGGGGGCGCCGCCGTATTTCTGGCATCGACGGCCTCGGATTATGTCCATGGAACAGTCCTGCCGGTAGATGGCGGATGGCTCGCACGCTGAACCAG
Source organism: Hyphomicrobiales bacterium (assembly GCA_900466985.1). GTDB lineage: Bacteria > Pseudomonadota > Alphaproteobacteria > Rhizobiales > Rhizobiaceae > Rhizobium. The sequence continues at coordinate 83,599 of UBOA01000017.1, forward strand.
CCAAGCGGGTACCTCGGCTGGGTGATCGAGGATCGGGGAATTATAGATGAGCGGCGCAACAACTTAGCGGCTGGCCAGGGCTGATGTCCGGGTCAGAAATTGAAGAACCCTTCCTCATCCCCTGCAATTACGGGGAGTTGATCGATGGCAGGAAGAATTCGACTTCTCTTCGGCGACGCATTTCCAGAGCTTCGACACGATCATGCCAAAACTGCTCGGCGGCGGGCGGGTCTGCCTCCCATGCGCGAACAGTTTGCTGATTGTCGTCGATCTTGACGCGTCTCTTTCCGCCCAGTCGGAGATATTCCTCCGCAAGCTGACGGCCCTCCGTCATTTCCATCTTGGATCACGTCCTTTCAGCAGCCTCGCGACACATCCGTCGCTGACTCAAAGAACGATCGTCGTGGGCCATTGTTCCGCAGTCTCGGCATCAATTGTGACGGCGCACATCAGCCATCAAGCGCGTGGATGACGGCACTCCACAAGGCATCGACTTCTGCCTTCGCGTCAATCGATGCCAGATGGCTTTGGCTTGCTTCCAGCACCGCGTCGGCCATGATGTTTACGTCGGCCCGTGTGTCGACCAGGCGGATCGCACTGCCATTGACCAGCTTGCGAAACAGGCCATGGTGGGCGAGGGCGTCTCGCTGTCGCGGTGCGTTGACGACGACGGGCTTTCCCGAGAAGCTTGCCGCGAGCACGCTTGCCCGGCGCGCCGTCAGCCCTTCAGCGAAGAGATAGCAGAATACGTGGACATGTCTGAAGATCCCGAAGAGCTCCTCGGCGTCGGCAACATAACCTGTTACGACCACCCGGTCTGAAATGCCGAGCTTGTGGGCGAGAGCATGAAAATCTTGCTCCACGTTATCGGTGCCGCGGATGAACGATCCGGCGAAGACCACGCCGACGTCGTGGCCGAGCGCCAGCAGCCGGGCGGCAATCTCCAGAACGGCCGTTGACTGCTTCTTGGGATAGATCGAGCCGAACTGTCCGAGGATCAGCCGCCCGGCCTTGCGCTGTGCCTCGAGTGTGCGGGCGATCGGACCGTCATGGAGCGTGGTCGGCAGCGCAAGATTTGGCGGGATCGGAGTGACTGCGCGCCGACTGGTTGCGAGGGCGGACAGAGGGCTCTTGGCAAATTCGGCGGCTACTTCCGGCGCTGAAAACAAGATCTGCGTTGCTAGCATCACCACAGGAACAAGCACGAGGCGACGCTTCCAGTCGAGAGCGTTCCATTCGTGCAGCACCACGACAAGCTGTTTGCGCTGCAGCCGGGTGACGAGCGCCGCGATAACCGGCTCTGCCAGTTTTTTCTTCCAGGCCACCACAGGAAAATTGAGGATCGCGACCTCCATATCCTTGAGCGCGGACCTGAGCCGGCGGATATCGCTGTCAAGCACATGTTGAGTGGCGCGCGCGTCGAGTCGCAAAGCGGTCTGCCGGGCAAACTCTTCGACACCACAGGTTTGGGCGGCGTCGGAGACGAGCGCGAGATAGCGACGTTTCGGCATATCAGACCTTTTGAACGGCGGACGGCGGGTGACCGCGCCGCGTTGATACCGTCTTTTGGTAAAAGCCGGCTTACAATTTCAGGTTCAATGTTTGGTATCCCGTCGGGTAAACGAATATTGCGACCATCGCGTGTATAGCGAGGGTTAACTATAGCTCGAGGTTTTACAGCGATGGGACTTCGAAACAGCTAATTGTCAGGTCCGTTCTTGACCGATGCTCGTTTCGAAGGTGCGTGAATGACTAGGCATAGCAATGCATCAGCGCGTCTGAGTTATTCGATGAACGAATGGCCGACGAACCGGCTCGGAAGCCTGCCGATCGTGCGGGCCGGCATGGAGGAATCCGCGGACGCCTTCATCCAGTTGGCGCTCGAGCGCAGGGGTGCCGGCGGGCGTCCGTTCTACTCCACATCCGCAAACGGTCAGGTCATTGCGCTTTGCGAGCATGATGCCAATTTCCGCTCGTTGACGCGTCAGGCCGACCAGATCCATGCCGATGGCATGTCGGTCGTGCTCTTTTCCAAGCTATCCTCGGCCGAGCCCTTGCCAGAGCGCGTCGCCACGACCGATCTCGTTCATGCCGTGGCGGAACGCGCGGCGGAAGCCGGGGTCAGTTTCTACTTTCTTGGTGCCAGCGAAGAGGTGAATGCCCGGGCGGTCGAGAACATGTCGAAGGCCTATCCGGGACTTCGCTTTGCCGGCCGACGCAACGGCTACTTTGACCGCGCCGAGGAAGAAGCAGTTGTCGAGGCGATCAATGCGGCCGCTCCAGATATCCTCTGGATCGGCTTCGGCGTGCCGCTGGAGCAGCAGTTCGTCGTTCGCAATATCAACAGATTGCACAATGTCGGTTTGATCAAAACCTCCGGCGGCCTGTTTGATTTCCTCGCCGGAAGCAAGAGCCGCGCCCCCCGCTGGATGCAGAAGGTTGGCCTTGAGTGGTTCTACCGCATGATCCTCGAGCCGCGCCGGCTGGCAACACGCTATCTGACCACCAATCCGGTTGCCATCTACGCGATGCTCCGGCATTCGCTGCGAGCGCTTTCTGCAGGTCGCTGATCGGGAACGACGATCTTGGGTTCCTCGATTTCGCTCATCACACCGAGTTATCGTGGCGACCTCGACAGTTGCCGTCTTCTCTGTGACTCGATCGACCGGTATGTGACGGGATACGACGTGCATTACATCGTGATCGGCGATGAGGATGCAGAAGCCTTCGTGGGCTTCGAAGGGGAAAAACGCCGCGTGATCGTCTCGTCCAGCCTGCTTCCGCCCCTTTGGGCGCTGCCGAAATGGCGGGGGCGACGCTACTGGTGGGCGCCGCATTTGCGCCTGCCGATCTACGGCTGGCACCTGCAGCAGATGCGCAAGATCGCAATGACGCTGGCGCAACCGAGCGAGCGGGTCATGTGCATCGACTCCGACAATTGCTTCTGCCGCACGCTGGATCTGAGCGTGATCGCATCGACGCCGAAGCTCGCCCACCACGTCGCGCCTGGAGATGTCAATCCAACACGACCTAGCCACGTCCGTTGGTGGCAAAATGCGCATCGGCTGCTTGGCTTGAGCGCACCGGCGCTGCCGGGCGACGATTTCATCGGCCAGATGGTTCTGTGGGAGCGGCGAGCGGTGGCGACCATGGTGAAGCGTATCGAGGGCGCTAGTCGTCTTCCGTGGTGGCAGGCGCTGGCCCGCATCCGGCATTTTTCCGAATATCTTATTTACGGTGTCGCGGTCGCCAATGATCCCGAGCTCGCGGAACGACACGAACGCGTATCGGCAAGCCCGTGCCTGACCTATTGGGAGGGGCCGGCTCTCGACAGGGAGGGATTGGCGGCATTTATCGAAGGCTTGAGACCAGGGCAAACGACGATCGCGATCCAGTCGCACACCCATACACCGATCGAGGTGATCCGCGAGGTCGCTCTTGGCTGAGAGAGGCTAGAGCCTTTCATGTTTT
>UBOA01000002.1:0-166427 GCA_900466985.1 Hyphomicrobiales bacterium
AATCACGGCGAGTCGGCTCGCCCGTGATCTCGCCTGTCGTTTCGTGTTCGCTCACGGCTTATAACCATCCTCTACGCAAATTTTGCGGAACTCCGCCCCTGCTCCTCGCGGCGGCGAATCTGTCGCGACACAATTCGACCATAGATTCCCCACCAATCCGGCGCGTTCTAAGCTTGATCGCAAATTATGTCCAGCCTTGGCAAGGCCATGTGGGCACAATGTCGCGGGAATTTTCAGATGATTTTCGAAGACAATCACATGCTTGCCACAGCTGCGCATTGCACCAACTCGAGCCTTCGACACCAGCGTCGACGACGTGTCCGCCGACCGGCCACTACCGCTGAAACCATTCCAGTGGATCGAAGGCAATACGGCATCTCAGACGACCTTGGCCTCATCGCCGAGTTTACGGTGTGCCTTTGAACCGGGCGGTGGTGCCTCGACATCGGTTGCGATGAACCCACCGGATTGCCGCGCCCAGAGTTCGGCATAGAGACCACCCTGTTTCAGCAGGCCCTCGTGCGTCCCCTCTTCTATAATCTCCCCCTCGTCGACGACGATCAATCGGTCGAGGGCGGCGATGGTCGAGAGCCGATGCGCGATGGCAAGCACCGTCTTGCCTTGCATGAGGCCGATCAGATTGGATTGGATCGCCTCTTCCACCTCGGAGTCCAGGGCGGATGTTGCTTCATCGAGAACGAGGATCGGCGCATCCTTCAGCATGACGCGCGCAATCGCGATGCGCTGGCGCTGACCGCCGGAAAGCTTCACGCCACGCTCCCCGACGTGCGCGTCGAACCCCCTGCGCCCATTCTGGTCCTGCAGGCGCTCGATGAAGCCAAGCGCTTCCGCGCGCCGAGCCGCTTCGACCAACCGCGCCTCGCCCGCATCAGGGCGCCCAAACAGGATATTGTCCCGGACCGAACGATGCAGCAGCGATGTATCCTGGCTGACAACGCCGATCTGCATGCGCAGGGTTTCCTGCGTGACGGCCGCTATGTCCTGGCCGTCGATCAAGATCCGTCCACCTTCGAGGTCGTAGAGCCGCAGCAGGAGGTTGACCAGCGTCGACTTGCCGGCGCCCGAGCGCCCGACGATGCCGACCTTCTCCCCCGGCTCGATCGTGAGCGAGAAGTTGTCGATAACGCCGTCTGGTCTGCCGTAGTGGAAAGAGACGTTCTCGAAGCGAATGCCGGGCTGTCTGATGACGAGGTCGCGGGCACCGGGGCGATCGACCAGTCCAAGCGGCTGCGAGATCAGCTCGGCAGCATTCTGGATCGTGCCGAGGTTGCGCATGATGCCGTTGAACTGGGTCATCAGCCTGCCGAGAAGGAAATTGAGGCGCAGCACGAGCGCCAGCGAGAAGGCCACCGCGCCGGAACTGATGAGCCCCGCCAGCCACAGATGAACGCTCAGTCCGGCCATCGTAACGATCATGATGCCCGAAAGCAGTGCCATCGAGGCGCGTACTCCGGTGATGAAGCGCGTGAACCGCAGGACAGTGTGCTGATAGAAGTCGAAGCCTTGCCGCATGTAGCGGTCGCTCTCCTCGTCACGCGCAAAGAGCTTCAGTGTCTGGATGTTGCTGTAGGCGTCCACCATGCGCCCGTTGATCATCGATGCGGCTTCGGCCGTTTCCCGGGAATGAAATCGGATGCGGGGCACGAAATAACGCGCGAGAACGCCGAATACGCCGAGCCAGCAGAGCACGACCACCGCAAGCGACAGATCCAGCCGCGCGACGAGCACCAGCGTCGTCGCCGCATAGATGCCGACGAACCAGACGCTCTCCATCAGCGACGTCACCAGATCGCCCGTGGCCTGGCCCGCCGACCAGACCTTGGTGACGACGCGGCCGGAGAAATCGCTTTGAAAGAAGGAGAGCGACTGCCTCGAAACATGCAGGTAGGATTGCCAGCGCGCGAGGTTATAGAAGCCGGGCGTGATCACCTGCTGATCGACGAGCGCAATCAACAGCGCGACGACAAAGCGGACGATGCCGATAAGGATGAGCATACCGAAGAGTTCGGCGCCGTGCGCGGCAAGGAGGCCACTCCAGCCTGCGGCCGGCGTGATCGTTGCGAGGATATCGACGAGCCGGCCAACGAACCAGAAGAGCGCTGCCTCGATTGCCGCCGACATCCCGCCGAGCACGAGCATCGCGACGAAGGGCGTCTTCGCCTGCCCGATATAGAACCAGATGAATCCAAGCGTGGAACGCGGGGGCTGAATGTTTTCCCGCGGCGCAAAGGGATTAATCCAATTTTCAAAGACACGAAGGAGTCGTTTTATCAGCATAAATGCGATATAGGCTTATTAGCCAGAGCGGGAAAGCAACGGCCCCAGGGCGCAACCTTATATTTTCGTAACAATCGGTAACAACAACGGCATCGTTGTTGAATGAGACTGACCTCGTCACAATCTCGAGGTACAATGGATTCTTACGGGAGACGGCCGCGATGCAAGCAAGGAAGACAGTATTGTCGAGTATTCCGCTGCCCCTTGCGGAACGACTTGATGCAATCGTTGAACAGTTGGAAATGTCCTACGACGAGGCAATCGCCGAGGCGATCTCTACGTGGGTCGATCGCGAGGAAGAGCGGCGTCTGTTCGCGTTGCGTACGCTTGTGTCGACCAATAGCATGCTTGTCGAAGGAAACCGGGTGAAAGACTGGGCAGACAGCCTCTGACACCCCGTCCATGGACACGAAAAGAAAAAGCCCTCCCCGCATCTGCAGGGAGGGCTTTTTCTATTCGGCCGCCTCTTCCGCCTCTTCCGAGTGATCGGCCAGGAAGCCGCCCGACTGACGGTTCCACAGGTCGGCGTAAATACCGCCCTGCTGGACCAGCTCTGCATGGGCGCCGGCCTCGATGATCCTACCCTTGTCGAGCACGATCAGGCGGTCCATCTCGGTCAAGGTCGACAGGCGATGCGCGATAGCAATCACCGTCTTGCCTTCCATCAGCGCAAACAGGTTCTCCTGAATCGCTGCCTCGACCTCAGAGTCGAGCGCCGATGTCGCCTCGTCGAGCACCAGGATCGGCGCGTCCTTCAGAAAGACGCGGGCGATTGCGACGCGTTGACGCTGACCGCCAGAGAGCTTTACGCCGCGTTCACCCACCTGCGCGTCGAGCCCCGTGCGGCCCTGCATGTCGACAAGCCCTTCGATGAAGTCCCAGGCATTCGCACGCCTGGCGGCTTCGATCACCTGGGCGTCGGTCGCGTCCGGGCGGCCGTAGGCGATGTTGTCGCGGATCGACCGGTGCAGCAGGGACGTATCCTGCGTCACGACGCCAATCAGTTCACGCAGGCTTTCCTGGGACACGCCCGAGATGTCCTGCCCATCGATCGTGATGCGGCCGGCCTCCAGATCATAGAAGCGCAGCAACAGGTTCATCAGCGTCGTCTTGCCGGCACCGGAGCGACCGACCAGGCCGACCTTCTCACCCGCCTTGATGTCGAGGGAGAGATTGTCGATGACGCCTTTGCCCTTGCCATAGTGGAAGCGGATGCGCTCGTAGTGGATTGCACCCTTCTTCGCTGACAACTGCGGCGCGTTCGGCTTATCGACGATGTCGTGCTTCTTCGTCATCATCTCCATGCCGTCATAGACCGTGCCGATGTTCTCGAACAGCGCCGAGACTTCCCACATGATCCACTGCGACATGCCGTTGACACGCATGGCAAGACCGATCGCAATAGCAATGGCACCGACCGAGATCTGTCCGTTCAGCCAGAACCATATGGACAGGCCGGACACCACGAACAACGCCACGCAGTTGTTTATATAGACGGATATATGAAACAGCGTGACGCGACGCATTTGCGAGTGGACAGTTTCGAGGAACTCCTCCATGCCGCTCCGCGCGTAGGTCTCCTCGCGGCCGGCATGCGAGAACAGCTTCACAGTCGCGATGTTCGTGTAGCTGTCGACCACCCGCCCCGTCATCATAGAGCGCGCATCCGCCTGCTGTGCCGCGATCTTGCGAAGCCGCGGTACGAAGTAGGACACGATGCCGATATAAACTGCGAGCCAAACGAGGATCGGTATCATCAGCCGCCAGTCGGCGACAGCGATGACGATGATCATCGACAGGAAGTAGGTGACGACATAGACGAAGACATCGAGGATCTTCATCGTCGTTTCACGAACCGCAAGCGACGTCTGCATCACCTTGGTCGCAACGCGTCCGGCGAACTCGTTGGCAAAGAAGGTCATGCTGTGGCGCAGCAAGAAACGGTGCATCTGCCAGCGTGCGATCATCGGATAGTTGCCGAGTAGCACCTGATGCATGATCAGTGAATCCAGCCCCGCCGCCAGCGGCAGGCCGATGAGGATCAACGATCCCATCCATGCCAACCTCGGCCATTCCGACTCCAGGAATGTCGCCTTGTCGGCTTTGGTCAGCCAGTCGACGATATCGCCGAGAAACTGGAAGAGCGCCACCTCACCGACGGCGATCAGCGCCGTCAGGACTGCCATGATGGCGAGCCACGGTGCTGCCGGCTTCGTGTAGTGCCAGCAAAATGCAAAAAGGCCCTTCGGAGGAGCAACCGGCTCCTCGGTCGGGAAAGGATTAAGTCGCTGTTCGAACCAGCCAAACATGAAAATGCTCCGAAACCTGATCGGTCCGGCCTCCCCGGCTCGCGCAAAACGGCGCTTGAGAGCTCATATGGGAACCGGACGTTCACCGGACGAGGCCATTACAGCCGCGCAAAGGTTAGAAATGGGAACTCAGGAGAGAAATGGCACTAGGCGTGCCAGGTCGCCACTCGCGGGGTCACGCATCGAGAGCGCATACGCGGCAATATTTCCATCTTGGCGCTCCCTTCTGGCGATTAAAAGATGTGCACCCTTAACGCGAATTAAACAGAATTTCCAGCCCCGACCGGCCGGAATTGAACAATTATCGGCCAAAATGCGCCCTGTTGCGCTGAAATCACACTTGCAATAGGTGTCCTTCGACGAAAACCGAAGAATACGGCCTAAACCATGGCGATCCTCAGACTAGCGCTCTATCAGCCTGACATACCCGGAAATACGGGAACCATCCTGCGTCTCGCCGCCTGTCTTGGCTTCGCTGTCGACATTATCGAGCCTGCTGGTTTCGACATATCCGACCGTAACCTCAAACGGGCAGGCATGGACTATATCGCCGCAGCCGCCCTCACGCGCCATGTCAATTGGGATCGCTTCGAGGATTGGCGAAAGGGCACCGGTCGGCGTTTGGTGCTGGCGTCTACCAAGTCGTCCGACCGCTATACGGACTTCGCATTCCGTGCCGACGACATCCTCCTTTTCGGCCGCGAGAGCGCCGGCGTCCCTGATCATGTCCACGCAGCAGCCGACGCCCGGATCCTCGTTCCCATGGTGGAGGGTCAACGCTCGATAAACGTCGCCGTCTCGGCTGCGATGATCGTCGGAGAAGCCATGCGGCAGACCGTCTGGCGCTGAATTCCGACCTTCGCGACCTTGATGACGATACCGCTTCAAAATATGTCGCGAACGGCGTTGTGAATTTCCGCAAGCAGCGTATAGTTTTTAGCCGAGCAATAAAAATTGCGCGCATAGCGCCATATTTTCAAACACTTGAGAACCTATATTCGAATAGGAACACCCTTCCCGGATAAGAGGCAAAGAAACGGCAGCATGGAATCGACGATCGTCATGATCAACCTGTTCGGCGCGGTAGCGCTGCTGCTGTTCGGCCTGGCCCAGGTGAAGGACGGCGTGTCGCGCGCGTTTGGGGCGCGGTTGCGCACCGGCCTTGCCACCGGCACGCGCAGTGGCCTGCGCTCGTTCGTGTCGGGCTTCTTCGCGACGATTGCGCTGCAGAGTTCGACGGCAACCGCGCTGATGGTCGCCTCCTTCGTCGAGCGCGAGTTGGTGAAGCCGCGCATGGCGCAGATCGTCCTGCTCGGCGCCAATGTCGGAACCGCGGTGACCGCCTGGATCGTCGCCACCGGCATCGCGTGGCTGTCACCACTGGTGATCCTTGCCGGCATGGTGCTGCATCGCAGCGGCTCGTCGTCGCGCCAGGGTGGCGGCACCGCACTGATCGGCATCGGCCTGATGCTGTTGTCGCTGCATCTTTTGAGCAGCGCCACCGAACCGATGCGGCAGTCGCCGGCGCTCGGCGCCTTCATCGCCCTGCTCGACAATGCCTGGCCGGTCGCACTCGCCTTTTCCGCGGTCATCGCCTTCATTTCGTCGTCGAGCCTTGCCGCCGTCGTCCTCATTCTCTCGCTGGCCTCGACGGGCATCCTGTCATCAGGACTAATCATCGTCTTGGTGCTCGGCGCCAATCTCGGCGGTGCCATTCCGCCGGTGATCGCCTCGCTCGCAGGGCCGGCAGCCGCCAGGCGCGTCACGCTCGGCAATCTGATCGTGCGCGCCATCGGCTGCCTGATCGCATTGCCGCTCGCAGGCTACGGCGCCGACCTGCTTGGAACGCTGCCGCTGACGCCGGCGAAACTGCCGGTCGACGCCCATCTCGGCTTCAACCTGATGCTGGCAGCGCTCGCCTGGCCGTTCTCCCGCCCCCTCTCGCGACTGATGCTCAGGCTGGTGCCGGAAGAGGCCCAGACGGAGGGCGGCCCACGCTATCTCGACCAGCAGGAGCTGGCGACACCGGTCGTGGCGCTGGCCAGTGCGACGAGGGAGGTGCTCGGCGTCGGTGACCTGATCGAACGCATGCTGATGCGCGCCTCGGATGCCTTCGAGGCCAACAACCTGGCGAAGCTCAAGGAAATCCCGTCGCTGGAGAAGCGGGTCGACAGCCTGCAGCAGGAGGTGAAGATCTATCTCTCCAAGCTCGGCCATGCCGGGCTCAGCGAAGAGGACGGGCGCCGCTCCATCGTGATCATCGACTACGCCATCAATCTCGAACACATCGGCGACATCATCGAGAAGGGCCTGATGCCGCAGGTGACGAAGAAGGTTTCGCTCGGCCTGAAATTCTCCGAGGAAGGCTATGAGGAGCTGCGCAAGCTCTTCCACCTGACGATCGACAATCTACGCATTGCCCAGACCATCCTCGTCACCCGTGACTTCAATCTCGCCAGGCAGTTGATGGAGGTAAAGGTCGAGGTTCGCCGGATGGAGAAGCAATCGTCGGAGCGGCACCTGGAGCGCCTGCGCGACGGTCGCGCCGACAGCCTGCAAACAAGCTCGCTGCACCTCGACATGCTGCGCGACCTGAAGCGGATCAACGCCCACATCGTCTCCGTCGCCCACCCTATCCTCGACGAAAGCGGCCTGCTCATCGAAAGCAGGCTGAAGGGAGCGGCCGAGTAGACCGATCAGTCGGCGGACGGCAGCCGGCGCATCGTGAACTCGATCTGGTCGCCTTCCAGCTGGCGCCAACTCTCGACTTCCGTCCAGTACGCGGCCTTGGGGTACTCATCGAACCATTCGCGCGCCTTGGCGCGCGCGTCGAGCAGATTGAGGCAATAGGTTTGTCGCACGAAACGATCGTTCTTCCGGGGTGTGCCTTCCGCCCGGTGGGTAGCAATCCGTCGCTTGAGACCGTCGAACGACGGAGGTCCAGGGATTTTCGTCATGAGCCTACCTCTGTGACAAAAAGGTAGTATCGAAAACCGCCTTTTGCGAGTCGAATCTGAGGAGCCCTCAGGCATCGCCTCTGCTGGCAGGAGCCTGCCCTACCTGCTATCAGAGCAGCAAAGACGAAAGCGCGAGTCGATGGCGACCCGCTCGGAGAGAGATGAAATGGAACGACCCGAACTTCCGATCGGCCTGCCGGACGATATCGAAGAGAAGAAGTCAGTCGCCCGCGCCTGGTTTGAAAGTCTTCGCGATACGATCTGCGCCTCATTCGAAGCGCTCGAAGACGAACTCTCGGGCCCACTCTCCGATAGAGAACCCGGCCGCTTCGTGGCGAAGGAATGGACGCGCGAAAATGGCGCCGGTGGCGGCGGCCGCATGTCCATGATGCATGGCCGCGTCTTCGAGAAGGTTGGCGTGCATACATCCACCGTCTATGGCGAATTCGCGCCTGATCTGCGCGCCCAGATGCCCGGCGCCAAGGAAGATCCGCGTTTCTGGGCCTCTGGCATCTCGCTGATCGCCCATCCGGTCAATCCCAACGTACCGGCCGTTCACATGAACACGCGCATGGTCGTAACCTCTAGCCGCTGGTTCGGCGGCGGCGCCGACCTGACGCCAGTGCTCGACCGCCGCCGTACGCAGGAAGATGAGGACAGCCAGCTGTTTCACAAGGCGATGGAGATCGCCTGCCGCAGCCACTCGGGCGTCGCCGATTACGCCGCCTACAAGAAATGGTGCGACGAGTATTTCTTCCTCAAGCACCGCAACGAAGCGCGCGGCATCGGCGGCATCTTCTATGACTGGCTGCATTCCGGCGAGGAAGCCGGCGGCTGGGACGCCGATTTCGCCTTCACCCGCGACGTCGGACGGGCTTTCGCGATGGTTTATCCACGCATTGTTCGCACCAACTTCAATAAGCCGTGGACAGACGCGGATCGTGACGAACAATTGATTCGCCGTGGACGCTATGTTGAGTTCAATTTGCTCTATGATCGAGGTACAATCTTTGGCCTCAAGACAGGAGGAAACGTCGAGTCCATTCTCTCATCCTTGCCCCCTCTTGTCCGCTGGCCGTGATCAAGACAAAAAAGACATCTGAAGGGCTTAAATTCGGAGACTGGACCACTAACTCTGTGCATGTACGCGTAACAATCGGAGGAGGATTGTCATGACGGTACAAAGTAGCTCTGCGGCATCGGCGGGTGCGCCAGAGCAACCCCCATCTATGGATGCACCCGAATTTTTGAGCCGGATCGCAGAACGGCTCCGGGCGAAAAGCGGCTCCGACCTTCCCCTTTCCTGCTTTATGGAACAAGTGAAGCTCCAGCTGGCAGGCGGCAAGACACCGGAAGAACTGGATCGTCTGGCAAAGCGTCCGGACAACAAGGCGGCTACAGATTGCTTCAGATCCTGGGCGATGCCCGAATAACAAGAAAATGAACAACCGGCCGGTCCTTCGCGCCGGCCGGAACCTTCTTACCTCTCGAACATTCAGCCATTGCAGCATCGCGCAATCGCATGAAATCCGACCGAAGGAGGAAAAGAATGAGACTCTTCGAATGCGGCACGCTCGTTCCTGGATGCGACTGGCATACCCGCGCGAATGACGATGCCGAAATCGTCCGTCGCGTTGTCGAACATATGCGCAACGCCCACGGCGAGACCGTGATCCGCGAAAACATGGTAGAAAACATCAAGGCCCGGATCCGCAACGAGGCGACAGCCGCCTAAACTACCCCACCAGATCCTTCAGCCGGGCGAGCAACGCCGCCCGGTCCGGCATGAAGTTTTCCTCGATCCAGACGTTTTCCAAGGCCGACAGCGTCTCGCCGACCTGCTTCCCGGCCGGGACACCCGCGGCCATCACGTCGCCGCCATTGATCGGGAATTGCGGTTTCTTCCAGTTTTCCGCCAGTTCGAGCAGCTTGCCGAGCCTTGCCGAGCGAGCCATCTCCTGCATGTCACCTTCCGCCTTGCCGCGTGCCGTTGCCAGCGCAAGTTTCAGGCGGGTCTTGATGCCGTCGGCGCCGTGCCGATAAAGGAGTCGAGAAAGGGCGGCCGAGGACAATTCATCATTGATGACAGGTGCCTTGGCCCATGCCTTGAACCAGGCGGCTTCGGCATTGGCGAGCTTGAGGCGCGCCGCCATTTTTTCCAGCCGATCGGCATCCGGCGGAATGATGGCGGCGAGGCGCAGAAGCGGATCCGGCTTCCAGCCAAGCGCTTGCTCCGTGCCGATCAATGTCGGAATGGTGTCGATACCCCACTTCTCAGTCTCCGGCAGGATTTCGCTGAGCACGCCGACCTGTCGCATCCACAAGAGTGCCCGCCCGGGATCCACGGCGCTGAGCAGCTTGCGCAGTTCCGACCAGACCCTTTCGGCTGAAAGCGTCTCCAGCTTGGCGCGAGCCGATGCGCAGGCCCTCAGCCCATCGGCATCCGGACGACCGGAACCATAGTAGGCGAAGAACCGGAAAAATCGCAGGATACGCAGATAGTCCTCGGCAACACGCGTCGCCGCGTCCCCGATGAAGCGGATGTTCCGCTTCTCGATATCGGCAAGGCCACCGACCAGGTCGATCACATCGCCTTTGGCGTCGACATAGAGCGCGTTGATCGTGAGGTCGCGGCGTTCCGCGTCTGTCCGCCAATCGGAGCTGAAGGCTACCTTTGCACGCCGCCCATCGGTTTCCACGTCTGCCCTCAGCGTCGTGACCTCGAACGGCTTGCCATCGATGACGAGGGTCACCGTGCCGTGCGCCACGCCGGTCGGCACAGCCTTGATCCCAGCGGCAACCGCCCGCTCGATGACCTGCTCCGGCGTAAGGGTCGTGGCGACATCAATGTCACTGACCGGAAGCCCCATGAGGCTGTTGCGGACCGCCCCACCGACGACGCGCCCTTCTCCATCGGAGTTGAGCAACGCAAAAACACGCGTCAGGGCCGGATCCTTGAACCATGCCTCGTTGCCAAGGTTGGTCATGCATAGAGCCTTTCATAGAGGGTGCGAACGATGCCGGCGGTAATGCCCCAGATCATCCGGCTTTCATAGGGCATCCGGTAGAATTGTCGTTCGAGACCGTCAAGCACGCGCCGGTCGCGGCTGTGGTTGGCCGGGTTCATGAGAAAGGACAGCGGCACTTCGAACACGTCATCCACCTCGGTGGGATTGAGTTTCAATTCGAAGCCGCGCCGGACGACCGCGAGCACCGGCGTTATACGGAAGCCGGTCGACGCCAGATAGTTCGGAAGCCGCGCCACGGTTTCGACAAAGGAACCGTCGATGCCGATCTCCTCCTCGGTTTCCCTGATTGCAGCCTTTTCGGCGGAGCCGTCGATGGCGTCGATCTTTCCACCCGGAAACGCGATCTGTCCGGAATGCTTGCGCAGCGTCGCCGTGCGCTGCGTGAAAATCACATGCGCATCGTCACCATCGTCGATGACAGGCACCAACACTGCGGCATCGCGAAGTTTGAAGGTCTCCACCTGCGTGACGATATCGGGGTTGAGAATATGATCGCCGTGATCGCGCCAGGAGAGATCCACCGGACCACCGCTCTGGTGAAGAGCGCGACGGCGGAATTCGGCCGCTGAATAGAGCGAACGGTTTTCGGTCAGGACATTGTTCATCGGGAGAGTGCATCCAGTTCTTCCGCCGGCATGACAGGAAAGGTCACACCGCCGGAGCGCAGACAGAACATCGTCTTGCCGTCGACTTCAAGGCGTTCGCCGAGCTCGACGAGTTCGTACATGATCGGTCGCGAAACCAGCGCCTCCAGCCGCCCGCGAACATGAAGATACGGCTTCAACTCGCTGTTTTCGCCATGAATTACAAAACGCAACGGATGCTCCGACCCAGCCTCGACCACGTCACCGACATTGGTTCGGAAGGTCAGCAGCGGCTCGCCATCCCGCTCCCCGGCATTCATTTCAACGGCGACGAACGGCGCATCCACAACCCGGATACCAACCCGTTCCACGGGGGTTACAAGGTAGGTCCTCTCATCTTTATCCTTGCGCAGAACAGTCGAGAACAACCTGACGAGCGGCGCCCGGCCGATCGGCGTTCCCATGTAGAACCATGTTCCGTCCGCTCGGATTTCCATGTCGATATCGCCGCAGAACGGCGGATTCCACTTGTCGACGGGCGGAAGGCCTCGGGCTTTGGCCCCTGCATCGCCGGCGGCGCGCGAAATCAGCGCGGCAAGACCGGCCGCGTCCGTTGTCGCCTTGATCTCTTCGGCTGCCATTCTTCTGTCCCGGTTTGTCTTTAACTCAAGAAGGTCACGAGATAGTCATTCGGAACGAACTTGTCAGCCCGCAACATCTCCATAACTCTATCTGGTATGACGCTTGCGTGTAAGTCTGCCGATTCGCGACGAATGATATCACCCGCTGGAGATGCCTTATGGGTATGATGAAGACCGAAGCCCCCCTCGATGAAAAGGCGATCATCGCCGCGGCCGAGAAGGCCCTTGCAGATATTGCCGCCGTGCGGGGTGAAGTCTCGAAGGTGATCTTCGGCCAGGAAAGCGTCGTCGAGAACACTCTCCTCGCTGTTCTTTCCGGCGGCCACGCCCTGCTCGTCGGTGTGCCGGGCCTTGCCAAGACCAAACTCGTCACCACCCTCGGCGAAGTGCTCGGCCTCGCCTCCAACCGCATCCAGTTCACGCCGGATCTGATGCCCTCCGATATCCTGGGCTCCGAAGTGATGGACCAAGATGACAGCGGCCGCCGTTCCTTCCGTTTCGTCAAGGGTCCGGTGTTCGCCCAACTCCTCATGGCCGACGAAATCAACCGCGCGTCGCCGCGCACGCAATCGGCCCTGCTGCAGTCCATGCAGGAATACCACATCACCGTTGCCGGCCACCGCTACGATCTGCCCGCGCCCTTCCACGTCCTGGCCACCCAGAACCCGCTGGAGCAGGAAGGCACCTATCCCTTGCCCGAGGCGCAGCTCGACCGCTTCCTTCTGCAGGTTGACGTCCACTATCCGGAGCTCGCCGCCGAGCGACAGATCCTGCTCGAGACGACCGGGATCAGCGAAACCACGCCGCAGGCGATCCTGAACGCGGAGCGCCTCGTCGAAATCCAAACGCTCATTCGCCAGATGCCGGTCAGCGACAAGGTTGTCGATGCCATCCTCGCGCTTGTTCGCTCGGCCCGTCCGGGTCAGGGAAATGCCGCGACCGACAAGAACGTCGCCTGGGGCCCTGGTCCGCGTGCCGGCCAAGCCATGATGCTTTGCGCCCGCGCCCGCGCGCTCTACGAAGGCCGCCTGGCGCCATCGATTGACGACGTCCATGCCCTCGCGGAACCGGTGCTGCAGCACCGCATGGCGCTGACATTTGCGGCCCGCGCGGAAGGCATGTCGGTTCGCGATGTTATCGAAGGGCTGGTCAAGCAGGCCAAGGGATAAGGAAGCGTCTGCGTGGCACCCATCGGACAGATCGTCAATCCGACCTCCGGCAATGACGCTCTCGCTCGCGCAAGGCAGCGGGCGAGCCTTGTGCCGGATTGTCTGGTCGAGGCCAAGCGGATCGCCAACACCGTGATCGCCGGCTGGCACGGTCGCCGCAAGCGCGGCATCGGCGAGAATTTCTGGCAGTTCCGTCCCTATACCGAGGGTGAAAGTCTATCCCGCATCGATTGGCGCCGTTCGGCGCGCGACGACCATACCTTTATCCGCGACCGCGAGTGGGAAGCAGCCCATACGATTTGGCTCTGGGCCGACATGTCTCCCTCGATGATGTACAAGTCGACCTTCGGAAACGCCTCCAAGGAAGGCCGCGCGCTCGTCATCATGCTGGCGCTTGCCGAAATCCTGGCGCGTTCCGGCGAACGCATCGGATGTCCCGGCGTCATGGAACCGATTGCCGCACGCAATGCCGCGGAACGGCTTGCGACGGCATTGATGCACGCGCCGTTGAGCGGAGGGCTGCCCGAGACGGCGATGATCCGCGGCTGGAGCGAACTCGTCTTGATCGGCGATTTTCTCGATGACGCGCGCGCGGTGATGGCGCGCATCGCCCCCTTGGCACGGCGCGGTCTGCGCGGCCACGTGATCGAGATCGCCGATCCGGCCGAGGAGCTCTTCCCGTATGATGGCCGCACCGAATTCACCGACCCCGAGACAGGGTCGAAGCTGACATCCGGCCGCGCCGAGCATGTTCGCGAAGCCTATACCCGCGCCTATCTCGACCGCCGGGACGATCTCGGCCAGGCGCTGCGCCACATGGGCTGGACCTTCGTCAGCCACCGCACAGACCACCTAGCCTCTGAAGCGCTGGTCGCCGTACACATGTACCTTTCAGGCATGCCCGCAAGGATGACGCAGGGGGAACGCGCGTGAACGCTCTTCCCTTCGCCTTTGCCTATCCTGCAATTCTCGGTGCCCTTGTGGCCCTGCCGGTCATCTGGTGGCTGCTGAGACTGACGCCGCCGCGCCCGAAGACGGAAGTCTTCCCGCCTCTGAAGATTCTGGCGACGGTCCTGAAGCGAGAAGAAACCCCGGCCCAGAGCCCCTGGTGGCTGACGCTGCTGCGCATGCTGCTTGCAACCGCGGTCATCCTGGCCATCGCCGATCCGGTCTTCAATCCGCGCACCAATTCAATCGCTTCCGGCGGTCCGCTCGTGCTCTTTGTTGACAACGGCTGGGCCACCTCGCCGGATTGGGATCGCCGCGTGAAGACCGCTGACGCGCTGATCGACGACGCGGAATCAGCTGGTACTCCGGTGGCGATCGCCTTCACCGCCGACCCGACCAACGATGCCGTCCCCGGAACGGCAGCCGTCGCCCGCGACAAGCTGCGTGCCGCAGAACCGAAGCCGCTTGTGCCGGATCGCCAGCGCGCTTTCGAAGCTCTCCGCGCCGCGCTGAACGGCGTCCATCCCGGCACTCTCGCCTTCCTTACGGATGGCGCCGCCGCAAGCCAGAACGACGCGACCGTCCGCCAGCTTTCCAACCTCTCGCCTGCCCAATTGCGATTGATCTCAGGCGACGCGAACGAAACGATTGCGATCACGTCCGCAAGCAATGCCGCCGACGCGATGACCGTTACCGCCACGCGCCTCGACAGTGCCGCTGCCGCCTCGCGCCCGATCACCGCGCAGGACACGCAGGGACGCGCGATCGCGACCGGCTCGATCGACTTCCAGCCGGGTCAGAGCGTCGCGACCGGATCAATCACCGCACCGTTTGAAATGCGCAACGATTTCGCGCGCGTCAGCATCGACAACCACGCGACGGCTGGCGCCGTGCATCTGCTCGACGACGGTTTCAAGCGTCGCCGCGTGGTTCTGCTATCAGGTGAGGTCGGTGACACGTTCCAACCGCTGCTTTCGCCGCTTTATTACATCCAGCGCGCTTTGCAGCCTTATGCCGATTTGATCGAGCCGAACACGCCTGATCTCGCGACCTCGATCCCGGATCTCCTGTCGCAGAACCCGTCTGTCATCATCATGGCGGATATCGGCCGCCTCCCCCAGGAAACCTACGAGCCGCTGCAGCGCTGGATCGCAAACGGCGGAACGCTTGTCCGCTTCGCCGGGCCGCGCCTTGCCGCCGCTCCCGCTGACGACCCGCTGGTTCCCGTTACGTTGCGCCAGGGCGAGCGTGCATTGGGTGGCGCGCTCTCATGGGCCGAACCGCAGCCCCTCGCCGAATTTCCGACCTTCGGCCCCTTCGCCGGCATGCCGAAGCCGACCGACGTGACCGTCAAGCGGCAGGTTCTCGCCGAGCCGACGCCGGATCTTGCCGAGCGCACCTGGGCGAGCCTTGCTGATGGCACGCCGCTGGTGACGACGAAGCCGATCAATGCCGGCCGGATCGTTCTCTTCCATGTCAGCGCAGAAGCGACGTGGTCTGACCTGCCGATCTCGGGCAATTTTGTCGAGATGCTGCGCCGCCTCGTCCAGTTGTCGCGTTCCGGCGGCGTTACCGCTGAAACCGGCGGCGCATCGACCGCCGAGGCGCTGCCGCCTTTCCGATTGTTGACCGCCAAGGGAGCACTCACGACCGAAACCGGCACGGCGCGTCCGCTCATCCCGAACGCCAAGGTCACGCCGGTTGCAAGCTTCGACAACCCGCCCGGCCTTTACGGCTCCGAAGAAGGATTTACCGCGCTGAACGTCCTCGCTAAGAATGCCGAACTGAGGCCTCTTGATACGTCGGGTCTCACCGTCGTGCGCGAAGGGCTGATCGGCGGCGAAACGTGGTCGGCAAAGCCTGCGCTGTTCCTGATCGCCTTCCTCTTGCTGCTGGCCGACAGCCTGATCGTAATGTTCATGAGCGGCGCCTTCGTGAGGCTGCGCCCGGCGGCGCGAACAGCGGCACTTGTCGCGGTGGCGGTCAGTGCGGCCTTCTTCCTGCAGCCGGGGCAATCGCACGCCGATGACTCCAAGCCCGGCGACGATCAGATTTTCCAGCGGCTCGACAATACGCACCTCGCCTATGTCGTCACCGGCGAACAGGACGTCGACCACATATCCGAACGTGGGCTGGAGGGCCTGACGGAATTCCTGACATACCGCACCACGCTGGAGCCATCGCCGCCTGTCGGCGTGGATCTCACCAAGGATGAGCTCACCTTCTATCCGATCATCTATTGGCCGATCTCGGCAACCGCGCCCATGCCCTCGGCAGCTGCAATCAACAAGATCGATGCCTATATGCGCGCCGGCGGAACCGTGCTCTTCGATACGCGCGATCAGTTCAGCGCGCTCGACAACAATGGCGGCTCCGTCAGTGCCAACGGCGAGCGCTTGCAGCAGATCCTTGCCAATCTCGATATTCCGCCGCTGGAACCGGTGCCGTCGGACCACGTGCTGACGAAATCGTTCTACCTGCTCTCAAGCTTCCCCGGCCGCTACGCGGGTAGCCCCCTCTGGATTGAAGCACGCCAGGAAAATCGTCCCGAAAACGCCAAGTCGGCGGCCACGGCCGACGGCGTTTCCCCGATCCTCATTACGGGCAACGACTTTGCCGGTGCCTGGGCCGTCGATGACAACGGGGTGCCTATGTTGCCGACGGTCCCGCCGGACGAGACACAGCGCGAATACGCCTACCGCAGCGGCGTCAACATCATGATGTACATGCTAACCGGCAACTACAAGACCGATCAGGTCCACGTCCCCGCCCTGCTGGAACGGTTGGGACAGTGATATGACGGTTGATTTTTCACCCTTCATTCCTTGGTCGCTCCTGGCGGGTCTGGCGGTTATTGTTCTCGCAACCACTGCCTTTGGCATCTGGCGCGGCGTGCGCGGCGCATGGATCCGCTCGGTCGCGGCCCTTGCCTTGCTGGCTGCCCTCGCCAACCCCCTCTTGCTGCAGGAAGATCGCGACCCACTGTCGACCGTCGTGCCCGTCATTGTTGACCGCAGCCAGAGCCAGCAGACGCCTGAGCGCATCAAGATGACCGACGATGCCCTGGCGCAGTTGAAGGATCGCCTCTCGCGCTTCCCCAACGTCGAGCCGCGCTATGTCGACGCGACGGAGCCGGAAGATTCCGACGCTCCCTCGACCCGGCTGTTCAATGCGCTTTCGGCGGCTGTCGCGGACGTGCCGCCCGCGCGCATCGGCGGCGCGATCATGCTGACGGACGGCGAAATCCACGACGTTCCCGGCGTCAATCAGGCGCTCGGCTTCGACGCGCCGATCCACGGCCTGATCACGGGCAAGGCCAACGAGTTTGACCGCCGCATCGAGGTCGTGAAGGCACCCCGCTTCGGGATCGTCAATGAGGAGCAGCAATTGATGCTGCGCGTCTTCGACGACGGACCGAGCCCCGGCGGCACGGCAAACGTCACGGTGAAACTCAACGGCAACGAGATCGCCACGCTCCAGGCAACGCCTGGCCGCGACACGCCGTTTTCGTTCAAGGTCGAGCGCGGCGGCAGCAACGTTATCGAATTTTCGGTCGCCAATCTTCCCGGCGAAGTCACCGATGCCAACAACCGCGCGGTCCACCTGATCGACGGCATTCGCGAAAACCTGCGCGTTCTGCTCGTCTCCGGCGAGCCGCATGCCGGCGAGCGCGCCTGGCGCAATCTCCTGAAGTCGGATGCCTCGGTGGATCTCGTCCACTTTACCATTCTGCGCCCGCCCGAAAAGCAGGACGGCACACCGATCAACGAACTGTCGCTGATCGCCTTCCCGACCCGCGAGCTGTTCGTCGACAAGATCAAGGACTTCGACCTGATCATCTTCGACCGCTACCAGCATCGCGGCGTGCTGCCGATCCTCTACTACGACTATATCGCCCAATACGTGGAAAATGGCGGCGCCCTGTTGATCGCTGCCGGCCCTGAACATGCCGGTCAGGATTCGATTGCCCTGACACCCCTATCGTCGGTGCTGCCGGCCGCGCCAACCGGGCAGATGATCGAAAAAGCCTTCTACCCCCGGCTTTCGGAGGAAGGCCGCAAGCACCCCGTTACCCGCGGCCTCGATGGATCCGCTGACGAACCGCCGCATTGGGGCCGCTGGTTCCGCAGCGTCGACGTCGAGCCGCCGCAGGGCCAGACGGTGATGGTCGGCGCCGACAATCATCCGCTGCTCGTTCTCAATCGCGCCGGACAGGGGCGTGTCGCCATGCTGCTCTCCGACCAGGGCTGGCTCTGGGCCCGCGGCTTCGAGGGCGGTGGTCCGCATGTGTCGCTCTACCGTCGCGTCGCCCACTGGCTGATGAAGGAGCCCGCGCTTGAGGAGGAAGCCCTGACGGCACGCGCATCCGGCCGCACGCTGGAGATCACGCGCCAGACCATTGGCGGCGACCCGGGCAATGCAACGGTCCGATATCCCTCGGGAAGGACGGAAACTCTGCCCCTGACGCAAGCCGAGCCCGGCCTCTTCAAGGCCGAGAAGAAGATGGACGAGATCGGCCTTTTCGAAATCCGAAATGGCGAGATGACGACGCTGGCGCATGTCGGCGCAGTCGATGCACCTGAATTCAAGGCCATGATCTCGACGACCGAGGCGTTGAAGCCGATTTCCGACAAGTCGAAGGGGCTCGTCACCCGCGTTTCCGATAGCAGCGGCGCGATCAGCATTCCGCCGATCCTGCCAGTTCGCGGCCAGATCCGCGTTGCCGACGACGATCGCATGCAGATCCATCTCACCAACGAAACGGTGCTGAAGGGCATCAACACCCTGCCGCTGTTTGCCGGTTTCGCCGGCGTCGGCATTCTGCTGCTTGCGTTTGGCGCCATGTGGTGGCGCGAAGGGCGTTAGCGGCATGGCCGAGTTTGAAGTGACCGGCTCGCCCGCCGCCGATGATCTCAGCACGATCGGGGACGCACTGTCAGCCTTCAACGTCCATGATGTCGGCCCTGCGGAACGCCAACCGCTCGCGGTTCTCATTCGGGATACCGACGGGAACGTCACCGGTGGCCTGTCCGGCTATACCGCCTGGGGATGGCTCTTCACGCAGTTGCTGTACATTCCCGACAAGGAACGCGGCAAGGGCATGGCCGGCAAGATCCTTGCTCTGGCGGAAGAGGAAGCAGCGGCACGTGGCTGCCATGGGGCTTGGATCGACACCTTCAATCCGCTAGCCCTGCGAGCGTATCAACGGCAAGGCTACGAGATATTCGGCGAACTTCCAGAGTTTCCGAAAGGCCGTACCCGCACGTTCCTGCGCAAGATGCTCTAGCTGAGCGCCGCCTGGCGTGTTTCAGTATCGATCGCCGTTGCCGCAAAGGCCGCCACGACCAGCAGGCCCGCAAACAGGCCGATGGCCAGACCGAACCCACCCGTGACGATGAACGCCATCAGGGATGGAGCCAGCAGTCCGCCAAGGCGGGCCATCGCCCCCGCGGCGCCCATGCCCGTCGCCCGTGAGGCGGTGGGATAGAGTTCCGGGGTGTAGGCATAGAGCGCGCCCCACGTCCCAAGTAGCGCAAAACTCATGACCAGCAGCGACGCTCCGACCAGCATGTCGTCAGGAGAAACCACGAAGAGCAGGCACCCAAGCGCAGACAGCAGGCAGAAACCGATCAAGGTCGGCCTGCGCCCCCAAGCCTCGACCCCGTAGGCGGCAAGCACATAGCCCGGGATCTGAGCCAGGGCGACGAAGACCAGAAAGCCGTATCCGCGGACGAAGCCGAACCCATCGCTGGCGAGCTTCGCCGGCATCCAGGTGAAGACGCCATAGTAGGAAACGGAAACGAGGAACCAGATCGTCAGGATCAGCACGCTTCGGCGACGAAGCTCGTCGGAGAAGATGCCCTCAGCCACCTGCGGCGACGCGACGATTTGATCCTCGGGCAGCAGCGGCGCTTTCCGGTGCAGCGTCAGCATTCGGTTGACGATCACCTTGGCCTCGCCTGCTCGCCCGGTCCGCAGCAGGTAGAGTGGCGATTCAGGTACGAAGAAGCGCAGCGTCAGGCCCAGCAGTGCCGGCACTGCGGTGACGGCGAAAATGTAGCGCCAGGTATCGGCTACCCCGGCGACGCTCGCAGCCCAGGCAGCCAGTGCGACGATCAGCGTGCCGACCGCCCAGAAGCCTTCCAGTGCCACCAGCCAGCGGCCACGGCTCTTGGCGGGCAGGAATTCCGCCATCATCGCGTAGTCGACAGGCAACGTGCCACCGACTGCCACGCCCGTCAGGAAACGCAGCACGAGCAGGCTGGCAAAGCTGGGAGCGAAGATAGAAAGGGTGCCGAAAAGCGCATCGCAGGCAACAGTGGCGATCAGGACCCGACGCCGCCCGACCTTGTCGGCCAGGCGCCCAAAGGCAACAGCGCCAATGAGCATGCCGAGGAAGAACAGCGTACCTGTCTGCAGGGCTTGCGGAACAGTCAACCCGAAGGTGGCCGCGATGGAGGCTGCCGTAAAGCCGACGGCGAGGACCTGCATCGCGTCCGCTGTCCAGACAAGACCGAAGATGCCGATCAGGCGCCACTGGAAAGGTCCGGTGCCGGCGCGATCCAGCGCCTCGTCCATGGAAACGTTGCTCATGCTACCTCTCAAGCCGCTGAAAAATCACGCGAAGCGTGTCTCAGGCCTACGGCTCTCAATACCGCATGCAACCTATTTTCGCCAGCCGATAGTTCCCTTCAGCCTGCAATGCGCATCCTCGACAAGCGGCACGACCAACACGCGAGACGGATCAACGGGACCGGGAAACGTGATCGCGTTGTGGGCCACCCGCTCGAAGCCGAGGGGGCAATAGTAAGGCGGATCGCCGACGAGGATGACCGCTTCCGATCCCTTGCGACGCGCGGCGTCGATGGCAATCCGGACGAGTTCCCGGCCGATGCCGCGACCCTTGTGCGACGGCCGTACGGCAAGCGGCCCAAGCAGGTGCCCATTCACCGAGCCGGCCTGAACAGCCGTCATGCGCACCGATGCAATGGTCTCGCCATCATCGGCGCAAATGAAGGAGAGCGAGAGATCGTGCGGCCCCTGCTCGCGGATCCGGGCGGCCGCGCGCGTATGCCGGCCAGGGCCGAATGCTTCTTCGTTGATGTGTTCGATAGCAGCGTCGTGCGACGCATCCTCAGTGAGGTAGACCAGATCGTGCTTGTGCATGATGAGACGGAAACCGGATAGACAGAGTTGATGGATCTCGAGCACGCCGTCAGGCGTTCGGGAGCATCAGCGTCGTCGCAGGTTTCTCGGTGCAAACATCAAATCGGTTTCCAGAAATGTGAAATCGCGGATAGCAGGAAAAATTTCAGTCGTCCAATGGAAATTTAGAAAGCGACGGCACGGCGTGACGCAGTGTTCAATCTTTACCGCCCTGCAAATCGCCAGGACGTGGGATATGTTCGAGCCAAGGAAAATTTGAAGGATCACAATATGGGCATGCTGGTTGACGGCGTCTGGCATGACGTCTGGTACGACACGAAGGAAACCAAGGGGCACTTCAAGCGCGCCGCCTCGCAGTTTCGGAACTGGATTACAGCGGACGGAGCGGCTGGCCCGTCCGGAACGGGTGGTTTCAAGGCAGAGGCAGACCGCTACCACCTTTATGTCTCGCTGGCGTGCCCGTGGGCGCATCGGACCTTGATCTTCCGCAAGCTGAAGAAACTCGAAGACCTCATCAGCGTTTCGGTCGTCGATCCGCTGATGCTTTCGAAGGGCTGGGAATTCAAGATCGGCGACGGCGCCACCGGCGACCATCTCTTCGACGCCAAGACGCTATACGAAATCTACTTGAAGGCCGACCCGCACTATTCCGGCCGGGTGACCGTTCCGGTCCTGTGGGACAAGAAGACCAACACAATTGTCAACAACGAGTCCTCCGAAATCATCCGGATGTTCAACAGCGCCTTCGATCATCTGACGGGCTCGACCGTCGATTTCTACCCGAACGACCTGCGCGCCGATATCGACGAGCTCAACGCTGTCGTCTACGACACCGTCAACAACGGCGTCTACAAGGCCGGCTTTGCAACGACACAGGAAGCCTATGGCGAAAATGTCGTCAGGCTCTTCGAAACGCTTGACATGCTGGAAGAGCGTCTCGGTAAGGGTCGTTATCTCTTCGGCGATCGGCTGACCGAGGCGGATTGGCGACTGTTCACGACCTTGGTTCGTTTCGATGCCGTCTATGTCGGCCACTTCAAGTGCAACATACGCCGCATCGACGACTACCCCAATCTGTCTGCCTATTTGCGCGATCTCTACCAGACGCCGGGCGTCGAGGAGACGGTCAACTTCCGCCACATCAAGGACCACTATTACCGCAGCCACAAGACGATCAATCCGACCGGCATCGTGCCTGTCGGCCCGGCGCTGGATCTCGATCGCCCGCATGGCCGTGCCCTACTGGCAGCGGCCTAGCCCTGCGCTCTACCAGACGTGGGCGGGCTCCCGCTCGCCCGCGAGTTCAGCCAGACGACGACGCGTCGCGTCCGTTGTGCCCACTGGCAGATCATCGATCGCGAAGAAGCCGCACTCGACGATTTCCCGGTCCGGCGGGCGCGGTGCCGTCTGCTCAACCTGCGTCTTATAGAAAAGGACATGATCGCGGCGGCTGGCCGCCGTATTGAAATAGATGTGGAAGAGCTCCGGCCGACCGAGTATGCGCAAATTCCCTTCCTCGCGAAGCTCCTTGATCAAGGCTTCCTCGGCGGTTTCGTTGCGCTCCAGCCCGCCGCCAGGCATGTGCCAGCCGGGCAGATAGCTGTGCCGCACGAGAAAGATACGACCCGCCGAATCGAAGCAGGCGGCCCGCACGCCCATGGTCATTCCGCGCGCAACCGCGAAATACATATGCACGACGCGCATCAGCACTCGCGACTGCCAGGGGCGTATGGTTCCGATCACGCTTTTTCCAATTCCGCTAATCCGTTCAAGCAGATGTGTTTGAATTGCAGACTGACTGGGCTATGTGTCGTCGCATGTTCAAGCTCGCGCACATCTCCGACATCCATCTCGGCCCTCTCCCTCGCCTTTCGGTCCGCGAGCTCTTTTCCAAACGCATTACCGGCTTTGTGAACTGGCATCGCAACAGGAGCAAGCACCTTTTCGGTAGCACGCTCGATCTGCTGCTCGAAGACATACGCGCGAAGCAAGCCGATCATTTGGCGGTTACCGGCGATCTCGTGAACCTAGCAAGCGGACTGGAGATCCGAGCCGCAGCCGCTTGGCTGAAAGAACTCGGTGATCCCGAAGACAATTCCGTCGTGCCGGGAAACCACGATGCCTACGTGCCCGGCGCCTACGAAAAGTCGGTGCGCGCATGGTACGACAATGTGCGCGGTGACCTCGCTCCAGCCGAATGGCAGGAAAATCGCCACGTCTTTCCCTATCTACGCGTTCGCGGCAAGGTCGCTATCGTCGGCTGCTCGACGGCGGTCGCAACGCCCCCTTTCGCGGCCAGCGGCTTCTTCGGCGAGCGCCAGGCCCGCGATACGGTGAACATGCTGCGTGCCGCTGGCGAGGCCGGCCTGTTTCGCGTCGTGATGATCCACCATCCGCCGATCCGCGGCGCGACCTCCTTCCACAAGCGGATGATCGGCATCCGCCGCTTCGGCGCCGTGATCTCCACCGGCGGTGCAGAACTGGTGCTCCACGGCCATACCCATTTGAACACGCTGCACTGGCTGCGCGGCCAGACTGGTCCGGTTCCCGTGGTCGGTATCGCCTCTGCATCGCAGGGGCCCGGCGGGATGAAACCTCGTGCCGGCTACAACCTCTTCTCGATCGATGGCGCACCGGGCGCTTGGGAACTGACCGGGGAACGCTTCAGCATCAACTCCATGGGCGATGGCGTGTGCAGCGAAAGCGTTGATATTTTCAAGGCTTAGCGCCGTTTTTGGATTCATCTCTTCGCCAAGCTGATTCAGAAACTCAAGATGACGATATCTTGATATTTGGCAAAGCATCTGAGGTCTTGGCAATTGGCGATTGCCACGTAAACTTGTCGCCTCGGCAGCACCAATTCACGGAGTTATTGCATGCCCATGGCGTCGATCAGTCTTCCCAGTCTGGCTTTGGCCGGCTCGCTTGCCCTCGCAGTCTCCTCATCCGCCTTTGCCATCGGCGACGAAAGCGACGAAACCAAGCCGCCGCCAAAGACCGAAACGACGACAAAATGTGCCGACGGCAAGGTCTGGGATGCGAAGCGCAAGGAATGCGTGGTCCCGAAGAAGAATTCGTTTAACGACGATGAACTCTACAAGGCTGCCCGTGAATTTGCCTATGCCGGTCAATACGACAACGCCCTGACGGTGCTTCAGCTTGCCAGGAACCAGAACGATCCGCGCATCCTGAACTATCTCGGCTATGCCAACCGCAAGGCGGGCAGAATGGAGCTGGGGATGTCGTATTATCGCAAGGCCCTGCAGGCGGACGAGAATTATATTCTGGCACGGTCATATATGGGACAAGCTTTGGTGGAACAGGGTGACGTGCAGGGAGCGCGCGTCCAGCTCGTCGAGATCCGGGATCGGGGCGGCGAGCAGACCTGGGCCTATCGCTCGCTGCTGCAGGCGCTGAACGGTTACCGCACATACTGAGGTTGATCCGAGCCGAGCCTAATGAAGAAAAGCTTTGAGAACCCGTGGGATAGGCCGCCGGATGCTTGCGAAGCATCCGGTACTTGTTTCATAAAGGACACAGAAGCAATATAAATCGATCTGCTGCTGGGCGCTCTCGCCGACCGCCCAAGCATTACCTGGAAAGACTATGCGTCAACCCGTGACGACCATCGATATCAGACGCGACCTGGTGGGCCTTCTGCCCCGGCTGCGGCGTTTCGCGATGACCCTTGCAGGTGACGCAGCGAGTGCGGACGAACTCGCGCAAGTGGCGTGTGAGCGCGCCATCGCCAAGAGCGGACAATGGAATGGCGAAGGCCGCCTGGAAAGCTGGGTCTACGCCCTCGCCCGCCAGCATTGGACGGACGAGCATCGGCGGCGGAAGCCGCACCCCGCTCCCAGGGGCAATGTCACCGATATCCGGGAAGCGAACCGCGATCGCACCTCGCTTGTCGATCCCGATGTCATCCACCGCATGATCGCCGACATGCCGGAAGGCACATCCAGCGCCTTTTTGCTGGTTGTTGTCGAAGGGCACAGCTATCAGCAGGCCGCCGACATCATGGGTGTCACCATCAACATAGTCGTATCCCAGCTTGCCGCGGCGAGACTGCGTTTCGCCAGTGTCGCGGACAACTATCCTCACAGGTACTGAATTGCTCGATTTCAAGAAACTGCCGCTCGATGCTCAGCTAG
Source organism: Hyphomicrobiales bacterium (assembly GCA_900466985.1). Lineage (GTDB taxonomy): Bacteria > Pseudomonadota > Alphaproteobacteria > Rhizobiales > Rhizobiaceae > Rhizobium. The sequence goes on from UBOA01000002.1 coordinate 25,257, forward strand.
CCGCCCTGCTGGATGGCGAGACTACGCCCGAACAGAAGCATGAGCTTGAGCAGCGCCTGGCCACAGACGAGGGTGCCAAGCGGCTCTACGACAAGCTGCGACACGGCGCCGACTTCGGAAAGCACCGCCTCGACGACGTTCTCAGGGAACCGGTTCCCCTCGCCCTCGTGCGGTCGATCAAGAGCGCGCAGCCACCAAAGGCTCCGATTGCACCGCGCGTTTCGCGGCCCTCTTTCAAACTTGCGCCGATCGGCCCACAGGCTCTTGCGGCTGCAATCGTCCTCCTCATTGCCGGCTGCGGTATCGGCTTCTTCGCCGCCGGCAGCATGAGCACCATGCAATCGCCTGCCGCGACAACGATGGAAACCATTCCTGACTCAAACGAGTGGCTGACCGACGTCATTGCCAACCAGCGGCTTATCGCTCGCCAGCCCCGGCATATTTTTGAGGTGCCGTCGACCCAGGCAGAGGAAATTTCCACCTGGCTGACCTCAACGGTCGGTGTTGCGTTCCGTGTCCCTGACCTGTCGGAACAGGGCTGGACCTTCCAGGGCGCTCGCGTCTTCATCGGCGACGGCAGGCCGGTCGGCCAGCTCGTCTACACCAGCTCCGACGGCGACCTGGCTTCCATCTGCTTCCGCAAGGACAATCTGCCTTCCGAGGCGGACGACTTCAAGGAAACGATCAGGGACGAGATCGGCGTGGTCTCCTGGCACAATGCCGGCACATCCTATGTGCTCGTCGGCCCGTCATCGGAAGCTTCGCTCGGCCAGCTCGCCATGCAGGTCGCCACATCGATCTGAGCCTTTCAGGGTTGCATTGAAAGGCTTAGGGCACCAGGACCACCTTCCCCGCTGCCATGCGGCTTTCGATCGCCCGATGCGCCTCCGCTGCGTCGTGAAGCGGAAACTGGCGCCCGGGCAGGAGCCTCAGCTCCCCGGAAGCGGCCAGTTCGAGGAGCGACTGGAGATCGGGAACAAGAGTTTCTCCCAGCAACGGCAGCAGGGCAAAGCCTCTCAGCGACTGGTTCTTGTCGAACATGCGGGCAATATCCTCGGCTGTGACTGCGAACCGGCCGAGCGCCGCAAAGACAAGTTCGCCGCCATCCGCGAGAACCGCGAGCGACGCACGCGTTATGTCGCCACCGATCGTGTCGTAAACAACGTCCGGGCGGAGGCCAGCTAGAGACGTTTCCCAGCCGGGGACGCTATAGTCGATAGCCAGATCTGCTCCCATCTCCAGCGCCAGCGATCGCTTTGCTGCGCTCCCTGCCGTCGCGATCACGCGCCGAGCACCGCGACGCCTGGCAAGCTGGGTCAGCAAGGAACCCACGCCACCTGCCGCGGCATGAACAAGGGTCGTTTTGCCCATCGGCGAGCTTTGCTGGACCATTTGCAATGCTGTCAGTCCCTGCACCATCAGGCCGGTCGCGCCGGAGAAAGAGAGCCTGTCGGGTATAGGCACGGCATATCCTGCGTCGACCGCCACATATTCCGCGTATCCGCCTCCGCGACCGAGGGCAAAGAGCGGCACGGCAACCCGCGTTCCAAGCCGAGTGCCGTCGACGCCTTTACCCACTTTCTCGACCACTCCGGCAACTTCGACGCCAGGCAACATCGGCAACGGAGGCGTCACCGCGTAGCGGTTAGCGCGCATCAAGACTTCAAAGAAATTGACGCCTGCGGCGTGAACCCTGACGAGCACTTCGCCGGCCTGCAGTTCGGGCAGCGGCAGTTCAACACAGGTCAACACCTCGGGCGAACCGAAATGGTCGTAGCGAACGGCTTTCATGGCAAACCTCACGTTTGAATTGGCGTGCGATGCGCCTTAGCAATAAGCTGAGCTACCAAAATACAGAGAATTTGGTGCCATACCCACCAGGAGGTGACCATGACCACTCCGATCAAGAAGCTGCCCAGCTTGCCTGTCGAGCGGGCGCTCAAGGTGATAGCCGGACGCTGGAAGCCCATCATCCTCTATTATGTCTTCGAGGGCCCGAAGCGCCTGTCGGAGCTCAAGCGGATGATGCCACAGATCACCCAAAAGGTGCTGATCCAGCAACTGCGCGAGATGGAGGAGCATGGACTGGTGACCCGGCAGATCTTTGCGGAAGTGCCCGTTCGCGTCGAGTATTCGGCAACTGAGTTGGGTTTGGAGTTGGAACCGGTTCTGTTGGCGCTCTGCAAATGGGGGCAGAAACATGCCGAAGCACAGGACGAGGCAAAGCATATCGCGGACTGCATCGTGCGGCCACGCAACCGGGCACGGCTGGCCGCCTGAGCGGGATAAAGTGCGCAGCGGAGTACTCCGCTGCGCAGATTTCGTCAGGCCTTTCCGGCCCGCACCTCAAGCACGCGGTTCGCAGCCGAGACGATCGCCTCCAGCGACGCCCCGACAATGTTCGTGCTGATGCCGGCGCCAAAGAGCTTGCCGCCAGGATAGGACGTCTCGACGTAGGAGATCGCGGCAGCGTTCGAACCGTGCTGCAGCGAATGCTCCGAATAATCCTCGACCGACATCTCGATGCCGAGATAGTGCGAGAGCGCGTTGATAAATCCGTCAACCGGGCCGTTGCCCCTGCCCTCGATACGCTTCGTCTCGCCGTTATCGGTGATTTCGGCGGCAACGATGCGTTGCCCCTTGCGCTCGGGATCGGCATAGGTGTGGTGGTCGACGAACTTGATGCGGCCCTGCGGCTGCGTCACGTAGCGCTCGATGAAACGATCATAGATCCGCTTCGACGGCAATTCCTTGCCTTCTTCATCGGTGATCCGCTGAATGTCTTCGCGGAATTCGACCTGCAGGTTACGCGGCAGATTGAGCCCGTAATCCTGCTGCAGGATATAGGCGATGCCACCCTTGCCGGACTGCGAGTTGATGCGAATGATCGCCTCGTAGGAGCGACCGACGTCCTGCGGATCGATCGGCAGGTAAGGCACTTCCCACACCGGATGGTTGGCGACCTTGATCGCCTTCATGCCCTTGTTGATCGCATCCTGGTGCGAGCCGGAGAAGGCTGTATAGACCAGTTCGCCGACATAGGGGTGGCGCTCGCCGATCGGCATCTGGTTCGAATATTCGAAGACTTCCTTCATCCGTACGATATCGGAGCAATCGATCTCGGGGTCGACGCCCTGCGTGAACATGTTCAGGGCCATGGTGACGACGTCCACGTTGCCGGTGCGCTCGCCATTGCCGAACAGCGTGCCTTCGACACGGTCGGCACCCGCCAGGAGCGCCAGTTCGGCGGCGGCGATGCCTGTGCCGCGATCATTGTGCGGATGCAGCGAAATGATCAGGTTCTCGCGGTTGTCGAGATTGCGGCACATCCACTCGATCTGGTCGGCATAGATGTTCGGCGTCGCCATTTCGACGGTCGACGGCAGGTTGATGATCAGCTTGTTATCGGGCGTCGGCTTCATCACCTCGATAACGGCGTTGCAAATGTCCAGCGCCACTTCAAGCTCGGTCCCGGTGAAGCTCTCCGGCGAATATTCGAAACGATAGCCGCCGCCGGCCTTCGCCGCCATGTCGGAGATCATCTTCGCCGCATCGACGGCGATCTGCTTGATGCCGTGGATGTCCTTGCCGAACACCACACGACGCTGCAATTCGCTCGTGGAGTTGTAAAAGTGAACGATCGGACGGTTGGCGCCTTCCAGCGCCTCGAAGGTGCGGGTGATCAGCTCCGGGCGGCACTGCACCAGCACCTGCAGCGAGACGTCGTCGGGTACATTGCCCTGTTCGACGCACCAGCGCGCGAAATCGAAATCGGTCTGCGAAGCGGAAGGGAAACCGATCTCTATTTCCTTGAAGCCCATGTCGAGCAGCAGTTGGAACATGCGGGCCTTGCGGTCGTGGCCCATCGGGTCGACCAGCGCCTGGTTGCCGTCGCGTAGATCGACCGAGCACCAGATCGGCGCCTTGGTCAACGTCTTCGACGGCCATGTACGGTCAGGGATGTTTACCTGCGGATAGGCGCGATACTTGATCGCCGCGTCGGGCATGCCTTTGGTTTGGGAGCGGGTGTTCGTGTCCATGTCTTCTCTTCCTCTTCCCGTCATCTGGCCAGCCGCGTCATAGCGTATCGGGTCTGGCTTGGCGATGACGAATCCGGTGCGAAAGCATCCGGTTGATCAGTTTTCGGGATTGGTCACGAGGAGCGATGGCCTGGGCGGGCTTTCGGCCGCCGGGCGCTCCTCAACGGACCCAGCAACCGCGCGTAAGGCCGAGGAGAAGAAGCGAGGTCAGGGCGCGCGTGTTGTCACGGAGCGCGATGCGCCCGCGAGCAACCTGCTCAGAAATCGTGATGCCCGTGTTCTTCATGGCAGCGTGTATAGCCGGGGTACAAAAAACTGGCAATCCCTCCGTCTATTTTTTCGCCGCTTGCACGATACGTGACAGGGCCAGCATCAGCCCTCCGGCGAGTAATCCCCAGAATGCACCCGAGATCCCCGCGAAGGAAACGCCCGATGCCGTCACAAGAAACGTGATGGCCGCCGCCTCCCGCGAGTCCTGTGCCTGGAAGGCCGACATGGCGGAACTGGAGAACGCCCCGACCAGTGCGAGACCGGCCACCGCCTGGATCAGGATTGGCGGCGCCAGGGCCACGAAGGTCGTCACCGCGCCTGCCAGCAGGCCGAGAATAACGTAGGAGATGCCTGAGACGAGGACGGCCCAATAGCGTCGCGCGGGATCGGGATGTGCATCCTGGCCGGCGCACATCGCGGCGGTAATCGCCGCGAGATTCACCGCATGGCCGCCGAAAGGCGCCGAGACTATCGAGAACAGTCCGGTCACGGAAAAAAGCGGCCCGGGCTTCGGCGTGTAGCCGCTCACCTTCAAGACGGCGATGCCGGGAATGTTCTGCGACGCCATGGTGACGATGAAAAGCGGCAGGGCGATGGAGACGAAAGCCGGCAAGTTGAAGACGGGCATAACGAACTCGACGGGCGGCCGCAGCGCTTGTTCGATCGAGCCGAGCGCTCCATCGGGAATGTCCACGCCAAAGGCAACCACCAGCACAAAGGCTGCGAGCGCCGCCGGCACTGCCCAGAGCCGCTTGAACGCGCCGACCACGATCCACGCCAGCGCTATCGGCAAGCCTAGCAACGGGTTGAAACTGATCGCCCTGACCGGGGCAAAACACAGGCCGATCAGAACGCCAGCGAGCATTGCATTGGCCAGAGGCGCCGGAATGGCGGCCACCGCCCGGCCGAGCGGTTTGAACAGGCCGGCGATGACGATCAGCACCGCGCAAATCAGAAACGCACCGACCGCCGCATTGAACCCACCCTCAACCACACCGGTACTTGCAAGCAGCGCCCCACCCGGCGTCGACCAAGCAATGCTGATAGGCAGCCGCGTCACGCTGCTGAGCAAGATCGCACAGAGCCCGAGCGCGATCGACAGCGCCATGAGACCCGACGCCGCCTGCGCATCCGTCGCGCCGACACTCTGCAGGCCATGCAGGACAACGGCAAAGGAACTGGCAAATCCCACGAAGGTGGTGAGGATGCCCATGAACAGGCTTTGGATGGAAAAGTCTTTAAGCATGGCGGAGCTCGTGCGGCGGAAAGTCCGCATGGAGCACGAGGGAATGCAGCGAGGCAAGGGCAGAAAGAGCCGATATGGTTCTGCTTCCTGCTAGCCTCGTTGTCTGGTGGGCCTGATGGCCGCCCAACAAAGCTCGCTCAGTCCAGCCGCATCAGAGGGTCACGACGCATCAGGCGACAAGAAAGCGCCCTCGCCCGCTGTCTGGCAGGCAAGGGCGCTTCGCATAGCTCAAAATCAGATCTCGGCCTGCGACGTGATGATGCGCGAGACGAGGCCGTAAGCCTTCGCTTCTTCAGCAGACAGCCAATAATCGCGGTCGGTGTCGGCAGCGATCTTCTCGTAGGGTTGGCCGGTGGCTTCAGCCATGATCTTGTTCAGGCGCTCGTTCATCTTGATGATTTCGCGAGCCTGGATCTCGATGTCGGAAGCCATGCCGCGCGTGCCGCCGGACGGTTGGTGCAGCAGGAAGCGCGTGTTCGGCAGGCAAAGGCGCTGTTCCTTCGGAGCCGCGACATAGATCAGCGCGCCGGCGGATGCGACCCAGCCGGTTCCGATCATCCAGACTTTCGGCTTGATGAACTTGATCATGTCATGGATCGAATCGCCGGATTCGACATGGCCGCCGGGCGAGTTGACGTAGATGCGAATATCGTCGTCATTTGCCGCGGCAAGCGCCACGAGCTGCGTGCAGACCTTCTGCGCGAGTTCCTGCGTAATCGGCCCGTAGATGAAGATCGAACGCGACTTGAAAAGGTTCGCCTCCGTTTCCTTGCCGAGCGGCAGTTCCTTCGTCTTGTCGTCCTGTTCTTCTTCTTCGTACATTCGAACCTCTCTTACGTCCAATTCGGTTCACCGCACATAGTGCGACTCCATGCGTAAAACAATGCGGGAAAAAGACAAGCCACGGAACGGGTGAAGATATGGTTAGGCAGCCGGGCCGGGTTACAGCGATGTAACTTGGCGCGGCTTTGAAAAGTCGGAATCGGTTCCTACGTCATCCCTAGGCGCAAATCGCCAGTAACAAAGGAGACCGGCCATGTCACCTGAAGAACGCCAATTGCTGACCGCCCTTTTCGAGCGTGTCCGCACCGCATCGGCAACGCCGCGTGACCATGACGCCGAAGCGCTGGTCGATCAGGGAACGCGCGAGCAGCCCTATGCCGCCTATTATCTTGCGCAAGCGGTGATCGTGCAAGAGAAGGGCCTCGAAGCGGCAGCCAACCACATCAAGCAGTTGGAGGAGCGCATTCGTCTGCTCGAGGCCGACCAAAGCGAATACCACAAGGCCGAACAGGGTGGCGGCTTCCTGAGCTCGATCTTCGGCAGTAGCCAGGCACCACAGCAGCCGGTGGCATCTCCGCCCTCCTCTGGTCCGTGGGGAAGTGCCCCGCGTCAGCAGATCCAGCAGGAGCGCGGCTTCGACACGTCACCTCGCGCCATGCCGCAGCAGCCGACCGGCCCCTGGAGCTCACAGGCGGCTGCACCTTCCGCGGGTGGCAGCTTCCTGCAGGGCGCGCTCGGCACGGCGGCCGGCGTTGCGGGCGGCATGTTGCTTGCCAATTCGCTGAGCGGCATCTTCGGGAGCCACATGTCGTCGCTTGGCTGGGGTAGTCCGCTCGCCGGCAACAATCCCTTCGGCAACGCGCCGACTGAAGAGACTGTCATCAACAACTATTTCAACAGCGACGGCGACAAGCAGCAGGCATCGAATGATGCCGGCAACGCGCAACAGGTCGTCGACGATACTGACAACGATAACGACGATGCCAGTCTGCAGCAGGCCGCTTACGACGACAGCGACGACGATCAATCCGACAATGACGACAGCTTCGACGTCTGATCCGAGATCCGGCATCCGCCCGATCGGCCACCGGCCCCAAGTTTCCGTGGGCATGGCGCCGGATCGATTGATAAGCACCCGCCGGGCGGATAAGGTCCGCCGACATTGTCGAGCAGGCGGGCATCATTGAAGATCCTTATCATCAGCCGCAGGGCCGAGGAAAAGAGACGACAGTTCCAGACGCAGCAAATGCGCAAACTTGGCCTCGATTTCGAGTTCCTGGATGCGTTCGAAGCCCGCGACCTTTCTGCAGAAGATTGCCAGAAGGCAGCAAACAGCTGGCCGAGCCCGACGCTGCGCGAAGACGTTGCCTGTTTCACCTCGCACAGGATCGCCTGGCAGATCATCATCGACCGCAACGAGCAGACGTTGATCCTCGAAGACGATGCGGTGCTTGCCGAGGGCTTCGCCGATGCGCTCGCCAGCGTTGAAGCTCGTGCCGAGGACGGCGACTGCGCCTACGATCTCGAATTCGCGCCGCGCCCGCATATTCTGGCAAAGACGCCTTTCTGGACCGACGGCATCTACAGGGCGACACGGGTGTTCCAGAACCGTGTCGGGACAGCAGGCTACGTCATCGGCCCGCGCACGGCAAAACGGATGCTCGAGGATACCAAGACTTACGGCCTTCTCGATGCCTATATGTGGCATCGCGGCTGGTTGAAGGCCTACCAGATCGAACCGGCGCCGGTCATCCAAATGCAGTTCCTGGACGGCAGTGCCGACAAGGAAGCCTTCGTGCGCAAGTCGATCGACCGCGCCTTCACCCCGCGGAGCAAGCTGCGCAAGAACCTCATGCGGCTCTGCCTCGAAGGCATCAAGACGAGAAACCTGATCCGGGGTTGGCTCGGCGGCGAGAAACGCCCGCTGCGGATGGATCGCGCAAGCTTCCCGCTCGATCCCACCAAATCAGGCGATTGATACGGCGGCGATACGAGACGATCGCCACCGACTCTTTTCAAATCATCAGCCGCGGCCGCGATAGGTTGCGACACCCTGGTCGGGCAGCCACACGCCCTCCGGCGGCTTGCCGGTCTGCCAGAAGACGTCGATCGGAATACCACCGCGCGGATACCAGTAGGCGCCAATTCGAAGCCACTTCGGGTCGAGCAACTCGACAAGCCGCTTGGCGATATAGACAGAGCAATCCTCGTGGAATGCGCCATGGTTGCGGAAAGCATGCAGGAAGAGCTTCAGCGACTTCGATTCCACCAGCCATTCGTTCGGGATGTAATCGATCACGATGTGGGCGAAATCGGGCTGGCCCGTCATCGGGCAAAGTGACGTGAATTCCGGTGCCGTGAAGCGGACCACATAGTCGGTGCCGGCATGGCTCGACGGCACCTTCTCAAGCACCGCCTCTTCGGGTGATTTCGGAGATTCCGTCTGGCTACCCAGCATGGACAGGTTGGATACGTCTGTTGTGGGCATTCAAGCCTCCTTGATGACTTTGACGCGGATGCCATGAGCCTTTTCGCCCTCCGGCTCCACGTGAATGGCGATGCTGGAGCCCCGATGCGCTGCACGGATGGCATCTTCAAGGCGATCGCAGATATCGTGCGCCTGCCTTACAGACATGGCTGCCGGCACGACAAGATGAAAATCGACAAAGGTGACCGCGCCCGCGCGGCGCGTCTTCAGGTCGTGCACGCCGATCGAGCCGGCGGCATGGGTGGCAATCGCCTGCTTGATCGCCTCCTCCTCCTCGGATGTGACAGCCTGATCCATCAGACCACCGATCGAATTCGAGATCACCTTCCAGCCCTGATAGAGAATGTTGACGGCAACCAGAATGGCAAGCACAGGGTCGAAGATCGCATAGCCCGTGGCCAGCGCCAGCAGCAAGCCGATAAGGACGCCGACCGAAGTGAAGACATCGGACATGATGTGCTGGCCATCCGCTGTCAGCGCTGCCGAGCGATACCTGCGCCCGGTCCTGATCAGGATCTGCGCCCAGACGGCATTGATCACGCCGGCGACGAAGTTGATCGCAAGACCGAGCGCCGGCGCCTCCAGCATCTGGGGATCGAAGAGATGCCCAATCGCCTCGTTGACGATCAAGAGTGCCGCCACGACGATCAACGCGCCTTCGGTTACGGCCGAAAGATATTCCGCTTTATGATGACCGAACGGATGATCGTGGTCGGCCGGTTTCTGCGCATAGCGGATGACGAAGAAGGCGATGAAGGCGGCAACAACGTTGACCGTCGATTCCAGCCCGTCCGACAGCAATGCCACCGAACCGGTTACCCACCATGCAAGCATCTTCAGGCCCATGACGCCGAACGACATCGGGATGCCCCAGAGCGCCAACCGCCGAACTGTAAGATTGCCCTTCTCGTCCATCTTCATCCCCTGCGCAGACATCGGTGCGGATGCGAATGAATTGCAGAAACCAACCTATTCAAACGCAAAACCGCCCGCGCGAAAATCGCACAGGCGGCCAATGGGGCTCATATGTGGGATGATACCTGTTTTGTCAAACACAGGCGACAAGAAATACCCGCACAATTTCGCGCCAGCGAAATTGGCCTGTGTTCGCACTCAGAGTGGCAAGGCCCGGGGACCGTCGCCGTTGCTCTCGTCACCCTTCCGGACAGGCAGCTCCCGTGTCGACCCAGGCCTTGATCAGCTCACCGAACTCCGCCTGAGTGCCCGGCGCGGGCTCGCGGCCCTCCCCGGGGTTCCAGCCCCAGCCGACAAGGCCGTCATGGGACATATGCTCGACGATCTTGCTCAGGTCCCTGCCGCCGTTGCGTGCAGGATCCTTGAGCTGCTGACAGATTTCACCGAGCGACTTGCCCACCCACGCCATTTCGATCGGCGCCAGATGCCAGGCCGGATTGCCGGGAATGCTCTTCAACGTCGGCGATTGCCCCACGACAGTGGCATTGTCCGCGCCGTGACAGGTATTGCACATCATGCCGGGCACACCCATTCCGCCATCGCCGCGGGTCACCGGCGGCTGATGCGGATGCATAGCCATCGTCTGCAGCGGCCTGTCGCCCGCCGGATGGCAGTTCAGACATCGGGGATGCTCGATCACTTTGCCCGCCTCTTCGAAGAGAGCGACCGAGCGTGCCTTCTGATCGGCAATCGACGAGAAGGATGCCGCGGGCTTGAGTGTCGACATGTCGGACGCGGGCGCCGTCTGCGCCAGCGCCATGAACGAGGCGGGCAAAGCCGCAAGAAGGGAGAGGCCGCCTGCTGTGCAGGCGAGTGCCAGTCTGCTTTTCATCCCCGCCTCCCTCAGCTCGTCGCCACGGCGACGATCGGAAGGCTGCGAACCGGCGCACCGGTTAGTCGCCGCCAGGCATTCGCCGTTGCCGGTCCGACGGGCGGTACGCCTGGCTCCCCGACACCCGTCGGCGGCGCATCGGATTTGATGACGGCGACCTCGACATCCGGCATCTCATTGATCCGGATCGACCGATAGTCGTGGAAGTTCGACTGCATGATCGCGCCGCCCTCCCCAAGCGTCACGGCATCGAACAACACCGCGCCGAGACCATAGCCGATGCCGCCTTCCATTTGTGCCTTGATGACGTTCGGGTTGATCGCCACGCCGCAATCGACCGCACACCAGACCTTGTGGACACGAGGCACGCCATCGGTCCCAGCCGAGACTTCGACCACCTGGCCGACATAGGTGTTGAAGCTCTTGACCACCGCCACGCCGCGCTCTCTGCCTTCGGGGACCTTCCCTCCCCAATCGGCAAGCTCGGCGGCCTTGTTCAACACGCCCGCGTAACGCGGGTCCTCCTTCAACTGCTGGAGCCGCCCCAGAACCGGATCCTTGCCAGCCATCTGGAACAGTTCGTCGAGGAAAGTCTCGACCGCAAATCCGGTATGCGTATGCCCGACCGACCGCCACCACAGCGGCGGGATCGACAGGTTCACATTATGCGAGACCACGCGCAGGTTCGGCACGTCGTAGGGCAGGTCCGAGGCCCCTTCGACCGACGTACTGTCGAGATCCGCCTTGGCCATGATCGATTGGCCGACGATCGCCTGATCCCAAGCGACGATGCGGCCATCCGCATCGATGGCGCCGCGCATCTTGTGTAGATACATCGGGCGGTAATAGCCGCCGCGAATATCGTCCTCGCGCGTCCACATGTGCTTGACCGGACGCGACTGGTCGGTCGCCGCAAAGACTGCCGCCGCCTCCTGCATATACGGCGAACCAAACTGCGCCTTGCGTCCGAAGCTGCCGCCGGTGATCTGGGTGTTCAGCCGGACCTTCGACGGGTCGAGCCCGACGACCTTCGCCGCCGTCGCCTTGTCCATTCCGGGAAACTGCGCACCATTGTAGACGTCGAGACTTCCATCCGCCGCCTTGATGAAGACCGCGTCGAGAGGCTCCATCGGGGCGTGGGCAAGGAACGGAAAGATGATCTGGGCCTCCAGTATCTTCAGATTGGCATCGCCGAAGGCTTTTTCGACGTCGCCTTTCTCAGATGCCACAATGCCCTTTTCGCTCAGCGCCTTGGCGTAATCGGCAGAGAGCTGGTTGCTGGAGCGCGTTTCCGCTTTCGACAGATCCCACTCGACTTTCAGCATCGACCGGCCCTTCAGTGCGGCAAAGGTGTTGTCGGCATAGACGGCAACTCCCTGCGGCAGTTGCTTGACCTCGACCACGCCCTTTACCTTGCGGGCTTCACTGTCGTCGAAGGATTTGACCGCCGCCCCGAAATGATCCGGGCGAGCGACCACTGCGACCAGGAGATTGTCGGGCACGATGTCCAGCGTATAGATCGCCTGGCCGTTGGTCTTGGAGACCGTGTCGAGCTTTGGCAATTCCTGACCGATCAGCGTGAACTTCGCGGGGTCCTTGAGTTTGACGTCGGATGGCGGCTTGATGCCCGCGGCTTGCGTTGCCAGCGCACCGAAGCCGCTCTCCTTGCCCGAACCGGCATGCTTGACGCGGCCCTTTTCGACAGTGATTTCGCTAGCCGGCACGTTCCATTCATCAGCGGCCGCCGCAACCAGCATGGCCCGTGCCGTTGCTCCCGCCTTGCGGAACTGCTCGTAGGAATTGGCGATGGAAGACGAACCGCCGGTGCCCTGCAGGCCAAAGGCGAGATTGGCATAGACCTTGTCGTCGGCCGGCGAATGCACGGCGCGCATCTGCCCCCAATCGGCATCCAACTCCTCGGCCACCAGCGTCGCGAGGCCAGTGAACGGCCCCTGCCCGAACTCGATATGCTTGGAAAGGATCGTCACCGTGTCGTCGGTGCCGATCCTGACGAAGGTGTTCAGCGTCACCAGCGAATCCGGGCCACCGGCCTGCACACCGCTTTCGACGGCGAAGGCGGATACCTTCGGCATCAGTGCAAAGCCGATCACCAGTCCACCCGTGCCCGCAAGAAAGGCGCGGCGCGTTGTTGAAATTTCATGGATCGTCATGGCTCAACCCTCCATCGAAGCAGCGGCGTTGTGAATGGCCGCGCGTATCCGGTGGTAGGTGGCGCATCGACAGATATTCCCGGCCATGGCTCCGTCGATATCCTCGTCGGTCGGCTTGGGAATGTTCTGCAGCAGCGAGACGGCCGACATGATCTGGCCCGACTGACAGTAGCCGCATTGCGGCACGTCGATCGCGATCCAGGCGGTTTTCACAGCCTCCGCTTCCTTGCCTTCGACCCCTTCGATCGTAATGATCTCGGAGCCCTCGGCTGTCGAAATCGGGGTAATGCAGGAGCGACGCGTAAAGCCGTCCATGTGCACGGTGCAGGCACCGCATTGGGCAACGCCGCAGCCATATTTCGTGCCCATCAACTTTTCGAAATCGCGGATAACCCATAGCAGTGGCGTATCCGGATCGCCGTCAAAAGTCTTTTTCTGTCCATTGAGCGTGAATGTAACCATGGTCGAGCCTCGGGGTTGGCTGGACCCATTGCGGCCCCAGCGAGCGTCGCAGCATTTTTCACAACAGGTAAGCTAGGGCGATTGGAGCGCCTCGACCACGGCCCTCCGATAAAGGTTGCGTTACTGGAGGTCCGGCCTATCGACCGCCGCACGCAGCCAAGCGGCGTTCAATTGCACGGTCCTGTAGCCAACAATCTTGGGGCTGCGTGCGCACAAGTGCTAGGATGGCGTCAGAAATTCTCCGCCGGGTCAACGACGCCTGTACTGCCGCCTTCAGCAGCGATGCCGACGGATTGCGGCCAGCGGAGGAGCGCCGCTTCGCCCACTGCCGTCAGGGCATAGACGCCCTTGTCTCGCCGTTCGAACCAACCGTAGACATTGCCGAGCAGGATCTTCCCCGCGTCCGGCGCCAGCGTCTTCATGTCGCGCGGTCGCACCAGACCCTGCTGGAGCGCGGCAGCACAGATCAGCGCGCGCTGGCGATAGGCCGTCATGACAGGCGCACGGGTACTGCCGCCGACGGCGGGATCACCGCGCCGACGCTGATGTTCTCTGACCAGTCGCGACCGGCGTTTCGGATTGGTGCGCGGCATCGGCGAAACCGAGCTGACGATGACACTGACATCGCCGCCGTCGGACACGCCGAGCATGCCGATCCCGAGGCGGCGGCAAAGATCGCGATAGCGCTTGTCAGCCTCGCGCCCGCGTCCCTTGGCGGACACGCGGGCCGCGATCCACACCTCGTCGCTCATGGCGGCGCGATCGACCGCCTGCAGGACGAGTTCGAGGTTGAAGCTGAGCTTCAACTCGCACACCACCACGACTGGCGGCTCGCCCTCGGTCAAGCCGACGAGATCGCACCCGCCGATCTCGCCTTTGACGACATAGCCCGCCGCCTCCAGAAAGCCTTTGACCGGCAGATAGAGCGAGGTTTCCATCGAGAGCCGCGCCGCCGTCAGGCCGCCTTGGTCTTTGCCTTGCGTGACAGATGGGCGACGACGTTCTCGATCATCCGCATGCCGGCATCGCCGCCAAGTGTCATGATCGATTCCGGGTGGAACTGCACCGCCGCGATCGGCTCCTTGGTGTGCTCGATACCCATGATCGTGCCGTCTTCGCTTTCCGCCGTGATCATGAATTCACGCGGCAGCGTCGATGGATCGGCGAAAATCGAGTGATAGCGACCCACCGTCACTTCCTTGCCGAGGCCGGAAAAGACAAGGCCAGGTTCAAGAATGCGGATGCGTGACGGCTTGCCATGCATCGGCACCGCCAGATGGCGAAGCTCGCCGCCATAGGCTTCCGCCAATGCCTGCAGACCGAGGCAGACACCGAAGATCGGCAGGTTGCGCGCCCGCGCCTTCTTGATCGTCGCCTTGCAATCGAAATCCTTCGGATTACCCGGCCCGGGCGACAGCACGACGAGATCGGGATCCAGCCGGTCGAAGATTTCCTCCGGCACCGGTGTGCGCACGGTCGAGACCGTCGCTCCAGTCTGGCGGAAATAATTCGCCAACGTGTGCACGAAGCTGTCTTCGTGGTCCACGAGCAGGATCTTGACGCCCTTGCCGACGACGGCAACGTCGCGGCTGACCTTGCCGGAGTTGCCGGCCTTGGCATCGCGGATGGCGGAAAGCATGGCGGAGGCCTTCAGTTCGGTTTCGGCTTCTTCTTCGTGCGGATCGGAATCGTTGAGCAAGGTCGCCCCTGCCCGGACTTCGGCGATCCCGTCCTTGATACGCACGGTGCGCAGCGTCAGGCCGGTGTTCATGTCGCCGTTGAAGCCGACCATGCCGATCGCCCCGCCGTACCAAGCGCGCGGGCTCTTCTCATGGCTTTCGATGAAGCGCATGGCCCAGAGTTTCGGCGCGCCGGTCACCGTCACGGCCCAGGCGTGGCTGAGGAAGCCGTCGAAGGCATCCATGTCGTCGCGAAGTCGGCCCTCGATGTGGTCGACGGTGTGGATGAGACGCGAATACATCTCGATCTGGCGGCGACCGATGACCTTGACCGAGCCCGGCTCGCAAACGCGGCTCTTGTCGTTGCGGTCGACGTCCGAGCACATCGTCAACTCGGACTCGTCCTTCTTGGAATTCAACAGCTTCAGGATCTGCTCGCTGTCGGCGATCGGATCGTCGCCACGCTTGATGGTGCCCGAGATCGGGCAGGTCTCGATGCGGCGTCCCGACACACGCACGAACATCTCAGGCGAGGCACCGACGAGATATTCCTGGTTGCCGAGATTGATGAAGAAGGAATAGGGCGACGGGTTGATTGCCTTCAGCCGCTTGGAAATGTCTGATGGCTTGCTGTCGCAGCGTTCCATGAATTTCTGGCCGGGAACCACTTCGAAGAGGTCGCCCTTGCGGAAGCTTTCCTTCGCCTTGACGACAAGATCGGCATATTCGCCGGGGCGATGATCGCTCTTCGGTGGGATGGCATCCGTGCGCTGGAAGGGTTCGGCAGGAATGTCGCCCGCCTTGCCCTCGGTGGAAAGCCCGCCCTTTTCGAAATCGTAGCGGTCGATCCAGGCTTTGGCCGAGTAGTTGTCGACGACGAGGATCTCATCCGGCAGGTAGAGCACCATGTCGCGCTGGTCGGCCGGACGCGTCAGCTTCAGATTGATCGCGTCGAACTGAAAGGCAAGATCGTAGCCGAAGGCGCCATAGAGTCCGAGGCTCGCATCCGCCTTCGAATAGAAGAGATCGGTGACGGCGCGCAGCACCGTAAAGACGGTAGGGATCTTCGAGCGTTCTTCCTCGGTAAAGGCACGCTCCGGCGTCTTCACCGTCAAGTCGAGACGGCGTGCCGTGGACGCGCCGAGCACGAGGTCCGAAATTGTCTTCAGGCGTTCCGCGACAAAGGCGAGGATTACCTCACCGCGCTCGTTATAGGCTTCGATCCAGACCTGGCGACCATTGCAGGAAATACCGAGCGGCGGATCGACGACGGCGGTGTCCCAACGTGTGTAACGGCCCGGATATTCGTAGTTCGACGAGAAGACGGCGCCGCGGCGCTCGTCGAGCTTGTCGATATAGGACGAGACCGCATCGGCGTAAGGAATCGCGCGCCGCTGCCGGGTAACGGTGATACCGCCCCGGGTCTCGTAAATTTCCGCTCCGTCATCCCGAAGGATCGTTACCATGGTTCCACTCCGTTATCGGGCCCGGATGACAGGCAGCCTTAAAAACAAAAAAGCCGCCTGGCGTTTTCCGGGCGGCTCATCGTCGTCTTTGGACACGATTGGTCGAGGCCGCCTCAGCGAGCCCACCACCAAACTGCAATGTTCAAGGACGTGTTCATGGGCGAAATTGTTAGCGTGAGATCGGACCAAGCGCAAGAGCCGAAATCCGGGAATGAAAAGGGCGGCACGACGGCCGCCCTTTCCTCGCGTTAAAACCGCTGTACGAGCGAGATCTTGAACACCCGGCCAGGCTCCGAATAGAAGTCCAGCGGTTGCGCGGTATTGCTATTGCTTGGGACCGTCGTGTTGTTGAGGTCCTTAAGCGCAACGGCGTTGTAGTAGGTCTTGTCGAACAGGTTGTAGATGCCGCCCTGGATCCGCAGCCCCTTGGTCTGTTCCGGCTCCCACCAGGCTGTCAGATCGACAACGCCATAGCCAGGTGCGTCGAAGGTTCTGGTGTTGCCGTCGCTGCGCATGCCGGCGGAGGTGACAAGCGACAGGTCCGTGCCCCAGGTTTCGCGCTGATAGCCGGCGCCGACAATTGCCTTGAGCGGCGCGACCGAGCGCAGATACTCGTTCGTGTCGGTGTCCTTGCCGTAGGCATAAGCAAGCGAGCCGTGCAGGTTGATGCCGTTGTCGAAGAGCTTGTGTGCCTCCAATTCGACACCCGATATCTGGACGCGATTTCGGTTGAAGTAGCTGGTCAGGCCCGCCGGATAGAGCGGATTGGCAAAGCTGGTCTCACTGTCGATGAAGTTCCGGTAGAGATTGTGGAACGCCGTGACGCGACCGCCCGTATCGCTATCACCGAAGTTCGCGCCGATCTCGAAACCGTTCGCCGTTTCCGGCTTGAGGTCGGGATTGCCGACGGTAGCGTAACCGAAGGCAGGGTTGGAGAAATCAAGATAGAGTTCATTGATGGTCGGGGCGCGGAAGGCCATCGACCATTGCGCAAAGAGTTCGACTGCCGGCGCGACCTGATAAGTTGCAAGCAGCTTCGGCGAGAAGCGCGAACCGTCGCTTCCATCAGGCAGGCCGTTGGCCGCAAAGCCCGGATTGTCCTCGAAGGCGGCCGTCTGCTTCGGGTCGTAGTCGTACCAGTCAAAGCGCAAACCGGGCGTGAGGGCAAAGCCGCTATTGCCGAAGGAGATCTTGTCATCGACGAAGAGGCCAAGGCGTGCTCCATCGACATCAGGAATATCAGCCTGGTCGGCGTGGAGATTCGGGCACGAAAAGGCCTTCGCGGTAGCGCTGGCAGTTCCGAGAATGCAAGCGTCGAGGCCGTCGATGAAGGATGTCGCGTTGAAGAGCGAGACATCCCCGCCAATATTGACCTCGTGCTCAAATGTGCCCGTCGCAAAGCGGGACGTGAGGTTACCCGTCAAACCATAGTCGTTTTCCTGAATCTGGTTGTTGCGCAGCCAGGGACCGGCGACGGTGCCGACGCGGGTGCCCTCGGCACCTGCCTCACGGGTCAGACGCTGCCAGTAAAGGCTCATCCGTGCCGCATCAAAGGTCGAGTCGGCACTGGGCGCCTCGAACTGGTAATCCAACGAAACGCGTTCACGCCGATTGTCTTCCGTACCGTCATAGTCGCCGATCTTGTAGACGCGGGAGGAGCCTGTCGTAGCGCCCTGAAGAGTTTTCAGATCGGTCGTCGTATCGCGGCTGAAGCGCTCGGCGGTGATCCCAACCATGTGGCCGCCCTCCAGCTGCTGCCGCAGCTTGAAGAGCAGGTTGTTCTGGTCATAGTCGGCCGGATTGGCCTCCGTGCGGGTCGGTCCGATGGTGTCGACCTTGCCGTTGTTCTCGATCTCATGCCCCTTTCGATAGGAGCCCTGGAACAGGACCGAGGTGTTGTCGATCTTCTTTGCAACAGCCAGGGAACCACCGGCGCTGCGGTCGGTGCCGTCATAGTCGAACTTGGTAACGCCGCCCCAATCGCGGCCGGGCTCGATCAGATCCTCCGGCTCCAATGTGCGCAGGACAAATGCACCAGCGAGCGCGCCCGAACCGGCGCGGCTGGAGTCCGCACCGCGTACGACATCCAGCGTCGAAAGCGATTGGAAGTCGAAGGTATTCATGCCGCCGTCGGCGTTGGTGGTGTCCGTGATCGGGTTGGCGGCACGCGCAGCGTTCGACAGGAACGGGATCGGAACGCCATCCACCATCGTCGTAATGCGGGGACCACCAAGGCCGCGCAGGAAGACACCGCCCTGCTTCGGCACATAGGTTACGCCCGGATCCACCGTGCGGCCAAAATCCGCAAGGTTGTTGACGTTTTTCTTGAGGATCGTTTCCTGCGTCGTCTGCGAGG
The DNA here is from genome assembly GCA_900466985.1 of Hyphomicrobiales bacterium. Lineage (GTDB taxonomy): Bacteria > Pseudomonadota > Alphaproteobacteria > Rhizobiales > Rhizobiaceae > Rhizobium. Next base: position 44,025 of record UBOA01000002.1, read on the forward strand.
CGAGCGGCGTGTCGGCAACGCTGCCGGGCTTAGCTGCAACGCGCTTGCCCTTGACCACGATCGGCCGCAACACCGTGCTGTCGCCGGCAGACGCGGCGGGCTTCTCCGTCGTCTGTGCTAGTGAAATGGATGTAAGGCCGAGCGTGACGAATGCCGTGCAAGCCAAAAGAACCGAGCGCGAGTGCCGGACGATCATGAAAACAACCCCTTGAGAGAAATGTCACCGGGCTGGCTGGTCGTGGCGCGGTTGCGCTTTCGATGGGCTGGCTAGGCTTTCAGGCGAAGATTTCTCGCCTTCTTTTCGCCGCATAAAAAACATGACTATCATTGTCAATATATCAGACATGCGATATCTTGATTTAATAAGTCATATTTACACCGCAGCAATCAACGTTGCGAAATTGCAACGAAAACCGCATCCGCACGTTCTCTCCCGGGACGAACGTACAAGGGTGGATGTGTGAAGAAGATCATCGTGATACTGGCGGCGCTGAGCTGCATTGGCCTCCTGACCAACGCAGGCCTGCCGGAGAAAGGCCCTCGACCTGAAATCCGTCCGGGTAGATCAATTACAGCTGAACCCACGCCAGGACTTCCCCCAAAGCCCGAACCAAAACCGGAAAGGCCCGATACCGAAACGCCGCCGGTCACTCAGCCGCCTTCCGGCTCTTCTCCTCCGTTGGAAAAGCAGGGGCCGAAGCTCCCCTCCCAGCAGACGCTCGAGGAGCAACACCTGACAATCGCCCCCGAGAGCGATGCGGAACATTCCGAATGTGTGAAGGAGCTTCAGGCCCTTGGCGTCGTCTTCAAGGACATCTCGCGCATCGATGATGGCAACGGTTGCGGCATCGACAAGCCCATCAAGGTCACCGAGGTCCTTCCGGGCATCAAGATAAAACCGGATGCCGTCTTCCGATGCCCCGTGGCTCTCGGCGTCGCCCGCTGGATGAAGGAGAGTGTCATCCCGGCCGCCCGCGTTGCCGCGCCGGATCAGGGGAACATAGTCGGCATCAACCAGGCATCATCCTACATCTGTCGCCTGCGCAATGGTGCCGAGACCGGCAAGGTGTCCGAGCATGCCCGCGGCAACGCGATCGACATCGCAAGTTTCAGCTTCGAAAAAGGGAAGGATATCGCCGTGCAGCCTCGCCGCGAGGATTCGACCCTGATCGGTGCCTTCCAGCGCACGGTCAGTGCCGCAGGCTGCCTCTTCTTCACGACAGTGCTGGATCCGGAAAGCGATGCAGCGCACGAAACCCACTTCCACCTCGATGTCTTGGAACGCAAGGGCGGATATCGCTATTGTCATTAGCAAGCTTCGCCAATGTCCCTTATCGCGGCTCTCGGCCATCCGTCGACGTCAACTCACTTGTCCGAACGCCGCGTACAGACATAAGGCTTCTTGATGCAGGCTATCTTAGGCGTGGAGCAATTGGCCTTGGCGTCGACCACGGTGCAAATCGAACATTGATCGTTGAACTCCACGCAGTCGGGATTGCCCTTCATGAAGTCGGCCATGCTTTGTTCGGTAGCAACCGACTCACCGGTCGCAGCGCTGCTTGCCATCACAGAAACAACTGCAGCCACGGCAAAAACGCAGCTTCGCCAATAGGCCGACACTATCGGTTCCAAATTGATAGGCTGGGACAACAAGCTCTCCCCGTCCTTAATCGAAGATTAGAACAACCCTTCGATATACCCTTGATCGTTCAAGTAGATCCGCTCCGCCGACGGCGATCTCGGCAGGCCGGGCATGGTCATGATCTCGCCCGTGATAGCGACCACGAAGCCCGCGCCCGCTGATAGGCGAACTTCACGCACCGGCACGATATGCCCTTCCGGCGCACCCCGCAGGTTCGGATCGGTCGAGAAGGAGTATTGCGTCTTGGCCATGCAGACCGGCAGGTGTCCATAACCCTGCTCTTCCCAGGCAAGCAATTGGTCCCTCACCGCCTTGTCGGCGGTCACCTCTCCTGCGTGATAAATCTTCGAAGCGACGATCTCGATCTTCTCGAACAGGGAGACATCGTCGGGATAGAGCGGCTCGAATCTCGACTGTCCCGATTCCGCGAGCTCGACCACCTTGTAGGCAAGCTCCTCGATACCGGCAGAGCCCTCGGCCCAGTGCCGGCAAAGGATCGCTTCCGCCCCGAGGCGCGAGACATACTCCTTCACCGCAGCGATTTCCGCATCGGTGTCCGAGATAAAATGATTGATGGCAACGACCACAGGAACGCCGAACTTGCGAACGTTGGCGACATGGCGCCCGAGATTGGAGCACCCCTTTCTCAGTGCAGCGACATTCTCCGTTCCGAGATCGTCCTTCTTTACACCGCCGTTCATCTTGAGCGCACGCACCGTCGCAACGATGACGGCGGCATCCGGCTTCAGTCCCGCCTTGCGGCACTTGATATCGAAGAATTTCTCGGCTCCGAGATCCGCGCCGAAACCCGCCTCGGTCACGACATAGTCGCCGAGCTTCAACGCCGTTTGCGTCGCAATCACCGAGTTGCAGCCGTGGGCAATGTTGGCGAAGGGGCCGCCATGCACGAAGGCCGGATTGTTTTCCAGCGTCTGGACGAGGTTCGGCTGCATGGCATCTTTCAGGAGAACCGCCATAGCCCCATCGGCCTTCAGGTCGCGGGCATAGACGGCCGACTTGTCGCGACGGTAGCCGATGATGATGTTGCCAAGGCGCTCTTCCAGATCCTCGAGGTCCTTGGCGAGGCATAGAATGGCCATTACCTCGGAAGCGACCGTAATGTCGAAGCCGTTCTGCCGGGGAAAGCCGTTGGCCACACCGCCGAGCGAGGAGACCATCTCGCGCAGCGCCCGGTCGTTCATGTCCATGACGCGCCGCCACGTGACGCGCCTGAGGTCGATATCCTGTTCGTTGCCCCAATAGATGTGATTGTCGACCATCGCTGCGAGCAAATTGTGGGCCGACGTGATCGCATGGAAATCGCCGGTGAAATGCAGGTTGATGTCTTCCATCGGGATGACCTGGGCATAGCCGCCGCCCGCAGCCCCGCCCTTCACTCCGAAGCATGGCCCGAGCGAGGCCTCGCGGATGCAGACGATCGCCTTCTTGCCGATCCGGTTCAGCCCGTCGCCGAGACCGACGGTCGTTGTCGTCTTGCCCTCGCCTGCCGGGGTCGGATTGATTGCCGTAACGAGGATCAGCTTGCCGTCGGGCCTGTCTGCCTGCGCGGCAATGAATTGCGCGCTGAGCTTCGCCTTGTCGTGCCCATAAGGCGCCAATTGCTCGGCCGGAATACCGAGCTTTGCACCGATCTCGAAGATCGGCCTCTTATTCGCCGCGCGCGCAATCTCGATGTCGGACTTGTATGCTGCCATCCCCGTTCCCCGGTTTCCTGCGCTCGATCGGCGCGCGCCCATATTGTTTCAACGGGATAGCGAAATATGCCGAGACTGTGAATAGCGCGCGGGTTGCCCAACGCTCATCCAAGCCGCTATCTGTCAGGCATTGATTCTAACATTGCGAGGACCGGGACGTGAAATCACTCGAACTCGCTGTCGAGCGCATCATCCTTTCCAAGAGCTGATCGCCAAGTGATTCGCAGGCGCTTTGCGCTATTCTCCGGCGAACCCGTGTGCTTTCCTGCGGCGTAGAAGAGGAACTCAGTTGTGCCTGAAGTTGCGTTCTTGGAAAACAAAAACGCAACCATGGGACGATTCGCTGTGGTTAAAGTAATACATTTGAAATTAATCGCTGCGCGCCTCCCCGTTTCGCACTAGCAAATATATCAGTTTGCATATTCTATGGCGCTGATATGAAGGTAAGCAGGGACGCATCGATGTCTTACATGACTACCTTGGAAAGACAGTTGTCCCTGGCCACAGAGATTTCAGCTGTCAATACCAGGGCCGAATTCGCGCAAGTTCTTGTAAAGGTAGCCCGCGCCTACGGCTTCCGGCATATCACGCTGTTGCTCGCGCCCGCTCCTGAAAGCGTCCTCCTCAAGGCCCTGGTCATCGAAACAACACTTCCGTCCGCATACTTCAATCAGTTCGACCGCGCCCGCATCATGCGTTCTCCGATGCTGGCAATGGGCATGAGCGAGTCGGCCCTGCCGCGCTCATGGAGCCTTCTGGAGAGTTCCTCCGCCGAAATTTTCCCCAATGAGTTGAGTAAACTTCTGCATCACTTCGGCATACCGACAGGCGTTGCGGTGCCCGCCTACACTCGCGACGGCGAGCGGATCCTGTTTTGGCTGGCCGGCGACCGCCCACTGCTCGCGCAGACCGAGCTCAACGAACTCACCATTGCGATCCTCCATCTGCTCGACGCGTATCATCGCACGCAGCATTCGAAGCTTCCGGAACACACGCCCCTTTCCGCTCGCGAACGCGAGGTCGTCCGGTGGACGGCGCAGGGAAAAACGTCGATCGAGATCGGCCAGATCCTCTCGCTATCCGACCACACAGTAAACGCCTACATGACGAGCGCCATCAAGAAGCTCGACTGTGTGAACCGGACGCAGCTTGTCGCCAAGGCGATCCGTATGAAGCTGATCAACTAAGCAAGCGTTCAGCGATCGAGCACGGAGCGGACCTCGACCAGGTTCGACCGGACGCGGAGAATATAGAAGCCCATCGTTGCCAGATGGCTCGGCATGAGCCAGCCGTCTTCCCGGCCGTTGGAAATGATTGCCGGCTGGATCTTCAGTGCCGCCTGGAACTGTCTCATCGTTGCGCCAAAGATGGCGCCCAGATTGCGCTCCGCGATGACTTGAGCAAAGTCTGACTGTGCGGCCGCCAGGATGGCGTAATAGGCGTAAAGCTGACCATAGGCGAACCAGAAGCGATCGTCTGCGCGTGTATCGAACCAGCCCCGATGATGGTTCTGCGAGCGGTCCGCGAGCACGTCGGAGGTACTGCCAAGATCGTTGGCGATGCGGTCGATGAACTGGATCAGGTTATCAGCCCGCCCATCGAAGATCGCGTTGCAGGCGGCGAGGTCGGTATTGAACTTGCGCAGGCTTTCAAGCGCGGAGCGATAATAGCTCGGCGTCGGTGTCTTCGGTCCGAACGGATCAAGGCCGAAATACCAGCTGTATTCGTCGAATTGCAGGTTGCCGCGCGCCTTCTGCAGATCATTATTGATCCCCGACGTGCCACGGACGCGCCCGAGCGTATCGACGAGTTCGACCGACGTGCGGCGAACCGCCTGGTTCACGCCACGCTGGAACGACGCCTTGTTGTCGAGAAACGGCGTGTGATCCCAGTCGATGCCGAAGAAGCCGAGACGGTAGAGAAGCATGGAGGAAATCCACGCATTCTGGTTGACGTTGAAATCGGTCAGGTCGGCTGCGACATCGACGATCGCCGACCGCTGGCAGGTCTTGGCTGCCGCTGCGTCTGTTGACGGCAGTTCCTGTCCGGCGGGAACCTTGCGCTCGGAAAGTCGGTACTCATTCACAAAGGAGGGATTGAAGTTAGACCAGACCTGCGTCTGCCAAATGAAATAGCAATAGAGGACAGCAAGAAGCGCGATCAGACCGAGGATCGGCAAACGGATCATCCAAGTCCGCTGAACGTACCAGCCGCGGGCAGCGATGAATGGCCAGAAAGCCCAGGCAAAGAAAACCCGCGCCCAGCGTCCGATTGTTCGGCCGATCAGCCTGAAAAAACCGGCGATCCGGTCGAGCATCGTCTTCTCCTTGATAAGCTTGGTCTGCGCACTGACATATGCGCTCGCTCCGGGAAGAACAATATCGTCCTGATATTATTGTTTCTTCGGCCACAGGCCAGGGCGAAGAAAGCGGAAGCGCAGCCGCCTGGAGATTTCCGTCGTATCGATGATCGGCCCTGCGAAGCCCTCCTCCGGCTCCTGGCGGAAAGCTTCGAACTTGCTCGCGAAGACGGCGTCGGCGGTCCGCTTGCGCTGCTCCAACTCCTGTGGCGCCAACATGTTGCGCTCAAACAGTTCAATCGGACCGGAAATGGCGGGAAATAGCTCGGCTGAAATCTGGACCTTCGATCCCGGGATGTCGGTGTCGACTTGCGCCTGATAGATCAGCAGCCGCTCTTCGGTGTCGATCAATATCTTGCGCCTGAGGGCGTTGCACCGACCCACCTGGCTATTCAGCGCATCGACGAAAACCTGGAAGAGATTGATGAAGCGTTCGCGGCGCTGGCTCTCCTCGCGCATTCCATGTTCCTCATCGGCAACACGGTCGGCCTCCGCTTTCAGCGCGCGCCGCTCTTGTTCCATAAGCTCCCATTCGGCTCTACTTCCGTATAGGCCGATCCTGCCCTGCGTCGTCAGTGCCTTGGCGTTCAATTCCCGGATGCGAAGGCGGGCAATGTCGATCTTGTCGACAAGCCGACGGCGCTGCTCAACGATGCCGATCAGCCCATGCTCACCCAGCTTGTGAAAGTCGATTGCAATCGTGCTGTAGATCGCGATGACACCTGCCGTGGCATCGGACTTCACCAGCAGGTCGCGCAGCCGCTCCACGACAGGGGCTGCGCGCACGCGCGCGCTGTGGCGACGCCACATCCGCTGGCGCGAAAAACGACCGATGAATCTTTCGCCGGCGGTCAGGCCACGGAAACCATCGAGATCCGCCGAAATCTTGACCGTCAGCGTGTCGAGGACGAAGACGAGCTCAGCAAGAAGATTGGTCAAGCTCGCGCCGTTTGCGACAAACGCCTGGAAGCGGCCATTCTCGACAAGAAAGCGTTCGTCATCGACGGCAGCCGCCTGTCGTGCGAACTCGTTGATGAAATCGACGCAGACTCTTGCTTCAAGACGCATCTGTTCCACCAACGCTCGCGCGGCCTCGAGCTGCGTATCGAAGGAGAAGGGCTTTCGCACCGGGAAGGCTCCATGAATCGGTTATCGCGAACCTAGCGCATAAGCCGTCAAACCGGAATCACTTTGAGGAACGGTCACACCGCCGTGGCGAGCCATTCCCCGTTCACTGCATCATCCCAGTGACGCCGGCAGAGCGAGACGTATTTTTCGTTGCCGCCGACATCGATCTGTGCGCCTTCGCGCAGCACCTTTCCTTCCGCGTCGAGACGCACCACCATCGTCGCCTTGCGTCCGCAATGGCAGATGGTCCGCACCTCACGCATCTCGTCGGCGATCGCCAGAAGCTCCTGCGACGCCGGGAAGAGTTGCCCCTGGAAATCAGTCCTCAGGCCATAAACCATGACCGGTATATTCATGCGATCGACGACCCGGGCGAGTTGCCAGACCTGCTCGCGCGTCATGAAGTGAGCCTCATCGACAAAGACGCAGGCGATCGGCTCTCCCTCCTTGCCGAGTTTGCTGATCAAGGCCTGGAGGTCAGCTTCCGGTTCGAAGGCGACGGCGCTTGCCTGCAGGCCGATCCGGGACCCGATAATCCCCTTTCCAACACGCTCGTCGAAGGCCGCAATTAGCAGAACGACACGCATGCCGCGCTCCTCGTAATTGTAGGCGGCTTGCAGCAGCATCGTCGACTTGCCGGCGTTCATGGTCGAGTAGTTGAAATAGAGTTTTGCCATCGTTTTCTCCGTCTTTCGCTTCTTGGAAGCTCGAAACCGCGAAGAAAAGTCCCTCATTCTGATAGTCACAGGAAATTCAGGACCAAAAATTGCCAAAAACCTTTGAAATCTCAGCGCTGGCGGAAAAATGACCCACGTCGCAATCGGGTACTGCAATGCGGCGCAAACGCGCTGAGGTCGCTTGTAAAACTCGGCTATTGGTGCTTGGCTTGGGAACGTAAGACTGGGAGTCTATAAATGAAAACGACAAGCGCATTCAGACTGATCACCGCCACCGCAGTTGCCGCTCTCTCGGTCGCAACCGCTGCATTCGCCGCAGATCCAGACAGTTGTTCCACCGTTCATTTTTCGGACGTCGGCTGGACTGACATCACGTCCACAACGGCGACTGCAGCAGTCGTGCTGAAGGGACTAGGCTATACCCCTGACGTCAAAGTTCTTTCCGTGCCGGTAACCTACCAATCGCTAAAGAACAAGGACATCGACATCTTCCTCGGCAACTGGATGCCGACACAGGAAAAAGACGTTCGCCCTTTCCTTGACGACAAATCGGTCGAGTCTTTCGGACCGAACCTCGTCGGCGCAAAATACACATTGGCGACCAACGCCAAGGGCGCTGAGCTCGGCATCAAGGATTTCAAGGATATTGCAGCTCACAAGGATGACCTTGACGGCAAGATCTACGGCATCGAGCCCGGAAACGACGGTAACCGCCTCGTCATGGACCTGATCGAAAAGAACACCTTCGGCCTCAAGGGCATGGAAGTGGTCGAGTCTTCCGAACAGGGCATGCTGGCGCAGGTGGCTCGCTCCGAGAAGGAAGGCAAGCCTGTTGTCTTCCTCGGCTGGGAGCCGCATCCGATGAACGACAACTTCAAGCTCACCTATCTGACCGGTGGTGACGATGTCTTCGGGCCGGACTTCGGCGGCGCGAAGGTTTTCACCAACGTGCGCGCGGGTTATCTGAATGAGTGCCCGAACGTCGGTGCATTGCTCAAGAACATGGTTTTCTCGCTCGAGATGGAAAACCAGATCATGGGCAAGATCCTGAACGACGGCGATGAGCCGGAAAAGGCAGCGACAGAGTGGCTGAAGGCCAATCCTTCCGCGCTTGACCCGTGGCTTGCCGGCGTCAAGGCGCGCGATGACAGCGGCGATGGCCTCGCGGCCGTCAAGAAGAGCCTCGGCCTCTGATAACGACGAGCGGGGCGGCTCGCGCCGCCCCATCTCGCTATCGTCGCGAAATGTTGTTGTTCCTAATGGATAGGCGCTCCCTTGACCTGGCTCACCGACACTAAAATTCCCATCGGCTCCTGGGCGAAAGCCTTCGTGGACTGGCTGACCTCCAACGCCGATTGGTTTTTCAATCAGCTCGCCTTCATTCTGTCCCACGTCATCGACGGGCTGCTTTTCGTTCTGCAGAAACCTCACCCACTGATCGTCATCCTCGGGATCGGGGCGATTGCCTACTGGCTCCGTCGCTCGATCGTCGTGGCCGTCTTCACCTGTCTTGGCCTCCTCTTCATCGTGAACCAGGGGTATTGGAAGGAGACGACGGAGACGCTTGCGCTGGTCCTCGCCTCAACCTTTGTCAGCATGATCGTCGGCATCCCTCTTGGCATCGCCGCGGCGCGGCGCGCCTGGGTCTATTCCGCCCTGCGCCCGATCCTCGACTTGATGCAGACCATTCCGACATTCGTCTATCTCATTCCTGCACTTATCCTTTTCGGACTCGGCATGGTGCCGGGCTTGATCGCAACCGTGATCTTCGCAATCCCCGCCCCCATCCGCCTGACGCGCCTCGGCATCATCTCGACCCCTTCTTCCCTGGTGGAAGCGGCTGAATCTTTCGGCGCTACGCCGATGCAGGTGTTGCGCAAGGTCGAGCTGCCCTTTGCCATGCCGCAGATCATGGCAGGCCTGACGCAGACGATCATGCTATCGTTGTCGATGGTGGTCATCGCCGCGCTTGTCGGCGCCGACGGCCTCGGCGTGCCGGTGGTTCGCGCACTTAATACGGTCAACGTCGCCAAGGGCTTCGAAGCGGGTCTCTGCATCGTCATCCTGGCCATCATTCTCGACCGAATGTTCCGCACTGCGGGTGAAGGAGAAGGCGTATGACTGCGGTCCGTTTCGACAACGTCAGCATCGTCTTCGGCGACAAGCCGGAAAACGCCCTCGTCCTGGCAGATCAGGGCAAGAACCGCGACGAGATTGGTGCTGCGACCGGTCTTGTTCTCGGCGTGGCGGATGCCTCGCTCTCCGTGCAGGAAGGCGAGATCCTCGTCCTCATGGGACTTTCCGGGTCCGGCAAGTCCACCCTGCTGCGTGCGGTAAACGGGCTGGCGCCCGTCGTGCGCGGCGAAGTTTCGGTCGCAACGCCGAACGGCCCTTGCAATCCCTACAAGACTACCGCCAAGGGCCTGCGCGACCTGCGCATGCACACCGTTTCCATGGTGTTTCAGCAGTTTGCCTTGCTGCCATGGCGCACCGTTGCGGAAAATGTCGGCTTCGGCCTCGAGCTTGCGGGCATGCCCGAGGCCGAGCGCAAGAAGCGCGTGGGCGAACAGCTCGAACTGGTCAACCTGACCAAATGGGCGGACCGCAAGGTCAATGAATTGTCCGGCGGCATGCAGCAGCGCGTCGGCCTCGCTCGTGCCTTCGCGACCGGTGCGCCGATCCTGCTGATGGACGAGCCGTTCTCGGCGCTCGATCCGCTGATCCGCACGCGCCTGCAGGACGAGCTTCTCGAGTTCCAGCGGCGGCTGAAGAAGACGATCCTCTTCGTCAGCCACGACCTGGATGAGGCCTTCCGCATCGGCAACCGCATCGCCATCATGGAGGGCGGGCGCATCATCCAATGCGGCACGCCGCAGGAGATCGTCAAGAACCCCGCCGACCAGTACGTCGCGGATTTCGTCCAGCACATGAATCCGATCAGCATGCTGACGGCGCAGGACGTAATGCAGCCTGGTCTCGGCCACGCCGCCGCTGGCGCAAGCGTCAGCGGCACCGCGCGCGCCGAGACGCCATTGATCGACATTCTCGACGCCCTGTCGCGCCAGCCCGGCAGTATCGGGGTGGTGGAAAATGGCGCCATCATCGGCACCATTTCGGCCCAGGATATCGTTGAGGGTCTGACGCAGCATCGTCGCAAAGAAGAGGCTTGATCCGACCGTCCGCTTCCGTCAGAAAAGTGGACATGAAAGATCAAGCTTCCGTTCTCAGGGAAACGGACGGAGAAGCCCGCAAGCTCGCGCGCACGCTTCTCCGCTCCGCCCGTTATGCTGCAATCGCCGTCCTCGATCCAGAGACCGGCTTCCCCTTTGCCAGCCGGGTACTTCTCGGCACCGACATCGATGGCGTTCCCGTCATTCTCGTGTCGGGCCTGTCGACGCACACCCGCGCGCTCGACGCCGATCGCCGTGCGTCGCTTCTGACGGGCGAGCCCGGCAAGGGCGATCCGCTGGCCTATCCGCGCTTGACGACCCAATGCCTTGCCGAACCGGTCGAGCGCGACAGCATTATCCACGCCCGAATTCGCAGCCGCTTCCTCAACCGCCATGCCAAGGCCAAGCTCTATATCGATTTCCCGGATTTCCGTTTCTTCCGGCTTGTGCCGCAATCCGCGAGCTTGAACGGCGGGTTTGGTCGCGCCTATCTTCTTGATGGAGACGACTTGACGATTCGATCCCCCGGCAACGAGATCGTGGCGGCGCAGGCCGATGCGATAGTGCAAGAATTACTAGGTACGAGCCCCGATCTCGCCGCCACGATCGCAGCGAGTTTGAAGGCCGGCAACGGCGGCGATTGGCGCATTTGTGGAGTGGACTGCGCCGGTTTCGATCTTATTTCAGGTGATTTGCTTCTGCGTTGCGAATTCGCTGCCGTCGCAGAGGACATCGAGGACGTTTATTTCCATATATCTAACATAAAATCCGCAATACCTGAAATTTAGCTATATACAATCTTGACGCCCTATTGATAGTTTTCGCCGTCCGGCATTGAGCGGGAACATGCGTTTTTGAAATTAGTTTCACATCGGGAAGAAGATATGGACACAATCGATTTAACCGCCAATGCGAATATTGCCGCTGCGCTCTTGTCCGCAATGGCAAACCCGAAAAGGCTTCTCATTCTCTGCAACCTCGTAAAGGGCGAAATCCCGGTCGGCGCACTGGCGCAGGAGGTTGGCTTGAGCCAGTCCGCACTGTCGCAGCACTTGTCAAAGCTGCGCGCCCAGAAACTGGTGAAGACGCGCCGCGACGCCCAGACGATCTACTACTCCAGCAACTCCGAGCCGGTCCTCAGGATCCTCGAAGCCCTCACCGACATCTACTCTGTTCAAAGCCAGGCAAAGTCCGCGGCGTAAGGACAAGCTGACATAATGTCAGCCGATAAGCCCCACTGCCGTGAAATGCATCCGGAATAGTGTGGCAACCTCATTTCAGCACGTTTACATACTCTTGGACCGGCAGCGATGCCGGTCTATTTTTTTGCGCGTACCTCCGATGCAGCGGCCTGACGGCAATGTCCGCCGCTTGACGCCCGAAGAAGCGCTGATAATTTGACCGGGCAGTAAAAAACCGCATCAGCCAATACCGGGAACGGCCTCCGAAACGGCCATGGAGAACAGCATGTCCAATCGCCTCAATACCACGCCAAACGACCTTCGGGCCTTTTGGATGCCCTTCACTGCGAACCGCCAGTTCAAGAAGGAGCCGCGTCTTTTCGTCAGCGCCAAGGACATGTACTACCAGACCCATGACGGCCGTCAGGTGCTCGACGGCACCGCCGGCCTCTGGTGCGTGAATGCCGGCCACTGCCGGCCGAAGATCACCGAAGCGATCCGCGAACAGGCTGGTGAGCTCGACTACGCGCCGGCCTTCCAGCTCGGCCACCCCAAGGCGTTCGAACTCGCGAACCGCCTCGTCGACATCGCGCCCGAAGGCATGGACCACGTTCTCTACACCAATTCGGGGTCTGAATCGGTCGAGACGGCGCTGAAGGTCGCCCTCGCCTACCATCGTGTGAAGGGGAACGGCTCGCGCTTCCGTCTGATCGGCCGCGAACGCGGCTATCATGGGGTCAACTTCGGTGGCATCTCCGTCGGCGGCATCGTTTCCAACCGCAAGATGTTCGGCACGCTGCTGACGGGCGTTGACCACATGCCCCACACGCATCAGCCGGGCAAGAACGCCTTCACCCGCGGCCAGCCCGAGCATGGCGGCGACTTGGCGACCGAGCTCGAGCGCATCGTCACGCTGCACGACGCTTCGACGATTGCCGCCGTCATCGTCGAGCCGATTGCCGGTTCGACCGGCGTGCTGATCCCACCGAAGGGCTACCTGCAGAAGCTCCGCGAAATCTGCACCAAGCACGGCATCCTGTTGATCTTTGACGAAGTCATCACCGGCTTCGGCCGCCTCGGCGCGCCGTTCGCCGCCCAGTACTACGACGTCAAGCCGGACATGATCACCACCGCAAAGGGCCTGACCAACGGCGTCATTCCGATGGGCGCGGTCTTCGTGACGTCGGAGATCCATGACGCGTTCATGAACGGCCCGGAGCACATGATCGAGTTCTTCCACGGCTACACCTATTCCGGCAACCCGATCGCCTGCGCCGCAGCACTCGGCACGCTCGACACATACAAGGAAGAAGGCCTCCTGACCCGCGCCGCCGAGCTCTCGGATTATTGGGCCGACGGGCTGCACTCGCTGAAGGACTGCCCGAATGTCATCGACATCAGAAACACCGGCCTGATCGGCGCCATCGAGCTCGACCCGATCGCCGGCGAGCCGACCAAGCGCGCCTTTACCGCTTTCCTGAAGGCCTATGAGAAGGGTCTGTTGATCCGCACCACCGGCGACATCATTGCGCTCTCGCCGCCGCTCATCATCGAGAAGCACCACATCGACGAACTTTTCGGAAAACTGCGCGAAATTTTGCAAAACAACATCTAAACGACGCGTTTTCGGGCCCGGCTTTGCCAAATCAGGCAAAAGCGGGCCCTATTTCTTTATCTTCTTGCGAAATCGACGGTAAATTCCTAAGAAACTTGCAAAGCGTCCGTCGAAGCCAAATATGGAGGGCGGGTGTTTCGGCGCGCGGCTGCTCATCGTCTCTTGGCGCATCCCCTGCAAGGGCTGTTGACGATCTGGGCTCGCCGCCGCGGCACTTAAATCGCGGGTTTTGATACCCACCCAAGGAGAAAGAAAATGAGTCTGAAGACTTTGTCGGCGGCCCTCGTCGCCTCGCTTGCCTTTGCGCCACTCGCCCATGCGGACGTCACCATCGGCCTCATCGCGCCGCTGACTGGCCCCGTTGCCGCCTATGGCGACCAGGTGAAGAATGGCGCGCAGGCTGCTGTTGACGAGATCAACAAGAAGGGCGGCATCCTCGGCGAGAAAGTCATCCTCAAATATGCCGACGATGCCGGCGAACCCAAGCAGGGCGTTTCCGCTGCAAACCAGCTCGTCGGCGACGGTATCCGCTTCGTCGTCGGCCCGGTCACCTCGGGCGTCGCAATCCCGGCTTCCGACGTTCTTGCTGAGAACGGCGTGCTGATGGTTACCCCGACGGCAACCGCACCAGACCTCACCAAGCGTGGCCTTGCCAACGTTCTGCGCACCTGCGGTCGCGACGACCAGCAGGCCGAAGTCGCTGCTAACTACGTCCTGAAGAACTTCAAGGACAAGCGCGTTGCGATCATCAACGACAAGGGCGCCTACGGTAAGGGCCTGGCCGATTCCTTCAAGGCCACGCTGAATGCCGGCGGCATCAAGGAAGTACTCGACGACTCCCTTACCCCTGGCGACAAGGATTTCAGCGCGCTGACCACCCGTCTGAAGGCCGAGAACGTCGATGTTGTCTATTTCGGCGGCTATCATCCGGAAGGCGGCCTGCTGGCCCGCCAGCTGCATGACCTCTCCGTCAAGGCCGTCATCATCGGCGGCGACGGCCTCTCCAACAGCGAATTCTGGAACATCGGTACCGACGCAGCCGGCGGCACGATCTTCACCAATGCCATGGACGCAACCAAGAGCCCGGACTCGCAGGCAGCTGCCGATGCGCTGAAGGCCAAGGGCATCCCGGCCGAAGCCTTCACGCTGAACGCCTACGCCGCTGTCGAAGTGCTGAAGGCCGGCATCGAGAAGGCCGGCAGCGCCGAAGATTCCGAAGCCGTCGCCAAGGCGCTGAAGGGCGGCGAAGCGATCCCAACCGCAATCGGCAAGCTGACCTACGGCGAAACCGGCGACCTGACCTCGCAGAGCTTCGCGCTCTACAAGTGGGAGAACGGCAAGATCGTTCCGGCCGAATAAGCCTCCACTCTCTCTGATTGATCGCCGGGCGTCCCTCTGGGGCGCCCGGTTTTCGTTTGTGGACCGGCCGCCAAAGCCGATCTCGCTTTGTCAGGCACTTGGGCTATAAGTGAGGAAACGCCAGCACGAGGATGCCATGACCGCCAAGCTCGAACGCCTCATCGACCAGGGAACGGGCCGCCTGCCGGCCGATATCGTACTGAAAGGCGGACGTTTCTTCGATCTCGTCACCGGCGAACTCGTGGCATCGGACATTGCGATCGCTCAGGACCGCATCGTCGGCACATGCGGCAACTACGAAGGCGAAACCGAAATCGATATTTCAGGCAAGATCGTCGTGCCTGGCTTCATCGACACCCATCTCCACATCGAGTCATCACTGGTGACGCCGCACGAATTCGATCGCTGTGTCCTGCCCTATGGCGTGACGACCGCGATCTGTGACCCGCACGAAATCGCCAACGTCCTCGGCACCGAAGGCATTCAGTATTTCCTGGATTCGTCGCTGGAAACGATCATGGACATCCGTGTCCAACTCTCCTCCTGCGTGCCCGCCACGCATCTGGAAACATCGGGCGCAGATCTGCCGATCGAACGTCTCCTTCCATTTCGCCATCATCCGAAGGTCATCGGCCTCGCCGAGTTCATGAACTTCCCCGGTGTGATCCACAAGGATCCGATCTCCATGGCGAAGCTCGATGCCTTCCAGGGCCAGCATATCGACGGCCACGCCCCCCTGCTCTCGGGCAATGACCTGAACGGCTACCTCTCCGCCGGCATCCGCACCGAGCATGAATGCACAAGTGCTGCCGAAGCGCTGGAAAAGATGCGCAAGGGCATGCATATCCTCGTGCGCGAGGGTTCCGTGTCGAAGGATCTGGCGGCCCTGATGCCCATCATCACCGAGCGCCTGTCGCCGTACCTCGCCCTTTGCACGGATGACCGCAATCCCCTCGACATCGCCGAGCAAGGCCATCTCGACTACATGATCCGCACCGCGATCAAGAACGGCGTCGAGCCGCTGGCCATCTACCGCGCCGCGTCGATCTCGGCTGCCCGCGCCTTCGGCCTGAGAGACCGCGGTCTCGTCGCCCCCGGCTGGCGCGCAGACCTCGTGGTCATCGACAGCCTCGAAAACTGCCGCGCAGATCTCGTCTTTGCCGCCGGGCGCCAAGTGACCACAGAGCTTTTCGCCACGCGCAAGCCCGTCGAACCGGTCGGCCTTGATAGCGTCAAGGCCCGGCCCGTCAACGCCGCGCACTTCGGCGTTCCTGTGGCCGATGGCGAAACGCCTGTCATCGGTGTCACTCCCGGCAAGATCATCACCGAACATCGCCGCTACCGGCTACCGGTGAAGGGCAACCAGACCGACGTCGATCTCGGCAATGACATCATCAAGGTCGCCGTCATCGAGCGGCATGGCAAGAACGGCAACCACGCCAATGGTTTCGTCCAGGGCTTCGGCCTAAAGAAAGGTGCGATCGCCTCGACTGTCGGGCATGACAGCCACAACATCTGCGTCGTCGGCGTCAGCGAGGATGACATGGCGCTCGCCGCCAATCGTCTCGGCGAAATCAACGGCGGCTTCGTGGTTGTGGAGGATGGCAAGGTCACCGGCGAGATCGCCCTGCCCATTGCCGGCCTGATGAGCCTCAAGCCCTACGAGACGGTGCGCGACACGCTCCACCATCTACGCAAGGCCGCCTACGCGCTCGGCACGACGCTGGAAGAACCCTTCCTGCAAGTCGCCTTCCTGCCGCTGCCTGTTATCCCGCACCTGAAGATCTCCGATCGCGGAATGGTGGACGTCGACAAGTTCGCCCTCATCGGGTGAGCGTCTAGCCAGCCACCCGTGCGCAGAATGCATCGAGTGCAGCCAGCTTGATTGGACCGGTTCCGGCTGCCGCCGCGAAGCCCGGCACCGCCAGCCGTTCTCCGATCACCATTCCGGCCGGCGGAATGAACTGTGCGGGCTTGCGCGTCAGGTTGAAGACGAAGAGCAACTTCTCGCTTCCCTTGCTGCGCGTGAAGGCGAGGAGGTCCTGATTGGTGCCGATGAATTCCATCGCGCCATTGAGCAAAGCCGGGTGGCTTTTCCGGAAATCGAGCGTCTGCCGGTAGTGGTGCAATACGGAATTCGGATCGCTCTCCTGCGTATCTACGGAAAGCGCCGCCTGCTCGTAAGGCACCGGCAGCCATGACTTCTCGGCGCTCGTAAAGCCGGCATGCGCCTTGGCAGCCTCCCAGGGCATCGGAGTGCGGCATCCGTCGCGTCCCTTGAAGGCTGGCCAGAAACGGATGCCGTAGGGATCACGCAGATCCTCGAAGGCCAACTCGGCCTCCGGAAGACCAAGTTCCTCGCCTTGATAGAGGCAGATCGAGCCGCGCAGCGTCGCCAGCACCGACATGGCGAGCTTGGCGACGACTGGCCGCTCCTCCGGGGTCTTTGCGAAGCGGCTCACATGACGGTTGACGTCATGGTTCGAGAAGGCCCAGCAGACCCAGCCATCGGCAACCGACTTCTGGAAGGCATCGACGCAACTGCGGATATGGGTAGCGGTAAACTCCGGTCCGAGCAGGTCGAAGGTGTAGCACATGTTCAGCTTGTCGCCGCCGCCCGTATAGGCGGCGACGGTCTTCAGCGAGCGAGCACCGTCGCCGACCTCGCCGACCGTCGCGCGCGCCTCGTAGCGATCAAGCAGCGCCCGGAACCGTCGGAGGAAGCCGACATTCTCCGGCTGCGTCTTGTCATAGAGGTGGTTCTGCATGCCGTAAGGGTTGGTATCCGGTGCATCGAGGCCGGCGTCGCTCTCATCGGGCGCATGCGGAGGGTTGTCGCGAAGCAGCCTGTCGCAGAAGTAATAATTGACGGTGTCGAGGCGGAAGCCGTCGACGCCACGGTCGAGCCAGAACTTCACGGTGGCAAGCACGGCATCCTGAACCTCCGGACTGTGGAAGTTGAGATCCGGCTGCGAACTCAGGAAGTTGTGCTGGTAATATTGCCGGCGCACGCCGTCCCATTCCCATCCAGGCCCTCCGAAGATCGAGAGCCAGTTGTTCGGGGCCGTCCCATCCGGTTTCGGATCCGCCCAGACATACCAGTCCGCCTTGGCATTGGTCCGACTCGAGCGGCTTTCGACAAACCAGGGATGAACATCGGAGGTATGAGAAATGACCTGATCGATGATGATCTTGAGGCCGAGCCCATGGGCGGCCGCCATCATCTCATCGAAATCATCAAGCGTGCCAAAGATCGGATCGACATCGCAATAGTCCGAAACGTCGTAACCCATGTCGGCCATGGGCGACTTGAAGAACGGCGATAACCAGATCGCATCGACGCCAAGGCTGGCGATATAGGGCAATCTCCGGGTAATGCCCTTCAGGTCTCCGAGGCCATCTCCGTTGGTATCCTGAAAGGATCGCGGATAGACCTGATAAATGACAGCACCCCGCCACCAGTCCGCCGTCTCGCCTGCAACCGACATCAGCCAATCATCTCCCGCACCATGCAATCATGCCAAGACTAAAGCGGGCGCGCCAAAAAACAACCTTCAGCCGGGATCCGTCGCACATCCAAGTTTCTGCATTCTGCGCTTTATCTTGTCGCGGCGCTTGATGTCCTTGCTCGGTAGCTTGCCGCCCACGGCGTTGCGCTCCTGCATGGCGAGTGTCTGGCAATCCATCTTTCGGCCCTTGCCTCCGCCGCGTGCGAAAGCGGGAATAGCTGAGAGGGATAGTCCCGCGACAAGTGAAATGGCGATCAGAGAAACTGGGATCTTCTGCATGAACATGTCCCCATAGCTACGCGCGTCATTATGCGCCCCGCCCATGCGGTCAACAAATCCGGCCTAATGCCGCAGGCACATGCCGCTCGCGGCTTGTCAGGAAGGTGCTCTGCGCGTATCAGCGAAACGGGAAAATTCAGGGAGGCTTTCCGTGAGCGGGCGTTTTTTATCGATCGGTGAATGCATGGTGGAGCTTTCGCAGGCAGGCGCCGGATTGCTACGCAAGGGCTTTGCCGGCGATACGCTGAACACCGCTTGGTATGCCCGCGCCTGCCTGCCGGCAGATTGGTCGGTGGAGTATTTTACCGCGCTCGGCGACGAAGCCATGTCCGATGAGATGATCGCCTTCTACAAGCAGGCTGGCATCGGCACGGAATTTATCAGGCGCATCAAGGGCAAGGCGCCCGGTCTCTACATGATCAGCCTCAAGGACGGCGAGCGCTCCTTCAGCTACTGGCGCGACAACTCCGCCGCCCGCCAGCTGGCAGCCGACGCGGAGCTCCTGCGCGAGGCGATCGAGGCATGCGACGTCATCTACTTCTCCGGGATTACACTTGCGATCCTGTCTCGCAATGACGCCGACACCCTACTCGCCGAAGTCCGTCGCGCCAAGGCCGCCGGCAAGATCGTGGCCTTCGACCCCAATATCCGCCCGCGGCTCTGGTCCGGCTATGACGTGATGCATGCGACGATCAGCGAAGGTGCGCGCGCCTCTTCCCTGGTGCTGCCGAGTTTTGACGACGAAGCAACGCACTTCGGCGACGTCTCGATCGCTGCGACGATCCAGCGCTATCGCACGCTTGGCGCGACCGACGTGGTCGTCAAGAACGGAGCAGAGGGAGCGACCCTGAGCTTCAATGGCGTGGAGAGCTTCGTCCCGGCCGAAAAGGTCGAACAGGTCGTCGACACGACCAGCGCCGGCGACAGTTTCAACGGCGCATTTCTCGCCCGCTATCTCGAAACGAAGGACGCCCCTGCTGCAGCGGCATTTGCCGCGAAGGTCGCCGCACGCGTGGTCAGCGAACACGGCGCCCTCGTCGCGTGGGAAAAGCTCGGCATCGACAAGGCCTGAGCAACACCGAACGATCGGCGCAGCGCGACTGTAATATTTCCATCATCGACGACCGCCAGAATGTGAGGCGCGGGAATCGAGTCTCCGGGTCAGCCGGGAATTGGGCCGGCGCCCCCGCGGGCGCGGCATGGATGGGATTGGGGCGTGCTGCAACATATGTCGGATGTTGGAGGCAACGAAGGCCGGGATGCATCTCGGCTGGGCATGGCGGAACGGCTGGTGATTGTCAGCGATGCCTGGCATCCGCAAGTCAACGGCGTCGTCCGTTCGATCGAGAACACCAATCGCGAACTGGCGAAGATGGGCATTGACGTGGCGATGGTGACGCCGCAGGGCTTTCACAGCGTGCCCTGCCCCACCTATCCCGAAATTCGTCTCTCGATCGCGAGTTACCGCCGCGTCGCGCGCGAGATCAAGAAACACATGCCCTCCTACGTTCACATCGCGACGGAGGGCCCGTTGGGGCTGACGGCGCGGCGCTGGTGCCTGAAGAACCGCATGCCTTTCTCCACCAGCTACCATACCCGCTTTCCGGAATACGTTTCGGCTCGCCTGCCCATACCGAAGAGCTGGCTTTACGCCTTCGTTCGCTGGTTTCACAACTCGGGCGCCGGTTGCATGGTCGCGACCCCAAGCCTCGCGCGCGAACTCTCCGACAAGGGCATTCGAAACCTCATGCCGTGGAGCCGCGGCATTGATGCCGATCATTTCCGCCCCATGCCCCCGGAAGATGCGCCGTTCGGCCTTACCCGCCCGATCTTCATGACAGTCGGTCGCGTTGCCCTGGAAAAGAACCTGCCGGCCTTCCTGGATCTCGACCTGCCCGGATCGAAGGTCGTCGTCGGTGACGGGCCGGCCCGCACGGAACTCGAGAAACGCTATCCCCATGTCCATTTCACCGGCCTGAAAGTCGGCGAGGAGCTGGCAAAGTCTTATGCCCAGGCCGATGTCTTCGTCTTCCCGTCGCTGACGGATACGTTCGGCAATACGATCCTCGAGGCCCTCGCGTCGGGCGTTCCCGTGGCCGCCTACCCTGTCACCGGCCCGCTCGACATCATCGGAGACGACAACGAAGTCGGGGCACTCGACGACGACCTGAAAACGGCCTGCCTGACGTCGCTGTCTGCTTCCCGCGAGAAAGCACGCGAACTCGCACTTCAGTATTCCTGGGAAGCGGCGACCACGCAGTTCATCAACAACATCCGCGCTGCGAACGGTGTCATTACGCCGAAATGGAAAAAGGCCTGGCAATTTGCCGCCAAGTCGCTGCCAATAACGAAAAAGCCCGGCGAAGCCGCCGGGCCCATCTCTTCGGGAACCTGAAGGCGTTACTTGCTGAGCGCGTCGCGCAGCGTCTGGCTGGCGACCGAGACCGCACTGCGCACTGCCGGCGTCTCGGCAATGGCGTTCAGAAGCACGAAATCATGGATCGTACCGTTGTAGCGGATGGAAGTTACCTTGACGCCGGCTTGCGTCAGCTTGCGGCCATAGGCCTCGCCTTCGTCGCGCAACACGTCGTTCTCATCGGTAATGATCAATGCTGGCGGCAAGCCCTTCAGCTGATCGAGCGATGCCTGGAGCGGCGAAGCGGTCGGCTCCTTGCGCTTGGCCTCGTCAGGCAGATAGGCGTTCCAGAACCACTTCATGGCCTCCTTCGTCAGCCAGGGACCATTGGCGAACTGGTTGTAGGAGCCGGTCTCGAAGTTGGCGTCGGTCACGGGATAAAACATGACCTGCTGATCGATTGCGGGACCGCCCCGCTCCTTTGCTAGAAGGGTCACTGCTGCCGTCATATTGCCACCGACGCTATCGCCGGCCACTGCCAGGCGGCTCGCATCGACGTTGAATTCCTTCTGATGCTCAGCGACGTATTTCGTAGCGGCATAGGCCTGCTCGATCGCGATCGGATAGCGTGCCTCAGGCGAGCGCTCGTAATCAACGAAGACGACGGCGGCCTTGGCGCCGTTGGCGATCTCGCGAACGAGCCGGTCATGCGTGTCGGCATCGCCGAGAACCCAGCCGCCACCGTGGAAATACATCACGACGGGCAACTTGCCCTTCGCGCCTTCCGGACGGACGACGCGCAGCTTGATGCTGCCGGTCGGACCAGCCTTGATCGTGAGGTTCTCCTCCTTGGCGGCGAGTTTCTTGACGTCGCCCTTCTGCGCACCGGCAAGTACGTCGCGGGCGTCGGACGGAGACAGCGTATAGATCGGCTTGGCGCCGGCCAGCGCGTCGATGAACTTCTGCGTTGTCGGTTCCAATACCGGATCGGCAGCGGCGCCGAATGTGGTGGCTGCCAGGATCGTGGCTGCGGAGAGTGCGGTCTTGATGGTCGACATTGTCCAGTCCTCTTGGTTGCGGTTCGTCGTGAACACGCCTTTTCTTTATCGCACGATTGTTTATCGCACGATGTATATTCTGGCATAGCTCCCATGCAACAAACTTGATTGCGATTATTTATTGCGCGATATAATTAGATCAATTTCGGAGAACATGACATGAGCGACGATCTCAACCTCGACGATTTTATGTGCTTCGCCCTCTACACCGCGAACCACGCGATGAACCGCGTCTACAAGCCGATGCTTGACGCACTGGATCTCACATACCCGCAATATCTGGTGATGGTCACTCTCTGGAAAGAGGACAGGCAGACTGTCGGCGGCATCGGCGAGAAGTTGCATCTCGAGTCGAGCACCCTTACCCCCCTCCTCAAACGCCTGGAAGCGACCGGCTACATCAAGCGGCAGCGCGGCAAGGAGGACGAGCGTGTCGTCATTATTGGCCTGACTGAGGAAGGCCGCGAACTCAGGAAGCGTGCGGCATCCATTCCCGGCTGCATTCTGGATGCATCCGGCCGGGAGTTTGCAGAACTGAAGCGGCTGGCGGCAGACGTCATCACACTACGCGATACGCTGTCGCGTTATGAGACGTAAGATTGTTCGCTTGATCAGCTCCGTCTTTTCTTCGATTCGTACGGATTTTCGGGCGAGCGGTAGTGAATGCGGATCGGCACGCTCGGCATGTCGAAATCGTTGCGCAAGCCATTGATCAGATAACGCGTATAGGATTCCGGCAACGCGTCCGAGCGCGTGCAGGAGATCATGAAGGCCGGCGGACGGGCCTTCACCTGCGTCATATACTTGAGCTTGATACGGCGACCGGAGACTGCCGGTGGCGGATGCTGAACCTGCTGCTGCTCCAGCCAACGGTTGAGGCGAGCGGTCGAGATGCGCTTGTTCCAGACCTTGTCCGTATCGATGATCGACTGCATCAGCTTGTCGAGCCCGCGACCGGTCTGGCCAGAGATCGGCACGGCGCGGATGCCGCGCGCCTGCGGCAGCAGCCGATCGGTCTTCTCGCGCAGGTCCGCGAGAACCGCCTGCGGCTCCTCGATCATGTCCCACTTGTTGAAGGCGAGCACGGCAGCCCGGCCCTCGCGCAGCACGAGATCGACGATGTGCAGATCCTGTTTCTCGAAGGGGATCGTCGCGTCAAAGACGATGACGACGAGTTCGGCGAAGCGGATGGCGCGGAGCGTATCGGCAACAGAGAGCTTTTCCAGCTTCTCGATCACCTTGGCCTTGCGGCGCATGCCTGCCGTGTCGAACATCTTGATGGTGCGACCGCGCCAATCCCACTCGACGGAGATGGAGTCGCGCGTGATGCCGGCCTCCGGTCCGGTCAGCAACCGGTCCTCACCCAGGAAGCGGTTGATCAGGGTCGACTTGCCGGCATTCGGGCGGCCGACGATCGCCACGCGCAGCGGCTTGGTGTCGTCATAAACAGGTTCTTCGTCTTCCTCGCCTTCCTCGCCGGACGACTGAGGGATATCGACGTCGGTGACGGCGACATCTTCCTTCGGCGGAAACGCCCGGTCCTCGCCAAGCGCGGCAACGATCGCATCCCTGAGGTCGAGCATCCCCTGCCCGTGCTCGGCAGAAATCGGTGTCGGCTCGCCAAGACCGAGCGAATAGGCGTCGTAGAAACCAGCGTCCGAACCGCGGGCTTCCGACTTGTTGGCCACGAGCACCACCGGCTTGCCGCGACGACGCAGCATTTCGGCGAGCGCCGTGTCGACAGGCGTCAGGCCCGTCTTGGCATCGACGACAAACAGAGAAAGGTCGGCCTCGTCGATCGCCGCTTCGGTCTGGGCGCGCATGCGGCCCTGAAGGCTCTCTTCATGGGCCTCTTCAAGACCGGCGGTATCAACGATGGTGAAACGCAGGTCGACGAGCCGCGCCTCGCCGGGGCGACGGTCGCGGGTGACACCCGGCGTGTCGTCGACAAGCGCCAGCTTCTTCCCAACCAGGCGGTTGAAAAGCGTCGACTTGCCAACATTCGGGCGACCGACGATGGCGACCGTAAAGCTCATTGATATTCCTTACTTTCAGCCCTGTGCGGCGGGCGCCTTGCCGGATGCGGTGATGTTATCAAGCATCATCTGGGCACGATTGGCAACATTGCGCGGGCTCTGCGCATCGTCGGCGATCGCCTGGAACCACTGGCGTGCCTGCGGCATGTTGCCAGCCTTGTAGGCGGCAAGGCCGAGTGCTTCACGGGCGGAGTGACGGAAGGCGTTGCCGGGAACAGCCATTTCCTCGACCTGGGCAGAAACCTGTTCGTAGGTGCCACCTTCGATGAGCAGCCAGCCGGCACGCATTCTGGCGGCATCGCGCACAGCTGCCGGCGCGGCGTTATCCTTGCCGATCACCTCAAAGGCCGCCACGGCACCCGCCGTATCGCCCTTCTGGGCGAGAACGCTCGCGGCACGCATCCGCGCGAGGATCGGATAGGCTCCGTGGCCTTCCTTTTCGAGCGTCTCAAGCGCAGCCAGCGCCTCGTCGTGCTTGTTCTCGTCGGCGAGTTTCATGGCAGCGATGAACTTGTCACCCGCGCCGGAGGACTGGTTGTCGTCCCAATATTCATAGACCTTGTAGCCGACAGTGCCGAGAACGATCAGGACGGCGAGCGCGATCAGGTAGCGGCCGAACCGGCGCCATGCGCCTTTCACCTGGTCGGAACGCAGTTCCTCATTGACTTCACGAATGAAGCTGTCGTCGTTGAATGCCATTCTCGTCTCCGGCCACGGATATGCTTCGGCATGCGGGTTGCACGCACATTGTGGGGCCTTCTACCCCATTTTTCAGCAGTTGTAAGGGGGATTGGAAAGATTCGTCACATAACGATCGGAGCCACGCCAATCAATAGCTCGTGCAGCTTGAACGTGATGAGCGCCCAGGCGATCGCGCCGATGATGATGGCATAGAGATCATACTTGCCCGAGACGAACGGACGAAGGGTGAGCTCGCCGGCACGCTCACGACGCTTCAGCGCAATCCGCAGGATCACACCCCATGCCAGGAAAGCGCCGAACAGCAGTACCGAAGAGGTCTCGCCATTGGCCAGCAGGTGCGAGAAGGCCCAGATCTTCACCGATAGCACCATCGGATGCTTCGCCTTGACGGCGATATACCCCGCCGGCAGCAGCGAGGCGACCAGACAGATCATTGCGAGCAGCATTAGTGTCAGGGTGATGTGCGCCATCCAGACCGGCGGCGTGTAGAGCAAGCCGGTCACCTGACGGGCCTGACCGAAGCCGTAGATCAGCAAGATCAGCGCGAGAATGCTGACGATGGAATACGCCATCTTCCAGCCGTTCTCGCCGAGACTGTCGACCATGGACTGGCGAAAGCCGGGCGCGATGACGCGTATCAGATGAAGTCCGAGGAAAATGATGATGCCGACGATAAGCAATGTCATGGCGATCTCCTGTGCGTTTTCCGAGACTTAGCCGGAGCCGCGCAAAAACGCCAGCGTCACCGCAGCTTCGCCGCATTTCTGTAACAGGAAAGCCGCAAACAAATTCTCGCGGTGTCCATGTTTCGTTCTTTTTTCCAGGCCTCCCTCGCCCTTTCTCTGTTCATTCCAGGCACAGCGGGCGCTGCCGACCAGCCGAAACAGCTGGTGATCATCTCGTTCGACGGTGCGCACGACAATGCGCTCTGGCAGAAAAGCCGTGAGATGGCCGCCAAGAACGGAGCGCACTTCACCTACTTCCTCTCCTGCACTTTCCTGATGAACCAGGCGGCCAAGAAGGCCTATCAGGCGCCGCACCAGAAGCTTGGCAAATCCAATGTCGGCTTTGCCCAGAGCGACGACGAGATTCGCGAGCGGCTCGGCAACATCTGGCACGCCCACCTCGAGGGGCACGACATCTCGAGCCACGCCTGCGGCCACTTCGATGGACGGCAGTGGAGCGAGGCCGATTGGGGCAAGGAGTTCGCCACCTTCCACGCCACCTTGAAGAACGCCTGGAAGAGCGTCGACCTCGAAGAGCCGAAGGGCTGGCAGGATCTGGTCGACCACGGCATCCACGGCTTCCGCGCGCCCTATCTCTCGGCAACGCCGGGCGCCGACATGATCGCCGCGGAAAGGAAGGCCGGCTTCACCTATGACGCCAGCCTGGTGACCAAGGGGCCGACCCTGCCGGTCGAGGAAAGCGGCATCATCCGCTTCGGCCTGCCACTCATCCCCGAGGGCCCGCGCGAAAAACCCATCATCGGCATGGACTACAACCTCTTCGTTCGCCACTCCAACGGCGAGGAGGACAAGGCCGATTCGAAGGCATTCGAAGACCGCTCCTATGCCGCCTTCAAGGAAGCCTTCGACAAGCAGTATTCAGGCAGCCGCATCCCGCTGCAGCTGGGCTTTCACTTCGTCGAGATGAACGGCGGCGCCTATTGGCGCGCGCTCGACCGGCTGGTCAGCGATGTCTGCCGTCGCGCGGACGTCGCCTGCGTCAGCTATTCGGAAGCGATCCCGATGATCGAAGCGCGGGGCAAGCTGCAGGACCAGACGCAAACCTCGGGTCTGTAAGCAGGCATTGCCATCCCTTCCGCCTTTTGCCGGCGCGGCCATCTGGTCCGTTTGCAATTAGCGCTTACGCGACTACCTTCTGTCCTACGCCACCCTCCTCGCAGTGGCGGAGAGAAGACGACCGGGAGATAGTCATGTGCCGGAATATCAAACCCCTGTTCAATTTTGATCCGCCAGCAACGGACGAGGAGATCCATGATGCGGCGCTTCAGTTCGTGCGGAAGCTGAGCGGAACGACCAAGCCATCGAAACGCAATGAGGCGGCGTTCGAACGGGCAGTCAATTCTATCGCGACATGCGCCCACGAGTTGCTTGATTCGCTGGAGACTTCCCAACCTCCTCGTGATCGTGAGGAAGTGGCCGCAAAGGCTCGCGCGAGAACAGCGATGAGGTTCGCCTAGGAGGGCCTCACAGCCGACGGCATTAGCCGTCAGCGTGGATGATGCCCGCCTCGCGCTCCAGATAGCGCTGGTCGATATCAGGCAACGGCTCGCCTTCGATCGCGGATTCGAAGGTGCGCAGGCGCTTGTAGATCGACAGCAGTTCGACGATTGTCGTCCACGAGTTGACGAGATACTGGAACGAGCCGCGCACCTGGTCGAAGACGTTGTTGATCTGCGTCATCAAGCCAAGCGTCAGCTTGCCGGCGACGATCGACGGCACGAGCACGATCAGGCTGAAGAGGTTATCCGCCTGCAGATAGAAGATGCGGGCGACGTTGAAATACATGTAGTGGAAATAGAGCCGGAAATAGTTGCGGCGCACATTGGCGAAAAGTTCGGCGACGGTCGGCGGCGTTGCGCGGTCGGCATGGTCTTCGCCGTAGACGAGTTCCTTGCGGTAGGAGGCTTCGACGCGCTGGTTGCGGAACTCGAGGCCTGGCAGCTTGATGCCGACCAATCCGAGGAAGACTGTTCCGAAGATCGACCAGAAGATTGCGGCCCAGACGAGCGCATGCGGCACCTCACCGATCAGCGGCAACTCGGTGATATTAGCGCCGATCTTGAAGAGCACCGGCAGGAAGGCGATCAGCGTCATGACCGAGCTGACGAGGCTGACGCCGAGGCTTTCGACCGTGGAGGAAAAGCGCATCGTGTCTTCCTGGACACGCTGCGAGGCGCCCTCGATATGCCTGAGCTTCGGCCAGTGCGCCATGTAGTATTCGTTCATCGCCGTGCGCCAGCGGAAGATCCAATGGCTTACGAAGAAGAGGTTGAGCACGCCGACGGTGATCGCCACGAAGGCGATGCCGGCAAAGCCCAACATGCCGAGGTAGAGTTGCATTGCGGTCACCGGCGCCGTCTTGGCAAGCGCCTGCTGGATCAGGTCATAGAACGGTCCATACCACGCATTGATGGCGACGCTCACCTGAACCGAAAAGTAAGTATTGAAGATGATCAGTGCCGAGCCGAGCACCGACCACATCTGCCAGCGATGCGGGCTGTAGGTAAACCAGAAGGCGGCAAAGAGCGCCACGGCCAAAGCATAATAGATGTAGAACCACAGGAACGGAGCCGACCAGAAGACCGAAACACCGATTGGAGCCTCCTCCCCTGGAGCCTGCGGCGGGAGGCCGATCACCGAGCCGAGGCTGGATCCCACGAAATACCAGAAGAGAACGGCCAGAAGTGCCCAAGCAACAGCTGAGATGAAGAAAAGCCTGGGCCTGGGGAAATACGATACGAACACGGGAGAGCTTGCTTTCCTGAACTGGAGTCTTCGATGTCTCTAAACAGACAGATTGCGGCGAAAACTACGGCAGTTCGCAAAGAGCGGCAATGGGCTCACCCCATTGTTACGCACTTGTAACGCGCTATGACAGCTTTTTGGCGACCGGCATCACCAGCATTGCGCACACCAGCAGCGCCGCCGCGGCAGCGTAAGTCGGCGTGGTAAAGCTGCCGGTTCGCTCGGCCATCCAGCCAGCAACAATGGGGCCCACAATCTGCCCGACCCCGAATGCTGCCGTCATCGTCGCCAATATCCGGCGCGGGCTGGCTGGCGAAAGTTTGCGGCCGATCTGCAGGCCATAGGCGGTGATCGCGAGAAAGGTCGCTCCAAACAACGCTCCCCCAATCAGCGGCGCAACAGAGTGCGGCAGTAGAACAGTCGCCAACACACCGACCGCCTCGATAAGCAGCGCCGCCACGTAGACCCAGCCCAATCCTAGCGGACGGACGAACGGTTTCCATGCAAAAAGCGCGACCGAAGCTGTCAGGCCGGCGATGAACCAGCAGAGAAACTCAACCATCGGCCCGGCGGCATCCATGCGCGCGATCGTCACCAGAAATGTGCCTGTAATCACATAGCCGAACCCGAACAGACCATAGGACGCCGTGACAAGCAGCATCGGCAGGCTCCAGGCGATCCGCGGTTCCTTGCCGGTCTGTGCCGGGGCAGCCGGGCCCGACGGCAGCAGCCACCAGACTACCAGCAGACTGAGAGCCGAATAAATGGCACCCCCAACCCAGGACGCCCGCCAGGCGTCGCCGCTTCCGTCAAAGAGCAACCCGACCAGCAGCACCATCACCGATGAAAGCGCGATGCCGGCACCCGGGCCGCCGAAATGGGCTGCCTGCACATGGTCGTTGCCGGCCATGGCTCCGTGGCTAAGCACGATCTGTGAACTGAAGACGAGAGCAAAGGCACTTGCAACACCCGCCAGGAAACGGATGACTGCAAAGACCGTGACGGATGTCGTCATGGCCATGGCAGCAAGAAGCAATGCTGTTGCCGCGAGCGCAAGAAGTGCGACCTTGCGCTCACGTCCTGTTGCCCACCCATAGGCGGCGAGAACAGCGCCCACCAGATAGCCGACGAAGTTCGCAGAGGCGATGAAGCCGGCATCGGCGGCCGAGAGCGGCACGCCGCTGATCATGCTCGGCAGGATCGGCGTGTAGGAAAAGCGTCCAAAGCCCATCGCGGCGGCCATGGCAATGGCGCCTGCAAGGCCAGTTCGAAACAAGTTTTCGGGGAAGGTTTCATTACGTGCCAACATGACGTGTTTATCGCGCTGCAACACGGCGCCGACAATCAAGAATTTCTGATCGATTGATCAATCTCACGAAATCATACCGCCAGCCCTTGAAAGCGATTATCTTACGATATATGTTTTACGACATAGTGAAAGATACATCTAAGGAGTGACCTATGAGAGGTTTTAGAGGCGGAATGATGGGTGGTGGCGGTTTTCGCATGGGGCGGAAATTCGCGTCAGGCGACCTGCAGCTGGTGATCCTGGCCCTGCTGGTGGAACAGCCCCGCCACGGCTACGAGTTGATCAAGCTCTTGGAAGAGCGGTCGGGCGGCTTCTATGTTCCAAGCCCCGGGGTAATCTATCCGGCGCTAACCTACCTGGAAGAAACCGGCCTTGCCGACGTGGAGAGCGAAGGCGCCAAGAAGCTCTACCGCATCACGGAGAGCGGCCGCAGGCTCGTCGAGGAGAACCAGTCGATGATCGACATGACGCTCGGAAAGCTGGAGAAAATCGGCGCGAAGATGGCGCATGTCCGCAAGATTTTCGACCCAGAAAGCCGCAATGGCGATCGGGACGAGGACGGCTTCCCGGAAGACAAGACCGAGGTCGCGGCAGCCCGCATGCTGCTGAAATCGGCCCTCCGGCTCCGCTATCCCTGGTCGAAGGACGAGGCCAAGCGCATCGCCGGCATTCTGGAGCGCGCGGCCGGCGAAATTCTTGCCGGCGGACGTTCGGGCGAGTGAGGCCTCAGGCGCCGCCTTCCGGCAGCGTCAGGATCAGCGGACCATTTCGCGTGGCGACGACAGTGTGCTCGTATTGCACGGTCGGGGCCTCCGGGTCCGCGTAGAGCGTCCAGGCGTCGTCGCCGCCTTCCGCCCATGTTGCGCCGAGCGAGAGGAACGGCTCGACCGTGAAGACAAGGCCTTCCGTGATCATTCGCTTCTCGGACGGATCCGGCCAGGTCGAGAGCTCGGCCGGCTCCTCGTGCAGCGAACGGCCGATCCCGTGGCTCGCCAGATTGGCAACGAGCGTATAGCGATTCTTCAGGGCGAAGGCGCCGACAGCCTGCCCGATCTTGGCGAGCGGCTCGCCCGATTTCACCTGGTTAAGCCCAACCCACAGCGCCCTTTTGCCGTCGCGGCAGAGCTTTTCGATCTTGGACCTGTGCGGCGGAACACTGAACGACGCGCCGGTGTCGGAAAAGAATCCGTCCTTCTCCGCTGAGACATCGATATTGACCAGATCCCCCGGGCGAATGACACGCGGGCCTGGAATGCCGTGGGCGATTTCCTCGTTCACGCTGATGCAGGTCGCACCGGGAAACTGGTAGCAAAGTTCGGGCGCAGACCGCGCACCGGCATCTTCCAACACTTTACGGCCG
Source organism: Hyphomicrobiales bacterium (assembly GCA_900466985.1). GTDB lineage: Bacteria > Pseudomonadota > Alphaproteobacteria > Rhizobiales > Rhizobiaceae > Rhizobium. The sequence goes on from UBOA01000002.1 coordinate 74,971, forward strand.
ATCTGATCGAGCTCCAGGGTCGTGATACCCGGTTCAAGCGATGCGCTCATCACCTGCAGGGCATTGGCGCAGATTCGCCCGATTTCCTTCAGCTTGAGGAGTTCGTCTTCGCTTTCAATGATCATGAATGTCTATCCGGCCTTCTTCGGCCGGTCGGCCGGCTCTCGATCAGGATGAGAGCACGACGGCGTTCAGAATCCAATTCATCCTTTACGGCATCATGCTCCAGCTTCAGGCGGTGGCTTTCGCCTCTTCGTCGCTTTCAGTCAATGCCTTTCTGACGAGCGGCGCGACTTTCGTGCCGTAGAGTTCGATGCCGCGCATGATCTGATCGTGGGGCATCAAGCCGATCGCCATCTGCAGCAGGAAACGGTCGTTCTTGAACAACCGATGATGCGCGATGATCTTTTCCGCGACCAATTCCGGATCGCCCACAAACAGAGCCCCGGTCGGTCCGCGCGACATGTCGAAGTGCGCTCGGTTCGTCGGCGCCCAGCCGCGCTCGCGACCAATCCGGTTCATGACCTCGGCCTGCGGGCCATAGAACTGATCGGCAGCAGCATCCGTCGTATCGGCAATGAAGCCATGCACGTTGATGCTGGTCTTGAGCTTCGATGCCTCCTGCCCTGCCCGGCGAGCGGCCTCACGGTAGAGATCGAACAACGGCGCGAAGCGGCGCGGCTCGCCGCCGATGATCGCCAGCGCCACCGGCAAGCCCATCGCGCCCGCACGCGCAACCGATTGCGGCGTGCCGCCGACGGCGATCCACAAGGGTAATGGATCCTGTAGCGGACGCGGGTAGACGCCACGGCCATTGATCGGCGCACGCAACTCGCCCGTCCAGGTGACCACTTCCTCGTCGCGGAGGGCCATCAGCAGGTCTAGCTTTTCCTCGAACAGCTGGTCGTAGTCCTCGAGATTGTAGCCGAACAGCGGGAAGGACTCGATGAACGAGCCTCGTCCAGCCATGATCTCGGCACGCCCGTTCGAAAGCAGGTCGAGTGTTGCGAACTGCTGGAAGACCCGAACCGGATCGTCTGAACTCAGCACGGTCACTGCGCTGGTCAGCCTGATGTTCTTGGTTTTCATCGCAGCGGCCGCGAGAGCGACGGTCGGAGCCGAGGCCGCATAATCGGGCCGGTGGTGCTCGCCCAATCCGAATACGTCGAGCCCCACCTGGTCCGCGAGTTCGATTTCCTCGATCAGATGCTTCAGCCGCTCGGCCCCTTCCTCACCCTTGCTTCGGCTCGGGTTCGGGTTCACGTCGGCAAAGGTGTAGAGGCCTAGTTCCATCGCTCGCATCCCGTTGTATCTACAGATGGAGATAAGGATTGAGCGGCCTCAGGGCAAACATAAATTCTGGAACCGATCGTTCGAGAATATCGATAAGCAGTACCGCCGCGACCTGGGATCGCGGCGGAATTTTGATTCTGAAATCAACGGTTTCAGCGCCTGAATGGAATCATTTTCCGAACGGCTTCGTATCTGAGATAAAGGCCACCCCATGCAATGAGCCCGAGATAGACGCCGAACAGCAGGTGGGAAAAGACCGGGCTCCCGACACGCAGATGCGTCGCAATCGCGCCTCCGAGCAGGCCGGTGAGCAGGATTGCCCCGAGCACCGACGTCCGCGGAATTGCATAGAGCAGCGCGCACAACAGAGTCACGATACCGAGGGCGCGAGCAAGCATCGGGTCGCCCGAATAACCGAGCGCCGTCATCGTCTCGGTGACCGGCGCGATCGGCACCAGCTTGATCGCGCCGTCGAACACCAGGAAGGCCACGATCAGCCCGCTCATGACTGCGCCGGTGACGGTCTGCCAGCGCGGAAGCCCGGCAGTTGAATCAACAATTGCAGACATGCCTCTATCCCCCTGTTTCGATTCTCGTCTCAAATCCTGGGCAGCAACTCGGCGAGCTGGTCGGCGCATTTGCCCCAGCCTTCGTGGAAGCCCATCTGCTCGTGCTGTTCCTTGTCGGCCGCGGTCCAGTGCCGCGCCTTGGCGGTATATTTCGTCCGGCCGTTGCCGAGGTCTTCGAGCAAGATGATGCCGACGAAGAACGGCTTTTCGGATGGCACCCAGGCGCTGGTGAATGCATCGGTGAAGACGATCTTCTCGTTTTCGACGATCTCCAGATAGACTCCGCGGTTCGGAAACTCCTGGCCCTCGGGGCTGCGCATGACGATGAGGTTGGAGCCGCCCGGCCGTGCATCGACATTCACATCAGCAAGGGTCCAGGGACGTGGCACGAACCATTCCTTCATCAGGACAGGATCGGTCCAGGCCTTGAAGATCTTCTCGCGCGGGGCGTCGAATTCCCGGACGAGAACCAGTTCGTGTTGGGCTTCTGCGGTCATCTCGGCATTCCTCCTATTGAGTGAAACCTGTTTGCGATGAGGTTGTTACAAGGACGTGGGAGGTTTTCCAGTTCCGACAACCCGGCGTAATTATTTCTGGAGTTATTTCGCGATCGGCTGCGCGGCCCCATGGGCGAGGCTGTCGATCTGCTGGCGGATATGCGCGGCTTCCGCTGCCGAATGAGCAAGTGCTATGGCGCGATCGAAGGCTTCGTGCGCCTCGCGGGCACGACCGATCTGCTTCAGCAGCCCCCCACGCAGGCCGTGATAGTAGAAGTAGCCATCGAGCTTCTCGCCAAGCGTTTCGACGAGTGCCAGCGCCACGTCCGGCCCTTTGAGTTTGGAAACGGCAACGGCGCGGTTGAGCGTAATGACCGGCGACGGCTGAATACGCTCCAGCGCCCGATAAAGCAGCTCGATCTCTTCCCAATCGGTATCCTCGGCGCGCTTCGCCCGCGAGTGCAGCGCCGCGATTGCCGCCTGTAGCTGATAGGGACCGGGCTGGCGATGGCGGATTGCCTTGTCGAGCAGCGCCAGTGCCTCATTGATCAGCTCATGGTTCCACAGCGAGCGATCCTGATCCTCGAGCAGCACGATATCGTTTTCGCCGTTGAAGCGGGCCTGGCGCCGCGAAATCTGCAGGAGCATCAGCGCGAGCAGACCCATCAGTTCAGGCTCCCCGGGGAAGATGCGCAGCAGGAGCCGCGCGAGCCGGATCGCCTCGTCGCTGAAGGCACAGGCGTCGTGCTTCGGGTCGGCTTGGCTGTAACCCTCGTTGAAAACAAGGTAGATCATCGTGCTGACGATCGAGAGCCGCTCGGCCCGCTCCTGCGCGTCCGGCGTCTCGAAGGGCACGCCGGCCTTGGCAACGCGAGCCTTGGCCCGCGTGATCCGCTGCTCCATCGCGCTTTCGCCAACAAGAAAGGCGCGCGCAATCTGCTGTACTGACAGGCCCGAGACGATGCGCAGCGCCAATGCGATCTGCTGCGTCGCCGGCAGATCCGGGTGGCAGCAGATGAAGAGCAGCCGCAGGATATCGTCGCGATAGTTGGAATCATCAAGCCGTTCGGCAATATCGCTCTCGGCATCGCTGGTATCGGAGATCAGTTCTTCATCCGGAAGTGCCTGCGTCTTCGAACGCTTGCGCACGGCGTCGATGCCGCTGTTGCGGCCGACGAAGATCAGCCATGCCGTCGGATCGCGCGGCGGCCCCTTGTCCGGCCAGTTGCGGATGGCGCGCAGGCAGGCCTCCTGGAAGGCCTCCTCCGCGATATCGAGATCGCGGAAGTATCTGAGCAGCGCGCCAAGCGCCTTCGGTCGGGCCGAAGCAAGCGTCACGTCGATCCAGGCAATGTCTGTCATGCCGAAGAAACTCCCGGTCGGAACACGTAGAACGGCCGAATTTCGTAAGACGTAGAACCGGGGTTGACCGTGGAAAGCTCCTTGGAGAACGCAACGGCCTCCTCCAGAGTGTCGAAATCAACCACGTAAAAACCGAGGAGTGCCTCCTTCGTTTCCGCGAAGGGGCCATCGAGAACGAGCGGTTCTTCCTTGCCCTTGCGCACGGTGGTCGCCGCCGTCGTCGGCATCAGCCGGCCGACAGGACCAAGCTTGCCGCGCTCGGCCAAGGGAGCCTGGACCGCAATAAGCTTCGCCATCACGGCGTCTTCCTCCTCCTTGGTCCAGGAGAACACCGTCTCTTCATTGGCGTAGCAAAGGATTGCATAAAGCATGTCTTACTCCTCTTCCTGAATGACGAAGGAGTAGCGTGACATCCGACAGAACGCAGCAAAAAATTGCAGCGCGCAAAAGGAGATGCCGCGGCCCTGACGGCGGCGGCCGGCGCGCCGAATGCGGCAAACGGACGACGTCTGCTGTCGCAGCCGTTCTTGCTACGGTCGGGCCTGACGAGCGCTAGCTATCTCCATCCAGTCAGCCTGATCCGACCTTGATGGCCTCCTGTACGGCCAGCTCCGCCATCGCCAACGCAGCCTCGCGAGTCTTGGCTGCGGCGACGAAGCGGCCGTTGTGGCAGAAGGTTGCGCCCTCGACGCCGCAGACCGCCTCCAGGTCGTGATTGGTCAAGCCGGCCCAGGCAGCAGGCAGATCCGCGCGAAGTTCGAACCCCTCGTCCCCGCGGCGAATGCCGGTGACGCACCAATCCCTTTCTCGCGGATGAACAACAAAGAGCAGGTGATCGGCGCCGACCTTGACGATCGCGGGACGGAAAGGCATTCCCATCGGAAGTTCGAGCACGCGCCCTTGCCCTGTACGCTCTATCGCCTGAAGCACGAGCGTCTCTGCCCGCAGTTTGGCGGCGCTTTGAGCGATCTTTGCCTCGACAAAACTGCGGGCGATGGCGACGGCATCCTGAAATCTGCGATCATCGGCATTCGCGTCCGTTTCGTCGAACACCGGCTTCAAGGTTTCCAGCAAGGTCGGTAGCGTCAGCCCGGCCAGCGGTCCGGACGGGCTGAGCGCACCATTGTCAGTCAGATCGATCGGCAGCACGAAGGAGAGGTCGAACGAGGCATGCAATGCCTCGACGTGAGCTTCGGGAATGCCGGTGGCGACAAGATAGTCGCGGCCGTAGTGCTTCCAGATCAGGCCGAACGAGCTGAAGGGCTGCCCGTCGTCGCGCAGCGGTGCGCCACGCTGATGGTGGTCGAAGATACGCTGAGAGGCATCATACGCGCCGCCGACGTCATAGATGATGCGGTCGGCGCCCGGCTTGATCCACTCCGGCGCCCTGCTGCGGATCACTCGAGCCTGCGGGAAGAGCCGGGTGAGGATGACGCTCGACAGCACCTCATCCGCATGGAAGCCACCGGAATGAGTGACGAGGAACTCTGGAGTCATGCAGGATGCGCCCTTGTTGGTTTGCGGAAGCCGCTTGCGGTCGGCAGCTCATAGCCCTTGCTGGCGGTCATCTCAACCCGTCACTGCCTATCGTGCCCGCTTCAGTTCCGGCTATAGGGCCTAGGCGGCGGCATGCTCAATCGAAACGGCAACCCCACGCCCCAGCGAATTGGCGACCATGCAGACCTCCTTCGCCCGTTCGATGACACGTTCGGCGCCGTCGCCATCCTGCTTTTCGCAGAGAACGGTCATCTTGGCCGATTTGGCGAGCAGCGGACTCCCCTCGAGCTCCAGCGCCACCGAGACCGCAATCCTCCCAAGCAAGACGCCCATCTCTTCGGCGACATAGCGCAGGTCGTTGCAAAAGCACCCGCCGAGCGCCAGCGCCAGAAGCTGTGCGCCGTTGAAGCCGAGCCCCTGCCCACCGGCCTTCCCCTCCGGACGATCGACAACGATGGTGTGCGAACCGGCCCACCCCATCGCCGCTTGCGTACCCTCGACATTCCGCAGCTCCACCGTGACCGCAACCATGCCAACTCCTCCGTGACTGAAACAGGCAAGTCCGAACACGCCGCAGTTTCGCGCGACCTGACGGGAAACTCGGTGCATATTATCCGCATCGATCCGACGGGAGACAAGGACATGACGCCTTCACCGTATTTGAATGACCCCAAGGTCTACATCGATACCGACACCTTCATTGACCTCGTCAGCAAAAAGACACGGTGCCTGATCTGCTGCGAACCCCTCGACAGTAAAGTGGTCAACCGGGAACACGTCCTGCCCAAGTGGATCCTGCGGAAGTACGACCTCTACGACAAGGAGGTCAGCCTGCCGCACGAATACCATGGTCGGCGATACGGTCGCCACACGATCCCCTGCTGCAAGGACTGCAATTCGATGCTCGGAAGAAAGCTTGAACAGCCGGTGCGGCGACTAATGGAAGGCGGACACTCGAAACTTCTGCGCCATCTCGACAGTGATGCACAACGCCTGCTGTTTGCCTGGCTTTCCTGGATCTTCCTGAAGTTCCTGATCAAGGACGGCGCCATCCCGATCAACCCGGATCACCGCGTGGAAGCGGTGATGCAAGACAAGAACACCGACTGGGCGACGCTGCATCACATTCATTGCCTCGCCAGGTCCCCCTACACCGGCGCGCACATCGCGCCAGAGGTATTGGGCTCGATCGTCATCCTGGCGATTGACGACGATCGCTATCGTGAGGACTTCGACTTCGTCACCGTCCACGAAACGCAAACCATCATGATCCGTCTCGGCGATCTCGCCATCATCGCCAATCTGAGCGACAGCGGCCGCTCGATGGACATCATGCACCGGTTTGTTCTGCCTACAAGACAGGAGAGGTTCACGATCCTGCAGGCGCTTGAAATCTGCGCCGACATGTCGGCAACGACAACGCGGATCAAAGGCAAGCCGGTCTATTTCACGCGCATCGAACAGGCGACGGGCCGCCCCTCGATCCACGCGGACTTACCCGTCTACGAGGCCAACCCCGTCGATCCGGGCACGCGCGCCGCGATATTCGAACTCGTTTACCGAGAGCATCTGCCGCACCTGAAGATAGCGGGCAGCGACATGTCCGCCCTTCAAGCCATCAAGGAGAACCGTTTGACTTTTCTCGAGCATCGCATGAGCCGAGCGGCTGGCGAGATCGAGGAATAGCCGACCTACCTGCACCCTCAGCGAGCCGGACCGCGCTCGTCAGACGTCGGCAAGCGTGCGTTTGATGGCACTCCGCCATCCCTTCAGCTTCGCCGCACGCGTCTTCTCGTCCAGGCTTGGTTCGAAACGGTGGTCGCGCTTCCAACTCTTGGCAAAGCCAACGCGGTCCGGCCAGACACCGGCCTTGCTGCCGGCAAGCCAGGCAGCGCCAAGCGCCGTGGTTTCGAGGATGACGGGCCGATCGACAGGCGCGTCGAGAATGTCCGCAAGCCGCTGCATCGTCCAGTCGGAGGCAACCATGCCGCCATCGACACGAAGAACAGTGCTCTCCACGCCGCCCTTCCAATCCTTGTGCATGGCGTCGAGCAGATCACGGGACTGGTAGCAAACCGCCTCAAGCGCGGCACGAGCGAATTCCTTGGGACCACTGTTGCGCGTCAGGCCGAAGATCGCCCCACGGGCATTGGCATCCCAATGCGGTGCGCCGAGGCCGGTGAAGGCTGGAACCAAGTAGACCTCTTGCGTCGGATCGGCGGCATCGGCCAACTCGCCGGTGCGCGAGGCGGTATCGATGATGCCAAGCCCGTCACGAAGCCACTGCACGGCCGCTCCCGCGATGAAGATCGAGCCCTCGAGCGCGTAGGTGGTCTCGCCATTCAGCCGATAGGCGATCGTCGTCAACAGCCGGTTCTTCGAGCGAACCATATCGCTCCCGGTGTTGAGCAGCGCGAAACAGCCGGTGCCGTAGGTCGACTTCATCATGCCCGGCTCGAAGCAGGCCTGCCCGATCGTCGCGGCATGCTGATCCCCGGCGACGCCGAGGATCGGGATCTCCGCTCCGATGATTGCTTTCTCGGTCGTACCGAAATCGTCGGCGCAGTCCTTCACCTCGGGCAGCATGGCTGCCGGAACGCGCAGGATATCGAGAAGATCCTTGTCCCAGCTGTTGTCAGCAATGTTGTACATCAGCGTGCGAGAGGCGTTCGTCGCATCGGTCGCGAACACCTTGCCGCCGGTCAGCCGCCAGATCAGGAAGGTATCGACCGTGCCGAAGCACAATTCGCCCTTGGCGGCGCGTGCCCGCGCACCCTTCACGTTCGCGAGCAGCCACGAAAGCTTGGTGCCGGAGAAGTATGGATCGAGGAGAAGGCCGGTTTTCTTCGTGAAGGTCTTTTCGAGATCCTGCCTCTTCAGCTTGTCGCAATAGCTTGCCGTGCGGCGATCCTGCCAGACGATCGCGTTGTGGATCGGCTTGCCGCTCTCGCGTTCCCAGACCACAACCGTCTCGCGCTGGTTGGTAATGCCAAGCGCCGCAATGTCCTTTGCCGTGATCCTGGCCTCACGGATCGCCATCTTGATCGTCGAGATGACGGAATCCCAGATTTCCTCTGGATCGTGCTCGACCCAACCGGATCGCGGATAGATCTGGCGGAACTCCTTCTGGCCCGCACCGGCAATCTTCATCTCGCCGTCGAAGACGATCGCTCGTGTCGATGTCGTCCCCTGATCGATTGCCAGAACATACCCGCTCATGCCAGCCCTCCCGCTGATCGTGATTGTCGGGAGAAATCAATAGGACAGGAGGACGATTGAGGAAAGAACCCGCCATCGCTTCGACACAAGAGTTTTGCCTTGACCGCAATTGCCAGCAGAGATGCTTTGCGCATAACCTCCAGCTCTATTGCGTTGCAAAACAGCTTAAGGAGAAGCGTATGGCCAGAACAGTCGTCGTCACCGGATCCACCAGCGGCATCGGGCTTGCGATCGCGACAGCCTTTGCCGGCAAGGGCGACAACGTCGTCATCAACGGCTTCGGAAAGCCCGAGGAAATCAAGGCGATAGTCGAGAGGCTTGAATCAGTCTCGAAGGCAAAGGTGATCTACCATCCGGCAGACATGACAAAGCCGATCGAAATCGCGGATCTGATCGAAACGGCCGCCAAGACCTTCGGCAGCGTGGATGTGCTGGTCAACAACGCCGGCATTCAGCACGTCGAGAAGATCGAGGATTTCCCGATCGAAAAGTGGGACCAGATCATAGCCATCAATCTGTCCAGCTCGTTTCACACAATGCGGGCGGCGATTCCGCTGATGAAGGCAAAGAAGCTAGGCCGCATCATCAACATCGCCTCCGCGCACGGATTGGTCGCCTCACCCTTCAAATCCGCCTATGTCGCGGCAAAGCATGGTATATTGGGCCTGACGAAGACCGCCGCGCTCGAACTTGCCGAATTCGGCATAACCGTGAACGCGATCTGCCCAGGCTACGTGCTGACGCCCCTCGTCGAGAAGCAGATCCCGGATACGGCCAAGGCGCGCGGCATCACCGAGGAGCAGGTCAAGACCGAAGTGATCCTCAAGGCGCAACCAACGCATGAATTCGTCAAGGCCGAAGAGATCGGCGCGCTCGCTCTCTACCTCGCGGGCGACGAGGCCCGGCAAGTGACCGGGACCCACATCTCGATTGACGGAGGCTGGACCGCGGCATAACCATTCAAAACAAAGATAAAAACCAGGGAACAATATGAACGACAGCATCCGCTTCATCCTGAATGGCGAGGACATCACGCTTGGCGATGTCCGGCCGACCGAGACGCTTCTCGATTATCTCCGGTTGAAGCGCCGGCTGACCGGCACGAAGGAAGGATGCGCGGAGGGCGATTGCGGCGCCTGCACCGTCCTTGTCGGACGGCTGATCGATGGCAAGCTGCACTATGAGTCCGTCAACGCCTGCATCCGCTTCATGGGGTCACTGAACGCCACCCATGTCGTCACCGTCGAGCATGTGGCCGCCAAGGACGGCACGCTGCATCCGGTACAGCAGGCGATGGTCGATTGCCACGGCTCGCAATGCGGCTTCTGCACGCCGGGTTTCATCATGTCGATGTACGGCCTCTGGCTTTCCAACGACAAGCCGAGCCGCGCAGACATCGAAAAGGCACTGCAAGGCAACCTCTGTCGTTGCACCGGCTATGAGCCGATCGTGAAGGCCGCCGAGCAGGTAAGCCACACCCGCCCGAGCGCGCTCTTCGATCCACTGGAGAAAACCCGCTCCGAGATCATCTCGCGCCTCTGGGCGATGCGAAACAGTGAGACCGTCACGATCACCACGGCAGAGAGCCGGCTGATCCTGCCCGGATCGCTGGACGCGCTGGCGCGTGTGCTGTCCGAAGAGCCGAACGCCACCATCGTCGCCGGATCGACCGACGTGGGCCTCTGGGTAACCAAGCAGATGCGTGCCCTGGACCCCGTCGTCTTCATAAGCCATCTGACCGATCTGCAGTCGATCACCGCTGGCGACGGCGGCTTCACGATCGGCGCGGGTGTCACCTACAGCCGTGCTTTCGAGACCATCGCCGGCAAGGTGCCGACGCTTGGCCGCCTCATCAACCGCATCGGCGGCGATCAGGTGCGCAACATGGGTACGATCGGCGGCAATATCGCGAACGGTTCGCCGATCGGCGATATGCCACCGCCGTTGATTGCCCTTGGAGCGACGGTGAAGCTGCGCTCCCTGGCCGGAACGCGCATGCTGCGGCTGGAAGATTTCTTCATCGACTACGGCAAGCAGGATCGGCGCCCCGGCGAATTTGTCGAGAGCATTTTCGTGCCCTACCCGGCGGAAGAAACCCAGTTTGCCGTCTACAAGATCACCAAGCGCCGCGATGAAGATATCACGGCGGTTCTCGGCGCCTTCTATCTGACGCTGGACGGCGAAGGCGACGTTAACGACATCCGCATCGCCTTCGGCGGCATGGCCGCAACGCCGAAGCGTGCGCGCAACGTCGAGAATGCGCTCATGGGCCGGCCATGGAACGAACAGACGATCGAAGAAGTGCGTGCAGAGTTCGACGCCGACTTCCAGCCGCTGACCGATTGGCGCGCAACGGCCGAGTATCGCCAGCTGACAACGAAAAACCTGTTGACGCGCTTCTTCCTGGAAACATCCGGCGCGCCAGCTGAGCTCCACCGCTTCGAGGAGGTGGCATAATGGACAAGTCGACCTTCGCCGATCCAAAATTCATCATCAACGGCGCGATGCACGACGCCTTGCGCCACGATTCCGCGCACAAGCATGTAACCGGATCGGCCGACTACATCGACGACCTTCCGGAGCCCGCCGGCCTGCTGCACGGCGCACTCGGCCTGTCCGACCGGGCGCACGCCGAAATCGTCAGCATGGATCTCTCTGAGGTCACGGCGACGCCCGGCGTTGTCTGGGTTCTCACCGGCAAGGACGTTCCCGGCGTCAATGATGTCAGTTCCAACGGCAGCCACGACGAGCCGCTGCTTGCCGAGAAGAAGGTCGAATTCCACAACCAGCCGATCTTCGCCGTCATCGCCGAGACGCGCGAGATAGCCCGACGGGCTGCCCGCAAGGCGAAGATCGAGTATCGCGACCTGCCACATTGGAGCGATATCGACGGCGCGCTCGAGAACGGCAGCCCACTCGTCATCACGCCGATGACCCTGCAGAGCGGCGATGCGAAGGCGGAAATGGAAAATGCCCCGCGCCGGCTGAAGGGCCAGATGCGGATCGGTGGCCAGGAGCACTTCTATCTGGAAGGCCATATCGCCGTGGCCATCCCGGGCGAGGACGACGACGTCGTCATCTGGTCGTCCACGCAGCATCCGAGCGAAATCCAGCATATCGTCGGCCACGTGCTGAATATTCCGTCGAATGCCATCACCGTCAACGTCCGCCGGATGGGCGGCGGTTTCGGCGGCAAGGAAACGCAGGGCAATCAGTTCGCGGCTCTGGCAGCGATCGCCGCCAAGAAACTGAAGCGTGCCATCAAGTTCCGACCTGATCGCGATGAGGACATGACGGCCACCGGCAAGCGCCATGACTTCCTTGTCGACTACGAACTCGGCTTCGATGATGACGGCCGCATTCACGCGGTCGACGCGACCTATGCGGCGCGCTGCGGCTTTTCTTCCGACCTTTCGGGCCCGGTCACGGACCGCGCTCTTTTTCATGCGGATTCCAGCTACTTCTATCCGCACGTTCATCTAAGCTCGAAACCGTTGAAGACCCATACGGTGTCCAACACTGCCTTTCGTGGCTTCGGCGGACCGCAGGGCATGCTCGGCGCCGAGCGCTTCATCGAAGAGATCGCCTATGCGACCGGAAAGGATCCGCTGGAGATCCGTAAATTGAATTTCTACGGCCAGCCCGGCTCTGGCCGCACGCTGACGCCTTACCACCAGGAAGTCGAAGACAACATCCTCGAACGCATCGTTGGCGAACTGGAAGAAGGCGCCGAGTACCAGGCGCGCCGCAACGCCATCATCGAGTTCAACCGCAATAGCCGCTACATCCGCAGGGGCATTGCTCTGACGCCGGTAAAGTTCGGCATCTCCTTTACCATGACCGCCTTCAACCAGGCGGGCGCGCTCGTCCATGTCTATCAGGATGGCTCGATCCATCTGAACCACGGCGGCACGGAGATGGGCCAGGGTCTTTATACCAAGGTCGCGCAGGTATTGGCCGACAGTTTCCAGGTCGATATCGAGCACGTGAAGATCACGGCGACGACAACAGGCAAGGTACCGAACACCTCGGCGACGGCAGCCTCCTCGGGTTCCGACCTGAACGGCATGGCCGCCTACGATGCCGCCCGCCAGATCAAGGAACGGCTGGTCGCCTTTGCCGCCGAGAAGTGGGGCGTCCCATCGACAGACGTCGTCTTCCTGCCGAACCGGGTGCGCGTTGGCGACAAGGAGTTCGCCTTTGCTGATTTCGTCAGGCAGGCATACCTCGCCCGCGTTCAGCTTTCGGCTGCCGGTTTTTACAAGACACCGAAGATTCACTGGGATCGGGCCGCCGGCCGCGGCACGCCCTTCTACTACTATTCCTATGGCGCAGCCTGTTCGGAGGTATCGATCGATACACTGACGGGCGAATACCTCATCGACCGCACCGATATCCTGCACGACGTCGGGCGTTCTCTGAACCCGGCGATCGACATCGGACAGGTCGAGGGCGCCTTCGTGCAGGGCATGGGATGGCTGACGACGGAAGAATTGTGGTGGGATGAAAAGGGCCGGCTGCGCACGCACGCACCATCAACCTACAAGATTCCGCTCGCCTCTGACCGACCGAAGATCTTCAACGTACGGCTTGCCGAATGGTCGGAGAATGCCGAGCACACGATCGGCCGCTCCAAGGCAGTCGGCGAACCGCCCTTCATGCTGGCGATTTCGGTGCTCGAGGCCCTTTCGATGGCCGTCGCCAGCGTCGCAAACTACAAGGTCTGCCCGAAGCTCGATGCACCGGCAACGCCCGAGCGGGTGCTGATGGCCGTCGAGCGAATGAAGAAGGCCTGACATGACGGGCAGCACCTCGCGGTGCTGCCATCGTTCCCATCCCGAGCCCTACCGCCAGAACTCCCTGTCGTAGCGCGGCTCGCGTCCATCCATGAAACCAAGGTCGCGCTTCACGCGATCTGGCATACCCTCGAGCTCCAGCCTGTCCCATTCCGAAAGCCGGCGCAGCAGTCTTCGGGCAAAGCCGGAGAGCCAACTGGAAGTCCCGGCAGCCCTTGCGTGGCACTCTTGTTCGATAACGGCGCAATCCATAACTTCACCTCAATAATCTGATCCGTTGGGTTGCAGATTGCGCCAATAAATGCTGCAATTCCAATCGAACAATCGTTTGGACGCATAAAGAGAACTTATCCATGAAGCTGTCGAAACAGTTTCCGTTGAACGCCCTGCGGGTCTTCGAGGCGGTGGCGCGGCTTGGCAGTTTTACGCGCGCGGGCGAAGAACTCGGCATGACTCAGACGGCCGTGAGCTACCAGATAAAGCTGCTGGAGGAGAATGTCGGCGAGCCGCTGTTTTTGCGTCGTCCACGCCACATCAGTCTGACCGAGACTGGAGAACGGCTGGCTCCACAGGTCACGGAAGCCTTCGAAATGCTGCAACTCGCGATGGCCGAGGCACGCGGCGAAACGGAAGTAACGCTACAGATCACCTGTCTGGCGACATTCGCGTCCCAATGGCTTGCGCGTAAGCTCGGCAATTTTCAGCTCGCCAATCCGAATATCGCCGTACGGCTCAGCACTTCGGATTCGCTGGTCGATTTCGGCCGCGAAGCGGTCGATGTCGGCATACGCTCAGGCAGGGGCGAGTGGCCCGGCCTACGGGCGGACAAACTGATGGAGGTCTACTTCACGCCCATGCTGAGCCCGGCACTCGCGGAAAGCATTGGCGGCATTCATGAGCCCGCCGACCTATTGAAGCTTCGGATTTTCGATCCCACTGATCCTTGGTGGCACCAATGGCTGGAAGCAGCTGGTGTGCCGATTCCCAGCCTCGAGAAGCGAAGCACAAGCTTTTATGGCGCCCAGGCCTATGAGGCCGCAGCCGCCGTCGCCGGCCAGGGTGTCGCGATCCTGACACCCGACTTCTATCCGGAAGAACTTGCAAGCGGGAAGCTGATCCGTCCATTCGAGCTGCAATGCACCGATGGCCGAGGCTATTGGCTCGCCTATCCGGAGAACCGTCGCAACGTCCCTAAGATCAAGGCATTCCGAAATTGGATTCTTGCGGAAATGAACGCCGCCGGGATCGACGGCAGCTAATAGCCCATCTGTGGCGCGTAGAAACAGCGCGGCGTATCCTCGTTCGGGAACAAGCAGAGATGGTAGTCGCCATCGCCCGAACGCATCGCCTTGCCCATGGGAAGAAGGAACACATGCGCATGCGTGACAAGCCGGTGATCCCCCGGCAGCAGCGTCACTCGATAGCCGTGCGGCGTGATCGCTACGCTCTTTGGTGGGATCATCTGGCAGTCGCCGGTCTCGCTGTCACCATTGCAACAGAACGGCTCGTAGCTCCAGCCCGACGGCGCATCATGCGCGTAAGCACAGGATGCGAATGCAATCATCACACACACAAGAATGCTGCGCATGGGCATCATCTCCGTTGATGAAAGCGCCGCCGGGACGAAGCGGTTTCCACCTCAGCCCGACGGCCTCAAAATGAAATTGTAATCGAAACGTGACATTTCAAGCCACTTTCCATGCTGCACAGCGGCGCTGACAGCCCCTTTGTTCGGGGGCGCCTTACCATTTCGCGCGCCCACCTCTCGACAGCCGGCAAGCGGTCTCTAGAGTGCCAAGCGACGCCGGCACAGAGAGCATCCAATGAAAAAACGTCGACATGTTGGCCTAGTATGCTTTGTCTCGATGCCGCTCGCGCTGCATGCCCAGGAGCACACGCTACACCTAGCGGATCTGATGGCGATCGACGTCGGCGCGGTCCGCAAGGTGAGCAGCCCGGAAAACGGCGTTGATATGGTTTGTGTATTGCAGCCCTATCAGGATCGGGTTTTCTTCGCGTTCGAGGGCCGGGACAGGGTCAACGCGACACTCGACGCGATCGGCTACAAGGGCGACGAAGGCAGTTGGGCGGTGCTGTCCATCACCGGCTCCCACGTCGACATGCTCCGGATAGGTCGCTCCCGCAACCTTGATCTCCTCAACGAACATGAAGGGAACCACCGGGCTCTGCCGGCAGGTTTCGAGCCTCGAGCGTGCGTGGAGGGATCGCACGCCGCCTTTTCAAAAGTTCGTTACCGTGATCGGCTCTACGTTATTCTCGGCGATAGCTCCGAGTAACCGCCAATCCTCTTTCCTCCGGGCGCGTCTTTCTGCAAAGTGACGAGTCGAGGGAAGAACAGGGGAACTCAATGTATGAATATGCCATAGCGTGGGAATGGTTGGCTTTTGCGGCCCGCTGGTTTCACGTCATTACCGCGATTGCGTGGATCGGCTCGTCCTTTTATTTCATTGCGCTCGACCTTGGCCTCGTGAAGCGGCCGCACCTTCCGCCCGGCGCCTATGGCGAGGAATGGCAGGTTCATGGCGGCGGCTTCTATCACATCCAGAAGTATCTGGTGGCGCCCGCGCAGATGCCCGAGCACCTGACCTGGTTCAAATACGAAAGCTATTTTACCTGGCTCTCCGGCTTCCTGATGCTCTGCATCGTCTACTATGGCGGCGCCGATCTCTTCCTCATCGACCGCCATGTGCTCGACATTACCGCTCCGGTCGCGATCCTGATCTCGCTCGCCTCGCTTGCGGTTGGCTGGGTCATCTACGACCTACTGTGCAAGTCGCCGCTCGGCAAGAACACCTGGGGCCTGATGGCGGTGCTCTACGCCGTGATCGTCGTCATGGGCTGGGGCTACACGCAGCTCTTTACCGGCCGCGCCGCCTTCCTGCATCTCGGCGCCTTTACGGCAACGATCATGTCGGCCAACGTTTTCATGATCATCATCCCGAACCAGAAGATCGTCGTCGCCGACCTGATCGCCGGGCGCACGCCCGATGCCAAGTACGGCGCGATCGCCAAGCAGCGCTCGCTCCACAACAACTACCTGACGCTGCCCGTGATCTTCTTCATGCTGTCGAACCACTATCCGCTGGCCTTTGGCACCGCCTATAATTGGGTAATCGCCGCCCTCGTCTTCTTGATGGGCGTCACTATCCGCCACTGGTTCAACACGACGCATGCGAGGAAGGGCCGCCCGACCTGGACCTGGATCGTCACGGTCATCCTCTTCATCCTGATCATGTGGTTGTCCACGGTGCCGAAGGTGCTAACCGGCGAGAAGGATGCGCAAGCGGTTGCCCCCGCCTTTCAGCAATTCGCCGGCGACCCGCATTTCCCCGCGGTCAAGCAGCTGGTCGGCACGCGCTGTTCCATGTGCCATGCCGCCGAACCGGTTTATGAAGGGCTAGCGCGGCCACCAAAGGACGTCGTCCTCGAAACCGATGCGGAAATTGCCGCTCATGCGCGCGAGATCTATATACAGGCGGGCCGCAGCCACGCCATGCCGCCCGGCAACGTGACCGATATCACCCCGGATGAGCGGAAGCTGCTCGTCGCCTGGTTCGAAAGCGCAGTCGAAGGCAAACAGGAATGATCTCAGCCGCCCTTCGCGCCCTGCTCCTCGCCGCCACCCTGACCGCCTGCGGGCAGAGCGGAGCGGATGCTTCGGGATCGGAGGGCGGCGCGGCACCAGCCGCTGGCAATTTTTCCGGCGATCTGAACGCCCTTGGCACCGAGCCCTTCTGGGCGATCAAGATCCGCACCGACGGGCTCACGTTCAGCCGTCCAGGTATCGAGGACGTCAAAAGCGCCAACCCCGGTCCGGTCATCGAGAACAATCGCGCCACGTGGACGATCGCCGACGGGCCGGCACCCTTCAAGCTGACGCTGACCAAAGGGGATTGCTCGGACGGCATGTCCGATCGTCACTACACGCTGAACGCGGTTCTGGCATTCGGAGACAAGACCATGTACGGCTGCGCCGACACTCCGGCGGCCATCGCCGCACAGCCGGCCCCCTGACGCGAACGCCGCAACAAGAAGACAATCGACAGAGGCAGAAAGCCATGACACATACCCTCCTCCGCGGCCGCCTGCTTTCCTTCCTCCGCGCCCCCCAAAATCTTGGCGATAGTGGAAGCTATCTCTACGAAAGCGACGGCGCCCTCCTGATCAAGGATGGCCTGATCGTTGCCTGCGGCGCCTATGACAAGGTGAGCCCGCAAGCCCCCGCCGATGCCGTAACCGTCGACCATCGTCCGCATCTGATCATGCCTGGCTTCATCGACATGCACCTGCATTTCCCGCAGATGCAGGTGATTGCCTCCTATGCGGCAAACCTGCTGGAATGGCTGAACACTTATACTTTCCCCGAGGAATGCCGCTTCGTCGAAAGCGATCACGCCCAGCGCATCGCCACGCATTTCTACGATGAGCTCGTGCGCCACGGCACGACGACGGCGGTTGCCTACTGCTCGGTCCACAAGACCTCCGCCGACGCCTTCTTCGCCGAGGCGCTGAAGCGCAACATGCGCATGGTCGGCGGCAAGGTGATGATGGACCGCAATGCCCCACAGGGCCTGCTCGACACGCCTCAGATGGGTTATGACGAAACCCGCCAGATTATTGCCGAGTGGCACGGCAAGGGCCGCAACCACGTCGCCATCACCCCGCGCTTCGCGATTACCTCGACGCCCGCACAGATGGAGGCCACCCAGGCGCTTGCCCGCGAGTTTCCCGGGCTGCACATCCAGACGCACCTCTCCGAGAACCACGACGAGATCAAGTTCACCTGCGAGCTCTATCCCGAGGCGATCGATTACACCGATATCTACGCCCGCTACGGCCTGCTCGGCGACAAGACGCTCTTCGGCCACTGCATCCATCTTTCGGATCGCGAGGCCGATGCGATGAGCGAAGCAGGCTCGGTCGCGGTGCATTGCCCGACCTCGAACCTCTTCCTCGGCTCCGGTCTCTTCCCGCTGAAGGCGCTCGTTCGCCGTGAGAAGCCCGTGCGCATCGGCGTCGCCACCGATATCGGCGGCGGCTCCAGCTATTCGATGCTGCGCACCATGGACGAGGCCTACAAGATCCAGCAGTTGCTCGGCGAACGCCTGAACCCGCTGGAAAGCTACTACCACATGACATTGGGCAACGCCCGGTCGCTGTCGCTCGCCGACCAGATCGGCACGCTCGATGTCGGCTCAGACGCCGATATCGTCGTCCTCAATGCCGCCGCGACACCCGCCATGGCGCTGAAGATGGAGGTCGTGACGACGCTGCCGGAAGAGCTGTTCCTGCTGCAGACCATGGGCGACGACCGCGCGATCGCGGAGACCTACGTGGCGGGTGTCGCAGCGAAAAGTGCGATCTGAGATCTGCCCGTGGAGGTCGGCATCGGTCCGCAACGAGCAGGCGAATTTCGTATGCATCACCCCCGGTAGCGAAGCGCATTGACCAGCAGGGCGAAGGCCGGCGACGTCTGCCGGCGGCTCGGATAATAGAGATGATATCCGGGGAACGGGGCACACCAATCCTCAAGGACGCGAACGAGCCGTCCATCGGACAGTGGCTGCCGCACCAGCGCCTCCGGCATAAACGCCAGACCGAGGCCAGAAAGCGCTGCGTTCAGCCGTAACTGCGCGTTGTTGAACACCAACTGCCCCTCCACCCGCACCTTTACCTCTCGCCCTTCTTTCTCGAACTCCCAGGCATAGACCCCGCCATAGGTCGGCAGGCGCAGGTTGATGCAGTTGTGGTCGGTGAGTTCGGCAGGCGCCTGCGGCTTGGGCTGCCGGTCGAAATAGGCAGGCGCTCCGACGACAGCCATCCGCATGTCCGGCCCGATGCGCACGGCGATCATGTCCTTCGCTACCTGCTCGCCAAGGCGGACGCCGGCGTCATAGCGCTCGGCAACGATGTCGGTTAGCCCGTAATCGACGATGATCTCGACATTGATATCGGGATAATCAGGCAACAGCCTCTCCAGCGCGGGCCAGAGAATGGCGTCAGCGGCATGCTCTCCCGCCGTGATGCGGATCGTACCCGCCGGCTTCTCGCGAAATTCGCTCAGTGCTGCTAGTTCACTCTCGATCTCGTCGAAACGCGGCCCGATCGAACCCAGCAGCCGCTCGCCTGCTTCCGTGGGCGATACGCTGCGTGTCGTGCGCGTCAGCAGCCGCAGGCCGAGGCGTGTTTCAAGGCCGCGGACGGTATGGCTGAGCGCCGATTGCGACACGCCGAGCTTGGCCGCGGCCTTCGTGAAGCTTCTCTCCCGCGCCACGGCCAGAAAGGCGATGAGGTCGTTGATCGATTGCCGCGTCATTCATGAATCTCACTCATAAGCTTATGCCGTTTATACCATCTAATCGCAGGAAAGCATCCGCACTAGATCTTTCTCCGAACGTCGGCCGAGCAGCATGCTCCTGAGCTCACGAAAGGACGAAAGATGCAAATTAAGCGAAACGGCTCCGATCCATCCGCCAAGGGACCGGCGGATTATTTTACTGGGACGGTCCGCATCGATGCGCCGTTCAACGGGGCGGCGCCAGCACGCGTCGGCGGTGCAACGGTGACCTTCGAGCCCGGTGCCCGCACCGCCTGGCACACCCATCCGCTCGGTCAGACGCTGATCGTCCTCTCCGGCACCGGCCGCGCACAGCGTGACGGCGGACCTGTGGAAGAAATTCGCGCCGGCGACATCATCTGGTTCGAACCGGGCGAGAAGCACTGGCACGGTGCATCCGCAACAACTGCCATGACCCACATCGCGATCGCCGAAGCCCTCGACGGCAAGGTGGTCGACTGGATGGAAAAGGTCACCGACGAACAGTACCAGGGCTAGGAAAGGAAACCTCCATGCAGAAGCGCACACTCGGAAAAAGCGGCCTCGAAGTATCCGCCCTCGGCCTCGGATGCATGGGCCTGAGCTACGGCTACGGCCCGGCAACGGACACCGCGGACGCGATCAAGTTGATCCGCGCCGCCTTCGAACGCGGCGTCACCTTCTTTGACACCGCAGAAGCCTACGGTCCCTACAAGAACGAAACCCTGCTCGGCGAGGCGCTTGCGCCGTTCCGCGACAAGGTCGTCATCGCCGCCAAGTTCGGCTTCAACTTCGGCCCTGATGGCGGCCAGAGCGGTATGAACAGCCGCCCCGCCCATATCAGGGAGGTTGCCGACGCGGCGCTGAAGCGCCTCAACACCGATGTGATCGACCTTTTCTACCAGCACCGCGTCGATCCTGATGTGCCGATCGAGGATGTCGCCGGCACGGTCAAGGACCTCATCAGCGAAGGCAAGGTCAAGCACTTCGGGCTTTCGGAAGCCGGTGCCAGAACGATCCGCCGCGCGCATGCGGTGCAGCCGGTAGCCGCCCTGCAGAGCGAATATTCGCTGTGGTGGCGCGAACCGGAACAGGACATCCTCCCGTCGCTCGAGGAGCTAGGCATCGGCTTCGTTCCCTTCAGCCCGCTCGGCAAAGGCTTCCTGACCGGCGCGATCAACGAGACGACCACCTTCGACAGCAAGGACTTCCGCAACGTCGTTCCGCGCTTTTCCGCCGAAGCCCGCAAGGCCAATCAGGCGCTCGTCGATCGCCTCGGCGAGATCGCCCGCGAAAAGGGCGCGACACCGGCACAGATCGCGCTTGCCTGGTTGCTGGCTCGCCAGCCCTGGATCGTTCCGATCCCCGGCACGACGAAGATGCACCGCCTGGAAGAGAACATCGACGCCGCCGCCGTGCAGCTGACGGCTGAAGACCTTGCCGCCATCGAAACCGCGCTCGCCGGCATAAAGGTCGAGGGTGACCGCTATCCGGCTCACCTACAGGCAAGGGTCGACCGCTGAGCGGTGACCAAGCGAAGGGAAAGGATCTGTCATGACTGACGGCATCAAGGACAAGGTCGTCGTGATCACCGGCGCGAGCAGCGGCCTTGGTAAAGCGGCGGCCAGACGCCTGGCGCGAGACGGCGCCAAACTCGTTCTCGGCGCCCGGCGTCTCGACCGGCTGAATGCGATCGCCGACGAACTCGGCCTCGGCAGCGACGCCGTCGTCGAGACCGACGTAACTGAGGTCGATCAGGTCAAACGCCTGGTCGATCACGCCGTTCGGCTGCATGGCCGCATCGATGTCATCATCAACAATGCCGGCCTTATGCCGCACTCTCCGCTGGAGCGCGGCAAGGTCGAGGATTGGGACCGGATGATCGACGTCAACCTCAAGGGCGTGCTCTACGGCATTGCCGCAGCGCTGCCCTATATGAAGCAGCAGAAGAGTGGCCATGTCATCAACGTCTCGTCGGTGGCCGGCCACAAGGTCAATCCGGGTGGCGCCGTCTATGCCGCGACCAAGCATGGCGTGCGTGTCATTTCCGAAGGTCTGCGGCAGGAGGTGAAGCCCTACAACATCCGCACGACGATCATCTCGCCGGGGGCCGTTGCGACCGAACTACCGGACAGCATCACCGAACCTGACGTCGCCGAGCGCGTGCGCAAAGTCTACGCAATGGCGATCCCGGCCGACTCTTTCGCGAGTATGGTTGCCTTCGCCATGAGCCAGCCGGAGGATGTCGATGTCAACGAAATCCTGTTCAGGCCGACCAGGCAGGAATATTGACTGGAGGCGGCCGGCTCAGGCCGCCTCTTAGCCCCAGCACTGCGCTATTGCCCACTGAAACGCCAGCAGCTGCTAGCTGCTAGCTGGACCACGGAATCGACTTCAGCGCCTCCATGACAACCCGGATGATCGGTACGTTGCGGATGTCGCCATGCACGACCAGCCAGAGTTCCCGCGTCAATGGCTGCCGCTGAGGGATCGCCTCGACGAGATCATCAACACCCGCCAGCATGAAATTCGGCAACATGGCGATGCCGCCGCCAGCGCGCGCCGCGGCCAGTTGGAATTCCAGCGTCGATGCTCTCAGCGCCACCTTCCTCCCTTCAGTCGCCTCGGCGAGCCGGATCGACTGCGGGGCGCTGGTCATTGTTTCATCATAGGCGATGAAGGTTTTCTGCGTGTCCGGCGTCGCGGCCAGATAATCAACCGTGGCATAGAAGCCGAAGGTTACGTCTCCAAGCTTGCTGATGACGAAATTGCCCTGCTCTGGCTTCGTCATGCGAACCGCTATATCCGCCTCTCGCCTGTCGAGCGAGGCATAGCGCGTCTCGCCGACGATGGTAATGCCGATATCCGGATGCCTTGCCCGCAAGGCAACGAGCGTTGCCGGCAGCATCGCCGCCGCAAGTGTCGGCGGCGCGCTGATCCTGACCTCTCCGGCAAGCGTCGCACCGGCGGCAAGCCCCAGCCGTTCGACGGCCTGCGCCTCCTGCCCCATCCGCTCCGCCATCTCGGTGACCCGCTCACCGTCCGGCGTCAATATGATGCGGCGACCGCGCCGGTCGACGAGCTTCACGCCCATCTGTTCCTCGAGCCCGGCCACTCGACGGGCAACTGTGGCGTGCTCTACTCCGAGGGCACGAGCAGCTCCGAGCAACGTTCCGGCACGAGCGAGCGCCCCGAAGTAGCGAAGGTTTTCCCAATCGATCATTGTTCATTTTTTCCCATGCAATGAGAAACGATAGGGAATTTTCGACCATAACGCCATGGGCGATGATGGCTGCAGCAGCAATCGGAGAGCACGTTTCATGGATAAGGTCGTTACGCTTCTCGCACCAGGAGGCATCGAGCAACTACAGGTATCAGAACAGCAGCCGCGGGAGCCTGGCGCAAACGAGATCCGGATACGCCACGACGCGATCGGCATGAACTTCCTCGACGTCTACCACCGACGTGGGCTCTACGCCCTGCCGGCCTATCCCGCCATACTCGGCGTCGAAGGCGCCGGCACGGTGGAAGCAGTCGGAAGCGAGGTCGCGGATCTCAAGCGCGGCGATCGCGTTGCTTATGCTGGCGCACCGGTCGGCGCCTATGCCGCGACAAGGCTCTTGCCGGCGGTCCGCGCCATTCGCCTGCCAGATAGCGTGCCCTCAAACGTCGCAGCGGCATCCATGCTGAGGGGACTGACAGCCTATATGCTGCTGACGAAGACCTACCGTGTCGAGCCGGGAACCACTATTCTTGTCCATGCCGCCGCCGGTGGGCTCGGAAGTATTCTCGTGCGATGGACCAAGCGCCTCGGCGCTACAGTCATCGGAACCGTAAGCTCGGAGGAGAAGGCTGAGCTTGCCCGCGGCTACGGCGCCGATCACGTGATCGTCGGCCGCAACGCGGATGTTGCCGCCGCCGTTAAGGCGCTAACGGATAATAACGGCGTCGACGTTGCCTATGACGGGATCGGCGCCAACATGCTCGCAAAATCCATCCAGTCCGTCCGTCCATTCGGCGTCGTGGCAACGATCGGACAGGCCGGCGGGCCGATCCCGCCTGTCTCGGTCGACGAACTTCGTCCCGGAAAATCGCTGACGCATCCAAGCATCATGGCTTACATTACGGACACCCCCGCTTACCTGACCGCAGCCGACGCCGTCGTCAAAATGCTGGCATCGGGCATAACCGCGACGATCGACCGCCAATACCCTCTTGAGGAGGCTGCGCAAGCCCATCAATTCCTCGAAGAGGGACGTGCCGCAGGCAGCCTGATTCTTGTCCCATAGGCGACGAAAGAGATACACAAAGCCTCGGAAATCATGTTAAGGGCCATGGCGTTATTCAGATGTGAAAGTCTTATCCATGGCCACTCCTCTCACGATCGCCGACCTCAAGAACCTCGCCCAGCGCCGCGTCCCGAAGATGTTTTTCGACTATGCGGATTCCGGTGCCTGGACGGAGTCGACCTATCAGGCGAATGAGAGTGATTTTGCAAAGATCAAGCTGCGCCAGCGCGTCCTCGTCGACATGACGAACCGGACGCTGGAGACCACCATGATCGGCCAGAAGGTGTCGATGCCAGTGGCCCTCGCCCCGACCGGCTTAACCGGCATGCAGCACGCCGACGGCGAAATGCTGGCCGCCCGCGCCGCCGAAGAATTCGGCGTTCCCTTTACGCTGTCGACAATGAGCATCTGCTCGATCGAGGATGTCGCCTCGGTCACCACCAAGCCCTTCTGGTTCCAGCTCTACGTGATGCGCGACAAGGATTTCGTGCTCAACCTGATCAACCGCGCCAAGGCAGCGAAGTGCTCGGCCCTGGTGCTGACTGCCGACCTGCAGATCCTCGGCCAGCGCCACAAGGACCTGCGCAACGGCCTTTCCGCCCCGCCGAAATTCACCCCGAAGCACATCTGGCAGATGGCGACGCGCCCGTTCTGGTGCCTCGACATGCTGCAGACCAAGCGCCGCAGCTTCGGCAACATCGTCGGCCACGCCAAGAACGTCTCCGACCTTTCCTCGCTCTCCTCCTGGACAGCCGAGCAATTCGACCCGCAGCTCTCCTGGTCCGACGTTGCCTGGATCAAGGAACAGTGGGGCGGCCCGCTCATTATCAAGGGTATCTGCGACGTCGAGGATGCCAGGTCCGCGGCTGAAACCGGCGCCGACGCCATCATCGTCTCCAACCACGGCGGCCGTCAGCTCGACGGCGCTCCGTCGTCGATCAGCATGCTGGAGCCAATCGTCGATGCGGTCGGCCATAAGGTCGAAGTGCATCTGGACGGCGGCATCCGCTCCGGTCAGGACGTGTTGAAGGCAATCGCCCTCGGCGCCAAGGGCACCTATATCGGCCGCCCCTTCCTCTACGGCCTCGGCGCCATGGGCAAGGAAGGCGTCACGCTGGCCCTCAACATCCTGCGCAAGGAAATGGACGTCACCATGGCGCTTTGCGGTAAGCGCGACATCAACGACGTCAACAAGTCGATCCTGCTCGGTCGCCAGTAAGAGAGCTACTGAGCAGCCCGCTCACAAAAGGCACGAATCCCGACTTCCAGGACATTCTTGCGCGCTTTGGGAAGTCACGGTTGGAAAACCACATGGCTTCAGCCGCATAGCAGTTGGCACCCGCCTTCTGGCCTGATCGGGTGACGGTAGCGCCTTCGCGCCGTTAATGCCCTACGCTCCAGGCGGTCGTCGGGCAAACTCCCGATTTCGATGCCCGAGCAATCCGGTCGGATGCCGCTAGGGAAGGCTTAGGATTTTTCCGGGATAGAGGGGTATCCAAAAGGAGCGCGCCCCATGCCTCGCGTACTCGTCAATGACCCTCGAACCTGCGCCAAGATTGGCAAGGCGATGAAGAAGCACATTCGCACGATGGGCATGCAGATGACCGAAGCTCAATGCATCGAACTCTGCGCCCGCATGTTCGGTTATCGGAACCACAACGAGGTACTCGCCAACCTCAGCGACACACCCTCGCTCACAGATATGCACCTCCCGCCGGAGGAGTTGGAAGTGAGAGCCCGCCAGTATCTCGATCATTTCGAGCAGGCGGGGTTTCCGAGAGAGTTTGCCCGGAACGTCCTCGCGAACCTTTCCGCCGGGCGATGGCTTGGGCTGGGGCGGGTGCTATCGACAATGCCGCGTTGAGATCTCAAACCGCAGGTGATCGAGGGCGGAGATTTTCACCCGCCCTCAAACTGTGGAAATCGTCCTTCCGGCAGCCATAAGATCCGGTGAGACCCCGAAAACCTTAACAGGTGACTTAGTGGCAATTGCGCGCATGCCAGAATCACTTCAGGTTGCATCAACGAATACTACAGCTTGAAGGGGGACTGTCATGGGGAGCTCGGGGTCGGGTCGTTTCACGGATTACAGCGGCTCCAAGAACGCTGATGGAACCGGAGGGACAGGCGGCGTCGATCGCTGCCGCCAGGCTTTCTCATGTCTTTTGGAAGAAGTCGCTCAGTGCGACTACTATACCGCCAACACGGCCGTCCCGGCAGTCACGACGGAAGTGATCCTCGTGCATGAGCGTCGTCTGTTTGCTGCGATGCCTGACGGCACTAAGATTGGCGCGCTGCCGACGGCATACAACTATCTGGCCGCCTGCATGCGTGACGGCAACACCTATGTCGGCATCGTTTCCCGCTCGGGGCTGTTGCCCATCCCGTTCGTGGCTGTCGACTTCACTGCTCAGTGAACGCGATGGAGAGCGTTCCCCTTCTTGTCGTCGGTGAAATAATCGTCGACTTCACCACAGCGCGACCGGGTGCAGATTGCAAACTGCGGCTCGGCGGCATCGTCCATGCGGCGCGCGGGTTATGGGCGAGCGGCATGCCCTATGCGGTCGCCGCCATGTGCCCCCGGTATCTGCTCGACCAAGCTGAGAAGTATCTTCGCAAGCATGGGTGCGTCGACTTCGTCTGGTTGGGTGAGGTGATGGGAGCCCCGAACGTCACCGTGATTGGCGACGCAACCGAGGTTTCCCATCAGGGCTACCAGGATCTCCTGCGCGACGAGAAGTCCGTCGAGATCCGGGACGTGGCCGATGCGCTCCGCGTCTACACGGAAATTCTTGTCTTTCCGGGCAGCTACGATCTAGCGTCTGTCCGGGGGTTCTTTTCTTCCGAGGCCCGATACAGCTTCGACATCGCCTACGACACTGAAGAGTTCTCCGTGCTCGAAGGATTTGCAGGACATATCGACGCCGTCATCATCTCCACCTCGTCGCCGCTCTTCATGACCAAGGGGTCGGACGACATCGAACCAATGCTTGCCGACGTCCGGCGGCTGGATCCCGAAATCTTCCTCCTCAAGGAAAACCGGGGCGGCAGCCGAATTTTCAACATCCGCACTGGCGAGGTCGACCATGTTCCCGCCCAGTTGTCCTCGACCGTGAATTCCGTTGGTGTCGGCGACGTGTATTCGGCAGTCATGGTCGGGTTTGGAACCGAACAGTGGAAGGAGGCCGCTTGGCGAGGCGCTATGGCTGCCACCGCATATTCGCAGACGACATTTCCCGATGATTTTCAAAAGGACGTCACGCGTAGCCGGAAGCTTTCCTTCGACGAACTGCGGAATCTGGGCGGAACCGTTCTCCCGTGGCATGCGCGGCCGCACTTCCCGATCTATTTGGCGGCCCCGGATTTCTCCTATCTGGAGAAGCCGGAAGTTGACCGTGCTGTGGACGCGCTGCGCTACCACAACTTTCTGGTTCGCCGTCCGATCGAAGAGAACGGTGAACTGCCGCTCGGAAGCGATCCGGCACTGTTGCAGCTTACCTTCCGCTCGGACGTCGCGCTGCTTGATGAATGCGAGGCGGTGTTCGCAGTGCCCCTCGGCCGCGATCCCGGCACGCTGGTGGAAATGGGAATCGCGATCGCGCGCGAACAGCCTTTAGTCACCTTCGACCCCCGATGCGAGAATAACAACACGATGGTCTCGGGCGGCAGCGCGACCTATTCGGACGATCTGGACACGTGCTTGAATGGGCTGTTCGTAGCCATCTCGAAACGTTGGATGAAGAGCCAGCCATGAAGAACGCCATCTTGCTCGCATCAGGTGGACTTGACTCGACGACCGTCGCCTACAGCCTTGAAGCTCAGGGTGTGGAGGTCGTTCCCGTCTTCTTCGATTACGGACAGCACTGTGTCGAAACGGAATGGGTCAGGGTCAACGAGGTCCTGCCAGCGTCGATGAAAAGGCCTGAACGGTTCGATATCTCCGATATCTTCCGGGGATCGCCATCGCGGCTGATAAGAGAAGCCGATCTGTGGGAGGAGGATGTCAAGGACGACGACCTGTACGTCCCATACCGGACGATGCTGTTTTTCGCAGCGGCGGCCGCGCGAGCGCAGACGATCGGGATATTCGACGTCTACACGGGCTTTATCAACAGCAATCATGCGAAGGAGATCGACTGCACGGCTGACTTCATGAACGGCCTGGGCAATCTGATCGACAACATCGGCGCCGTGCGTTTCACGTCTCCTTTCAGGTACTCGTCGAAGGCAGACGTCGTGTGCGAGGCCTTGCGGCTCGGCGTCCCGGTCGGGCGCACCTATTCCTGCCAGGCTGCCAGTGATTTCCCATGTGGCGCATGTCCCAATTGTGTTGACCGCCTTGATGCGCTACAGGACGCGCGCCTCGCCTATTTAGACACTAAGGTCGGCTAGATCATGCAGTCCTCCACAGCACAGATGCTCATCGCAGCGCGTCGGATCGCCGATTATGCGACGGAGCTCGGAGCTGAATTTGATAACGTTGAAGTCCGCCCGGCCTACGAGCATATGGGCGCGCTTCTGGCCGACTCCGTGCTGCAGGCCGGACTCAACTATCACACCGTGGTACTGCCGCGCGTCGCCGCGATCCTGGAGCTTTTTCCGGAGCTCGATTGTGTCTCGGCTCTGAACGGAATGGTCCTGCGAGGCGAGACCTCCACATTTCTGAACTGGAAGCACCCCGAGAAAGTCGGACGCTTCGACGCTCTCGTCTGCTTCATGTCGGGGACCGGCATCGAGGACGTTGTGGATCTCAGAGCGGGCCTGCGAGACGGCGGCTTCGTAGAGGCCGTCCGTGAAGTGCGCGGCGTCGGTCCCAAGACTGTCGACTATATGGCGTGCCTTGTAGGCCTGGACTCCGTTGCGGTCGACAGACACGTCCGGACCTTCGCGAAACGGGTTGGCGTCATGGAGGAAGACTACGATTTCCTTCGCTCCGTATTCTGCTGCGCGGCCGATCTTCTGTCTGTTTCCCGCCGGGACTTCGACGCATGGGTTTGGCGTCGAGAAGCCTCGATCTCAGCGCCGCAGATGTCGTTCGCTTTCTGAGCGAGCTGAAATATGCGCCCAGAGAGCGCGCGATCAACGGCTCCGCGACAACCAAACAGCCTCTAGCGCTCGCTCAATGCATGTCAAACACAGACCCCATCCGCGGGCTGAACAGGCGCTCGTAGGTCTTCATCAACGCCATGTCGGTCATCCCCGCCACGTGATCGCAGATAACCCTCAAGGGGTTGGGATTGGCGGAGTAGGCTTTGAACACTGAAGACGGTAGTAAGGCTTCGGGGTCGGAAGCCAGCGCCTCGAAGACAGCGACCACCATACCCTGCCCTTTGAATTCCAGATGCTGGACCGATGGGCTGCGGATCACTTTGAGTGCGACGGCTTTCGTCAGCGCATCGAGGAACCGCCGCTGTGCCTTCGGCAGGATGACCTTGTAACGGAGAAGCGAATCCTCGAAGGCGTCATCTGTCTCGATGAAGCAATGGGTGATGAAGTGATGCACCAGGCGGTTGACGAACCTCTTGCGCCTTCCAGGCTCCCCCATCATAGCCTCGACGAACCCCTCGTAGACGTCGTTCTTGAACTCGTGGGAGTACTTCTCCTTGAGGACGTCGAGGAAACACCCGCAGTCGTCCTCCGCTATGAGTTGACGGAAATCCTTCTCGCCGATCAGCTGCAGCTCCAACGCGTCTTCGAGGTCATGGATTCCGAACGCGATGTCGTCAGCGACGTCCATGATCGTGCAGTCGAATGATTTGTGGAGTGTCTTCGAATGCTTGCCCTCAACCGAGGCAATGCTGGTGAAGCGCGTGCGGTCGCTGACTGAAAGCTCGGCAAGGATCCAGTTAACGATGTCCTGCTCGCTGTCCATGAAGCACTTCGGCGGCTTGCTTGCCGACCGGTCGATCACCTTGATGGCGGTAGGTGACGCTTTGAGCCGAGGCTGCTTTTTTGGATCGGAATTGACTACGACCGAGTACGCGGCCGGATACTTCAGGACGCCGAGAAGCGTCCGACGGGTGAGGTTTGCGCCAGCAGTTTCCGAGAATTTTTCCAACCGTGTAAGAATTCGGAGGGTCTGGCCGTTGCCCTCGAACCCGCCGTTCGATCGCATGCAGTAGTTGAGAGCCACCTCGCCGCCGTGACCGAAAGGGGGGTGCCCCAGATCGTGCGTCGCACCGATGGCCTGGATCATCGTTATATCCGGAATGAGCGGCAGGGCCGGATGCGCTTGGTTGTCCTTCTCTAGCTGGCGAGCGATGCCACCGGCGATCTGGGCAACTTCGATCGAATGCGTGAGCCGAGTCCGGTAGAAATCGCTGTCACCGAGGTTCAGCACCTGGGTCTTGCCTTGAAGCCGTCGGAAGGATGCGGAGTGGATTATCCGGGAATAATCCACCGCGGCTTCGTCCCTGGCGTCCTCAAGCTGTTGTTTCCATGGTTCGCGCCGCGCCAGCCAGTTTCCCAAATTCATCCCCTTGGGCGTTCTTCGCCCCTGCAAGTTAGAGCTGCTTCGCGCCAAGGCATATTGCATTTTCACAACCCAAGGAAGCGTGCATTTTCTGCGAAAAAGCGAGGTTGCTCACTAGAATTGCAAACACGCCACGCGCGATGTCGGCTCGCTCCCTAACCTGTCGTTTACATGCATCCGATAGCACTGCGGAATTCGCAGGGAGAATGCCACGTGGAAGAACTAACTGACCTCCGACCCCTCCTGGAAGGCGTCGAGGAACCCGCCGTCCTGGACTATCTTTCCGAGGCGATCGTGTGTTTCGAAGCGAGCGCGTTCCGGGCATGCATCGTAATGACAGCGAACGCTGTCTTCGAGAACATCATCGGTCGCGTTGCGGACTTTGCGGATTTCGATACCGAGGCGAAAAAACTCAAGGACCGGATCGACGAGGACCTGACTTCGCAGAAGGCGTTCGAACAGCACATGATTTCGGCGCTCTTCAAGGCAAAGTTTCTGAACATTGACCAGAGGTCCGCACTGACCAGAATAAGAAACGCCAGAAACAAGGCGGCGCACCCTTCCCGCATCAGGCCCACGCCCGAGGAAGCCAAGGACATCCTTCGGATCGCGGTGGTGAACTTCATCCGGCCCGTTCAACTCTCCGCCAGCGAGGAAAGCAGGCGGCTCGTCTACGATTTGCGTCATGATCTGGTATTCCCAGCCAAAGGCGACGATGCGATGGTGGTGCGCGAGCGGCTGGCCTCGATCGACAAGGTGGCTCATTCGAAACTTATCGCCGATCTTTGGGACGAACTGGAGCATCCTACACAAGAGATGTTCGCGACAAATGCCTACCGCTTCCTGGCCGCGCTGGCAGGAACTCAGGATGCCCTCCTCAGAAAACAGTTCACCCGGTTGTTGACGGCCGGACGAAAAGCGCGTGCGAAGGGAAGCGCTGGTAACGCAAGCGAACCTGTAAACGATGATAGCTGGCTGCCGCGCCTCCTCTCGCTGGATCCATTCCTGCTGACGATGGTCGATGGAACAGCCCGAACCTTTCTCGACGAGCGCTTGGCTCAGAGCTTTGTGCTCTCACCCACAGCTGGGCAGATTAAGACGGATGCAGTTGAACTCTTCTTAGCTGCGATAGCACGATCACCCTTGCGGAAGGCCTTGGTCGATTCCTACGCTGAAGCCGTGTCAGCAGCCGTAGACACGGTCGGCCTGAGGGGTGTCCTGTTCGGGTGCCTCGATGAGGCGGACATTTTGCGCGATCGCACACTCGCAGTAGTCTACAATGCATGGGATGATGCCGACAGCGCGCTGCTCGTCGCCGAGATGCTGCCGGAGATTGATGGAGCGCTCGCTTTTGGCTTGTCGGGTCAGCAAGTCTTCGACCTCGTCGTCAGTATGTGCTCCTTTTCTCGTCAGATGAAGGAAACATCCCTGGGCAAGCTTGCAACTCAAGGATTCGCAACCGGTCCGGCGCTGCGGCAAAAAGCCATCGACTTCATGGATAAACACCATGAGGACGCAGTGGAAACGCTTGAGCACCATCATATGCGCGGACCGGCGGAGCTGGTCGATACATTCCTTACACCGCGACGACAGGGCGCTCTGTTCCGAAAGAAGGCGGCCGTTTGAGATCTCATCTACCGGGCTCGGAAGCATACTTGAAATTCCATTTCTGAGTACGCTGCGGGCTCGTCAATTCGGCAAGCTCCTCCTCTGAATAGATCTCGCGGCCCTCAAGGATTTGATATCGCAGTGCGGTCTGATACTCGGAAGTCGTGAAGCCAAGGGTCATTGCATCGTGGCTTGAAAGGTTGGGCAACGCGGCTGGCTGCTGCAGAGTAGTAGTCTCAGTCCTGAGAGCCACATGCTCCGTGCAGACGCAGCCGGAAAGCACGCCAGAACCAAGCGTGGTATCGCGAAGGTGCTGGCTCTCAACGGGCCTGTCTTGTTGCGCCGGCGGAAATGGTCACCCACTCTTGAGGGAGAGCCTCGCGGGGAGAATGACCGATGAATGAAGCCTACTTCCTTAATACGGAAAAAGCCGCAGCTTGTGTCGCCGAGAGGGAACCGATGCAGCCATCGCCAGGCTTCATCAAAACTCTCCGAGGCATGCAGGAGGCAGGCATGGTTGGCGCGGCGGATAGCGCGCGCCAACTCTATCCGCAATGGTTCGAAAATCTGTCAGGATCCGATGCCGACGAAATAGCGGACATATTCGCCGCACTTTCGCCATTGAGGCTAATCGAGCAAGAGCACGGCTTCGGAGCAGCCTTAGATCTCGATCATCCTTACGTCAGAAAGCTCGCCGAATGGGACCAACTCGGCCCCGAGCGACGGCGCAATTCCCTCACCTACCAGGAGCATGTCCGCTCTCGCTGACCTTGGCGATTTTACCGCCACCGTTCTCATTAACATTGACGGTCGGGCGTTTCAGAACCTCCCGGTCTAAGAGAAAGAACTCAAGGTCCTGCTCATCTCGGATCAGCCGCTTGGCCTCCTCGTCCATAGCGCTGTAAATTGCGGCCTTGGACAGTGCGTCGTTTTGAATATCAATCCGTGCCTGTTCGAAAACGCGAGAAGCGTACGCGAGTTTCTGCATCCACTCACCCAACCAAGCTAGAGCTTGGGCTGCATGATGATCGGCGTATTGCTTCTCGATTGCAGCGATGATCTCAAACAGTCCGTCACGCCCCGCCCGGGCCATGTCTCCACCGAACGGCAACGTCGCGTAGAAAATCACATTGCCCAACGCTTCCGTCGAACCAGCTGCAACTTTGAATGAACCTATCTTGAAATCTGGCATCATGGCCCCCGTTAGCTTGCCCGATGTCGCATGCGATATGTTTCCAATCCTTTAAGGATCGCTTGCGATTGAGCGGGAATAAGACCGGATACCAAAGCCGCTCAAACGTAGTCCCGACCA
Source organism: Hyphomicrobiales bacterium (assembly GCA_900466985.1). Lineage (GTDB taxonomy): Bacteria > Pseudomonadota > Alphaproteobacteria > Rhizobiales > Rhizobiaceae > Rhizobium. Next base: position 108,222 of record UBOA01000002.1, read on the forward strand.
TCTCCGAGACCGATCTCTGAATAAACGCGCAAGCATGTTGTTATAGGCTATAATCGCGCTTGCCGACCTATTCTAGTCCGGAGCAATCGTCGGCGAAACGATCGCCGCCAGCGAACAGCCGTGTATGGGCATGTTGGCGACGGCAACGTGCCCTTCAACGTAGTCGCCCCCTCCACCTCATCGGACAAGGGAGCCTTAAAGAAGGTATCGAGGAAACTATCTCTCCAAGGATTTACGGTCTGGCAGCGAGCATGGGAGGAACCCGATGAGCCGCGACCGATTGTAGAATGCCGCCGGCGCCGCGACCCTCTCCTCATCTGATGAGGAGATTTCGATGAGGGCAATGGATGTCCGCGCTTGGTTGTTCAGTCACGGGTTCGAGGCAAGACGAGGGAGACTGGTGTCCGAATACGAAGGCCATGAAGTGTGGGTCCAAGTTGGCCCTACGGGCGGAAGGTCGTGGATTGACTTGGACGGCTCGGAACACACGTTGCGCAAGTTCAATCATGCCAACCTCATGATCGACGATACCGGCATGCTCCTTGGGGTTGGTCTCCGGAGCTTCTTTCTCGAGCGGATGCGAGCGGGCGCTGGTGCGCCGTCCTGGTTCCCGTATGATCGCGTTGAAGCAAAGCCGGATCCGACAGGCCGCGCCGCGATTGTCATTGATTGGCTTCGGTCGCGCGGTTTCACCGAGAGGGAGGTGGGTTGCTTCGACGCCCGCTATCGCGACACTTGCGTCAGCGTCACAGTCACCGGCTCCCACGTTTCCACGCTGATCGAACCAGCATCGGATCCGGTCGTCAAACAGCACGTCAGCCTGGATTCCATCTGGATAGGAAAGGACCGCATGCTTAGAGGAGCCGGGCTTGCAGGCTATTTTCTCGACAGGGTGCGAGCGGGTGGCCCTATACCGTCGTGGTTCGGTCAGCGCTTCATCCGCAAGAGGATTGACAGCTGCACACTTGCGGCTGCACCGAAGGCATAGGTTTTCTGGCATTCGCCAACCCACCTAGCGGGAAAGGAATGACATTGGCAAACGTACAGGTCCGCGACATCACCAAGAAGTATGGTGCTCTTCCTGCTCTCCGACGAAGCCGCAATGGTGAACGGCATCTCCATGCCGGTCGATGGCGGATACATGATCGCTTGAGACCTTGGAAATGGATTAAGCCGCCGGCGGCTCCCTGTCGGCGGTCGGCTTCCATCCCCTGGCGATGCCGCGGCTCAGCAACGAGCCGGCGATCCGCAGCTGCTCTCGAAGGTGACCGCAATCCTGTAGCAAGGTCTCGATGGTCGCGCGCGGATCGCCATCGTGCCACGCTAGTGCCAGATCAACCGGATCCATGGCTTCGATTATCTTCTTTTCAGCAAGCATAGGTTCTCGACCCCTGTGAGGGCACTTTAAGGTGCGTTGTCGATAAGCATGCCCAACACTGCGAGACTTCATCGTCCCGTCGCGACCGGAGCCATTGGACTTGGTCGAAGGTAGCGACCGAAGCGAGTCGCAGCAACCCTTGAAATCCAATACGTCGACTCGCCAGATGTGCGGGTCCCATCAGTCACCGAAACGCAGCCCGCAGCTTGACTGGCTCCCTAGAGCGGACCATGGTGCGATCATGCTGATCACACGCCTCGACACTGTCCTGAAAAGAGTAGTCCTCATCGCAGGAATCTGACCCCCGGCCCGGTCGCGTCGCGCCCGGCCGAGGGGCGCAGGGCATCCGACCGCAATAATCCAGGTCAACAAAGCGACAGCAATCCCACAATCGATATCGAAATCAACGGCGCCTAGACAGACGGCAGCCGCGAAGGAACAGGAATATCCGCATGGCCTCGAAGACCAGGCGCAAGCCCCCCATTTCAATCGCCCGCTCGGAGCATCAGCGCCTCACAAAGCTGGCCGAAAGTCAGGCCAGCCGAAACCCTGATGTCTCCGATGAACTCCTCACGGAACTCGAACGCGCCCGTGTCGTTGATGATACGAAGATTGCGGAGGGCGTTGTCCGGATGGGATCACAGCTTCGCTACACCAGCGACCTTGGCGAGGATCGAGCGGTAGTGCTGGTCTATCCGGGCGAAGCCGACATATCCGAAGGCAAGGTTTCGATCATGACTCCAATCGGCACAGCCCTCATTGGATTGTCGGCTGGTCAGTCGATCGACTGGACGGCTCGCGATGGCCGGGTGCATCGTTTGACTGTCGAGACCGTCGGCCGCCCTCAGGGCTAAGAACCTCCGACTTGTCGGGCAACATCTCGCGGCGCGGACATTGAAGGAAGAGGAGACGCTTCGCGCCGCATTGAGGCCTTTGACGCCTGATCGAATGATCCATATTCACAAGTGGGGTGGATGAGCCCGCGGTCAGGCTGCCGCATCTCCTGCATCGGTAAGCCGTAACAGCGCGAGGAACCGCAATGATCGAGGATCTGTTCGCCCGAAACCGTCAGCGTTGTCGGGGTCGACACCTAAGGCCGCCATTCCGCAAAGGAAGGTCTCGGCATTTTCAGCAGCAGTCTTGTCGCTACTTTTCGCCAAGTCCACGAGATGCCCAATAATGCGCTTGCGGCCCTTGGAGTTGATCTCCTTCAGTTCGGAGCGAACAACCGCGGCTATGTGTTCGACCGAGTCGTCCGGCGGAAAGAATTCGGTGACTTCAGATACTCAAGCAAGGTTGGGATCCGCACTTCAGGCAACGGCCTTCGGGGCCCTAGGAAGTAATTGACCGCCAACGACATAACGAGTCTTGCAGCTTGTGAGCAACAACTGCTTGCTATCCGCCTTCTTGATGCCATCTTCTGAACATCCGCGTAAACCGCAGGTTACGAATAAATAACGTGGCTGCTCCAATTGCGATCAGCGTAAACAGTCTGATATGTTGCCGAGCGCCGCGTGTCGCCAGCCGTCCTCCAGGCCGGCGAAGAAGAAGCTTCGCACTGCGCTACCCGTTCCTCCCATTACATCGCATATTCCTGCGACTTGAACGATAGGTGCTCCGCATTACCTGGAGCGTTGGAAATCTTGCGGATCGCGCCCCAGGTCTGCTTATAGTTGGGAATGATCAGCTCGTTCGTACCGGGATTGACCACGTTGCCCTGGACACCCATCGGATACGCGAACAGCATGAACGCCTCCTTTGGCTTCGCGGTCGACGTCGGGTAGACCATCGCTTGGGTGGACCCGCTCTCGTTGTACACCTCGACGAGATCGCCGCCCTTCAGGTCGAGCTCGGTCATGTCCGCTGGGTTCAACTGCAGGAACGGATAAGGCCACCGGTCGACGACCAGCTCCTCCTGCTGGTCGAGGTAAGCGCTCTGCCATACATGGTTCGTCCGGCCGTTGTTGATGAGGAACGGCCACTTGTCCTTTTGCTCCTGTTTGCCGGGAGCCTGCAGGCCCCGCCATGGCGCATCCATGAACCGGGCCTTGCCGTCATCGGAGGAGAAGACGCCGTCCGCGTAGAGCCGCTGGGTTCCGACGATCTTGCCGTCGGCAAAGCCCGTGGCAGGCTCCTGGAAGCCGTTGTTGCCCATGGCGCGCAGCCGATCGTAGGTGACGAACTCTCCGCCCTTGGCGTTGGCATGATAGCCATCCATGAACGCGTCCTCCTCGGTCGTCCAGTCGAAGCCCTTGAACTTGTCGGCGATATCGTTCCTGCCCATCTCGCGGAACACGCGCTCGAGATTATTCGCGAGCCGCGCGGCGATCATGCAGTCGGGCATGGCCTGGCCGGGCGGGTCCATGTAGCGTTCGGTCAGCCGCATCCGACGTTCGCCATTCATCGACGTAAGGTTCATTTCCCCGGATGTCGCCGCGGGAAGCCAAACATGCGCGGCCTGACCGATCTTCGTCGGGATGATGTCGATGTCAACGGCGAAGAGGCCGCGATCGCGGATCGCCGCAACGATGGCCTCGACCATCGCCGTGCGGTCGCCATAGGCGACGCTCGACATGGCGTTCTTCACCTTGTCGGTCCGTTCCTTGTAGACGCGCTTGAACTCCATCGCGTTAAGGGTCGTCTTGTAGTGGTCGCAAGCCCACACATGGTGGACACCGCCCTTGCCGCCGATCAGCAGCGCGTCGACATAGGCCGCGGGTCGCCCGACATGAGCGTCACTGGGGCGGACATAACCTTCCTGGTGGCCACCGAGCCGGACGACACCACCTCCCATCTGGCCGATGTTGCCGGTCGCCAGCGCGATATTCACGAGCGCGCCGTTGGTCCGGTAGTTGTCGTTGCCCCAGATAAGACCTTTCTCGTAGCAGAACATCGCGCGCCGACGTTTCCCGCCTTCCTTCGGCATTCCGATCCATTCGGCCGCCTTCACGATATCCGCGGGCTTCAAGCCAGTGATCTTCGCCGCGTCGTCGACCGAGATCCGGCAGCCCTCCAGGGCTGCTGCGAAGTTCGTAAGATGCCCCGGCTTGGCGGGAGACACGCCCTCCGCCGGATAAAGTGACGGCCGCGGCGGCGCGTCGTGCGTCGTGCTCTTGTCGATGAAGTCCTTCTGCACCCAGCCCTTGTCGGCGATGTAGGTGAAGAGGGCGTTGAACAGCGCAAGATCCGTTCCCGAGTTGATCGCCAGATGCAGCACGTTGTCCTTCCCGGCCTCGGTCTCGCAGGCGTTGACGGTGACCGTGCGGCGGGGGTCGACGATGACGATGCGAGCGGCCGCATGCTGTTCGCCGGGCATGAGCTGGTTCTTCTTGTCAACCGTCGAACCGCGAAGGTTCGGAACCCAGTGGTTCAGGAAGTAGTTGGTCTGCGTTTCGAGGGAATTGGCACCGACCGCGAAGATCGTGTCGGCCAGCTCCGCGTCCTCGTAGCAATTGTTCAATTCGCCGACGCCCATGTCGCGGGTGCCATGAACCTCTGAATTGTAGGCTGGGCGGTTGTGGATCCGCATGTTCTTGACCTTCATTGCCCCGAAATAGAGCTTTCCGGTGCCCCATGTGTTTTCGTAGCCGCCGCCCGCCCCGCCGTGGTCGAAGGCTGATACGAAGAGGCCGTCTTCGCCCTGTTCGTCGATCACTCTGGCGGTGACGCGAGCGACGAGGTCGAGCGCGTCGTCCCAGCTCGTCGGCTGCATTTCGCCGTATCTCCAGACCATCGGATCGGTAAGGCGCTGGAGCTGGGTGTTGCGGGCGCGGCTGTAGCTCATCTCTGCGATGCGCGCGCCGCGGATCGAGCCGAGGCCGGAGTTCACCACGCAGTCCTTGTCCGGCTTCACCACCAGGTGGACGTCGCGGCCCTGCTGCTTGACGATGTTGTACATCGCCGGGCTGTACCAGGCGACCGTCTCCGGGGGTTGCTGTTTCGACAGGTCGACACCAAAGGCATTGTCGCCGGGAGCCTGCCCGCCCTGGGTGTTGGCGTCCCAGCTATAGGCGTGATAGCCGCAGCCGACGATGCAGTAGTGGCACGTGACGTTGTGCACCCTGGCCTTCGGAGGGATGATCGGCAGTTGCTCGATATGACGCTTGTAGGCCATCTCACTCTCCCTCACAGCACGTTGGAAAGGCGACCGTAGAGCAACTCGTCCAGCCCCTCGGCATGGATGTCGCCCTTGTCGTCGACCCGCAGCATGTATTGCGGCAGGTTCTGCGTTGCATGGCCCCAGATCTCGAGGCCGCCGCGCTCGACGTCGAAACGCGAGTAATGACCGGGACAGTTGAGCGTACGATCGGCTGCGTTGTATCCGAGCGGGAAGCCCTTGTGGGGACAGATGGTGGTGAACCCGACGACATCGCCGTCGGGCCCGACGCCTCCCTCGACCCTCTGCCCGAGCTTGATCAGCACGCCGGGCGCGTCGGTGTCCGGATAGCTAACGTCCATTGGCTCATTGACCTTGAGATCGGAGAGATTCGCCAGGCGGGTCGATGGATACACCATGGGGCCAGACGGTGCCGCGGCACGCGCTCCGGACGCTGGGATTGCTGATGCCGTCACCGCTGCCGCCGCCGCTACGCCCGCACCCGTCAAGAACCTGCGGCGGCCGATGTCAACCATCGCTTTGCATCTGTGCATGGATGTCTCCTCCCGCTGACCTGGTCTGACGGGCCGGAGCGACATCTTTGTGAATCAGCGACTCAGTACCAATTTCCGTCACTGACCAAGGTGTCACACGGATATCAGACTCTCTGTCTATAATTCGTCATGTCTGGAATTCCCGACATGAACGATAGTCGAAATTTATTGACTTGTCACCGCCGCTCGGCAACTGAAGAAGAAGGGCTTGCAGGAGATCCCATGAAGAGAGCGACAATAGCCGTTGTCGGACACGCCGGACCCGAGGGAAACGGCGATGCCATGTCGAACACCCATGGTCTCGTCGCGCTTTCCGCCCTGGGACAACCGACGCGGATCGAAATCTTCCGAACACTGCTGAAGGCCGAGCCAAAGGGACTCGCGGCCGGCGCTATCGCCGAGGCCATCGGCTGCCCGCACAACACCCTCTCCACACATCTTGGTATCCTTGCCCGCGCGGGGCTTGTCACCGCAACCCGGGCGGGCCGTTCGATCATCTATCGAGCGAACGTCGACGGCATCCGCCTGCTAATCGGCTTTCTCGTCAGCGACTGCTGCAACGGCCATCCGGAGCTTTGCGATCTGCAGGAAGCGGTGCAGCGATCCTCGTGTGGGTGTGCGTCCGGTGCAGAGGGCCAATAGAAGTGCGGCTAGTCAGTTCGGTCCGGACTCCGTGAGCTAGGCTGCACGATACAATCTTCCGTCATCAAACTGTCACGAAACGCGGCTATCTCAGAAATAAATCGAGATTTCTGGATATATGGACAAGAAGACAGTTCTTGCCGCGTTGGCGGCTCTTGGGCAAGACACCCGGCTGGAGGTATTTCGGCTCCTCGTTCGGGCGGGAGCGGACGGAATGCCTGCGGGAGAGATCGCATCCCGGTTAGGCGCGGTGCAGAACACCATGTCGGCGCACCTGCGCGTGCTCGACCAGGCAGGTCTGGTGCGGGCCGAGCGTGACGGCCGGGTTATCCGCTACACGGCCGACATGAGCGCATTTCGCGAGCTTCTCGCCTATTTGACGGAAGACTGCTGCGGAGGACGGCGGGAGATTTGTGCACCTGCTCTTGAACCGGCAGCCTGCCTCGCGCCGATCGGAGAAGAGGCGTGACAGGCGGCACGCCATGTCGGGTACGAGTCACCAATCCCGGTCATCTCCCGCCGTCCTGACAAGCCTTGCGGAACAACATCACTAGGGGGCCAAAGCCATGTCTGATCGCATCTACAACGTACTCTTCCTCTGTACCGGGAACTCGGCCCGCTCCATCCTGGCGGAAGCCATCCTGAACAGGGTCGGACAGGGTAAGTTCAAGGCCTTTTCTGCGGGATCGCACCCGAAGGGGACGGTGCATCCTTACGCATTGCAGCTTTTGAAGACCCTCAATTACGACACTAGCTTCGCCCGTTCGAAGGACTGGGAAGAATTCGCTACCCCAGGGGCTCCGCAAATGGATTTCGTCTTCACCGTATGCGACAACGCTGCCAATGAAGCTTGTCCGGTGTGGCCGGGACAACCGATGTCGGCACATTGGGGGGTGCCCGATCCGGCTGCCGCCGAAGGCACCGAAGCCGAGAAGCATTTTGCCTTCGACGACGCGTACAGAATGCTCAACAACCGTATCTCCATCTTCACCAGCTTGCCGATGACGTCACTTGACAAGATGGCTCTCCAAAGGCGGTTGGACGAGATCGGCCGGAACATTCCGAAGGCTGGATGAACGTGATCGTCGATCTTGCACGCCGCCTCGCCGCAGAGGCACTCGGCACCGCAATCCTCGTTGCGACCGTCGTCGGCTCAGGCATCATGGCGGACCGCCTGACAGACGACGTCGCCGTTTCCCTGTTGGGCAACACGATCCCAACGGGTGCGATCCTATTCGTGCTGATCTCGATCCTCGGTCCGATATCGGGTGCCCACTTCAATCCCGTGGTCACGATGGTCTTTGCGGTACGTCGAGAGATCGAGGCATCTGTTGTCGGTCCATATGTCCTGGCACAGATCATCGGCGGCGTGTTCGGGACGGTAGTCGCGCACGCAATGTTCGACGTGCCCATCCTGCAGGTATCCGAGACGGTACGAACGGGGTCGGCGCAATGGTTCGCGGAGGCGGTTGCAACCTTCGGCCTGCTGCTCACCATCCTTGGCGGATTGCGCTTCCGGGCCGACGCTATCCCGTGTTTGGTGGGCCTCTACATCACCGCCGCCTACTGGTTCACGGCGTCGACATCCTTCGCCAACCCGGCGGTCGCGATTGCGAGAAGCATCACGAACACCTTCTCCGGCATTCGCCCAGCCGACCTCCCGGGCTTCATCGTCGCGCAGATCATCGGGGCGCTGCTCGCAGCCGCTCTTGCCGGATGGCTGTTTGCCGACCAACGCAACGAAATTTCATCCCTCTCCCAAAAGAAAAGAGCCTGACAATGGACGTCACAATCTACCATAACCCCGCCTGCGGGACATCGAGGAACACCTTGGAGATGATCCGCAACGCGGGAATCGAGCCGACGGTGATCGAATATCTCAAGGCGCCGCCGTCGCGCGGCGCTCTGGTGAAGATGATCGCCGACGCTGGCTTGACGGTGCGTCAGGCGATCCGCGAGAAGGGAACACCCTACGCGGAACTAGGCCTCGACAATCCGGAGCTGACGGACAACCAGTTGCTCGACGCCATGCTCAAGGACCCGATCCTTATCAATCGGCCGTTCGTCGTGACTCCGCTTGGCACCCGGTTGAGTCGTCCGTCCGAAGTCGTTCTCGACATCCTGCCCAACACCCACAAGGGGGCGTTCACGAAGGAGGACGGGGAGAAGGTCCTCGACGAGAAGGGAAAGCGCATTGTCTGAGACATTCCCGGCCCTTGATGAGCGGCATCTACGCCATCCAGACTTCGATGCGCTGCGCCCGCCTCTCTCATCGCACAAGCCGCGAATCCTGATCCTCTATGGCTCGCTCCGGGAGGTTTCCTACAGCCGACTTCTCGCTCACGAGGCCCGCCGCCTGTTGGAGCGTTTCGGGTGCGAGGTGAGAATGTTCGATCCCAAGGGCCTGCCCCTGCCGGACGAAGTCCCTGCCAGCCATCCGAAGGTACAGGAACTCAGAAAGCTTTCGGAATGGTCCGAGGGCCAGGTCTGGGTCAGTCCGGAACGTCATGGCGCGATGACCGGGATTATGAAGTCCCAAATCGACTGGATTCCGTTGTCAGTTGGGTCGGTCCGACCGACGCAGGGAAAGACATTGGCAATCATGGAAGTGTCCGGCGGCAGCCAGTCCTTCAATGCCCTGAACCAGCTGCGAGTCCTCGGCCGCTGGATGCGGATGATCACGATTCCCAATCAGTCTTCCGTCGCGAAAGCCTACCAGGAGTTCGACGCCGACGGCCGCATGAAGCCTTCGTCCTACTACGACCGCGTCGTGGACGTCTGCGAGGAACTGGTCAAGTTCACGCTTCTCACGCGGGACGCTTCCGCCTACCTCACAGACCGCTACAGCGAGCGAAAGGAAGACGCGTCCAAGCTGGAACAGCGGGTGAAACTGAAGTCGATATAACGGCTATTTGTGCCGCCACACCTTCACGGCGGAAAGCAGCAGGATCGCCGCAAGCGCAGGAAGAAGTACCGCGTTCGGAACGATCCCGAGAAGCAATCCGCCGATGAAGGTTCCGGCGACGGAACCCGCTGCCATGATGATCAGGAACGCCTTGCTGCGGCCGAGCACCGAGAAGCTTTGATCCCTGCTGTACCGGGTGAAGCCGACAAGCATCGTGGGCAGGCTGACGGCGAGCGACAGGGACCCGGCGAGCTTGATGTCCGCCCCGAACAGGAGCACGAGGGTCGGTATCAGCAGCTCGCCGCCGGCGACCCCTAGCAGTGATGCCACGATACCAATCCCGAAGCCGGCGATTGCTCCAGCGACAAGTTGCGCACCTCCCGTCAGCAATGGCTGACCCGCCGCTGCGTCGTGTCCGACAACGAGGATGAGCGCGATGACGAACAGCAGAACGGCGATCACCTTGTAGAGTGTCTCCGACTTGAGGCGCGTCGCCCATCCGGCCCCAAACCATGCTCCCGCGAGACTTCCGGCGAGAAGATTGACCACGATCTGCCAGTGAGAGCCGATCTCACTGAAGGGTACTGTGGAGGCGCGAAACGGCAGCGCGGTCGCGACGACGACCAGGCTCATGGCCTTGTTGAGGATGACGGCCTCAAGGGCGGCGAAGTTGAAGATGCCGATCAAGAGAGGAAGGCGGAATTCCGCGCCTCCCAGTCCGATCAGACCACCGAGCGCACCAATCACCGCGCCGCCTGAAAAGGCGGCAGGCTTGCTGCGAGACTGTGGGTCGTTAGCAGAAGCGTCCATGCTCGTTTCGTTTCACAGGACATCTTGACAGAAGTCTTATGCCGACAGGCCAGAACGCATCCAAGGGGCGCGGTTGATCGGCAGTCACTCGGCTGCGACGAGATCTCGCCTTGTCGCCATCGCCACGCTGATGAATGCGACCATGCCGACGGTGCCGAGCGCAGCGGTCGCGAACAAAGAAAGCGCGATCCCAAGGCTCTGCATCGCCGCCGCGAAAGCGAACGGGGCTGCCGCACCGAGCGCGAGCCTCGCGGCCGCCATCTTGCCAGTGATCGCCCCGTATCCATCGCTGCCGAAGAGATAGAGCGGAAGACTCCCTTGGGCGATAGAATTGATCCCCGACCCGAGTCCAAGGCAGACGGCGAACGCGACCGCTCCCGGCAACCAGCTCCCCGTCACGGCAAGAATGACGATGCCGAGGACCATCAACGCAGCCGAGATAACTGCCAGGATCGGTGGAGAGAGGCTCGTGCCGAATACCATGTTGATGAGACGGCTCATGACCTGAGCGGGACCGAAGAGCGACCCGATGACCACGGCTGCGGTGCCCAGCCCGAGCGTGCCGAGCATCGGAACCATATGGGCGAGGATGGAGGCCAAGGTGAAGCCGAGGATGGCAAAGGCGGCAGAGACGACGATCATCGCGCCGCGGCGCCTTTCAGGCGGAACCGCGCCCACCACGTGTTCGCGCGCTCGATTAGTACCGCGAACTCCTGAAGTCTTGCCCTTGCCCACCATCCAGAGATGCAGCGGCATGCAGACGGACAGATTGAGGGCAGCGAAGACCAGATAGATCTCCCGCCAGGTGAGATACCCGAGCAAGGCGGTGGAGATCGGCCAGAAGATCGTCGAGGCAAAGCCACCGATCAGTGTGAGGTAGGTTATGCTCCGCGGTGCCGTCCGGGGATCGCTTTGGACCAGTGACGCGAACGCAGCCTGATACTGCACCATCCCCGAGGAGACCTCGAGCAGGATGATGGCGAGACCGAACACGAATACGGAGGGCGACCACGCGCACAGTGCAAGCGTCAGTGCGGATAGAGCCGATCCGACGGTCAGGACAGTGGCCGCGCCCACCCGGTCCATCTGCCTTCCGATATAGGTCGCCGACAGTCCGCCGACGAACAGCGATGCCGAGAATATCCCGAAGACCTGTGGAAGCGAAGCCCCTAGATCCTCCGCCATTCCCGGCGCCAAGATGCTGAAGCTGTAGTAGAGTGTGCCGTAGCCGATGATCTGGGTTATGCCGAGAGCGGAGACAATGTCCGCCGGGATCTTGCTGTCACGCAACGGCGTCATCCTTGCTGGCGGCTTCTCCGGTCGCGCAGCAGTCATCCGGGCGCTTCACCGTCTCCCGGATCGCCGGGTGCCCCGCGCAGCAGTCCTCCATCAGAAACTTCACGAGATCCGCCAGGGAGTCGTAGCTGGCACTGTAGACGATCGAACGGGATTCCCGCCGCTGCAGGATCAAGCCCGCGCGTTCGAGTTCCTTCAGATGGAACGACACGTTCGATGGGCTAACACCCATTCGCTCCGCAATGAGGCCCGCAGCAAGGCCTTCCGGGCCAGCGACCACGAGCGTCCTGACGATGCCGAGACGGGTCTCCTGCGACAGCGCGGCGAATGAAGATAGAGCTTGACGCTCATCCATATTTCAATATTCCTTGAATCATCGAAACAAGGAGTAGCGCACATGAACGCGATTGACAAGACGCTTTCGACTGATATCACGCTTGGCCATCTTCTTGATGCGCTGGCGGCCGCGCCGGATGCATCTCTCGTCTTCCACTACGACGGCAGCCCGGTGAAGGCGGGCTATCACGTGACCGAGGTGAAGGCCGGGCAGTTCTCGGCGCTGGACTGCGGCGCGAATCCTGAAGCATGGTCCGAGATCTTCGTGCAGCTCTGGGTCATCCACGAGGATGGGCGCACGCATATGCCGGCAGGCAAGTTCTCGGCGATTATCCGGAAGGTGTCCGACCATCTTCGGCTGGAGCAGTCGGCGAAGCTCACGTTCGAGGTCAGCGACGGCGAGAAGCCGATGGCGCTCTATTGCGCAGGATCCCCGCGGCTGAAGGACGGGACATTTGAGGTCGCCCTCGCCCCACGCCCCTCAAGCTGCAAGCCGCGGGATCGGTGGCTCGCGGAGGAGAAGGCGAAGGCTGTGTGCTGCGGGCCGTCGTCCAAAAATAACGCCTGCTGCTCGTGATTGGATCCAGAGGGAAACGGACCCACCTCTCCGTGACCGCCTTCCAATTGCGCCAGCGCCACCCGACGATTACCTGATCGGCATCCCCTTTGCCGCAGAGCCGCCGAAGAAGTTCGTGCTTCACGATGCGCCGGAGCCCATGCCTGCTCTTCAATTCCCTAGGAAGCCGGCAGGCCCCGGGCGTCACTTCGCTACCAGATCCGTCAACCATAGTGCTTGTTGAGTACTCCGGGGAGAACCTCCCGGCACCGGCCCGGTGCTGCTTCAGCGGCTTCCGCCCCATCTGGCGAATGTGCAGCGACTGGGCCAAGGCGCCGAGCGGCGATCCAGTCCGCAGCCACTCCTATTTCCCGCACAGTCCTCTCTGAATGGAGCTTACGAGCCCCGCTCCCGGAGCGGCACACTTCTGGGAATTCGGGAAAAATTATCACCTACAACCACTTTTTCGATGTTCCCTCCTTGTTCGCCTATTGAAAGCTTTGCAGCCGATCCCCACCATTAACTAAATTTTTATCAATTCCGCGCGTCATCAGACAATATATAGTAGTTGAATTAAACCAATATACCATATATAGACCTTTTATAAAGTTAGGGGCGCCCAACAAAGAAGCGACGTATGGATCCGATTGTAGAGCAGGCCACACTACCCAATGATAGCTTCCAGGCATCCTGGGATTCCATTAAAATCAATTCAACCGTGAAAGACCGTCTGGTTGCTCAATCCTTGCTTTCACTTCAGTTGCGCCAGAGTTTCCCGTTCGAGGTCATGCCGCTCCACGGGTTGATCCTACTCTCCGGACCTCCCGGAACGGGCAAGACCACGCTGGCACGCGGCTTGGCGAACAGGGTCGCCAAGGTTGTCGGCGCAGCCGCTTATATCCAGCTTGATCCGCACGCTCTCGGTAGCTCGTCTCTCGGCAAGAGCCAGAAGGAAGTCTCGAAGATTTTCCAGCAGACGATCCCCGAGCTGGCGATGTCGAAACGCGCCGCCATTGTCTTGCTCGATGAGGTCGAAACGCTTGCCGCCGACCGTCAGCGGATGAGCCTCGAGGCCAATCCGATCGACGCACACCGCGCCACCGATGCCGCGCTTGCGGGTCTCGACCTGATGTGCCGCAAGCACCGCAACACCCTCCTCATTGCTACAACCAATTTTCCCAAAGCTGTCGACAGAGCTTTGCTTTCACGCGCCGATTGGATCGAGGATATTGGCCCGCCTAACGCCGCAGCGCGAGAAGAGATCATTCTCGATGTTCTCTCCCTGCTCGGCGAGAAGTGGCCCAAGGTCGACGCATTGAAGACCCATGCCAAGGCTTTCGTCGCCGCTTCGGACGGCATGGATGGCCGCCGTCTTCGGAAGGCGATGATTTCTTCCGGAGCAATATCCACCGAGGTTGCCCAGGACCTCAACAAGCTTTCGCATCAGGACGTACTTGAAACCCTGAAGCAGGCGGCGAAGCAGGCCGACATGGAGGCCAAGGCATGAAGGTAAGGCGTGACATCGCTTCCATTCCGCGCCGCTCGGCCAAGGAGACTTGGGACGCGATCGTGAATCTTGTGACCGGGCCGGGCTCTGTAGACGCCTCAAGCCTTCGAGATGCGGCGAGCGTCATGCAGTCACTGATCACCGACGAACATCCGGCGAAGGTGCCGATCGTGATGAAAGGATCGGGCAACCGTCTCGTCATCTATTTTAGCTACGGGGAGGATGCGATGGATGCCGACCTGAACGTCGATCCGCTTACCTGGAACCCGACCGCGGGAGATTGGTCGATGACCGCACCTTCGGATGCCACGGATGTCGAATGGATGAACGATATCTTGAAAACGCGTGCTCCGCGCATCCGCATCCATGATGTCGCCACTCCCGCTGATGTGGATGATGGCGATACGGCAACGAAGTCAGCCGATCTGACCTTCAACTGGGGAGCGCTGAAATAGGATGAGTGTCGCCAACACCTACGCACAATCGTTTACCCGTACGCAGACCGCCATCTTCGTCGCCGACAAGATGCGCAACCTCATGAAGACGCTCGTGCTCGATGCAGGATTGAATCCTACCGCCCTCATGGATGCTTGGAGCGACTGGCTTCACGACGCTGCTCGCAAACTCTTGGAAACCGGACATCTGACGAAGCTGATCATCGAATTCTATCAGCCAGGATCGAACACCGCGTCCGGCCGGTGGGACTTCCCGATCCGCTACGACGGAACCGACATCGACGACATGTGGGTGGATGTCGACTACTTCCGCCAATCCTTCGCGAAGGCCCCTCGCCCACCTGCCGGATGTTCTTACCGCGTCCTCCTGCAGCACTCCCCGGGCGCCCCTTCGGTAGGTCTCGCCACCGTGCAGCTCAAGAGCCTCGGCTCGCTTGCCGCCCGCGAGGCAGGCACGGTTATCGCAACTCCTGACATTATGGCATCGGCGACGTACTACAGATGATCACGACAGAAGAAGCATTCGAAACCTATCGGAAGCGTCTCGAGCTCAGCGAGACCGAGCGCAAAAACACGATCAAGCGCCACGAGGAAGTCCGCGGTGTCATCCGCGGCAGCTATGCGGTGGATCGCGACATCCTCACGGGATCCTACGGTCGACACACGAAGACGAAGCCTCTGAAGGACGTCGACGTGTTCTTCATTCTGAACCAGAAGGAGCGTGACAACTACCGCAACAAGGCTCCGTCCGTCCTGCTTGACGCGTTCGCGAAGACTTTGAGCGACTCCTACGGCAAGGATTCAGTAGAGCCGGGTCGCCGCTGCGCCACGGTCTTTTTCGAGCGGAATACGACTGACGAAGAAGGCAAGGTCCTGTCTATTGATGCAGTCCCAGCCTTCGACATCGGCGACTGCTACGAGATCCCCGATCGCGTTCTCGGTTCCTGGATCAAGACGGATCCCGAGATTCACAAGCAGGAGGCCACCGCCAAGAACAACGAGCTCGGTGGCAAGTGGGTGCCGCTCGTGAAGATGATCAAGCGGTGGAACCGTTCTGCCGGAAAGCCGATCAAGCCGTCGTTCCTGATCGAAGTCATGATGCAGGACCTAGTGGACGCGCCATTTACCACCTATCCGCAGGAAGTTCGACGCTTCTTCGCCGCAGCGCTGAATGGCATCGAGCAGCAGTGGCCGGACCCTGCAGGATATGGCCCCCCCGTCTCCGACCAGATGACCCCCGCCCTGATCGCGGCGGCGAAGGATAAGCTCCGGCAGGCCGAAATGAAGGCGGCGGTGGCCATTCGCCATGAGCAGCAGGGTCGACAGGGTCAGGCGATTGCGACGTGGCGCGAGATCATGGGCAAGTATTTTCCGGCGAGTTGAGGTGGGCGGATGGCGGACGCAGTCGTAGCGAGGCAGCAGGGAGACGATTTCCAGGCGCGATGGTTCTGGCTGAAGGCCGCGAACCTTCTGCGCCCCGATGGCGATATCGAAAGAGTGAGCTTCGAGACCGGACCCAAGGCGTTCGACGATGTTGTGGTGGAGTACTCGTCAGCGCGCGCGCCGAAGGATGAGTTTGGACGTGCCGTTCTTAGGGACCACATGCAGTGCAAGTGGCATGTGCGAATGGGGCAGTTCGGATACGAAGACCTTGCCGACCCTGCATTCTCCAATGCGGCGTCCCTCTCCTTTCTCAACCGTGCTCTTGACGCTCAGCGTGAGCACGCACCTGCCGGAGATGGAGCGCGTTTCCAGCTCGTGACCAATTGGGACCCAATCAATCCCCTTCGTCCTTTGATCTCGACCCAGACGAACGCGCTTAACTTGACCCAGCTCTACAACGGCGGTGCGCGCAGCGCGAACGGCAAGATCAGAGCGCACTGGGCCAACCACCTCGGTATCACTGAAGAAGAGCTCAGGCTCGCCGTGGGCACTCTGGTGCTGAACACGAGGGTGCGTTCGGCCGAGGAGATTCGCACGCACCTCAACGACCTTTTCGAAGCCGTCGGCCTTCGGCGGATTTCTCCGTCCGAGTCGAGCTTCGTCTATGATGACGTGATCAGGAAACTTCACGCGCAGGGACGCAAGGTCTTTGACCGCAAGTCGTTTCGAGACATGGTCGCGGATGAGAAGCTGCTCGCTAGCGACCAACCGTCTCCCAAGACAACGATCGGTGTCCGCTCCTTCGTGCATCCCATCAACCCGATAGAGGCTCGAGCGACCCGCACCCTGGATCTCGTTCCCCAGTTCGAAGGCCGATACCTCAGGGAAGGCCGCGACTGGCACGGAACCGTCTATCCGGAGCTCCAGAAGTTCGTTCTCAACGAGGCGGCTGCGACGGACAGCCTCAGGCTCATCCTCGACGCCCACATGTCGTTAGCTTACGCGGTTGGTTCGATCCTGGACGTGAAGTCAGGGAAAGATATCGAGATCGAGCAGCGCTCTCCGGAACGCCGCTTCTGGTCCGAAACGGACTCGAAGATCGACCCCGACTGGCCGACGCTTGAATTTTCAGAAGCAACTGTCGGCGACGGTAGTGAAACGGCCATTGGCATATCGGTCACGCTGGATGTCGAGCACAATGTCCGCGAGCACGTGGCCAAGATGCCTGAGGTCGGAAAGCTGATATTGGCCAAATTCCCCACTTCGGCTTCTCAGAGAGCGGTCCGGTCGGGAGCACATGCAGCCGCGCTTGCGGAAAGCGTCGCCAGCCGGATCCGTGCCTCCGGAAGAGCCCCGATGGCGCATCTCTTCATCGCAGCTCCGAATGGCCTGACGTTCTTCCTGGGAAGACATCACCGGACGATCGGCACCGTGACTATTTACGAATGGGACTTCGAAGGCCTCCGTGACCGAGGCTACAGTCCTGGTCTGGTCGTGCGTTGATGCAGTTGCGGCCAGTCATGAACCAGCCACGCGATTTGCCCACCGCCAAAGACATGTCGATGAACGAAACGCGGAGGTTGTCTCAATGGGCGTGATCAATCTGCCTGAAAGTGAACGGAACGCACTCGCTGCGATCGACGAAAACGTTCTGCGCAGCCTGATAGACAAGGCATGCGATGAAGAACGCCAAGGTGACCTTTATCGTCTCCCGCTGTCGAGTTGCGGTCCTTACGTGGGGTCGAAGCTCTATAATTTCGAGCAAGCGCTCAAGAGATCTAGTGAAGCGAAATCGGCAAAGAATCGGGAGAGCAAGCAATACAGCGCCCGTCGCGCCGGCGACGATCTTTCATTCGCCGTCATGTCGATGAAACAGCGGATGGCGATCGAGGAAACGGAGAGAGAGACTGTCCGCATTGACGACAACATCATGCCTCCCTGGAGGTTTGGCCGGAAGCTCAGTGTAAGGGTCTACTATCGCTGGCGCGGGCCTGACGAAACCGATCGGCAGGCCGGTAGCATCGTCTTTCGTCACGAAGTGAGGCCGCGCTACGTCTATGACTCCTCGTCTCCGAAGCGGAAACCAAGCGCCGCCAAACAGGCCGAGCAGTTGCAGGAAGAACTCGCATCCACATGGGGGGATCTCAAGCTGAGGGCGCTGTGCAGTGTCAGGGACTTCTTCCGCGAGGGCGGCCGCGGCAGTGACTTACCGGAAGAGTTTCAGGTCGTTCCGGATTCGCATGGCGGCTACTTGAACAACTACAGCACGATTTTCTGGAAAACACCGTCGACTGCGTCGACCTGACGTAGAGTCGGATGCGATCGGTAGCGGAGAGTGATATGGCGAGAACCGACGGACTGAATAATCGCGCCGTGCCCCGGAGAAGCGAACTCGAGGACTTCGTCTTGTGGAACGCGCAGCAGTTCGCTTTTCCACCGTCCGAAAGGGAGGCGAAGACCCTCGCTGAGGTTCTTGCACTTCCCCGTGTCACGGTGACCCGTCCACCGAAACACGATCAGCTGGCTGTGGGCATGGCGCCGCATGACTGCCACGCCAACTGCGCCGCTCAGGAAGCGAACGATCCCGATGGCGAGAGCCGACACGTCTGCGGTTGGCTGATCAACGGCTCGGACCTTATCCTGCATTCCGTCGTGGAGATCCGCGGACAGTGGCTTTGCATGACACCGCAGCACCGTGAAGGCCCGGCAAGATTCAACTTCATTCCGGACGCGGCTATCAAATGGCGCGACGCGGAAAACGGGAAAGAGTCCTTCTGCGCCGGCGTGCTGGTTCCTCATGGACTTCGGAGCCATCCCGAACATCATATCCAGATGTGGGAGCGATTCCGAGACCTGGTTGCTTCGGGATGCCGGTGGCCAAGGCCCGGCAGCTTGTCGACGACACTCTCGGCGCCGAACTTCGCCAGACGGCTCAACTGATCTGACCTGTCTCGGGGCACTGCTCAATCCGGCGAGGTTGAAATGACTGAAGATTTCAAGGATTTTGACGATCTTCCGAAACGTGGCGCCAGCCATGAAACCGAGGAAAAGGCCGAAGCTGCCTTCCAGAACCGCCTGACCGAGAGCGGTCGCTTCGTCCTCCAGCGCGCCGACCGGAAGGATTACGGGACGGACTGTCAGATCGAGATCGTCAATCTGGATCAGGCAACCAATGTCAGGATCCACGCGCAACTCAAAGGGACCGAGCGCCCGCTGAACACGGATGGCTCTCTCAGCATCGAAATCACCCGCTCGAACCTGAACTATCTGTTGATGCAGCCGCACAGCTTCTACGCCGCGTACCACGTGCCGACAGGATCGCTTCGGATCTGCCATGCGGAAAGAGTTCTGCGGCAATACGAACATGCGGAAAAGCAGTGGTCCGAACAGCGGTCACTCACCGTCACTTTCACCGACGAACTGACGGTGGAGCGCCTAGGAAGGCTGGCTGAGCTAGCGGGATCAACCGCGCGGGCAGTTCGCAACCGTCGCCTCGAGCAGACCCGGACGCCTCCCCGCGAAATAGCGGGGCAGCTTCGGCGAAGTGTACCGCATATCCATGTACCTGACGACGAGACCGCGGCGGGACAGCTTCTTGCCAGCCTCTACGAACGGAATGCCGATCCCGCGATCAGCGCCGCATTCGAACAGTTCACAGCAGTCCTCGGCACGGACAGCGACGCTATCGGTGCTGCTTACATGGCCGAGGTAAATCTCGGTATTGCAGGGTTCCCTGCTTCGCCAGCCCGAATCCGCGACGCCGTGAGCTATTTCAGCGAACGGCTGAACCAGGGTCGCTACCTGCAGGGCACTCTTCATTACACGCTCGGTAATTGCTTCTCGGCCTTGCGCCAGGAGGAAGACGCCAAGATCCAGTATGAGGCGGCTCTTGCGGATACCGATTTGGCGGACATGCCTGACCTAACATCGCAAATTCACAAGAATCTCGGCACGAGTCTGGAGCGCCTCGGAGACGAGAAGCTAGCGATAGAACACTATCGCGAAGCCTTGCGGCTGGATCCTCATCTGCCTGAAGCTCACAACGCGCTGGCGCATTTCCACCTTCGCCGGGGCGAATGGAGTGACGCGCTCGGGCATCTCGATCAGGCCGTCTTCACTGACCCTGGGCGTTCGAAAGCGGCCGGTGTCGCGGGCTGGAGAGCGAACGTGCTGTTCAATGCCGGTCAGGGTGCCGCGGCGTTTCGTGAAATCAATGGTCTCCTCGCACAGGCCGATGACGAGGTCTGGATCTGGCCATTCTTCGCTAGGCTGGTGGCGAGTTTTGGCCGGACATCGCCGGAGAATGCGCAGCATGCACTGGCCTTCTGGCGCCGTTATCTCCACGCCTTTCCCGAGAACTCGCATGGCAACCGCGAGCTTCTGTTGGCGGCCCTGTATTTGCGGGCTGAGGAAGAGGATATCGGCCGAACCTACGCGGAATTTCAAAGCGAGTTCGACCAACGGATCCAGCACATAACCGACAGAGAGGAAGTTGCGTTCCTGTGGGATCGACTCGGACACTGGGCGCAGGACCAACCGAATTGGATTGAGGCGGAGCGCTGCTTCCGGAAGGCCTATGAACTGGCCGGAGGGCACTACGGCTATTGTCTCGGGACAGCCCTGAACTTTCTCGATCGCTTTCAAGAGAGTCTGCCGATCTTGCGCGAGCAGGCCGAATTCATCCAGCCTGACGCCATGAGCTGGTTCCAGCTCGGAGTTGCGAATAGCGAGCTCGGCCATTCTGCACAGGCGATCCATGCCTATGAGAAGGCCCTAGCCCTGGATCCAGACTATGCCGTTGCGATGTTCAACCTCGGTGGCGTTCATTGGAACTGTGGGGAGAAAGACAAGGCTGTTGTGACATGGAAATGGGCCATCAATCGCTTTCCGGAACACGAGCTTTCCGCCAAACTCAGGCGTAACATGCCAGACCATTTTCCAACTGAAATTAGTGCGTAGACTGGAGCCTGCTCCTCAGCGGCGGGGCGGCGTCGTGACGGTCGATCTTTCGCCCGTCCGTCGACCTGTTGCGCTTGACCGCGAACACAAAATCTTGGGCACGAACCCGACGATGTAGAGTAAGCGCAGCCCCGTTCACACCTTGACCGAACTTTTGAAGACTGCAGAGGTCGACAAACACTTGAGCACATCTGCGTCGTGATACCTTGGCCTGCCATTGTTATCGGGAGGCCAATATGTGCAAGAGAGTGGTCGTTTACGCGCGGTATTCAACAGATCAACAGAACCCGGCTTCAATCGAAACCCAGCTTGATCTGGGGGCTTCATTTGTTGCGGAGCGCGGTTGGAAGCTGAGCGGGACATATGTTGATGCTGGCGTTAGCGGCGCTAGTTTCGAAACACGGCCAGGCCTTCAGGCTGCGTTGACAGGGGCGCGGGTGGGTGCCTACGATGTCCTACTTTGCCTTACGCTTGACCGGCTGTCGCGAGACCTAGAACACAGCGCTAAAGTATTGAAGCTGCTCCAGTTCCACGACATTGAACTTTGGACGGTGCACGGCGGTTCTCAAGTGTCAGCCATGGAGCTTGGCCTGAGGGCGGTCCTGAATAGCGAGATGCTAGAGCAGGTTCGATATCGAACCAGGGAAGGCATGAAGACCGTAGCGAAGACGGGCCGAGTTCCCGGCGGCATTTGTTACGGCTACTCGATCAAAAAGATGATTGGAGCGGACGGCGAACCGATCCGTGGCCTGAGGGAGATCATTGCCGCCGAGGCGGCCGTGATCGTGTGGATATTTGAGCAATACGTGAAAGGCCTAAGTCCTGACGCCATCGCAGAAATCCTCAATGGGCAGGGTATACCAGGCCCTCGCGGGCAGGTTTGGAGAGGAACGGCGATCCGGGGACACCGGCGAAGAGGTAGCGGAATTCTAAATAATCAGATGTACATCGGACGCCTGGTGTTCAACAGGCTCGTATACCGAAAGAACCCAGTGAGCGAACGCCGGGTGTCTCGGCTCAACTCGCCAGAGCAACATATCATTCAAGAGGTTCCGACGCTTCGCATTGTCTCGGACGCACTCTGGAAAAAAGTAAAACGGAGGCAAGCTTTACCTCGCCACCGGACAACAACCTTGGGCCGACCGTCTAACCCACCCGGTAGTTCCAAGGCAGGAGATGCGCAATTTGGCTCTGCTTATGGCCATTAACGAGGGCCGTTAGCGTGCTGCTCAGATAGCCAAATGGATCGACGGCGTTGAGCTTACAGGTCTCGACGAGCGATGCGATGGTCGCCCAATTCTCCGCTCCAGAGTCATGACCGGCGAAGAGAGCGTTCTTTCGGTTTAGCGCTATCGGCCTGATGGTCCGCTCAACGGTATTGTTGTCGATCTCGATGCGGCCGTCGGTCAGGAAGACGCAAAGACCATCTCAGTATTTGGCGATGTAGGTAAGCGCTTCGCCGAGAGGCGACTTGCCAGCAACGCGGGTGCGATGATGGCCGAGCCAGACTCGCATGTCTACGATCAACGGAGCTGACCGTGCCTGCCTCCCAGCCAGACGAGCGTCTGCGGGAAGGCCGCGCAGCTCTGTCTCGATCCGATAGAGTTCACCGATCCGCCGCACGCCTTCCTCCGCAATCGGCGCTGATCCGTTCCGGGTGATCTCGACCAGCTTGCGACGAGCATGCGCCCAACAATAGGCAAGTTGGATGTTCGGCCCAACACGATCCGGCGCGACCAGCCGATTATATCCGGCGTAACCATCCACCTGAAGGATGCCCGTAAATCCTTGCAATATCCGCTCGGCATGGAGACCGCCGCGACCGGGTGAATAGGTGAAGGCTACACCCGGCGGCGCACCTCCGCTCCACGGTCGGTCATCACGGGCCAGCGCCCAGAAGTATCCGGTCTTGGTTTTACGTGAACCGGGATCAAGCACCGGCGCACGGGTCTCGTCCATGAAGAGCTTCGTTGACCGCTTCAGATCGGCTATCAGGGCATCGAAGACCGGACGCAGTTCAAAAGCTGCCCGACCACCCAGTCGGCGAGTGTTGAGCGGTCGAGATCAATCCCTTGGCGGCTCATGATCTGGGCTTGGCGGTAGAGAGGCAGATGGTCGGCATATTGGACATCAGCATATGCGCGATGGTCGCTTCCGTCGGCAATCCTGCATGGATTAGCCGTGCAGGTGCGCCGCCTGCGATACGCCGTCGGTGCAGGCACGACAGGCGTATTTGGGACGACGAGTAACGATGACACGGAACTGCGCAGGAATGACATCCAGCCGCTCGGACACGTCCTCACCGATGCAATGCAGGCCGCCACCACAGGTGCAGATCAAGCTCTCCGGCTCGATGATCTCTTCGACGCGAGGAAGGTGGGCGGGAAGAGAGCCACGATTGGCAGCGCGAGTTTTGGGGCTCGGTTTGCCCGAGGGACTATCGGCTTCATCTTCGGCATGGATGGTCGCTATGGCTGTTTCCAGGTCCTCCAATGCGAGATCGAATTGCGCGGGATCAGCCTTCTCGGACTTGCGGCCGAAGGCAGCCTGCTTGAAAGCGGCGACCAGCTTCTCCAGCCGTTCGATCCGATCATCTTTGGGGACTTCACGCGCTTGCGCTGCGAGCAGCATCGTCTTCAAGGCAGCAATATCGTCCGGCAAATTGGCGGCGTCCAACATGGTGGCAGCTTATCAAATTCTGCCTTGTCTCACCGCCCGGATTTGTCGCCCGAGTCATCGTGACGCACCTATTCGATTGTGGTCGGCGCTCTTGCCTCAACGGCACGCACCCGACGCCAGTCGAGCCCGGCAAACAGCGCCTCGAACTGGGCATGCCCTAAGGTCATCAGACCATCCCGGATATCTGGCCAGGTGAACGTGTGCTCCTCCAGCCGCTTGTACGCCATCACCAGACCGGTGCCATCCCAGTAGATCAGCTTCAACCTGTCGCCCTTGCGGGATCGGAATACGAAGACGGTTCCTGTAAACGTCCTTGTGCAGTTCGTTCTTTACCAGCGCCGCCAGTCCATCATGCCCCTTGCGGAAGTCGACAGGCTTAGTCGCGACCATGATCCGAACCCGGTTCGATGGTAAGATCATGCTGGGACCGCGCAGGCACGTGCGACAGCCGCGATCCGGGCAGCCGACGCGCCTTCTTCCAGACGTATCGTGACAGCGCCGACGATGATCTCAGGGCGGCTGGTCCTTTTGACCAGCGGTTCCGAAACGGGTGGACCGACGATCATCGCTGCAAACTCCACCGCACCTTCGGGTGCAGGCAGAACCAGTTTGCCCTGCCGTGCCATCGTTCTCCAGGTCGAAAGGTGGTTCGGCTTTACGCCATGTCGCTCTGCGACTTCACTCACCATCGCGCCTGGCCGAAGGCTCTCCGAAACGATCTGCGCCTTGACGTCGTCCGGTCAATGTCGATGCACCTCACGTCCAGACTTTCTGGTCGCGAGGACCTCCAATGTACTCTCCATGGAGAAACGCCCGTTGCTTGTCGATGGAAGTCGATCTCAGATCACGGCGGCGCGGACAACGTGGGAGCAGAACATCGGTTACCCTGAAGGAGTGGAGCAAGGGTCAGAACGGCGGCCACCTGCGCCACCTGGAGGAGAAGTTCGCGGACCGTCATGAGACGTATCCGCGACTATCGGAAGCCCGGTGGAAACCGCCGGGCGATTGCAGAGCCTGATTGAATCGCGGATGTGGATGTTTCACGCAACTCCTCCCTCGCCGTGTAACGGCTACAAGAGGAGTCATCAGCCCTAGGGGCGGTTACAAGGCGAACTCCATCGCCTGTTTGACGCTTGGACTATACCGACGATCTACAATTCGGTCAACGACTTGGGTCGATGGAGGTAGGTCCGTTGTCCTTGATCTCCATCTTTGGCGCCTGTTCACATGGCCGACTTCGCGGTGACTTCTCCGCGGAGCGCCGCAGCGGCACTCTCGGCTTTCAGCTCAGCAATGGCACCGAGATAGCCGGAAGGTGCGTTGTGCTTTGTCTTGGCATTGGGAACGCCAGTCTTCCGGTTGAGCCCTCCGGCAACGTGGCTCCAGGTCGATCGCGCATCGTCAGGAACCCGTGGCGACTTTCCTGGCTAAGGCGCGTAGCCCCAATGGACAGCGTATGCATTCTCGGTTCCAGCCTCACAATGATCGATCAGGTTCTCGCGCTTCGTGCACATGGCCATCGCGGCGTTATCGACGTCCTCTCCCGACGGGGTTTGATTCCTCTCGACCACACCAGAACACCACGCGCACCACTCAAAATCGATGTCGAAGCCCTGCCATCCTCGGTTAGTGCAATACTGAGAGCTTTGCGTGAACAGGCGCGAAACGCTGACGATTGGCGGTGCGTAATGGATGGGCTTCGTCCCGTAACGCAGGATCTATGGAAACGGCTCGCACTCGTTGAGCGGTATCGTTTTCTTCGCCACGCGCTTCCGTGGTGGAACATCCATCGTCATCGCGTTGCCCCGGACATATTTGAAATGTTCATTTCGCTCGTCCACGACGGGACCGTCCGGATGCAGGCCGGGTTCCTCAAGTCGATTGAAATGCGAGGCGCCGATGGTATCGTTGCGAAATACAGGATGCGCGGTTTACGAGAGATTGCCGAGATCAGAGCGGGCTGGTTGGGCAATTGCATTGGTATGGAGCGGGCCGATATTGGTCACTCGCCATTGCTGAATGAGATGGCCCGGGTTGGGTGGATTGCGCCGGATCCGCTGCGCCTTGGCATACAAGTCAACGATCGCTCCGAAGTCGAGCCTCAATCTGGAAATGACCATGCCCCCCTTTTTGCCGTCGGGGCACTCACCGCTCGGCAGTTCTGGGAGATAACCGCCGTTCCGGGCATTCGCGTGCAAGCACAAGCGATCGCGGTTGAAATTAGTGAAGGCTATTCGACAGGCAATGACATGCCGATAGCCGGAAGCTGACCAGCGCATCGAATGAGGTCGCCCTCCCATGAAGTGATACAAGCGCCTGAGCGGCACCGCGCGCGGGAACGGAGCGCGGATTACATTGATCAAGGGATGTGGCTCGCGAATGAACAACTGCCGGATACGAAATCCGCGGTCTTGTTACAATGACGAAACCTATTTGCAATGCTGGCGAAAAGCCATGGGCCGCCAGACGTGCAACACTGTTCGAAGCAGAATTGTCCGGCAGCAATACTTGCGAACGAAACCCGAGGGCTTTCAACCAGCTGCCTTCCGAGAAACCCAAGACGACGCATTGCCAAAGGGATAACGCATACTTGACAACACCGGACTGTGTGCAGATGGATGACCAGGCATTCGTGCGCCCATCAAAGACGGCTTTGCCTCAGCGGCGGATTTCGCCAACCGATCTGGTTTGGAAGGCAGTAGGCGTAGCCGCATTGGTGATAAGCTTCTACGCACTATCCAGGGAACTGCGAAACCTTTCGCTTGAGGATGTTGGCGCAAAGCTCGTTGCATTTTCTCCATCGACTTGGATGCTGGCGGCCGGCGCTGCGCTCGCGGCCTATGTGCTCCTTGGATTTTACGAACGCTTGGCTTTGGCCTACCTCGGAAGACGCGTGAACCCGCTTTTTGTTCACGTGTGCGCGGCGGTGACATATGCTTTTGCGCACGTTATCGGCGCATCGGTCTTCTCAGGCGCGGTGATCCGCTACCGAGCCTACTCGTCAAAGGGTTTGCTTGCTCCGGAGATAGCGACCCTAGTCGCGTTCTGCACGCTGACTTTCTGTCTTGGCGTCATCACCGTGCTGGGCTCCGTACTAGTCCTTCAGCCGTTTATCCTCGATCGTTTCTTGGACACGCTTCCGCTCGACCTGACCAGCAGCACGGGTAAGTTGCTAATCGGCGCGGTCGTAATCTATTTGACTGCCGCTCTGCTACCGTTTGGCGAGATACGAATGCGGTCGATGACGCTGGCATATCCAAAATTGAGCATTGCGCTTCTGCAAGTGTTTGTGTCGACTATCGAAATACTCGCGGCCGCCCTGCTCATCTACGTGGCAATTCCAGCTCCGCTCAATCCCGGATTTGTCGTCGTGTCGGGGATCTTCGTGTTCTCCTTCGCAACGGCGCTGTTGTCACATGCGCCAGGAGGCCTTGGAGTGTTCGAGCTTGCCTTTCTCACTGGCCTCTCGGACGTTCCCGAGGCCGACGTGCTGGCTGCTCTCCTTGTCTTTCGGCTCTTCTATTTTATCGTCCCCTTCGTTTTCTCGGCCGTTGTCATCGTAGTGTTCGAAGCTCGCAACCGGCACGCACAAGCCAGCTGAAGCGACACTTTCTCTAGCGATCCAGCGCTTCCTCGCGCTCAAGCGCTGCGCAGACACCATCTGTCATCAACCAGGCCGCTGAAACGACAATATCCGAGACCGCTTCGCCCTTTCGTATCGCCCGGCCAACTGCCAGGAGGCCGCGCAGCTCGGCGAAGTTCTCGACATAATCGCCGATGAGTAACTTCAAGTCCGGCGAACGCGCCTCTAGCTCATCATCGCAGAGAAGCCCTCCTGACCGGTCCAAGAGCCCCCTTGCCGTCAAGAGTTGTTCCAGGTGTCCGCAAGTTTGGGACGTTGCCGAACGAAGATCCATTGCGTACCTCCTATGCGCGATCGCGCAATAGGATTCAATTTCAACGATGTCTTTGTGTCAAACTGACTCCGGTTTCGGAAAGGTAACTTTTCAACGCCTTGTCGTCCAAGCGTTACATTCTCGAAACAAACGAGAAGCACTTCAGTTGCCGGCACGATGCCACGAGCATCTAGGGAGGCAGGTCGCCGAACCGGGGCCGCGAGGCGCAAAGACGTTTGGCGAGGGAGACGTTATTCGGTTCCGGATGGAAACCAGCAAAGGTCGTTGCGCTCCCCTCACGGGAGGGAGAACGAAATGCGTCTAGGAATTCGCTGCGCGTTGGAGCCGCAAATTCACATCGAGACCGCCGGACTCGTGGTTCGCTAGTGTCACTTCTCCGCCCATTCGCCTGACTAGAGTACGGGCGATTGTGAGACCGAGGCCGGAGCCGCCGGTGCGTCGATTTCGAGAGCTTTCTAAGCGGAAGAATGGCTTGAATACATCCTCGGCATAAGAAGGATCGAGACCCGGTCCTTCGTCACGAACAGACAGCAACACCGTCTTCTGTTCCAGTCTAACGGTCAGGCAAGCGACGCCACCGTAGCTTATGGCATTCTCTACAACGTTTCTGATGGCGCGTCGCAAAGCAACCGGCGAGGCAAGGCACACCGGTCGACCCAGTATGCCTTCCTTGGCCATGACGACGGCATCCGGATACTCATCAGCCACGGCCTCGACCATTGACATCATGTCTATTCGCTCCAGCGACTCGGCCGTTGAATCAACTTTTGCCAAGCTGAGAACTGATTCGACCGTTTCCTCGATGTCGGCGATGTCTGCCTCCAACGCATTTTTTGTATCAGAGTTCTTCAGCAATGCGGTTCGCAAGCGCATGCGAGTGATGGGGGTTCGGAGATCATGAGCAAGTGCCGCCGCCAGCAGTGCCCTTTCTTCGACGTGCTGCTGTAGCTTGGCCTGGGCAAGGTTGAGTGCCTTCGCCGCACTGCGGAAGTCGCGACTTCCTCGTTCGACGAGCGGCGGGCTGTTCAGATTCGACCCAAGACGCGCAAGCGCGCCCTCAAGGAGCTGATATGGACTTGTTATGCGCGACACCGCCCAAAATGCGGCTAAGACGACAATTGCGCTGATAAGAAGATAAGTCGGCAGGCTTTGAGGAGCAAGGAGCGGACCGATCGGGGTCACGGGCGTGACAAAGTTGAGCCACTGACCATCCTTCATCTGAAGTGACACCGTGTAGCGCTGGCTGCTGAGGAAGTCGCGAGCCACTTCGGACAAGTCTTCCTCTACCTGTCCGGGATCTTGCGCCGCGGCGTCGGCACTTGGTGATGCGCCTCGTGTATCGGCAGGTTCGTCGACGCGCACCCGTGCGTCTTGAACCTCGAACTTCCCGAGTCTTGCAACCAGGATGTCTTCGAGTTCGGCCAACGTGTCCGTTGCCGCGACAGGCGCGCCTACGGCCGGAACCGATGAGAGACTGACAACAACCGTCGGATCCGAGAGTTCGCTGCCGACTTGGACTCGCTCCTCAGGGGACAACGGGCTCATAAGCTTTGCCAGCCACACTGCCCGTTCGTTCAACCGGTAAAGATCAACGATTTCGCTCGAGGCGACGCGATTGCGAGACATGATCGCGAAGAGAGTAGTCTGCGACACGAGCAAGGTGCCAATCATGATGATGATTAGCCAGGCTGGCAATGTGCGTGGAAGAAACCGCCGTTGGGCGACAAGGATTTCATTTGGAGCGTTGTCCATGACGTCGCCTACTTTCCATTTGACCGGCTATATGATGCCTGGATTACGGATCCGTCATCAGTTTTTACAAACGAGAAGTGCTTTTTAAACCTTCCTGAAACGCCCTCTCCTCCCAAGCGTGTCATATGTTGACAGACGAAGACACAGGCATTTGGTGAGGTTCGATGCTGAGGCGAGAGACCGATCAGAGAAGGTCGGCGAGATCGAGACAACCATGCGCGAACGACAATCGACCGTTGGACGAGGCTGAGGAACTTCTCTATCTGCTGCGGGGCTGTCAGGGGCAAGGCGTCGATCGGATTCCCGGATACGCCGCGCCGATTGCTCCAGACGGCATCACGAAGATCGATGTCGCTCTATCGGCATGCATCGTTGCGATAGTCGTAGCGTCGTCTGCGATGGCATATTTCTATGCATAGCCATCGCATCGTCGCAGTCCTTATTCTCTCAGGCGTCCTGAGTGGACTGGGAGAAAGCGCCTCCGCCCAGGGCCCCACAGTGCGCGATGAGCGCTGCGCTAACATGCGCCGTCAGTTGGAACTGGCATTGTCTCATTCGGAGAGCGTACAGATCAATGAGGACGTGACCCGATTGCGAGCCAACGCCATGCAACTCTGTTCGGCCGGGAAACAGGCGCAGGGATTGCGGGTGCTCTCCGAGGCCCTCGGGATCGTCGAGCAGAAACAAGCAGGAAGATGAATAGACGAGAGCGTCAGTTGGACTTCATGTTTAATGCGCTTTCCGCATTTCTGTTTTTTGTTGCCATGTGCCTGATCGGCGGATCGATCGTCTGCATAGTCGCGATCTTGTTCGAGGCATCATTGGACTGGAGTATCGCGCTTCTTCTACTACTGGCGGGATGCGCTTTGTGCGAACTATCACTGGCCATGGCAAAAGCGGGGTAGCCGATGTTGAGCAGCTTGCAGGCTATCGCAGTGGTATTAGCAGCCGTCCCCGCGGAGGCCTCGCCGTCCGAGTATTTTCCATTTGGTCTTGCGGCAGAGCGCCGTCCATCGGAGTTCAACTGTCAATCTCTTGTTGCAGGCAATCCGGACCACACTGGCCAATACGCTTGCGTAGAATTACCGGATCCCGATCCGTTGTTCGAACAATACATTGTCGCTTACGTTTCAGGCGTTGGCATATGCAACGTGGTAGCGGCCTCTCCCCATATCGAAGACAACGAAGAGGGAGCAGTGACGCGAAAGGTATATGGCAACGCCGCACGCAAAATGGAAAGCCAATTTGGGCCTCCAGATGAACGCGTAGATCATTCGTGGGGCCCGGTTGGTTCGGAAGACGCGCTGTTTCGCGAGGGGATCATCGGCCAGGACCGCGAAATCTTCGAGCAATGGAACGACTTGAGCCGCAAATATAAGAATCTTGACTCCGCCAGTTTGACAATTGCGGGGGACGAATACTTTGGACTCGCCGTCTACAGCATTTACCGGTTTGTCGATAACGAAACCTGCATGCGCCAGATGGAGTTAGTCACAGGAACGACGGACAAATGACGGCCAATTTCCCGGATATACGCGGCCGCTGCATGTACTTGGGGAGTCATGTTGCATGGCTCAAATATCAGTATCATTCCGGCCCGGATCCAGGCGATCGAGAAGCGCAAACACTTCCCGCATCTCTGGATGCGAGCATCGATATAGAACGGTGGTTTTAGATTTGCGGAGTTCGACAAGATGCTGGTTCCGCAGCTTGCTTAGATGTTGGGACGCCGAGGATTGCCTGATACCAAGAAGAAAAGCCAAGGTACCAACGCTTGCTTCGCGCTCAGCAAGAATTCGCAAAATCGCCATTCTGACCGGCGCGGCCAATGCCAGGCATATAAGAGCTCGATTGATATCGTTTGATGTTACCCCTTGGCGGGAATATTGGTTCTCCTCTGGAGAGTCGCTCAATGAAGTCGCCTTGTGACCGTCTGCCGCTTTCGCATAGTCAGATCCCCAACCTCTAGGACGACGGCAAGATGACGAACGAAGTGGACAAAATGGCGGTCGTTGTTCGGTTCCATCTGCTGCAGAATCTGCCTTGCAGTTGCGATCACACACATTAACGGCAATTCATCGGCTGCAGGGCGACGTTCAGCGAAGACTTCGGGCTGAAGCGCCTCCAATTCTTCAAGCATACGACCAAGCAGCCAAATTCGCCTCGATGCCGTAAACTCGTGCGGATTGCTGCATGCCCGGCGCGCCTCGGCAATCAATGATGGGTCGACCATTGGCCCTCCGGAGATCAGAATGTGGGAAATTCCCCGGTGCAGCCCACACCGGGGAAGAACCATGCTAACAATGCATACGTAGCAAGATGTCATTCTTGCTGCCTCTCGAACCCCATACAATCACAGAGGCAAAGACATCTTTGCTCCCGCCAGGGAATTGAGCAACCGGCCAAGAGCCAATGAAACAATCTGGAAACGTGATTTATAAAGCTCCGAAAAATCGGGGACTATTCCGAACTGATTTCGGCAACGAACTGATACCCGCCGCCTCTAACCGTCTCGATCATGGAAGGAGCCCGCGGGTCGTCATCGAGCTTGCGCCTCAGTCTGCTGACCAAGATATCGATGCTTCGATCGAAGCTATGGCTGGTATCGCCCCCACAGCGTTCTATCAGTTGCTCGCGGCTTAATACGCGGCCCTTCGCTTCCACAAGAGCCATTAGGACATTGAATTCAGCGCGGGTCAGCTCAACGCGCACACCGGATGGGTCGCGCAAGCGTCGACGCTCGACATCAAACTTCCACCCCGCGAAGGCCAAGTCACGTGGCGGCGGTGCCGCCGCAAGTTGCGGATCTTGTCGGCGTCGGAGGACGGCCCGAATTCGGGCCAGTAGTTCGCGAGGGTCAAAAGGCTTCGTTAGGTAATCGTCAGCCCCGAGTTCAAGGCCGACTATCCGATCTGCTGTGTCGGCAACAGCCGTGAGCATAATTATCGGTATCTTCGATCTCGCGCGAATGTCCTGACAAAGTTCCAGCCCGCTCTTCCCAGGTAACATCAGATCAAGGACGATTAGATCAATGTCCGATACCTCCAGCGTGGCAAGTAGGCCCTGCCCGTCCTCGGCCACCGAAACATGAAACGCGCGCCGGAGCAGAAAGTCCTTCAAGAGCTTGCGGATCTCGACATCGTCGTCAACGATGAGAATGTGCGGCAACTACCCCAATCCTTCTTCACGTTCAAAAAGGTGCTGTCGCACAACATAGAAGACTGGGAGCACCCTTTCAAAGCGCGGCCTTTGGCCTGTTACAATTCAGAAATGAAATTCCTATGCGACTGGATGACTTTGCCAGGCGCGACGGCGGAATTCTCCCAGCGGGAACACCGTCGATCGCAGAGACTGCACGCGGATCAATGTTATTGCCCGCGCCGTTTGTTGCGAAGACGGATAGCAACTCAGCCTAAGACACGGCCCTACCCTGAGTATCGAGCCTCGAGGAGGTCGAGTTCCCGTATCAACTTTCGTGCCGTATCACTGCCCAATTCTCGCTTGCGCAATTTGCGAAAGACTTCTGTCCGTTCAGCCCGCAACGCTGCGAGCCTCAGCTCGCGCTCGATCTGCTCATTTCGCTGCACTGCAGCTGCCGCCTCACCTTCGCTGCGACGACTTTCGATCCGCTGCCGATAAAGTTCCATCAGGCGAGAACCAGCCGCGACATATAAATCGGCATCTTTGCGACCTTCGGCCAGGCGATGTTGCACGCGTCCAATTTCGGCGATAGCGGCTTCAGAAGCGGCGATACGGGCGGCATCCTCTGCCGCATCCCGCCCGGTCATCGCCGGCATTTGCAATCCCTTGAGCAGGGCTGGTAGTCCTACGCTCGCAACAACCAGGGACATGATTATTACGCCCGCTGCGAGAAAGATTGCCAAATCGCGCGCTGGAAACGGCGAGCCGTCGTTCATCGTCAGTGGCAGGGTGAGGACGCCAGCAAGCGTGATGGCTCCCCGCACTCCGGCAAAGGACATCGCAGCCACAATCCGCCAGCTTGGCGATGTACGAACTTGCCCTGTGCGAAACAACGTCAATTGCAGCGAGACCCATACCCATATGAACCGGAGCGCGGCCAGGCCAAAATTGACGGCGATGACATAAACGGCAAGCCACCACGGATTCTCGTGGCCAGTCAACTTTACTGTTTCAACAGAAAGCTCGAGGATTCCAGGGAGTTGTTCGCCAAGCAGGACGAATATCATGCCATTTGCAGCGATCTTCGCATTGGAGGAACAAAAAGAGGGTCGGTCGTTTAAGAGGATGAAAAGGCGTCTTTCTTCCCTCGTCGTTTCATTTCGCAAACTGTCGACTGCCTAAGAGCCCTGCTTGGCCTCCACACCGGGGGGGGGCACTTTTTTAAAGCGTGGTTGGAACAAACACGACGCCCCGTTGTTGATGGCATGAAACGGCGGCTTACCTTCCCGCTGTTTCCCTTCCATCGTCACATTTATCTCTCCCTCCACCCCGCTTGTACCTAAGCGGGGTCTTTTCTTCGCGGAAGGTC
Source organism: Hyphomicrobiales bacterium (assembly GCA_900466985.1). GTDB lineage: Bacteria > Pseudomonadota > Alphaproteobacteria > Rhizobiales > Rhizobiaceae > Rhizobium. The sequence goes on from UBOA01000002.1 coordinate 141,957, forward strand.
CGAAAATACGACATTTTACGAATATCTTTGACTAATGGGGCATCGTCGCTGGGCGTCGAGAACGATTGATGACCGCGACGGAAGGATCGGGCTGGTCCTTAGCCAAGGGCTGCGCAGAAACGGCCCTTGGCTGAACACTGTTGACGCCTTTGGCTTGCGGGATCAAAGTGGCCATGGCGCATCCCCCCAGAGCGCCTGTGCTATGATGGCACGGCGGTCCGCATGCCTCCCCGGCGGCGCGGACCGCTTTCTAAGGATCCGTTGGTTATGCGAATGCTTGCCGTCCACACTGGGCGTCGGCAGTTGGAAAGGCTTTCGGTCAACGATTCCCGCCGAAAGCCTTTCCAATCGTATCGGCTCGCTATTGTAGCGACGATGAGGACCTGAAAGCCCTGTCCTCCCGGCTGGCCTGATCGTCGCCTAGCGAGCCCGGCTGGTCCGGGCTGCGCTACTCAAGGAGAATGGGAAGCCGGGAGCCGAACGTCACTCTGTGACCACATTAGGTCACGTATTGATGGGGTGGACGCCCCTTCGACGGTATCGAATGTACCAACATGGTGGTGCCAACCGCCACAACGGAGGAGACGTCCGAAATGAACGCTAGCATAATGGGGTTGGATTTGGCCTGTGCTTCCCCAGACCATATTGTTGCAACGGAAAGCCGTCCCGCCCACAAGGGCCTGACATACTATCCCCGCGGAACTGAATTTCCGGATTTCTCTTGGGGCGTTAAACTCGCTAACGACGGGCGATTAAGTTTGCAGACGGGCTTCGATCGGCCGAGACGATTGACACACTGAAATTCCATCCAGACTATGCACTTACGAAAAAACTCACGAGGTTGACTGTGATTACAGGCTCTCAATGTCGCGCTGCTCGCGCCTTGGTTGAATATTCGCGCGATCGACTCTGCAAATCCTCCGGAGTGGAAACTGAAAAAATCGAAAAGTTCGAGCGCAAACTTGAGAAGCTTGACGATCGGACCGTTTCCATTCTTCAGTCGGCCCTTGAGGCCGCAGGGGCGGCATTTCTCAGTGATGGGGACGCGGGCGGCATCGGAGTGCGGCTCAAATTCAATCGGTCAGAGACTAGAAGAATTGCCACTTTGGAAGGCGAAGGCGGCATCGTGGCATCTGACGACGTGCCTTAAGCTACAGTCACCTCCCCTACGCCCGCGCAATTAGGAGACCATAGTGTCAATCAGAAGGCCGCGATGCGGCAAAGCCGATCCTGGCTTCCCAGGAACGAGGCCCGCGCCTCCGGACGGGAGAGCACCTTGATACCCCCGGCCCTCCTTCAGACGATAGTGAGCCCCCTGCCGGATAACGCGAGCATCGTCATCAAGGGACATTTCGGTGATCGCTCCCGCAGGTAAGGCAACAACTCTGAAAGAAGCCAGCCCGGCATCTTCCAGGGTCTCGCGGATTGCCGACGGCAGGTCGATCCGCTTGTCGTAAGGATCACTAGCATTTCGCATGTGCGCGCAGTCCGTAACGGATCCGAAATGGGAATTTCGCGGAATGTTTTCATTGCAGATGTTCTAGCCAGCGGGGCTAGCTGTTCAGGACTGGAAACCGCTTGGCGCTTAGACCACTTAGCCGCCTCACCTTTTTCACCATTACAGATCGCGCCCCGACGGGAACCGAGCACCCTCGACCTGTGGGCTCAAAGCGGGCAAGAGAAAAGACTAGGGCGTAAACTCATAAATTCGCTTCGTTTTTTCACCTGTCATGATTCAAGGCTTCCGAATGAGGGAGCCTCTACGACGGGTCGCCGCTACGAACTCACCGATCACGAATGGTCAATCCTGTCGCCGCTGCTGCCCAACAAGCCCCGCGACGTTCCGCGGGTCGATGATCGGCGGGTGATGAATGGTATCCTCTGGCGGTTCCGAACGGGCTCGCCCTGGACAGAGATCCCGGAACGCTACGGTCCGTCGACCACCTGCTACAACCGCTTCGTCCGCTGGCGGAAAGCCGAGTCTGGGATCGGCTTCTTGAAGCGGTTTCGGAGGCTTACGATGGCGACATCGTCATGATCGACTCGACCTGTGTCCGCGTTCACCAGCATTCGGCCACCGGAAAAAAGGGGATGGCGATGATGGCGGCATGGGACGTTCCCGCGGCTGGCTTACGAGCAAAATCCACGCGCTCGTCGACCCTGAGCATGCAAGAAGTGAGCAATATAGGTCACGCTTTGTTGTGCCAATTGTGTTTGAAAAGCGGCAAGACTGTGTAATAATTAAGCAATGAGGGAAATCAAACCGCCGTTATTTGGGCTGTACCATGATCATCGCGCCTCTCAACGCCGGGCAGTATTTCAACGCGAGCTTGACCGATTGATTGAGGCGGCGGTTGCTGCAGGTTGGAGAGAAGCGGAAATCGCACTTGAAGTTGCGGATCTCGCGGAGGATTACGTCATGAAGCTGGCAAAGAGCGACGGCATATCATTCGCGAACGACAATACTTGCAAGAATTAGGCTGGAAGGCGCGGGAGCGATCGTGAGCACTGCCACCGACCCCGGAGGAAAAAATGAACTCAGCGGCAAAAGGTTGGATGCAGTCTACGATAAAGCCCCTAAAGATATTCGCGTCTGCAATGTGCGTTTCCGCGCTTCTACTGTGTTTGCTCGTACTAATGATGCGACATTTCGGCCCCCTCATTGTCGCGAGCTATCTTTATTCAGAACAATCGACGGCGATTCTAATAGTCGATTAGCTAAGTAGATCAGCAAACAGGGAGTTCGTCGGCCTGCTCCTCCAATCAATAGGTGTCGACCAAAACCGGGCTTCCTCTGTTTCCTCACGTACGGCTTTGTAGGGGGATGGCGACCGGGCCGGCCGCACCGGGGCGTGGCAGTTCGTTTAATTACAAGAACCAATGAGCCAGCAATGCAGGACATGGCCGATCCCACTGTTAGAGGTCGCAGCAGAGCGGCAACGTCGTAACCGTCAGCATGGTGGAGGCAATAGCCGAGGATCTCGTCGAGAGAGTTTGCGCCGAGGGTTTATGAAAACGTCGGCGGGGATCTAGGAGGTAACGACGAGAGGGCTGTTGCGAGCGCCAACAACGTCGCCTAAACCATACCCGCCGCGAATCCATGCGTTTTCCTCGCCTCAAGATCGGCGCAGATTGCCTTCACCAAACGAGAAGCAAGTGTGATCATGCAGCCTTCGCAACTTTCATCCGGCGACTGACGAGGAGGACACCCGATCCAAAGATCCCCGAAAGGGCTGATCCCATCAGGATGCCGATCTTCACCTTGTCCTGAATTGAAGGATCATCAAAGGCCAACAACCCGATGAACAAGCTCATTGTAAACCCGATACCACAAAGGATGGCCACACCGGTCATTTGCGACCAATTGGCAGTCGCCGGAAGCTGCGCCCATTTCAATTTCACAAGGATCGCCACGGTGACCAGAACACCGGATAACTTTCCGACAAATAGCCCAGCAGCGACGCCAAGTGTGTGAGGATCAACGAGCGTCGTGAGCGTTGAACCTGCAAGTGATACGCCTGCATTGGCAAAACCGAAGAGCGGAACAATCACGAAGGCAACCGGGCGATGGAGGAGATGTTCGAGATGATGCAGAGGGGACTCCTCGTCGCGGGCCTCCGGTGTGCCGGGGGTACGCTTGATCGGGATCGCAAGGGCCAGCATGACGCCCGCCAGCGTCGCGTGGACACCGGAAGCGAAGACAAGCAGCCACAAGACAATTCCAAGCGCCAGGTAAGCCGGGAGCCGCGTGATGCCAGCACGGTTGATCGCAAAGAGCAGGCCAAGGGTCACCGAAGCGCCGGCGAGCGCAACGACATTGATATCAGTGGTGTAGAAGATCGCGATGACAATGACGGCACCAAGGTCATCGATGATCGCAAGCGCCGCCAGGAAGATCTTGAGCGAGGCAGGAACTCGGTTCCCGAAAAGCGACAGCACGCCTAGCGCAAAGGCGATGTCGGTCGCGGTCGGGATCGCCCATCCTCGAAGGCTGGCCGGATTGCCGAGGTTGAATGCCACATAGATCAGTGCCGGCATCAGCATACCACCAGCGGCCGCAGCGCCCGGAAGAATACGCCTGCTCCATGTCGATAGCTGACCGTCAAGCATCTCGCGCTTGATCTCAAGACCCACCAGCAGGAAGAAGACGGCCATGAGCGCGTCATTGATCCAGTGCAGCAGGCTGAGCGGAACAATATGCACATGCAGCGCGTGAAAATAGATCTCGGCAAGCGGCGAGTTCGCGACAACAAGCGCGAGTGCTGCCGACGCCATCAGGGCAAGACCGCCCGATGCTTCGTTGTCGAGAAATCGGCGAAGTGTGGACTGTATGCGGCCAGTCGAGGTCGGCGAGGACATGGGTTCGCGCTCCCTTTTGGAAGGTTGATCTTCAGTCTCCGTCAATTTCGGGAAGCCCGCGGCGCACGCAGCACACGCCATCGGTCCGAGATAGCGTAAGAGTGAACGCATTACCACAGTCAATGAGATATAATCCGGACATGTCCAACAAGATGATATTACTAATCGCATTGGCGGGGCTCGCGCTTATTCTCATTCTCTTGTGGACCTCACTACTCATCGGTCATACCGTCGCGCCACCGCCGGTCTGATAAAGGCACCTTGCGGGGGTCGGAACTCTTCACCGGTCCCTCGGTTTAATCCAGCACGGTCAATACAAGCCACCTCGGCACTCATATTGAGCGCCCCGGTTCTGGTTTTTCCGCCATCCTTTCATATCTTGACCAGCAATCGAACGCATTCTATGTCACGCAATGATATTTGTAGGGCATCGAGCGTGCAGAGAGATACGCGGATCGTTTTGGCAGTTTTGGCGATATCGTTCTCGTGTGCACGATTTGCTTCGTCGTGCGGATCAGAGCCTTGTCGGCCGCAATTGGGAATGTCCCTCTAAGACGCAATCAAACTGATGATTACCACCACCCAAGGGGTCCGCTTTCCGTAGCCCTTACGCTAAGATCGAAGACCCAGACCTGTTTCCGAGTCCCCCATGCCCTCCTCCTATCGCAATTCCAAGCTGTTCCGTCGCTCTCGCGTTTTCTGGGGATCCTTCTCTCTCTGGCGGCCGCGGCTGGTTTTCTGGTGCGGGGCCCTAGCGATCGGCGTGATCAGCGTCGGCTTCGCCAAGCTCGCCGATCTGGCGCAGTACGGATTTTCGAGCCTGACATCCACTGGCGAATGGGCCTTCCTGCTGCCGCTGGTCCTGACGCCCCTCGTCTTCATGCTGTCGGCCTGGCTAGCGGCGACACTGTTTCCGAATTCGCAGGGCAGCGGCATTCCGCAGGCAATCGCCGCCCGGCATCTGCGCGACGAGGACGACCGGACCCGGCTTTTGTCACTCCGGATCGCCTTCGGCAAGATCGTCCTGACGGTGCTCGGGCTCTTCTCCGGCGCCTCGATCGGCCGCGAAGGGCCGACGGTGCAGGTTGGCGCGTCGATCATGCTCGCCGTCGCCCGCTTCGGTGGCATGGCGCAGGCACGCGGCCTAATCCTTGCCGGGTCGGCGGCGGGCATCGCGGCGGCCTTCAACACGCCGCTTGCCGGTATCGTCTTCGCCATCGAGGAGATGAGCCGCACCTATGAGTCACGGGCGAACGGACTGGTGCTCACCGCCGTCATTCTGTCCGGCCTTGCAGCACTCGGGTTGGCAGGCAGCTACAACTATTTCGGCGAAGCCTCTGTAGCGCCAACCCAAATGCGCGACTGGGGTCTCGTTCTGGTTTGCGGCATCGGCGGCGGTGCGCTGGGCGCTGCCTTCAGCGGCTTTGCCCTGTATTTTGGCCAGAAGATCCGCCGCTGGGCGCAGCCGCAACCGCTGAAGCGCATGCTTGTTGTGGCCGGTATCTGCGGTCTCGCCATCGCCGTGATCGGCATCATCTCGGACGGCACGACTTTCGGCACCGGCTATGAACAGGCCCGCAGCGCCGTCGAAGGCCATGCGCTGCCACTGCTGTTCTTCGTGGAGAAACTGGCCGCCAGCTTCCTGTCGATGCTTTCAGCCATTCCGGGCGGCATCTTTGCGCCATCACTTGCCGTCGGCGCCGGTTTCGGTAGCACCGTCGGCTCGCTCCTCGGCACCAGCATCGCGCTGTCGGCAATCCTTGGCATGGCAGGTTATTTCTCCGGCGTCGTGCAGGCGCCGATGACCGCCTTCGTCATCATTCTCGAGATGACCGGCGACCACCAGGCTGTCATCCCGATCATGGCCGTCTCTATGATCGGCTACGTGACGTCGCGCATCCTCTCTCGCGAGCCGCTTTATCACGGTCTGTCGCGCGTCTTCATCGCCGCAGCCATCCGGGCGCGGCGGGCGGAAGGGAACAGCCCGCATCCATAAGGGAACAAGCGCGCCCTTCCTTGGGCATGGTACCCGAGGGAGTTTGAGGACCTAATCCCGTAAGCCCTGAATTTCCTGGTCGATCGTCCGCATACGGTGCTGGTGGAGCGCATTTAGAACGACAAAAAGCCTGCGGGCGTCTGCTTCCCCGAGCCCATCAAGTGATCGCCCGAGGTACTCGAAAGGCCAGCCCGTATAGATATCGAAGACCGTCCAGCTGCGATCTCCTTCCATTCGAATCCCATACCGAGCAACTTCGATCGACATTTTCACAAAGGGTCGCTCCAGAACTCTCAAAAATTCCAAGACGTCACGATTTTGGCACAGTCATCGGAGCAATTCGATGGGATTATGGTTCGCGAGTTAGAAGTCGATGCCAGTGCCTGGCACTGTCTCCCACATTGGCTTGCAAACTCGCGAACCGTTCTCCTGGCGTGTTCGCCGATTTTATATCACATCATGACGTACGAAAAGGATTTATTCGATGCCTGGCCCCAAGGCAAAAAAAACGGCGCTGAGCGACCATGTCTACGATGGGTTGGCCGGTTTTCGACTTGCAATGCGGCGCTTCCTGGCATTTAGCGAGGCTGCGCTTGCCGAAGCTGGTGTCACGTCGCAGCAGTATCAGGCGCTCCTTGTGGTGCGCACGGCACCCCGCCACAAGATCAGGCTACGGGATCTCGCCGAGCAGATGCTGATGCACCACAATGGTGCCGTTCAGCTCGTCGACCGGATGTGTGCAGCGGGCCTGGCAGAACGTATTCCAGCCGAGGACGACAAACGCAGCGTCATGATTGGTATGACCTCGAAGGGCCGCGATGTCCTCGAGGCCCTTGCCCGTGTTCACGTCGAGGGCATGCTGGAGAACGAGCCCCTGCTGGCGGAATCCCTGTCCCGTCTTCGGAAGGTCACCGAACTCGCCTGAAGGCGATCACCTGTTTTTGATCACGCTGTGATTGATCTGCAAGCTCGATTTTGTATCATAACATGATATAAAAGAGGAGAACAGCTATGGCGGATCACGAACGCGGCTGGTCGAGCTACCGACCATCGAAGACATTGTGGGGATGGTCGCTCGTCGGGGCATCGGCATTGACAATGGTGCTCGGCTTTACTTGGGGTGGATGGACGACTTCGGGCCGGGCAGGTGTCATGACGGATATTGCCGTCAGGGACGCCAGGGCCGATCTGGTGGCGAGCGTCTGCGTGCACAACTTCGTCACGGCAAATGACGCCGCCGACAATCTTAAATCCCTTAAGGCGAAATCGTCATGGGAGCGCGACGACTTTATCAAGGACGGCGGTTGGGCAACGATCGCCGGGATCGACGAAACGGTGACAAACGCGACGGATGCCTGCGCCGACCAGCTCATGAAATTGAAGGAACTGCCGCAGGTTACTGATTCGGTGGTCACAGACAGCTAGCGTTCGACTGGATGTTAAGAGTTTCCCGGTCGGCGCATGGCCCGCCCGAAATGATTTCGGGCGGGCCATTTGCGTTGACGGGGGACCATTCTTTGATCATCCGAAAGGAACGGCAGGCTGCGGTAACCCTCCGCCGAGTGGCGGTTTGTTTCGCCCTCTCGAAATAGAAATCGGACCCCGAGGGCGCATAGCTATGTTGAAGGCACATGGACCGGTAACCCCAATCATACTGCAATGTCGTCGTTATCGCCGTCATAGCGAGGATTGTTGCACTCGCGATTTGACTTAGGTGCGCTTAGCGTTGTCCTCATCACCCTCCCGGCACCCGTCTTGAAGTGCCTGAAGAACCTCCCTCGCCATTAGATGCGCGGCCATCAGGACCGCTGGAGACAGAGGCCGACCATCGCGGGCTTCCCGAGAGATCTTCAGCAAGCCGACAAGCTCGATCGGATTCTCGATGAAGCCGTCAAGGATTTCCTCGACATCCTGAGGCAGCGATATTCCCATCCCGGTCGCCAGCTGCCCTTGATTATTGAGCACTCCACGATTGATGAGAATGGTTTCGATCAGCCCGACCCAAAGGCCGAGCTCGGCGCGCATGTCGTTCATGGTGTTCCCCGACCCTGTCTTGCTTCTTCAGGCGAAAAGCCGCATCCCGCTTGGTGGAATTCCCCGGCTTCCTCGGCGGATGTCCTGAAGGTAGCTCAGCACTTTGCCAATCGTGGGCGGATCGATCGGTTTGGAAATTATCCCTACGACGTCCGTCAGGCCGTCTTGAATGGCTTCGGGATTGCCCGTCACCATCACCACCAACAACCCGAGCTCACTCGCAAGATACTGGGCGACCCTCGGACCGGTCGCGCCATCTCGAAGGTTGACGTCCACCAGAGCAATCGTACTGAAGGGGGCCAGCCGGTAGGCCGTCTCGAAACAGTCGGCTATGCCTGACGTCTCGTATCCGAAGCTTAAAACGATGTCGCGAAGGTCCTCGGCCAGAAAGGCGTCATCCTCTACGATTAGAATTTTCTCGTCGCTCATGGCTCCCCCATCATTTTGTTCAGCCTGCATTCAGGATTGACAATATGGACGAGCCGTTAAAGAATGTCATCATATGATACAATAGAGGGCGCTATGACGAAAGCAGCTTTGATATCCGCAATATTTGCGAGCTATGTCGCCGTCATGTTCGCCATCGCTTCTATTCCCGGCGAGGCGACTAAACTTGCTTCTCAGATCCCCGCTGAGCGGGCCCTCAATTGAGGTCCCAGGAATGGACGTGAAACTCTTTCTGGCGGGGGTGGCGGTCCTTTGCGCAGGCATTTCCAGCGGTTCCGTGTACGTGCTTTTCTATCTCTGAGAGGATCTCCTCAAGAAAGGATCCACCAATGTCTTGTGGCGGCTTACGCGTCGCCGACTACATTGGGAAGCGTCGACCCTCCGCGTTTGCAGCGAGGGCCTCCTGATGTTGATGGAAATCGGCGAGCAGAGGGCTGTCGTCAGCATGCCGTCTCATCGTTTCACCGCAAGTATGGTCGGACGGCACGCGGCCCCAGAATTATAGAACGGTTCGGCCATTCCAAGGCCGACCTTAATCTTTCCTCGCCGGCCGTGGCCGAACAAACTCCGACCGGCGTCGCGAGGTCGGAAGAGAACGCAGCGTTCGGGCTCGACAAGGGGCGTTGGCCCATCACTTGCAGTGGGAGACGCTGTCCAAGGCTGCAGAAATTCCTTCGAGCGAATAGCTGTAGGTCGTGCGGGTGCCCCTTGCGGATACTGCCCGAAGGACCATGGTGTGCCCTGCCCGCAAAACTTTCATCAGTTCGGGAGCACGAGATGTGTCGTTGACCCAGCCCGTGTTGTCCCTCGTGAACATACGAAACGTGCTCGGGCCAACGGAGACTTCAATCATGGATCCGGGCCTGAGCGGATAGCCGGCAATGACCTCGGGTTCTTTGCGATCTAAGCCTTCGGCGGGGGCGATGAGGAAGTAGTTCTTTCCGTGATCGACATTCAATGGCTGAGAGTCCTTCGGGACCGAAAGCGCGTAGCACACAGTTTTGCCGCCTCGTTGATACGCATAGACACCCCAGTCGCCACTGCTGCTGATCATCTTTGGCAATGCTTCGGCCGAGGCCGCTCCACCTCCGAGAACGATCAATGCGACCAGCCAGGCATGCTTTTTCATGTTCGATCCTTCTTTCAACTTGGTTGATTTTCATTTTCTAGTGGCGAGCACGGGCTCGCAGACCGCGCAAGTATCGCACTTGCTCGAAGGTGATCGCGCCCGCCTCGATGAGGCCTTCCCATATCCGATTGCCGAAACGGCAAGTGACGTGCAAGCAGCCTTCGCCCTCCCGGACCTCCACTGAGATAAGACCCTGCGCCCGATAGCGTTGGAACTCGCGGATCTTCAGGCCCAACCTGTCGGCCAGGACCTCGTCGGCCAGGTGGTTTCCCCTGCTCATGTCAGCGGAGACCGATCGCCGTGGACGGTGAAACAATTTTTATCATGCTGTGATATAAATATTTCCCGACCTACGTTTCAAGAGATTTTTCTGCAAACCTTTGGAGGTAGAATTTGGTCCGGTCGCCAGGGTCATCCGACGGGCGAGCACTGGAGAGATAGCAAGGATGGCGTGTCCCTGAATTTTTGCAGAAAACACCACTGAGCGCCGCGAGCGCATCATGGTCCGTCGCCTAGCAAACACCGAATGGCGCTTTCGTGATCGGATAAAATTCGCGAGCCTACAAAGGTTGGCGTTGACCTTCGTCTGCCACCACGTGGCGAGTGGAGCGCCGGACGGCTCTCCGTTGCACGGACTCCTCCCACATGGCTACAGCCTTGCGTCGGAGTTTTCGCAAAACGGAAACAACCAGCTGAGATGTCAGGTGTTGCACACCATGCGAACATAGTCTGACAGGACGGGATCATCGGCCAGTCGCGCCTGAAAGGTTTCCTCAGTCAAATGGCCGAAGCGATAGTCATCCAGAAATTGTTGCTGTTCCTCGGTGAGCGATGGAAGTTCACGAGAACCATGAAGTTGTAGAGATCGCGAGGAACGCCGGTCAGCCGGTTTGTCGCTTTCATGAGCGTTAGGGAACATTCTGTCATCCTTTCTCCCAAGACTGGGCAATCAGGCTTGTAGAGGCAGAAACACGTTCCGACCGCGTCATGTTTGCGAAGTTCCGGTCTTTTGTCTCCGCCCAAGCGAACAAAGCTCAATTTGATAATTTATATCATGCGATGATCTATCTGTCCTCAACAGAGACGGGCTCCCATTCGAATAATAAGGACTTCGGACTCTACACGGCAGCAGTGTGTTTGACAGATCAGCATCCCTTCTCGGCCTGAAGGGTCATGAGCAGGCTCAGAGGCTGGACAAACACCCGGCGAAAGAAGGAAGCTATCAATGTAAAACAATTGTTCACATTGTTATGATCGTTCATGCTGCGTTCATATTTGACATATTTCGCATTCCCGTGCGAATATCATGCCGTGATACATCCTCATGCCTGCCGGGACTGCAGTTTGTAGAGACCTAGGCAGCGGTTCATCAGCGACAGGAGTTCCAACAAGTGTGGCACTACTTCTCTCCGCCCAGGCCCGTAGAAGAGATTGTCGATATCGTCGCCTTGAGCGTGCTGCTCGACGAATGGCGCGCAAGCCGTGGCCTGAAGCAGAGCGATGAGTTGGCCCAAGTCGCAACCGCGAAAATCACCGCGGCGCGCTCCTCCGGAGCAGCTCTGACAGAACTAAAATATATCTTGTCTCGGCTTACAGTTGAGGAGGCGTCTCCGCCGAACGGCTGAACGTCTATTCGCTACTGCAAGGCAGCGAATAGAGCAGACAGCGACGATATTAGACTTCTTTTGAAGGACAATCTTGGGCAGCGCTGGATGAAGGTCAGAAAGACGAATATCACGTATCTCGCCAATGATGTTGGCGAGAATAAACTATTTCTGTCTAAACTTAATACAGAACTAAATATTATCGAGAAATAAGTCTCAATCCTAAATGAGACAAATTCACCAGATACTCTATCCTATTATTTTCTTACTTTGTGATCACGGACATTTTATTTGATAGTGGCGATTATCGCACCACCTTAATCATATTGGCTCGCAGATGTGCATCGCACTCCTTCTCTGGCCGCTGCGAGTCGGGCCGGTAGCTATCAGGCGCCGGCCCTGTTCCCCCGCCTCCCCGGCATTCGCAAGCGAGCATTGGAAAGGAACATGACAATGACCAACACGGACTCTCAGAAGAATACACTGGCGATGCGCTGGCATGAGTACAGTCCATCGAAGAAGCTGTGGATCTGGTCGATGGTGGGGGCGTCGGTCGTGACAATGGCGTTGGGATTTACCGCAGGCGGATGGACGACTTCTGGCCGTGCGTCCGTCATGGCCGATCGTGCCGCACGCGAAGCAACTTCGAAATTGGTCGCCTCAGTGTGTGTGCAACGGTTTGCCTCATCGGCTGATGCCGCAAAAAATCTAAATGATCTAAAGAAAACGTACTCGTGGCAACGTGGTGACTTCATTGAAAAAGGAGGATGGGTCGCGCTTGTTGGGGTGGAGAACAGTGTTCCAGGCGCTGCAAATCTTTGCGCCGACCGCTTGATCGAGATGAAAGACCTACCGACCGTCAGCGCAGATGCCAGCGCGAGTTAGCAACGGAGGAGAGCATTGTGACGACTGATGTCCTATGGCCCAACGCCATAACGGTTCGCTTTCAGAACGGCACCGAAAGGTCTTTCAGAAGCATTTACGATACGCTCGACTTCCTTGAGTGCGAGTGGCCAACCCACGGAGCCTCTCATAGCGCGGCAGTGGCGAGTTGCCGAAACGCCCTGAGGCGACAGACCCCTACGGCGGCGAGCAGGAAATTCTTCGTCGCTGCATGCAGGGAAGCGAAGCTCAGGATTAGCAGTGGCAGGTAGCTTATGATGGATGCGAAAGTCAGACCTAGAGATTGGTAGTTGGCCGGACGAAACAGGAAGTGGGATCGCCGACAATTCGCGGCATGTCTTTAGGGTGGCTATGGCCAACGACATCGAGGGCCCTCCTATTGCTTGCCACTGCGTCTTTGCCGTTGAATGCGGACGACGTGTTCTTGACTACGTCGCGCGCTGCGAAGCAGCGAGATCGAGCGTTTGCTGCTCTGGAAGGGCCGAAGTCATGAAAATTGCCATCAGTGGCGCAGGGATCGCCGGACCGACACTGGCCTATTGGCTTCATCAATACGGCCACGAGCCCGTTCTGATCGAGCAGTCATCGGGACTGCGGTCGAGTGGATATATCATCGACCTCTGGGGATTAGGCTATCACGTGGCAGCGAAGATGGGCATAGTACCCCATCTCCAAGACTATGGATATCGTGTCAAGGAGGTCCGTTTTGTCGACAGCAGCGGACAGCGGCGCGGGGGCTTCTCAACGGATGTATTTCGACGTGTCCTGGGCAAACGTTTCATCAGTGTGAAGCGAAGCGACCTTTCGTCGGCCATATATTCAGCGACTGCCGGCGAGGTCGAAACGATTTTTGGCGACAGCATTGCAGCAATTAACGAAGATGCGCTTGGTGTCCATGTGACCTTTGAACACGGTGCAAGTCGCAGGTTTGACATGGTTGTAGGAGCAGACGGTCTCCATTCGCGCGTTCGCGAACTTGTCTTCGGAGACGAGAAGCAGTTCGAGACCTACTTGGGCTACAAGGTTGCCGCCTTTGAGCTGTCGGGATATCGGCCCCGCGACGAGCTGACCTATGTCAGCCATGCAACACCAGGCAGGCAGGTCTCACGATTTTCGATGCGAGACGACAGGACCCTTTTCCTCTTCGTATATCATGATGCGAATGCTGGCGAGCATAGTTCGCTGACCGAGCCGGAGCGCAAAGCGAGGTTGAGAGAGGTCTTCAAGGATGTCGGCTGGGAATGTCCGCAGATCTTGAAGCGGTTGGACGACGCTGACGAGTTCTACTTCGACCGCATCAGTCAGATCCAAATGAACAGTTGGTCCGAGGGTCGAACCGTGCTCGTCGGCGATGCGGCAGCCTGTGTGTCTTTGCTTGCTGGCGAGGGATCGGGATTGGCGATGACCGAGGCCTACGTGCTTGCCGGCGAGTTGGCGCGCGCTACTGATGCGCCCCTGATTGGGATCGCGCAGTACCAGAAGCGAATGATGCCGTTCTTACAACGAAAGCAGAAGACCGCAAGCCACTTTGCTTCGGCCTTCGCTCCGAAAACCGCGGTCGGAATAGAGCTGCGCAATTTTCTTACTTCGATGATGGCTTGGCCATTCGTCGCTCAGCTGCTCTTACGCCACCAGATGCATGATGACGTCAATCTTCCTGTTTATCATCCGCGCGCGAACCAAGGACAAGATCCATTCGCTGGATCCGGATTCCGATGAAGCCCCCCGGCTGCGAAGCTATCAATAGCGATGATGCCCGAGGGTGAGTGACGCAAAGCAGGATGCCTGGACGCCTGGGGCCGGATTGCCCTCCTTCACCCGCTTCAGGTATCGCGAGGATCCAAGCGAAGGCCTACCGTTTTCAACCACATTTCGGAATAAGCTAATACGCGACGAGCCGTAGTGGGAGAACAGGTCCTTCCTCTCAGCGACCATAGTGCATGCTTTTCGGCCAACAGCCTTTTGCCATGCCATTTCATGCAAGCCCTTGAGGTGCGCCCACGCGCTGGATTAAGCTCGTCATATCATGGGAGGGGCTTTTCTTGCAGCTTCGTCATCAAATTCTGGCACTTGCCATTCTTCCGCTTGTCCTGACGATCACCTTGATCACCGCCTTTACGACGTGGCAATCATCGACATTGGCCGAGAGTAGTATTTCCACGTTTGAGCGCAACATGCTCCGTGCCAAGGAAACCGAGCTTCTCAACCTCACGAATCTCGCGCTTTCCGCGATCAAGGATGTCTACGAAAAAGCCGATGCCAACGATGAAAGCGCTAAGGAACAGGTAAAGCAAATCCTCACCTCCCTGGATTATGGGCAGGACGGCTATTTCTTTGTCTATGATTACGACGGCAACAGCATCGTCCATCCCCGTCAGCCGTTTCGGCCTGGCCGCAATTGGCTCGCTCTCGTCGATCCGGACGGCGATCAGGTTATTGCCAACCTGATTGCGAAGGCGAAAGAGGGCGGTGGATTGCACCAGTACAAATGGGAAAAGCCATCTTCAGGAGTGATGGCGGATAAACTGTCCTTCGCCGCCGGTCTCGACAAATGGCATTGGATGATCGGGACCGGAGTTTATCTCGACGATGTGTTTGCCCAGACTGCGACAGCCAAGGCGGACTTGAAGAAGAGTATTCGCCGCACGTTTGTTATCGTCACATTGATTTCTGTCCCTTCAGTTCTTCTCGTATTCGTCACCTGCATGTGGATCACATTTCACGAGCGGCGCATGGCGGACGGGAAGCTGAAGCTTTTGACTCAACGGATCATCGACACGCAGGAGGAGGAACGCGCGAGGCTTGCCCGCGAACTTCACGACGGTGTTTCACAGAATCTGGTAGGAGTTCGCTATTCATTCGATCTCGCCTCGCGAAAGGTAAAGGCAGGTGCGGCCGACGCCGATGCTGCAATCGATCGAGGGATCGATGCACTCAACGATGCGATCAAGGAGGTCAGGGAACTCTCGCACGAATTGCGGCCACGGATGCTCGATGATCTTGGCTTGACGGCTGCGCTGACCTCGCTTGGCAGTCACTTCGAAGAGCGGACGGGAATCCCGGTCTCAGTTGAACCGTTGGGCTGTGACACGTTAAGACCGGAAGCCAATACGGCCCTGTACCGGATCGCGCAGGAGGCGCTTGCAAATGTTGAGCGGCACGCCGCTGCTTCACGCGTCACGATCAAAATCTGGAGCACGAAGGGACGTGTGCGGATGGCGATTTCCGATAATGGAAATGGCTTCACGAAGAAGGTCGAGGCGGCAAGCGCGAACTATTCGGGCGGGTTGGGCCTCAGGAACATGCAGGAAAGAATGGCCCATTTTCGTGGAATACTGCTCATTCAGACGAACGAAAACGGTACGACCCTGACGGCAATGTTTCCGAAGTCGGCAAATGCAACGACGAAGCCCCCGAAGGCAGCATGAACAACGACCGATCGATTTCCGTCCTGCTTGTCGACAACCACCCGCTTGTGCTCGAAGGCTTGCGTGCGGTCCTTGAAACCTACGAGCACATAAGGGTTGTCGGCACGGCCGGCGGCGTAACACAAGGTTTGGAGCTTGCCGCAGTCGAAACACCCGACATCGTGCTCTTGGACATCAACATGCCGAAGATCAGTGGCATTGATGCCATCGAACTGTTCAGGAGTGCGCTCCCCTCGACGAAGGTCCTGATGTTGTCCATGCATGACAGCCGCGAGTACATTTCCGCCTCCATCCTTAGAGGTGCGGCCGGTTACATTCTCAAGGACGTGCCCAACGAAGAGATTGTCGAAGCCATCGAAACCGTTGCCGCAGGGCGCACCTATTTTTCCACCGGTGTCTCGGACGTTCTCTTGCAGCGACAGCAAAAGGCAAAAACCGAACCGCTTCCGATTACGCCACGCGAACGCGAGATCCTGGCTCTTCTTGCCGCCGGCCACAGCAATCGGGCCATTGCGGGACAGCTAGATCTGTCTGTCGGCACGATCGAAACTCACCGTAAGACCATCAAGCGAAAGCTTGGTCTATCTACGACCGCGGAATTGACGCGGACCGCCCTCGAGCACGGGCTGCTGGAAGCCGACTGATCGCCATACCCACTACTGGGTAGTCGTCGGACGATTGCCTTTTTCCATTATTGCGTCCCGAAACCACAGTCCGTAGGTCTCCTTGGCGGTCGCTCTTGCGGCCTCGGGGAGGAATTTCATGGCCGGACTTCTAGCGCTTTCGCGCGCGATAGACGCGATCAACACATTTTTCGGGAAAGCTGTCTCCTGGCTTCTGCTTCTAGCCGTGCTGATCAGCGCAATCAACGCGACAACGCGCAAACTGTTCAATCTCAGCTCTAACGCCTGGCTCGAGGCGCAATGGTACCTCTTCTCCGCTGCCTTTCTGGTCGCGGCTGCCTGGACGCTGATGAGCAATGAGCATGTCAAGGTCGACCTGGTATATGGTCATCTCTCCCGCCGGACGCAGCTCTGGATCGAAGTTCTCGGTACGATTTTCTTTCTGTTCCCCTTCTGCCTCATCACCATCTACCTCTCCTGGCCGACGGTGGTCGAGAAATTCTCGACCGGAGAAATATCCAACAATACCGGCGGGCTCATCCTTTGGCCTATCTGGGCGATGATCCCCTTCGGATTCGGGCTTCTAGCTCTTCAGGGTGTCTCGGAGCTCATCAAGCGGATCGCGATCCTACGAGGCGACATGCCCGATGCGATCGCTCTGGCTGACGCCGAAGCACAGACACTCTAAGGCCTGAGGCATCACTATGTTTGCATTCTTCGCGGAAAATCTCGCGCCGATCATGTTTCTTTCGCTGATCGTCGTGCTCCTCATCGGCTATCCGGTAGCCTTCGCGCTTGCCTTCGTCGGCTTCGTCTTCGGCTTTGTTGGCATTGAAATGGGTCTTCTGCCCGTCAATCTCTTCGGCGCCATCCCCGACCGATTCTTCGGGCAGATGTCGAATGAAACACTGCTTGCGATCCCGTTCTTCACTTTCATGGGCTTAATTCTTGAACGAAGCGGCATGGCCGAGGATCTGCTCGACACAATCGGACAGCTGTTCGGTCCGGTTCGCGGCGGCCTGGCTTTCGCCGTTATCTTTGTCGGTGCGATCCTTGCCGCCACAACCGGCGTCGTCGCCGCATCTGTCATCTCGATGGGCCTGATCTCTCTTCCGATCATGTTGCGCTATGGCTATGACCGGCGTGTTGCCGCAGGCACGATCGCCGCCTCCGGGACGCTGGCACAGATCATTCCGCCGAGCCTCGTCCTCATCATTCTCGCCGACCAGCTCGGCCGGTCCGTCGGCGACATGTACAAGGGCGCCCTCGTCCCAGGGCTTCTCCTCGTTGCCGCTTACGCCGCCTACATCATCACGATGTCAATTATCCGGCCGCCAAGCGTGCCGGCGCTGCCCGCCGAGGCGCGCACAATTAAAGGCTGGAAGCTTCTGCAACGCGTCATCATCTCGCTCGTCCCGCCGCTCGTCCTGATCTTCCTTGTTCTCGGCACGATTTTTATCGGTCTAGCAACGCCGACAGAAGGCGGCGCGATGGGCGCGGTTGGCGCGCTCGGGCTCGCCGCCCTCAATCGTCGTCTCGATCTGAAGATGGTCAAGTCCGCGCTGTATGCAACGGCGAAGCTTTCCTCGTTCGTGATCTTCATCCTGCTCGGTGCACGTGTCTTCTCTCTTACCTTCTACGGCGTCAACGGCCACGTCTGGGTCGAGCATCTGATGACATCGATTCCCGGCGGCAAGGTCGGCTTCCTCATCGTCGCCAACCTCCTCGTCTTTTTCCTGGCCTTCTTTCTCGACTATTTCGAGCTGGCCTTCATCATCATTCCGCTGCTTGCACCCGTCGCCGATAGCCTCGGCATCGACCTGATCTGGTTCGGTGTGATGCTGGCGATCAACATGCAGACCTCGTTCATGCATCCCCCCTTCGGATTTTCGTTGTTCTACCTGCGCTCGGTGGCTCCAACGCGGGCCTATAAAGACAGGATCACCGGCCAGACGATCCAGCCGGTTACCTCCGGCCAGATCTACATGGGTGCCCTTCCCTATCTCGGTATCCAGCTTGCCATGGTGATCATCGTCATCGCCTTCCCGCAGCTGGTCACGCACTACAAATCCGGTCAGGTCGCCGTCGATCCGTCCACGATCGAACTCAACGTGCCGATGCCGGGCGAGGATGGGGGCAATCCCTTTGGTACCCCCGCAGCACCGTTCGGGTCCGAACCGTCCAAGGACGAAACCTCACCGCCTGCGCTCGACACACCGGCGCCTGACTTTGGGTCCCCGACGCCGAGCTTCGGCGCGCCGGAGCAGAACGGAAGCAATCCCTGAATGTCAGGCAACGGACACACACAAGATCGCTGTCGCAATCGAGCGGCGGTGCCATACAACCGAGGAGGAAGACCATGACGATAGACCAAGGCCGCAGAAACTTTTTGACGAAAGGCGCGCTGGCCGGCGCTGCAACCGTTGCCGGTGCATCGCTTGCCGCCCCCGCGGTCGCGCAGAGTGCCCCGACAATCCGCTGGCGCCTGACGTCGGGCTTTCCAAACAACCTCGACACGATCTATGGCGGCGCGGTGGTGATGGCCGATGCCCTGAACAAGATCACTGAGGGCAAGTTCCAGATCCAGGTCTTCCAGGCAGGCGAGCTTGTGCCAGGTGCCCAGGCGATCGACGCCGTCAAGGCAAACACGGTCGAGCTTGCCCATACCTGCGGTTACTATTTCACGGGCAAGGACCCGACCTTTGCCATCGGCTCCACCATCCCGTTCGGCCTCAACGGTCGTCAGCAGAACGCCTGGCTCTATCATGGTGGCGGCAACGAGGCCTATAACGAGTTCCTGTCCGACTACGGTATCATTGGCATTCCGGGTGGTGCGACCGGCGCGCAGATGGGCGGTTGGTTCAGAAAGGAAATCAAATCGGTTGCCGATTTGAAGGGTGTCAAGATGCGTATCGCTGGCGTTGCCGGTGAAGTCATGTCACGCCTCGGCGTCGTCCCGCAGCAACTGCCGGGTGGCGATATTTATCCCGCTCTCGAGCGTGGCACCATCGACGCCGCCGAATGGATCGGACCCTACGACGATGAGAAGCTTGGGTTTTACCAGATCGCCCAGAACTACTACTACCCGGCCTACTGGGAAGGCGGTCTGACGATCCATTTCTTCATTAACAAGGCGCAGTATGATGGCTTGCCCGATGCCTACAAGGTCGCGCTGGATACCGCTTGCAAGGCGGCAAACGTCAACATGCAAGCCCTTTACGACGTGAAGAATACTGCGGCGATCCGATCCCTCGTCGGCAAGGGCATCAAGCTGCGTCCCCTTCCGCGCGACGTGATGGATGCAGCCTACAAGGCTTCCTTCGAGCTTTACAGCGAATACGGCCAGAAACATCCAGCCTGGGCAAAGATCTATCCCGGCTGGAAAAAGTTCCGCGACGAGAGCTTTGAATGGTTCCGCGTCGCCGAATACAGCTACGACAGCTACATGTATGCCGCCCAGGCGGCTAAGAAATAGTGAGAGAGTTGGAGCCGGGGTCCTCCCGGCTCTTCACTTTTACAGCTGGCGGGCTGGCGGCGTCCACATTCATGCCCCTGCTCCCGTCGCTCCTGGTGGCTCCAGCCAAAACTCTTCCGGGCAATTCAAACAAGTTCAGGCAGGTCGCCATTCAGGCGCAATCAGGAGCTGACGGCTTATGGCGAATATGCCTGCGCCTTGACTGGAGTCATCGATGCGGAAATGCGTGCGGCACTGGGCCAGATGCAGAAGCTTAACAATCTAAAAACCACGGGCACGATTACCACCGAAGTGCTGATGCATTCGGCATCGTGACGCGATATAGTCCTGTTTCTCCCGGCGGACTTTTCTGAATCGCACCTGCATGTATGGCGAAGACGAGATTCCTAGTGGGGCCCGCCCCTCCGCCGCGCAGTTCCCTGCCTCAGGCACGCCGCGCGTAGCCTTTGAGACTTAGGAAAGCGCCCAGCGCACCGATAAATAGTGCCATCCCTATGACGGCGGCACGACCACTATAGATGGTCGAACCTGCGGCGATTGCGATCTGCGGCAGGACAATCCGGACAACGCCACCGATTGTCATCAGCCAGCCGAGCAGCGTAATGATCACTCGCCAGTCCATCTGCCATCTATTGTGCAGATTTACGATTGTGAGGCCAGCAAGCAGAGACAATACCCCGGACAAAGTAGAACAGGATGCCAAAGTGCAGTGCCTCCGCGATCATCGTCTCATACATGCCAACATTGGTCAGCATTCCGAGCGAGACCGCCGCAAATGTCGGTCCAAGGAGCCTGGCAACAAGTAATGATCGATCCAAGAGGCACCTCCATCTCCGCTGGACGCTATAGTCCGCAAACCACCAGTCAGTGAGTTATCCTTTATCGTGCATCGCTTCCTCGGACCTATGGTGCGGATCGAGCGTCGCGGCCGACCGCAGAACGCTCACGCGAAAGTGCCAGCGCCAAAACACTTCTGGCTTGAGACGTGATCGACATAACCTTGTTCGTGCTGTCCGCCGCCACGACGTCACGACTATAGCCTTGCAGCAGAGCCGCGTGCCTTCTCAGAAGGGCCGCATCCGCCGCCCTCCTCCTGGAGGTGAAGGCAATGCCACTCACGATCAGTCCGACGAGAAACAGAAGGCAGATCGCCCAGATATTTGCCGGGTCGTCGACGACCAGCGTGTAGCGTGGCGCGGTCAGAAAGAAGTTATAGGCGAGAGCACCGAGTACGGCCGAGCAAAGCGACGGGCCAAAGCCGAAGGAAACGCCCGCAACGATCACCGGCACTACAAATACGAGGGAGACGTTGGGGATCGACAGAGCTCTGTCGATGCCGATCGCCACAACCGCGGCGACGGCGGTCAATGTGAACGAAGCAAGATAGCCGATCAGCGCCGAAGCTTCCCGTGGTCGCGAGTCCAAGAGTGGGTCGGCGTTCGGCATCGGTATAATGTCTGATTCCAGGTTCGATTCAGAATCGGCCATTGGATCACCTCCTGCTCAGGATGCGCTAGCCGCGCCGCAAAGCGGCCGCGTCACGCCAGTGGCACGTTGAGAGTTAGTCTCGACCGCATAAATATTCCATGTGTCTGGGGACGAGATCGCGAAAAAGTCACTGCGTCGGCAGGATTCCGAGAAACCAATTCTCAAAGCCCGAGAAGATTAGTAGCTGGGGCGTCGGAATAAAAGTCGGGCCGTGCCGCTAATCCGGATAAGCATCGCCATTATGTCATCTAGCCAAAGGTGAGCCCGACCACCTAGAGTCACGACGATCGTAGGCGCTGTCGACGCCCTGACAGGGGGATAGCGTGCCGAGAAGCAATGGTTTTCGCCATAGAGCCTGAATCGACTCCTCTTTTGAATTCAGTCACGGCAACGTCGCTAGGCAGCTTGCCCGGCCCCTATGTGGTGGACTGCGTCGATGATCTCACTTGGATTGAGGTCAAACACGACCCTAAGTACAAAGATGTCGTACCAACACGATTCAGATATCCGTGGAAGAAGCTCCTCGTCGCGCACAAGACGTGCTTTATCAAGCGCCGCTGTCATGATTGTCATCTCGCGATTTTGAAGTTTCGTCTTCCAGTTGGCCATTGCGCGGGTTGAAAGTTTCGCTGGCACAAGATGGGCTCCCCCTTCTGGCCGCGCTCGATGTGTCGGACATCGACCTCTTCGTTCTCGACTGAGGTTGCCCGGAAAAAGCGGGCTGGAACTATGCTAGGACATTCGCGCGACGCCCCAGATACCGATCATCATGCTGACCGCTTGCCGACACCGCGGACAGGATCGTCGGTCTGGAGATCGGCGCCGACGGCGCTTTCGCAACTCGTTACGGTTGCGGAATCAGGACTTCTCTCAGCCCGGCATGCCATCGTCGCTATCGCAATCGCCATTCAGGACCGACCTTATAAAAAGGAGCTAGGGAGTGTTGCAAGCGCCCAACGCTCTGCGGTAGCTTGCCGAAAAATCAAGCATCGTTGGATTACACCATGGACTTTAAAAGAAGATGGCGGGCTTACCTGGTCGGAGGTGCTCTCGTGCTCATTGCGCTGGTCCAGTTCGCGGTGGTCGGCGCCGGAGCGGCGGGATGGTTCAACCACCATTGACGACCATCGTTGCAAACCGTGGCGGCCCAAACTGCGAGCGACTTGCACTCATATCGCAACAGTCTAGTTCACGGATACCTCGTTTCCCTGGGGCCGGAGAGCACTCCCAGTTTCATGAAGAACCCCCGTTGGCATGGCGCCACAGGCAGAACGAAACCCGTTGGCTGCCTACCTCGAGGAGCCATTTCAGGATCTCGTCTTGATAGCAGCGTGGGATTTGTTCTGGCTTGTCAGAAAGGTGGAAGCAGCTCTCAACGGGAGCCTGTCCGATCAAGACATTGCCGATATGAAGGCCGATATCGATCGAGCGAGAAGCTACGCAAACGAGGCGCGCCACCTGAGGGCCCTGATGAACCACGAAAAATATTAGTTGGGTCCGGGCCGTCGGAAATCTCGAGGACTGGCAGAACGAAACGGCCGGAGGTGCAGTATTTCATGCATGTCCGGCCGCCCTGGGCGCTGTCGCGGCCGTCCGACCCGTTGGGCCGACCCGGTTGTCGCGATTTCGTGGTGCGTTTTACCCCGGGTTCACGGTAAGAGCAAGACGACGCCTGACATCGGCATAGGCGACCTACGCCTCAACGAACTGGCTTCACATCGTCGCCGCCTTTGGCGAGCCGGATGGAATCCCTCAGGGCTTCCGCGACGACATCGACGACATCCGGGCGTTCTCCAGCTTAGATTTTCGTCGCGTTCGCCAGCTTGTCGGGCTTCCGCTTAGGGATGTGAGCGAGATAGGGGCTCTCTCGGTCAGTCGTGTATACTGCCGCGTACATAGTTCCTGACTGAATGTCGCCGGTCACGTCACTGCGATCGTGGGCAAGGCCGGTCCACTGCTCGCCGACCTTGAGGACATGAGGGACGATCGGCGGGTATCCTGGCAATTGCGGGTGCGGCACCACGAAGGAACGCGTCGGCTTGTCCCGCCATCGTCGCCATGCGCTGTCGTATTCGAGAAGGCATAAGTTCGTGATGGTCGTCGGCGCGTCACCTCTATTAGTGACAGTCACTTGAAGAAGGTCTTTCGCCTCGACGGTGCCATTGCCGAAAATCATCATGTTCGGCGTCGCCCGCATATGAAGTTTCGGACCACTCTCAAACCAGCGCCGCAGCTCAAGAAAGAGCGCGCCTGTGGCAACGATGGCGGCGTAAATCGCGATCCAGTCGGCGGCGCTCACAGCTGCAGATCCCTCTTATTTGGCAATGAGAGCTGCACCCAGCCCTAGAATTCCAATGGCGTTTCCGGTTTGACGTTTTGCGAATGTGACCAATGCCCTCAACCGTTGGTGGACTTTGATTGCGTTCGTCAGGTCGGCGCGAAAATCTTGCGGATCACTGCGGCCGTTCTTGAACTGCTGCATCACGATGTCAGCGATGTCGCCGATCGTAGTGATTATCTGTTGATCAGAAAGGTCGGCCAACGACAAGTAGTATGCATCCTCATCGCCATCGTAGTTCTCGAACAAGATTGCGGGAAGTTGGCGGTTCGGTATCCCGCGAGCATCGACAATCTCACGAGAAAGCTAGGCGCCGTAAGCTCTTGGCGAAAGCGCGCTGTCGACTGCAAAGCCCTGCTGATAAGGGATTAGCAAATGCCAAGCCGGACCGACTTGGGTATTGAAACCCCACTTCGCGTCCATCACGACCCCAATGACGTGATTGCTGAACGCGTTGTCAAGGAAGAGCGTCACCAACGCTCGCTGGCTCTCGAACGCTTCCAATTCACTACGCCTATTTCTCGTTAGCATCGACCGCTCCCCACTGTCACGGGTCCAGCATTCAAGCGACTTCTCCGCTGCGTCAAGCCGCTTACGAGAGGGTATCCCCAGACTTTCCACAACTACCTAGACGACCGATTCCATGA
>UBOA01000041.1:0-55663 GCA_900466985.1 Hyphomicrobiales bacterium
GCCTTGGATCACAGCATGGACCCGGCGGGCGCGCCGCTCCAGACGCCGCTGCCATATTTCTTGGGGACACAACTTGGCCAAAGGCCGGCCTCGCTCACACCGTCGTAGCCGACAAAGCTTGACCGGCAGGAGTGCCAGTTCAAGCACCACTCCTCTAATCGCTGTGTTTAGCACCGAACCGGTGCCAGTAAGTTCCATAACCTTGGTAGGACGAGATGAGCATCGATGATCCGCGCAATCAGAAATCATCGCCTTTAACCGGCAGAACCTGTCGTTCGCGGAGCGCTACTTCACTGGGACGTTCGCGGAATACGACCTCACCGCCAACATCGCCTATAGCTGCGATGACACTTATGCGCTGGTGTCGCTGGCATCTGCCGGTCTTGGCATCGGCTTTGCCCCGGATGGACGCTTGATCTTCCCATCCGCGCCCTCGAGCTGAAGAAGGTAAGCGGAATCGACTTCCGGATCGGGCCTGGCATTGCCTGGAACAAGGAAGACCCGACCGCTGGCCGTGATGACATCGTCGACATCGCACGGTCGCTGGCAAGGCCGGGCAGGTGAGGGGAAGCCGTTGCACGAATGACGGGAAAGTCACCAAGTCCCAATCAATCCACGAAGTCCGCCCAACTTCGGCGTCCTATCCCGTCTTTCCCCTTAGCGTGGCGAGTGCCGCGACGAGCTGCCCTGCGCAGGTCTGTGCGACGCTACGGTCATCCTCCTCCTTGGATGA
Source organism: Hyphomicrobiales bacterium (assembly GCA_900466985.1). GTDB lineage: Bacteria > Pseudomonadota > Alphaproteobacteria > Rhizobiales > Rhizobiaceae > Rhizobium. Next base: position 734 of record UBOA01000041.1, read on the forward strand.
TTCAGCTTCGCCAAGATAGAAATCCAGTAATATTTCAGTCAGAGCGCCTATGGAGAGCGCGGTCATGCCATCGGCTGGGCGGTCAAGAGGAATGGTCCGCGTTTCGAATAACGACACGCGCTGCCGTGCTTCCTGAGCAAGCCGGGCGGCGACTTCGTCCCGCGACAGTTTTGTATCGCTCCGATCCAGATCCCGAAGTTGATCAGCCAATCTTCGCTCCAAATCTTTGACTGGAACCATTTCCGTTGTATGGGCTTGTCGTTGCCTGTGGAAGGCAAGGCGACGTTCGCGACGGAGCGTGGCCACATGGCCGAGTTCCTCCCGCGCCATGCGCTCGGCTGCTTCGGCGATCCGCTTTTCTGGAGCGTGCGCGGCGACATATGTCCAGAAGAGGAAGGCGCGCTCCTCATTCCGAACAGCGACCGAAAACGCGCGATAGGCCGAGACGAGCAGCGGGTCGATGAGTCTCATGCCTTCGTCGTCAAACATCTCATCCGGCATCGGTGTGTCGATTGAACTCGTCCCTCCGAGTTCGTCTGACCAGATCTCCACCGACGCCAGATGCCCGCGCTCCTCCGTGGCAAGGCGCTCGAAAACCGCTGCCAGTCCGGTTTGACCCGACCTGGCCATTTGTCGCGCCAAGTCCTCATAGCCGGCGATGGCCTCGATCTCCATCGCCCTTGCGGTGGCGAGGAGCTCAGCCATCGAACGGATTTCCTTCGGCTCTTTCCTCAGTGATGTCATCGCGTCCCCCGTTTTTCCAGTCCACACATTTATCAGAACGAACGACTTCCAATTTGACCCACGTCAACGAGTGCTCCGGGCGCGGCCGGTATTGTCCCGTGCACTGCACCGGAACGAACGGACTCGCTTTTTTATGCCTTCATTTTCGACATCTTGGCCCCGAGCGGGAATCCTCGCCCTTGCAGTCGTTATCTTTGCGATCTGTTCGGCCTTCGCCAGCCATGCCGAGAACCTGCTACCCACCTACCTTCAAAAAATTCAACCCGCGGAACTGTTCGATGGAGCCGACAGTTTCGGACCGCCACAGGGAGAGCCCCCGATTGCGCCGGTGCTCCGTGGCGGTTCCATTCTGGGATACGCCTATCTGAATTCGGATTTCACCGCCTCGACGGGATATTCCGGAAAGCCCATACGCATCGTTGTCGGCATCACCGCGGGCGGAGTCGTGCGCGGCATCAAGCTTGTGGATCACAAGGAGCCGATCGTGCTCATTGGTATACCGCAGGCGCGCGTCGTGGCAGCCCTCAACTCGATTATTGGCAAGGAGCTTGGCCGCGTAGCCGCCGGCTTGGATCGCCCGCCGCAGGTCGACATTGTCAGCGGAGCGACCGTGACCGTGCTGGTCATGGGCGACAGCGTGGTGCGGTCGGCGGTCAAGCTGATCCGCTCGCACCGGCTGGACAATGAGGCGTCAGCCCAAGCCCCAGTCGTCGCGGAGAACAGACACGTCGATGAGGCAAAGACCGGCGTCCAGGACTGGCAGACCCTTCTGGGGGACGGTTCGATACGAAGCCTGCGCCTGACCGTCGGCGAGGTTTCCGAGGCGTTTCGGACGGCGAAGCAGGATGCGGCCGCCAACAATCCCGAAGCCACCCCAGATACCGAGCGCTTCATCGATCTTTACATTGCGCCAGTCAGCGTTCCGGTGATCGGCCGTAGCCTGCTGGGCGACACACTCTATGAGCGTCTGCGCAAGCAATTGAAACCCGATCAGTCGGCAGTCCTCGTGGCGGGTGACGGCGCGTATTCCTTCAAGGGGTCGGGCTACGTCAGGGGCGGGATTTTCGACCGGATCGAATTGCTGCAAGACGGGCAGGGCCTGCGGTTTCACGACCATGATCACACGCGCATTCCAGCCCTTTCCGCCGCCGGGGCGCCGAAGCTGAGGGAAATTGCACTTTTCGTGGTTCCGAAGGACTTCGCCTTCGACGTCACGGAACCCTGGGAGCTCCAGTTGCTGGTACAGCGCGCGGCGGGAACCCAAAAGGCCGTCTTGCCATATAACGTTGCCTACTCGCTCCCCACCGGTTATGTGAAGATCGACCCGGTCGCCGGTCAGCCAAGTTCTTCGACGCCGTCCACGGTTAACTCCGAAATCTCCGCCGATGCTTCCGACACCACGGCTGAGCCCCAGCTGTGGATCAGGATCTGGGACGGCAGCCGCATCAAAATCGCGATCACCGTTGCGGCAATACTAACGCTTACCGCGATCTTCTTTTTCCAAGACTGGCTCGTCCGTAGGCCCAGGCTGTTTGGATATGTTCGAACAGGCTTCCTGCTGTTCACTCTGGTCTGGTTCGGCTGGTATGCGAACGCGCAGCTTTCGGTCGTTAACGTACTCACTTTTGCAAATGCGGTCGTTTCCGGCTTCAATTGGCAGTTCTTCCTTGCCGCTCCACTTATCTTTCTTCTCTGGGCCGCGGGTGCTGCTGCACTGTTGTTCTGGGGACGTGGCCCTTTCTGCGGATGGCTGTGCCCCTTCGGCGCCTTGCAGGAACTCACCAACAATCTCGCCAAAAAGCTTGGAGTGCCGCAGGTAAAGCTGCCCTGGGGACTGCATGAGCGTCTCTGGCCCGTGAAGTACATCATCTTTCTCGGCCTCTTCGGGCTCTCGTTCTACTCGATGGCATTGGCCGAGACTTTTTCCGAAATCGAACCCTTCAAGACCGCGATCATTCTGAAGTTCGCCCGCCAATGGCCCTTCGTGCTCTTCGCGCTCTCCCTCATCGTGGCAGGTCTCTTCATCGAAAGGTTCTACTGCAGGTACCTCTGCCCGCTTGGAGCGGCGCTGGCCATACCTGGCCGGATCAGGATGTTCGAGTGGCTCAAGCGGTGGCCGGAGTGCGGCTCTCCGTGTCAGCGATGCTCGAAGGAGTGCCCCGTCCAGGCCATTCATCCGGAGGGGCAGATCAACGTCAATGAGTGCATCTACTGCATGCACTGCCAAGAGCTCTATCAGGACGACCAGCGCTGCCCGCACATGATCCAGGTGCGTCTCAAGCGAGAGAAATTCATGGCGCTTTCGACCCCGGAGTCGCGAGGCGAAACGCCGGCGAAGAAGAAGGTCGAAGTCACCTACAAGGGCAACCCGATCAAGAAATCAGAAACTTCGTCAGATCAGACGGTGTGACGAGTTCACCAAGGAGACGGAAAATGACTGAAGAGAAACACCCGCTGTTTAACCGGCGACAGCTTCTAGGGACTACGGCATTCGCCGCAGCAGCAGGCGCGGCCGGCGTCGGTGGTGCGTTGACGCTTTCCGGCGCCGCCGCAACGGCGGCGCGCGCCGAAGGACTGGATCATGAGGTGAAGCCGGGCGAACTTGACGAATACTACGTCTTCGTTTCCGGCGGCCAGTCAGGCGAGGTTCGAGTTGTCGGCCTTCCGTCGATGCGAGAACTGATGCGCATCCCCGTCTACAACCGCTGCAGCGCCACCGGCTGGGGTCTTACCAACGAAAGCCGCAAGGTTCTGACCGAAGGGCTCTTGCCACAGACCCGCGAGTTTCTGGCAAAGCGCGGTGGCGTTCATCACAATGGTGACCTGCACCATCCGCATCCGTCCTTCACGGAGGGCACGTATGACGGTCGCTACCTGTTTGCCAACGACAAGGCCAATACGCGCATCTGCCGCATTCGCCTTGATGTGATGAAATGCGACAAGATCATCGAGCTTCCGAACCAGCACACCGTTCACGGCCTGCGAGTACAGAAGTATCCGAAGACAGGTTACGTGTTCTGCAACGGCGAAGACCGGGTCCCGATCCCGAACGACGGCACGGTGCTCGACGATCCGAAGCAGTATCACGCGATTTTCACCGCCGTTGACGGCGAGACGATGAAGGTCGCCTGGCAGATTATCGTCGACGGCAACCTCGACAACGTCGATGCCGATTATCAGGGCAAGTACTGCTTTGCGACCTGCTACAACTCCGAAGAAGGCGTGAACCTCCCGGAAACGATGGCGAAGGACCAGGACTGGGTCGTGGTCTTCAATCTCAAGCGGATCGAGGACGCCGTTGCAAAGGGCGAATTCAAGGAAATCGGCGGTGTGCCGGTTCTCGACGGCCGCCATGGCTCTGCGTTTACAAGATACATACCCGTCTCCAATAGCCCGCACGGCATCAACACGGCTCCGGACGGCATCCACGTCGTGGCGAACGGCAAGCTGTCGCCGACGGTCACAGTTTTCGATGTTCGGAAGTTCGATGATCTTTTCGACGACAAGATCCAGCCGCGGGACACGGTCGTTGCCGAACCGCAGCTCGGGCTCGGTCCGCTGCATACCGCGTATGACGGCAGGGGGAACGCCTATACGACCCTGTTCATCGACAGCCAAATTTGCAAGTGGAACATCGAAGACGCCATACGGGCCTTCAAGGGCGAGAAGGTCGATCCGATCCGCCAGAAGCTCGATGTGCAGTATCAGCCTGGCCATAATCACACCTCCATGGGGCAGACCAAGGACGCCGACGGCAAGTGGCTCATCTCGCTGAACAAGTTCTCGAAGGACCGCTATCTCAACGTCGGCCCGCTCAAACCTGAGAACGATCAGCTCATCGACATCTCTGGCGACAAGATGGTGTTGGTCCACGACAATCCGACTTTTGCGGAACCACACGATGCGACCATCGTGCATTCATCGAAGATCAATCCGGTAAGCACATGGAGCCGGGACGACGTGTTTTTCGCCGACGCCGTGGCCCAGGCCAAGAAGGACAACATCGACCTTACGTCGGATTCCGAGGTCATTCGTGATGGCGACAAGGTGCGCGTCTACATGACGTCCGCAGCCCCGGCATTTGGCCTGGAGTCGTTCACGGTCAAGCAGGGCGACGAGGTGACGGTATACGTCACCAATATCGATGACGTCGAAGACCTCACTCATGGCTTCTCGATTGTGAACTACGGCATTCAGATGGAAGTAGCACCGCAAGCGACCGCCTCGGTGACGTTCACTGCGGACAAGGCCGGCGTGTACTGGTTCTATTGCTCCTGGTTCTGCCATGCGATGCACATGGAGATGCAGGGGCGCATGCTGGTCGAGCCGAAGGCGGCGTGATGCCCCTAGTCGGAAAAATAGCGATATTCAGGATGGCGGTCGTTTTGGCCGCCATCCCCACCTGCGCCACAGCAGCCGAGGTCCAGTTGGTGCCGTCCGATGGACCGCGGCTGCAGCAGGTGCTCGATGCGTCTTCCGACGGCGATACCATCCGTCTCGCGCCGGGTATCTATCGGGGCCCAATCACGATCCGCAAGCAGGTCGTACTCGAGGGGCTCCCCCAGAAGACGGCGATCCTTACTGGTAGCCTGAAGGGGAGCGTGATCACCGTCGACGCGCCCAATGCTGTCGTCCGGGGACTTGTCGTGAAGGGGTCGGGGACCGACCTCGCTGCATTGGATTCCGGCGTGTTTGTCAGCCAGTCGGCGAAAGGGGCCGTTGTCGAGGATAACGAAATAACAGGGAATCTGAACGGCGTGTATCTGCATGGAGCGCCGCATTCGATCGCACGACGCAACCGGATCGTTGGCTATACCGCTGGTCGCATGAGCGAGGCAGGCAACGGCGTGTCGCTATGGAATGCTCCGGGCGCCCAGATTGTCGACAACGACATCAGCTTCGGAAAGGACGGCGTCTCGACGAACGCCAGCAAGCGCAACCTGTTCAAGGGAAATCGCTTTCACGACCTGCGCTTCGCAGTGCACTACATGTACACCAATGACAGCGTGATCTCAGGAAATACGTCGGTCGGCAATCTGGTGGGCTATGCCATCATGTTTTCAAGCCACCTGACGATCATGAATAACGTGTCGGACGGCGACCGGGATCACGGCCTGCTTCTCAATTTCGCAAATGGCTCGACGATCAAGCACAACAAGGTCGTTGGTCACCTGCAGCCATCCGACCGTTGGGTGCTGGGCGGCACGCGCGCCGACATGTCCGACATGCCCGCATCCGAGCCGAGTTCGCCACCGAATGAGGAGATGCAGCTTGGCCCGGAGAAGTGCGTGTTCATCTACAATGCCAACCGAAATGTCCTGGAAGAAAACCTGTTCCAGAACTGCGCGATCGGCATTCACTTTACCGCCGGCTCGGAAGGAAACGACATCACCGGAAATGCCTTCGTCGGCAATCGCAGCCAGGTGAAGTATGTGGGCTCGCGCTACCTCGACTGGTCGAAAAAGGGCCGAGGCAACTACTGGAGCGACAACCCGTCTTTCGACCTCAACGGCGACGGGCTCGCAGACAGCCCCTATCGTCCGAATGACATCGTCGACAACGTTCTCTGGACCGCGCCACAAGCCAAGGTTCTGACGACGAGCCCCGCTGTCCAGATCATTCGCTGGGCCCAGTCCCAATTCCCCTCGCTGCTCCCAGGCGGCGTTATCGACAGCAAGCCGCTGATGGCTGCTCCTACTCAGAAGGACGGCACGCGATGACGTCGACCATTTCCCTGAAGGGCGTTTCCAAGCGCTACCGCGATGTCGTCGCCGTCGACGACATATCGTTTGAACTGGACGAGGGCGAACTCGTGGCGCTGGTTGGTCACAATGGAGCGGGCAAGACAACGCTCATCAAAGCAATTCTCGGTCTGATAAGGCCCACGGCCGGAACAGTGAGGGTTCTCGGCGAGGATCCGGTCTGCGGTAATCTCGGCGTACGCAAGGAGGTCGGGTATTTGCCGGAAAGCGTATCATTTCACCAAGCGTTGACCGGTCGGGAAATCCTGTCCTTCTATGCCCGGCTGAAACGTGTGCCTGCCGAACGATGGCAGACCCTTTTCAATCAGGTCGGTCTTGCTCAAAGTGCCGCGGACAGGCCCGTGCGAACCTATTCCAAGGGCATGCGTCAGCGGCTGGGCCTGGCACAGGCGTTGCTGGGAAAGCCTCGCCTGCTGCTTCTGGACGAGCCGACCAGCGGCCTCGACCCTGCTCTTCGACGGAGCTTCTACGACCTGGTTTCGGAGTTCAAGCACGGCGGAACGACCGTTTTGCTGTCGTCCCACGCGCTCAGCGAGCTTGAGGAACGGGCGGACCGGGTCGTCATCGTAAATCGGGGGCACAAGATTGCCGACGGCACGCTCGATGAGCTGCGCCGGATCGCCTGCCTCCCGACACACATCCGCTTCAAGCCAAGCGCAAGCGCCCCCGTCGGCTCCTGGTCGAATGGTTCGGTGAAATGGCTGGAGCGCAAGGACAAGTTTCTGGAAGCAAATGTCGACCACAACGAAAAGATTGCGGTGCTTTCGGCGGTCACTGCGGATCCCGCCGCATTGACCAGCATGACGATCACCGAGCCAACGCTCGATGACGTATACGCACATTTCCTTCGGGGGCAGGAGAGCCGGACGTGAACAACATCACCATTATCGCGCGCAAAGAGATCCAGGAAGGTTTCAGGAACCGTTGGGTCGTCGCAGTGACGCTCCTTCTCGCATCCCTTGCTCTTACTTTGTCGTTTCTCGGTAGCGCTCCCACAGGAAACGTCGGCGTCGGCCGGCTCGATATCGTCATCGTCAGCCTTGCCAGCCTCACGATCTTCCTTGTTCCACTGATTGCATTGCTTCTCTCGCACGATGCGATCGTTGGAGAAATGGAGCGCGGAACTCTCCTCCTGCTTCTCAGCTACCCGGTCGGACGCAAGCAGATTGTGTTTGGAAAATTCGTCGGACACACGCTGATACTGGCCGTTGCGACCCTCGTCGGCTACGGCGCGGCCGGTGCCGCTTTGCTGGCTGGTGGCAATTCCATCGAACTGCACAGTTGGCTCGCGTTCGCGTCCATGATCGGCTCCTCGGTTCTCCTGGGTGCGGCTTTTGCCGCAATCGGATATCTCATCAGCGCTAGTGTTAGCCAACGCAGCACCGCCGGCGGCATCGCTCTCGGTATCTGGTTGTTTTTCGTCATCATATACGACATGGGCCTGCTAGGAGCGCTCGTTTCGACGAAGGGGCAGGGATTCTCTTCCTTCACGCTCAGCGCACTTCTGTTGGCAAATCCCACGGACGCCTACCGGCTGCTGAACCTGGGGTCTGAGACTGCAGGCTCGGCCTCAGCACTGGCCGGCGTCGCCGCAAATTCGATGCTCACTCCGCCACTGCTCGTCGGGTCCTTGATCCTGTGGGCAGCAATCCCGCTTGCTCTCGCCATGCTTCGCTTTTCCAGGAGGGAACTATGACCCGCCCCATCATCATGCCCTTTGTCTTGTGTGCGCTCTTGCTGGCCGGTTGTGAAAAAGCCGAGACCACGGTGCCGAAGCCGCTGGAGCTGACGTCGGACGCCGTGGATCACTTTTGCGGTATGAATGTTCTCGAGCATCCCGGTCCGAAAGGTCAAATCATCCTCAGGAGCGGAGCAAAGGCCATATGGTTCAGCTCTTCGCGCGATGCGGTTGCATTCACCAGGCTGCCCGAGGAGCCGAAGGACATAGCGGCCTTCTACGTGTCCGATATGAGCCGCGCGTCCAGCTGGGACGATCCCGGAACGGGAAACTGGATCGACGCCAAGCAGGCCTTCTATGTTGTTGGAAGCAAGGTTCAGGGCGGCATGGGCGCCCCGGAAACTGTGCCCTTTTCAGTGCGTGCGGACGCGGAATCGTTCGCGCAGAAGAACGGCGGTCACGTGTCGATGTTCGACGAGATAGAGGATCGCGAAGTACTTCAAGCCGGGTCTGACACCGCGGCTGCCCCTAAGGACGGAACCGATGGCTAAATCAGTGACGCGGCGACGAGCGATCGGAATCTTCGCAGCGGCGGCAGGGCTGCCGCTGGCCTACACCAGAACCTCATTTGGCGCGACAACAACGGCCTTCGAGTGGTCCGGTCAGGCTCTGGGCGCCCCAGCCAAGCTGATTCTTAACGACCATGACGGCGTTCGTGCACAGCGCCTGATCGACACGATCGTCGCCGAGGTGGCGCGGCTTGAGCGAATATTCAGCCTTTACTGCGAAGAGTCGAGCATCGTCGAACTGAACAGAATAGGTGCAATCGCCGCCCCTCCGCCGGAATTGCTGTCCTTGCTTTCAGCTTGCGCGAATTTCTGGGAGGCCACGGACGGGGTCTTCGATCCGACGATACAGCCGCTCTGGAAGCTGTATCGAGATCATCTCGGATCCGGCAACGCCGGCGAGCGCGGACCTGATGCTGCGATGTTGAATGCCTGTTTCAAGCGCGTGGGTTTTGACGCCGTACGGTTCGGATTCGGCCGTGTTGCCTTCGATCGGCCCGGAATGGCGTTGACGCTCAACGGTGTGGCACAAGGTTTCATCACGGACCGCGTCGTCGATATCCTACGCGACGCGGGCATCAGCAGCAGCCTGATAGACATGGGAGAGGAGCGGGCGATCGGATCGCGGCCGGATGGAACGCCATGGCGTGTGGGGCTCGCGGTCGAACAAGACAGCGAGGAGCCTGATACTGTGCTTCCAATCGTCAATCGGGCCGTCGCGACTTCGAGCCAGAGCGGCTTTACTTTCGACGCCGATGGTCAATTCGGGCACATACTCCACCCGAGAGCCGGTGCGGTGCCGGCTCTTTATCGTCGGGTCAGCGTCGTAGCGGCCGATGCAACGACCGCGGACGCCCTCTCGACGGCATTCAATCTAATGAAAGTTGATACCGTCAAAGCTGTCCTAGACAAATTTCCCGCCGTCGCTGTCGATATGGTCGACGTCTCGGGAACGCGGTGGCAACTCGGTCGGACCTGAGCAGCTGGAAATTCGGGAAGTGTGATCGCTTCCCGATGAGGCCTGGGTCCGTCGGCCTCCTGATGTCCAGCGGGCTGCATCGCCAGCCGGGCGGTGATCACCGGTGCCTTCTCGATGACGCGCCAAGCAATCAAGGCTCAATGCACGAGACATCAAGGCATGCAGCTTCCAAGGGGGTGCAGATATTCTGCCCTCCACATCCGCCCTTCCCAAGCCAGCCCAAAGCTTCAGGGAATGCCTGGATGCAAGTCTTTCCGCAGGGCTGATAGCGCGTCGCCCTCAGGAAGGATATTTGGTTTGCTCCCGAAGAGGAGGAGATGGATGCTGTTCGCCTTCGGCTGCCACCTTAGCTAACAATAATAGACCCCAGCCGCGATCGTGTTTGGGCATGCTCATTCCGTTTCTCTCTGGCACCAGTGCCGAGGGCGAGCGGAAAAGGGCCCCATCTTTAACAAAGCATGTAAGGTGGAAAACATCTGCCAGACATGCCGCAGCGATTTGGATAGCAAAGCAAATGATATTTAAAAGGATCATACTTTAAAAAATGATCCCTATTTTTATCTTTTTTCTTGAGCGGTCGCGGTAGTTTCAGATATATGGGCGTATCATCTCATCGAGAATGGCGGGGGTAGGTATCATGGCACGCTCTGAGTCTGATGCTCTTTTGGATATCGGGCTGTTGTTGAAGGATACGCGTAAAAGTCGGAAATTGACCCAGGAGCAGGTTGCCGACATGGCGGGCATATCGCGTCCTCGCTATCGGGAGATAGAGGCAGGAAGCAGTGCTGCGCGTACCACGACGTTGATCAACATCGCCCGCGCTCTCGGGCTTGAATTGATGCTCATCCCGCAGGCTATGGTTCCGGCCGTCAACGCGCTGCTACGGCCGCATGACGATTTCGACGATCTTCCGGCATTCGTTGCCCATCCAGACGGCGACGATAGTGATTAAGACGTTTTCCAATCCGAGATCCATTTCGTCGCTTGACGTGCAACTGAACGACGTGAAGGTCGGCACGATCGTCAGGACGCCTGGCGATTTCAACGTGTTCAGCTTCGAGGATAGCTATCGCGCGACGGGCGGCTTTCCGGTGCTCAGCCTGTCTTTCCGCGCAGCCGGCGGCGGCTTGCGTAAGGACCCAAAGCCCGTTGCCAGGGCCTTGCCGGCGTTCTTCGCCAATCTTCTTCCCGAAGACAAGCTGCGCGAGGCGATGGAAAAACATCACGCCGGGAGTGTTCGCGCCGGAAACGATTTCGACCTGCTCGTCGCACTCGGGTCAGATTTGCCGGGTGCTGTACGTGTCGTGCCTAGCGACGGAACGGTAGCTCGTTTCGACGATCTGCCTGCTCCCAAGCCGAAGGCCCGATTTTCGCTCGCCGGCGTCCAGATGAAGCTTTCCGTCATCAAGAATACGGGAAAGGGCGGCGGATTGACCTTGCCGCTCGGTGATGAGCAGGGTTCGTATATAGCCAAGTTTCCATCGACCTCGTTTCCCGGCGTGTCGGAAAACGAGTATGCCAATCTCGCACTGGCCGAAGCGATCGGCATGGAAGTGCCGGAACGCGAACTCGTCGAGCAATCGGAGTTCGACCGTATCCCGGAGGAGTTCGAGACGCTGTCGGACGGAAAAGTCCTGCTCGTCAAACGCTTTGATCGTGGTTTTGGCGGTGAGCGGATACATATCGAGGATTTCGCGCAGGTCTTCGGCGTCTATCCGTCGCGGAAATACGAAGGGGCCGCCTATCACGACATCGCAGCAGCCCTAAACGTTGCCGTCTCGCCCACCTCTGCACTCGAGTTCGTCCGCCGGCTGGCTCTGGCTGCCATAACCGGTAACCGCGACATGCACCTGAAAAATTGGTCATTGATCTATCGCGGGGCGGGCGACAAACCGCAACTCGCGCCTGTTTACGATGTGCTCTCGACGGTCCCCTACATCCCTGCGGACGCCATGGCGCTGTCACTCGCCGGCGAGCGGTCCTTCAGGGCGATGAACGTGCAGCGATGGAAAGCCTTCGCCAATCGCGCACGCCTGCCGGAAGCTGCCGTTCTCAGAGCGGTTGTCGAGACCGTCGAGCGGGTGAATAAACTGTGGCGATCGCTGCCAGAGCGAGAGGCCGTTCCGGCGAAGGTTCTTGAGCGGATCGATGCACATGTGCAGCTGATGACGCCAATCCTTGGCACGTGTGCGGACTGAACCCTCGGTCCAGCGAGGATGACGCTCTGTCCTAGCCATCGCGCCAGTTTTCCTGGCGCATCTTCACGCGTTGCCAGAGACCGTCGCCAATACTGAGCGACGGCACCTCCTGGACGACATGTAGCTCGGCAGCCTTCTCCTGCGAGACCCGACGTTCGGTGGCGGAATTCTTCCGATGGGCGAGACGATTGAAGACGATCAGTCCGATATAGGCCTGAGAAAACATCGTGGGCGCCAGTGTTCGACTTAGACAACGCCGCCTGTAGACCAGGCCTCGTTGTCACGATTTAGCCGACGGCCTCGGACGGCGACCCGAAGCCGTTGCGTCTGTTAGAATTGAATCTCGATCAGCTCGGGAGGCTCCTTGTTGAAATCGGAATATCGAATCCACCGTGGCGTCGCTTTGAACATCACGACCCCTCTCTCGATGAACTCCCTGGCGGCCGGAAGGCTGTTGAGATAAGCTTCCTGGTATTGTTCGATATCCGCGGCAGGAACCGTTGTTGCCTCACCCTCGTATTGAACCGTGATGTTGTCGTCCCATCCGACTACGAGCGCGACGCCGGGACGCTCCGCGAGATTGTCGAACTTTCGCGTGTCCTTGAAAGTGCTGAACACGATCTCAAGATTGTCGCGCACCGAGAGGTCGATCGTAGCAGCCTCCGGCGTTCCATTACGATGGCATGTCGCGATGACCGCCAAGGTGTGCTTCCTCAGGAATTCAAGGATCATGCGTTTCGTATGATCTTCGTCCATTGCCTCATCCCTCAGTGAGTATTCTCGATTTTTGTGCAGTCTTATTCGACAGCCCGGCCGGCCTCAGCGGAGTTTGGCCGCCAGCGCCACGAGCTTGCGAGATATGCGTTCACCGCCCGACCCAGCCATTGCTGCGTCCGTTCTAATCTCGTGCCTTCCAGGACGATTAACACATTGCTCGCCCTCGTTCGATGGTCGTCGAGACCGTGACCTGGACCTCGAGCGGACTGATTGTGGTTTTGTTCCGCTTCGTGCGCGCCAGTTCAGACTGCATGCAAGCGAGGAAGTGGTTGCCGAGGTGCTCTCCCACGTCATCGGCCGGCAGGGTCCTGCGCCGAACATCATGAAGACGGTCAAGCTTCTAAAAGAACGCAAGATCGCCGACAGGACGTTGCCTCACCTGCAGGCGCTAGTTGCTTAGAGAAAAAGCGAAAGGCTCACTGAAATGACCCCCGGACATCTTGGGGCCTCTTGCGAATGTGGTTCGCCTTTCCCAGGTCCGCTTCGAGTGCAGCGAGATCGCACGCAGCGCGCAGTTCCCACCCGCGTGCGCCCATCTTTTGACTTGCGTCGATGGCTCCTGCAATGCATCTGCGTGCCTCATCCGTGCGAGAAATCGATCGCAACAGGCTCCCCTTTATTCGCAGAAGCTCCGGGCGGTAGCAGAAGTCTCCATTTTTCTCGACCAGTTGGATGGCCTTTTCGACCCGCTCCAATGCTTCGTCGACTTCACCCGCCAGCGCTAGCCCTTTAATCAGCGAGAGTTCCAGCATGGTGGTGAAGACCTCATAGGTTGCCCTGTGCAGTCTTTCGACGCAACTTCGGAGGCTACGGACGCCTGCGTTGGGGTCGCCCCGCCGGATGGCGATTTCTCCCTCAAAGCCTCTCGCCACCGATACGTATGGTGACAGGGAGTGGAGCCCCGCACGGGATACGAGCCAATCAATGTGCTCCTGCGCACTCTCTAGGTCGCCGCGCCAAAGAAAAACCGCGATGCCACCGAGCAGCGCGATGCAAAGCGTCAACGAATGGTCCGCTTCAGCCGCTTCCTTGATCGTTTGCCGTGCCCTGAATTCAGCTTGGTCAGGAAGGCCTTGCAGCCAAAGGTTTCTCGCGAGTATTCCGCCTGCCAGCCCGCGACCCTGGAAACCGACATAGCTTCCCGGCGCGCGGCTGGGGAGCGGATCGCTCGCTAACGCGGCCTCCAGTTCGACCCTGGCGCGGCTAAGTTCGCCGCTGAAGTGCAACGAATTGCCAAGAAAGAAGTGTCCAAGCGAAATCGCGGACGGCTCTCCGGTGGCCTCAGCGACGGACGAACACCGAAAGGCACACTGGAGCGCCGATTTGAAGTCTCCCGTCCGGAGATGAAACATGTTCAAGGGGCCGAGGACCTTTAGCTGATCGACCGCGTCTCCTCGTCCCTCGGCTATCTCGAGGCTCCTGGTGAGCGCGGGCAGTGTGTCACGGCCGCCATGGAGGTACATGCGGGAGATGCCGAGGCCAGCTTGAAGATGCATCTCCTCCCGGCTTCCTCGATGATGGTCGCTCATTGCAGAAAGCGCGCGCTCGGACCAGCGCTGGCATTCCGGAAAGAGCGACATCGCCTGAAATACCGGAACAGCCGCGGCAGCCAAGCTGATACCGACATCGACATTGCCGCTGTCGCCAAACGCCCATTCCAGGGCCGCCCGGACGTTATTGATGCCAAGGAAATAGGGCAGCCGTTCGGGTCCGCTCGAGAGCGTTGGCCAATCGGGGCCAAACTGCTCAAGCCAACGTCGGTAGTACGAGGCGTGGCTTTCCGCCAGGCCGGCGCGGTCATCTTCGGTCTGCGCATGCAGCGCGTAGGCGCGCGTGGTATCGAGCAATCGATAGCGCATCATCGCACCGAACGAATTCGCGCTGAGCAGAGACTTCGCAACAAGACTGTCGATGGCACCAAAGAGTGCAGGTCGGTCAAGGGACGGTGTTGCGATCACCTCCCAAGCCGCATCAAGCGTGAAATCGCCAACGAAGATCGCCAGTCTCTGAAGAACGGTGCGATCCAGTTCCGATAGCAGGCCGAAGCTCCAGTCGAGTGTCGCCTGCAGGGTCTTCTGACGAGCCGGCGCGTTGCGCGATCCCACCCACGCCAAGGCGAGATGCTGATCGAGTAGGGCGGCCGTCTGGGCGAAGCCGTAGGCCTCGACCCGCCTCGCAGCCAGTTCCAGCGCAAGGGGCATGCCGTCGAGCTTCCGGCAAATCGCTGCGATGGTGTGGGCGTCTCCGCCAGTTACGGCAAAGGTCGCTCCGCTCGCGGCAATCCGTTCGACGAACAATTGGGACGCTGGATAAGAGAGAATGGCTTCGGCAGTGATTTCGGGATCGTCCGGAGCGCAGGCCAGGGTGTCCAGCTTGTAGATGCTTTCGCCTTCGATCCTGAGAGCTTCACGGCTCGTGACCAGGATACGGACCTGCGGCGCGGCGTCGATGATGCTCGCCGCAAGGTTTGCGACGGTATCCACCACATGCTCGCAGGTATCGAACACAAGAAGGATACGCTTGTCTCTGAGGTAGGCGAGCAGGCTGGGGCGCACGTCGTCAGAGCCTACGGGTATTCCGAGCATGGACGCGAGGGCGGGTGAAACGAGCGATGGATCACTGAGCGTGCCGAAATCAGCAACCACCGCGGCACCGTCGAACGCCGCCGCCAGATGGTTGGCGAATGCTATTGCGACGGTAGTCTTTCCGACGCCTCCGCCTCCTACGATGGAAACGACGGGAAATCTCGATAGTCGTTCCGATAGATCGAGGATATCACCCTCGCGTCCGACCATACGTTCCAAGCGGTTGGGAAGATTGGCATGCCTGAATTTCAACGCGCCTTCCTCAGGGAGGGCCGCGGGCGACGAGCCCGTGATCGGCGCGACGAAGCAGTAGCCGCGGCCAGGAATCGTGGTGATGTAACGAGCACCATCCTGCCCGTCGCCGAGGGCTTTGCGCAGCCCGGTCATGTGAAAGCGCAGGTTGCCTTCTTCGACGACAACGTCCGGCCAGATCCGGGACATCAGATCGTTCTTGCTCAAAAGGGTGTTGGGAGCGGATACCAGCGCGATCAGCAGGTCCAGAGCGCGCGCACCAAGTTCGACAGGAACCCCTTCCTTCGCAAGGAGGCGCTGACCCACATTCAGGCAAAAGGGCCCAAAGAATAGGTCTCCTGCTGCATCGCCGGTCGCTCGCGTCATTCCATTCCCCCTAACCACCTCCACTGCGTTCGTTATACTCCAACGTCTCGTTCGGAGCCATGTCGCCCGATGCTTGGTTTCAGACGAGATTGTAGAAGGCATGGATGTTGCCGTGTGTTGCCCGGCAGTATGGGCACTCGTGCCGAGCCGCTTCAATCAAAAGCGATGCAATTTCCCGATCCAAGCCTGGCAGATAGATATCCAGGCGGACGCCGACGACGTATCCCTGGTCGTCGGAGGATAACTCCACATTGGCGTATATCCGGACATCCGCGTGGAGCTTGATCCGCTTGATGTCGGCGACATGTTTCAATGAACTTGCGAAACTCGCCGACCAGGCAATCGCGACAAGCTGCTCCGGGTTCGTACCGAGCCGATTGCCGGCAGGATTTGAGAGCCTGATATCGAGAGCACCGTCAGAGCTGCGCGCGAAGCCGTTCTCTCGGCTGCCAATCGTCTCTGTCCTGGCAGTATGCACATGTTGCATGATCGTACCCCGGTGAATGAGGGAGGCGCGCGCAGTGCGCGCGCCTAAAGAGGTCAGCTTGGTTTCCGCAAACTGCGGAATCCAGCCCGCACTTCATCGACAAAAAGCTTGGGCTGTTCCCAGGCGGCGAAGTGACCGCCCTTTGCCACCTTGTTGTAGTGGACGAGGTTGGGGTAGGCGGCCTCGGCCCACTTGCGCGGCGTCTGGTAAAGCTCATCCGGGAAGACACTCACCGCGACTGGCACCTTGACGCCCTTGGGCGCAAAGAATGCGAGCTTGTTTTCCCAATACAGGCGGGCTGCTGAAACGCCCGTGTTGGTGAGCCAGAAAAGCGTGACGTTGTCGAGCACGTCGTCCGGGCTGAGACCTTCCTTCTGGCCGTCGAAGGAACGGGCGATCAATTCAAGGCTTCGGGCGTCGTGGTCAAGCATGTAGGTCGCAAGCGCGATCGGCGAGTCGGCCAATCCGGTCAACGTCTGCGGCCGCGTTCCCATCAGGAAGGCATAATAGACGTGCTTGTAGAAGAAGACGAGCTGGTCGTAGGATCTCCGCTCCTCGTCCGACAAGCCTTCCGGAGCAGGAGCGCCGGCAAAGGATGCGTTGTTGATCTCCACAGGAATTGCTCCGGGCATGTTCGTATGGATGCCGAGCAGTTCGGGTGGCGCTTGCACGCCGATCATATCGGTGACCACCGCACCCCAGTCGCCGCCCTGGGCGACAAAGTTCTTGTATCCCAGCCGCCGCATCAGGGTAGTCCATGCGGCAGCAATGCGTTCCGGCCCCCAACCGGTGGCGTCTGGCTTTCCGGAAAAGCCGTACCCGGGCATGGACGGGATGACGACGTGGAACGCGTCAGAGGCATCGCCCCCATGGGCAGTCGGGTCGGTGAGAGGGCCAATGATCTTCAGTTGCTCGACGATCGAGCCCGGCCAACCATGCGTCACGATCAGCGGCAGCGCGTTTTCATGCTTTGAACGAACGTGGATGAAGTGGATATCAAGGCCGTCGATTTCGGTGATGAAGTTCGGCACGGCATTGATCCGGGCTTCTACCTTGCGCCAGTCGTAGTCGGTCTGCCAGTGGCGGAGAACCTGCTTGATGGTCTTGAGCGGCACCCCTTGCGAGAAATCGCTTACCGTTTCCTTCTCCGGCAAGCGGGTATGGGCCAGCCGGTAACGGAGATCTTCAAGATCAGCTTCCGGAACGTTGACTCGGAAGGGGCGGATCGCTTCTGGATCGGTCGCCGCGATTGAACGCCCAGGAAACACGTTTGCGATGCCGAACGCAGCGATGCCGGTCGCGGCGGCACCCAAAAGTCGGCGTCGATCAAGGTCGATAACTTCGGTTCTGGTGGTGGTCATGGTCTCTCTCCTCGAGAAATGGCGGTTGAGAGTCTGCACCGTTGTGCTGCCCGAAAAGCTACGCCGAGGAGCTGTGAAGCTCACGTTAGGCGTTGTTAATCCTTGTTTGTTGGAGGGCTGCGGCAATCAACGTCTAACAACGCCTAACGTGCGATTTCGGTCATGCGGCAGTACTTCTGTTGGCAGCACAACGGTGCAGACACTCAACCAACACAGAGGAGTTTCGCCATGACACGCAAGGTTCTGTTCACGGGCAAGACGCACAACACAAACGGCCGCGATGGTGGCGCACGCAGCAGTGATGGCCACCTGGACATCAAGATGGCGCAGCCACATCCAGCCGCAGAAAACCTGTTCGGTGCCGCCTGGTCGGCCTGCTACATGGGCGCTATCGAGTATGCGGCATGGCTGAAGCACATCAAGCTTCCGGCCGGTGTCGCGGTTGACGCCGAGATCGACCTGAACCTGGAGGAGGGCTCGTACTTCCTCAGCGCTCGCTTGAACGTCAGCGTACCCGGCATCGACCCCACGGTGGCAACCGAGCTGCTGCACGACGCCCACAACATCTGCCCGTACTCGAAGGCAACGCACGGCAATGTCGATGTCGTGACAACCCTCATCTAACGGAAGCGCGCCTTGCCTGCCCTGCCACGATGGCAGGGCAGGCAAGCAAATCTTTGATGTAGGAGGCTTCAATGGACAAGGCATTCCGATACCTCGAAGCCAGCAGCGATTTCGCCGAACTGCTGGACACGACGAATTACGCACCGTTGCCCGACGACTGGCTGATTGGAGTAACCGACGTCGTCGGTTCAACCTCAGCTATTGCCCGCGGGCAGTACAAGGATGTGAATTACGCGGGCGCTTCGGCGATAGCGGCGCTTGGCAACGCGTTCGACAATTACGACTTTCCATTCGTTTTCCGTGGCGATGGTGCAGCGTTTGCCTTTGATCCCGATGCAAAGGAAGTCGCGATCGGCGTCCTGCGGCGCGTCGCAGGCTATGCCCGCGACCAATTGCAGCTCAAACTCAGGATCGGCCTGGTTGCCGTGAAAGACATCCGTGCGGCCGGAAGCGATGTGAAAGTCGCGCGTTACGCGGCGTCGGAGGCCGCCACGTATGCCATGTTTGCCGGCGGCGGGTTGAACTGGGCTGACCGGGAGATCAAAGCTGGGAATCACGCGCTCCTGCCGTGTGAGGCATACGCAACGCCCGATCTCGAAGGGCTGACTTGCGAGTGGGCACCCATCCCAAGTCGGCGTGGCGAAATCCTCTCCCTTCTTGTGGAGTCACCGGACAACAGTAGCCCCGAGGCGTTCACCTTGCTGGCAAGGCGATTGCTTGCCCTACTCGGTGTAGAGGATGGCTCATCACGTCCCATTCCCGAGGATGTTGTGATCACCGACTCCGTTGCGGACTACCTCGGCGGCAAGGGATGGACAGACGTCGTTCTCAATTCCGACTACAGACGATACGACGATGTCCTTCGCCTGACCCTGGACTGTACGCCGGAGCAGATCAAGAACGTCGAAGCACTCCAGACGCCGGCGCACGATCGGGGCGAAGTCTACTTCGGCATGCATCGCCAATCTCATGCGCTGATGACCTGCCTCGTGCCAGTCGGTGCTCGAGGGTCTGATCTGCACTTCCTGGATGGGATGGGGGGTGGCTATACGGCCGCGGCCTCATTGCTTGAGGCACAAAGGCACGCGCATCAACCGCGTTGACGCAACCATCAAAAAGCAGGCTTCAGACGCCGAAATTCCGAAGATTTACGACTACTAACGTTTCTCAAACACTAGAGATATTTTCATGACACTTGACCGTTTCGCTCCCGCTATTTTTGTATTTCTCTGGTCAACTGGCTGGATCATTGCGAAGTACGCGGCTTTGCACTCCGAGCCCTTCTCGTTCCTTGTGATCCGCTATGCGCTTTCGGCGGTTGCCTTCTGCGCTATCTCCCTTGCCGTCAGGGCAAAATGGCCCAAGGGCGCTTTGGCGTGGCGGGCGATCTATTCGGGTGTTTTCCTGCACGGCTTCTATCTTGGGGGTGTCTGGTGGGCGGTGGCGCACGGAGTTCCGGCCGGCATCTCCGGTATAATTGCCGCCATGCAGCCACTTCTCACGGCACTGGCGGCCAACGCCCTTATTGGCGAACGGTTGCGCCCCTCACAGACGGCGGGTCTGACACTCGGCTTCGTCGGCATCGCTGTCGCCATTTCACCGAAGCTCCTGCAACCCGGTGCGTCCGATATCCTTCATGCTGGCATTCCGCTCGCCGTGAATCTTGCTGCGATGTTCGCTGTGACTTTCGGGACGATTTATCAGAAAAAGCATCTCCAAGATGGTGACCTGACCGCAATTGCGACGTTGCAATATCTTGGTGCGTTGGCCTTGACCGCTCCCTTCGCGCTCGCCTTCGAGACGTTCCGCTTCGATGGCACATTCGAGACCTACGCCGCGCTGGCCTGGTCGGTACTCGGGATATCGGTGGGAGGGATTGCGCTACTTCTATATTTGATCCGCAGAGGTCAGGTCTCGCGCGCAGCGTCTCTGATCTACCTCTGCCCGCCTACGGTAGCGATCCAGGCTCTCATCGCGTTCGGCGAGCCACTTACCCCTCCACTCATCGTTGGCACCGTGATTGTCGCCGCTGGAGTATACCTAACCAATCGGAAGGCACCCCGAGCTGCGAAGGCATGATCTCTTCCTTCTGCGCGCAGCGGTTATGGGCCGCTGCGCGCAGAGAGCTTTCAGCTAGCTTTCCTCAGGCTTCGCAACCCTGTCCGAACCTCGTCTGTGAAGAGCTTGGGCTGTTCCCACGCTGCGAAATGCCCGCCCTTGGGGAGTTTGTTATAGTGAATGAGGTTGGGATACGCCCTCTCGGCCCACGTCCGCGGCGTTACAAATAGCTCATCCGGGAACACACTCAACGCGACAGGCAACTTGATGCCCTTCGGCGAAAAGAATGCAATCTTGTTCTCCCAATACAGACGAGCAGCCGAAACGCCGGTGTTTGTCAGCCAGAACAAAGTCACATTGTCGAGCACGTCGTCGGGCGTCAACCCTTCCGGTTTGCCGTCAAACGAGCGGGAGATCATCTCCAGGCTTCGTGCGTCGTGGTCAAGCATGAAGGTTGCGAGACCCATAGGCGAGTCCGTCAACGCGACCAGGGTTTGTGGTCGAGTTCCCATTTCGAAGGCGTAGTAGACATGCTTATAGAAGAACGAGAGCTGTTCGTAGGTCGCCTTCTCCTCGTCAGACAGACCTGCGGGAGCTGGTCGGCCAGCGAAAGCCGCTTGGTCAATCTCCGGAGGAACCGTTTCCGGGAAGTTGGTGTGGATGCCAAGCAATTCCGGCGGACCCTGCACGGCGATCTGGTTGGTGACAATTCCACCCCAATCGCCTCCCTGGGCGGCAAACCGATCGTAGCCGAGCCGCCGCATCAAGGTGATCCACGCACTGGCAATACGCTCTGGACCCCAGCCAGTCGTTTCCGGTTTTCCCGAAAACCCGAAGCCCGGCATCGACGGAATGACGACGTGGAACGCGTCCGAAGCTTCGCCGCCGTGTGCGGTCGGGTCGGTCAACGGCCCGATGATCTTCAGTTGCTCCACGATTGAGCCAGGCCAGCCATGAGTGATGATGATCGGCATGGCATCCTCGTGCTTCGAACGGGCATGGATGAAATGGATATCCAGCCCATCGATTTCGGTGATGAAGTTCGGATAGCTATTGATCCGCGCTTCCACCTTCCTCCAGTCATAGTCCGTCTGCCAATGCTGGAGGACCTGCTTGATCGTCTTGAGCGGTACGCCCTGCGAAAAATCGCTCACGGTTTCCTTCTCGGGGAGGCGCGTGGCCAGAAGACGATCGTGAAGATCGGCCAATTGCTCATCCGACGCTTTGAATTGGAAAGGTCTGATGGCGTCGTTGTCTCCGGCGGGCACGGCCGTTTTTCCTGCGAAAAGTCCGACAGCACCTACGGCGGCAGCGCTAGCGAGAACGGTACGGCGCGTGATCAAAGATGATATCGATGACATGACACTTCCTCCTTCTCTCGATTACCCGGATAGGAGGTCACACAATCAATCGGGTCGCTATGCGATATGCGAAAATCGGTTGTTTTCGTTTTTCGCATAATGACTGAGGCACACACTTTCACCGACGAAAAGCCATCCGCAACTCACGGATCGTTGTATTGACCAAGCTCGCCGACTAAAATCCCGGAGCATTATGCTTCAGGGGTATGGGGCGTGATCATGGAATTCCTGGGCAATCACCGGATTTTTGCGAGCGGCGATCTCGACGAGGGAGCGGAATTCGCGGGTCAGGTCTGGGAGAGAAACCGGAGCGTCAAGGTCGACGATCTCCGCTACGGTATCAGGTGGAACCAACTGGATATGGGGAAGATTGGTTTTTCCTATATCGAGCATGACTGCGCCGTGGATTTAACGGCAGAAGGGCCGCTTTCCGATCATTTCCGCCTTTTCCTCCACGAAGACGGGTCCATTCGTCACCGGGTCGCCGGGAACATGTTTCACTCTCATCCGGGCAACGCTGTCATCCACGCTCCAGGGTCTGACCTCCATCTCGACATCAGTCCCTTCAAACTCCTTCTGCTGACCGTCGACGGTGATCTAGTGAAATCCTCCGTTGAACAGCGGTTCCGCAAGCTGCCAGAATATGCCAATTGGCTGAACGTTTTGCCGGACAGCGCTCGCGTACAAACCCTGCGTTCCATGGCGAAATGGATGGCTGGCGAAGTTGAACGGCCTGGTTCGCCGGTAGCGGAAGCGGGGAAATCACGCCTTTACGCCGAGCGTCTTCTTGTAAGCCTCGTCGTTGACTGCATAAGCGAAGCATCACCTGAAACCTCAGAACCAGCTCAGGATGTCAGCCAAGATCAGGTGCGAAGCGCCCAGGAGTGGATCGACGCTCATCTGACAGACCCGATAACTATCGAAGAAATCGCAGCGGCAAGTGGGGTGGGCGTCCGGTCATTGCAGCTCAGCTTCAAGCGGGTTCACGGATGCTCGCCTCACGAATTTCTCGGTAGACGTCGACTCGAGGAGGCACGGCGGAAGCTCTTGGCGGCATCCCCTGGATCTACCGTAACTGAGATCGCGATGGACCTCGGTTTTTTCGAGCTAGGCCGATTTTCAACGCGTTACAGGCGGCTTTTCGGCGAAACTCCCTCGGCTACGCTCGCGCAAGGTGAGGGGCGTGGGCTCTCTCACTGAGGAGAAGCGTCCTTAGATGGCAGTCTTTTTCACAAAATGTGGGGCCGCCTGCCGACGGCCCCGGGCCCCGTCGGATGTACACTGTTGGTAGCCGGGAAGTGCGCGGGAAAACGCTCGGCATCGTCGGCTACGGCAATATCGGCTCACAGCTGAGCGCACTTGCGGAAAGCATGGGCATGGTGGTGCGCTATTTCGATCTGTCCGACCGGCTGCGCCGGGGCAATTCGGAAACGATGGCGTCGCTAGGTGAGCTTCTGGAAATTTCGGATTATGTGACGATGCACGTTCCGGAGACGGCGTCGACCCACAACATGATCACAGAGACCGAACTGCGGCGCATGAAGAAGGGCGCGATCTTCATCAACAATTCCCGTGGGACCGTGGTGGATCTAGACGCGCTCGCGATGGTGCTGAAGGATGGCCATCTCGCCGGTGCCGCCGTTGACGTGTTCCCCAAGGAGCCGGCATCGAACAAGGATCGTTTCGAAACGCCACTGCAGGGATTGAGCAACGTCATTTTGACCCCGCATATCGGCGGCTCCACCGAAGAGGCCCAGGAGCGCATTGGGGGCGAAGTCTCCAGAAAGCTGGTCGAATATTCCGATATCGGCTCGACGATGGGCGCCGTCAATTTCCCCCAGTTCAGCTGCCCGAGCGCCCGAACGGCACGCGTTTCATCCACGTGCATGAGAACCGCCCTGGAATGCTCATCCAACTCAACGAGATCTTCTCGTCGCGCGGGCTGAATATCGTCGCCGAGTTCCTGCAGAGTCACGGCGACACGGGCTATGTGGTGATCGAGGTCGAGGGCATGTCCGAGACGGCCGACGAAATCCTTGCAGGCGCTGCGCGCGATACCGGGCACGATCAGAACGCGATTGCTCTACTGACGGATCGTATGGTGGAGGAATGGGCGTGATTGATATCCGATGTGGATAGGGGCGCGTGCGCGCCTCTCTGCGTGAGTTTGTTTCGAACGGGTGAGGGGGCGGGCGGTGACCTCGCCATCAACGTGGTCGCCGACGGCGTTGTGAAAGCCCTCGCTTTACCTTCCGAGTGATTCCGCTTGATGATGCCGCGATCGGCTGCCCTCGTCAGGTAGCCTGACCGCAGTCCGGGATTGGCAAGGCGGAGCGTATCGATCTACGCTCCGCCGTTTGTTTAGGACTTTGCGTTGTTGGCCTCGCGGCGTGCCTTCACACCCGATGCCAGTGCCCCAAGGGTCTGAACGGTCGTCGGCCAGTCGATGCAGCCGTCGGTGACGCTCTGGCCGTAGACGAGCTGCTTTCCGGGGATCAGGTCCTGCCGGCCGCCGACGATGTTGCTCTCGACCATTGCGCCGATGATCGCATCGTTGCCGTCGGCGAGCTGCTGTGCGACGTCCTGCAGGACGGCGGGCTGGTTCTCCGGATTCTTGCGGCTGTTGGCGTGGCTGGCATCGATCATGATGCGCGGGTCGAGCTTTGCGTCACGGGACGCGGCCATCGCTGCCGCGACGCTTTCGCGGTCATAGTTCGGCTGCTTGCCGCCGCGCAGGATGATGTGGCAATCCTCATTGCCGCTTGTCGATGCGATCGCTGCGCGTCCGTCCTTCGTGACAGCTGGAAAATGATGCGGCTGTGAAGCGGCCATGATGGCGTCGAGGGCGATACGCACATCGCCGGTGGTGCCATTCTTGAAGCCGATCGCCGAGGAGAGGCCGGAGGCGAGCTCCCTGTGAACCTGGCTTTCGGTCGTGCGTGCACCGATCGCACCCCAGCTGACGAGGTCAGCGATATATTGCGGTGTGATCGTATCGAGGAATTCGCAGCCAGCCGGCAGCTCGAGGTCATTCACGTCCAGCAACAGCTTGCGGGCGATGCGCAGGCCATCCTCGATCCGGAAGCTGCCGTCGAGGCCGGGATCGTTGATCAGACCCTTCCAACCGACCGTCGTCCGCGGCTTTTCGAAGTAGACGCGCATGACGATCTCGAGGTCTCCCTGCAGCCGGTCGCGCTGTTCCTTCAGGCGCTTGGCGTAATCGATCGCAGCGATGGGATCATGGATGGAGCAGGGGCCGGCAACGACGAGAAGCCTGTCGTCCTTCTTGGTCAGGATATCGTGGATGGCGCTACGAGCGCCGAGCACCGTCTTGCTGACAGTCTCGTCACGCGGCAGCTCATCGATGATGCGTGCAGGCGAGGAGAGTTCGACGATGTTGGTTATGCGCAGATCGTCAGTCGGGTTCGTCACGGTATTGGTCTCCAGGAGGTCATACCGGGCGCATAAAAACCGCCAGGTAGACTAGCGGTTGGTCGGATAAAATTGCGTCTTTCTTAGTTACGCATTTTCCCGCTTCCGCACCGAGGCACGGAAAAAATAAAAACGGGAAACATAGGCGCAAGCGATCGACATGACACCTTGCTACAGCAAGGCGAGCGACTTGTCACTTCGGATCTCCATTCCTCGCGCGCAATCGAGCTGGATTCATTGTGTGCAGCATGATGGAGTGCGTTTGAGCGCTGCCTTAGTGGCGTAAAACTCACCGATCCAGCGGCTCGGGAAACCGCCTTGCTGGGTGCACGCCACGGTTCGTGATTGCGGAATATTTGGTTCTATAGCATCCGCGCGGCTCTGCCGGTGCGCCGTTATAGTAGCTCGACGCCTGCTGCAACGATCGATGGCGCGATTGCTCCATCGCTTCGACGAGGGGAATGCGACGATTGGCGGCCTCCGTCAGATAGCCTGACCGCAGTCCGTGCGCGGAGAACTCCGCGGGGTCTAGCCCAGTCATCTCCACCCGTTGCTTGAAGATGGCGCTGATCGACTGCGGATCCAGCGCTCGCCGCGACAGCGTTCCCCATCGCCCGATCCCCCTGAAGACGCTGCCCTTGTCGATCCTGGCGGCCGCTATCCAGGCATGCAGCGCCTCGACCGGCCGGCCGGTGAGGTAGACGACCTCGTCCTGCTCGCCGGAGGCAGTCTTCGTGCGGCCGAGATGAATGGCCAATGAGGGGAGGGCCGTCCTTTTGCTCGATCGGCGCCTCGGCATTCAGCTGCTCGACGCGAAGAGCTGCGATCTCGCTGCGCCGGCGGCCGCCGGAGGCAAACGCGACCATCAGGATCGCCCGGTCGCGGAGATCGCGCAGGCTGTCCGTCGCACAGGTCGCCAGCAACCTTGCCAGCACGTCACCGGTCACCGCCTTGGCGCTCTTACGGCGCCGTCGGCGCGGCGCGGCGCGTGCGGCGAGGCGAATGGCGGCCTTCAGGGGAGCGGAGGCGAAGGCGCGTCGAGGCCGCGCCAGCGGGTCAAGGTCGACCAGCTCGCCAGCCGGCGGCGGACCGTCGCCGGCGCGTGCGCTCCCGCGGCCTTGAGAAATCCCTGGCCTCGAAGATTGTCTTCGACATCTTTCGGGATGCCATGGTCCGGGTCGCCGGCGCGCTTTTCCGGATCCCACATATGGTGGGCGACGAACTTCAGCAGCAGCGCCTCCGGCGCCGGCCAGGGCGGCGCGCTGCCGGTCGCCGCCAATCCCCAGGCCTCCAGATAGGCGAGATCCGAGGTGATGGCACGCAGCGTGTTGTCGCCCATGCCTTGGTTGACCAGATGGCGCAGGGTTTCGACATCGCGGTCGGTCAGCAGCTCGTCGCGGCGCGCAATCGGCAACACCGCGGCGATGGTGTCGAGGTCTTCGGCGCGGCGCTCGACCGCCGTCGGGGCTTTACAGTCTTGGCCATCGGCTCCCCCCGAAACTGGCGATGTCAGCGCCCGTCGGCGCTTCTGCCGGCTGACGGGATAGGGAGTAAATTGGGCGCTAGTATTTTAGCGGGTTCTGATTGGTGGCCTCTGTAGTTCGCGCTCCGCAAAGACTTTCCGAGAAAATAAAAAAATCTTCACAAACACTCTTGCGGTTTGCGCACGATCCGCATAAATCACGGCCACCGACGCGGCGGACCGAACAGGACCAGTTTCGCGAGGGCGATTAGCTCAGTTGGTAGAGCGCCTCGTTTACACCGAGGATGTCGGGAGTTCGAGTCTCTCATCGCCCACCATTCATCTTTGAAATCGTCAAAAAGCTTGGCCTTTGCAGGGCCTTCGTACATTTCAGACGTTCCAAAATGGACTTTGGAATGGCAGAACAGACGCGTTTACTCCCCAAGTGCGATGGTCGCTTTTTTGCTTGCATCGTGGTTTCCAAGGAATTGAGGCATTTGCTGGTACCACAGAACTAAGAACTGCATAGGCGCGGATCGGCGCCGGCCGTCAGAATCTTCCGACCGCTGCCAGCCTACAGCCGCAAATTGGCGAGGCCCGAAAGGCACAGACACGAACATAACATTGAAGCCTCTTCGGAGGCCCACAAGCATCGCGAACGATCTATTGGCGAAACGCGAATTTGGTTCGCCAAGCTTTTTTGGTTATTCTCTGTACCATACGTCGTTCCTGGTTTCTCTACGGCGTTCCTCTCACGGGCCCGAAATACTACCAATTTTGATGACGTGACTGTTCACCAGCGATAAGGGTAGCATTTGCTATGACAGGGTTGCCAAACCTGAAGACGGACAGGCGCGTAATGAATATTGAGATTCTGCCGCTGGCAGGTTTGACGAAGATCATTCCAACAAGACTGGGTGATCATCGCGGATATTTTTCAGAAGTGTTCAAGGACGGCTGGTTCCGCGAAAATGTCGCGGACGTTGCGTTCGTGCAGGAGAACGAATCTCTTTCTGCGACCGTTGGTACGGTACGTGGCCTGCATTTCCAACTTGACCCGTTCGCTCAAGGGAAGCTGGTGCGCTGCATCGCCGGCCGCATTTTCGACGTTGCCGTCGACATCCGTGTCGGATCGCCGACCTATGGCCGATGGTATAGTTGCGAGCTTTCGAACGAAAACGGCGAACAACTGTGGATCCCGAGAGGCTTTGCCCACGGTTTTGCGACGCTCGTTCCGGACTGCGTCATTTCCTACAAGGTGACGGCCCCTTACAGCGCTGCCAGCGACCGCGGTCTCCTTTGGAACGATCCGGAGATCGGTATCGAATGGCCGATGCCGCTCGACAATGTGGTCTTGTCGGAGAAGGATAAGGTACAACCAAGGCTGGCGGATCTGCCGCCGTGTTTCAAATATTGATGGGCACAAAGACGGATGACCTGCGGAGATAACTCATGCGTATTCTCGTAACCGGCGGAGCGGGCTTTATCGGTTCGGCGCTCGTCAGGCATCTGGTGAAGAAGGTCGGCGCCGAAGTGCTCAACGTCGACAAGCTTACCTATGCCGGCAATCTTGCTTCACTCAAGGAAATCGAAGGTGCGTCGAACTATCGGTTCCTGAAGGCCGACATTTGCGATCTTCCAAAAATGTCGGAGGCGATGAGTGGGTTCCAGCCCGACCGGATCATGCATCTTGCCGCCGAAAGCCATGTCGATCGCTCGATCAGTGGTGCCGGCGACTTCGTGCAGACCAATGTCATGGGCACGTTCAGCCTGCTGGAAGCGGCACGGCGTTATTGGAACGCGCTGCCTGCCGATCGCAAGGAGGCGTTCCGCTTTTTGCATGTTTCGACCGACGAGGTCTACGGATCGCTCGGCGACGAGGGACTGTTCGAAGAGGCTACGGCTTACGATCCGTCATCGCCCTATTCGGCGTCGAAGGCAGCGAGCGACCACCTGGCAGTTGCGTGGCATCGTACTTACGGTCTGCCAGTCGTCGTGTCGAACTGCTCGAACAATTACGGACCTTACCACTTTCCGGAAAAACTGATCCCGCTGATTATCCTCAACGCCATGGACGGGAAGCCGCTGCCGGTCTACGGCCAGGGCGTCAACATTCGCGACTGGCTCTACGTCGAGGATCATGCCCGCGCGCTCGATCTGATTGCGTCGCGCGGCCGTCCCGGTGAAAAGTACAATGTCGGCGGCCGTAACGAGCGGCGCAATATCGACGTCGTCACCCGCATCTGCGCACTGATGGATGAATTGCGCCCACAGGCAAACGCGCATGCCGATCTGATCACCTTTGTGACCGACCGGCCCGGTCATGATGCACGCTACGCCATCGATGCCACAAAGCTGGAAACGGAACTGGGCTGGAAGGCACAGGAAGATTTCGATAGCGGCATCGAGCGGACTGTTCGCTGGTACCTGGAGAACGAGTGGTGGTGGCAGCCTTTGCGGCAGCGCGTCTATTCCGGCGAGCGTCTTGGTGTCTTGAACAGGGGCTGAGCCATGCGCATTGCCGTGACGGGAAAACAGGGCCAGGTCGTCTCGGCCCTTCTGGAGCGCGGTCCCGTGGCCGGTGTCGAGATCGTTGCCGTAGGTCGTCCGGAACTCGATCTTGTCGACCGGGCGTCGATCCGCGCAGTCCTTTCGCAGATCAAGCTGGACGTGATCGTCTCCGCCGCCGCCTATACGGCCGTCGACAAGGCGGAAAGTGAAGAGGAGTTGGCCTTCGTCGTCAATGCGGAAGGCCCAACGGCAATAGCGGAAGTGGCAAAGGAGCTCGGGGTTCCAATCGTGCACCTGTCGACGGATTATGTATTTTCCGGCGATAAGCAGGGTCTCTATGTCGAGACGGATGCGACTGGGCCGGTGTCGGTCTATGGCCGTTCGAAACTGGCCGGCGAGGAGGGCGTCGCCGCTGCCAATCCCAACCATGTCATTTTGCGTACTGCCTGGGTCTATTCACCCTTCGGCGCCAACTTCCTAAAGACCATGCTGCGGCTGGCCGAAACCCGCGATGCTGTTAATGTGGTGGCCGATCAGCACGGCACGCCGACCAGCGCGCTTGATATCGCTGACGCCGTGATTGCCATGGCAACGCTCCTCTGTGCCGATTCAGACCCGAAGCTGCGTGGCATCTTCCACATGACCGGAAGCGGCGAGGGGACCTGGGCGGATTTTGCCGAAGCGATCTTCGCTGGTCTTCAGGCCAAGTGTGGCAGGGAAGTATCCGTTGGTCGCATTACGACGATGGATTATCCGACACTGGCAAAACGTCCCGCCAACTCGCGGCTATCTAACGACAAACTGAAACAGGTCTATGGAATCGTGTTACCCGACTGGAGGCAATCCACACGGGTCGTGTTGGACCGTCTGCTCTAGGGATCGGCGCTTTCGAGCTCCTCCTTACCCATGGAAGGAAAAAGCATGAAGGGGATCATTCTCGCCGGTGGCTCCGGCACACGCCTTTATCCGATCACCAAAGCCGTATCCAAGCAGCTCATGCCGGTCTACGACAAGCCGATGATCTACTATCCGCTGACTACGCTGATGCTGGCCGGGATCAAGGAGATGTTGATCATCACCACGCCTCACGACAGCGAAGCGTTCAAGCGACTTCTCGGCGACGGCAACCAGTGGGGGATCTCCATTGAATACGCAGTGCAGCCAAGCCCTGACGGCCTGGCGCAAGCTTTTATTATCGGTGCCGACTTTGTCGGTTCGAACCCGTCGGCGCTCATTCTTGGCGACAATATCTATTATGGCCACGGTCTCCCGCAGCTTCTTCGTCCCAGTGCTTCCGCGGTCGAGGGTGCGCGCGTTTTCGCCTATCACGTCAGGGATCCGGAGCGCTATGGTGTCGTCGAGTTCGATGACAGCATGAAGGCGCTCTCGATCGAGGAAAAGCCGGCCAGGCCGAAGAGCAATTGGGCCGTTACTGGCCTCTATTTTTACGACAAGCAAGTCATCGAAATTGCCGCAAACCTGAAACCGTCGATGCGCGGCGAGCTGGAGATCACCGACGTCAATCGCACATACCTTGAACGCGGCCAATTGACGGTCGAACTGATGGGCCGTGGTTACGCGTGGCTTGATACCGGCACGCCGGATAGTCTGTTGGACGCGTCCGACTTCGTTGGAACCCTGGAGAAGCGCCAGGGCTTCAAGATCGCCTGCCCGGAAGAGGTAGCATATCGCATGGGCTATATAGATGAGGAGCATCTGCAAAAGCTTGCTGACGAACTTGGCAAGAGCGCCTATGGCCAGTACCTGGTGAAGCTGGCAAGTACCAAATACGACTTTGAATTGTGACCGCGTCGGCCACCACTAGGCGAATAATGAAGGGGCGAGCGTCTACGGGGCCGGCCGATCGCGTTGCGGGTTTTGCGCCAGACCTCTCACCACTCCATTGCCCGGGCCTCGGCAGGGCCCTGAGTACGCGCGCTCCTCTCTATAAGGACGTCTGCAGAGAAATCGATCGCGCGACACAGCCAATCCGCTGTCAGTGGTTGGAAAACTATCGATATCTTTCGCTAATCTATTGACACTCGCGCATGACGGCTTACCGACGTAGGCACCACGTCAGTGAATGTTAGGGAACTTCATGAAATTCGGCACCAGCGGTCTTCGCGGCCTTGTAACCGATCTTCAGGGCCATGCTTCGGCTCTCTACGCATCCGCTTTTGCAAGACACCTGCTGGATGCCGGATTGGCGAAGGCCGGAGACCACATCTTTGTCGCTGGCGACTATCGTCCCTCAAGCCCCGACATTGCTGCCACCTGCATCGGAGCACTGGCACGCGCCGGCCTGCAGCCGATCGACTGCGGCGCGATCCCGACGCCGGCGCTGGCGCTTTATGCCATGTCGAAAGGCTGCGCCTCGCTGATGGTCACCGGTTCGCATATCCCGGCAGATCGCAACGGCATCAAATTCTATCGCCCGGATGGCGAGATCGACAAGGCGGATGAGCTCGCAATCACCCGGATCGCGGCCGAGATCGGCGACACGATCGTTGACCTGACACCTGGCACCGCTCAGAACGAAGAGCGGATGGCCATTGAGCTTTTCCTGTCGCGCAACCGCGCGCTCCTGCCAGCTGGCGCCCTTGCCGGCCTGAAAATCGGCGTCTACCAGCATAGCACGGTTGCCCGCGACGGCCTGATTGACGTCATCGCCGGTTATGGTGCGGAAGTCATGGCGCTCGGACGGTCCGATCATTTCATCCCGGTCGATACAGAAGCCGTGTCGGTGCAGACGATTGAATTTATGCGCGGCTGGGCTGGGGAGTATGGTCTCGACGCTATCGTTTCCGCCGATGGCGACGGCGACAGGCCGCTGGTGGCCGACGAGGCGGGTACACCGTTGCGCGGCGACCTGCTCGGGCTCATCGTTGCACGCTTCCTTGAAGCAAAGGTCGTTGTCACCCCGGTGACCTCCAATTCGGGCATCGAGGCGGCCGGCAGCTACCGCGTCACCCGCACCAAAGTCGGGTCCCCCTTTGTTATCGAAGGCATGAACAAGGCGACCGCTGCAGGCGAATCGGCGGTGATGGGTTTCGAGGCCAATGGTGGCGTGCTGACGCAGTCGGATTTTGCAGTGGCGAGCGGAACGCTCACCGCTCTGCCGACGCGCGACAGCTTTTTGCCGGTTCTGGC
Organism: Hyphomicrobiales bacterium; assembly: GCA_900466985.1. Classification (GTDB taxonomy): domain Bacteria; phylum Pseudomonadota; class Alphaproteobacteria; order Rhizobiales; family Rhizobiaceae; genus Rhizobium. The sequence goes on from UBOA01000041.1 coordinate 33,087, forward strand.
GACGTTGTTTCTTGCCAAACAGCGGGCCAAGTCGCTTTCGGCGATCGCTGCCGATTTTCACCTGCCGGTAGCGGCCGCCGACCGGCTCGAGAATTTTGCCGTCGAGACGAGCGCTGCGCTGATGGCGTACCTGCGCGCTTCTCCTGCAAACCTGGCGACTTTCCTTAAGCCGCTCGGCGCCGTTGGCTCAGTCAGCGATATCGATGGCCTGCGCGTTACATTGGCCGATCGCACCATCGTTCACTTCCGTCCTTCCGGGAATGCGCCGGAAATGCGCTGTTATGTTGAAGCTGAAGATGAGACGGCTGCTTCCTCGCTGCTTGAAAAAGGCCTTTCGCTTGTTCGCGACTGGGCAAAAGTGCAGTGACCCGATTGCCTATTGAAGGTTGAACCCCTACAAACACGGTCGTGCGTACCCGGAGATTACTTATGACCCAGAAGATCATTCCCGTCATCATGGCTGGCGGCAAGGGCACCCGCCTGTGGCCATTGTCGCGATCGAACGCGCCAAAACAGTTCATCCAGGTCGTCGATGAAAAGACATTGTTCCAGGAAACCCTTGAGCGCGTTACCGACACCGCGGCCTACGAGGCGCCTGTCGTCATCACCAATCAGGATTTTCGATTCACCGTGGCCGAGCAGGCCCGCGAAGTCGGCGTTGATCTGTCCGCCATCATCCTTGAGCCGGTCGCTCGCAACACGGCTGCCGCGATCGCCGCCGCGGCTTTCTACTTGAAGCAGAAATTCGGCGAGGATGCCATCCTCCACCTTCTGGCCTCCGATCACGAGATCGATGCAGGCAAGGATTGGAGCGAAGCGATCGCAACCGCGCGCCAGACCGCCGCATCGGGCAAGATCGTCACATTCGGCATCAAGCCGACAGAGCCTGCCACCGGTTACGGCTACATCGAACAGGGCGATGCCCTTTCGACCGGCGCGCACAAGGTCAAGCGTTTCGTCGAGAAGCCGCAGCTTGCCGCCGCAGAAGAGATGCTGGCCACTGGTGGCTTTTTCTGGAATTCCGGCATTTTCATGTGCCGGGCCGACCTGCTCCTGAACGAGCTTTCAAACTATGCGCCCGCCGTGTACGAGGCCGCGGAAGCCGCCGTCGCCAAGGCCACGATCGATCTTGACTTTGTCCGTCTCGATTTGGCCAGTTTTCAGGCAAGCCCGGATATTTCGATCGACTATGCGGTGATGGAAAAGACCACCAATGCCGCCGTGGTCACCTCGGCCTTCGCCTGGTCGGATCTCGGTAGCTGGGATGCCGTTTGGAAGCTTGGTGAAAAGGACGAGAACGGCAATGTCGTTATCGGCCATGCCACCGTCATGAACACCGAAAATTCGCTGGTCCTGTCGCGTGCCTCGCATCTCGCCGTTCAGGGACTGAAGGATGTGGCCGTCATCGCCAGCGAGGACGCCGTCTATGTCGGTCGCCTCGACGAAGCCCAGGAAGTCGGCAAGCTCGTGAAATACCTCGCCAAGGCGAAGGAGACATCGAGCCTGACGGAAACTCACCCGACCTCCTATCGCCCCTGGGGCGGTTATACGTCGCTGTTCAACGGCGATCGTTTCCAGGTGAAGCGCCTGTTCGTCCTGCCGGGCAAAAAGCTGTCGCTGCAGAAGCATTTCCACCGTTCTGAACACTGGGTCTGCGTCAAAGGCACTGCCGAAGTGACGGTCGGCGACGAGGTGACGTTCGTGCGTGAAAACGAGTCTGTCTATATCCCACAGGGCGAGTTGCACCGGCTCTATAACCCCGGGCGTATCATGCTGGAGATGATCGAGGTTCAAACCGGATCCTATCTCGGCGAGGACGATATCGTCCGTGTTTCCGACGAGTTCGGACGGGGATAAGCCCCCGACGCTTCAGGCGCAGCGCTATCCTTCCGGCTGACGGGGCGGAAGGAGCGTTCATCTGGCCTTCATGGCTCGTTCAGCGAGGCTGCTCGCCGGGGCCGCCCCGCAAAATCTACGCCTTTAGGGCGAATCGTCATGGAAAATGGCCGCACTGATTTGCGGCGCTCGTACCTGTGGACTTGGTGCATCCAAGGCTTGTGGCAATGCTGACGCTTTGCTATTGCCCAAGAGATTTTTCGTCTGGAGTTCTTGGTGTCGCAGAGAAGTCTTTCTGTTATTGCGCCGACTTACAATGAGTCGGAAAACATTTTGCCATTCATCGAAAGAGCAAAAGAAGTTCTCGGCCAGTTCGACTGGGAGATCATCTTTGTCGACGACAATTCGCCGGACGGCACAGCAGAAAAGGCGTTTCGCCTGGCCAAGACAGATCAACGTATTCGGTCGATAACCAGGCTAAGTGATCGGGGTCTTGCCAAATCCAGTATTCAAGGGATGTTATCCGCCAGAGGCGAACTGCTATGCGTCATGGACGTTGATGGCCAGCACGATCCCGCGGTGATCAACGAGATGGTGGAGCGGTTAGAGAGAGAAGGGCTTCACGTTGTAAGTGCTGCCCGAAGGTTGGAACGCGATCAGGAAATGGCGGGGCTGTCCCCTCTCAGGCAGAAACTGTCGACTTTCGGTAACTGGTTAAGTGGCATCGTGCTCGGCCGAAAGCTCTCCGATCCACTGACCGGGTTCTTCATCATCAGCCGTGACAGCTTCCTTCAAACCGCGCCTCGCCTGGGAGATCCCGGGTTCAAGTTGCTCCTGGATATTCTCCATTCCAATAAGACCCTACGGCACGCGGAGGTGCCGTTCGATTTTGGTGTGCGGTTGAATGGGCAGTCGAAGCTTGACGTTTATATCATCTGGAAGTTTGTAACCTTTCTCCTCAGCAAGTTGACGGGGGGAATTTTGCCCGTCAGCCTGATTTCCTTCCTTCTTGTGGGGGGCTCGGGGATCTTTGTTCATTTTGCGGTTCTCTATGCTGCTCTGTCGCTATCGTTTTCGTTTGCCGTCGCTCAGACAGTTGCCACCCTGATCGCTGCCACCGGCAATTTTCTTCTCAACAACCTCCTGACCTTTCGGGACCGCCGTCTGCGAGGATGGGGGAAGGTATGGGGCTACTTGAAGTTTCTGGGAGTTTCGGCCGTGGGGATCGTCGCAAACGTATCGGCGGCAACGCTCACCTATGAACGGTTGGTTCACGTCGTGTTCGTTGCCACGCTTGCTGGAATTGCCATCGATACGGTTTGGAAATTTGTGATCGCAAACAGGTTCATATGGAAGTAAACGCGGCACGCACCGCTGTTGGTGACGAGACGACAGCAGCGATAGCAGCACGAGTGACGACAGTTCTGTGGCTGATCGTGGCAATCACGATCTGCCTCAAATTGCTGCTGGATATCGTGCAGCAATCATTCTTCCTTGACGGGCTGATCTACTCAAGCATCGCGCGCAACCTTGCCCAGGGTGTGGGAACCGTTTGGGCGCCACAGTTCTCCAAGACCGTATTTCCGGTATTCGCCGAGCATCCGCCTCTTATGATGTGGCTGCAGTCTTTTGTTTTCAGATTGTTCGGCGATACCGTGATCGTCGACAAGCTTTTTTCTCTTGCGACCTGTGCCGCAAGCTTGGCCGTTATCGTACTGATATGGCGCCGCCTGAGTGGCGCTGACATGGACGCGCGCCGGGCTACTCCCATCGTTGTGTTTTTTACGATTATCGCCGGGCGCCTCTCCTGGGGGTTCGCTAACGGAATACTCGAAAACCTTCTTATTGTTTTCACATCACTTGCTATTCTTTTCGTGGTTGCTGCGTACGATCAGCATCGGCTTTGGTGTCGGCTAGGTCTGGTTGCTGGAGCCGGCTTGCTGACTGCACTGGCTTTGATGACGAAGGGGCCAGTCGGCCTTTTTCCACTCGCTGCGCCGGGTATCTATTGGGTAAGCTTTCGTCGCCCGACGTTCCTTGCCGCGCTCGTCGACACCATCATGATTGGTGGAGTGATCCTTGTGGTATTTGGGATCCTGTGGACGATGGAAGGTCCCAGGGAAGCGATCGAGCGCTATGTCTCGGTTCAGCTTATGACCAGCCTGTCGGGCGAGCGCGGGCACAACGGCGCCGGGCTAGCAGCAGTCCGCACCTTCGCGCGGGTCAATGCCTATCCACTGCTTGTGACGGTGATTGTTTTCCTGATCGGTCGCATGGTGCGGCGACCGATCGCTGAGACAGGTCCTCGGCACGACCGTCTGCAACGTATCCTGTTTTTTTCGTTGATCGGGTTCTCGGCTTCGCTACCACTTTTGGCTGGGCCACGCGTATCCAGTTTCTATTTCAACCCCTCTTTACCGTATTTTTCCGCAGCCTTGGCGACCGCATGTGCCCCTATCCTATGGGGGATGCTCGTCACGTTGCCTGCTCGCTTACTGCGGGTGGCGCAGTGGATCTTTGCGGGAATTCTCGGGCTGTCTCTGTTCTTCGTTGCCCTTCATATTGGACAGCCGGGACAGCACCAGCCAACGATCGAGATTGCAGATAGGATTGCGTCGCGAGTTTGCGCGTCTGCGTCCTCCTGCAGTCTCGTGGTTTCGACGTGCGGCTCCGTTCACGAGGATTGGCTCCTCCACGGCTATCTCCAGCGCAACTTCCATGTCGCTTTCGACGATCCATCTTCGGCACCACGCGACTATCTGCTCGCGAGTGAAGATTGTGCTGCGGATGTTGCAGCCTACCGCGACGTCGGCGCCAACGTAGCTCCTTACAGATTGCTGAAACTCGGCGAAGGAAGCGTAAGCGCCTCACCATAGCGTTGTTTATGACACGCGTGTTGTGTCGCTTGCCTCCTGCTTTTCCAACAGATGGGTCGCCGCCTTTGGCAAGCTTTTGTCCTTCACCGTTTCCAAAGGGGCTGCTATTCTTCATAGCTTTGTTTATATGGGCGTCCGACCAGCCTATGCCCTGCCTGCCTGCTCGGCGAGGGTGCTAACGCGTATTGAAGAGCGCCCACGGCGGAATGATTGAACTAGACCGGCGATCGACCGGCGTTGGAGTGAGATGCGGGTTTTACATTTCTTCAAAACCTATTGGCCCGACACTTTTGGGGGAGTAGAGCGAACCATTCACGCGATCGCTAAGGGAACCGCGGAACTTGGCATCCAGTCCGACGTACTTTCGCTGAGTAGGACGCCTGAGCAAAACACTCGCGAGTTCGACGGTCATATGGCTCACAAGGCCAAGCTTGATTTTGAGTTCGCGTCGACGGGCTTTTCGCGCGAGGTATTTGGAAAGTTTCGAGAGCTCAGTGAACGAGCCGACATCGTGCACTATCACTTCCCATGGCCGGTAATGGACGTTGTCCATCTCACTTCACGGCTGAAGAAGCCAACAATCGTCACCTACCATTCAGATGTTGTGAAGCAGCGGCTTCTCTTGCCGCTTTATAGGCCAGTTATGCGTCGTTTCCTGGCAAGTGTTGACAGGATTGTGGCCACGTCTCCCAACTACGTGGCCACCAGCCCTGTATTGCAGCACTATGAAGCCAAAACGACAGTCATTCCGCTCGGACTCGATGAGCGGGACTATCCTCGGGCCCCTGAGGATGTGAAAGTACGCTGGCGAGCTGCGTATCCCAAGCCGTTTTTTCTCTTTGTTGGTGTTCTGCGTTATTACAAAGGCGTCCATATCCTATTGGAGGCTGCCAGGCAGACAGAGCTTGATATTGTACTGATCGGGGAGGGACCAATGGAGGCATCCCTGAAGGGCTACGCGAAGGAACATCGCCTGGGGAATGTGCATTTTGTGGGAGCGCTGCCGGATGCAGACAAGGCCGCCCTCCTGGAGCTAAGCTCTGGCTTTGTCTTTCCATCTCATTTGCGTTCTGAGGCCTTTGGTCTCTCACTTGTGGAGGCGGCGATGTTCGGAAAGCCAATGATTTCCTGTGAAATCGGGACAGGCACAAGCTTTGTGAACGTTCATGGTGGGACCGGTTTGGTGATCAAGCCAAATGATCCAAGCGATCTGGCTGCGGCCATGACACGTCTAGCCAATAATAGCGAGGAAAGTCTCAATTTCGGCCGCAAGGCAAGAGCTGCTTACGTTGAAACGTTTAGAGCAATCGACATGGCTACCAAGTATGCCGATCTCTATAATCGGCAGATGCTGACCTGAGAAGCGCATAGCAGGAAACACTGATGAAGCAGATATTTCTTCCTTCGTTGGGCCTCGATATTGGGCGTTCGTCAGCGCACTGCATGATATGGCGTACGTGGTCCGGAAGCGTTTTTAACAAGTGGAGGGGACTTCAGGCGACTTGTGGTGCAACTCGAAAAGTACTAGCTCCATCTCTAAAGTGACAACTGGATGACAAGTCATGGGGTTCCGAAAAACAATTCTATCAATCGCCTCGCACCGACTGGCTGCTCTTGCTTTATGCTGTTTGATGGGCGCGATAGTCTTGATATCGGAAATGACTGTCGAAGCAAGGCTGCCGGACGCGCCTTACTTCGACAGGGAGGGTTGGGGCCTGGCCGCTTGCATAATGGGGATAGCAGTCGCTTCGACAGGTGCCTTCCTCCTTCTCACGCGACGCGTGCTGTTCTCGTTAACGGTCACGATTTTTTTCCTTGTAACCGTCGCATCGGTGTCGAAGACAAAGCAAGCTTTTTTACAGACACACCTGCTTTATCCAGACCTCTTCTACTACTTGAGAGATTGGGCAGAGATTTCATTCTTTTTCGATCACTATTTTTCATTGGTCTTGATTGGTGCCGCATTACTGCTGTCCGGCGCAGTAGTCTGTGTTGTGGTTTACGTTACCGAACGTGGGAGGGCTTCTAGGCTAACAGGAATGACCGTTGCGGTGCTTGGCGCGTGCTGTGCGGTTTTGATCGGCAATATCGCAATCACAGGAAATCTCAAGTCTACTATCTTTTACCAAGCGGCTTACAATCAGCGGCACCTGTCAACAGTGCTCGTCTCCGGGCTTTCGACCGCGGAAGCATTCGGGCGGCCGATGTCCATTGCAACACCAGCAGGAAATGATGACCCGCAAGATTTTCAAGGGGCATCATCAATAAATTCCAGCCAAACTGATGCAGCTCGGCCAACAATTGTTGTCATCTTGCATGAATCATCCGTTGATCCCGCCATATACTTCGATGGCGACCAGTACCATGTTCCATCTGAATTTTTCGAATCGGGCGACGGAGAACGTCGCCGTCTGCACGTGGAGACATATGGTGGTCGGACGTGGATATCGGAATACGGGTTTCTCCTGGGGCTGAACGCCTCCTACCTCGGTCCTTCATATGAGTTCTTAGGCATAATCAGGGAAGGTAAGTTTAAGAACACCCTTCCTCAGCGCCTTAAGGAACTTGGCTACATTACTGTTGCCGATTATCCGTCCTCACCCTCCTTTATGAATACAGGGAGGTTCTATCGTTCAATTGGCTTCGATGTGATCAATACCCCGGATGATATGGGGCTTTACATTGTGGAAAATAGCAGGCCGCAAGATATCAAGTATTATGATTACGTTCTCAAAGACCTATCGAAGCGCACCGCAGACGGTGTCAGCGATCCCATGTTTTACTTTGTTTGGACAACGGGCACGCACTATCCATACAGGGACCGCATATGGCCGGATGTTCGACCGGGTGAAAGAACGCAGGGCGATCAGGCCGCAGAGTTCGCGCGGAGGCAGAGAATCGCTGCCGACGATCTAAAACAGTTCGAATTGCAGTTGAAGCTTAGATTCCCGAAGAGGAAGTTTGTGGTGGCAGGATTCGGTGATCATCATCCTCTCATCACCTACGAATATTTAACTGACCAGCCTGGACTCAATATCAGAAAGAGAGATCTCAGCGAACCCAGCGATCTCACCTACTATCGCATCACGGGCATAAACTTCGCGCCGGCCTACGATGCTTTGAACAACTATATCGAAATTGGCTACCTGGCGGACAGTATCATGAGCGCTGCCCGATTGCCCCTTGGTTCCTCGTTTGGCGTGCGGTCCTGGTTGCGCAATCACTGCCGGGGTCTCTGGTTATCATGTCCCGACGTCTCCGCTGTGCGGAGTGTGAATGCTGCCCTGTCGGCAGGCCAAACATCACTATTCAATTAGCGGGGGAAGTGGCCTTGAGTTAACGAGGTGCTCCTCTGTCCGCAATGAACGAAGGGGGTATCAACCTTACCTCGTGACCTAATTTCTTCAGCTCTCGAGCCCAATAGTGCGCCGTGGCGCAAGCTTCCATACCAACAAGGCAGGGCACTGCGCTCTTGAAGAATTTGATCATCTCGCTTCGCCGGAGCGCCGCGATCTTGATCACTAAACCATCGGCATCCACCGCATGGACGTGAAAATTATGCTTGGCTAGGTCAAGGCCTATGGTACTGGCGATCATATTAGCGGCTCCTGGTTGAGTTGGCGCGTTACTATACGGCCAATCGGTTCGGAGCGGGGCCGTCTTCCCCATCAACGGCAAGTTCCGCGCCGAATGCCTGAACGCTCACTGGTTCATGAGCCTTGACGACGCGCGGGCGAAGATGGAGGATTGGCGTAGAGACTATAACGAGTTCCGGCCACACAGCGCGATCGGCAACAAGGTGCCGATATCGCTCATGAACGGCTCATCGGCACCCCCGCCGAGCTGAGCCTTAACCCCGGAAAATTCCAGCTCCCGCTGGCCCAAAATCGGGTAGCACTTCACAATGGGCCAGAGCTTACTTCAAAATGGATTATTTCATCGGGGCAAGGTCAATCAGGCACGGGAACGCCGCCCTCCGCCTGGCGCAGGATTGCAAGGATTTGCGGTTCGCTTAATCTGCTCGTCTTCATCAAAATCTCCTCGATCATAAAGCCCGAGAAAATTCTACTTTTGAGGCCCGTTATTGGGCGGGGGGATTACCCGTTTAAGCCCTTAAGCCTAACCGCGTAGTGACTTATACCAGACAGCATATGGTTGCGCGAACCACCATTTGAAAGGCACTCTGCCATGGTACTTTCTGACAACTCTCATAGCCTCCCGGTAGTGCAAGCGACGCAGCGTCCGTGTTTTGGTTAGCTGATGCTCCCGATTAACCGCCGAAAACTTGTTTACGAATACAAGTGGGCCAAACTCTATATAGAGTTTCCACCAAAGATCGTAATCCATTACCATATGGAGACTGATATCGACGCCCGCCACCGCCTCCCAAGCTGAACGTCTTATAAGAGTTGCGGGTTGCGATACTATGCAGCGGAGAGCTAGCCGTTGTACATTAAATGGCTCAACCCAAACGGGTGTACGTTTGCCTGTGCATTCCGCCACATTCCAAGCGCGCCCGTAGACAGCGGGCGCATCAGAATTTTTTTCCAATTCTTCAACTAGACATCTTAACCCACCAGGCAAAAACCAGTCATCGCTGTTCAGCCAGCATACAAAGGGCGCGGTCCCGCGAGATATTCCCTCGTTGATTGCAGCTGCCTGCCCTTCATCGCTATAGCTCCGCCACCCGGCCAGCCTGTGTGCCCACCTGGATATGACTTCAGCCGAGTTATCCGATGACCCGCCGTCCTCGACGAACACTTCAACCGGCACATCTTGCGAGAAGATCGATTCCAGTGCCTGGTCAAGGAAACGACCTTGGTTAAAGGATGGCACCGCGATGGTTACAAGCGGCTCCACTACTCGCCTTTCGCAAAACGCGATCGAAAATCAGCGTAGGCCTTGTCGACGCCGTCAGCGAGCGACGTTCTGGCGGTCCACCCCAATGCCGACATCCGCTCGACATTCATCAGCTTCCGCGGCGTACCGTCTGGCTTGGAACTATCATAAGTAATACTTCCGTCAAATCCCACCGCTTTCATAACCACTTCGGCGAGTTCGCGGATGGTTACATCCTCACCTGTGCCAATGTTGAACAGGCCTTCACTGATTTCGTTCTCCATCATAAAGACACAGGCATCGGCCATATCGTCAATATAAAGAAACTCCCGCATTGGACGACCCGAGCCCCAAACGACCAGCTCTCTATCACAACGGATCACAGCTTCATGTGCTTTTCTGATTAGCGCTGGCAAGACGTGGCTATTATCTAGATCATAGCTGTCGTTCGGTCCATAAAGGTTAGTTGGCATTGCGGAAACATATCTTGTCCCGTACTGCCGATTGTAGCTTTCACAGAGTTTAACACCGGCGATCTTCGCTATCGCGTATGGCTCGTTCGTTTGCTCAAGTAACCCTGTTAGCAAATACTCTTCCCGAATCGGCTGCGGGCAGTCTCTTGGATAGATGCAACTTGACCCAAGAAAGAGCATTCGCTCCACACCCGCTTTCCAAGCGGCGTGTACAACATTAGTCTCGATCATGAGGTTCTGGTAGAGAAACTCCGCACGGTAGTTGTTGTTCGCTTGGATTCCACCAACTTTTGCCGCAGCCATAAAGATGTAATCTGGCTTTTCGGTCTCCATGAATTCTGTGACTGCGGCTTGGTCGACAAGGTCGAGTTCCGCATGTGTTCTCGTCACTATGTTCGTATAGCCCGCCTCGACTAGCCTTCTAACGATGGCTGACCCGGCCATGCCGCGATGACCCGCTACGTAGATCTTTGCGTTGGTACTTTTCATTTCCTACTCGTGATAATCGTAAGCAGAATAACCGTGTCGCTTGACAAGTTCGTCACGCTCGGCAGATTTCAGGTCTTCACGCATCATCTCGGACACTAGCTCTTCGAACGTTATTTTTGGAGACCACCCCAATTTCTCTTTGGCCTTAGTGGCGTCCCCCAAGAGCGTCTCGACTTCAGTGGGACGGAAGTACCGCGGATCGACAGCAACGACGCACCTGCCTGCGGAATCATAGCCTTTTTCGTCAACTCCATCACCCTTCCAGGATATATTGAGCCCAACTTCCTGAGCCGCTGCATTGACGAATTCACGAACACTGTATTGGACGCCCGTAGCGATAACAAAATCCTCGGGCCGCTCCTGCTGCAGCATCAGCCACTGCATCTCAACGTAGTCCTTCGCGTGGCCCCAATCACGCTTAGCATCAAGATTGCCTAGATACAGGCAATCCTGCAGCCCAAGCTTAATCCGAGCCAGCGCACGTGTAATCTTTCGTGTAACGAAAGTCTCACCTCGAACGGGGCTCTCATGATTAAAGAGGATGCCATTGCAGGCATAAATTCCATATGCCTCGCGATAGTTAACTGTGATCCAATAGGCGTAAAGCTTGGCGACGGCGTAAGGCGAGCGAGGATAAAACGGCGTCGTTTCCTTCTGGGGAATCTCCTGAACGAGGCCGTAAAGTTCAGATGTAGAGGCTTGATAGAATCTCGTTTTCTTCTCCAGCTGAAGAATCCGTATTGCCTCAAGGATACGCAGAGCGCCAAGTGCGTCGGAATTTGCGGTGTATTCCGGCTCCTCAAAGGAGACCGCCACATGCGATTGCGCGGCGAGATTGTAAATCTCGTCGGGTTGAACTTGCTGTATTATTCGGGTCAGGCTCGAAGAATCAGTCATGTCTCCGTAATGCAAAACGAACCGGCGGCGCGCCTCGTGCGGATCTTGGTACAAGTGGTCTATTCGATCAGTATTAAAGAGCGAGGCTCGGCGCTTGATACCGTGAACCTCATAACCTTTGGCAATAAGAAATTCTGCAAGATACGATCCATCTTGTCCCGTAACGCCCGTGATCAGCGCTTTTCTCATTAGTCGTACCCTCTCGCAGTTAAATTGCTTGGCGGCAGCTGCCAATTCCACAGTTCGCTTATGCTAAAGTCGTCTCCCGGCGGAAGTCCCGGCAACGCCACTCTCTTTTTCAACGCATATGCGGATCGAAGCCTTACAGATAGAGAATATACCCTCCCTATCAACTGAGGGGCACGTAATCCATATTTTTTTCTTATTTGTTCCACCTCCTCTTTGCCAACGGTGTGCACCTGTGTGGAGGTCTTCGCCGCATCGTGAACTCGAAACGCAGCGAGAAATCGATTGACGCGTCTAAATTTTCCGACCGTCATGTAGCGGACGAAAAGATCATAATCCATAGCAAATCGAAAGGACGGATCGACATTTCCTGCCTTCTCGAACATCCGACGACGCCAGAATGTCGTTTCCTGCGGGATTAAGTCCCATCTCTTCATTAAACTGTTGATGTGCGGTGGCAAAATCCAGTGTCCAATGACTCTGTTTTCCTCATCGATTATACAGCGGTGACTGTAGATCACGTCGACATCGGGATGGTCATCGAAGAATTTTGATACGAAACTCAGCGCTCCCGGTAGAAGCACGTCATCGCTGTTTAAGTACGCCAAAATGTCCCCAGAAGCTCTCTCGAACCCCTTCGCGATCGCCGCGCTCTGCCCTCCATCTGGTCCCGTTTCAAAATGAGAAAATTTGGACCGAAACTTTTCTATCGAGGTTAGTGTCTCGTCGGTTGAGCCACCATCCATGAATATATACTCCAAATTCTGATAGCGCTGTTCAACAACCGACCTAACGGTCCAATCTACGTAAGCACCCTGGTTGAAAGAGGGCGTAACAATACTAATACGGGGAAGGGCTTTACTTGACATTGGGACCATCCTTGAGCGCTACAAAGCAATAGTCGCCTTGACCGACGCGGTTCCAGACGAGTTGATGCCACACGTACAATCGCTGCCCAATGAGACTCGTTTCACGATCGAAGCTGACCGCATGGGAGGCACTTCCGCCTAGTCCGATCTTATTAAGTGCAACCGACATGGTGCTCCAATAAGGGTGAGAGAACGAGCGAAATGAAACGACAGATAACCCCGCTTGGGCGGCCAGCGCCACTAAACCAACCTTCGAAAATATGTGGCGGTGATAAGGGACATGCCAATGTGCCCACGTCGGGCCAAACCACTTGATTTCCCGTGATCTAAGATTTGGAGTACTTAGTACTAAGACTCCCCCCGGCGCCAACAACATGCGCAAACCGCGCACGACACTCACTGGATCGGCCACATGTTCGATCGTCTGTCCCATGAAAATGACGTCAAATTGCTGATCAGTTGGAACCACAGTTCCCGCTGACTCGGCATGTGCGGACCAAACCGTATGACCCTTTTGTCGCGCAATTTCCACCGCACCCTCGTTTGGCTCGATGCCGAACGCGTGCCAAGGCGTTTGAGCCGTGACTTTTTCGAGGAGAGCTCCCTCGAAACACCCAACATCCAGGAATCGAAGCTTATTCGCAGGATCAATTCCCGCACTCTTGAGAACGAGCTTCAACTCTTTAAGGGTGTTATCTTGCCATGCCTCAGGAAACAACCGACCAAGCCGCTCGACAGGCAAGCGGAACATAATGCGGTCGATCAGACCCTTTCCGCTATACAAGCGGAAAGGAGAGTTTCCAGAAACGTCTCCAGCTTCCGTCGGCGGGGCCGAATAATATTTTCGGTAAAGACCGTCAAGTTTGTTCGGATCAATTTGGGGATGAATTACCGCAATCTGATTTGCAGTATCCATATACACGTAGTTTATTTCCCGATCCCCAAAGCGGGTATCTGGAGTGCTAAACAAAAATCGCTTCGCTCGTTTGCCATCAATTGGGCTATTTGCAGGTTCGCGGAGGCGAGGCGGAATTGTGACCCGCGGTGGAGGAATATTGCCGAAGTCTATAGGGAAGCGCAGCGTATCACGCACCCTGTTGCAGCCCAACCACCGCATGGTGATTGATTTCCACCGTTCCAACTTCCACCAAACTCGCTGTCCAAGCGACTTGTCGGACAGGAAATCTTCAATGGAACGAGCTATCTCTTTAGCATAGTCATCCATCCTAGCACTTAGCTGCCCAGGACGCATTCGAAAACTGCTCACTTCACCCGATAGTCGCCGGAATTTGAACCGAGCCGACATCCTGAGCCAGAGGTCAAAGTCACCCGCCAATCGAAACTCGGGGCGAATACCTCCAATCTCCTCGTAAGCATTACGTCGCCAGAACACTCCGTCCTGAAAGAGAATGTGACCGGCAAGCAAATCCGACGATTTGATGGACTTTGGTTGACCAACATTCGCGAATTTCCACCCGTCCACGATTACAGAATCGTTGAAGTAGACTACGTTGTCACGGGGGTGGCTCGCAAAATGCCTTCCAATGGCGTCTAGTGAGTTTGGTTCAAACGTATCGTCCGCATTTAAATAGCAATAGATTTCTCCGGTGGCGTGACGAAAGCCCTTCGCGACTGCATCGTACATGCCTTCGTCTGGCTCACTGATAACTTTGGAGATCCGGTGTTTGAAATTAGTTTGCGATAAGTATCTCTTTACAATATCCATTGTGGAGTCGGTCGATCCGCCGTCCACAATAATATACTCAACGTCCTCGTAGTCCTGCGTTAGTACCGACTCGATTGTTTCTGCGATATACTCCTCGCAATTGAACACCGGTGTAACAACAGTTATTTTCGGCCCCTTATTGAACCTTGGTGGCGAACCAAGTTTAAGCACGGCGGCGTTGATGAAATGTCTGAAGTAGTTCCTTGGTCGCAGAAGTGACCGGAGATGATCAATTTCTCTCTCGGCAGACCCGACGATCTTGTGCAATTTTTCAGATTCCAGCGTGAGCTTCTCAATCGTGCTCAGAGCTTCGCGATAACCGTGTAAGTCATGCTGTTCTGCAACCCGCTTATTGATGAAGGATTCAGCGCATTTAACCAGCTGCTCAGATGTAGCTTCGCCAGCGTCGCTACCAATAGGCCCGCAAGCGTCGAACTCCGCGACATACCCAAGTCGCTCGAAGAGTGATCTGCCAAGCGCATTACGAACGATCTCAATTTCGTCTTTCGAAAGCGTGTGCTTGAATGCGCCAACTGATGATGTGCTCACGGCTGGGGTTTGTAGAATTTTCTTGTCGCCCAATGCGCTGGTCGCCAAGCTTGATTCGCCAAGGTTCAACTTGTCCGATATCGTCACCGCAGGAACACCGAGATAGGAAAAAATTCTATTCATCTGGACCTGCGGTTCTCGAACCAGATTCTCATAGTGCACCACGAGCGACGATGTGCTCTGAGCGAACTCAATTAACCTCCGAAAGCCCAGCACGAAATCAAACAACGCTGGCTCATCGCTATTTGTCCGCAAAATTTCCGCTACCTCTATACCCCATGTGGATTTGTAAGAAGCGGCCACATCAAGCGGGTTTCTGAGTAGAATTATAAACTTCCCGTCTGCTTCAAATTTGCGAACAAGATCAAGGCAATGGTAGTAGCGAGGTGTCTTGTCGACGAAAACTTTCTTGGCGTTAGAAGAAAGCGCGTCTGCATATATTGCCTTCGCGGCAATTGCGAGCTTATCAGTTCGCCCGTCTCCAAAGAATTCCGCGGCAGCGATCGAGAGCGCCTGAGCATCAGCTGGGTTGGCGGAGTTAGGTATGCCTGCAGTGCTCAGGCTCAACAGAAGCCATGGCTCTGGGGGGCAAAGTATATCATTGTGACTACCAAGGAGCGCGGAAACAAGAGTACTTCCGGAACGAGGCGTTGAAAGCAAAAATGAATTTGTCATCGAACTTCTATACTTGCCTTCATGTTGACCATACCAGAATATGTTTCTTCGAGTGACCGCTCTATACTCAGATGGAATGCATCGACCTTCCTATGGAGGAAAAACTCGCTTCCATCTGATATTTTACTTACGCCTGCTGAAAGAAAATATTCCCCAGGTGAAATAGAATCCGTGTGCAACTCGAACGAGAAGATTTTAGTTGTTCCCGCACGAAAAGACGAAAGGCCCATTTTCGCTTGTTCCGCATTGGTCGCGAACATTATGAGTCCCTCGGTGTTAACAACTTTCATTCCGAAATTTACATTCTCCAGATCCTGCTTGAATTGCACTTGGTAGCACCATCGGAAGCGGCTTCCATGGCGTATCGACGATTTCCGCCCATCTTCCGCCTCGATCCAATAGGCGACAATCTCGGCGCCGTGACTCGTGTAGTCTGGCACAGCCGCAAGGCGCTGACTCTTAGCCTCGGCCTTATTGCTGGCGTCTAGGTCAAACTCATATAAAGCGGTCACGTCGGATGGCCTCCCATAAGACCTAACGTGCCCCTCAGCGAGGTAAATTGCTCGATCACAAACTCTCTTGATTGTCTCAAGCGAATGAGAGACGAACAACAAAGCGCCCCCAGCTTCAACAAATCTATCAAGGCGTGCATAGCACTTTCGTTGAAAAAGAGCGTCCCCAACAGCAAGCGCTTCGTCGACAATGAGGACTTCCGGATTGAGGCACGCGGAGACCGCGAAGGCGAGCCGCATCGTCATCCCCGAGGAGTAGCTTTTGACCGGCTGCTCCATAAAATCACCGATGTCCGCGAACTCGGCTATTTCGTCGAACTTTGCGCTAATTTCTCGACGGTGAAACCCAAGAATAGCACCATTGAGGTATACATTTTCTCGACCGGTAAAGTCCGGATTGAATCCACTCCCCAATTGCAGCAATGCCCCGATTCTGCCGTTCAGCTTCACGTTACCGGTAGTCGCGGACAGCGTACCCGTGACCAATTGGAGCAATGTGCTCTTTCCCGCGCCGTTCCGTCCAATGATTCCCACAGCTTCGCCGCGATGAATCGCGAAGGAAACTTCTTTCAGAGCCCAGAACTCACGAAAGTACTTCTTCTCGCCCCGTGCAAAAAGCTGCAACAGTCGATCGCGCGGACGCTCATAAAGCTGGTATCGTTTGCTAAGATTTGTAGCTTCAATTAGTACGTCTGAACGTGTTTTGTCGCCAAGCTTCATATCACGTCCCCGAACCCATGGCGGACCTTTTGAAACCAAATGTACCCTAGCCAGGCAACGACTAAGGAGACACTGAGATAGACGCCATAAGAAACTCCGCTGGGAAGTGTTCCTGCAACCAGTGAGCTCCGCATTTCTTCTATGACAAACGTCAGTGGATTGAATTGTAGTAGCAAGCTGAACGGCCTCGGTACAGCACTCGCAGGATAGAATACCGGAGAAAAGAAAAGCAAACCTGCCGTCACGAAACTAACGAGTTGACCGACGTCTCGAAAATAAACAGCAGTAGCCGAGAGAAGCCAGCCCAAACCCAGCCCAATGAGACAAAGGGGGAACAACAAAAACGGAATAAAAAGCACACTCAAGTGAATTTCACCGTTGGCAATTGCCCAAGCTCCGATAAGGAGAAGGATACTTATCGAGGCGTGAAACAAGGCTGACCCCAAAGCGACAAGAGGCAATATTTCCAATGGAAAGACGACTTGCTTCACGTACGAGGAATTGCCAAGGATCAAGTAAGGCGCTCGGCTGATGCATTCCGCCAGGAGTCCATGGACAACAAGCCCCGCGAACAGAACCAAGGCGAAATCGAGAGTTGACCCATCGGTTGGGGCCCATCTCGCTTTTAAAACAATCCCAAAAACAAACGTGTACATAAGGAGAGACAGTAAAGGGTTTAGGAACGACCAAAGTAGGCCCAGAAATGAACCACGATATCGACCGGCGACTTCCCGCCAGATGAGCTGAGATATCAACTCTCGGTGTCGCGCTGCTGAGAACAGCACCGATGCGGGCGAAATTGGGAAGCTTTGCATGATACCTTTCGAAAAATTGGTCGCCGACCGTCACCCTTGAGACAACCCAAGGCGCTATCTAGCCGCCCTAATCCGAAAAATCTAGCGTCGCTCAACGCTTTTCATCCGGTTCTGCCCCTAACATAGGGTAGACTCTTTTCAGATGACACCCAAAAGAGATGCAATTCGCCGAACACTTTCTTCCACAGGTTCGTCGTCTCCATGTACGCATATTTCTGGCGAGAGTGGGGTTTCATAGCGACTACCTATACCTGTCATGTTGGGCAAAAGTCCGCTTCTTGCTTTCTTGTATAATCCCTTTGGATCCCGCATCTCGCAGGTGTCGAGAGGCGTATCCACATACACCTCTACGAAATTGTCACGACCAATTAACTCCCTTGCCATCTCCCTCTCTTGGCGGAAGGGCGAAATAAAAGCTGTTAATACAATCAATCCCGCGTCCATCATTAACTTTGCGACTTCGGCGATTCTCCGAATATTTTCCACCCGATCGGCGTCGGTAAAGCCCAGATCCTTGTTCAGGCCTTGCCGAATATTGTCGCCATCAAGCAGGTAGGTGCGCTTCCCGCGTGAATACAACTCAACTTCGAGAGCATTCGCGATAGTGGATTTCCCAGAGCCGGAAAGACCTGTAAACCAGACGACCTTCCCACTGTGGCCATTCAACGCCTCACGTTCTTTGCGGTCAATTGAAAGCGCCTGGCGATGAACATTTTGAGCCCTGCGCAAGTCATGCTTTATCATGCCCGCAGCGAGAGTCACGTTAGTAAGGCGGTCAACCAATATGAAGCCCCCAAGCACTTTTGAGTTCTCATAGCGATCAAACGCCAGAGGCCTGCTAAGAGACACGTTGCAGGTGGCAATATCATTCAGCGCTAACGTGCGGCCTGCCTCATGATGCAAGGTGTTAATATCGATGTGGTGCTTGATCGTTGAGATCGACGCTGAGGCCCATTGTGTCGCAAGCTTTATGTCGTAGGTCCTCCCCACGAGGCCAGGATCCTCGTGCATCCACACGATAGTCGCTTCAAAGTGATCCGTCAGTTGGACAGGCGAGGACGTTGACGACAGCACGTCCCCGCGGGACACGTCCAAATCTTTGTCAAATGTTATTGTGATTGCTCGACCCCGGCGGGCGGTCGGTAAATTTCCATCCATTGTCACGATTTCCGTAACGCTAGCCGTTTGCCCTGATGCCGCAACTCGAACGGCGTCCCCCACCTTGACCGCGCCTTCAGCTACGGTGCCCGCAATCCCTCTAAACGAGGAGTTAGGGCGGCATATCCACTGTACCGGCATGACCAGTCCGTTATAAGCCGATGGAGAAGGTTTGACCGTTTCGAGAAATCCCAGCAAAGTGCTACCGGTATACCAAGGCATGCTCGCCGAATGGGTTGAAATATTATCTCCCTTTAACGCACTAATCGGAATTGACGTCACCTCCTCAAATCCCAATTGGGATGCAAAGTCAGACATTTCATCACTGAGGCGAAGATAAACCCGCTTGTCATACCCCACCATATCGATTTTATTTATTGCGAGAACGACGTTGCGTACCCCGAGAAGATTAGCGAGATAAGCATGACGACGGGTCTGTTCCGACACCCCTTTTTGCACGTCAACTAATAGGACAGCGGCGTCGGCTGTTGAAGCAGCAGTGACCATGTTTCGTGTGTATTGTTCGTGACCAGGTGAGTCAGCTATTATGAATTTTCGCCGCGCTGTAGAAAAATACCGATATGCAACGTCAATCGTTATTCCCTGTTCGCGCTCTGCTGTAAGGCCGTCTACAAGCAACGCAAAATCGATATCTTCACCTTGTGTGCCATATCGTTTTGATTCGATTTTCAGCGCTTCCAGCTGATCGGTAAATATTTGATTTGTTTCCCACAGCAAACGCCCGATAAGGGTGCTTTTTCCATCATCCACGCTTCCACAAGTGATGAACCGCAAGACACTCATCGCCTCTTGCTGCGCACTGAACGGCGAGGCGAGCTCGTTGCTGTCGCTATTTCTGGAGCGTTTGCCCTGCATTAGAAGTATCCCTCAATCTTCTTTTTCTCCATACTCGAAGTCGAGCCGGCGTCAATCAATCGTCCTTGGCGTTCTGAATATTGCGCGCTGCGAAGCTCAAGGATGATACCCTCCACGTCGGTAGCATTTGATGGGATAGCCCCAGTTAAAGGGTAGCAACCAAGGGTCCGAAAACGCACCGTTTGCAGCGATATTTTTTCTCCTGGCGCTAGCCTCATTCGGTCGTCGTCAACGGCTAGAATGATACCATCGCGAACGACCACGGGGCGTTCCTTCGCGAAATATAGGGGAACAAGTGGTATCTCTTCCTGGCGAATATATTGCCAAACATCCAATTCAGTCCAATTCGAAAGGGGAAAGACGCGAATGCTCTCGCCGTCTGCCTTTCTTGTGTTGTAAAGGCTCCATAATTCCGGTCGTTGGTTTCTCGGATCCCAGGCGTGTTTGTCCGAGCGAAACGAGAAAACCCGCTCTTTTGCTCGTGATCTCTCTTCATCGCGTCGAGCGCCTCCTAGGACGACATCAAATTTATACTTCTCCAATGCCTGCTTTAGACCTTCTGTCTTCGTTATTCGCGTATGGTAAGCTGCGCCGTGATCAAATGGATTAATGTTTTGTTCGATCGCCTCTTGATTTATGTGAACAATTAGATTCATCCCACTCGTAGAAGCTATATGATCACGGAACTGATACATCTCGTGAAACTTCCATCGGGTGTCTACATGCAGAAGAGGCAGCGGGACCTTTGCCGGATAGAAGGCTTTCCGAGCCAAATGAAGCAGGACGGAACTATCCTTGCCAATCGAATAAAGAATGGCCGGGTTTTCAGCCTCAGACAGGGCTTCGCGAATGATAAAAATGCTTTCAGCTTCTAAACTCGTGAGATAGTCGCACTTCTCTCTTGGAACCTTTCTCTCATCGGCTATTTTTAAAGGCTCTCTGTAGCCTAGAAGATGAATGGTGACATTCTCGTAGAGACAAGCGCTTCCGCGAAGGACTCGAACGAGGTCGCCGTGAGGAAACACGGCGATAGGTCTGTTAAGATACCCTTGCAACTGTTGCAATGACCCGCAAATATCGTCGGGAGAAGGCTTCGGACCCAGCGGCACCCAATAGCGGGCGCCCCGTGCATCATTCGCGTGTACGAAAACCGAGTCATCAGGCATAGTTCGTAATTGCGCGAACAGCACGAGCTTCCTTTTCGACCGCTGCCGGTCAAGCTCGAACTCCAACACGGCCCTGATGGGCTTTTGGCCCGCGTCATCGACTAGTTCGTCCTGCGACAAGGCAGCTGGTATCAATTGAAGTTCATGGAGACGGCGTTCGGCCGTTCGCTTACTGTCTGCTTGCCCCGCTCGCTGAAGCTGAACAAAGGCGGACTCGGTGTCCCAAACTCCAGGATCGTTCAAGCCAAAAAGGTCAGAATGTCGCATCTTCGCAATAATCCCTTGAGCTGCAAACCTAGCGCCCCGCAGCATGACGATGAGCAGACCGATTTGCCACGTCGCGCAAATTGCGTCAATGCTACTGGATCTCAGTAGTCCTGACACGCGCTCAAAAGTGCGAACACTCTCCACCGTGGAGGGGACGAGGGAATGGAGTAGTCAGAACGTGATTTGCGTACATCCATGCTGCGCATTGCCTCAATGAGCGTGTTTTGTTCCTTCACCTAGAATGCTACCCGTGAATGCACGTACCGCGACGATGCCCTCACGGAGAGGTAGGTATTATGTCGATGAAGATAATGAGCGCGATGCGCATGGAACTCACCAATGCGATCCGGGAGCACTCCACTGCAGCGACTAAGGTCAAGCGCGGGATCCAAAGGAGTTATCGAAGAGCGACACGGAGTAACAACGCATTGGTGCCACGAGCTATGTTACATCCACTTCGCGATGATCACGAGCGCTACATAGATCAGCGTTATCAGGAAGACTAATAGCTTCGGTCGCAGCATTTCATCCTCCACTCCCCGAGTTTGGCGACCAGTAGCCTATCAGGGTTAATGAAAGATGACGCAGGGTTAGCGTTGCGCCGAACCCATCGGGCACAGACATCAGCTTGATAGGCGTCGATGTGAGCCGAGGGGCATGTATGGATGACCTCCGCTTGCAAGGACTTTTGGTGTGGCAGCGACTTGGTCGGGTGCAGGCATGTATACGGCCTTCGTTTGCGGCCGTTCAATGCCGCGGCCCTAATGAATTCCGCAGATCCAGTCCCATTCACGCCTCCGAACCTGCTTGCGGTTCGGTCAGCGCGAAACCGCCAATCCATTCGCCGCTGGCAAGCTTCGGCAGGAAACGCTGCTTTTGCTCCTCGGTGCCGAACTTCAGGATCGGCACGCAGGCGACCGAACTGTGGACGCTCATGATCGTCGAACAGGGTCCGTCACCTGCAGCGATCTCCTCGAGAGCTGCTGCATAAGCGAGCGTTCCGGTATTGGAGCCGCCATATTCCTCCGGAACCAGCATGCCAAGCAGGCCGAGTTCGCCCATCTCGCTCAGCTCTTCGCGCGGAAACCTGTGCTCCCGGTCACGTGCTGCCGCACCCGGGGCAAGTTGCTCGCGGGCAAAATCGCGTGCCAGATCGCGGATTTGCTGCTGGAGATCGGAAAGAACCATGCTTACCTCCTTACTGTCCGCTCTAGGGACGCTCGATGGCAACGGCGGTCGCTTCGCCGCCACCGATACACAGAGCTGCCATACCGCGCTTCAGGTCGTAGCGCTCGAGGGCGGCAAGCAATGTGACCAGTATACGCGCGCCTGATGCGCCGATCGGGTGGCCCAGGGCGCATGCTCCGCCGTGCACGTTGACCTTCTCCTCGGGTAGCCTGAGGTCGCGCATCGCAGCCATGGCGACAACCGCAAACGCTTCGTTGATCTCGAAGAGATCGACGGACTCGAGCGGCCAGCCGGTGCAATTGGAGAGCTTCTGCAAGGCGCCGATCGGAGCCGTGGCAAAGAGATTGGGCGCCTGCGAGTGCGTGGCGTGCCCTGTGATGGTCGCGAGCGGTGCCAGTCCCCTGCGTTCGGCTTCGGAACGACGCATCAGCACGAGAGCGGCCGCACCGTCGGAAATCGA
>UBOA01000058.1:0-1839 GCA_900466985.1 Hyphomicrobiales bacterium
TCCTCCCGGTTTGCAAGTTCACAAAAGCGGAAAATCCGCGGTCAAAAAGCCCCTGCGCTCCCCGCGCGAAAGACTCTATTTATACGGCGCGAACGCCGCATGGGTTAATTTAAAACGTTATAAACATAAGCAAGTCAAGTGTAGCGGCGCGCCTTTCTTTCTCGGAGGCAGTATCATTTACTCCCTGTTTTTACTTGTCTTTCAGACGCAGCTCTATTGCTTGGCAACCGGAAGCCGATTATTTAAAACGTTTCCATAATAGCATTGCTTTCGGCGCCGATATCGCGCTAGTGTCCGGCCAATCGACGCTTTGGAGGAAAGTCGAGCGTGTCTCGCATTACAATGCCGCCCACGACCGGAGTGACCCGCAGGAGCGGCAAGCCGACGTTGCGCACCATCGCGGACATCGCGGGCCTTGCTGTGACGACGATATCGCGAGCCCTCTCGGACGACCCGGTCATCAACCAAGAGACCCGTAAGCGCGTCCGCGAGATCGCGCTGCAGGTCGGCTACTCCCCTGATCGAGCCGCCCAGCGCCTGAAGACCGGCCGCACGAACGTCATCGCCATCCTGCTTGAGTCGCATGAGGAAATCCTCGGCTACGGCACCTCGATCATGTCTGGCATCGCCGCTGCTTTGCAGGGCACCACCTACCATCTGATCGTCATGCCCAACCTGCCGCACACGACCAATATCGAGGCGGTCAACTACATTATGCGCAATCACATGGCCGACGGACTGGTGATGTCGCGCACCGAACCGTTCGACCCGCGCGTGCGGCTGCTGATGGAGCATAATTTTCCGTTCGTCACCCATGGCCGCACCGAACTTTCCACGCCGCATCCTTATGTCGACTACGACAATTTCACGTTCGCCTATGAGGCAACCAAGCGGCTGATCGCCAAGGGGCGCCGCAAGCCCGCTTTGATCAGCGGTCCGATGCAGTTCAGCTTCGGCAGCCACATCCTGCACGGCTTCATGACCGCGGTGCGCGAAGCCGGCTGTGCCTACGAGATTATCTCCGAGATCGACCTCGATCATCCGGCGGGCGCGATTCGCGACCGTATCGCCCGACGGCATCGCGAAGCCGATCCACCCGACGCCTTCATGTGCGGCGGCGAAGTGTGCGCGCTTGCCACGATCACCGGCATGAGCGATTGCGGCCTCACCCTTGGCGTCGAATACGACATCGTCGCCAAGCAGACCTCGCAGTTGCTCTCCGCCATCCAGCCGAAGGTGGAAACGATTTATGAGGACCTTACGGCCACCGGCGAACATATCGGCCGGATCCTGAGAAAACGGATCAGCGGCGAGACAGATATGGACCAGTTGCAGATGCTGCTAACGCCGCAGCCGCCTTTCTCCGGCGGTGCCGGAAAATAGATGACATCTGCTGCTCGATCTCAACTGGCTACGCGGTAGACCTTGGCCTCGTGATTTCGGCGGTTCCTGCAAGCGGACATCCTATTGAAGCTCGGATTTCTGCTCGAAATCGACAATGACGCCGTGTCGCAATGCCTCTTCTTGAGCTGCACGAAGAGCCTGCTGGATGAAATAGACGACGAGGTCATAGTCCGGGCTCTCCTGCGAGGCGATTTCCCACGCGATGTTCAGAGTGAATATCAGTTGTGGGGCGATCGTATCGGTCACGGCGGCGTATCCCGGAAGCACGGAGATACTAGGGTGCGCCCGCACCCAGGGCAACATCAACGGTTGAGCGTGCGGTAGGAGAATGTCACCAGCGACCTAGTGGGATATACTATGGCCTTCACAAGGACGCCCAACGATTCAAGAGACGCGCACGTGCTGGGCAGCTTGAGTGTCCTTCCCGAGAGAGGG
>UBOA01000016.1:0-258633 GCA_900466985.1 Hyphomicrobiales bacterium
AAGCAATGATCCGCTCTAGACGCAGAGCTGTTTCGGCTCCCGGACGCCCTTGAACCTATGAACTCCCGGGATGTGATGAACGATCCCGAAGAAAAATCAGGGCTGCTTTGCCAGATGTAGCGGTCTCACCCATCCCGCACTGCTTCGGAGCCGCGATGTCAGCAGCTTGCTTCATACATGTGGTAGCTGCGACTGTCGCGCCTTGGCCACCAGGTTGACGGGCTTCTTTTCTGTTGCGTCATCCGGCAGGACGTGCATTCCCGCTTCGTGAGCAGCATCCACGAAAGCCGCGCGCGCGGCCTTGGCGTCGACGTAGAATTCCAGCGCCTCTATGGACAACATGAGCGCCCCGTGAAACTTGGAGCCATGCTTGTGATGCCATTGCTCACTAAGCAACATCCCTGCCAAATCCTGCACGGTCTCCGCCTTTCGGTATCGGCCCATGCCATCGATTTCCACCTGCATCGGATTAATGAAAACGGGAAGATTTGTATCCATCGCAAAGCTCCTTCACACGCCCAGCGAATCAACAAATGACAAGCGGATTCGTTTCATCGAACTGCACGAATAAATTCAGCCTGTCGTTTTGCTCCAGAAGTGCTTCTGCTCTATTCGGCCACGGACGAGACGAAGATGCAACAGGCGGTTTCGACGCTCTGTTTTTCGGTCTTCGACCCCCGGTCCAGTTGCAAGCAGTCTGGACCTGTTACTGGCTCCTGCGACAGTTTCCCTACGGAAGCTGTGCGATCGACCGCAGGTAGTCCGCGCTTGTCGTGGGAAAGCCAAAGAACTCCAAATAGGCCGGTATTTGCTCGAATAGCATGTCCGTCCCGACCTGAAAGGCGCACCCCCGTTCACGCGCTGCCGCGAGAAACGGTGTGATCTCCGCCTTCATGACGACTTCGCCGACGAAAGTGGTCGGTGAAAGGCGCGATACGTCGAGGGGCAGGGGATCGTCCTTGCGCATCCCGAGGGGGGTCGCGTTGACGACGATGTCGAAACCGGCCGGATCGGTTGAACCGATGCTCACCTCAGTCATTGGGTAGTATGTCTTCAGCCGCTTACCGAGTCCCGCTGACGTAGCCGGGTTGTCGTCGTAAAGCGCAATCCGTCGCGCGCCGGCTCCTGCCAACGAGGCAGCGATCGCGGAACCGACGCCGCCAGCACCGACGATCAGCACCTGCGCTCCCGCCACCCTTTGTCCTTTGCGCAACAGACCGCGGACAAAGCCTTCACCATCGAACATATCGCCGATCAGCTTGCCGTCCGGCTGGAGGCGGACGGCATTGCAGGAGCCGGCAACCTTGGCGTTGGTCGAGACCTCGTCCAGCAATCCAATCGTCGTAATCTTGTGCGGCATGGTGATGAGGGCACCATGGATGTTCGAGAGCCTGAAAATAAGCTTGAGAAACGGAGGATAGTCTTCCGGCTTGCAGCCCATTGGTACGACGACAGCGTCGATGCCACTTTTTTCGAAATAGGGATTGTAGATCAGTGGCGCCTTGAAGGACTCTGTCGGATAGCCGAGGTGCGCGATAAGCTTTGTGGTTCCGGTGATCATATCATTGGCCTCACGCTGGGTTCACCCAGGTGGATCGTTTCGCCCGAGCGCGCGGATGCCTTGATTGCCTCGATGACGCGCAGGGTGGCGAGACCTTCCGCTCCACTAACAATAGGTTCAGCCTCGCGGCGAATGACGTCGCAGAAGTGACGTAGCTGTATCGCCAGCGGATCGGCTGGTTCGAATGGCACGTGCTCTTTGACGAGCGGCTCCAGCCAATCGGGTTTCGACGCGTTGGTCCAAAGCGCAAGCTGGGGAACGGCTAGCGATCCCGCGGTCCCACCGATCTGGTAGCAAAATTGATCCTGCTGCGGAAAGGCGGGGTTCTCTGCCGTCGTCATCTCCCAGCTCCAGGGAGACGGGACCGCGTCGGATGCATTTAACGTTCCAAGGGCACCGCTCGCGAAACGAAGCACGACAGCAATGCTATCCTCGACGGAATGCATGCGAACCGAATTCGACTCCATTGCATGGACGGCGTCCACCTCTCCGAAGAAATAGCGGAAGAGATCAACGTCATGGATCAGGTTGATGAAGGTCGGCCCTGCACCTTCCTCGCGGCGCCAGGAGACATCGAAGTAACCGTCCGGCTTGGCAACCCAGAATGTTCCCTGAACGGTCAGGATTTTGCCGAGCCGACCACTGTCCAGGATTTTCTTTGCTTGTCGTATCATGGGGTTGTGGCGGCGGTGGTGACCAACGAGGATAGGGACACCTGCCTTTGAACCAGCATCGACAATAGCCACCGCTGCTTGCGCCTTGTCAGCAATCGGCTTTTCGACAAGGACCGGAATTCCTGCGGCGATGACGTTAAGGGCGTTGGCGATATGAAGCTGGTTCGGGGTGGCAACGATCACGCCGTCCGGTCGGTCGCGTGCTATGGCTTCGGCAAACGTTGAAAACCATGCAGCACCCTTGCTTGTCACAAAGTCGCGCCCGGCATCGGAGGGATCGATCACAGCCGATAGTGTCGTGCGCGGCTCGGCCAGAATGCCTTCGATATGGCGCCTTCCGATAAGACCGGCACCCATCACCGCGATCTTCAGGGGAGGCGTCTGCAATTGTGCTGACATGAAAATTCCCTCACAGATCCTAGTTGCGCAGGATTTCACCGAGGAATTTGCGTGTGCGCTCATGGCGCGGGTTGGTGAAGAATTCCCCGGGTGGCGCTTCCTCGACGATCGCGCCGCTCGCCATGAAGATCACCCGGTTTGCGACTTGACGTGCGAAGCCCATTTCATGCGTCACGCAGACCATCGTCATGCCCTCGTCTGCGAGGCTGATCATCGTATCCAGCACTTCCTTGACCATCTCCGGATCGAGTGCCGAGGTTGGCTCATCGAAGAGCATGATCTTTGGCCGCATGCAGAGCGCCCGTGCAATCGCGACGCGCTGCTGTTGGCCGCCGGAAAGCTGCACAGGATATTTGCCGGCCTGTTCGAGGATCTTGACCCGGGCAAGCAGAGAACGTGCGCGGTCTTCGGCCTCCGCCTTTCCGACGCCAAGCGCCCGCATCGGGGCCAGCATGCAGTTTTGCAGCACGGTCAGATGCGGAAAGAGATTGAACTGCTGGAAGACCATGCCGACTTCGCGGCGGATCGCGTCGATTGCCTTTGCCTGGTTTCCGAGCAGGATGCCGCCGACGCGGATTTCGCCCTTTTGATAGGTCTCCAGATGGTTGATGCAGCGGATCAGCGTGGATTTTCCACTGCCGGAGGGGCCGCAGAGCACGATCCTCTCGCCCTTGCGAACCGACAGGTTGATGTCGTGCAGGGCCTGAAATGCGCCATACCATTTATCCACGTGGCTCATGGTGATAACGGTCTCTGCGGTCGATGCGGGCGAAGGACTGTTCATGGTTCCGTCTCTTTCCTGGTCAGCGCCGGAGATCACCGCGATGCCGCGGCGAACTTCCGTTCAAGTCGGGCGCCGAAGATCGTCAGCGGGCAGCACATCAGGAAATACAGTGCGCCTACGATCCCGAAGACCGTCAGTGGCTCGAAGATCTGGTTGGAAATGATGTTGCCGGCGCGGGTCAGCTCCGTGAAGCCGACGATGGAGGCGAGCGAGGTTCCCTTGATCAACTGCACCAGGAAACCGATCGTTGCCGGCAGCGAGATGCGCAGTGCCTGTGGAAGGATCACGTCCCTCATGCGCGAGACATATTTGAGGCTGAGCGCTCTTGCGGCCTCGGTCTGGCCGCGCGGAACCGCTTCGATCGAGCCGCGCCAGATTTCGCCCAGATAGGCGCTGGCATGCAGGGTCAGACCGATGGCAACTGCCACCCAGGCATCGAGCTTGAAGCCGATGAGGGCAAGACCGTAATATACCACGAACAGCTGCATCAGGAGAGGAGTGCCTTGGAAGACCGCGATGTAGCCGGCCATCACTCGCTCCAGCAGCGGAATTTCCGAAGTCCGGGCGAGCGCCACACCAAGCCCGGCAATGCATCCGCAGACAAAGCCGACCGCGGACAAGACGACGGTCCATTTCAGACCGATCAGAAGGAAGACGAATTCTTCGCTGCCCATCGATTGCTCCTACTTGACCGGATAGGTGAAATAACGTGCCGAGAAGAACCGGAACAGGCGCATCATCAGCCAGGAAATCACGAGGTAGAAAACCGTCACCGTGAAATAGACCTCGAAGCTGCGGAAGCTTTCGGACTCGATGCGCTGCGAAACCGAGGTGAGTTCATAGGCCGAGATCGCCGAGGCAATGCTGGTCGAGAGCGTCAGCAGCACGAATTGACTGGTCAGCGATGGGTAGATCGCCCTGAGTGCAGGCTTGAGGATGATCAGCCGGAAAACCTGCGCCTTGTGCAGACCAAGGGCGAGGCCGGCTTCCATCTGACCCTTGGAGATCGACTGCACGCCGCCGCGAATAATCTCGATGGCGTAGGCACCGCCGTTGATACCAAGAGCAATGATCGCCGTTGGCGTCGGATCCAGCCTGACGCCTGCAAGGGGAAGGGCGAAGTACAGGAAGAAGATCTGAACCAGGAACGGCGTGTTGCGGATGAGTTCGACAAAGCTGATCACCAGCCAGCGCGCCAGTTTATGGCGAGAATCCCGCAAGGCCACGCCACCTATGCCGATCACGATTGCCAGCAGCATGCCGCAGATGGCGAGCAGCAACGTGCCGAGACAGCCAAGCAGCAGGCTTGGCAGGCCGTCGATGACAGGCGTGAAATCCAGCGTGTAGTTCATCGCATCTCCTCAGTCGCGTCCGACCATGCCAGCCATGGCCTGGATTGCCAGTTCATAGCCGGCTGCACCAAAGCCGATCATGATTGCCGTGGCGACGCGAGAGATAAGGGAATTGTGGTAGATACTCTCACGCGCATGCACGTTCGAAATGTGGAGCTCGATCTTCGGGTGATCGAAGGTCTTCAGCGCGTCGAGTAGCGCGATCGACGTGAACGTGTAGCCCGCCGGGTTGATGATGATGCCGCAGGCCTCGTTGCGGGCCTGATGCACGCTCTCCACCAGTTCGCCCTCGAAATTTGTCTGGCGAAAGTCGACGTCGAATCCCAGGTCGTTCGCCTTGGCGAGGCATTTTTCCTTGATGTCGGCAAGCGTTGTCGTGCCGTAGATGGCGGGCTCCCGCTGTCCGAGCAGGTTCAGGTTTGGCCCGTTGAGCACAAAAATCGTCTTGTTCATGATCGGGCTCCTCGAAACGCGCAAAGCCGTGCTTTCGGCGTCGCGACACCGTCGGCGGGCATCGCAATGCCCGCCAGTTCGCTTTTATTCAGGCGGTTAGTGGCTCAGTTCGCGGTGAACGGAATGCCTTCGAGGCTCGCGGGGAATTCCGGAACCGGCACCTTCATCCACTTGTCGTAGATCTTCTTGAGCTCGCCATTGGCCTTGATCT
Organism: Hyphomicrobiales bacterium; assembly: GCA_900466985.1. Lineage (GTDB taxonomy): Bacteria > Pseudomonadota > Alphaproteobacteria > Rhizobiales > Rhizobiaceae > Rhizobium. The sequence goes on from UBOA01000016.1 coordinate 5,435, forward strand.
TGTCGATGAAGGCATTGATCGAAGCGTTGATTTCCTTCTCGCCAAGCCGCGTGCAAGCGCCATTGTAGAGCTTCTGGAACTCAAGCTTGTTTTCGAACTCGCCTGGACGAGCCTTTTCGACACGGTCCATGTAGAAGATGTTGCCGCCAAGCGCCTGAACCTGGCCGGACACCAACGCCTGGACGCTGGGCGCATCACCATCGAAGCGGCGGATCGTGGCGCTCTGGGGTGCATTCTTGGTGACCTGGGTATCTTGAGCCGCACCCTTGGCAACGCCAATCGAAAGATTGGCCATGTCATCATTCGTCTTAACCGACATGGACTTCGGCGCAATCAGCACGATGGCGTTGGCAACGTAGGGCTTGCTGAACTGAACGGCTTTGGCACGCTCCGGCAGCATGGCCATCGTCGCGAAGAGAACATCGACACGACCAGTTGTCAGGGCGGGAATGCGGTTGTTGACTTCCAACGGCACGAACTCGACGGAGACGCCGAGTTCCATTGCGTAAAGCGTTGCAATATCGGCATCTAGGCCGTCCTGCTTGCCGCCTGATGTCACGAAGCCCCATGGCGGGTTGTCGCCCTGAATGCCAACGACGAGCTTTCCTTTGGCCTTGATTTCTTCGGGGGTGACTGCGGCAGCGGGGGTGGCGAGCCCGATCGCAGCCACGACAGCAGCGACACCCAGCATCGCGTTTCGGCGCGTCAGCATCGACTTGAACATTGATTCCTCCTCCTTTGAACGGTCGCTTGGACCCAACAGTCTTCCTCTCCCGACTGCATGTTCAGCTTTTGCCAGAGGATCGTGTGCAAATCAACCGAGTTTTTGAAAATCATATGAGACTTTTGATTTGACCAATTGATTTGAAATGCTCACGACATTTGACATAATGCCATGATCGGGAGTCGGCGCGTGAGGCGAAATCGGCCGCTGGCAGCTCTCTCGTGGCGCGAACGGAAAGGTATTGAGTTATGAAGACCTCGATTGCGACGGTGACGCTCAGCGGTGAACTGCCCGACAAGCTTGAGGCCATTGCACGAGCGGGCTTCGACGGCGTCGAGATTTTCGAGAACGACTTCCTTGCCTTTGATGGAAGCCCCGCCGATGTTGGCAAGATGGCGAGCGATCTGGGGCTCAAGATCACGCTCTTCCAGCCCTTTCGCGATTTCGAAGGCATGCCCGACGCGCTTCGAAGCCGCACCTTCGATCGGGCGGAGCGTAAGTTCGACGTCATGCAGGAACTCGGAACCGACATGGTTCTCGTCTGCTCGAATGTCTCGCAGGCGGCCCTTGGCGGCATTGATCGCGCGGCCGCCGACTTTCACGAACTGGGTGAGCGTGCGGCCAGGCGCGGCCTCAAGGTGGGCTATGAAGCGCTTGCCTGGGGACGCTATGTCAACGACCACCGTGATGCATGGGAGATCGTGCGGCGCGCCGATCATCCGAATGTCGGGCTCGTCCTCGACAGCTTCCATTCGCTCTCGCGCAAGATCGACATCAACTCGATCCGCTCCATTCCAAAGGAGAAGATCTTCATCGTCCAGCTGGCCGATGCGCCGCTGATCGACATGGATCTGCTCTATTGGAGCCGCCATTTTCGCAACATGCCGGGCGAGGGCGATCTGCCAGTGACAGCGTTCACCGAGGCAGTGGCCTCGACCGGGTATGACGGCTATTTCTCGCTCGAGATCTTCAACGATCAATTCCGCGGCGGGTCGACGCGGGCGATCGCGGCCGATGGTCATCGTTCCCTCATCTATCTGGCGGATCAGGTTCGCCGCAATGTTCACACGCCGATCGGCGCCGCCATGCCGGAGCGGGCCATGGTCAAGGGCGTCGGCTTCGTCGAATTCGCCACGGACGTAGACGAGTCCGTCGAACTGGTCTCCCTCTTGCGGACCCTTGGTTTCCGCAAGACGGCAGTCCATCGGTCCAAAAAGGTCACGCTGTTCGAACAGGGCAATATTCGCATTCTGGTGAATGCAGATCCGCTCGGCTTTGCCGGCGCAGCCTATGCGGTCCATGGCACATTTGCTTATGCGATCGCACTCAATGTCGAGGATGCCACGGAGGCCTATCAGCGTGCCCTTGCCCTTGACGCGGAACCATTCCGACAGCCTGTTGTCGATGGGGAGCTCGAATTTCCCGCGATACGGGGTGTCGGCGGCGGCCTGATCTACCTCATCGACGACAAGAGCCCGCTCGGTCGGTTCTCGGAGATCGATTTCGAGCCGGTTTTGGACGAAAGCGGCATCGGTGGCGCCGGACTGGTGCAGTTCGACCATGTCGCCCAGACGGTTGCCTACGACGAAATGCTGACCTGGCTGCTCTTCTACACGTCGATCTTCGAAACCAGAAAGACGCCGATGGTCGATATCATAGACCCGAGCGGCGTCGTGCGTAGCCAGGTCGTCGAGAATGAGCCCGGTACGCTGCGCATTACTATGAATGGCGCCGAGAACCGCCGCACGCTGGCGGGGCACTTCATCGCCGAGAAATTCGGTTCGGGCATTCAGCATCTGGCGTTTTCTACCGACGACATTTTCGTCACCGCCAAGTCACTCCGCAGGCAGGGCTTCAAGCCGCTCCATATCTCGCCGAACTATTATGATGATGTTGAAGCCCGCTTCGGACTGGACCCCGATCTGACCGAGCGCCTGAAAGCTGAAAACATCCTCTATGACCGCGACGAGCACGGAGAATATTTCCAGCTCTACAGCGGCACCTATGGCGAGGGCTTCTTCTTCGAAATCGTCGAACGACGCGGCTATCGGGGCTATGGCGCACCGAATGCCATTTTCCGTATTGCGGCACTCAAGAGGCAGATGCGGCCCGAGGGCATTCCGAAGGACGCCGTCTGAGCGGCGTCAGGTTATGCGCCCACTTTTCAGTACGTGCGCCACGCCGCTCTCGATATGTCGGCGGATGACAGAACGGGCTCCTTCGACGTCACGCTTCAAGGCGAGTTCGAAGAGGAGCTTGTGGTCTTCGACAACCGCCCGACCGCGAAAGCTCTGGGCAAGCATATGATAGCGCAGAAACCTGTCGAACACCGAAGATAGCGCAGCCATCAACGTGGCCGAATTGCAGGCCGATACAATCGCCTGGTGAAACTCCCAGTCATAGCGAACCCAGTCGATGGTACGCGAGGCGTCGCCCGCAAGAAGCTTCTTTTCCGCAGCCGCCAGCTTGTGGTGGGCGGCAACGATGCGTCCCTCCCACTCAAGATTTCCAGCCGAAAAGGACAATCCGATCGCATGCGTCTCCAGCACGGTGCGAAGATCGGCAAGCTCCTCGAGTTCCTTGCGGGTCGCGGGACTGACTTCGAAGCCGCGTTGCCCCTCCGCCAACACAAGATTCTCCGTTGTCAGGCGGCTCAGTATCTCGCGCAGTGACGAGACACTGATGGAATACCGCTCCTTGGCCTGCTCGAGTTTGATCTTTGCACCAGGCGCCAAGGTCCCGGAAATGATATCCTGGCGGATCTGCCGAAAGACGATGTCGCCGACTGTCTCGGATGGTTCAGCAGCAATTTTGAGCATGAGATCCTCTGCTTCGCTCTATCACCATGGGGCGGCATTTATCACGCGTGTGGCGGAAGGGCCGACAGCGATCCTTTTCCAAGCGCATGCTCGACGCCGCCTTGTATGTGACGCTGCAGGATTTTCTTTGCCGTCTTGCTGTCGCGTTGCAGGGCGGCTTCCAAGAGCTGCCTATGTTCCTGCTCGGCAACACGTCCACGGTAGGACAGCGCAACCATCTGATAACGCAAGTATTTGTCGAAGACGGCCGAATGCGTCTCCATGAGCAGGCGCGATCCACAGGCGGAAATGAGCGCTTGGTGAAACTCCCAGTCATAGCGCTTCCAGTCTTCCGCCCTGCTGGAATCGCCCGAAGCCATGACTTCTTCCATGCGTGCCAGCTTGTAGTGGGCGGACACCAGTCTCGCTTCCCACTCCACATCGCCCTGTTCGAACGACTGCTCAAGCGCATGCTCTTCGAGAAGCAAGCGGAGAGCCGCGACCTCTTTCAGGTCCGCAACGGACACTCGGGCAACCTCAAAACCCCGCTGCCCTTCAGCTACCACGAGCCCTTCGGACGTCAGGCGGTTGAGAATTTCCCGCAGAGTGCTGACGCTCGTCTCGTAGGCGCTCTTCAAATTCTCAAGCTTGAGCTTCAGTCCCGGCGCAAGGCGGCCGAAGATTATGTCCGCACGTATCTGCCTGTAGCTGCTTTCAGCGACAGTTTCGTCCGCAGTCTCTCGCCGCACGTCTATCTCCGATATTTTGTCTTTCGTCATATATATCCGAATTACTAGGTCGAAGACAATGCCGATCGTCTGGCGTCGGATTCGCCTAAAATGCGCAATCAGTTGGCCGGCGGGGCCGCACGCGGCCGATCAAGACATTGCTCGAAGAGGAACAAGCGTTTTACACGCCGGAACGGCAATCGCATCTTGCTGTAATTTAGCAACGCCTTAACGAAATCACTATCGCGATGTCGAGATTCGCGCCATGGTTGGTGGTGCGCCGCCATGCTGGCTTCTAGCTTTCTAGCAGGCTTCGGTTGAGGGAGTGAGATCAATTGAAGCTCGGCGTACTGCAGGGGCATTCAACCGTGCCAAAAAGGTCGGATTCCCTGGAAGTGTATGAGGAGTTCGAAGGGTGGCGGGGAGTAAGTTCGTATAGACACCAGACTTCCTCTCTTCGAAAGCGGTCTATCGAGTTGCTGTGTAAGCGCATCGTCTGGCGAGAAAGGCATGTCTTAGCCGAGTGAGCGCTTCAACGCAGTGCGGTCGAGGAGGGGATGATGAGCGATCGTGCAATGGGCTACTTGGTTGCGACGGAGGTGTGCCTGCTATTTTGGATAGCCGTCGCGCTGTTTGCGGTTGGTGGGCTGCCGATCTAAGGCTTCAAGAGGTTGTCTGAGGGCCGATACATCTTGCAGGCTTGTTACAGGCTCCCTTGCCCGATAGCGGAAAGGCTAACAGTCATGAGCCGCGACGATACGCAAGCTAAGACAAACGGCGGCTAATATGCTAAAGACGAAGATCCTCCCATAAGTATCGAGGAGTGTTTGTTTTTTTACCTCCGGACTGATGGTGACGGCGGTAGCCCACCTTTGCTTATTCAGCGATGGCGGCGATCTTTTCATATACGCTTCGGGGGATAGAGACTTCTCCCGAAGTACGAGGATAATTAACTCCCGTAACTCCTGGCACGTAAACGCCTTTTCTCTGCAAGCGTACTGCTTGGCGAAGTGCCCGCGCGATCCGTCCGTCAGCTCCCGGACCGGGCATGATTGCAATCACGCTGAGCCCCACCGCGGGCGACGTGGTCCCCGACCTGAAATCCGGCGTGTCCAGAGACCAGGGGCCACCGGAAAGGCCAGCAGACAGCATCTCCACCAGCAGCGCTACATTGGCTCCTTTGCGGCCGCCGAAGGGCAACAGAGCTCCCGCCAGCGCCTCTTCAGCATCCTCAGTCGCGTTGCCGCCTGCGTCGACTGCCCAACCCTTCGGGATTGGGTCTTTCTCTTCGGCCGCTCTGACGATGTTGACGAAGGCGGTGGCGCTCGACGCCTGATCGATGATCATGGGCGGCGTGTGCTCGCCGAGCGGAAATCCGAATGCCATCGGATTTGTGCTGTAGACGACAGGTCCGCCGGCTTGCGCGACCATCATGGCATTTGCGTTGGTTGCCGCCAGTCCAATCACACCCTCATTGCAAAGTCTGCGGACGTAGTATCCGAGTTCGCCGGTGGTGTAGCTGTTGGTTTGCGTGAAGACAGCAACTCCAAAGCTGCGAACCGCGTCGAGCAGATCTGGTAATGCGAGATCGAAGCCTAGCTGAGCGATGCCGCGATCTGCATCGGAAACGAGAAATGCTGGGAAGGCGCGGTCCAATCGCGGCTTGGGCTCGCGATTTATTCGTCCCTCGCGAAATCCATCGAGATAATCGACGAAGTGCGGAAACCCGAGGGTAGGGGGACCGTAGCTTGCCGCCGAAAGCGTGGCGTCCACGAGAGAGCGTGCGCTCGCGCGAGCCGCGCCGGAGGCCAGGCACGCCTTCATTGCAAGTTCTTCGGCGTCCTTCCTTTTGAGCACGATCTCCTCGGACATGTCAGATCTCCAATCCCGCTTTTCTGCCTTCGTAGAAGGCGTAAGGAGCTTGCCGCGGTGCCGCGCAATCGCCGATCTGTCGCGCGGGAACACCCAGTTCGAGCAGACCTGGCATCAGCCAGTCCATCGGATGATTTGTCGTTGCGGTGACCAGGCTGTCCGCCTCTACAAAGTTGCGCTCACCAGTGTTGTGATCCAGAAGCGTTGCACCGTTTCCGTACCATTCAGCGATGCTGACCTCAGTGATCCACTGCACGCCAAGCTTTTTCAAAGCCTGCCGCATCGGAACATCGGCAGCCGTTCTTTGAAGCTCCTTTCCGACGAACGGGTCGGGTGTGACGATCGTGACCTGATGGCCGTCCTCCGCCAGCTTCCAGGCCGTCCCGCAACCGCGCCAGCCGCCGCCCTCGTCCAAGAGAAGGACGTGCTTGCCTGGCCTTGCCTGCCTTGCCATGACTGCCTCGACGGTGAACACGCCGCCCTTGTCTAGCCCGGGCATCGCCGCAATCGTCGGCAAGGCCTTCTGGAACCCGGTCTCCGGAGAATAGGAGCCGGTCGCGACGATCACGACGTCCACCTTCGACGGGTCGATGTCATCTGCTTCCACATAGCTATTCAGTCTGACGTCAACGGGGAGCTTTTCCAGTTGGCGTTCATACCAGGCAAGCAGATCAAGGATCTGAGCACGCCTCGGTTGCAGGCCGGCGAGGAGAAAATTGCCACCGAGACGCGTTCCGGCTTCCGAGAGGACGACCCTGTGGCCGCGTTCGGCCGCTACCCTTGCCGCTTCGAGCCCCGCCGGGCCGCCACCGACGACAAATACGCGTTTTGGATTGGATGTCTTGGTGAAACGATCGCCTTTCCATTCGAATTCTCGTCCCGCCGAAGGATTGATCAGACAGCTTATCCAGTAGTCCCGGGAACGGCGCCCCCAGCACATCTGGTTGCAGGATATGCAGCCGCGGATGTCTTCGGGGCGGCCTTCACCTGCCTTGCGCGCCAGGTGAGGGTCAGCGATCTGTCCACGAACGATCGACACAAGGTCGCACGCGCCTTCGCCAAGAACTGTCTCCGCATTTTCAGGTGTTCGGATATGGCTTTCGGCAATGACGGCGGAATTTCTCACGACCTTCTTAAGGCAGGCGGCAAGATCGGCGCCGAGCTTTTCAGGATAGATGAATGTCGGCATGAGCTTGTAGAAGTCGAGGTATCCGCCAGACCCGCATGTGACATAGTCCATCAGGCCGAGCTCGTCGTGCAGCTTCACGATCTCCGCGAGCTCGTCTCGCTGCAGCGCGGCCTTCACATCCGGCTCGTCGCTCACTGCGAGGCCTATGATGAAATCTGGTCCGCATGTCTCTCTGATCCGGGAGAGAATCTCGCGCGACATGCGTGTGCGGTTTTCGAGCGAGCCCCCCCACTGGTCTTCGCGCCGATTGCTCCAAGGCGTCCAGAATTGGTCGACCATCCCCAGATAGGCTGCCCATACTTCGACACCGTCGAAGCCGGCCTCGCGACATCGGCGCGCCGCCTGAACAAACCCTTCGATGGTCTCCCAAATCTCGGCTTCTGACATTGGATGCGAGCCGTCACTATCGTGGTAGCTCGGCAGACCGGACGGCGACCAATGGGGATGGAAGGAGTTGTCGGAGTCGCCATGCGCCCCGACGTGGTAGAGCTGCTGGATTGCGACGGCTCCATTCTCCTTGATGGCGCGAACAAGCCTGGCAAAGTGCGGAATCACGGTATCGTCGGAATGACGGAAGTTCCTTTGCGTCAGAACCGCGGCAGCATGGACCGGCATCGGCTCGACAACGATCATCCCGGCGCCGCCGATAGCGCGCTCGGCGTAGTAGGCGACATGGCGCTCAGTCGGCAGCCCGTCGACAGCCATGTTTGCCGTATGAGCGCCAAACACGATGCGATTACGAAGAGTGTGCCCGCGGATCTGGAGCGGACTGAAGAGGCGGGGAAACTTTTCGGGCATAGTCACTCCTGTACGCGGTTCGTTGCTAGGCTTTGGCTATGACGGTCTTATCGAGGCCGTGGCCTTGGGGCAGGATCCATCGACACTTGGAGGAGGAAGGCGCCAAACGCCTTTGTCTGGACTGAACTCGTTTTGAAGGGCCCTGACGGGCCGAACGATTTCCTGGGAGCGCGGGCACGGAGCTGACGATGAACTCCGCGCATGCGTTCAACAGGGCATTAGGCCGAACCTCCTCGCGGGAGCCTTACTGGGCGAGCGCGACGGCATCCTCGCGCGTTTGGGCCGTATCTGAGTTGACCATCGCGGTCGCAAGCTGGCGGAAGGTGACCATCCCGACGGGACGAGATCCTTGGCCGATGACAGTCACATCGCCATCCGGAACCGACGCAAGCAAGCGAACGGCCTCCTCGACGGTCGTCGTAGCGTCGACAGTGACGCCGCCAACCGCAGCTCCGGGTCGCATCGGACTCATGATGGCGCTGACCTGAACCACGCGGCCGCGGTTGACCTCCTTCACGAAGTTGGCGACGTATTCGTCTGCCGGTCGCAATACGATGTCCTGACTGCTGCCTTGCTGGATGATTTCGCCATCGCGCAGGATCGCGATTTGGTCTCCCAGTCTCAGCGCCTCGTCGAGATCGTGCGTGATGAAGACGATGGTCTTCTTGATCTCCCGCTGGATGTCGAGCAGCACCGTCTGCATGTCCGTGCGGATCAGCGGATCGAGCGCAGAATAGGCCTCATCCATCAAAAGAACCGGTGCGTCATTCGAAAGGGCGCGCGCCAGGCCGACGCGCTGCTGCATGCCGCCCGAAAGCTGGTTCGGGTATTTCTCCTCGAAGCCCTTCAATCCGACGCGCTCGAGCCATCGCATTGCGACGTCGACCGCCTTTGAACGCTCCACACCCTGGACCTCGAGGCCGAATAGCGTGTTGTCGAGGACGTTGCGATGCGGCAGAAGCGCGAACTTCTGAAACACCATAGCCGTCTGATGCCGGCGGAATGCGCGAAGCTCGGTCTCATCCATCTTGACCACGTCCACGCCGTCGACAAGCACTTCGCCAGCGGTCGGGTCGATCAGTCGGTTGATGTGACGAATGAGCGTCGACTTCCCCGAACCGGATAGGCCCATGATGACCTGGATGGAGCCCGACGGCATTTCGATATTGATATCACGCAGCCCGAGCACGTGACCGTGCTTCCGGTTCAACTCAGACTTCGTCAGTCCGTTCTGAACCGCCTCGATGTGCGATCTCGCGTTCGGACCGAAGATCTTGAAGAGATGGCGGATCTTGATGCCGCCGAAGTCGTGATCAGCCATGAACGATCTCCCGATGCTTCTGGAGCCGCTTGCCGTATGCCTGGCTGACTCTGTCGAAGATGATGGCGATGCCGACGATGGCAAGGCCGTTGAAAATGCCCAGCGTGAAGTACTGATTGGCAATCGCCTTCAGAACCGGTTGCCCAAGCCCCTGGACGCCGATCATCGAGGCTATCACGACCATCGCTAGCGCCATCATGATGGTCTGGTTGATCCCGGCCATGATGGTTGGCAGGGCAAGCGGCATCTGCACCTTGAACAGCTTCTGAGAATTCGAAACCCCGAAGGCGTCGGCTGCCTCGAGCACGTCCTTGTCGACCAGCCGAATGCCGAGATCGGTCAATCGGATCATCGGCGGAATTGCATAGATCACGACGGCGATGAGACCGGGAACACGGCCAATCCCGAGCAGCATGACAACGGGGATGAGGTATACGAAACTCGGCATGGTCTGCATCACGTCGAGGATCGGATGGACGACGCGCTGGAACCGGTCGGATCGCGCCATAAGAATCCCGATCGGCAAGCCGATCGCGATGGACAAGACCGTACAGACGAAGATCATCGACACCGTCCGCATCGTGTCTTCCCACATGTCGAAGTAACCGATGAGCAGCAGCGTCACGAGACAGCCGAGCACGATCTTCAAGCTGCGGCTTCCGAGCCATGCAACAATGAGGACCATCAGCGTTATGATCGGCCACGGCGTTTGGGTCATGAACCGGTCGACGGCTATCAGGAAGTGTTGCAACGGAGAAAAGAAGCCCTCGATTGAATCGCCGTATGCCCTCGTGAAGGCGCGAAATCCGTCGTCAATCATCTTCTTGAGGTCGCGAAGACTGTCGTCATTCATGTGCGGAAATTTGTAAAACCATTCCATTCGGTTCCCCTTTTCTCTGAAAGAGCCGTGACAAGTCTTCTGGTTGTTTTCCGGCTTCTGAAGTGGCGGCGCGTGTCAAAACGCGCCGCCCATTCAACAATCAAAGCGAGGCTTCGATTTTCTTTGCTGCGTCTTCCGACACCCACTTTGTCCAGATGTTTTTGTTTTCCTTCAGGAAGTGCTTGGCACCGTCCTCGCCGCTCGCCTGATTGTCCGTCATCCAGGCCATCAGCTTGTTGACAGTATCATTGCTCCACGAGCGCTTCTCGAGGTAGGCCATCACATCCGGCCCGGCCTTTTCGGAGAAGGGCTTTGCAACGAGCGTGACAATCGTATCGACTGGCCATGCGTTCGGCTTCGGGTCGGCGCAGTCGGCAACCGTATTGCAGCGTTTCCACTCGGCAGCGTCGGCTGGGACGCCGGCTTCGAGCTTCACCATTTCATACTTGCCAAGCAAAGCCGTCGGGGCCCAGTAGTAGCCGACCCAGCCCTGCTTGCGCTCGTATGCCTTTGCGATCGAGCCATCGAGGCCCGCGCCGGAGCCAGTGTCCACGAGCTTGAAGCCTGCTTTTTCAGCTTCAAACGCCTTGAAGAGCTGCGATGTGACAACCGTGCCGCCCCAGCCCTGCGGTCCGTTGTAAATTGCTCCCTTCGAGGAATCTTCCGCATCCGGGAACAGTTCCGGGTGCTTGAGCATGTCAGGAATCGTTTTTACGTCAGGATGGGCGTCCGCCAGATATTTGGGGATCCACCAACCCTGGATCCCACCATCGGGAAGTGGCGAACCGACCTTGATGATGCGTCCCTCGTCTGTGCCCTTCTTCACAACCTCAGGAAGAAGGTCCACCCAGGCTTCGGGAGCGATGTCGGGTTCGCCCTTCTCCGCCATTGACGTAATTGTTGGAACAGTATCGCCCACAGTGATTTCCGCCTGGCAGCCATATCCCTCGTTCAGGATGATCTTATCCAGGTTCGACAGGACTTCGGCACTCTGCCAGTTCATGCTCGCGATTGTGACGCTGCCACACTCTGCTGCATTTGCGTATGAGGCCACTCCCAGTAGCCCAAATACCATGCACGTAGAAGCCAATAACTTGGTCATTATCGTTCCCTTTTTAGCGGCATGCATTCTTGAGCGGGACGCCGCGAAACCCGCTTCAACGGTCGTTAGGAAGGGTCTCCCATACTCACCGATTTCTTGAAGGCTGCAGCCAATCCATTGGAAACAGCATCGTCGAATCCTGACGCGCGCATTTCTTCAATGCCAGCCGCGGTTACCCCGCGGTATTCGAGAAAGCGGTTGACGATCTCGGTCGGATTCTCTTGCTGCCGTTCTAGCAGGCGTCCGGTTCCGGTCAGCATCGCCAGGACAGCGCGCTGCGCAATCTCCTCAGGCAAACCTTGACTGATCGCGTGCTTCATCATTGCCGCGGCAAGGAGCGCCGGAAAGGCGGGGCCGGTGCCCGACATGCCCGTCAGGTAATCGATGTGCGTTTCGTTGCCCACTTCGTCTTCGACGCCACAGGCGCCAAAGATCTTTCGCACCAGACTGCGATCATCCGGATCGACACCGGCCGATGCCATCCAGGGCGTATAGGAACAGGAGACTTCGGCGGCAGCGTTGGGGAGGGCTCTGACAACTCTTTTGGTCGCATGCCTTTCGATGAGCGCTGAGACGCGGATACCGGCCATGACCGAGATCAGAAGCTTCCGCTCTAGCTTCACCGGGACCGAACCCCAGTCTTCCGGGCGCACAGATAAGATCACCACATCCGAACGGTCTGCAAGGAGCTGATTGTCCGTTGTCCAGTGCGAGGCGGCGAAGCGGTCTGGCCGAGAGCGGCGATAGGAGAGCGTGAGATTCTCGGGATCTGCAAGACCTGCACGAAGGACCGACTCTGCGATGGAACCGCCAAGCCAACCTGCGCCACCAACAATCCCGATCCTTGCTTTTCCGCTCATCTCATCCCTAGCCTGGCTTGTAGCTATGTCTGGCAAAGAACCGGTCAAGCTCCCGCTGCTGCGGAGTTTCACCCGTGTAGATTGCGATATATTCCGGGATGCGCTTCATGCGGACGCTGATACTTTCGTTCGACTGCATCGAAATATAGCCGATCTGAACGAGGTAGGTTGTCCGTGCGCGAACATCCGCGCCGATTTCTGGATGGCCAAAGCGTTTGAACATGCTGGCAAGCGCGTCCATCCGCGTTCGATCGGCCTCTTGAACCTCCTGAAGGATCTCCTCCGACTGTAGCGCCCAGCTTCGCACGGCAAACTCGAACTTGCTGTCGAACAGCCGGCTGTCCAGCCAGCAGTCGAAGACGTTCAGCATCGCTTCCGCCAGGGTCTCCGCATAGGCTTCCGACTGCTTGACGATCGAACCTGTATTCTTCGCCCGCCAGCGCGAGACCAGCCCGTCCAGAAGCTCTTCGCGATCCTTGAAGAACCAATAGAAGCTGGTGCGCGACAGATTGAGCTTCTTTGCCAGGGGCAGGATCTTCACGGAGTCTATCCCGGACTCCAGCAGGGAGTCGTAGGCTGCCTCGAGCCATCCCTCCTGCGATCCACGCCAGCCACTGTCGTTCAAATTCTGGTCCATGTTCAATTCCTAGCAAATCGTTAAGCTCCGCACAATAAAAATGTACATGACTGTCCACCAAAATTGACTGCCGTGTTTTCGCCGTTGACACATGTGTACATTCCGCCTAGCGTTCGGACCACTTCCTAATTCGGAGCATGACAGATGTCGAACGATCCCCTGCTGCAGCCGTATCAACTGAAGCATCTGACGCTACGCAACCGCATCATCGTGACATCCCATGAGCCGGCCTATCCCGAGGATGGCATGCCCAAGGAGCGCTACCGGGCCTATACGGTCGAGCGGGCCAAAGGCGGCGTCGCCATGACAATGACTGCCGGATCCGCAGCCGTGTCCAAGGACAGTCCACCGGTCTTCAACAATCTCCTGGCGTACAAGGACGAGATCGTACCCTGGGTCAGGGAGATGACGGACGCCGTCCACGAAGAGGGCGCTGCGATCATGATTCAGCTCACGCACCTCGGCAGGCGAACGCGCTGGGACAAGGGCGACTGGCTTCCCGTCGTTGCTCCGTCTCACCACCGCGAAGCTGCACATCGAGCATTTCCGAAGAAGCTGGAAGATTGGGATATCGAGCGCATCATCAAGGACTTTGCCGACGCCGCCGAGCGCATGAAAGCCGGCGGGATGGACGGCGTTGAACTCGAGGCCTACGGCCATCTGATCGACCAGTTCGCTTCGCCATTGACCAACGAACTCGAGGGCCCTTACGGCGGATCGCTCGAAAACCGCATGCGCTTCTGTCTCGATGTCTTCAAGGCGATGCGCGAGAGAGTCGGCAACGACTTCATCCTTGGTGTCCGCTACACCGCTGACGAACGCCTTCCTGGCGGCACCGGCAAGGAAGAGGGCATTGAAATCTCCCGCAGGCTTCGTGACAGCGGCCTTATCGACTACCTGAACGTTATTCGTGGCCATATCGACACGGATCCGGGTCTGACAGATGTCATTCCGATCCAGGGGATGGCAAATTCGCCTCACCTCGACTTTGCCGGGGAAATCAGGGCGGCGACCAATTTCCCAACATTCCATGCCGCCAAGATCCCCGACGTCGCCACGGCTCGTCACGCAATTGCGGCGGGGAAGGTCGACATGGTCGGCATGACGCGTGCGCACATGACCGATCCTCATATCGTCCGCAAGATCATTGAGAAACGGGAAAAAGACATTCGGCCATGCGTCGGCGCCAATTACTGTCTTGACCGCATTTATCAGGGCGGCATGGCGTTTTGCATTCACAACGCTGCCACCGGGCGAGAGGAGACGATGCCCCACGTCATCCCAAAGGCCGAGGTCCGCAGGAAAATTGTCGTGGTCGGCGCTGGCCCGGCCGGCCTCGAAGCCGCCCGGGTCGCCGCCGAGCGCGGTCACGAGGTGATCGTCTTCGAGGCGGCAAGCAATCCGGGCGGACAGATCCGGCTGACCGCCCAGAGCGAACGTCGCCGAGAGATGATCAGCATCATCGACTGGCGGATGGCCCAGTGCGAAAAACACGGGGTCGTCTTCCATTTCAATACTTGGGCCGAGGAAGACACGATCACCGCGGAGAAGCCAGACGTCGTCATCATCGCGACCGGCGGCCTTCCTCACACGGAGGTTCTGACCAAGGGCAACGATCTTGTCGTATCGTCCTGGGATATCATATCCGGCGACGTGAAGCCGGGCTCGAACGTTCTCGTCTTCGACGATGCCGGAGATCACGCGGGCCTGCAGGCCGCCGAGTTCCTGGCCAAGGCGGGCGCAAAGGTCGAAATCATGACGCCCGATCGCTCATTCGCGCCTGAGGTCATGGCCATGAACCTAGTTCCCTACATGCGGTCTCTTCAGAAGCTGGATGTGACCTTCACAGTCACCTTCCGCCTCGAATCCGCTGAAAGGAACGGAAACCAGATCGTTGCCAGCGTCGGAAGCGATTACGGTGGCGTATCGAAGCAGCGCGTCGTCGACCAGATTGTCGTCAACCATGGCACGATCCCGCTCGACGACCTCTATTTTGACCTCAAGCCTCTATCGAGCAACCTCGGCGAGACCTCTTACGACCAACTCCTTGCAGGCGAGCGGCAGTCCGTCGTCCGCAACGCCGAAGGAGCGTTCCAGCTCTTCCGCATCGGCGATGCGGTCGCAGCACGCAATACACATGCGGCCATCTACGACGGCCTGCGTATCGCGAAGGATCTCTAGAACACGCAAGAACGCGTCCTAGCAGACGGAGGTTTGTCAGTGGCAGAACGTGCCGAACAGCTACAGCTTCTAATCGACGCCGCCTATGTGGCGTTCGATAAACATGCCAGAGATCCGGAAGCCCGCCGTTCGCTCGGGCAGGCATTTTCGGAACTTGAGACGTCGGGCGAACAGCGGCCGGGAGAGGGGCGCCGGTTACCGGTGTGCGAGTTCTTGTCCAAGATTTCGGTCGATGTCCGATCGCCGGTGCTTAAGGAATTCTACGCTTGCTTCCACGCAGTTGAGCCCCTTCTCATCTGGCGGCATCGCCAGGACGTATCCAGCACCGCAAGCGGAAACTTTCAGGACGGGCATGCGAATGCGATGATCGTCGGGCCGGGAGGTTTGGAGGAGCGCAACGACGTCTGGTTTGGTGCCACATTGATGGCACCGAATGTCCGGTATCCCGATCACAACCATGCCCCGGAAGAAGTCTATCTGGTGATGTCCGACGGAGAGTTCCAGCATGGGGATTCTTCCTGGTTCTCACCCCGTATCGGCGGATCGTTCTATAACCCGCCAGGGATAAAGCATGCGATGCGATCGACAGATCAGCCGCTGTTTGCGTTCTGGGTGCTCCTGCCCAAGCGAAGCGCTGCTTCGACCCCGAACTCTAACGCACAGGTGCAGCCATGAAAATTCTCGTCCCCGTGAAGCGGGTGGTTGTTATAACGTGAAGATCCGCGTGAAGCCGGATGGCACAGGCGTCGAATTCGCGAATGTGAAGATGTCGATGAACCCGTTCGACGAGATCTCGGTCGAGGAGGCGCTGCGGCTGAAGGAAGCAGGCAAGGCCGAGGAGGTGATCGTCGTGTCGATCGGCCCGGCCAAGGCCGAAGAGACGCTACGCACGGCGCTTGCCATGGGTGCCGACCGCGCCATCCTGATCCGCGGCGACGTGACCGTGCTTGTCGCCGGCGCCGGCGCCAAGGCTGCGGCCGAACAGGCCGCCAGGCTGTCGGGCGTGTCCAAGGTGCTTTTGCCGAGGACGCAAGCCTCGCCAACAACCTCGCCGAGCCGCTGGCGACACTCATCGCCCAGCTTTCCGGTGCCTATGACACGATCATCGCTGCCGCTACCTCGAACGGTAAGAATGTCATGCCGCGCGTCGCAGCCCTGCTCGATGTCGCCCAGGTCTCTGAGATCATCGAGGTGGTCAGCAGACACCTTCAAGCGGCCGACCTATGCCGGCAACTCCATCCAGACGGTGCAGGCGACTCACAACAGACGACTCATCACCGTACACACCGCCTCGTTCTCCCAGGCCGTTCCCCAAGGCCTAACTGCTGCCGTTGAGGAAATCTCGACGGCAGCTCTTTCTTCATCGCCACTGTCGACCTTCGTTAAGGACGCGCTGTCGGCCTCCGACCGTCCGGAACTGACCTCGGCGAAGATCATCATCTCCGGTCGCGCGCCGCCGTCGATGCCGGCTATGCCCCGAACGACTGGTAGGTCGGCCAAACCGGCAAGGTCGTGGCACCTGATCTCTACATCGCCTGCGGCATCTCGGGTGCCATCCAGCATCTTGCCGGCATGAAGGATTCGAAGGTCATCGTCGCCATCAACAAGGACGAGGAAGCCCCGATCTTCCAGGTTGCCGACTACGGTCTCGTCGCCGACCTGTTCGACGTCCTGCCGGAACTGGGGCAGTCCGTCTAGCCCAGCGATAATGCTGCCTTTTGATCAGGTGCGGCTGGGGAAATCATTGAGATTTGGAATGGCTTTGGCTCGGCTGCGACGGAAATGTAGAGCGGGTGGGATGGGTGCCAGCCCGCCGTAACCTCAAGCGCGTAGAGCTTTGATGTTGTAAGCATTCGACAAACGCCGGAGGCCCGATCGAGGTAGGCGCCATGCCTTCCCCAACCGCAGACGATGCGCTCGCAGCTTTCGGGAATTTTACGCAAGTAGCAATCGTTTTCCGGCCCAACGGGGTCCGTGCATTCGTAGATCAGTCTTGGCTTGGGCGATCGGAGCGCAAAGAGATTTCCGATAACAAGACCACCGAACCCCCATGATTTTCGCAAAGGCGATACATCGGCGAAGCGTGGGATCGGTGCTGTAGGCGTCGGCGGTTGACGGGAATGAGCATTAGGAAGCCAACGGCTTCTTTCCAAGGGTCCCACTGTCGCTCCACGCCGGTATCGGTAGCAGCCACATTCTGAAAACAGTGCAGACGCGATGGTGAAGTCGCTCATTTGCGCTGGTCTTTCGCCTGCCAATCCTGATGCGTTGCCGACTTGGGCGCGTCCAATACTCTTTAGATGTCCTCCCAAGGAAATGTATCCAGCCGCTCGACACCTCGAGACGTAACAAGCACTTGCGTCTCGAGTTTGATGCTCTCTGACCCTGCCTCCGCAATCAGACTTTCGACATTGAGAACCATGTTCTCTTCAATGAAGCCGCTGAAGCTGTGGTCGAAATCGGGGTGGAGTAGGATGCCGGGCCATTCGTCGGCCATTCCTGTCCCGTGGCGTCGCCAGCTTGCGGCACATCGCAGTCGAGACCGATGCAGATCCATTGTTCATGGAAAAAACATCGATATCGGCGTCGAAGACGTCTTCTCGCGTATAGAGCCCGGCGGGAAGCGAGTGTCCGTTCGTGCGAGCGTCGAGAAGGGCGAAGATGTAAGAGGGAAGTTTGTTTAGCGCAGACAGGAAAACAGGCCTTCATTAGGCGGCGCGCCGATGACCGGGTGCCGAGGAGATGAAATGCGGGGACACGGTCGCCCTGCCCGCAGGCGTCAAAGCTTGCCTCCCAGTTCGTCCTCGATGTGGACTTTGATGATCTCGTCGAAGGACTTCTCAGCGGTGAAGCCGAGTTCGATGGCGCGCTTGGCTTCGAAACCGGGTGCCCAGCCTGCGCACATGCGCATGATCATCTCGTCGGGTTCGCGACGGATGAGTGACACAGCCTTCTCGCCGGCGACGCGACGCAGCGCCTCAATCTGTTCGCCAACGGTAGCACTGAGACCCGGCATGGAGAGGTTGCGCCTCGGGCCGACCTTTTCGACGTCGATGGTCGCGCCGTCGATCAGGAAGCCGACGGCTGCACGCGGCGAGGCGTGCCAGTGGCGGACATCCTCGGAGACCGGAAGTACCGCTTCCTGGCCGACCAGTGGCTCGCGCAGAATGTTCGAGAAAAAGCCGGAGGCGGCCTTGTTCGGCTTACCTGGACGGATGCAGATGGTTGGAAGGCGGATGCCGATGCCATCGAAGAAGCCGCGGCGCGAATAGTCCGACAATAAGAGTTCACATATCGCCTTCTGGGTGCCGTAGCTCGTCAGCGGCGTTGTGTGGAACTCGTCCGGGATCGGATAGGGCAGGGGTGCGCCGAAGACGGCGATCGACGAGGTGAAGACAACACGGGGCTTGTAGCCATCCTGGCCGTGCGCGATACGGATCGCGTCGAACAAATAACGGGTGCCGTCGAGGTTGATGCGGTAACCCTTGTCGAAGTCGAGTTCGGCTTCGCCAGACACAATGGCGGCGAGGTGGAAGATCACGTCAGGCCGTTTTGCGACAATGCGCTCGGCTTCGCCGGCAGCCGAAAGGTCGCCGGTCTCAAGGACGATCTTCCCGGAGAAACCTGATGGCATTTCCGGGGTAATGACGTCGATCAGCGTCATCGCGTCGATGGCACGGCCGTCGAGGTTTCCATCCTTTGCAAGACGTGCCGCGAGCTTGCGACCAACCATGCCGGCGGCGCCAATGATCAGGATGTGCATGTGATTACCTCCTCCATGCTTTCGTTCCACCTTCCGACGAACGTACGAACCAATCGATCGGAGAAAGGCATTGTAAGGTTGTCTGATAACCTTATATGATGCCCTTGAAAACAGAATAGTTGCCATCACGCACAGGTCGTCACGGTTTCGGCTGGGTCTCCTGGAGTGCCGGGGCCGGAAGGAAACACGTGAGCGTGAGTATCCAGTCATATCAGCAGAAATTCGTGGATGCCCTCGGGGCGGACCTAGTTCTCCTCGG
Source organism: Hyphomicrobiales bacterium (assembly GCA_900466985.1). Classification (GTDB taxonomy): domain Bacteria; phylum Pseudomonadota; class Alphaproteobacteria; order Rhizobiales; family Rhizobiaceae; genus Rhizobium. The sequence goes on from UBOA01000016.1 coordinate 24,547, forward strand.
GGAAGAGGTGGAGCGCTATTGTCGTGACTGGCACGGGGATGTGACCACCGGAGCGATCGCTGTCCTTCGTCCGCGTTCCACAGACGATGTCGTAAAAGCGGTACGCGTCTGCGCCGAACTCGGCGTTGCGATCGTGCCGCAGGGCGGAAACACCGGCCTCGTGCTGGGTGCGACGCCGGATGCACCGGAAAATCAGATTGTGCTCAGCCTCGAGCGCATGAATGCGATCCGCCGGATAGACGTCGACGATTTTTCGGCCGTCGTCGAGGCGGGCGCTATCCTGTCCGAATTCAAGGAAAAGGTCGAGGAAGTGGGAATGTTCTTCCCGCTCGCGCTCGGTGCGCAGGGGTCCTGCCGCATTGGCGGGAACGTCTCCACCAATGCCGGCGGGATCAATGTCCTGCGCTACGGCATGACACGCGAACTCGTATTTGGACTGGAAGTGGTTCTGCCTGACGGTTCCGTTTTCGACGGGTTGTCAACGCTGCGCAAGGACAATCGCGGCATTGATCTAAAGCAGTTGTTCATCGGAGCTGAAGGTACGCTCGGGATCATCACGGCGGTCGCGGTGAAACTCGTGCCGATGCCAGATCAGGTGGCCACCGCCCTGGTTGGATTGAATGCGCTCGATGACGTGATCGCGCTCTACCGCCGCGCCCGTCGCGACTGCTGCGACCTTCTGTCGGCCTTCGAGTTCATGCCGCCGATTGCCTTCACGCTCGCGCGTGAGGCCATGCCGGACCTCGCCGTGCCGATGTCGGGGGACTACCCGGCCTATGCGCTTATTGAAATTTCCGGCTCGGGGTTGGTCGACGTGTCGGATCTGATGGAGCGTTTCCTCGAAGGCGTCATGGGCGACGGTCTGGTGGTCGACGGGGTGATCGCCACTTCGAAGGCACAGTCGCGCAATCTCTGGCTTTTCCGAGAGGGCATGAACGAGGGGCAGGCCAAGCGCGGTCCGCACTTGCGCACCGACATTTCTGTTCCTCTGTCGCGCCTTGCCGATTTCGTGCGCGATGCGCAAAAGGCCGTCTACGACGCACTTCCGGAATGTGTCTGCGTTTCCTACGGTCACGTCGGCGACGGCAACGTCCACCTGAATGTGCTGCCTCCGGGCGATCTGCCGCGCAGTGAGATTGATACGCGGATCTACAAGGCGAAGACGATTATCAACGAAGTGCTGGACGGCTATCACGGCTCGATCAGTGCCGAGCATGGTATTGGTCGCCTGAAAAAGTCCGATTTCGACGCGCGTCTGTCTGAGGTTCGGCGCAAGCTGCTGACCGCTGTGAAGACAGCGGTCGATCCGGATCTTCGGATGAACCCCGGTTGCCAATTGAGTTTCGCGAGGGATTGATAGACAACCTCATCGTGACGTGAGAGGCGGGGCGGAAAGACCATGGAATTTGGACATATCAGGCGAACTGAGCATTTACCGGCACGCATTGCGGGTCAGATTGGCCGCGACATAATCGAAGGTCGAATGCGTCCCGGCGAAAAGCTGCCGACCGAACATTTTCTAGCCAAGGCGCTCGGCGTAAGCCGGTCCGTGGTGCGCGAGGCGATTGCTCAGCTGCGCAACGAAGGATTGGTCGAGACGCGCCAGGGTGTTGGTGCGTTCGTGACCGAGCCGCACGCACGCGCGATCCGAATCGAGCAGGATGACCTGGCCGACCGCCAAAGTTTCCGCGACCTTTTTCAATTGCGTGTGCCGCTGGAGATCGAGGCTGCGGGTCTGGCCGCGCTCCACCATACGGCCAACGATCTTGCCCGTATCGACGAGGCACTTGCGAGTATGACCGGCGCGGAAAAGTGGACCGCGGAGGGCATCGACGCCGACCTTGCGTTTCACCGCGCCGTCGCCGCCGGCACTGGGAACGAGTACTTCTCGGTCTTTATCGGGTTCATCGCGGAGCGCATCAGTCTCGCAATTAATGCGGCCCGAGCGGCCGCGGTTCTTGAGGAGATCGTTGAAGTGACGATCGAGGAACATGTCGTCGTGCGCGACGCCATTGCCAGCCGGGATCCGAAGCGGGCCAGGGAGGCGATGAAGACGCACTTGTTGGGGGCGGCGAGGCGCCTCGACCTGACGCTTCAGGCCTATTGATCGTGGCTGATCAAACGGTGCCAGAAACGTCTGGAGCCTGTGGAAATGGTGGCGAGAACTTCTATCGCAGCGGCTTTTTGATTTACCCGCCATTTGAGCGCTAGACAGCACAATAGAGTCCGACTAAAAGGCTTGCGAGGTGTTGTCAGACATCCTGACAATAAGGCAAGGTGGCAGGAGGTTGCTGCCTGGGAGATATTCGAGGGGGGATGACTTGGTGTCCAAGCATTCACTAGCCGTGGCTGCAATTTTGCCAAAAGGCACAGCGCAGGCCCTTCTGGTCGCGCATGTCTGGTCGGAGGCCGTTTATGGTGCCTGCCCCGTATTGCTGCGCGACGGCGCTCTCGCGCGAGATCTTGCCACGCGCGGCCTCTTGTAAAGCTATCGGGGAGGGAACGAGTGCAAAAGGCAGTCGATCTATTCTACAGGATTCTCGAAATCCTGCTGATCGTCCTTATGTCAGGAATGGCGATCATGGTTTTCGTGAACGTTGTCATGCGTTACACGATGAATTCCGGCCTTACAGTGTCGGACGAACTGGCGCGCTATTTCTTCGTCTGGGTCACCTTTATCGGCGCCGTCGTGACATTTCGCGAACATGCTCACCTGGGTGTCGAAACGCTGGTTGCGCTTTTCGGCCGGAAGGGCCGCATCGTCTGCATGATCCTCAGCAACCTGGTGATCGTCGCCTGCTCGGCGATCTTCTTCTGGGGTACCTGGACGCAGTTTCCAATCAACTGGAGCATGAAGGCGCCCGTCACCGGGCTGTCGATGGGTTTCGTCTATGGCATCGGCTTCTTCACCGGCGCCGGCTGCACGATCATAGCGCTTGAACGTCTCGTCCGCCTGCTTACCGGTCGGGTGACGCAAGAGGAAATCGAAGCCTTCGCTGGCGAAAACCTCACTCTTGAACAGATGGCGGAGCGTAGCTGATGACCCTTCTTGTCTTCGTTGGTTCCTTGCTTGGAGCCATGGCGATCGGGGTGCCGGTTGCATTTTCGCTGATGTTCTGCGGCGTCGTGCTCATGTGGTACATGGGTATGTTCAACACCCAGATCATCGCGCAGAACATGATCGCGGGGGCGGACACCTTCACCTTGCTCGCCATCCCCTTCTTCATCCTGGCCGGCGAACTGATGAACGCTGGCGGCTTGTCGCGGCGGATCATCGACTTCGCCATCGCTTGGGTCGGTCACATACGCGGCGGCCTCGGTATCGTGGCGATCGTGGCCGCGCTTATCATGGCCAGTATTTCTGGCTCCGCCGCCGCCGACACTGCCGCGCTCGCTGCCATCCTCATTCCGATGATGGCCAAGGCCGGCTACAATATCCCGCGCTCGGCCGGCCTCATTGCCGCTGGCGGCATTATCGCGCCGGTCATTCCGCCGTCGATGGCGTTCATCGTCTTCGGGGTCGCCGCCAACGTTTCGATCACGCAGCTCTTTATGGCGGGCGTCGTGCCCGGCCTCATGATGGGTTTCGCACTGGTCGTCACATGGCTGATCGTCGTGCGCCAGGACAAGGTCGAGCCGCTTGCGCGGACGCCGGTGAAGGAGCGCCTTCAGGTGACGAGTCGGGCACTCTGGGCACTCGGCATGCCGGTCATCATTCTTGGCGGCATCAAGGCGGGCGTGGTCACTCCGACGGAAGCGGCTGTCATTGCGGCGGCCTATGCGCTCTTCGTCGGCATGTTCATCTATCGGGAACTGACGCCGAAAACACTTCCGCACGTCATCCTGCAGGCCGCAAAGACGACGTCGGTTATCATGTTCCTGGTCTGCGCCGCACTGGTTTCGGCATGGCTGATCACTGCCGCGAATATCCCCGCCGAGATTACAGGCCTCATCAAACCACTGATCGGCCATCCAATCCTGCTGATGTTCGTCATCATGATCCTCGTGCTGATCGTCGGCACAGCGTTGGACCTGACGCCGACGATCCTGATCCTGACTCCGGTCTTGATGCCGATCATCAAGCAGGCAGGGATCGACCCGGTCTACTTCGGTGTGCTGTTCATCATGAACAACTGCATCGGCCTTTTGACCCCGCCGGTCGGCGTCGTCCTCAATGTTGTCAGCGGTGTCGGCCGCATACCGCTCGGCAAGGTGACGGCGGGGGTCTGGCCGTTCCTGGTAGCGCAAACAATCGTGCTCTTTCTCCTGGTCCTGTTCCCGGACCTGGTGATTGTACCGGCCCGCTGGCTGCACTGACAGCCAGCGAACCTTCTCACTCAACAATCCATGGGAGGATAAGTTTTGAGAAAATTGCTTCTGACCACCACCGCCATCGCATTGGCATGCACGATGTCGGCGCCCGCCTTCGCGGAATTCAATGAACGCACCATTCGCGTTTCAAACGGCATCAACGCCGACCACCCAGTTGGCAACGGCATCGATGCCATGCAGAAGTGCCTGGATGAAAAGTCGGGCGGCAAGCTCAAGCTGACGGCATTCTGGGGCGGCGCGCTTGGCGGTGACCTGCAGGCAACCCAGGCCCTGCGCTCAGGGGTCCAGGAAGCCGTTGTCACCTCGTCGTCGCCGCTCGTCGGCATCGAGCCGTCGCTCGGCGTCTTTGACCTCCCGTTCCTCTTCTCCAACGCCCAGGAAGCCTACAAGGTTCTCGATGGCGAATTCGGCGAGATGATGAACAAGAAGCTCGAAGCCGTCGGCCTTGTAAACCTCGGCTACTGGGAAAACGGCTTCCGCAACCTGTCCAACTCGGTGCACCCGGTCACCAAGTGGGAAGACTTCGAGGGTATGAAGGTTCGCGTCATGCAGAACAACGTCTTCCTCGACACTTTCCAGAACCTCGGGGCCAACGCCACCCCAATGGCTTTCGGCGAGGTCTTCTCGGCGCTCGAAACCAAGACGATCGATGCCCAGGAAAACCCTTATGTGACGATCGACACTTCGAAGTTCTTCGAAGTGCAGAAGTACATCACCGAAACGAACCACGCCTACACTCCGTTCCTCTTCCTCTTCTCCAAGGCGATCTTCGACACCTATACGCCCGATGAGCAGGCGGCTCTGCGGGAATGCGCCACCGTTGGTCGTGATGTCGAACGCCAGGTCATCGGCGACCTGAACCAGAAGTCGCTCGAGAAGATCAAGGCTGCCGGCCTGGAAGTGAACGTCCTGTCTTCGGAAGAACAGGCCCGCATCCGCGAGAAGTCGATGGTCGTCTATGAAAAGCACAAGGCCGAGATCGGCGCCCCCGTCGTCGACGGCATTCTCGCCAAGCTCGCCGAGATCCGTAAGTAAGCGAACGGCCTGAGTTCAAAAAGGGCCCGTGGCGTCAGCCACGGGCCCTTTTGCCATTCGGGGCATATTCGCTCAGGGGACCTCAAGCGGACGATCGGACCGGCCCTTCTTCAATTGCTGTTCACGGAAGAAAATGAACATGCCGGATCCGATGATGAGGGTCGCGCCGACCATCATGGTGGGGCGCGGTATGTCGCCGAAGAACATCCAGCCGAAGACGATTGCCCAGACAAGAAGCGTATATTGAAGCGGCGCAACGGTCGCAGCGTCGGAGATCTTAAGCGCGCGGTTGACGAGCATATGTGCGCCCATGGCGACGACGCCCAGAAGGCTCAGCAGGGCGATTTCCGGAACGGAGGTCAGCGGCGTCCAGTCGATCGGGGCGATGATAAGCCCGGCAAGACCTGCGCCGCCTAGCTGGAAAAGCACCAGCGTCTTGTCCGGCGTGGAACGCAGGCTGCGGCCCGACAGTAGCATGAAGGCGAAAGCGAAGGTGCCAACGATCGAGATGAAGGCGGGCATGGTGAATATTGCTTTCGACGGTTCGAGGGTGATGACGACGCCTACGAAGCCGATGAAGATCGCCGTCCAGCGTCGCCAGCCAACCTTTTCGCCGAGCAGGAGCGGTGACACAGCGGCGACATAGATCGGGGCCGCCAGCCAATAGGTCATGACGTCGGCTAGTGGCAAATAGGTGACCGCATAGTAGAAGCAGAACACCTCCAAGGTCGAAAAGACGACGCGCAGCGCCTGCATCAGCGGCCTCTCCGTCTCAATGACCGGCTTCAAACCAGCGCGCCAAACGAAAGGTGACAGAATGAGCAGCGCGGCCAGGCTGCGGATCAGGATCACCTGGCCGAGGCCATAACTTGCGACCAGCCATTTTCCCATCGCGTCGTTCAGCGCGAACATCAACATCCCCAGCAGCATGGCTGCTGGTCCGGCAAGCAATGCGAAGCGGCTGCCGGTCCTGGTTGTTTCACTCATGTTTGTCATCGATCTCCCCAAAACCGTGCCGTTTCCGGCCGGCATGTCAGATGGTCTTTCCGTCCGAAATCCTACGGCTGACCGTGAAGGCTCGCTCGAGTTCGGGATTGAGCTCCATGCCGAGACCCGCGCCGGGCGGCACGGTTATCATGCCGTTGCTGACTTCGGGAAGGGCGGTCACCAGATCACGATACCAGGTTCGGTAGAAGGCGCGCACGCTCTCCTGCACTAGCGCGTTCGGTGCATTCAGCGAAAGGTGAGTGGAGGCGCACAGGACGACCGGGCCGGTGCAATCATGCGGGGCGACAGGAAGATGCCAGGCTTCCGCCATCGCCGCGATTTTGCGTGCCTCGGATAAGCCTCCGCACCAGCTGATATCGAGCATCACCACGCCGGCCGCGCCGGTCTCGAGGTAGTCGCGGAAGGCCCAGCGCGAGCCCAGCGTTTCCGAAGCGGAAATCGGGGCCGGCGAAACCTCGGCATATCGCCGCAGGCTCGCAAGACTGTCCATCTTGATCGGGTCCTCGTGCCAGAAGGTCTGATACGGCGTCAGTGCCTTAGCGATCTGCATCGCCGGCAAGAGCTGCCACATCGAATGGAATTCGACCATGATGTCCATCTGGTCGCCGACGGCGGCGCGGATCTTTTCGAACGGTACGAGCGCCTGCCTGAGGTCTGGCATGGAAATATAATTCCCGCGTGTCTTCTCCGCTGCCGCATCGAAGGGCCAGATCTTCATGGCCGTGATGCCCTCTTCCAGCAATGAGTGGGCAAGCTCGTCGGCGCGATGCAGGAAGCCGTTCAGGTCGTCGTAATCGCGCCCTTCGGCGAGACCGTAATTTGCCGTCGTCTGGCCGGTCGCCTTCTTGATGTATTCGGTGCCGGCGCAGGTGTTGTAGGTCCGGATCTCCTTTCGGGTGAAGCCGCCGAGCAATTGCGCGATCGGCTGGCCGGTTGCCTTGCCGAACAGATCCCAAAGCGCGATGTCGAAGGCGGAATTGCCGCGCACTTCCGCACCGGACGAGCGGAAGCCGAGATAGCCGACGAGATCGGCCGCGAGCCGGTCGATCTCCAGTGGATCGCGTCCGATGACGCGCGGCGCGATGTATTCGTGGATATAGGCTTCGACCGTTTCTGCGCCGAAGAAGGTTTCCCCAAGGCCGGTCAGGCCCTCGTCGGTGTGCACCAGCAGCCAAAGAAGATTGGCGCGCTCGGCGATACGCACCGTTTCGAGACGGGCAATTTTCATGGGAACTCCTGTTTCTTGGTTCAGGTCAGACCGCCACGGGCAAGAGCCCTCAGGCTCTGGTCGAAATGCTGGTCCATGATGGTCGAGGCCGCCCGAGGATCGGAGGCGGCGATCGCCTCGGCGAGGTCGAGGTGTAGGCGGTTCATGGCCTCTCGTTCGTGGTCGGTGGCGCGCGCCTTCCAGCCGATCGGCCAGCTCTCGACGATGATGCCCTGAAAGGCGCCGATCATCAGGGCGAAGACGGGATTCTTCGAGGCGCGCGCAATTGCCAGATGGAGGGCGAGGTCGTTTTCCATGACGAGGGCGGGTTGGTCGAGTCGGTTCTGCATGGCGCGGGCGAAGCCGAGGATCTCGTCCGCCTCCTTCCCGGTGCGCAGCAGGGCGGCGAGCGTTGCGGTACGCCCCTCGATGGTGCGGCGGGCGTCATAGATCTGACGGATATCGATCTGGTGGGTGAACAGGCCATGCCGGAAGGTCATGGCAATCGAACTGTCGTCGAGTGCGGCGACGGCGGGCCGCTTCCCCGCGCCGAGATCGATCAGCCGCATCGCGGCGAGCGAGCGCAGAGCTTCGCGGACCACGGTACGGGACACATTGAGGCTTCCCGTCAGGGCTGCTTCGGAGGGTAGGCGATCCCCCGGCTTAAGGCCGCGCTCGCGGATGAAGGCAGAAATCTGCGAGACGGCGCCTGCGACGAGATCGCCGGAAGATGGTGTGCTCGGTACCGTTGCGCTCATTTGTTATCCTATTGCTTGTGTAAACCTATAATATAGGTTTGCATTTAAGCCAAGGGCAACGAGCGTCTCATCCTCCCCGTCCGGCGATCTGCCGGAGCCAGCCGTGCCAACGAAGAACCGGATGCGCTGCTGGCCCGCGCCTTTGGCCGCTATCCGTTCTTTGACGGGCCCGATGCAGACATGGTCGAAGTTGCGCGGATCTTTGCGCCGAACGGCGTCATAGAAAGGTATTTTCGGACACAACTCGCGCACCTGATGGACACGTCGACGACACCGTGGCGCTGGAAGCCTGAAGTGCGGCTTTCCGGCTATACACCCGAAAGCGCGGCCTTTCTCCAAAGGGCAGTTGCCGTTGGCCAGGCGCTTTTCAACAGGGGGCGTCGCCCAACGTGCCAATTGTGCTGGAGGCGCTTGCCCAGCGAGGAGCTGCAACCGTCTCGATTGGCGGCGCTCATGCGCCGGTCGTCACTTCCGGTGCGGCGGTTACATTGAATTGGCCAGGAGCGGCACCCGCGCGCGGCTTTGAGATATCTTCGACAGCGGCGGTGCGGTCGACAAGAAGGGCGAACCCGGTCCATGGGGTCTCTTACGGTTCGTCGATGGATCTCGCTTGCGGCCTCGCGACGCCGGCCGGCGGTTCCTGATCGATGTGCGGGCCAAGGCCGCGCGCGCCTATTTACAGATGTCCTTCGCCGGGCCAGCCAATCCGGTGTCGGCGCGCTCGCTGATGCGTGGGCTGACGTGCCCGCTGACATTGTGAATTGCAGTGGTCGTATTTTCGCACGCAATACCGCGTGGTTGGTGCTTCTCCGGTGGCATCGCGAAGATTCCTTAAGTATCCATTGCTCCGAAGCGACCGTCCGGACGGTTCGCCTCTCGCTGGTCTTCAACAGTGTCGTCCCGGAAAAACCTCAAAGCTACCTTGGCTACCAGCGAAGTAGCGCGCGTGATGTCAGCGCGCCAAGGACGCCGCATAGGACGATGCCGAGCGTGTACCAGAGCGCTATGAAAGGCAGCCCGTTTTCAATACAGCCCCAGGAATACGTCCAGGCTCCGACAGCGCCAGCCGTGATGCCCGCGACGAAGCCTGCCAGACGGAGATGGGTGGGGGCCGCGCGGCGCAGGAACCAGATATTGGCGGCGAAGACCGGAAGGGCCGCGCCAAGGATGATTAGCGGGCAAAACCAGGAGGAAATCCCGAAAATCAATGTCGGATAGTCGCTTGCCGGAGATGCATGCAACTGCCACAGGCCAAGTGCGACCAGGATCAGGTAGATGAAAAGAGCGGCAATGCCGCTGCCGCCGGGGACGCCACCCGGACGAGCGACGATCATCAGCGCCCCGATGCCGGTTAGCGCGAGCAACAGCGGATAGAAGGACTTGACCCAGAAGGCCGGCAGATGGAGCGCTGTCGACAGGTCGGGCCTCAAGCCATGCGCAAAGAATATCAGCGCCGCCGACAGTACAAGACCGGGCGTTAGCGCTACCGCCAGCAGCCGCCCGAGCGCACCCGGCGAAACCGGCCGCAGGTCGCTTGCCAGGGCGTCGATGAGGTCATCCGTCGTCACTTGCCTTCGCCTTTCAATTTCGCGGCCATTGCCTGTATGCCGCGGAACACACTGATCTTGACCATCGCTTCGCTGCGCCCGGTGCTTGCCGCCGCCTCGGCGACGGAGTGTCCTTTAAGCCTGACATCCCGGATCATCTCACCCTGCCATGCCGGCAGGCTCTCCAGCAGCCGGTCGACATCCATGCCCGCCGACATCGTGTCCTCGTTGTAGGCGTCCGCCATGTCTTCGATCATCTCCAGACCGAGATAGGCGCGCCCGCCCGCCCTGCGGTGGTGATCCACCAGCTTGTGACGGGCGATGGTGAAGAACCATGCCGTGAACGGCCTGCCCCGATCATAGGTGATCCTGCGTTGATGCAGGGCCAGCAGTGTTTCCTGGACAAGGTCCTCGACGTCGGCCGAGGCCGAGCGGTAGAGCCGTCGCATGTAGTAGCTTGCAAGCAGATGCCGCAGCATCTCGAGCAGACAGCGATATGCCGCCTCGTCACCATCGAGGGACAAGAGCATCAGGGCTTTCAGCTCGGGCTCGGTCAATTGCTTCATGTCTGTGAGCGCTCATACGGCCAGATGAGGAAACCGTTACACGCGGACGAAAAGAAAAGCGAGAAAACTGCGGCGATCGAAATTTCACGATCACATGACCGTGAAGGCTGTAACCGGGGCGCGTTGCCGACGAAGGAGCCGATGTAACGCTCGTCGCATCCGGCGGCGACCACGAAACCTGGGAGAACCAGCATGAGCATTCGTCCTTTCGCCGCCACAGCGGGCGCAGTCTTTCTCGGTCTTTTCCTAGCTGTCGGCGGCGCCAGCGCACAGACTAGCACGGACACGATGAAGAAGTCCGACACGATGAAAATGGACAACATGAAGACCGATTCCATGAAGACGGACAGCATGAAGATGGGCATGAGCAAGTCCGACTGCATGCACAAGGCCGGCATGGAGAAGGACAGCATGAAGAAGACCGAAATGATGAAGAGCTGCGACACGATGAAATGATCAGGCCGCGCCTCCGCCGGTGAAACTCCGGCGGGGGGTCTCGCCGTATAGCAAGATGACGTTTGCTGTGAGGACGATCGATGGAAACTGCTGATCTTGGCATGACGAGCGGACGAAGGCTGATCCGTCGCCACAGCCTGACGGTGCGCCTTTCGCACTGGCTGAACGTGTTGTGCATGACGGTCCTGCTGTTCAGCGGGCTACAGATCTTCAATGCACATCCGGCGCTTTACTGGGGTCAATATGGTGCCGACAATGACCCGTCCTTCCTCTCGTTAGAGGCGGTAGAGCAGGGGGATGCCATCCGTGGTGTCACCCGCGTCGGCGGACTGTCCTTCAACACGACTGGCATTCTCGGGGTATCGAATGTCGATGGCGAGCCCACGGCACGTGGGTTCCCCAATTGGATCACACTACCGAGCTACCAGGATCTCGCGACCGGGCGGCGGTGGCACTTCTTCTTTGCCTGGCTGTTTGTCGTCAACGGCCTGATCTACATGGCCTACGGTCTTCTTGCCCGCCACTTCAGCCGCGACCTTTTGCCGACGAAAGACGAACTGGCGCCCGCGCATCTAGGTCAGGAGATTGCCGACCATGCGCGGCTGCGCTTTCCCAAGGGCGAAAAGGCGCGCCACTACAATGTCTTGCAGAAATTGACCTATCTTCTGGTGATCTTCGTGGCTCTGCCGGTGATGATTGCGACGGGCCTCACGATGTCTCCGGGGTTCGATGCTTTCGCGCCGTGGCTGCTCGATCTTTTTGGCGGTCGTCAGTCGGCCCGGACGCTGCATTTCATCACCGCCAGCTCGCTGGTTGCCTTCGTTGTCGTTCACGTCGCGATGGTTCTGGTGTCCGGCGTCTTCAACAATATGCGTTCGATGATCACCGGCCGCTACGCCATCCAGACGGAGCCAAAGCCATGAGCCGCCTCATTACCCGCCGCCGGTTCCTGATCGGTTCGACGCTTACCGCATCGGCACTCGGTCTCAGCGGCTGCGATGCGCTGGTCGAGAACCCGAAAGTGCAGTCGGTCCTGAAGATCGCCGAGGGCCTGACGATGCGCACGCAACGTCTGCTGATCGGCGACAACACACTTGCGCGCGAATTCACCATGGCGGATATCTCGCCGACTTTTCGAGCCAATGGCACGAGCATGCCGGACGGGGCGCAATATCAGGATCTGCTCGACCGGAAGTTCCAGACGTGGCAGCTGCAGGTCGGTGGGCTGGTCGAGCGTCCGGCGGCTTTCTCGCTCGCCGCATTGAAAGCGATGCCGTCGCGGACCCAGATCACCCGGCATGACTGCGTTGAGGGCTGGAGCGCCATCGGCCAATGGACCGGCGTTCCGCTCGGCGCCCTGTTGCATCAGGTCGGCCTGAAGCAGGAGGCGCGCTATATCGTTTTTCATTGCGCCGACGAATACGAGAAGACGCTCGATAACAGCGGCTGGTATTACGAGAGCATCGATCTCGTCGATGCCTTCCATCCACAGACCATCCTTGCCTATGCGATGAACGGTCGGGACCTCGAAGTAGCGCATGGCGCGCCGCTCAGGCTCCGGGTCGAGCGGCAACTCGGCTACAAGCAGGCAAAATACCTGATGCGCATCGAGGCGCTCGCCGATCTGTCTGGTGTCTATGGCGGCAATGGGGGGTTCTGGGAAGACCGCGGCTACGAATGGTACGCCGGAATTTGATCTCCAAGGCGCGGGCCCGATGGCAGCGCCCCGAGAGCCGGCAGGTTTCAGCCCGCGTCCGCCGGCGGTTTCGATGATAGGGCTTTCAAGAAGGAAGAGCAGATGTCCTCCATTTCCAAAACCGGCTTTACGCTGCTTGCAGGTGCATTGATTGCCGTCACGGTGGGTTTCTCGGCTAAAGCCGCGGACACGATCCGCATCCGTGGCACGGTCGAAAGCCTCGACGGCAGTACGCTGTCGGTCAAGACGCGCGAAGGCGCCGATGCCAAGATCATCCTCAAGGAGGGCTGGAAAGTGTCGAGCGTCGCCAAGGCATCGATCGACGATATCAAGCCAGGTGATTTCGTCGGGATAGCATCGCTGCCGACCGCCGACGGTGGTGATGGCGCGCTCGAAGTGCTGATCTTCCCTGCTGCCATGAAAGGCACGGGCGAGGGCAGCTATGCCTGGGACCTGAAGCCAAACAGTTCGATGACCAACGCGACGGTGGCCGATGCGGTCAAATCGGTCGACGGCCGTACCGTGACGGTGAAGTACAAGGGCGGTGAGAAGAAAATCGCCATTCCGAACGGCACGCCGGTTGTCACCTTTGCTCCGGCCACTGAGAGCGACATCAAGAGCGGCGCAACAGTGTTCATTCCGTCGGAAAAAGCTGCCGATGGATCGATATCGACCCTGCGTGTCGTCGTCGGCACCACCGGCGTCGTGCCGCCAATGTGAAGAGGCGCCTGCATGGCGGCATGCCCGGGGCAAGCTTGCTTCCGGGCTGCAGCAGCGGAATCATAAAGCTACGCCAACTCCCCTATTCAAAGGCAGTATCTAAGCTTGCCGGAGCTTGTCATCTATGCTGGCACGGGTTCATTGATGCGTGCTTCGCGCGCCTAAGCTCTGCCAGAAAAATGAACTGAGGCAGCCTTCTTCAACCGATCGTCATCGAGGGGAAACGGGCGTGTTCGCGAGTCATCGCGCGTCCTGCGAAGCTGCGCCAGCGCCTGAGGAAAAGGGGGTCACCTTCGTCAACATGACGCCCTAGACCTTCTCCGCCGCCACTGAATAACCTGGTTCTCTGAGCTGCCTCGGCTCTTGATTTCACCGCCGCCAGCAGCCAACCGGCGCCGTCTACATATCTCGCCGCAGCTTCAGGAACGCATTCGCGCTCCTCGCATAGTGTCCTGCCATTGACAGCATCGCTACTCCATGTATTCTGTTATAAAAGTGTATATAACATAATTGTGGAACAAAACGGGAGATAGATATGAGAATGAAGCTCGCATTCCTTGTCGCCACGGCCTTGATTACAACACCGTCCTTTCTGCTGGCACAAGAAAAAGGCGGCGTGATCAACGTCGCAACGATTGGCGAACCGCCGACACTCGATCCGATGACCTCGACAGCCGACCTCGTCGGCATTGTCACGCAGCATATCTTCGAGACCCTCTATACCTTCGACAAGAAATGGGCGGTAACGCCGCTATTGGCCGAAAGCCTTCCTGAGGTTAGCGCGGACGGCAAGACCTATACGATTAAGCTGCGCACGGGTATCAAGTTTCACGACGACAGCGACATGGCATCAGACGACGTCGTTGCCTCGCTCACCCGTTGGACCAAGCTTGCGTCACGCGGAAAGCAGGCTGCTGGCTTTATCGAGTCGATCACTGCCACCGACCCGTCGACCGTCACGATCAAGCTGAAGCAGCCCTACGCGCCGCTGGTCCCACTGCTCGCCTTCAACAACTCCGCCGCAATCATCATTCCCGCGGAAAAGCAGGCCGACACGATGACCGATTTCATCGGCACCGGGCCCTACATGCTGAAGGAACGCAAGGCTGACCAATATATCCAGCTTGTCCGCTTCAATGACTACAAACCACGGTCCGGTGACAGCGATGGCTATGGCGGCGCCCGCCATCAGTATCTCGACGAAATTCGCTTCGTGCCGGTTCCGGACGCGAACACCCGCGTCGAGGCCGCCGTTTCTGGCCAATACGACTATATCGACTCGCTGCCGGTCGAATCCTACGACAAGCTCAAGTCGTCGACTGCAACCCAGCCACTGCTCCTGAAGCCATTTGGCTACCCGGTGTTCGTCTTTAACACCGCTGCCGGCGTTACAAAGAACGTCGCGATCCGTAAGGCGATCCGCCAGGCGCTCAGCATGGAAGACATGATGGCCGCCGCCTTCGGCGGTACGGACTTCTATGCTGCGGATGGCAACATCTATCCCAGCAACTTCGCCTGGAGCACGGACGCCGGTGTCAAGGGCAACTACAATATCGCGGATCCGGAAGGCGCAGCCACGGCTGCCAAGGAGGCAGGCTACAACGCTGAGCCCATCCGCATCCTGACCAGCCGCCAGTATGAGTTCCACTACAAGATGGCCCAGGTCGCGGCCGAATATCTGAAGCTGGCGGGCTTTACGGTGGACCTCCAGGTTGTCGACTGGGCGACGCTGACACAGCGCCGCACCGACAAGGCGCTCTGGGACATATATATCAGCCACAGCCCGTTCCTTCCGGAGCCGGCTCTGATCGGCTCGCTGTCTCCGAGCTCGCCCGGATGGTGGGACACGCCGGCGCGCAAGAGCGTCGTCGATGCGTTCACGACAGAGGTTGACCCACAGAAGCGCGTTGAACTCTGGGCCAATGTCCAGAAGACGATGTACGACGAAGTGCCGTTCATGAAGATTGGCGATTTCAATGCCGTCTCGGCCATGTCGACGAAACTTCAGGGTGTCGATCCCGCTCCTTGGCCGTACTTCTGGAACGCATCGATCAAGAAGTAATCCCGCGTGCCGCGGGTGCCGGTCCTGATGTCGGCATCCGTCCACGATCGTGCTGTGTTCGGACACAGGAGTCGCTTTCCATGATACGCTACATCCTTCAGCGCCTTCTTGGCATGATCGTTGTGATGTTTCTCGTCGTCACGATTGTCTTCGTGATCGTGCGTGTGACGCCTGGCGATCCCGCCGCAGTCATGCTTGGCCCTGATGCGACAACCCAGGACGTTGCCGAACTGCGCGCGCGCCTCGGTCTCGACCAGTCGATTGTCATTCAATACTTCTTCTACATCGGACAGCTTCTGAAGGGGGATCTCGGTCAGTCGATCTTCCTCAACATGCCGGTGACGTCAGCGCTTCTCGAACGCGCGGAACCGACCTTTTTCCTCACGATCTTCTCGCTCCTGATTGCAAGTGTCGTCGCACTGCCGATCGGCATCTATGCCGCCTACCGACGCGGCTCCTTCATCGATCAGATGTCGACAACCATCGCCATGTTGGCCGCGAGCATCCCGAGCTTCTGGCTAGGGCTCATTCTCATGCAGTTCTTCGCTGTGCGTCTGAACCTGTTTCCTGTCTCCGGCTACGGCGGCCCCGGCGCGTCCTTCCTTGAACGCATGTACCATCTGACGTTGCCTGCCTTCGCGCTCGGCCTCGTGTCCTCGGCGCTGATCCTGCGCTTCACGCGTGCCTCGATGCTCGATGTACTTGGCGACGACTACATCCGCACCGCCCGCGCCAAGGGGCTGGTCGAACGCAAGGTTGTGCTCAAGCATGCGCTGAAGAATGCCTTGATACCAACCCTAACAGTCCTTGGCCTCACTGCTGCCGTGCTGATCTCAGGTGCCGTTGTAACGGAGACCGTGTTCGGCCTTCCCGGCGTGGGCAATCTCGTCGTCTCTGCCGTTCTCAGACGCGACTACCCCGTCATCCAGGGCGCGCTGCTGGTCATTGCCGGCCTCTACGTCCTCATCAATTTTGCGATCGACATGCTCTATCTCCTGGTCGATCCAAGGGTGCGCTACTGATGGCTGATATCGTAACCACGACCGAGAGACCCGCCGCAAGCGAGCGGAGCAAATTTCTTCGCCGCCTGTTGAAACGCAAGACGGTCGCCGCGGGCATCATTGTGCTCACCATCTTCGTACTGTTGGCGGCATTGGCTCCCTGGATTGCGCCTTACTCGCCATCGAAGCTGTCGATCGTCAACCGGCTCAAGCCGCCGAGTGAAATGTTCTGGTTTGGCACCGACGAGTTCGGCCGCGATGTGTTCTCAAGGACCATCTATGCCGGGCGGCTATCGCTGTTGGTCGGCGCTGCCGTTGTCGTGCTCTCCGCGTTGATCGGCGTCACGCTCGGTCTGCTTGCGGGCTTCTTCCAGAAACTCGATACGCCGATCGCCCGCCTGATCGACGCGATGATGTCATTTCCCGACATTCTCCTGGCTATCGCTCTTGTCGCTGCTCTCGGGCCGTCGCTGACGACGGTCATCGTTGCCCTGTCGACCGTTTACTCGCCGCGCCTTGCGCGTATCGTTCGCGCCTCGACCCTGGTCATCCGCGAGCTACCGTATGTGGAGGCGGCGCAGGCGCTCGGCATTTCGACCTTCCATATCATGACGCGGCATGTGCTTCGCAATCTTCTGTCGCCGATCCTGGTGCAGGGCACCTTCCTGTTTGCCAGCGCCATGCTGGCCGAGGCCGGACTTTCCTTCCTTGGCCTCGGTGTCAGTCCCGAAATCCCGACCTGGGGAACCATGATCGCAGCCGGCCGGCAGTATATCGGCCAGGCCGACTGGATGACCTACTTCCCGGGCTTCGCCATCATCCTCTCCGTACTGTCGCTGCAAATGGTTGGCGACGGTCTCAGGGACATGCTCGATCCAAGACTTCGAAAGGACCTTTAGAATGACCGGTGAAAAAGCGGGCAAGCCGCTCCTCATCACCAATGTAAAGCCCATGGCTTTCGGCGCGGCTGCGCCGTCCAGCACGACCGACATCCTTGTCGGCGCCGACGGCAGGATCTCCGCGATCGGCCCGTTGCTCGCCGCGCCCGCAGATGCCGAGCGCGTCGATGCAAAGGGAGCCTGGATCTCGCCCGGCTGGGTCGATCTTCACGTCCATATCTGGCATGGCGGCACCGACATTTCGATCCGTCCGTCGGAATGCGGCGCCGAGCGAGGCGTCACGACGCTCGTCGATGCCGGTTCAGCCGGGGAAGCCAACTTCCACGGCTTCCGCGAATATATCATCGAGCCGTCGAGAGAGCGCATCAAGGCTTTCCTGAACCTCGGCTCGATCGGCCTTGTCGCCTGCAACCGCGTTGCCGAACTGCGCGATATCAGAGACATCGACCTCGACCGCATTCTCGAATGCTATGCTGAGAACAGCGAGCACATCGTCGGTCTGAAGGTACGGGCGAGCCATGTCATCACCGGTTCCTGGGGTGTCACGCCTGTCAAGCTCGGCAAGAAGATCGCCAAGATTCTCAAGATTCCGATGATGGTCCACGTCGGCGAACCACCCGCGCTCTATGATGAAGTGCTTGAGATCCTCGGTCCCGGAGACGTCGTCACCCATTGCTTCAACGGCAAGGCCGGGTCGAGCATCATGGAAGACGAGGACCTCTTCAATCTCGCCGAACGTTGCGCTGGCGAAGGCATTCGCCTCGACATCGGCCATGGCGGCGCATCCTTCTCCTTTAAGGTGGCGGAAGCAGCCATCGCACGCGGCCTCTTGCCGTTCTCCATTTCGACCGACCTGCATGGTCACTCGATGAATTTCCCGGTCTGGGACCTGGCGACCACCATGTCGAAGCTGCTGTCCGTCGGCATGCCTTTCGACAAGGTTGTGGAGGCCGTGACGCACGCACCGGCCTCGGTCATCAAACTGTCGATGGAAAACCGTCTTTCCGTTGGCGAGAGGGCGGATTTCACCATCTTCGACCTCATCGATGCCGATCTCGAAGCGACCGACTCCAACGGCGACGTTTCTCGCCTGCAGAAGCTGTTCGAACCGCGCTACGCGGTGATCGGATCGGAGGCGATCACAGCCAGCCGCTATATCCCGCGTGCCCGCAAGCTCGTCCGTCACAGCCACGGCTATTCGTGGCGCTGAACGGAAGGTCCAAAACCGCATGATAGGAGCAGACGTGAACACGTCCCCAGCAGAGGCCGCGGCAGCGGTGCAGACACCCTACGAGCGCCTCGCGGCGCTCGGCATTACGCTGCCATCAGCGCCGCCGCCCATCGCCAATTTCATTACCCATGTTCGCGAAGGCAACATTCTCTACCTGTCGGGTCAGGGACCGCGGGAAGCGGACGGTCATCTGCACGCCGGCAAGGTCGGCAGCGAAGTGAGCACGGAAGAAGCCTATCAGCATGCACGGCTCACCGGCATCAACCTGCTTGCCGTCATGCACGACGCGCTCGGCGACCTTTCCCGGGTGAAGCGAGTGGTCAAGCTGCTCGGCATGGTCAACGCCGCGCCGCATTTCGAAAACCACCCAAGCGTCATCAATGGATGCTCGGACCTCTTTATCGAGGTTTTCGGCGAAGCCGGCCAGCATGCTCGCTCCGCCGTTGGCTTCGGCTCCCTACCCGGCAACATCACCGTCGAGATCGAGGCGATTGTCTCGCTCAACGACTGAGGAGGTTTAGGGTCAGTGGTTGCGCCATCCCATCAATCTCTCGATCCGCTCCGCCGAAGCTCGCACCTGTTCGGTGTAATGGCTTTCGTCGGACAGAACCTTCTGTTCCGGCAGCACGATCGAAATGGTGGCAACGCACTGGCCTTCCCGGTCGCAGACCGGCGAAGCAATGCAGGCAACCGCGTAGTCCGACTCGGCGACCTGGATAGACAGCCGCTCCCCGAAAGCCTTGCCTGCCGCATCAGAAAGCGTGCGCGCATCGATCTCAGCGCGCCCGGTCGGCGAGGTGCGGGCGCAGCGCTTGAACAATTCTACCCGCTCGGTCTCAGGCAGGTGGCCGACAAGAAGCCTGCCGGACGCCGTCCAATTCAATGGCACGCGCGTGCCGACACGCGAGGCAACCTGAAAATGGCTTGGGCCGTCCGCCATCGCAAGCACGAGCATGTAGTCGCCATCGCGACCGCAGACCTGCACGGTTTCGCCGGCTTGCCGGCAAAGATCATGCATCTCGTGAGTGGCAACGCTCATGAAGTCCAGCGACCGGGCATAGGCGAGGCCATAGTGATAGAGGCGCGAACCAAGCCAGATCGACCCGTCCGAGTTGCGAGCCAGCATGTTCTTTTCGACCAGATCGTCGATGATAACGTAGACGGTGGAAAGCGGAGCCCGGACTGCCTTGGCAATCGCGTAAGCACCCGCCGGAGAACCGGTTTCGTAAAGATAATCAATAACCTGCAACGCACGGTCAATACCGCTCACGCGAGAGCGCCGCGCGCCTTTGGCGTCGGTCGCCTCGACCGATGCGGCCTCATAGAGGGGGGCTGCGGATGAGGTCTTGGTGTCCAATTCAACGTTCCTCGTCTGATAACGAGAAGCTATTACATTACTATGGCATAACTGTCGATGGAAATTCGCAACCTGCCGCCACTCTGGAGAAATAGAATGTCCGATGATACCCGCACCAAGATCGGCCTGCGCCCGGTCATCAACGTGTCCGGCACGATGACAAGCCTCGGCGCGTCGATCGTTGTTCCGGAGGCGATAGAGGCGATGGCGGCGATTCTGCCGCAGTTCGTCGAGATCAACGACCTGCAGCGCAAGGCCAGCAGCGTCATCGCACGGCTGACCGGCGGCGAAGCAGGCTTTGTCACCGCATCGTGCTCGGCCGGCATCAGCCTCGCGGTCGCCGGCGCCATCACCGGCGACAATCTTTTGGCCATCGAAAAATTGCCAGATGTGACACCCGAGAAGAACGAAGTCCTCGTCCAGATGGGCCATGTTGTCAGCTACGGCGCGCCGGTTGATCAGGCCATTCGCCTTGCCGGCGGCAAGGTCGTCTTGATTGGGCAGGCAACCTCGACGCATCGTTTCCATATGGAAAATGCCATTACCGAGAAGACTGCGGCGGCTGTCTATGTCGTGTCGCATCATGTTGTCGACTACGGTTTGTTGCATCTCACCGAATTTGTCGAGATCGCCCACGCGAAGGGCGTTCCCGTGATCGTTGATGCGGCCTCCGAATACGATCTCAAGCTCTTCCTGGCGCAAGGAGCCGATGTCGCGCTCTATTCCGGCCACAAGTTCCTCGGTGGCCCGACTTCCGGCATCGTCGCCGGCAAGAAGGAATTGGTGCGCAGCGCCTTCGTGCAGAACATGGGGATCGGCCGCGGCATGAAGGTCGGCAAGGAAAGCGTCTATGGCGTCATGGCTGCGTTGGAAGCCTGGGAAAAGCGTGATCACGCGGGTATACGCGAACGTGAGACTGCCTACCTGAACCTCTGGAAGAACGAACTGGACGATCGCCCGGGCGTTACGGCGCTGATCGAGCCCGATCCCACCAACAATCCGCTTGACCGCTTGCGGGTCGTCATATCGCCGACGGAGGCTCACATCACCGCCTGGGATCTCGCTTCCGCGCTGTCTCGGGGAAACCCGCCTGTCATCGTGCGCGACCATGAGGTCGAGCATCAGCATTTCTATCTCGATCCCTGCAACCTGCATCCGGGCCAGGAAAAGATCGTCGCCGCCCGCCTTGCAGAGGAGCTGGATAAGGCTCGTGCGTCGAACGAGATCATCGCCACCCCATTCGAAAACCGCAGCAAGCATCGCTTTGACGGGATGCTGCGCTGGCCGGACTGAAGACCGACAGGCGGCAAACGATAACAGGAAGGGAACGATCATGAGCGTCACAGAGACAAGCACGGCACGGTCCGTCGATCCGGTTCTATCCGTCCAGAACCTGACCACCTCGTTTCTGGTGGAGGGCGGATGGAAACCCGTCGTGCGGGATGTTTCCTTCTCTGTCACTCCGGGAGAAACTGTCGCGATCGTCGGCGAAAGCGGCTCGGGCAAGAGTGTCACGTCGCTCTCGATCATGCGGCTCCTGCAGCCGGATTCGAGCCGCATCGAGGGCAAAATCCTGCTGGGCGGCCGTGACCTGCTGTCGCTCCCCGAAAATGAGATGCGCAAGGTCCGCGGCAACGACGTCTCAATGATCTTTCAGGAACCGATGACGAGCCTCAATCCGCTCTTCACCATCGGCGACCAGATCTCGGAGGCATTGCTGTGCCACCAGGCGATGTCGAAGTCCGAGGCGAAGGCGGAGACGATCCGCTTGCTGGAAAAGGTCCGCATCCCATCCGCCGTGTCCCGCTTCGATGAATACCCGCATCGCTTCTCCGGCGGCATGCGCCAACGCGTGATGATCGCCATGGCTCTGGCCTCCAAGCCAAAGCTCTTGATCGCCGACGAACCGACGACGGCACTCGACGTAACGATCCAGGGGCAGATCCTCGATCTCATCAAGATGCTGCAGGATGAGCAGGGGACATCGGTCCTTTTCATCACCCATGACATGGGCGTCGTTGCCGAAATCGCTGACCGCACAGTCGTCATGTATCGCGGCGAGCAGGTAGAGACCGGCGCCACCGGCGACATCTTCCATCGCGGAAAGCATCCCTACACCCGCGCCCTGCTGTCTGCCGTCCCGGTGCTCGGATCGATGCAGGGCTATGCACGGCCGTTGCGCTTTCCTGTCGTCAATACGGCAACGGGTGAAACGGACAAGCAAGTCGAAGTGCCTGACACGGTAGCCAAGGACAAGCCGATCCTCGAGGTGAGGGGGCTCACCAAGCGGTTCGACATCCATTCGGGGCTGTTTGGACGATTGAGCGGCCGCGTGCATGCCGTCGAGAATGTGTCGTTCGACCTTTTCGCCGGCGAGACGCTGTCACTGGTTGGCGAATCCGGTTGTGGGAAATCGACGACCGGACGCGCCATCATGCGGCTGATCGAACCCGACTCGGGCGCCGTGATCGTCGGAGGCCGCGATGTGCTCGCTCTCGACAAGCGCGGGATGCGCGACATGCGCAAGTCGGTGCAAATGATCTTCCAGGACCCGTTTGCATCACTCAACCCACGCATGACCGTCGGTCAGGCGATTGCAGAGCCCTACCTCGAGCACAAGATGGGCACGGCGAAAGAGGCGAAGGACGTCGTTGCCGATATGCTGCTGAAGGTCGGACTGACACCCGATATGGCAAGTCGTTACCCGCATGAATTCTCAGGCGGTCAGCGGCAGCGCGTGTGCATCGCCCGGGCCCTGGCACTCCAACCCAAGGTCATCGTCGCTGACGAAAGCGTCTCGGCGCTCGACGTGTCGATCAAGGCGCAGGTCATCAATTTGATGCTAGATCTGCAGCAGACCCTTGATCTCGCCTTCTTGTTCATCTCGCATGACATGGCGGTCGTCGAACGCGTCAGCCACCGTGTGGCGGTGATGTATCTCGGCGAGATCGTCGAAATCGGTCCGCGCGCGGCAGTCTTCGGCAACCCGCAACACGACTACACCAAGAAACTGATGGCCGCAGTTCCGGTCCCGGATCCGGACCGTCGCCGCCACAAGCGAATGGCTATCGTCGAGGAGTTGAAGAGCCCGATCCGGCCTGTGGAGTACGAAGCCGGGCGGCGCGAGTACAGAACCGTTTCGCCAGGACATCTCGTGATAGGCTGACGGTTCTCCACTAGTGGGTATGGCCGACTGCGTGCCTCTCTCCGAGCCGGACAGGATGCCAGGCACCGTATCGTCCTTGTCGCTGTCGACCAGCGCCCTCCGGTGTTCGACACCACATCAAGAGCCGAGGGCATCCGGGTTGATGATCGTAGTCAGGAAGTCATTTAGCGGCGGCGCACAATGGCCTCGCTCCAAAAAAATGGCTATTCCTCTGGATGAAAACTGGGCTTTCGGGGTGAGGGCGGATGTTGCGCACCTGCAGCATGCTCGCGACGCCGGTAGGAGTGTTATGACTTTCTAGCGCGGATAGACTTTCGCCAAACCAGTTCCGCCCTCAACCTGATGGACTGAACCTCCCCTTGGCCGTCCTCCCGTTCGAACTTGGTGAGCCATTCGACGGCCCTTGAAGCGATTTCGGCGACGGGCTGCGCGAATGTCGTCAGTTCGTAGGATGACCAGGACGCCTGCTCGATATCGTCGAAGCCGGCGACGCAGAGTTCGTCCGGGATGGAAACGCCGAATTGGTGGCGCGCCGCATCCATGAAACCGCAGGCCAGAAGATCGGTGGCGCAGAAGACGGCGTCGGGCCGCTCCTTGACGGTCAGCAGGCGATGGGCGAGAACGCGCCCCGCCTCATATCCCGTCCAGCCGTGGCGTTCGACAGTGACATCCATTCCAAGCGCGCGTGCGGCGGCAACGAATCCGCGCTCGCGCCCCATCAGACTCGGCGTTCCCGCTTCGGAATTGGCAAAGGCAAGCCGGTGGCAGCCGGCCCGCACGAAGGCGGTCAGAATGCGTCCGCCGGCCTCGTCGTCGTCGAGGTTGATCCTGAGTGGGCCAGGTTGGTCGTCGTCGCGGTTGATCAGCACCAGGCGCTGGCCATTGCGCAGACAAAGCTGCGTGATCGACTTGTCGGGCAGTCCAGAAAGAATGACCGATGCATCGGCACGATAACGGATGGCCTGTTGCAGCGCCCGGTCGACGCTGCCGTCGGAGCGATCCGTGTTGATGAACATCGCTACCTTGCCGGCATTCTGCAGCTGAAGTGTCAGTTCCCTGAGCAGCGCCGACCGGTACGGCGTCGCGACCTCCGAAACGATAAGGCAGACGATGCCGCTTTCGTTGCGCATCAGGCCTCGGGCAAGATGGTTGACGTGGTAGCCAAGCTCCTCGGCCGCATGCAGCACGCGTTCGCGCGTTTCTGCCGAAACGCTTGCCCCCGGCGTGAAGGTTCGCGAGACGGCGGAACGCGATACGCCGGCCCTTTCGGCAACTTCCTGTGCACTAACGAAAATTTTCGACCGCACTGTTCCCTCCCGCACGGTCCTTTCTTAGCCGTTTGTTGCACGTGCGTGCAAGCAGTCTGCGTGAGACTTTTGTGACAGTTTCGTGAAAAACGAGTTGACAGCTATTTTGCCGGTATGCAAGCTCTGCACACGCTTGCAAAAGCGAGCGGCGTGGAGGCGCCGTCACAACCAGGAGGAAATCATGCGACCGGTCAAGTTGGCCGCGGCATTGCTTGCCGCGGGTGTAACCTTTGTTGCCTTTTCGGCTCATGCCGCCGGCGATCTCAATGTCATCTGCTCCGCGGATTCGCAGGTCTGCGACCTGATGAAGGCTCTGTTCGAGAAGCAGACCGACATAAAGGTGAACATGGTTCGCCTGTCGGCCGGCGAGACCTATGCGAAGATCCGTGCCGAGGCACGCAACCCGAAGACGGATATCTGGTGGGCCGGCACCGGCGATCCCCATCTTCAGGCAGCCGCCGAAGGCCTGACCCAGGAATACAAGTCGCCGCTTTTCGATCAGCTCCAAGACTGGGCCAAGGAGCAGGCCGAGAGCGCCAAGTTCCGCACCGTCGGCGTTTATGCCGGCGCACTCGGCTGGGGCTACAACTCGGAAATCCTTGCCAAGAAGGGGCTGAAGGAGCCGAAATGCTGGGCTGATCTGCTCGATGCGAGCTACAAGGGCGAGATCCAGATCGCCAATCCGAATTCGTCCGGGACCTCCTATAACACGCTTGCCACGCTGGTGCAGATCATGGGCGAGGACAAGGCTTTCGATTATCTCTCGAAGCTGAACGCCAACGTTTCGCAATACACCAAGTCAGGCTCGGCGCCTGTCAAGGCGGCTGCCCGCGGCGAATCCACGATTGGCATCGTCTTCATGCACGATGCTGTCGCCCAGACCGTCGAGGGCTTCCCCATCAAGGCCGTGGCGCCTTGCGAAGGCACTGGCTACGAAATCGGTTCGATGTCGATCGTCAAGGGCGCCAAAAACCTGGAAAACGCCAAGAAATGGTACGACTGGGCGCTTTCCGCCGAGGCGCAGTCGCACATGAAGGAAGCGAAGTCCTATCAGCTTCCGTCCAACAAATCCGCTGAGGTACCGAAGGAAGCGCCGAAGTTCGAGGACATCAAGTTGATCGACTACGACTTCGCGAAATATGGCGATCCAGATGTTCGCAAGGCACTTCTTGCCCGCTGGGACAAGGAGATTGGTGCCAAGGCCAACTAAGCCTGACCTCGCACGTGCCCTGGAGCCGGATTTATCTCCGGCCCCAGGCAGAACCGGAATCGAATGAAGACGCGGACCCGATCATGACCCACAGCAATCGAAGGCTCGATCTCGCTCTTCTGTTCGGCTTCGTCGCCTTCTTCCTGCTTCCGTGGTACCGCATCGAAGGTGGCTTCTACAGCTTCGGCTGGCTTTCCGGTTTCCCGCGCGATCCCGCCGCCGCTCCTGGCGTTTTGCAGATATTGATGCACGGGCGCTGGTGGTTGGTTGCGCCACTCGTTTTCCTGCTCATCGGGGGCGTGGCGCGTTTCATCTCCGATCCGATGCGCCGGGGTGGCCTGCTCGCTTGGGCTGCTTGCCTCGGCTTTGCCTTCCTGGCGCTGCAGGGATTGGCTATCACTTTCACCGGTTGGACCTGGGCGATCAGCGAGATCCTTTTCGGTACGCTTTCCGATGGTCAACCCTCGATGGGGGCCGGCGCCATCCTTGCCGGCATCGTCTTCGTGCTTGTCTTCTCCTTCGGGCTTGCCGAACGCGGTGTCATGAAGGGTGATGCCTTTCTTGTCGGCGCAATCGCCATGCTGATCGTGCTGGTCGCAATATTTGTCTTCTACCCGGTCGGCAGTATGTTCGTAGGGGCGTTTCAGGCCTTCGACGGGTCCTTCGATGCGACCGGATTCTTGACCAACATTCAGGACTCGTCCGTCTGGAGTCTCGACTGCGTCGTGGGCGGCGATCGTTGCGGCGTCGCCTGGCGCACGCTCTGGCTTGCGATCCTGACAGCCGGCGGCGCGACGCTGCTCGGCCTCTGTTTCGCGCTGGTTGCGACCCGCACGCGCTTTCCCTTCAAGAAGGGGTTGAGGCTGCTGTCGATCCTGCCCATCATCACGCCGCCCTTCGTCGTCGGCCTCGCGCTGACCCTGCTCTTCGGGCGCGCCGGCGTCGTCACCCAAACGGTGGCCTCAATGCTTGGCACCGAACCCGGCCGCTGGCTGTATGGGCTGACGGGTATCTGGATCGCACAGGTCCTTTCCTTCACGCCTATCTCCTTCCTTGTGCTGATTGGCGTGGTGGAGGGCGTCAGTCCCTCGATGGAGGAGGCGTCTCAGACGTTGCGCGCCGACCGCTGGCGTACATTCTGGCGGGTGTCGTTGCCGCTGATGAAGCCGGGTATCGCCAATGCCTTTTTGATCGCCTTCATCGAGAGCATGGCAGATTTCGGCAATCCGATGGTGCTCGGCGGCAGCCATGGCGTGCTGTCGACGGAGATCTTCTTCGCCGTCGTCGGCTCGCAGAATGACCCGTCGCGCGCCGCCGTCCTTGCGATGATCCTGCTCCTCTTCACCATGTCGGCCTTTATCGCTCAGCGCCTTTGGCTTTCGGGCAAGAGTTTCGCGACCGTGACAGGCAAGGGGGATTCGGGCGCCCATATCGCCCTGCCGCGCGGACTGTCGATCGGCGTGCATGCGATCGTCATCCCCTGGATGGTTTTCACCATCGTCGTCTATGCGATGATCCTCTTCGGCGGCTTCGTGCGAACCTGGGGCCTCGACAACACGCTGACCATCGAGCACTACGTGAAGGCCTTCTCGATCGGCTGGCGCGACGACGGCGGCATTGCCTGGACGGGCGTCGCCTGGAACTCCTTCTGGACGACCATGGAGATCGCCCTGATTTCCGCGCCGCTGACGGCTGCTGTCGGACTTCTCACAGCCTATCTGATCGTCCGCCAGAGGTTCGTCGGCCGTAATCTTTTCGAATTTGCGCTGATGATGAGTTTTGCCATTCCCGGCACCGTCATTGGGATCAGCTACATCATGGCTTTCAACCTACCGCCGCTCGAGATGACGGGCACGGCACTGATCCTCGTCGCCTGTTTTGTCTTCCGCAACATGCCGGTCGGCGTGCGCAGCGGCGTGGCAGCCATGAGCCAACTAGACAAGAGCCTCGACGAGGCGTCGCTGACGTTGCGGGCCGACAGCTTCCGCACCATCCGCAAGGTAATCCTGCCGTTGCTGCGGCCAGCAATTACCGCAGCACTCGTCTACTCCTTTGTACGCGCCATCACCTCGATCAGCGCCGTGATCTTCCTGGTCAGCGCCCAGTACAACATGTCCACCGCCTATATTGTCGGCCTTGTCGAGAACGGCGAATACGGCGTTGCAATTGCTTATTCCTCGGCACTTATCCTGGTGATGGTCGCCATCATTGCAGGCTTCCAGCTTCTCGTTGGCGAGCGCCGGCTGCGGCGTGAAAACCGCGTCGCGCTTGCCGGTCCAGCCACTTCCGCACCTCTCGGTCAGGAGAAAGCCGCATGAGCATCACTGCCGCCGGTTCCGTCGTCTTCGAAAATGTCCGCAAGACCTTCGGTGCCTTCACAGCGATTCCGGACCTTGCGCTGACCATCGAGCCGGGTACGCTCGTCACGCTGCTCGGACCATCGGGCTGCGGCAAGACGACGACGCTGCGCATGCTGGCGGGATTGGAACATCCCTCGGCCGGTCGGATCCTGATCGGCGGCAAGGATGTCACGATGCTTCCGGCCAACGAGCGCGACGTTTCGATGGTCTTTCAGTCCTACGCGCTGTTTCCGCACATGACGGCGCTCGACAATGTCGCCTATGGCTTGGAATCCTCCGGTATTCGCCGCAAGGAGGCCCGCGAGCGGGCGGCAGATGGGCTGAACCTGGTCGGTCTCGCCGGCATGGGCCAGCGCCTGCCGGCCGAGCTTTCCGGTGGTCAGCAACAGCGCGTCGCTGTCGCCCGCGCCCTGGTGCTGGAGCCGCAGGTGCTACTGCTTGACGAGCCGCTCTCCAATCTCGACGCCCGCCTTCGCCGGCGGGTGCGCACGGAGATCCGCGAGCTGCAGCAGCGCCTTGGCTTCACCGCGGTCTATGTCACCCACGACCAGGACGAAGCCCTGGCCGTTTCCGATCGCATCATCGTCATGAAGGATGGCCAGATTGCACAGACAGGTGCGCCGCGCGACCTCTACGATGCGCCAGCCTCCGCCTTCATCGCCGATTTCATGGGAGAGGCCAACGTGGTGCCGTGCGACGTCGTCGGCATCGAGGGCGACAGCGCGACGATCAGCGTAGAAGGCCTGCAGCATCGGGTTGTTGGCCGCAACATCCGCACCGGACCAGCCCAGCTCGCAATCCGTCCGAACGCCATCACTCTCTCGCCGCGTACCCCCGATGGTTCGTTCAATGGCGAGATCACCCATGCCGCCTATCTGGGCGACCATGTCGAATACGAAGTCAAGACGAGTAACGGCATGCTTTTCGTCGTCGACCCGGCCGTCGAGCAGGCGCTTTTGCCCCGGACGGAAGTTACCATCGGCTTCAAGAAGCGCGGCATCGCCATTATCGGTTGACCCCGAACCCATTCCGAAAAGAAGGACACAATTCCATGACATCGCATGTCGTCCCCGGTCTCGAGGCCCGCCTCTCTCTTGCTGAGGCGGTTGCCCGTGAGGCAGGCGAATTGGCGCTCGATTATTTCAGGAAACGCGAAACTCTCGTTATCGAGACGAAGCGCGACCCGCAGGATGTGGTCTCGATTGCCGATCGCGAAGTGGAGAATCTGATCCGCGCGCGTTTCCATGAAGCCTGTCCTGGCGATGGGATCCTCGGCGAGGAATACGGGCTCGAATATGGTTCTTCCGGCTTCACCTGGGTCGTCGATCCGATTGACGGCACAAGTCCGTTCGTCAACGGCATGCCCAATTGGTGCGTCTCGATCGGACTTCTTCACGACGGTGTCCCGGCGCTTGGTGTCATCTCCGCGCCTTGCCACGGCGAACTCTATGCCGCGGCCCTTGGTAGGGGCGCCACGCTCAATGGCAAGACGCTCACGCTCGACCCCTCGCGCAACATCCGCAATGCGGTGACCGGCATCGGTGCCAACAATTATGTCTCGCCGGCCTTCGTCGGGAAAATGGTCGAGAGCCTGCTGGACGCTGGCGGGAATTTCGTCCGCAACGGCTCCGGCGCGCTGATGCTCGCCTACGTCGCAGCAGGTCGGCTCGTTGGCTACTACGAGCCCTACATGCATGCCTGGGACTGTATGGCCGGCTATTGCCTCGTGAAAGAAGCGGGCGGTTGGTACCACCCTTTCCCGACACAAGGCGAGAAGCTGACGAAAGGCGCGCCGGTGCTTGCGGCCGCGCCAGGCGCGATGGAGGACTTGAGGAGGATCGCAGGCGTTTAAGGTGATCTTCGGCCAATGCTCGACAGATTGCGAAAGCGTCCTAGTTCACTTCGATTGCACTGCGTTGCATCGGGAGTTCACCGCTTTCGAGAAAGGACAGAAGAGGTTTTCCGGAACGATCGAGGAGGATCGTCCGGAAGAGGTCCCCGATCCCAGACGGATCGGAATAACCAGGGAGGAACTATGTCTAAACGTGCACTTTTCATTTCTGTTGCAGCCGCGGCCCTTTCGGCCGGTTCACAGCACGCCTTTGCGGTGACCGAACTGCAATGGTGGCATGCCATGGCAGGCGCTAACAACGAGGTCGTCGAAAAGCTTTCCAAGGAATTCAACGAGAGCCAGGTCGAATACAAGATCGTCCCGGTGTTCAAGGGCAGCTATCCGGAAGCCCTGAACGCCGGCATTGCCGCCTTCCGCGCCAAACAGGCGCCGGCAATCCTGCAGGTCTTCGACGCCGGCAGCGGCGTCATGATGGGGGCAGAGGGCGCCGTCATGCCGGCTGCCCAGGTGCTGGAGAAGGGCGGTTACAAATTCGACAAGTCTGAATATCTGCCCGGCATCGTCGCCTATTATTCGAAGCCGGACGGCACGATGCTGTCCTTCCCCTACAACTCCTCTTCGCCGATCCTTTACTACAACAAGGATGTCTTCAAGAAAGCCGGCCTCGATCCGGAGACGCCGCCGAAAACCTGGCCTGATGTCTTCGAGGCAGCCAAGAAGGTCAAGGCGAGCGGCGCAGCCCCTTGCGGTCTCACCTCAACATGGCTGACCTGGATCCAGACGGAAAACCTTGCCGCCTGGAACAACGTCGCCTACGGCACCAACGAAAACGGCCTCGGCGGCACGGATGTGAAGCTCGAATTCAACTCGCCACTCTTCGTCCAGCATTTCCAGGCGATCGCCGATCTCGCCAAGGACGGCACCTTCCGATACGGCGGCAGGACTTCGGAGGCAAAGCAACTCTTCACCTCCGGCGAATGCGCCATCATGACGGAATCCTCGGGTGGCCTCGGCGACATCGTCAAGTCGGGGATGAACTACGGCATCGGTCAACTGCCCTATTATGCTGGGGAGGGGCGGCCGCAGAATACGATCCCCGGCGGCGCGAGCCTCTGGGTCTTCGCCGGCAAGTCGGATGCGGAATACAAGGGCATCGCCGAGTTTTTCCATTTCCTCTCCCAGACCAAGATCCAGGCGCGACTGCATCAGGTTTCGGGCTACATGCCGGTCACCATGGCGGCCTACAAGGACACGAAGAAGTCCGGCTTCTATGACAAGAACCCTGCTCGCGAAACGCCGATCCTGCAGATGATGGGCAAGGCGCCGACCGAAAATTCCAAGGGCGTTCGTCTCGTCAACCTGCCTCAGGTCCGTGACATCATGAACGAGGAATTCGAGGCCATGCTCGCCGGCAAGCAGGATGCCAAAGCGGCCCTCGACAAGGCGGTCGAGCGAGGCAATGCGGCGATCCAGCAAGCCCTGGGCAACTAACAGACGTCTCCTGCCGCCCGTGGTCGAAGCCGCGGGCGGTTACCACCGTTTGTCAGGAGCTTCATTTGCAGCGTGTTGTTTTTCCCAACAAGATCCTTCCCTATCTCCTGGTCGCGCCTCAGATCGTGCTTACCGTGGTCTTCTTCTTCTGGCCGGCAAGCCAGGCGCTCTACCAGTCGACGCAGCGCGAGGATCCCTTCGGACTTAAGAGCGGTTTTGTCGGCCTCGCCAATTTCCGGGCGGTTCTCTCCGACGAGAATTATCTGAACTCGCTGCAGGTAACTGTTGTCTTCAGCATCTCGACGGCGTTGCTGTCCATGGTCCTTGCGCTCGCGCTTGCGACCGCCGCTGACAAGGTGGTGCGCGGGCAGGGCTTTTATAGGACGCTGCTGATTTGGCCCTATGCCGTGGCGCCCGCCGTTGCCGGCATGCTCTGGCTCTTCATGTTTAACCCCGCCATGGGCACCTTTGCCTATCTGCTGCGCCGGAACGGCTTCGGCTGGGATCCACTGCTGAACGGCAACCAGGCCATGCTGCTGGTTATTGTCGCGGCCGCCTGGAAGCAGATCAGCTACAATTTCCTCTTCTTCGTCGCCGGGCTGCAGGCGATCCCGAAATCGCTGATCGAGGCGGCGGCAATCGACGGTGCGCGCGGCAGCCGGCGCTTCTGGACGATCGTCTTTCCGTTGCTGGCGCCGACCACGTTCTTCCTGCTTGTGGTCAATACCGTTTACGCCTTCTTCGACACCTTCGGCATCATCCACGCGGTTACCGGGGGTGGTCCGGCACGGGCGACGGAAACGCTGGTTTACAAGGTCTTCAACGACGGCTTCGTCAATCTCAACCTTGGCTCCTCGGCGGCGCAGTCGGTCATCCTGATGGCAATCGTGATCGCGCTGACGGCCTTTCAGTTCCGCTTCGTAGAACGCCGCGTACATTATGGGTGAGGCGGGCTGATGATCGAAAAACGTCCCCTGGCCACGCTTCTCGGCCACCTGATCCTGGTCCTCGGCATCGTCATCGTCGCGTTTCCGATCTACTACACCTTCGTCGCCTCAACGATGAGCTCGGCGGAGATCCTGCGGCCGCCGATCTCGCTGATTCCGGGTGCGCACTTCTCCGGAAATTACGGCGAAGCGCTCTTAGGGGGTGTCGAGCGCACCGTCGGTGTCAGTCTCGAGCGGATGCTCTGGAACACCTTCGTCGTTTCCTTCGTCATCGCGGTCGGCAAGATCGCGATTTCCTTCCTGTCGGCTTTCGCGATCGTCTTCTTTCGCTTTCCCTTCCGCATGGGCTTCTTCTGGATGATCTTCATCACGCTGATGCTGCCGGTCGAGGTTCGCATCCTGCCGACCTACAAGGTGATCGTCGATCTTGGGATGATCGATACCTACGCCGGCCTGACGCTGCCGCTGATGGCGTCGGCGACGGCAACCTTCCTGTTCCGGCAGTTCTTCCTGACGATCCCGGGCGAGCTGGTCGAGGCGGCACGCATCGATAGCGCCGGTCCTTTCCGCTTCATGCGCGATATCCTGCTGCCTCTGTCGCGCACCAATATCGCTGCGCTGTTCGTCATCCTCTTCATCTACGGCTGGACGCAATATCTTTGGCCGCTGCTCGTCACCAATGACGCGCGCATGACGACGATCATCATCGGCTTGCGCAAGATGGTGGATTTTGCTGATGCGGCGACCCCGTGGAACTTCGTGATGGTAACGGCGATCCTGGCAATCATCCCGCCAGTCCTCGTCGTCGTGCTCATGCAGCGCTGGTTTGTCAAAGGTCTGGTGGAAACGGAGAAATAATGGCCGGAATCAAGCTTAACGACGTACGCAAATCATATGGCGGCGGCATCGACGTGATCAAAGGCGTGTCGCTCGACATTGCCGACGGCGAACTCCTCGTCCTCGTCGGCCCCTCGGGCTGCGGCAAGTCCACGTTGCTGCGTATGATCGCCGGGCTGGAAAGTATCTCTGTCGGCGAGATCGGGATCGGCGGGCGACGGGTCAACGAGCTGGAGCCCTCCGAGAGGGACATCGCCATGGTCTTCCAGAACTATGCGCTCTATCCGCATATGACGGTGCGCCAGAACCTCGCCTATGGTTTGAAGAACCGCAACACGCCTAAGGACGAAATCGACAGGCGCATTGCCAAGGCGGCTGCTTCGCTCGAGATCGAGCCCTTCCTTGAGCGCAAGCCGCGCCAGCTTTCAGGTGGCCAGCGCCAGCGTGTGGCGATGGGCAGGGCGATCGTGCGCGAGCCCGCCGCCTTTCTCTTCGACGAGCCGCTCTCCAACCTTGACGCCAAGCTGCGCGTACAGATGCGCGTCGAGATCAAGCGCCTTCAGCGGTCACTTGCAACGACCAGCGTTTACGTCACGCATGACCAGATGGAGGCGATGACGCTCGCCGACCGGCTGGTCGTCCTGAACGGCGGCCTGATCGAGCAGGTCGGCACACCGATCGAGCTCTATGAGAAACCCGCGACAACCTTCGTCGCGACCTTCATCGGCTCGCCGGCCATGAACCTGTTTTCGACCGACAACGCGAGCCTGAGCTTGAACAATCCAAACCTCCTTCCAGCCGGGACCGCCACCATCGGCGTCCGACCAGAGGATTTCCATCTTGCCGAAGGCGGGCAACCTGCAGCCCTCACCGCCGAAGCGCGCGTCGGCGCTGTCGAGCTGATCGGCGCCGAAAGCTATGTTCACGCAACGCTGCCAACTGGCGACAATGTGGTCTTCCGCGTCGCGGGCCGATCAAACATCGCCATCGACGCCCCGGTGCGGATCACCGCTAAGGCCGAGAGGCTGCACTTCTTCGACGGGAGCAACGTTCGAGTTCAGTAAAACCGCGCATTCCCTGCTTTAGCTCGATCGAAGAAGCCGCGGTCTTCCTCGGTAAGGTAGCTCGGCATTCAACGTCGATGACGTTGTCTTCCACAACAGAAAAGAGGCACGCCGGAGCACCCATAGGACTTCAGTCTGACGGTGCTGCTAGTCAGGATCGCAATTGACGTGTAGCTGCCATTGCCGCTTCACGGCCGGTTTTTACGACAGTTCGCAAACGGCCGAGCTTCCTGAAGCTAATTCGTCGCTCCAGTCGTTGCGAGACGTCTCCTCCAAGTATTAACGTTCTTTAATACATTAATAATTTGCAATGAAAATGTAATATACTTTTAATTTGTAAACATAGTTGGATGGCTTCATATCCAGTCCAAGCGTAGAGCTTCGCTTGGAAGCTCTACGCGGTCTAACAATTTTATAGGACTGAGATCGTGACAAGCACTATCAATCGCCGCAGATCCGCGGCTCTTCTTGGCGCAGCCATTATCGCCGGCGCTGCCTCCATGCCTCTCGTATTCGGAACGTCATCTGCATCTGCCGCGCCGGTTATTCCAGCGGATCAGGCAAAGATACTTGTCGCAAATCCCCAGAACGACGGTTCCATCGAGCACGGCTACCTAGGGGTCCAGATCCAGTCGGTGACGCAGGATGTCGCGGACGCGATCGATCTGGCAAAGCCGGCTGGTGCGCTGGTTACGGATATCATGAAAGACTCACCCGCTGCTCGCGCCGGCATCAAGCAAGGCGACGCCATTACGGCCGTCGGCGAAAAGGCGGTTTCTGCACCGAACGACCTCTCGCGGCTCGTGGCGGATCTTTCTCCTGGCGACAAAGAGACCGTTACGGTCTGGCGCTTTGGCAAGAGCGTCGACCTCAAGGTGGAGATAGGCAGTAACGACGACGGAAAGGCGAATGCTGAAGAGGCAATTCCGGCCCGTCCGCGGATCGGTGTGGCACTTGCCGACCTGACGCCGAAGATTCGCGAACGGCTGAGCCTGTCGCATGACATCCAAGGTGCTGTCGTTGCCAACGTATCGGCTGACAAGCCGGCCGCCGAGGCAGGACTGAAAGCCGGCGACGTCATCCTGTCGGTCAACGACAAAACCATCCACGATGCCAGTGAAGCCAAGAGCGCGGTTGCGGAAGTTGGGAAGGCCAAGAAGAAGTCAGTGCTGCTGCTGATCCAGCGTGGCAATAACAAGACCTTCGTAGCTGTGCCGTTCGCGACGGCTTAACGGGCAGACTGGGGGCCGACGCGAGAGTTCGCGTCGGCCTTTCTTACTTAAAAGCAGATGAGTTCGGTCTCCGCTTCGACTCCCGAGATCGCTCAATATGAGGCGCTTGGAACTTCTTCGCTTCAGACCGCGCCTGAGTGGGCCAAGCTCGCACCAGTCGTCGCATGCCATTGTTCAGTTGCCCGCCGCAGGGTCGGTTCGCGCTGCGTCAGGTGGCCGCCCCTAAATTAGCACCCCCAGCGCAATGCAGCCGTCGCAATAGGCGAATCCCATAGGGAGAGTCCTTCGTCACTGAGGATAGCAAGTGTGACGGAAAGGCCCTGCATGTCGAGCGAGGTGGCGTAAGTGCCGACCAGCGAGCGTACGATCCTCAGGCCGTGATCCGTCATGAAGCGGTGGGCAGTATTGTAGGCGAGATAGAGTTCGGCTGGTGGCGTGCCGCCAAGTCCATTCACGAAAAGCAGCGCCTTATCCGCAACTGGGGCGACTTCGTTGAAGACTGTTTGGCTTAGATGAGTGATGATGGCATCTGCGTTGGAGAAGGGCTCTCGCATGTGGCCCGGCTCCCCGTGAATGCCGACGCCCATTTCTATTTCATTCGGTCCGAGCGCAAACGTTGATCGCTGCGTGTGCGGCACCGTTACGCCAGTCAATGCGACACCCATCGATCTGACGCGGGGCGCGAGGTCACCGGCAAGGGCTTTCAATTCGTCGAGAAGCATTCCTCTTTCGGCTGCGGCGCCGAGAAGTCTCTCCACGATGACAGTACCGGCAACACCCCGTCGGCCGCGCGCGTCATGCGTCCGCCCCGTTTCAATGTCGTCACTCACGATCACCATTTCAATTTCATGGCGGCTCGATGCCATCTCTGCCGCCATTTCGAAGTTCATGACATCGCCGTCGTAGTTCTTCACCACGAGTAGGCAGCCAGCCCCGGTATCCGTTTCCTCGATGGCGCCAACGATCTGGTCCGGAGTAGGAGAGGTGAAGATATGCCCGACACATGCTGCATCGAGCATGCCGCGACCGACGAAGCCAATATGCATTGGTTCGTGACCCGCGCCACCGCCGGAGATGATCGCCACCTTGCCCGGAACGAGGTGACGACGGCGGACAAATTTGCGATCAGCGCCGAACACAACGAATTCCTCGTGGGCGCGCACGAACCCTTCGAGGCTCTCGGCGACCATTGTTTCCGCTGAATTCATGAACTTCTTCATCAAGCCCCTCCCAAGGCGATGATCATCTAGCGCCTCGTCGCGCGCAACGGTCAGTTCAATCCGACGATCCCGAAATTGCAGCGATCTTTTGCACCAAGTCGGTGATTGCCTCTTCAAGCAGCCGGTTGCGTCGTTCGTCGCCGAAATCAGGCACCATGATCGAAAGGTGCCGCAATTTCTCCGAGGCGCCAAATTCCGGCAGTTTGCCGGGATGGGCGACCTGATAAGCGTCGAGAAAGCGCTCCTGTTCGGCGGCGCTGAAATGGCACACCCGGAAGATCGTCGCGAGATGACGCGCAGGAAGAGGCGTCGCATAAATGGGACTGGTAACCTGGGTGACGAAGCTTCGGTGTTTGCCAAGTTCCGTGGCCAGCCGCTGACGGGTACCTGAAGGCCGGTTTTCGATGATCTGCGCCAGAATATTCTTATAGGCGATGATGGCGTCTTCGGTGTCTTCGCGCGCCATCCCTATTCTCCGGCTGCCTTTGTCCCATCGGCATTCAGACCGACTATTGCCGATCTTATCGCGGGAAGCCGATCCGGCGCCACGGAAAAATGCCGCAGGCCCGCGGCGAGAAGATCTGGGGTACGGGATGGATCGCCGGCCATGTCCCCGCAAATGCTGACTGGTTTGCCGCCGGCAAGCTTGACCGCCTGTGCCACGAGGCGCAGCACGGCGGGCGCTCCGCGGGCTTGATATCGAGCAAAGTCGGCCTGCTCGCGTGCGGAAGCGACCAGGTATTGCGAAAGGTCATTTGTGCCAAACGAAAAGAAGTCCGCGCTTTCAAACTGGTCGAGCATAAGGGCTGCCGCTGGGACCTCCACCATCATGCCGATCGGGGGAATCCGGTGCGGCACACCCCGGCTTGCGAGGAGGCCGGATTCTTCGCGATAGATCTGCCTGATATCGTCGACATCAGAGGGAAACGTCACCATCGGCAGCATGATGCGAAGATTGCCGAAGACCGCCGCGCGCAGAAGCGCGCGAGCTTGAACGCGCGCGATCTCGGGCCGGGATAGAAGAAGACGAATGCCGCGCAACGAGGACATTTCCGTGAGGCCGGAGAGCGGCTTGTCGCCACCGATATCCAACATACGGATTGTCACGGACCGGCCATCTGCCCAATCCAGGAGGCGGCGGTAGATCTCAAATTGCTTTTCTTCGTTTGCGGCATCACCGAGCGACGTCACCGCGAACTCCGAGCGCATCAACCCTATTCCGGCGGTTGTCGCGACCGGGATCGCATCGATTTCGTCGGGAGCGTTGACATTGATGGACAAGAGAACCTGCGCTCCGTCCGCGGTGTGCAGGATTCCGTTGTCGAGTGGCGGTGCGGTGCTTGTTGGCGGACGACTGAAGTGGGTCGACGTCGCATGGTCCTTGGCTGTCTTAAGAATGACAACACCAGAATCACCGTCGACTCCTATGTGTTGCCCTCCCTCTGTCGCGAAGCGGCCGGCACCAATCACCATCGGGACGGACCGGGATTTGGCAAGCAGGGCGACATGGCCGACGGCACTCCCTGCAAAAAGAACGATACCGCCGCCTGCCGACCAGTCATGGGCGAGGAAGCGGCTGGGTTCCATGTCCCTTCCAACATAGATCGATCCGGCTGGAAAGTCGTCGACGGGCGTTCCCGTGAGTACGGCAAGAACGCGATTCTTGATGTCGAGAATGTCGACTGCACGCGCCCGCAATTGATCTTCTTCCGAGCACTCCAGTTCCCGGATATATCCATCGAGTGTCCCCACCCAGGCGAAGGCTACATTTTCCCCCGCATCGATGCGCGCGCCGGCCATCTCGGTCAGCGTCGGATCGCGGAGCACCTCAATCTGAAACTCGACGATGTCGCCGCCCTCGGGGTCTGCCTCGGTGCCAAGGTCCTGTAGTTCGCGGATCGCGGTATCGATTGCGCTGGCGAGTTCGGCATGGCCGGAGATGCTCGATGGCGGTGACGGGGCAGTGGCCATTGGTTCAGCGACGAAGGCCGGTCCGCTGGCAACGCCTGGCGCCGCGCTCGTGGCTTTCAATCTAAGCGGTGCGGCCATGCTTCTTTTCCTCATCGAAATTGCGCTCGACGAGGCCCTTCAATGCCCGGATCGCTTCTTCGGCGAGGATTCCGTCGGCGCGAATCTTGAGCACGGAGCCCTTGCGGATCTTGGCACCCATGATCTTGATGATGCTCTTGCCGTTCAGCCAGACGTCGCTGCCATTGACCGCGACCTCGATAGAGCAGGGGAACGACTTTGCCAGCCGCGTGAACGTCACTGAGGGCCGGGCATGCAGCCCGACGCCATGCTTGACCTCGACCTCTGTCTGGCAACTGGCATGCACCTGCCCGGCCTCATGGGCCCCTATGCGCAATCCACTGCTCATCAGGGTGACAGCTCCTCTGCCGTTGCGACCACCTTGGTCAGTGATGCGCCGCCCGAGGCCTCGGCAGCAGCGATAACGGCTCCTTCAACAATAGGGGCGTTGCAGATCGATACCCGCTTCGACCGGGGCGAACCGAGCATTTCGATTGCCATTTCGCTGTTGGTTTCAGCTCCACCCAGATCGACGAACACGGCTACGCCGGCGTCCGACCAGGCCTCTTCGATGGCTTTGAGAATTCCGCCGGCATCCGTTCCCAACTCGCCGTGACTGTTGCCACCGGACCAGGCAAGCGGCACGCTGTCGCCGACCATTTGCCGCACCATATCGGCGGTGCCACGCGCAATCAGCGGCGAGTGGGAGACAATTACAATCCCGACGTTTGGCGTCTTCGCATTCATGCGGTGCGGTGCTCCTCGAGATAGCGGCAGATCGCGGTTGTCAGAAGCGCACAACTTGAAGCGCCCGGATCGACATGGCCGATTGACCGGTCGCCGAGATAGGAAGCGCGCCCGCGCATCGCCCTCATGACAGACGTCTGCTCGGCAGCAAGTTCGGCTTGACGTGCGATGTCCGTCAAAGATGACCTATGCGCGAGTGCGTCCTGAACTGGATAGAGAACATCGAGAAGGGTTTTGTCCCCGGCATGCGAGCGGCCACGACGGGCGACCGCATCAATTGCCTGCCTTAGTGCCCCTGGAAAATCTTGGTTCTGGTTCAATGCACGAAGCTCGCGACCCATCTCGATGAGCAGTGTGCCATAGAGAGGGCCGGCCGCTCCACCGATGTTCATGACGAGCGTCAGTCCGATCTTTTCAAGCGCGTCGGGCAAGGGAAGAGTCGCAACAGAGGCTTCCTCGGCGCTGACTGCGTCGCAGCCACGGCGCATATTCGTTCCGTGGTCGCCATCCCCAATCGCCCGATCAAGCGCGCAGAGATGTTCGCTGTTTGCCGCAATCGTTGCCCGGCAAGTCTCGATCAATCCCGTAAGAAGAACCGGTTCTGCCTGCATCCGATATCCTCCAGTGGCCAATTCACGCCAGCGCTGCAACGACTTCGAACACGCCCGCCGCAGCGACAGCCCCCGGATCCGGCACTCCCTCCAGATCCTTCTCACCGACATAGGAGGCGCGGCCGGCCTTCGCCTTCAGCATCGCCTTTGTCGATTCAGCACCGGTAGCCGCAGCCTTCGCCGCGGCCGCAACATCGCCTGATGCCAAGGCCGTGAGTGCGGGCGCCAGCGCGTCGACCATCGTGCGATCGCCGATGCCCGCGCCTCCATAGAACGTCATTCGATCGAGCCCGGCAAGCAGGGCAGCGGCTATATTAGCCTTTTCCGCCATGGCCTTGGAGGCTGCCGTAAAGAAGATCGAGAGCAGTACGCCGCTGGAGCCGCCCATGCTCGTGCTCAGGATCTCACCGATCGAGGCCATGGTGGCGCCCGCATCCTTCAGCGGTAGCGTGTCGATGCGGGAAAGAACGCTGCGCGCCCCTGTTGCCATGGTGGAACCGGTATCGCCATCACCGACGCGGCCATCGAGACGGTTCAACTCGCCCTCGAGGGAAATCAGATGCTCGCAAATCGCCGTCAAAAGCAGACGGCTCCGGCTGTCATCGCTAGCCGAGGCCACTTCATCCCGGCCAGATATCGTATCCGGGGCGGGAACGATGGCGATCTCGTGCCGTTCGGTGACGGGTGGCCAGGCATGCGGCCCGACGGCGGACTTCAGCGCAGCTTCGCGAGCAGCGTCCAGCCGAATGAGCGAAAGCGAAAAGCCGTTCATGTTGAGCGCGGTCATCATCGATGCCGGCCCGACGATCAGGCGCACGCGGCGCGCGATCGGCGAGGACACCACGGCATTGGCGATGACGCCCATCTCAAGCGGCGGCACGGCGCCAAGGTTGTTGATCAACAGCGCGTGGTCGTGTGAACCATCCAGTCTTGCGGCCAGTCGCTCTGTCATCGTCGCGACAAGGTCGACGACCGGTTGCAAGGCGATCCGCTCGACGCCGGGCTCGCCATGGATGCCGAGGCCAAGCTCTCCTTCATTGGCGCCGAGCCGATCCTCATGCGCCTGGCCGGGAACGCTGCAGGTCGAAAGCGACATGCCGAGTGAAACGATATCTCGGGCTGCGGCAGCCGCTTGTGCGGCAACCGTCTTCAGGTCGGCTCCTGCTTCGGCGTGGTAGCCGGCGATCTTATGCACAAACAAGGTACCGGCAACGCCGCGGGGCTGGTTGATTCCGGGGATCGCGATATCGTCGGCAACGATCACCATCTCGACGTCGAAGCCTTCGGCCCGGGCCTTTTCGGCGGCGAGGCCGAAGTTGAGCCGGTCACCCGTATAATTCTTGACGATCAGCAGAGCGCCCCTAGGGCCTGTTACCGCGCGGATGGCGGTCAGCACGGCATCGACGCTCGGAGAGGCAAAGATCTCGCCGGATACGGCTGCTGTCAGCATGCCCTTGCCGACGAAGCCGGCATGCGACGGTTCGTGGCCTGCGCCGCCGCCGGAGATGATCGCGACCTTCGATTTATCCCAATCCGCGCGCAGGATCACCTTGATGTCGGGGAAGGTATCGAGACGGGCAAGACGACCGGCACTGCTTGTCAGGAGCAGACCGTCGAGGGCTTCGGTAACAATGGTTTCCCGGCGATTGAAGAAATGTTTCATGGAGAGGGACCCGTCTTTTACGCAGTGTGTTTTGTATGTTCAATTCTAGCCCAGACGCTGGCCGCTGGCGTCGAAATAGAGCGGATCGCGCAGCGTGAGGCTGATTCGATCACCCGGCCGGATTGCGAGATAAGGATCGGCAAGTGTGACGAGCTTGTGGTCGCGCACCCGGATGTGAAGGTGGTTCTGGTCGCCAAGGTGCTCGATCCAGTCGATTTCGGCATTGGCGTTCTGGTCGACCATGATATCGAGATGCTCGGTTCGTGCGCCGATCGTCCTGGTACCAGGCGGCGGATTGGCGCCTGGCAGGAGATCGGCAGGCAGCAGGTTGATATGCGGCTGGCCAAGACGGGCAGCGACATCAAGGCTGGTGGGATTGCCATAGATTTCACGCGGCGTTCCGACCTGCAACAGCCTGCCTCTCGCAACAATGCCGATCCGATCTGCCATTGTCATGGCTTCGATCTGGTCGTGAGTCACGTAAAGCAAAGTCGAGCCGAGTTCCTTCTGAATCCGCTTGAGTTCCAGGCGCAGTTCGGCTCGGAGCTTCGCATCGAGCGACGAGAGGGGCTCGTCCATCAGATAGATGGCGGGCCGGCGTACCAGCGCCCGGCCGATCGCGACGCGCTGCATTTCGCCGCCCGACAGACGCGTCGAACGGTTCTCAAGCTTGTGGTCGATCCGGACCATACGCGCAATTTCGCGCACGCGACGGTCGATTTCTTCAGCCCCGAGCTTGCGCACAGGCGCTCGCAGCGGGAAGGCGAGGTTGTCGTAAACCGTCATGTGCGGATAGAGCGAATATTGCTGGAAGACGAAGGCGACGTCGCGCTCGGCGGGTGCTTCGCCCAAGACGCTCCGACCGTTGATCTCTATGCGACCGCTATCGGGCCGTTCCAGGCCGGCAATGAGGCGCAGCGTCGTCGTCTTGCCGGCGCCGGTCGGCCCAAGCAGGACAACGAACTCGCCATCGCGGATGGAAAGGTTGAGATCAGACAGAGCCTGCGTATCGCCAAAACGCTTGTCGAGGCCCTTGAGAACGATGTCAGCCATGCTCGGCCTCCGAGTAGAGTGCCGAAGCAATGGCGCGGCCCGACTGGCAGTCAAACAGCGCGAGCTTGGCCGAATTGAAGTCAAGACCGACGGCCTCGCCGATGCGGAAGTTGCGGTTTGCCGGAACTCGGGCCTTGATGACGCCGCTCGCCGTCTCGATCGTCACGACCTGATTGGTCCCGAGGTATTCGCTGCCGTAGACCGCTCCGCGCAAAGGCGACGTGTCGCTCAGTCGAATATGTTCGGGCCGAACCCCGAGCGCCAGTTCGGCTTCAGCCAAGTCCTGGTGCACCTCGGGAACGGCGACATCGACCCCATGAAGCGAGACGGATCGCGCGCCTGTCTGCAGACCCGACGTGAAGCGCATGAAATTCATCGACGGCGAGCCGATGAAATCGGCGACATACATGGTGGCGGGCTTGCTGTAGATCTCCTGCGGCGTACCGAATTGCTCGATCACGCCATGGTTCATCACGGCGATCTTGTCGGCCATTGCCATGGCCTCATGCTGGTCATGGGTCACGTACACCGTCGTCGCTTGAATGCGGTTGTGCAGTTCGCGAAGTTCGTGAACCATGACCTCGCGAAATTCGGCGTCGAGCGTCCCGAGCGGTT
This sequence comes from Hyphomicrobiales bacterium, assembly GCA_900466985.1. Lineage (GTDB taxonomy): Bacteria > Pseudomonadota > Alphaproteobacteria > Rhizobiales > Rhizobiaceae > Rhizobium. The sequence goes on from UBOA01000016.1 coordinate 67,825, forward strand.
CATCCATCAGGAAGCATTTCGGACGGCGCACGATGGCGCGACCGAGCGCCACACGCTGCCGATCGCCGCCGGCAAGTCCGGAAACCGATCGGTCAAGGATATGATCGATCTGCAGCAGCCGCGCGGTTTCCTCGACGCGCTGGCGGATCTCGGCCTTCGGCATGCCTTGCGACAGCAGCGGAAAACCGATGTTCTTGCGCACGTTCATATGTGGATAGAGCGCAAAGAGCTGGAAGACGAAAGCGATATCGCGCGCGCTGGCGCGGTTGAAGGTGACGTCTTCGCCGTCAAGATAGATCTTGCCGCTGGTCGGCAGTTCCAGACCGGCGATCATGCGAAGCGTCGTCGTCTTGCCGCAACCGGACGGTCCGAGCAGGGCCAGGAATTCGCCGTCATGGATGGTGAAGCTTGAATCCTGCACGGCGACGAAGCTGCCGAACTGCTTGCGGAGATTTTCTATTCTGATGTCCGCCATGGCTCACTCCGGAAACTTCGAGACGATGATGAACATGGCCGTGCCTGCGAGCAGCGTCACCAGCGAGTAAGTGTAGAGTACCAACAGGAATGGCTGGAAGAGCATGAGGAAGCCGATGGCAATCAACGCGGTTGCAATATTTTCCATTGGGCCGCGACGCAGGAAGAACGGGCGCTTCGGGCGGGATGGGCGGCGCGGTGTTTCTATGAGGTGGGTCATTTGCGGACCGCTCCGAAGGTGATGCCACGCAAGAGCTGCTTGCGCAGGAGAATGGTGAAGACGAGGATCGGGATCAGGAAGATCGTTGTTCCCGCCGCGACCGCCGGCCAGTCCTGACCGCCTTCGCCGATAATGGTCGGTATGAAGGGCGGTGCCGTCTGGGCTTCGCCCGATGTCAGCAGTGCCGCAAAGGCATACTCGTTCCAGGCAAAGATCAGACAGAAGATCGCGGTGGCGGCGATGCCGGTCGTTGCTTGCGGCAGGACGACTTTCCAGAAAGCCTGCAGCCGCGTGTAGCCATCGATCATCGCAGCCTCTTCGTACTCCCGCGGGATCTCGTCGATGAAGCCCTTCAGGAGCCAGACTGCAAGAGAGACGTTGACCGCGGTGTAAAGCAGGATCATGCCCAGCGCCGTGTCGGAAAGACCAAGCTCCCGATACATGAGATAGATTGGGATGGCGACGGCGATCGGCGGCATCATGCGTGTCGACAAGATGAAGAACAACAGGTCGTCGGCAAGGGGGACCCTGAAACGCGAGAAGCCATAGGCGGCCAGCGTTCCCAACGAGACGGCCAGGAATGTCGAGCCGAAGGCAATCACCAGCGAGTTGGCAAAGCGCGGAAGGAAATTCGAGGGACCGGCGATCACCATGTTGCGCTTCCGGGTGACCTCGTCGCAGGTGCCGGTCGGCGCGGGCAGGGAGGCGATGTATTCCGGCGTCTGCCGCGTCCTTGTTGTCAGGAGGTTGCAGTAGCCTTCCAGCGTGGGTGTGAAGATGATCTTTGGAGGATAGCTGATGGAGTCCGGCGGAGACTTGATGCTGGTCAGGAAGATCCAGACGAGCGGAATCATGGTGATCAGGGCGTAGAGGATCACGATCGTGCCGGCGATCCGCTTGTTGGCCCGGCTCGGTTCGACGACGGAATGGGCTGAGGTGACGGAGCTCATCGTTGCTTCACCTTGTTAAGTGCCTTGACGTAGATGTTGGCGAGGCCGAACACGGCAACGAAGAGGATGATGGCGAAGGCCGATGCCCGACCTGTTGCCCAGCTCTCGAAGGCCGTGCGCTTCAAGGTGATCGAGGCCACTTCGGTGGTCGAACCCGGGCCACCCCCCGTCAGCAGTGTAACCATGTCGAACATCTTGAAGTTCTCGATGCCGCGGAACAGTACGGCGAGCATGATGAAAGGCAGGGCCATTGGCACGGTGATCGACCAGAATTGCCGCCATGCGGAGGCGCGGTCGACCTCGGCGGCCTCATAGATGTAGTCCGGGATGGAGCGCAGGCCCGCGAGGCAGATCAGCATGACGTACGGCGTCCACATCCAGGTATCGACAATGATAATGGCCCAAGGTGCCAGCGTGACACTACCGAGCATCTGGATGTCGGCGGTCGGAATGCCGGTGACGAGCGAAACCGCGTAGGCGAAAAGACCAATCTGCGGCTCGTAGAGAAAGCGCCAGAAATTTCCGACAACAGCAGGAGACAGCATCATCGGTATCAGGATCAGGGTCGTCCAGAACGCGTGGCCACGAAACTTGCGGTCGATCAGATAGGCGAGCGTGAAGCCGATAACCGTCTGCAGCAGGATCGTCCAAAACACGAAATGCGCCGTCGTCTGCATGGCCTGCCAGATATCGGGGTCGTTCAGGACACGCTGGTAGTTGCTAAATCCGACGTTCAGAACAGGCGCATTCGGGCGGTTGGCACGATAGTTCGTGAACGACAGATAGATCGCCCAGATGAGCGGGAAGATGTTGATGGCGAGAAGCAGGATGATGGCCGGTGCAATGAACAACCAGGCAATCGCTCGGTCGGATAGTCCTCGGACACGGCGTGCGACCGATAGCGGCGTCGCCCTCGCAGTCGCTTCAGCTGCCTTTTCGACCATGGAGGAAGATGAAATGTTCAAGGTATCACCTGGTCTTTGCGTATGTGAGACACGTGGCGGCCCGGCAGTCTTGGCGATCCGGGCCGCCATTCTGGCAAGAATGTTTTGCGTCCAGCCGGACACTAGATCTTGCCGTCGTCCTTGAAGACTTCGGTCCAGTCTTTCACGAGGCCATCGAGCGCTTCCTGAGCCGTGCCGTTGCCGGCCACGACATAGTTATGAACGCGCTTCTGCATGTCCTGCAGGAGGGTTGCGTAGCTCGGCTCGGCCCAGAAATCCTTGACGATCGCCATCGAGTCCAGGAATGCTTGGGCATATGGTTGGCTGGACGCAAAGTCCGGGGCGTTCACAACTGACTTGAGGCACGAGTAGCCGCCGAGCTGCCACCACTTGGCCTGCACTTCAGGCTGGGCGAACCACTTGATGTACTGCAGCGCCGCGTCCTTCTTGTCGGAGTAGGAGACGACCGAGATACCCTGTCCGCCAAGCTGGGCGAAATGTTTCTTTTCTGCCGGGTTGGGGAAGAAGCCGATCTTGTCGCCACCGACTTTCTCATCCTTGTAGAGACCCGGCCACGTGAAGGCGAAGTTCATCTGCATGGCGACCTGGCCGGACTTGAAGGCGTCGGCGGATTCAACCATGTAGACGTTCGAACTGCCGGGCGGTGTGCAGCAATCATAGAGCGCCTTGTAGAATTCCAGTCCCTTGACCGCATCGGGCGAATTGACGAAGCCTTCCATCTCGTAGGGCTTGTCGGGGTTGTCGTACTGGAAGCCCCAATCGTAGAGGACGTTCGTCACGCCCATCGTGATGCCTTCAGAGCCGCGCTCCGTATAGATCGAGGCGCCGTAGACGGTCTTGCCATCGATCTCGCGTTTCTGAAAGAACTCGGCGATCTGCTTCAGTTCGTCGTAGGTCTTTGGCGCCGCGAGATCGTGGCCATACTTTGCCTTGAATTCTTTCTGCAGTTCCGGCCGCTCGAACCAGTCTTTGCGGTAGGTCCAGCCGACCACGTCGCCCATGGCGGGCAGCGCCCAATAGTTCGGCGTATTCTTCGGCCATTCCGAATAGCCCACAACCGTCGCCGGCACGAAGTCATCCATCTTGATGCCTTCTTTGTCGAAGAAGTCGTTGAGCTTGACGTAGTGGCCGTTTTCAGCCGAGCCGCCGATCCACTGGCTGTCGCCGATGATCAGGTCGCAGAGCTTGCCGTGGGAGTTCAGTTCGTTGAGGAAGCGGTCTGCATAGCTCGTCCACGGCACGAACTCAAACTTCATTTCAGTGCCGGTTTTGGCGGTGAAATCCTTGGAGAGTTCGACCAGTGCGTTTGCCGGATCCCATGCGGCCCAGCAGAGCGTCAATTGGTCGGCTTTGGCGAGATTGGGCAGCGCCGACGAGATGATGAACGCCGAGGCCAGCCCGAGAAGGGCTTTCGATTTCTTTTGCATAAGTTCCTCCCAGAACCAAAGGCCGGCTCCCCGCCGACCGCGCAAGTTCACCCATTTCCGAGAATGCCTACATGAACTCCTCAACTCTCATGTTTAGCAATATGTTTAGTGATAGATATTTTTCTAAACATTGCAAGTGCCAATCGTTGTTGCCCTGCAGCAATTGCAGGGCGTCCGGGACCACAGGACCATTGGTGCCGGTTGAACCGACCGCAGTTACCTCAGAAACGGAGCCAGAGAGCGGCGGTATTGGCGTTTTGGCACGCAGGCGTTTATCTTGGCAGTTGGCACTGCCGTAGCAGATTGGTGAAAATTCCCCGGCTCTGCGATGCACAGTTGCCGAGAGTGATTAGCCTGCGCTTCGCGCTCTCCGGTCGGTGTCCGCCGCCACATAGTTACGCCAGCCGCCATAGTTGGTGATGTCGGTGGCCCCTGTTATCGCTGCGGGCTCAACAAGGAAGCCTTTAGCCACAGTTCCGTCTGACAGACTGATTGAGCCGATTCCGAGAGGCGAGGGTATTGCCGCCACGAATTGCCCGAAGGCAGCGGGCGTCAAGCGCCAGACTTCCACATCGATGCGACCGCCTCTGCCGGCCTCGACACGGATCATTCCCGGCTTGGAGGGCACCTGGCCGGCAAGGGCATAGAGCCTGTAGGCATCCGATGTCTGCGCCTGCCGAGAGAAAACGGCGTCGAGGTCGCGCAGTTGGACATTTAGTTGCATGCCGGAGAGATGCGCCCCGACGACAACGAGATCGATCATCCCGCTCTGGCCTCTTCTCGTCGGCTTCGCAGATGCGGGTGGCAGAGACCAGCTTGTCGCTCCCAGACCGACACCGGCTCCTTGGTGGATCTCTCGGGCAAGGGACGCCGCCAGGCCATCCCGGCCCGACGGCGCCAGCAGGGTCACGCTCGCCGGGAGGCCGTCGGCACGCTTGCCAGTCGGCACGGCGATCCCGCACATATCGAGCAGATTGACGAAATTGGTATAGGTCCCAAGCCGCGAGTTCTCGCGGATCGGTTCGGCGGCGAGGTCGGCCAGCGTGTAGTGGCTCGGGGCTGTCGGCACACAGAAGAGGTCGACAGAATCGATGAGCGGCTGCACTGTCTGCTTCAGAGCCTGAAGGGCGTAGAGACCATTGAAGGCATCGGCTGCGCTCAGCGCCTTCGCGCCACCGTAGATCTTGCGTGTGACCGGATGGAAACTTGCCCCGTTGGCATCGAAGAAGGGCTTCACCGCGGCATAGCGTTCCGCCACCCAAGCGCCTTCGTAGAGCAGGTTGGCAACCTTGTAGAAATCTCCGAACGGCACTTCGACCACGCGATGGCCGAGCGTCGTCAGCATCGCGAGCGCGTTCTCATACGATGCCTCCATGATGGTGTCGCCAAAGAACTGGCGGTCCGTCTTTGCAGGAACGCCGATGCTCAAGACCGGCGGAAGCGAGCCATAGCCTGATGCGGCTATTTCCTTCGAGTAAACATCCGCCGCGTCGTGGCGTGCGGTGGTGTCGAAGACACGCCATGCATCATCGACGGTAAGGGCGAATATGGAAACACAATCGAGCGTGCGGCAGGCCGGTATGACCCCCGCTGTCGAGAGGGCGCCGACGCTCGGCTTGAGGCCGACGATGTTGTTCAGTCCTGCGGGGATACGGCCGGAGCCGGCCGTATCCGTTCCGAGCGCGAAACTGACGATCCCTTGGGCGGTGGCGACGGCCGAGCCGGAACTGGAGCCGCCGGGAACGAGGTTGGCGTCGATGGCGTTGCGAGGGATCGGGTAGGGCGAGCGGACGCCCACGAGGCCCGTTGCGAACTGGTCGAGGTTTGTCTTGCCGATGACGAGGGCCCCGGCCTGCTTGAGCAAGCGAACGACGGTCGCGTCGACAGCCGGTACATAGGAATAGTCAGGGCAGGCAGCCGTTGTCGGCATGCTCGCGACATCGATGTTGTCCTTCACAGCAAAGGGGATGCCCCAGAGCGGCTTGGCCTCGGCATCAAACGGACCCAGCGCTTCCACTTCGGCAAGCAGCGCCTCGCGATCTGAGAGATGAAGAAAGATACCCGGATCGTTGACTTCGGCCAGGCGCGCAAACACCCGCCCAATGATCGTGTCGGGGCTTCCACCCCCAGCGTAGAATGCGTGCAGCGATGAGATGTCGAAAGCCGGTGCGCCGGTCATGCTATTTCCTCTTCCAGTATCTTTACTGGCCGATCCCATTGGATCAGCACCACGCAGCCGGTGTCACTCCAGACGGAATGCTCGGTTCCAGCCGCATTGACGACGTAGCTACCGCGCCCATAGTCGCCAGCCTCATCGGATTGGGTGCCTTCCAGGACCAGGATGGTTTCGAGCCCCTCGTGTCGATGCCGCGGTACGGAGGCTCCGGCCTCGTATTTCAAAAGGGCGACCCCCGGCTGATCGTTTTCGAAAGGGCGGATCCAGTGGATGGTCACGTCTTCACGAAATGGATGAAAAGTCAGGCTTTTCCATCCGCCTAGCGTCAGAAGCTCGCGTGTCGTCTCAGGCATGACCAATCGCCTCCAATATGTCGTCCACATGTGAAGTCCACCCGACGATCGCGCCTTGGGCGCGGATCATGGCGATGGCGGCATCCTTGAACTCGGGAAAATAGCTCTCGGTTGCTTCTTCGGCGAGAAGGCATTCGTATCCGCGATCATTGGCTTCGCGCATGGTCGTCTGAACGCAGACCTCGGTAGTGACGCCGGCAAAGACAAGCTGGCTGATGCCCCTCGCTTTCAAGATGTCGCCGAGTTCAGTCGCGTAGAATGCGCCTTTGCCCGGCTTCTCGATCACGATTTCGCCGTCGACGGGGGCAAGCTCCGCCAGGATCGCCGTGCCAGCCTCTCCGGCAATCAAGATCCGTCCCATCGGCCCGTCATCGCCGATCCGAAGGGTTGGAGCGCCGCGGTTGCGCTTGGCGGGAGGCAGATCGGAAAGATCCGGCTTGTGGCACTCCATGGTGTGAATGACAGGCAGGCCGGCCGCGCGAAATCCCTGAATCAGCCGTTTGACATCGGGAACGATACTGATGATGCGGCTGATATCGTTGCCGAGGCTTGCGCCGAATCCGCCAGGCTCGGCAAAGTCACGCTGCATGTCGATGACGATGAGCGCCAGTTGATCGGGCCTGGCCGGAAAGGCAAAAGGTTGTGCCTTGATGTCTGCCATCAGTGATGTCCTGCCATATGCGCGCCGATGACCGAGATATCGGCCGCGCGCGCCGGGGTTTCGTAGACCAGCTTGCCGTCCGAGATGACCATGATCCGGTCGGACATCTCCAGCAGTTCGTCTAGATCCTCCGACAGCAGCAGCACGGCCGCGCCGGAGTTGCGCGCCCGCATGATGCGAGCACGGATTTCCGCCACAGCTGAGAAATCGAGGCCGAAGCAGGGGTTGGAAACGATCAGGAGATCGACTTCGCCAGTCAGTTCACGCGCAAGAACCGCGCGTTGGACATTGCCGCCGGAAAGCGCTGCGATCGGCGAGGCGGAGGAGGCGGTCCTGACCTTGAAATCGGCGATCAGATCTGTCGCCCGCTTCTTCATCTTGCCCTTGTTGAGCCAGATCGCATCCTTTCCGTCGTTTTTCAGATCGAATGTGCGGAAGGCCAGGTTCTCGCTGACCGTCATGCGCGGCGCGCAGGCATTATGGAGGGGCTCCTCGGGAATGAAGCGCACATTGTTCCGGCGCGTTTCCGGCCGGGTCGCGCCGTAGGTGTCGCCGTTAACAAGCACGCTGCCCGCCTCTGTCCGCCGCTGGCCGGCCAGGATCTCCGTCAGCTCCTTCTGGCCGTTGCCCGATATGCCGGCGATGCCGACGATCTCGCCGGAGCGAACCGTCAGGTTCTCTATCTCAATGGTTTTCAACCCCGAGCGATCCGGCGCCTTGACCTTTTCCACCTTGAGAACAGGCTTTGCCATCTGGGACACTGGCACGCGTGTATCGAGCTGGGCGAGCTTCACGTCGCCGATCATCATCGATGCCATCTCTGCGGTCGACAGCTGGTCGACCCCTCCGCCGCCGACCAGCTTGCCGCGCCGCAGGATCGAAACTGCGTCGGCGAACTTCGTAACCTCATGGAACTTGTGTGAGATCATCAGCACGGTCAGCTCGCCTCGGTCAGTCATGCCGCGCACCAGTCCGAGCATTTCGTCCGCCTCGGCTGGCGTCAGCACGGATGTCGGTTCGTCGAGGACCAGAAAACTGCGGCCGAGATAGAGCTGCTTGACGATTTCGAGCTTCTGCTTTTCGCCAGCGGCCAGCTCGCTGACGGGGCGATCGAGCGGAATCTTGAACGGCATGTGCTCCATGAACGCTGCGAGGTCTCGACGCTCCTTGGTCCAGTTGATCACCGCGGGCACCGCAGCCCGGCTGATGACAAGGTTCTCCGCGCCCGTCAGCGACGGCACCAGCGTGAAATGCTGGTAGACCATGCCGAGCCCATAGGTCGCTGCATCCTTGGGCGAGGCGATCGCCACTTCGCGCCCATCGACCGAGAGTGAACCCGAGGTCTGATGGTAGAAGCCCATGATGCACTTGACGAGCGTTGACTTGCCAGCGCCGTTCTCGCCGAGGAGCGCATGGAAGGTGCCGGCTGGGATATCGATCGATACGTGGTCGAGCGCCGTGAAGCTGCCGAACCGCATCGTCATTTCGAGCGTCTGGATGCCGACGGCCTTGCCAGTCTGGGGAAGAGGCGTGTCGCGTACGATGCTCACTTCAGATCTCCTTTTCGACGATGATGGCGACCGGCCCGCCACCCGGCGGCCCCTGATGTTCGGCGCCGCCCGATACATACAAGTCGGTCATGCCGAAGACGCCAGCGAGCACACCGCCGACGAAGGCGCGGGCATGGCGTGTACCGGCGATATCGGAATCGTTCAGCATGGTGTGGCGCCTGCCGCCAACGTGACCGGACGGATCAGGTTCGGCTTTGGCCAGCACTGCGGTCAGTTTTCCGCCCGCAGGTAGTCGATCCCATGCAGCACGCGCGGATCCAGCGTCTATCGCGTCGCGCATGACTGCATGGTCGATCGTGAGAGGCCCGGACCATTTTGCGCTCATGCCGAGTACAATGACCTCGTGATCCAAAAGCTCGACGCCGGCGGACGCTGAGGCGCACGTGGAATAGAGATCGAAGCGGCTGCAGATGTCGCTGTCGACAATGGCGTCGATATCCACCTCGCCAAGTGCAACGGCAACGCCAAGTGCGGACGCGCCGCGTGACAGCGCCATTGATTTCAGCGTATCGCGCGTCGCCGTTGTCTTGCCAGACGCGTCCGCATCGGCGATCCGCTGAGAGGTCAGCAACGGGCATTTGATCTGTACGAAGTGAACGTCGGCAGTGTCATCGATCCCGGCATCCCGGATCGCGGCCTTAACCGCGGCCGCCACCATGCGGACCTGTTCGCAGCGACCGAGTTGTTCGGGTGGCAGGGCAGGGGTGAGCGCCACGCCGATTGCCAGAGCCCCTTCTCCGGGCTCCTCGACCTGTTCGCGTGCGAAGACGGTCCAGTGAGGCGAGAGCGCGCCTTCCGTGCCGCCGGACATGACGATTGAAACGCCTTCTACATTCTGCTCATGGAACAGCCGCTCGAAGCTGCGTGTGGCGTATCCGCGGGTGAAGTCGTTGACGCAGCCGTTGCCTTCGGTCTTCCCAAGCACGGCAACCACATCGGCCGCGTCAATTCGGTCAGCGAACAGGGCTTCGACACCGGAGACATCGTCTGGACTGTCTGCCGGGACGCGAAAGACGTGAGCACGTAAGGAGGGCATCAGGGAAGCGCCTCGATCAGGGTAGCCGAATTGGACACAGATCCGAATACGCCGCCCTGCATCTTCACCATCTTGATGGCCGCGAGGTGGTTGCCGTAGTCGGTGGCGCCGCAGCAGTCCTCAAGCAGCAAGCACTCAAAGCCGCGATCGTTGGCCTCGCGCATCGTCGTGTGAACGCAGACATCGGTGGTGATGCCTGTCAGGATGATGTTCTCGATCCGCTTCTGGTTGAGGATCAACTCCAGATCCGTGGCACAGAAAGAGCCCTTGCCGGGCTTATCAATGATCGTCTCGCCCTCGATCGGTTTCAGTTCATCGATGATATCCCAGCCTGGCTCTCCGCGGACGAGGATGCGGCCGCAAGGGCCGGCGTCGCCGATGCCTGCGTTAATACGCTGCGAGCGCCAACGCTTGTTCGCCGGCAGATCGGCGAGGTCGGGCCGGTGGCCCTCCCGGGTGTGAATGATGTGAAAACCCTTGGCACGCATTGCCGAAAGAACCCTCTTGATCGGCTCGATCGGTGCGCGCACGAGCGAAAGATCATAGCCCATATGATCCACGTAGCCGCCTGGACCGCAGAAATCCGTCTGCATGTCGATGATGATGAGCGCCGTGTTGTCCGGCCTCAGCGCGCCGTTGTAGGGCCAGGCATAGGGATCGGCATTGATGTAGTGTCCTCCGGCTTCGACCATCGCATCCATCGTCTTCTCCTATTCGCCCGCAAGTTTGAAAGTTTCGCCATAGCGTCGCGCCGGCTTGTCGAAGCCGCAGGACGTGCCGTCGACGACCTTGACCTCATCTTCCCAGGGCAAGCGGTACCGGCCCGCGATGAGATCGTGCATGTAGCTATAAGGCGCGTCCCCCGCGCCGCCGGCGACGGCGACATAACCGCGATGGCCGAACTGGTAGATATTGTTCTCGACGCCCCAGCTGCGCCGCGCCTCACGCACCAGGTCGGGGCGGACCTCGGCGGTGATGATCTCGTTCGGGCGACCGGACGTGCCGTGGGCGATGATCGTGCCGTCGAAATTGCAGATCATGCCTTCGCCCATGGAGTCGAACGTGCCGTCCGAACCGCACATGCAGACGCTGGCGGTCACCATCAGATTGCAGAAGGCGTTTGACTGGTTGGTGAACTGCCAGCTGTCGCGGATCGGAGCGGTATAGCCCGCTGTCCGGATCATGATCTCGGCGCCCTTGTAGGCGCACTCCCGGGCCATCTCCGGAAACATCCCGTCATGGCAGATGATCAGTGCGAGTTTCACGCCTTTCGGTCCCTCGATCACCGGAATGCCGAAATTGCCGGGCTCCCAGGGCTCGACCGGGACCCATGGATGCATCTTCCGATAATGGAGTTTCAGTTCGCCTCTGTCGTCGATGACGATGCCCGAATTGTACGGCATCCCATCCGGATTGAATTCCATGATCGAGAAGCAGCCCCAGATGCGGTTTTCGCGGCAGGAATTCTTAAAGGCAGCAACCTCCGGCCCGTCGAGCGAACACATGATCTCGGGATTGATGTCCATCGACAGGCCATGCAGCGCATACTCGGGGAAGACCACGAGGTCCATGCCTGCCTGGTTGCGACGGGCCTTGCCGACGAGGTCGACGATAACCTCTGTCTGCCTTGCAAGGTCCTCCCTGGTGACCGTGACAGGAAGTTGAAGCTGGACCAGGCCGATACCGACACCATGTTCGGATTTGTTAAGGCCGCCGAGACCATTCATGGCACATCCCCTATTTCGTGAGCGACAACGCACCGGGGGCACCGGCAAGCGAACGTGTTGGTGAGGACGTGGCAATGAGGATGACGAGCGTCAGCACGTAGGGAGCCGCATAGAACAGGTAGTAGCCCTGCGTGACGCCGACCGACTGCAAGGCAGGACCCAGTGCGCCCGCGCCGCCGAAGAGAAGGGCGGCCAGGAAGCAGCCGATCGGGTTCCAGCGCGCGAAGATCACCAGCGCCACCGCCATCAGGCCCTGTCCGGAAGAAATGCCTTCGTTCCAGGAGCCGGGGTAGTAGAGCGAGAGATAGGCCCCGCCCAAGGCGGCGAGCGATCCGCCGACGCCGGTGGCGAGCAGCCGGATACGATCCGGATTGATCCCCATCGCACGTGCCGCATCGGTGCTGTCGCCGACAACGCGCAATACGAGACCGACACGGGTGTTCTTGAACCCCCACCACAGGAAGAGTGCCAGCGCGCCGCCCACGATGAAGAGCACATTGATGTTCAGTGCCGCCTGAACCTGCGGAAGATTGGACCACGCACCGAGCGGGATTGACGGCAGATGCGGTGCTGCCGGCTGAATGAAGGGCTTGCCGAGAAAGAAGGCCAGTCCCAGCCCGAATTGCATCATGGCGATGCCGATCGCGATGTCGTTCACCTTCGGCCACTTGCAGATCCATCCGTGCACGAGGCCGAAGACGGTGCCGGAGCCCATGGCCGCCAGCACGCCGAGCCACGGCGAGCCGGTAAGCACGGCGACTGCGTAGGCCGTCATGGCCCCGAAGACCAGCGTACCTTCGAGGCCAAGGTTGATGCGGCCAGAGCGTTCGGTGATGGTCTCGCCGAGGCTGACGAAGATGAAGGGCGTCGAGACGCGGATCGCGCCCGCAAAGATGGCGAGGGGTACACCCCAGATGCCGATGCCGCTCGCTTCCATCATGGGCTCCTTTTCCAGAGGTCGGGATTGAAGATCTTGAAGCGACCGTAGAAGGTCTCGCAAAAGAGGATGACGACGAAGAGCGTGCCTTGCAGCACCAGGACCGTTGCGTCAGGCAAGGCCATGCGGCGCTGGATGAGGCCGCCCGACGCATCGATGCCGCCAAGCAGGATGGCGACCGGAATGATCGCCAGTGGATTGTGCCGCGCCAGGAAGGCGACGAGGATGCCGGTATAGCCGTAGCCCGCCGCCAGCGAGGCATTGGCGCTGCCTTGGACGGCGGCGACCTCGATCATGCCGGCAAGGCCGGCGAAGCTACCGGCGATCGCTGTGAAGCCGACGATCAGGCGACCGACCGGCAACCCCTGTATCTGCGCGGCACGAACATTGCCGCCGGCGATGCGCGCCGCGAAGCCATAGCTCGTGACCTCGATCAGCACCCACGAGATGATGCAGGCGACGACGCCGATTGCGAGCCCCCAGTGCACATCCATACCGGGTATCTTGCCGAGCATGTATTCGGCGGGCAGGGGGGCGGTGGAGGGTTTGTTAAGGCTCGCCGGATCGCGTAGCGGTCCTTCGACGAACTGGTTCATGAGGGCGATGGCGATATAGGCGAGCAGCAGCGAAGAAATGGTCTCGTTGACCCCGCGATAGTGCCGCAGGAAGCCGGCAAGACCGATCCAGATGCCGCCGACGAGCATCGCCGCCGCTGCCATCGGCAGCAGAACGAGGAAGGCGGGCAGCGTTCCAACGAACGGCAATGCGGCCGCCGCCGCCGCAACGCCACCCAATACGACCGCGCCCTCGCCGCCGATGATGACGAGCCCGAGACGCGCCGGCAAGGCGACGCAAAGCGCCGTCAGAAGAAGGGGAGCGGCCCGGCTGAGACTGTTCTGGATCGAGAACCAGCTGCCGAAACCGCCTGTGTACATCAATTGGAACAAGGTGGCCGGCGATTTGCCGATCACCAGAATGAAGATGGAGAAGAGCGCCAGCCCGATCAGGATCGCGCCGCAACTAATGACGACAGGTTCCGCGCGCCGTGCGACCCACTCAAGGATGGGTCTTAATACGGACGATCGTTGGGAAGCGATGGCTATTGCTGAGGTATTCGCCTCGACTGTCATGACGCTTCTCCCTCCGGATCAGGCCGTGGATCCGACGACGCCTTCCACGAGATACGCCATGCTCTCGAGCTCGATGGCATCTTCGGCATAGCTCTTGTCGGGCGTGACGACGACGTTGCCCTTGTTGTCCTTGATCGGCCCCTTGAAGACGGAGAACTTGCCCGTCATCATTTCGGCGAGCGTTGCGTCGAACTTCGTCCGTCCTTCGGCTGGCACGGCAGGTCCGAGCGGGCTCATCTTGACGAAGCCATCCTTGAGGCCGCCGCGCACGAAATTGCCGAGCTTTTCGCCGGCCTGGGCCTTCTTGGCGAAATCGGTGTAGACGTTGCCCCACGCCCATTCGGCACCGGTCAGATATTTTTCGGGCGCCAGCGGGCTCTGGTTTGCGTGGTAGCCGCAGACGAAGGCGCCGCGACCGGCTGCCGTCTCGACAACAACCTTCGGGCTGTCGACATGACAGGTGATAACATCCGCGCCCTGGTCGATCAGCGCGTTGGTCGCTTCGGCTTCCTTGACGGCAAGCGACCATTCGCCCGTGAAGATGACCTGGCAGGTGATCGACGGATCGACCGAGCGCGCGCCGAGCAGGAAGGCGTTGATGTTCTGCAGCACCTGCGGAATGGGCTTGGCCGCGACGAAGCCGAGCTTCTTGCTTTTCGACGTGTAGCCGGCCGCCACCCCGTTCAGGTATTGGCCCTGGAAGATATAGCCGAAATACGACCCCGTGTTTGCAGGGTTCTTGCCCTCCTGCCAGAGGCCGCCGCAATGGCGGAACTGCACATCCGGGTACTTTGCCGCCATCGCTAGCATATGCGGGTCGAAGTAGCCGAACGAGGTCGGGAAGATCAGCGTCGCGCCATCGAGGTTGATCATCGACTCCATCGTCTTCTGGACATCGACGGTTTCGGGGACATTCTCTTCTTCTACGATCGTAACGCCCGGCAGGGCCTTCAACGCCGCCGCTCCTTCGGCATGGGCCTGGTTGTAGCCATAGTCATCCTTGGGGCCGACATAGATGAAGCCGACGGTGAGTGCGGTCTGGGCGACGGCGCGGCCCGGCAGCAGGCCTGGCGTCAAGGCGAGTGCGCCGGCGCCGGAAGCCTGCAGGAAGTGGCGGCGGTTCATGGAAAGGAGTTTGGTCATCGGAATGCTCCTTGCGGCTAAGGCCGGTTCGAAAAAACGTTACGGAAAAGTGTATGCAATGACCGTGCCACATTTTAAGTAATTGAATTATAACAATAATTGTAACACTCGCATTCTGCTTGAGCAAACTGTATGCAGTTTTCGACCAAGAATGATCAAAAAATAATCCATGATTATTATTCCCTCATATTTCTATCGAGGACCGATCTCGCACCCGTTCCGTAGGGCGTGCAATGTCATAGAAAAACGAAGATAATTGACTTGTCGGCCAACTGGCCGCATCTGTATGCAGTTGACGCATACAAGAATCAGGATTGTGACAGAGATCAAGCGCAGGCAGGTAATCAGGGCGGGCACGACCGTCGAGCAGATGGTTCGCGCCATCGCGGATATGATTGTGACCGGCTTTTTCGTCCCCGGCGAGAGGATGGATGAGATCTCGCTGGCCGCCCGCTTCGATGTCTCTCGCACGCCGGTTCGGGAGGCCCTGCGCGAGCTTGGCGCCATGGGGCTGGTCGATCGTGAACCGAACCGCAGTGCCGTCGTCGCGAACGTGACGGAGGCCTATCTGCATTCGATGTTCGAGGCGATGTCGGAATTGGAGGCCATCTGCGCACGGCTCTCGGCCGAACGCATGACGGTCGATGAGCGGCGCTCCCTCGAACTCGAGCATCGGGCCTCGGCAAAGCTGGTGCACGCCGGAGCAGAAGAAGCCTACGCTGCGCACAATACGGAGTTTCACACGCGGCTTTATCGTGGCGCCCATAACGAGCACATCTTCGAATTGGTGACGCAGACCCGCGCACGACTGGCGCCGTTCCGCCGGGCGCAGTTCCGGCTGCCCGGCCGCTTGGCGAAATCCTATGACGAGCACGATGTCATCGTGACGGCGATCATGCGTGGAGATGTGGCGGCTGCCGGCCAGGCAGCCTATTCGCACGTTGCTATTGTGAGTGACGCGAGCATAACTTTCGCCACGGCGAAGAACGCCTGAGAAGCTGTGCCCGATCCATCTTGCTCAGGCCCGAAATCGGTGAAAATAAGGCCGTGAACCATACGGCGGCCTGGGAAATGGCCGAGGGAAAAGACGCCACAAGACTTAGACAGGCTGGCCTCAAGTGGAGGAAGTGAATGTGTCTTCCTCGCGAAGCGATCCCGAATACCCTGGTCCCAACCGCTACGCCTGCACCTCAGCATCGTGAGTAATGCTGCTCGTAGGCGTCTGCGCGCCGCTGATGTGGCTCACGTACGAGCATGGGCGGTCTTCCGCGATCGACGCCGCGCAGGAAAAGATGCGGTTGCTAAGCTTGCACGCGCTTGATCATTATCGCAGCTGTCTTCGACAGCGGCTATTCCGCCATCGAGACCAGTTCGGTCTTGGCGCCAATGGTTTCCGCGCCTCCGGCGGAGCTCGATGCAAAACGTGACTTCCTGCTGAAGGCGCTGCAGGGGTCGCCGAAACTGGACAGCTTGTATGCCGGCTATCCGGACGGTTCCTTTATTCAGGCAGCCAGTGTCCGCACCAATCCGCGATGGAGCCAAGTCCATTCAGCACCGGCCGGCACCGCGTTTGCGCTGATCACCATTGGACAATCAGCGGCTGGAATGGTGTCCACCTGGCGGTTCCTGGATGTCAACGGCAGCCTGCTCGCCGAGCGTAACCGTAGCAACGCAACCTACGATCCGCGACTGAGGAAAGTGAGAGGCAGTGCGAGACATGCGATAGGCTGATAGTGAATGACGAACGAAGATGTGTGGCGTGACGCAGCGAGGTTCCATAAGCTGGTCTCAGCCGCGTAGGAGTGGCAGCAACTGATTGCCCTGCCGCTTGATCTCTGCAAGGTAGGGCGTGTCAGAGAGCACGAAATGCGTGATGCCCAGATCCTGGTATTTGCGCAGGGATCGGGCAACGTCCGCCGCCGAGCCGACCAGCCAGGTCGTGCCCGCGCCGCCACCGCCGAATTTGCCGGGTGCGGTATAGAGGTTGTCGTCAAGGACATCACCTGCTCGATGCAGATCGAGCAGGCGCTGTTGTCCAACCGCGACGGCTCTGCGGTGATCGCTCCAGCCAGCGCCGCTGCCTTTTGCCATTTGTGCAACCTTCGCCTCGGCGTCGGCCCAGGCCTGCTCGCTGGTGTCGCGCACCAGCGTCGTGATCCGCAGGCCGAACTCCAGGGGCGGGAGATCGCGGTCCAGCTCACGGCTTAGCGCCTTCAGGCGTTCGATCCGCTCGCGAACCCCATCCAACGTCTCGCCCCAGAAAAGCTGAACATCAGCCTCGGTCGCCGCCACTCTCTCCGCTGCTTGCGAGGCGCCGCCGAAATAGAGCTTCGGGTGACGGCGATCGCCGCGGTTCTCGATGCGTGGCACGACCGTCGACTCGCTGACGCGAAAATGCTCACCACGGTAGCTGATATTTTCTTCGGTCCAAAGCCTGCGAACCAGCCGCATGAATTCCTTGGTGCGGGCGTACCGCTGCGCTTGATCTCCCTCCTCATCGCCATAGGCGGCAAGGTTGTCGAGGCCGGACACGACGTTGACGCGCACCCGTCCGGCCGTGAGGTGATCGAGCGTAGCGGCGGCAGAGGCGAAGTTCGCTGGCCGCCAGTAGCCCGGGCGAATTGCGATCAGCGGCTCGAAGCTCGTGGTGCGTGCCGCAAGCGCGGCAGCAACAGTAAACGTGTCCGGCCGTCCCCATCCCGTTCCGATGAGCGCGCCTTTCCAGCCATGCTCTTCCAGTGCCCGAGCATGTTCCGTCAAGGTCGCCAGGCTGTTGTGGTTTTCGGCCACTGAATCGCCGCGGTGACCCGGCCTGATGTCATTCGGAATGTACCAGAGAAACTCGCTGTTTTTGCTCATGTCTTGCCTGCATGTGGAAAGAAGGGATGAAACGCAAGGCCGTTGGTGGCCGACGTTGAAGTGTCCCGCATTGCTAGCGGGGTGCTACGCGGCTGAGCGCGTTGCGGGCGGCAATCGTTCTGATCATATGGCTCTGGGGCGCATGCGAACGCGCCGTGATGGCGTCGCGATGATGGCGCTCGAGTTGAAAATCACGGTTGAGGCCGGGATTTCCGGCGAGGTCTAGAGCAAGACTGGTAACCGCAACCGCGTTGTCGATGACAACGTGACGGACGTTCATGCCGTCCATTCCCACCGCTTTGCCGGCATCGACGTCTTCGCCGAGCGAGCGCAGCAATCGGGCATTGGTTGCCAGCCGGACCTCGATCTCTCCCAGACCATCCTGAATGCGGGGAACGGTCGAGAGCGGCGCGCCAAGGCTTGCCGGCGTGTGGTGGGCGGCGAAGGCGAGCACGCGGTCGCGGGCGGAAAGCGCCACGCCATGGTAAACCGCGCCGATCAGCGAGAAGAAGAAGGCTGTTGCATGTTCTTCGCGACGCAGGGGTTCGGAGGCCGGCTGGGATTCGATGATGTCCTCCAGCGGAATCACGACATCGTCAAGGATGATGTCGTCGCTCGCCGTCGCATGCATGCCGGCGGCGTTCCATGCCTTTTCGATGCGCAGACCCGGGCTGTCGGTGGGAACCAGGAAGGACGCCAGGCGCGGTTCCTCCTCGTCGGTGAGCGCCAGCAGCGACACCCATTTGAGCACGGGTATGCCGGTCACGTAGCTCTTGTGGCCGGTAATGCGCCAGACATCGCCGTCGCGGCGCGCGATGGTCTCGGGCAGCGCGCCGTGCGCGGGGGAGCCGATGCGTGGCTCGGCCTGGGCGGCATTGATCAGGGCGGGACCCAGACGGTTGGCCGTGAGTACCCGCTCGGCGAGGTGGTCCGGCCATTTTGCGAAACGGCGCAGGCTGTAGTGGCTATTGTAATGCATCGCGAGGACGAGCGCCGTCGAGGGCTCGCCGCGTGCGATCTCGCTGATTACGGCCTGCGCCTCGGCGAGGCCGCCACCGTGGCCGCCATGCTCCGGCGCCGTCACCAGTCCAAGCAGGCCGGCCTCGAAGAGACGCGTGAAGTTCTCGAACGGAAAGTCTCCCGTGGCGTCATGGTGCGCGGCGCGTTCGGCGAAATCGACGGTGAGCCGCTGCGCCTTGTCGACCGGATTGATTTTTTCCTGAAGCATGGTGTTCTGGTCTCCCGGTTCAGGCCACTGCACGCCGGTCAAAGGCGTCGATGTGGCGGCGGTCGACCCAGTCGGCGATGTCGAAATCGGTGGCGAGGAAGCCGAAGTCGCGCAGGAAGTCCTTGTAGTGGCCGATCGCGTCCACCAGTTCGGGCTGCAGGCCAAGACCAAGATGCTTGTGGATTTCAGGGCCATTGGCGGCGAGAACCTGTTCTTCCGTCGCGCCGGCCTCACGGGCGACGAAGCGCCTCGTTTCCTCCGGATGCGCTTCGGCCCATGCGCTGGCCTTGAAGATCGATTCCAGCAGGCGGGCGACGAGATCCGGCCGCTCGTCCGCCAGAAGCTCGTCCACTGTGAGGACGCGTGGCGAGCCGGAGTTGATGCGGATCTTCGGATCGGGATGGAAGCCGAACTCGGCCACCTGCACGGCGCCAATCAGGTTGGCGACATTGATGCCGGCCGTGCCCTTCACATAGATGGCGTCGACTTCACCGCGGATGAGGGCTGCAACTTCCTCGCCATAGGCCTGCCGGCGCTTCAGTCCGAACAGTGACGGGCCTTCCTGGGTCGAGAGCACCGAGTCCGACAGCGCGATATCGATGATCTCGACGTTGTCGAGCGCCAGGCCTTCGAGCGAGAGGGCGGAAATCAGCCCCTTGAGAGCCGTGGCGCGCATGAAGTCGACGATGCCCTCTGGCCTGCGGGCGATGCCGAAGCGGCGTCCTTTCAGGTCCCGGGTCGTTTTGATGCCGGTTTCCGGCAGAGTAATGATCGCCTGGAACTCGTCGGTCCAGGTGATGCCGACCAGCCGCGTCTTGCGCCCCTCCGAGCGTGCCCGGATCGGTGGAACGTTGCCGCCGTGGCGAAACGACCAGTCGAGCGTGTGGTTGAAATGGCTCTGGCGGATGCTGCGGTCGGGGGAATCGATGATCGATTTCAGCGTCACCCCTTCCTTGCGGAAGTTCTCCTCGAGGTAGCCGAGCTGCGCGGCAAGGCCAACAGGTGTCGGCACCGGGCAGCGGGTGTACCAGATTTCGGAAATGGCATTGCCTGTCATGGTGGGGCTTGTCATGGCGTTTCTCCTCAGTGGCGCAGACCGGCTTGCTTCATCAGCGGCAGGACGTCCGAGCCGAAGAATTCGAGATCGTCGCGGAAGTCGAAGAAGCTGAGCTGCAGGCCGTCGACGCCGGCCTCCTTCAGCTTGACGAACTGATCGACCACCTGTTCGGGCGAGCCGATCACGCGGATGTTGCCGCCGATGGCACGATAGGGATCCTTGGGGTCGCGTCCCTTCCAGGCCTGGGCATCCGAGTTCAGCGACTGGAAGCCTTGCGGCGAGCGCTGGTCGGCATGGGCAACGATGCGATCGGCGAGCTCCCAAGCCTCCTTCTCCGTCGGCCGGCAGATCACCATGGGATTGAGCAGCGTGCGGACGGTGCGACCGACGCTGATTGCCGAATCCTTGACTCGCTTCGTATGCGCGGGCAGCGATTCTAGTGCGCTGTCGATGTCGGCGCCGGTCGGGCTGGTGATGAAGACGATATCCGAATAACGACCCGCAAAGGCAATGCCGGCATCCGAACCGGTGGCGTTGACGAGGATCGGACGACCGAAATTCGGCTTCGGCGTGACGAAGCCACCACCGAGCTTCCAGCTGCTTTCGCCTTCGAAAGAGAAGTTCTCGCTGTCGCTCCAGAGGCGCTGGACGACTTCGAGGAATTCGGCCGCGAGGTCGTAGCGCTTGTCGTGCTCGATGCGCGGCCAGCCGAACATCTCGTGCTCGACCGCCCGGTGGCCGGTGACCACATTGATGCCCCAGCGGCCGCCGGTAATGTGGTCAAGCGTTGCCCCAAACTTCGCCAGATGCAGAGGGTGCCATGGGCCATACAGCACATGCATTGTCGAGATCAGCATGATCTTCTTGGTGAGGCCCGCGAGCGCTGCCGTCGACACGAAGCTGTCCAGTGCATGGCCGTCGAAGACCCCGCCATAGCCGCCCTTCGGCAGCCATTGCGACAGCGCGAAGACGAGGTCGAAGCCGAGTTCCTCGGCCTTCAGGGTCAGGGCCTTGTTGTAGTCGAAGCGCCAGTCGGTCGATCGCTCGAGCGTCGATTGCGTCCAGCCGCCCGCCTGGATCGGCAGGAAGAGGCCAAGTAGCACCGGCTGCTTGAGCGCTTGCGAGAGCGGGCTTTCGGGAAAATCGGTCGGGGCGGCGAATTTCGGCAGGCCGACGATCGAGCCGGGACGATGTTGAATGGACATGATTGTTCTCCCGTTGATCCGGCTCAGGACGCTGCGACGTAGGCGTAGGCGAGGCTGCCGGCGATGCCTTCGCCGCCAACCGTGTGGTCGGAAATGCGCTTGTTGTAGATCGTGAGTTCCGGCTGGCTGACGATGTCGATCGCCGGCACGTCTTCGACCAGGATCTGTTGTATCTCGCGCCACTGCTCTACGCGCTTCACCGGATCGACCTCGATCGCGGCCGCTTCGAGCAATTCATCGACCTTGGGGTTGCTGTAGGCGGCGCCGTTCGAGAAGGGGACGCCCGGCTTGAAGTTCTTGCTCCAGTAGAGGCGCTGCACGCCTACCGTCGGATCGAAGAGGTTGCTCATGCCCTCGAAGGCGAAGTCGAAATCGCGATCAGTGTAGATGCGCTTCGTGTAGGTCGCGAAATCCTGGCTGCGAACGGTGGCGTCGATGCCGACCTTGGCAAGGGCCTGGCGGATGTACTCCGAGCCGCGCGGATAAGTTTCGCCGCTCGGCACGTAGTCGAGGTTGATGCGGGCGCGGATGCCGTCGGCACCGCGCGGGAAGCCCGCTTCATCGAGAAGCTTCTCGGCCGCCGCAAGATCGATCGGATAGGTCTTGAGGTCAGGCACGTACCACTTGGCAAGGTTGGGATTGATCGGGCCGGGGATAGCGGCGCCATAGCCATAGTTGATGGTGTTGAGAATGACGTTGCGGTCGATCACGTGGGCGAAGGCGCGACGCACCCTGACATCCTTGAAGAACGGGCGCTCGAGGTTGAACTCGATGCGGCTGACACCGTTCTGATATTGATAGCCCTTGGTCTCGAAGGCCAGCCCTTCGGCGCTCTGCAGTCGTTCGAGGTCGCTGAGCGGCACGGGTGTCGAGGGCGCGAGATCGATTTCGCCGGTCTCGATCGCAATCGAGCGGGCCGCGGCATCAGGAATGAAGCGGATGATCAGCTGATCGAGATAGGGGCGGGGCTGGTCCCAGTAGTCGGGGTTGCGTTCGTAGACGATGTGGCTGCCGCGCACCCATTCCTTGAACTTGAAAGGACCGGTCCCGATCGGCGCCAGGTTTGCGGGGTTTTCCGCGACCTTGGTGTCTTCATAGATATGGCGCGGCACGATCGGCGTTTCGGAGGCCGCAAGTGCGGTGATCAGATAGGGCGCGGGCTTGGAGAGCTTCAGGATGGCCGTCTGCACGTCGGGTGTCTCGATATCGACCAGATTGAGGAAGGTGTTGCGGCCGCGCGGGTGCACTTCCTTCAGGGTCTTGATCGAGAAGGCGACGTCGGCGGAGGTGAACGGCTGTCCATCATGCCATTTCACGCCATCGCGCAGCTTGAAGGTATAGGTCAGGCCGTCGGGGCTGACGGTCCACTCCTTGGCCAGCAGCGGCTTCGGATTGAGATCGAAGTCATAGGTGAGAAGCCCTTCGGTGGTCTTTGGGGAGACATAGACCGCGTTGTAGGCCGTATGGGCGATTGTCGTCAGGACGGGCGGCTCGGCGGCCAGCAGAAGCGTTGCCGTGCCGCCGCGTGTCGCCGCTGCAAAGGCCGGAAGCCTCGCTGTCGCGGTAACGCCGAGTGCGACCGAAGCCAGGAGAAAGCTGCGGCGTGTGGGTACGGGAAATAGTGACATCTTGTTCAACCCTCATGATCCAGGGCCATTGCGGCCCGCTTCAGTGCCATTCCGCGGATCGATCCTGCTTTAGAGATTTTTGCCCCTTCGTCGCTGTGAATTGGGATGAAAACCTACATTGCGTCGATATACGGTATTGCGTTTCTAAAAGTGCGGCAAATCGCGTTTACATTGGAATTATTTACCAATATGGATTTGACAAAACCTACCGAATTAGTCAACTACTAAGCGGCAAGACGAGTTGAAATCTTTTCAGATCGCGAGGTGGGGCACATGTCGGCTTACAGGCGGATCGGACGAACGATCAGCAGGACGATCATTCAGGCCGTGCCTACAATGCTCGGGATCGTCATCCTCAATTTCTTTCTGCTGAAGCTGGCGCCTGGCGATGCGGCCGATGTGATGGCCGCGGAATCCGGCTCGGCCACGGTCGAGACGATGGCGGCCCTGCGCGAACGCTTCGGGCTCGATAACCCTATCCTCGTTCAGCTCGCCAACTATCTGAACAACCTCGCTCATTTCAGCCTTGGCTTTACGCCGCGCTACGGCATGCCCGTGGCTGATCTGATCGGCCAGCGGCTACCAGGCACTCTCGTCCTCATGCTGGCGGCGCTGGCGATTGCAATTGCGGTCGGACTGCTGCTCGGTTCGCTGATGGCCGCCTTCTCCGGGCGCCTTCCTGATCGCATAATTTCCGTCGTCTCGTTGCTCTTCTATTCGATCCCCGGCTTCTGGATCGGCCTGATGCTGATCCTGCTCTTCTCGGTCAAGCTTGGATGGCTGCCGAGCGGCGGAGACAGCACGATTGGCTCGCGGCTGACTGGCTTTGCGGCGCTGCTCGACAGGGCGCGATACATGGTGCTGCCGGCGACTTCGCTCGCGCTGTTCTACCTGGCGATCTATGCCCGGCTGACGCGTGCGTCGATGCTCGAAGTCAAGTCGCAGGATTTCGTGCGAACCGCGCGCGCCAAGGGTGTCTCGCCCTTTGTGCTGACGACGCGCCACGTGCTTCGCAACGCCCTGATCCCTATCACCACCATGGCCGGCATGCACTTTGGCGGGATGCTGGGCGGCGCGGTCGTGGTTGAGACCGTCTATAGCTGGCCCGGCCTCGGGCGCCTTGCCTTCGAAGCCGTCATGGCTCGCGATTTCAGCGTGCTGCTCGGCATTCTCCTCCTGTCTTCCTTCCTCGTGATCGTCGCCAATGCCGCCGTCGACCTGCTGCAGGCGTGGATCGATCCCCGAATCGGAGCAAGTCGATGAACAGTCAAAAACTTGGAACATTGGCCGGCCAGGCGATTGACTTTGCGCCGCAGACAAAGGTCGAGCGCGATCAACCAGCACCGGAAGCGCCCAAGCAGCCGCGTTGGACACATATCCACGCCCCCGACGTCCGCGCATCGGTTTCGGGCACGGCCTGGCGCGGCATGCGCCGGGAATTGAAAGTCTTCCTCGGCAACTACAATGCACTCTTTGGTACGGGCATTCTGCTGCTCGTTGCCCTGTCGGCCTTGTTGGCGCCGCTTCTCTTTCCCGGCGACCCGCTCGAGATGGTCGCGCGCCCCTTCCTGTGGCCCGGACAGAACCCTGCCTATCCGCTTGGCACGGATTCCATGGGGCGCAATGTGCTTGCCGGCATCGTTCACGGTGCCCGGATATCGCTGACGGTCGGGCTTGCGGCCACCGCGCTCGGCTTGACGGTGGGGATCGCCATCGGCGCCGTCGCCGGCTACTTTGGCGGTCTGATCGACGATATCCTCGTCAAGTTCATCGAGATATTCCAGACCATTCCGAGCTTCGTGCTGCTCGTCGTTCTCGTGGCGATCGCCCAGCCGACGACGGGGACCGTGACCATCGCCATCGCAATCGTCTCCTGGCCAACGGTGGCGCGGTTGACGCGTGCGGAATTTAGGGCCATTCGCGAGAAGGATTATGTGCAGGCTGCCCGTAGCCTCGGCTTTGGTCATGCTCGCATCATCTTCCGCGAGATCCTTCCCAATGCGCTGCCGCCGCTGATCGTCACCTCTTCGGTGATGGTGGCAAGCGCTATCCTGATGGAATCGGCGCTCTCCTTCATGGGGCTTGGCGATCCCAACCGCGTCTCCTGGGGCTCGATGATCGGGGCAGGGCGCGATGTCATTCGCACCGCCTGGTACCTGACGGCGCTGCCCGGCCTTGCAATCGTCTTTACCGTGCTCTCGCTCAACCTGATTGGCGATGGTCTGAACGATGCACTCAACCCGCGCTTTTCGGAGGATCGCTGATGGCCAAGCTCCTTGAGGTGTCTGATTTTTCGGTGGGCTTTGGGGCCGCCCAACCTGTGAAGGGTGTCAGCTTTTCGGCCAATCCGGGCGAGATGCTCGCGATCGTCGGGGAATCAGGCTCGGGCAAGTCGCTGACGGCGCTCGGCCTCATGGGCTTGTTGCCGCGGCACGCAAAGGCTGGCGGGCAGATCCGCTTCGACGGGCGTGATCTTGTCGGCCTGCCGGAACGGGACCTCCGCCGCATCCGCGGCCGCGAAATCGCCATGATCTTTCAGGAGCCGATGACATCGCTCAATCCGGTGCTAACGATCGGCGATCAGATCATCGAAGTGCTGCGCATTCATGAGGATCTCAGCCGGCGTCAGGCCCGCGAGCGCGCCATTGCGCTGCTGGATCTCGTCAGCATTCCGGAGGCCCGTCGTCGTATCGACGAATACCCGCATCAGCTTTCCGGCGGCATGCGCCAGCGAGTCATGATCGCCATTGCTGTCGCCTGCAATCCGAAACTGCTGATCGCCGATGAAGCGACGACCGCACTCGACGTGACAATCCAGGCGCAGGTGCTGCAACTGCTCGATAACCTTCGCGTGCAGTTGAACATGGCCGTCATTCTGATTACCCACGATCTCGGCATCGTCGCGCAATGGGCCGATCGTGTCGTCGTCATGTATGCCGGGCGAAAGATCGAGGAGGGCCTTCCGGGAGAGGTCTTCGACAGGCCGTATCATCCCTACACGAATGGCCTGCTGTCAGCCTCGCCGCGCCTGAAGGCCGACTACCACTACCGCGACGGGCCGCTCTCGGAGATCCCGGGCTCGATCGTTTCGGCAGCCGGCGAGAAGGGCTGTTCGTTCCGCCCGCGCTGTCCGGTCGCGCGGCCCTCCTGCGCCTCCGTCGTACCGCAACTCGTCGCACTGCCGGCCGGCCGACAGGTGGCGTGCCCCTATGTTCCAGCCATTGCGGAGAAGGCTCATGTCGCTTCTGTCGGTTGATCGGCTCTCGACCCATTATCCCGGAGCCGCTGGCACCGTGCGCGCCGTCGATGGCGTGTCGCTTGATCTTGCCGAAGGTGAGACCGTGGCGCTGGTCGGCGAGTCCGGCTGCGGCAAGTCTACGCTCGGCAAATCGCTGGTACGCCTCGTCGATCCGTCGTCAGGGAGCGTCACTTTCAAGGGCAAGGACGTCACCGCGATGGCGGGACGGGAACTGCGGTCGGTCCGGCGCAGCATCCAGATGATCTTTCAGGATCCGTTCGCTTCCCTCAATCCGAGACAGACGATCCGCACGATCCTGACGGCTCCTCTCGCGGTTCACGGCATCGGCGAGCGCAAGCAGCGCGAGGCGATCGCCGCGCAGATGGTTGCTCATGTCGGCCTGCCGGCGGATTCGCTCGATCGCTATCCGCATGAGTTCTCCGGCGGCCAGCGCCAGCGTATTGGCATCGCGCGCGCCCTGATCCTGCAGCCGGAACTCGTCATCTGCGACGAGCCGGTTTCGGCGCTCGACCTCTCGATCCAGGCGCAGATCCTCAATTTGTTGGTCGAGATGAAGACGGAGCTCTCGCTTTCCTATCTCTTCATCTCTCACGACCTCTCGGTCGTGCGCTATTTCGCTGATCGCGTGCTCGTCATGTATCTCGGCCGCATCGTCGAGAGCGCTCCGACGAGCGAACTGTGGAAGGGCGCCAAGCATCCCTACACGCAGGCGCTGCTCGCCGCCGTGCCCGATCCGTCGCGGCGCAAGCAGGCCGCGCCGATAACGGGCGATCTGCCTAGCCCGCACAATCCACCGGCCGGCTGCCGCTTCCATACGCGCTGTCCGCTCGCCACCGATATTTGCCGGTCCGAAGATCCGGCATTCCGCCAGTTCGGCAGCGGCCACGCCGCCGCCTGCCATCACGCTCAGTAAGAAGGAGAATACAATGGTCGATTATCGTTATCTCGGGCGCAGCGCGCTCAAGGTGTCACCGCTCAGCCTGGGAACCATGATGTTCGGTGGCCCGACGCCCGATGACGTCGCGTTCCGCATCATCGACAAGGCACGCGAGCAGGGCATCAACTTCATCGATACCGCCGACGGCTATCACGACGGCAAGTCGGAAGAGGTTGTCGGCAAGGGTATCAAGGCGCACCGCGATCACTGGGTTCTGGCGACGAAATTCGTCAACTCGCACAAGAAGGGTCCGAACCTCGGCGGTCATTCGCGCAAGTGGGTTATCGAGACCGTCGAAAATTCGCTGCGCCGCCTCAACACCGACTATATCGACATCCTCTATTTCCACCGCGCCGTCTTTGACGCGCCGCTGGAAGAGCCGGTGCGCGCGATCGCCGACCTGATCCGCGCCGGCAAGCTGCGCTATTTCGGCGTCTCCAACTTCCGCGGCTGGCGCATCGCCGAAGTCGCGCAGCTGGCCGATGAACTCGGGATCGATCGTCCGGTGGCAAGCCAGCCGCTTTACAACATCGTCAACCGCACGGCCGAGGCCGAGCAGCTGCCGGCGGCCCATCACTACGGTCTCGGCGTCGTTTCCTATTCGCCGCTGGCGCGCGGTGTCCTCACGGGCAAATACGAGCCGGGCAAGGAACCGGGCGCCGACACCCGCGCCGGTCGCGGCGACAAGCGTATCCTCGAGACCGAATGGCGTCCTGAATCGATCGCCATTGCCTCCGAGATCACTGCCCACGCTACCCGCAAGGGGATCTCGCCGACCGAGTTCGCGCTCGCCTGGGTGCTGAACAACAAGCTGATCTCGGCGGCCATCGCCGGTCCGCGCACGGAAGAGCATTGGGACAGCTATATCCGCGCGCTCGACGTCAAGCTCGACGCCGAGGACGAGGCGCTGGTCGACCGGCTGGTCACGACGGGCCATCCCTCGACGCCCGGCTTCAACGATCCGAGCCATCCGGTCGAAGGTCGCGTGCCGCGCAGCGCCGCAGGCGGTGCCGACAATGTCGTGCCGCTGACACGCGCCGTCGCCTGATCACGACTTCAGGGATCCGCCGATATGGCAGGTCCCTTCTTTTCTTTTTCCGGCCGAGAAGGTTCCCGCATGCCGAATACCGCTCCTTCAGCACTGTCCGCCACTCCGACACCTGCGGAGGCGGTGAACGATCTCTCGACGCTATTGGCAAAAATTCCTGATCTGACGGCCGAAATCGCGAAAGAGGCGGCAAGACGCGATCTGGAAAGGGAGCTTCCTTTCGAAGCCTTCCGACTGTTCAAGGAGGCGGGGTTGGGCGCGCTGCGCATTCCCCTGGCGCTCGGCGGTCCGGGTGGATCCGTTGCCGACTACATCGAAACGATCATGGCGATCGGAGCGGCGGATTCGAATGTCGCTCATGCGCTGCGCAGCCATTTCAATTTCACCGAGAGCCTTATCCTCAGTCCCAACACGGCTATCGACCGCACGCAGCTCAGCCGCGTTCTCTCAGGCAAGCTTTTCGGCGGGGCGCATACGGAGCAGGGCACCAAGCGGCCGGGCGAGGTGACGACACGTCTGACGAGATCAGGGGATAGCTATCGTCTCAATGGCCGCAAATGGTATGCGACCGGCACGGCTTTTTCGGACTTCGCCTCTTTCAGCGCGAAGAGCGATGACGGTGAGTTCGTGAGCGTGCTGCTTCCGGTCGA
Organism: Hyphomicrobiales bacterium; assembly: GCA_900466985.1. Lineage (GTDB taxonomy): Bacteria > Pseudomonadota > Alphaproteobacteria > Rhizobiales > Rhizobiaceae > Rhizobium. The sequence continues at coordinate 96,466 of UBOA01000016.1, forward strand.
TCGTCCTGGCATCTCCATTCTCGACGACTGGGATGGCATGGGCCAGCGGCTGACCGCGAGCGGTGGTGTTCTGCTCGAAGACGTCGAGGTGTTGCCGCACGAAATCTCCACGCGCGGGCTCAATACGCTGGTCGGCCGCCACACCTCCACCCTGCGGCAGCTTCACCTTGCGGCGTCGATGGCGGGTGCGGTGCGTGGTGCACTCGCGGAAGGGACCGAATATGTGCGCCGACAGGCGCGCTCGGCGGCCCATAGCGCGGCCGAGACCGCCAGTGCGGATCCCTTCGTGCAGAAGATACTCGGTGAGGTGGCCGCCGGTTCCTTTGCCGTCGACACGCTGATCCGCGAAAGCGCGCGTGCACTCGACAAGACCGCTGGGGCATTCGGCGCGGGCGATCCGCAGACGCTTGAAACCGCGCTGATCGAGAGCGCGCTGACGACTGCGCGTACACAGATCGTAGCTTCGCAGATTGCGCTCACGGCCGCCACCAACGTCTTCGAACTCGGCGGCGGCTCCGCGACGTCGCGCCATCTCAATCTCGATCGGCACTGGCGCAACATCCGCACGGTGCTCAATCACAATCCGCTGCTGCACAAGGCGAGGGTGGTCGGTGACTTCTACATAAGCGGAACCACGACGCATTTGGAAGAAGGCAAGGTCTTCTAATCCCTGCCGCGCAGCGATCGCCACGGAGCCACCATGAGAAAGCTCGATATCGTCGATTTCCATACGCATTTCCTGCCCGAAGGCTGGGAAGTCTACCGCGCGCCCGGTCGCCCGCTCGATCCGCTGTGGGCGCGGATCGGCACGAAAATCTCGGACATCGATGCGCTGATCGCAGACAGCGATGCGGCCGGTATCTCGCGCCGCGTGATCGGGGTCGCGCTGTCGATGGTCGCGGCGCCCGATGCCGATCTCGGCGCCGTCAGCCGCAAGCTGAACGACGATCTCGCGGCGACGGTTGCGCGCCATCCTGATCGGCTTTTCGCGCTGGCGACCGTGGACACCTTCGGAGGAGAAGCGGCGGCGATCGAAGCGCGGCGCGCCATCGTCGAACTCAATCTGTCCGGCCTGTTTCTCGACAGCGCGAGAGGTGACAGGTTGATCGATGCGCCGGAAGCCCGGCCGGTCCTGAAGGTCGCTGCGGAACTTGGCGTTCCAGTCTTCCTGCACCCCATCAGCCCCGAGCCGCTTTCAACGCAGTTGTCCGGCCTCGGCAGGCTCGGGACGCGCCTGAGCCGCGGCACGATCAACGCCGCCGCAGCGATCTCGCTGGTGACATCTGATGTTTTCGAGGAGTTGCCGGAACTGCGGGTCGTCATTACCGCGCTCGGCGTTTCGGCACTCGCCCTGACCGGCCCATTCGGCGAACTGCCATCCATTTTTACAGATGCGTCAGCGGGCAAGCGGCGTCACCTCTATATCGACATCATGCCGTCGGAAGCACGCTTCATCCGCTTCGTGACCAGTCTCGTCGGCGCAGACCATGTTCTGACCGGCAGCGACTGGCCGATCCTGGGACACGACCCGACGCAGGACGGACTGGCCGCGGCCTTCGAAGCAGCAGGGCTGAGCGCGCATGAAGCCGAGCTAATTGCCAGCCGAAATGCACTTGAACTTTTGAATGGGCGCCATCGCAGTCGCGACAGGCTGATCGCATAAGGGCGTCCGCCCGTTCTCATATCCCGACATATCACGCCCCACCGACGCCGGTGGGAGAGGAGGTCTATTGCGCATCGATCGTATTCCGCGTCACTCCGTTGCCATTGTCGGCGGGGGCTTCGCCGGGGCGCTGACGGCGCTCAAGCTGCTCGACCAGACCGAAGTTCCACTGGCGATTACCATCATCGAGCGACGCGAGGAGCTTGGTCGGGGTGTAGCCTACAGCACATCAGATCCGGCGCATCTGGTGAACGGTCCGGCTGAAATCTTCTCCCTTTATCCCGAAGATCCTAGCCATCTCTCGCGATGGCTCATCGAGAATGGCCCGGTCTACGGCTGGACGCCTCCCGCCGAGGCGGGCGCAAGCAGCCCGCCGCGCCACCTCTATGGAACCTATGTTCGCGACGAGCTCGCACGTGCGGCCGCGAACGCGCGGCTCGGTTCGACCTTGCGGCATATCCGGTCGTCGGCATCCGCGCTGATGGCAACGCCGAGCCGGATCCGCATTACCACGGCTGACGGTACCTCTGTGGAGGCGGATGAGGCCGTGCTGGCCCTTGGCGTTTTTCAACCGCCTCTGTCGGCCGCCGAGGCTCAACTCGCCGGTCACCCGCGTTTTGCAGCCAATCCGTGGGACGCACTGGCGCTCGACCGCCTGACAAGCTGCGAGGAAATTCTTCTGATTGGTTCGAGCCTGTCGATGGTCGATGCCGTGGCGAGCATGGAGGCACGGGGTTATCGCGGCCGCTACCGCGTGATATCGCGCCGTGGCCAGTTCGTGGAAGGTCGCAGGACTGTCGACGCAGCGCGAGACTTTCTGGCCGATGGCCCGTTGCCATCAACCGCGGGCGAACTGCTGTCGCGCGTCAAGGCGGAACGACGGTCGATTTCGGCCGAGGGTGCCGACTGGCAAGGGCTGCCCTTGGCGATCCGCCCGCATATTCTTTCGCTGTGGCAAGGGGCCAGCGATCGCGAGCGGCTGCGGTTCACCCGGCATCTCAGGGCCTTCTGGGACGTTACCGCGCATCGCTCGGCACCGGAAAGCCATGCGATTATCGAGCGGGTGATTTCGGAAGGCCGGCTGGAGCATGGCCGTGCCCGTATCCTCGGATTTGCCGTCGAGGGTAGCGAGATCATCGCCAGCCTGAAGACAGCAACCGGCGTCGAAACGCGGCCGTTCGACGGCGTGATCGATTGTCGTGGCCATCAGTTGCATGATTGGCGCCTGGTATCCGACCCCTTCGTGAAGAGCCTGCTCGCAAGCGGCGAGGTTCGCCCTCACAGCACCGGCTATGGCATTGATGCGACGCCGGCGGGCGATCTCATCAACGAGGAGGGGCTCGTCCACCGTAATCTCAGCGCCATCGGCCATCCGCTGAGGGGCGTTGCATGGGAGTCGAGTTCCATCACCGAGCAACGCGCCCAGGCGATTGCGCTTGCCGATCGCATCCTCGCGAAGTTCACGCCCGTCCGCGTCGCCTAATCTCATCTCCAAAAGCAAAGGGGGCGCATCGACGATGCGCCCCCTTCTCGTGCTAGTCCTGCCGCCGCGCCTCAGCCTTCGCCGTCCTTGATATAGACATCAGCGAAGTTGGACTGCACACCCTCGGCGCCGATCGTGTGGTTTTTGACCCGCTTGTTGAACACGGTGACGTTCTCCAGCGAAATGAGATTCACCACCGGCACTTCGTCGGCTACGATCTTCTGGAAGGCGAAGAATTGCTGCTTGCGTTTCGCATCGTCGATCTCGACGGATGCGGCTTCGAGCAGCTTGTCAACCTCCGGGTTGTTGTAGTGGCTGGCGTTCGAGAAGGGCAGACCGAGCTTGAAGTTCTTCGACCAGTAGATGCGTTGCACGCCAAGCGTCGGATCGAACTGGTTGCCGAGATATTCGGCGGTCACGTCGAAGGCACGGTCGGTGTAGACCTTCTTGATGTAGGTGGAGAAGTCGTAGGAATCGATCGTGGCGTTGATGCCGATGCGCGTCAGGTTCTGCTTCAGATATTCGGCGACCCGCTTGAAGCCTTCATTGTAGGAATTGTGGGTTAGTCGCAGGTTGAAGCGGGTGCCGTCCGCGCCGCGCTTGTAGCCCGCCTCGTCGAGCAGCTGTTCAGCGGCTTTCAGGTCGAAGGCGTAGGGCTTGATCGAGGTGTCGAGATAGCGCGGCAGGAAGGTGCTGATCGGGGTCGGCGAAACATGGCCGTAGCCGTACCAGACGGTGTTCAGGATGACGTTGAGATCGATGGCGTGGGCGATCGCACGGCGAACGCTGACATTCTTCAGATACTCGTTGTCGAGGTTGAAGATCAGCTGCGTCTGGTCGCCCTTGGTCTCGTAGCCGCGTGCATCGACAGCAATGTTCGGCAATGCCTTCACGCGCTCCAGATCGCTCAATGGAATGGGATTGTCGCCCCCGATATCGAATTCACCGGTTTCGAAACCGGCGGCGCGGGCCGCGCCGTCAGGCACGAAGCGTACAATGACCTGGTCGAGATAGGGTTTGCCGGCGTCCCAGTAATCAGGATTGCGTTCCAGGATGATATGCGATCCTCTGACCCACTCCTTGAAGACGAATGGCCCCGTGCCGATGGGGGCACTGCCATTCGGATTGGTGGGGACGTCGGCGATCTTGACGCCGTCATAGACGTGCTTGGGCACGATCGGGGACTCGGCCCCGTAGAGAGCGCTCAGCAGGTAGGGTGCCGGTTTGGAGAGCCGGATCACGGCGGTCAACGGATCGGGCGTTTCGACCTTCGTGACATTGGCGAAGGTGCCGCGCCCGCGCGGGTGGACCTGCTTCAGAAGCTCGATGGAATAGGCAACGTCGTCCGATGTGAAGGGCTTGCCGTCATGCCACTTCACGTTCGGGCGGAGCTTGAAGGTGTAGTTTAGTCCATCGTCGCTGATCGACCATTCCGTGGCGAGCTGCGGCTTCGGCGTCAGATCGAAATCATAGGTCAAGAGACCTTCGGTGATCTTCGGACTGACCTTCTGGGTGCCGCCAGCCGTATGAGCCAGTGCCAGGATCGTTGGCGGTTCAGGCTCGACAATGAAGTTCAAGGTGCCGCCCTTTGTCGGTGCCGCAGTCTCGGCAAAGGCGCTGAGCGGCAAGAATGCGGTAAGGCCCGTTGCGGCGAGAAGTTTGTTGAGTTGGCGTCTGCTGATATCCATGAATACCCCCTGAATTGCGATGGACGCCTCTATCGAAGCGTCGTCGCCGGCATCATCGGGTAGCGTGGCGCAAAACCGGAAGAATGTTTTTCTGCCTGTCCGGGAAAGGAAAACTTCGTGTGGAGGTTCTCGGCGGCAGGCGCCGAGCACTGTAGTCTACTAAAAATATAGACAATTCGCGAGAATGAGTTTTTGCGTCTCCGATCAAGCTCCGCGGCGCAAGAAAATGTTCCGTCGGCAAGGCTGGAAGGAAAGCCGGTTCTCGTCTTCATGGGGAGGTTTGTGGTGCAATCGTCTCATGAGCACTTTTGCCGAGTCCCGCAGAAAAGCAATCCAGCCGACACTTGCGCGGCTGCCGCCGCTGACATCGTTGCGGGCCTTCGTCGCGACGGCGCGACACCTGAATTTCGTTCGCGCTGCCGAAGAGCTGCATGTGACCTCGGCAGCGGTCGGTCAACAGATCCGCCTGCTGGAGGACTACCTCGGTCACGCGCTATTCAACCGTGTGCGTGGCCAGTTGCATCTGACGCCCGCCGGGCTGGCCCTGGTGCCTGGATTGACCGGCGCCTTCGATGCTGTTCTGGCCGCCATGGCTCAGTTCGTGCAGAGCGATCATGAACAGCCGATCCGCGTTTCGGTCGCGCCGTCCTTCGCCAGCAAGTGGCTCATCCCGCGCCTCGATGCGCTGCGGCGGGCCGCTCCCGGGCTGCAGGTTCTGGTCGATGCGTCGACCCAGTTGACGAACCTCGATGCCGGCGACGCCGATTGCGTTATCCGCTACGGCAGCGGCCCGTATCCGGGGCTCATCGTCGATCATCTCTTTTCCGAAGCCGTGCTGCCGGTCTGCAGCCCGGAGTTTGCCGATATTCATGGGCTGTGGGGCAGGCCGGAGGCCATCGAAGACGTGCCGCTGCTGCATGAGGAGGGCGCCGAACATGATCAATCCTGCCCGGATTGGGGTGGATGGCTGCGCGCCGCCGGGCTTTCCTACCGGCCGTCGCAGGGCGGGTTCCGTCTCAACCAGTCCTCCCTTGTCCTCGATGCAGCGCTGGCAGGGCAGGGGCTGGGGCTCGGCAAGATCAGGCTGGCGGAAGCAGAGATCCGATCCGGGCGACTGGTTTGTCCCTTCGGCGTGCCGCAGCCCGTCAGCTCGTCCTATTTCTTTGCCACCACGGCGCTTACGGCGCGATTGATGCGCGTCGATCTGTTTCGCGAGTGGCTGCTCGCGGAAGCGCGCGCCCTGCAGACGATGGACGAGATCATCGCGCGCCGTATCCGACCGGCGGCAGACATGATGGCCGCCGAATAAGTTGTTCTTCCAGGCCCTGCCGCTCTATTTGAGCCGAAAACCGAGCCTGCGGGCCGCGGCCGCAAGTACGTGCCGCCCGTTCAATGCCTCGACGGTGCCGATGCGGTTGCGGACCTGATCTGTCCAGTCGATCGCCGGCATCGCCTGCTCCGTCTGGAAGCTTCTCAGTGCCTTGTTGTAGCCGGCAAGATCCCGCGCCCGGACTTCATCCGCATATTGCTCGCGATGCAGGACCGTCGACTGCGGCAGGCGTGGCTTTACGCCGGCGGGTTGCGCCGGATCGGGAAACCCCACAGCAAGGCCGAAGACGGGGAAGACACCGTCCGGCAAGGCGAGTTCCCGGGCCACAGCTTCCGGATCGTTGCGGATCGCGCCGATGTAGCAGGTCCCGAGCCCCAGCGATTCAAAAGCAACGACCGCGTTCTGTGCCGCAAGAGCCGCATCGATCACGCCAAGCAGAAAGCTCTCGATGTAGTCGAGGCCTTCTCCGGCCGAGCCGCCGTCCGCCGCGATTGCGCGGGGCCGGGCAAGGTCGGCGAGCCAGACGAGCAGGAGAGGTGCCTGTGCGATCTGGCGCTGGTTGCCTGCAACGGCGTTCAGGCGGCGTTGTCGCTCGGGGTCCTCGACGGCGACGACGCTCCATGCCTGCAGGTTGGAGGAGCTGGCAGCCGACTGCGCGGCGGCAACGGCAAGTTCGACTGCGGTGTGTGGAACAGGATCCGGCAGATAGCCGCGCACGCTGCGGTGGGAGAGCAGCGTATCGATCGTTTCGTACCATTCGCTGCCGAGGTGCTGCACCTGGCGATAGCGTTCGGCTGATAGCGCCGCCAGCCGGTCGGTGCCGGTTGGCTTTGCGGCAAGGGAAGGTGTCATGGGACTGTCCTTTTCCGGGTCGCTATTCGGCTGCGGCGGCATAGGGGTTATGTGGCCGCGTCAGGCCAAGGTGATCGCGCAATGTGCGGCCGGCATATTCGCGCCTGAACAGACCGCGGCGGCGCAGGATCGGAACGACTTCGTCGACGAAGACCTCGAGCCCATGCGGCAGCACGTCGGGCATGAGGTTGAAACCATCGGCCGCGCCGGCGGTGAACCATGTCTCGATATCGTCAGCGATCGCGGCGGGCGTGCCGACAATCGTGCGATGTCCGGTGCCGCCGTGGAGCGCACGTATCAGGCCCCGAACGGTCAATCCCTGCCGGCGCGCCAGCGCCAGCGTGGCTTGGAAGAACGTGTGCCCGCCGTCAGCCGGCAGCGCGATGTCCTCAGGCAATGGCTTGTCGAGTTCGAGCCTCTTCTGATCGACCTGCAGGACACCGGCCAGTCGGGCAAGGCTGTATTCCAGCGGGATGAGGTCGCGCAGTTCTTCCTGTCTGCGCCTCGCTTCCGCTTCGGTACTGCCGATGATGGTGGCGAGGCCCGCGAGCACAAGGATGCTGCTTTCGGAGCGACCGTAACGAGCGGCGCGACGACGCAGATCCCTCGTGTAATCCAGAGACTCGTCGAAGGATTGTGAGGCGGAGAAGACGGCTTCGGCATGTTCGGCGGCGAGTTCACGCCCGTCGTCCGAGCCGCCCGCCTGCACGAGAACCGGGTGCCCCTGCGGCGGGCGCGGAATATTGTGCGGCCCATGCACGGAGAAGTGCTTGCCGCTGTGAGCGATCGGGTGCACACGGCCGGGATCGACGAAACGTCCGGTCGCGACATCGCCGATAAAGGCCTCTTCCTCCCAGCTGTCCCATAGCGCCTTGACCACGGAGGCAAATTCGCCGGCCCGCTCATAGCGGCTGGCGTGGGCTATCGGCTTTTCAAGGCCGAAATTCCTGCTTTGCGCGAGGTCCGCGCTGGTGACGATGTTCCAGCCGGCGCGCCCGCCGCTGGCATGATCGAGCGTCGCGAAGCGCCGGGCGATGTTGTAGGGCTCGTTGTAGGTGGTGGAAGCCGTGCCGATCAGACCGATCCGTTCGGTGCTGTTCGCGACAATTGCAAGCACGATCGTCGGTTCCAGCGAGGTGAGAGGGCGGAAGTCGATGCGGTCCGATATGGCGGCCTGATCGGCAAGGAAGACGGCATCGAAGGTACCCCGTTCGGCGATGTCGGCGACCTTGATGTAGTGATTGATGTCGAAGGAGGCGCGTGGGTCGCTGCCTTCCATGCGCCACGCGGCGGGGGAGAACCCCGAGTGCAGGATATTGACGTTGAGATGAAGCTGCCGCCGGCTCATTGGAAGATCCCCGGCTCGGGATAGTCGCCGGTCAGGAACCAGGAGCCGACATTGCGGGTCTTGTACTCTGCCGGATTGTGAAGCGTGTGGATGCGGACGTTGCGCCAGAAGCGGTCGAAGCCGTAGGGGCGCACGGCGGAGCGAGCGCCCATCACCTCGAATATTTCGCTGGTCACCTCGAGTGCGACCTTGCCCGCCAGGACATTTGCGGAAGCGACCGCGATTGCCGTGGAGCCGCGTTCCTCTGCTGTGAGCGTCGTGCCCTTGGCATAGGCCGCATCGATAGCGACCGCGGCTCTGTCGGCCAGTGCGGTAGCAGCCTGCACCTTGGTCCAGAGTTCACCGTACTGTCGCTTGATCCATGGGTCGTCCGAATGGCGTTCGACACCGGAATAGATCCATGGCCGAGACTTCGTGATCGTATAGTCCCGTGCTGCGATCAGGGCGCCCTGCGCGCTGCCGATGAAGACGTTGAGCAGAACGCTCTGCTGTTGCTGCGGAATGAGAAGGGCAGCCGGATCCCTGGGGCGTTCCGACAGGATCTCTTCGTCCTTGATCGCGACATCCTTGTAGAAGACGCGGCCGCTGCCGGTCTGCCGTTGGCCGATGCCATCCCAATCGTCGGCAATCGCGATGCCGTCGCGATTGGCGGGAATATAGGCGAAGCTGCGCGCGCTCGTGTCCCCGTCTTCCCATGCGACCATCAGATAGTCAGCGACATGCGAGCCGGAGGCGAATGGCCGATAGCCGTTCAAGAGGACGCCGCCTTCGATCTTCTTGCCAAAGAGGCTTTTGGAGAAGCTGTTCGTGGTGTTGCCCCAGAACCACCGACCCTCGGCTGATTGCCGCAGGATCGCGGCCGATCGTTCGTCGCTGCCTCCTGTCAGGGCATTCTGGATCGGGCTGAAGTGATAGCCGAACAGGTGGCCAAGCGAGCCGTCGACCTTGGCGAATTCGCGCACAATGCGCAGAGCCGTCGAATAGGGCTGTCCCTCGCCACCGAATTCCTTGGGGATGAGCAGATTGACGAGGCCGCTCTCCTTGAGAAGCCGGACCTGCTCCGTCGGCGGCCCGCCCTGTTGATCCCGCTCGACGGCATCGACAGCGAAGATGTTCCTGAGTTCGACCGCCTTGGCGAGATAGGGATTGGTCTGGTCCGGCTCGAAGAGGACGGGAGGCAGCAGGGCTGGTTCGAAGCCTGAGGGCTTTACGGTCATCGTCTTATCTCCGTCAGTCGTGAAGTCGCGGAAAGCCGTGCCGCTCGGCAAGTAGTTCGAGAATCCGGCTGGTCTTGGAGACGAAGCGCTTGCCTTTCCAGTCCGCAGCATCGGGTGGCGGGTTGGATGCGAGGACCAGCACCGGCAAGGACTGGTTCTCCTCGCCAACCGCCTCGATGACCTGCGTGCGCGGGCGAGGGAAGGGAACCCTCCGCACCTCGATGCGAGCAGCAAGTTCCGGGAAGCTCGAAAGTAGTCCCTCGATCGCATTGCAATGCGGGCAAACGAAGGCCCGGCCGGGGTGCTTCGGGTCGGAGAACCCGGGGGCGATGAGAAAAAGCGTGTCGCGGCTCATGTATGTTCCCCTTACTCGGCCGCGACTGCGCCGCGATTGACGGCATGGCTGTTTTCGGGGCGCTTGAGGCCCAGGTTTTCGCGCAGCGTCGTGCCTTCATATTCATGGCGGAAGAGACCGCGTCGGCGCAGTTCCGGCACTACGAGCTCGATGAAATCAGAGAGCCCGCCCGGCATGATCGGCGCCATGATGTTGAAGCCGTCGGCACCATAGTTTTCGAAGCGCTCTTCCAGCGTATCGGCAATTTCCGTTGGTGTGCCCACGACCTGCCAATGACCGCGCGCGCCGGCGATGCGAAGGTAGAGCTGGCGGATCGTCAGGTTCTCGCGGCGGGCGAGATCCAGGACCAGCGCCTGCCGGCTCTTGCCGGCATTTGTCGCAGGCGGATTTTCGGGCACCGGTCCATCGAGCGGATAATCCCTGAGGTCGACGCCGGATAGCTGGGAGATCAGGTTCAAGCCGACCTCCGGCTGAATGAGTTCCTGAAGGGATTCGAACTTCTCCTGCGCCTCCGATTGCGTGCGGCCGACGACAGGGGAAATGCCGGGCAGGATCTTCAGGTCGTCATGCGAGCGGCCGTATTTGGCAAGCCGTCCCTTGACGTCGGCGTAGAAGCTCGTCGCTTCCTCAAGCGTGATCTGGGCGGCGAAGATGGCTTCCGCCGTGCGGGCGGCGAGCTCCTTGCCGGGTTCGGAGGCGCCGGCCTGGACGACAACCGGTCGCCCCTGTGGCGAGCGCGGAATATTGAGCGGGCCGCGAACCTTGAAATGCTTTCCACTGTGGTCGAGGCGATGCAGCTTGGCCGGGTCGAAATAGCGGCCGCTTTCGCGATCCCGCAGGAAAGCATCGTCTTCCCAGCTGTCCCAGAGGCCAAGCACGACATTGGCGAACTCCTCGGCTCGTTCATAGCGGTCGGAATGGAGGATCTGAGCCTCGTGGCCGAAGTTGAAGGCGGCGTCAGGGTCGGAGGAAGTCACCAGGTTCCAGCCGGCGCGACCGCCGCTCAGGCGGTCGAGCGAGCCGAATTGCCGGGCGAGATTATAGGGATCGGAGTAGCTGGTGGAGGCGGTGGCGATCAGCCCGATATTGCTGGTGACGGATGACAGCGCCGAGAGCAGGGTGATCGGCTCGAAGGGATAGACGCCGCTATGGGCCTTGCGGCTGGCGGCCTCGACGTCCTTGATGCGGGCGGCAACGCCATCGGCGAAGAAGATTGCGTCGAACTTCGCTGCCTCGGCGAGCTTGGCCAGTTCGAGGTAGTTCTCGAATTCTGTGCCGACGGAGGCTTTCGGATGACGCCATGCGGCGACGTGATGCCCGGTAAAGAGCAGAAATGCGCCGAGCTTGATCTTGTCCTTGCGTCTCGCCATTGCGGTTCCTTTCAGCGATAGATGGCCGGCACGGGAAATTCGCCTGTCAGCAGCCATGTGCCGACGGTGCGCTTCTTGTACTCGGCGGGATTGTGGAGCGTGTGGGTTCTGACGTTGCGCCAGAAGCGGTCGAAGCCGTTGGCAGTGGTCGCCGAGCGGGCGCCCATGACCTCGAAGACCTCGCTGGAGACGGCAAGTCCGACTTCACCGGCATAGACGTTCGCCGTCGCGACATCGATCGCGGCCGCGCCGCGACCCGCGGCGGTAAGCGAGGGCCCTTCAGCGTACGCCGCATCGAGGCTGCGGGCTGCCTTGTCGGCCAGTTCCGTTGCCGCCAGCGTTCGGATGTAGAGGTCGCCGTATTGGCGTTTCACCCAGGGGTCGTCGATGTGTCGCTCGACGCCGGAATAGACCGATGGCCGCGAACTCGTCGTCGTATAGCTGCGGCCTTCCTCCAGTATGCCCTGCGCGCTGCCGACGAAGACATTGAGGAGCACACTCTGTTGGAGGAGCGATGTGAGGGAGGAATAGGGTGTCAGCGGCACGTCTGGCGAGCTGATCAGTTCGTCGTCGTGAACCTCAAGATTCACGAAGCGCACCGTGCCGCTGCCGGTCTGCCTCTGGCCGATGCCGTCCCAGTCATTCACGATGACAACGCCTTCGCGCTCGGCGGGAACAGCGGCGGTCAGCCGGGCGCCATCGGCATTTTCCCAGGAGATCTGGATGTAATCGGCGACATGGGTGCCCGAGGAGAATGGGCGGCTGCCATTGATGATCCAGCCCGTCTGCGTTCGTTCGCCGCTCGATGTTTTCGACAAGGCGTTGCCGGAATTGCTCCAGATCCAGTTGCCGGCTGCCGAGCCAGTCAGCCATTTTTCCTTCTGGGCGGCCGAACCGCGAAACAGAATGAGGTTGAGCGGCAGGTGATGGTAGCCGAACAGGTGCGCGAGCGAACCGTCGGTCTTGGCGAATTCCCGGACGATGCGCAGGATCGTCAGCCATAAGGCACCCTGGCCACCATATTCCCTGGCGATCTGTAGGGAGGGCAGGCCGCTGGCTTTCAGGAGCCTGATCTGCTCGACGGGGCTGCCACCCTGCTTGTCCCTCTCGACGGCATCGAGGTGAAACCTCTGGCGCAGCTCAGCCGCCTTTGCCAGCAGCGTGTCATCAGCATCTGTTTCGAACGGCATTTTACCTCCCGGGAATGACGGAAAAAGGGGCGTTCGCCTCTGTATTTCCCGTCAACGGTTGGCTGGCCGGCCGTTCAAGTCCAGAAATATCTGTTTGATTTTGCCGAAAGAAATTCTTTCGCCGGTGTGCTCGATCTTCGCGTTTCGTCGGCGTCCTCATCGACGAAAACATCATCCTGTCAAGGCACGAAAATCGAGTAGCTATTCCTCTGTGCTGCGCTGACTTCGAACAATCGTCCAGACGCAATTATTCTTTCCCGGACGAGAAGAAACTTTGACTTCGGCTTTCGAGGCGCAGCACTGAAGCTTGCCCTCAGCGGACCACAATCCAACCCGAGAGGAGCTCTTCGCGTGTCCATCAACCGTCGCAGTTTCAACCAGCTGTTGTTGCTTGCGAGCGCCAGCACCTTGCTCCCATCGATCTCCTTTGGACAGGGTGCAGCGCCTTCCACCGGCGGCACCTTGAATTGGCTTTACCGGGTGGATCCGGGCAATGCGCTCTTTGCCATCAACACATCGTCGGGCACCGGTCAGGCGATCGGCCCGAAGATCGTCGAGGGGTTGCTGACGTTCGATCTCGACGTCAAGCCGCAGCCGCTGCTGGCAACCGAGTGGTCGGTCTCCGATGACAATCTTCGTTACACGTTCAAGCTTCGCAAGGGCGTGAAGTGGCACGACGGCAAGGACTTCACGTCAGAAGACGTCGCCTTCTCGATCTTCCGGCTGAAGGAAGCGCATCCGCGCGGCCGCATTACCTACCAGAACGTGGTGGCGGTCGAGACGCCGGATCCGCTCACCGCGGTTATCGTCTTGTCGAAGCCCGCTCCCTTCCTGCTCTCGGCGCAGTCGAGCTCGGAGTCGCCGATCGTACCGAAGCACATCTTCGAGAAGCTGGCGCCGGGTGACGGGCAGACGCTGCAGACCGCGATCGGCACCGGCCCCTTCAAGCTGACGGAATGGGTGGCCGGCAGCCATCTGATCTTCGAACGCAATCCGGACTATTGGGATGCGGGTAAGCCCTATCTCGACCGCATCATCCTGCGCGTCGTCACCGACCCGGCCGCGCGGTCGGCGGCGCTTGAAACGGGCGAAGCCGATATCGGCGACAACCCGGTGCCGCTTGCCGATCTCGATCGGCTGAAGCAGATCCCAAGCCTCATCGTTGATACCAACACCTATGCCTATTCCGGCCCGCAGCAGCAGCTGTTCTTCAACTACGACAATCCGCTGTTTGCCAAGCGCGAGGTCAGGCTCGCCATCGCCCAGGCGATCAATCTGCAGGAGATCGTCGACGTCGCGCTCTATGGCTATGCGCAGGTATCGCCAAGCCCTGTCAGCACGGCCTTGCCGCAGTGGTACGACAAGAGCGTCGTGGCCCATCCCTATGATACGGCCGCAGCCGAAAAGCTGCTCGATGAGGCGGGCTATCCGCGCAAGGCGGATGGCAAGCGCTTCGAACTCCGGCTGACCTACAATTCCTACCTGCCGCAAGGCTACGCCGACGTCTTGAAAAGCCAGCTGGAAAAGATCGGCATCGGCATCGAGATCAAGAAATACGACCTGCCAACCTTCCTGAAGACCGTCTACACCGACCGCGCTTTCGATCTGGTGGTGGAGTCACTCTCCAACACGTTTGATCCGTCTCTCGGCATCCAGCGCGCCTATTGGAGCAAGAACTTCAAGATCGGCCTGCCGTTCTCCAATGCGAGCCATTACGCGAACGCCGAGGCGGACGCATTGCTCGAGGCGGCCGCGATCGAGCCCGATGAAAAGAAGCGCTGGGAGATCTGGAGCAAGTTCCAGCATCTGATCCACGACGAGGTGGCCTCCGTCGACCTCGTCGCCGCCGGCGCCCAGATCGTCGCCAACAAGCGGGTCAAGAACTACGTGACGGGATCGCAGGGGCTCAACTGGAGCTTTGGCGACCTCTGGCTCGACACGAATGCTTGATGTCGAGGAGGCAGAACCATGGCTTTGCATTCGATTGAAGCGCCACATTGATCGATTGGTTGGGTGACGGGCTCGTGCTGCCAACGAGATGCGGGCAACTTTGCACTCCGCACTGGATAGAAAGTAAAGCAGACCACGTCGCGGGCTTGAACGCCTAGCTTCTTGGCTGCACCGCACGCGCACACCGTAGGTTGCGCCATGACCTAACGCAGGAAGCGTCTGAAACGACGCAGCGCCAGCCAGAAAAACACACTGGCGATGACAAGAAGCGCCAGAAGCTGTGGCCAGACCACGTCGAGCTGTGCTCCTCGGAATAGGACCGCCTGCGCCAGAATGACAAAGTGCGTGTTCGGGGCCAGCAGCATGATGTTCTGGATAATGTCAGGCATGCTCTCGCGCGGCGTCATGGCGCCTGACAGTACCTGAAGCGGCAGCAGCACGAGGATCAGAAGCAGACCGAACTGCGGCATCGATCCGGCAATTGTCGCTAGGAAAATCCCCATCGATGTCGTGGCGAAGAGAAACAATGCCGTGCCGAGAAGGAAGATCGTCAGCGACCCCTCAATCGGAACCCCCAGGAGCCCCTTGACGACGACAAAGAGGGAAAAGCTCGTCGCCAACAGGACGACCAGTCCCATTGACCAGATCTTGCTCAGCATGATTTCGGTCGGTGTCACGGGCATGACCAGCAAGTGTTCGATGGTGCCATGTTCCCGCTCCCGAATAAGGGCGGCCCCCGTCAGGATGATCGACAACATCGTGATCGACGTAATGATGTTGTTGATCGATCCGAACCAGGACTTGTTCAGCGAAGGGTTGAAGCGGTTCCGCAGGGTCAAGTCCACCGGGACATTGCTCGCGCCCCTGTAGCGATCCATGAATTCATTGACCTCGCTGGTGACAATGCTCTGAATGTAGCCGCTGCCGGTGAAAGCCTGGCTCATTCGGGTTGCATCGACGTTGAGCTGGATCGTTGGTTGCCGACCGGCAAGTACGTCACGCTGGAAATTTGGTGGAATGTTGAGTGCAAACGTGTCCACCCCTGCGTCCATACGCTGGTCCATCTCTGCAATCGAGATTAGCTTCGGCGGCACGAAATACGGTGGGGTGAAAGCGGTGGTGATGCGCCCCGAGAGCGGCGACTGGTCTTCATCGACGATGGCGATCGCGGCGTTGTTGAGTGTTTCCGGAAGTGCGTTGGAGCCCGTGTAGATTTGCAGGCTGAAGGCGTAAACAATCAGCAGCATCAGCATCGGGTCGCGTGCAAGCCCCCGCAGTTCCTTGATGCCAAGCTGGATGATGTTTGACCAACCCATATCAACGCTCCTGCTTCTTCAGCAGCACGGCGCCGGCGACGACCAATATGGGAATTGCGATCAGCAAGGGAACGAACGAACCAGCAAGCCCCCAAAAATCAAGCGCCTTGGAAAAGGTGCCACGCGAAATCGTCATGAAATGGGTCGCCGGATAGATCTGGCCAATCAAGGCGCCCGCGCCCTTCAGGGAAGAGACCGGATCGGTCATGCCGGAATATTGGGTCGCGGGGATGAGCGTCAAAAGTGCCGTTCCGAAGATCGCTGCGATCTGGCTCGACATGAACGTCGACATGAAGATGCCGATCGAGGTGGCGATGATCACATAGAGGACCGCAGCTGCCGCATAGGTCAGGAAACTGCCAGTGAACGGTACCCTGAAGACGAGCGTTGCGAAGGCAACCAAGAGCAGGAAGTTTGCAATGCCAAGCACCACATAGGGCAACTGCTTGCCGAGCAGGAATTCCAGCCGCGTAACCGGGGTCACATATAGATTGATAATCGAACCGAGTTCCTTTTCCCTGACCACGCTGAGTGCTGCGAGCATCGCAGGAATGAGCAGCAGCAGCAGTGGAATGACGGCCGGAACCATGGCGACGAGGCTCTTGACGTCTGGATTGTAGCGGAAGCGGGTTTCAATGCTGAATGCGCCCTGGGTCGCGGCGGTACCATAAAGCTTCTTTGCGCGTGCGGTCAGCCAGTTGGCATGCATCCCTTGGACGTAGCCGCTGATCGTCTCTGCGCGCTGTGGCATGGCGCCGTCGATCCAGGCGCCAATCTCGACGGGGTCGCCGCGCTGCACCTTTCGGCCAAAACCAGGCGGTATCTCGATCGCGAGGCTGATCTCGCCGTCGCGCATCCGTCTGTCCAACTCTGCATAATCACGGATCGGATCTCTTTCGATGAAATAACGCGAGCCGGATATGTTGAGCACATAGTCGCGGCTAATGCCGGAATCATCGCGGTCGAGCACCGCAAACGTCAGATCATCGACGTCCATGTTGATGCCGTAGCCAATGACGAACATCAAGATGACGCTGCCGAGCACCGCGAGCGTGGCTCGAATAGGATCACGCTGCAGCTCGAGCGTTTCGCGCCTGGTATAGCTGAACATGCGGCGAAAATCGAAAATACGCCTCCTGCCACTGGCCTGTGCATGGCCAGGCGAAAGCAGTCGCGAGGTTTCCGTAGTCCCGGTGGCAGTCTCTCTTGCTGCGGGTGATATGCCCGCGGCCTCCTCGAGATAGCCGACAAACGCGTCCTCCAGCGTGGGAGAATTCCTGCTCTTGGTGATCGCCTCCGGGGTGTCGCTGATCAGGACCTTGCCGGCATGCATGAGCGAGATGCGGTCGCAGCGCTCCGCCTCGTTCATGAAGTGCGTCGAAATGAAAATCGTTACGTTGTCCTTGCGCGAGAGATCGATCAGGCTCTGCCAAAAGGCGTCACGGGCAATGGGATCGACGCCGGACGTCGGTTCGTCGAGAATGAGGACGTCCGGCGCATGAATCATCGCAACCGCCAGCGACAGGCGCTGACGAATACCGAGCGGCAAGCCATCAGGAAACTCGTCCATCACAGCTTCGAGGTCGAAGCGCTTAGCCATCTCCTCGATGCGAGCCGATATCGTATTTGTCGGCAGCTTGAACAGGCGGGCATGCAAATCGAGGTTCTGGCGAACCGTCAGTTCGGTGTAGAGCGAGAATGCCTGACTCATGTAGCCGACACGACGACGCACCGCCATGTCACGTGCATCAACGGTACGGCCAAAGAGCTTGGCCTCGCCTTCGCTGGCTGCAAGCAAGCCGGTCAGCATCTTCATCGTCGTCGATTTGCCGCAGCCGTTGGATCCCAGGAAGCCGAAGATTTCCCCGCGCGGTATCTGGAAACTGACATTATCGACAGCCGTAAAATCGCCGAAGCGCATGCTGAGGTGGCTTGCCTCGATCGCATAATCCTCGCCCTGCATTTCCTGCCTCGGAGGGATGACGACGTCGACGTGACGCCGTCGCTCGGGTTCTGGCAGCAGGGCAATGAAAGCGGCATCGAGATTACCGGCGCCGGTGCGCGACAACAATTCGGCGGGCGTTCCGGTGTCGAGCACCTTGCCGGCGTGCATGGCAACCAGCCAGTCGAAACCGGCTGCCTCCTCCATATAGGCCGTTGCTACGATGACGCTCATTCCCGGCCGTCCGGCCCGAATCTGGCCGATCAGGTCCCAGAATTGCCTGCGCGACAATGGATCGACACCGGTCGTCGGCTCATCGAGAATGAGAAGATCCGGATCGTGAATGAGCGCGCAGCAGAGGCCGAGTTTCTGCTTCATGCCACCCGAAAGCTTTGCAGCCGGCCGGTCAGCAAAAGGGGCAAGCCCGGTGCTGTCGAGAAGTTCGCGGATACGCGTCTCCCGTTCCTGTCGATCATGGCCGAACAGGCGCCCGAAAAAGTCGACGTTCTCAAAGACCGATAACGTGGGATAGAGGTTCTTGCCGAGGCCCTGCGGCATATAGGCGATCCTTGGGCAGGTCTCCTCACGATGACGGGCATCGGACATATTTCCTCCCAGCACCTCGACATCGCCTTTCTGCACGGCGCGGGCGCCGGACACAAGCGACAGAAGGCTGGATTTGCCCACGCCGTCCGGTCCAATCAGGCCGACCATGCAACCTGCGGGAACATCGAGTGACACGCCCGATAGCGCAAACGTCTTGCCAAACGCCAGCGTGACATTCGCCAGCCGAGCCACGGTTGCGTGACCGTCTTCGCGAATGCTCATGCTTGCAGGAGCCCCACTCATGCCGGCAACATCACTTCACGAGGTTGCGTTCGAGATGCTCGGGCCAGGCAGCTTGCGGATCCAGCCGGACATACGCCATGCCGGGTAGGCCGGTCTTGACGTATTGAACATACCTCTGAAGCAGTTCCTGCGGGATTTGAGCCCGCACGCGGAAGGTGAGTTTCTGCCGTTCTTCCTCGGTCTCGACGGTTTTCGGCGTGAACTGGGCGACATCGGCGACAAAGGAAACTTTCGCAGGGATTGTATATTGTGGCGCCGCATCGAGCACCAGACGGACGTCTGAACCGATCGATACGAGACCGGCCTGCTCGGTTGGCAAGAAGAAGGTCATGTACACATCGCCAAGATCAACGAGGTTTAACACGCGACCGCCCGCGGATAGGACCTCACCGGGCTGCGCGATACGATACTGAATGCGGCCGTCGCGCGGGGCGACTAGGGTGCTGTCGGCGATGTCGGTCTCAACACTCTCGATCTGTGCCTTTGCCGCGTCGACGGCGGCTTCGGCGTCAACGACTTGAGCTTTGGCGGCGTTGATCGCCGCGTCCGCGGCTGCAAGCGAGGCTTCCGCCGATGCGAGCGTCGCACGCGCGGCCTGTTCCGCCGCTTCACTATCGTCCACCACTTGCTGCGATACGGTGCTGCTGCTCAGGAGCTGACGCGAGCGGGCATTGGTCTTCATTGCAGAGTCAAGCTGTGCCTTGCGCTGCTCGATCACGGCCAAGGCGGACTTCCTTTCGGCCTCGCGCTGAGCAACGAGACTGTGAGCCGTATCGACGGCGATCTGCGCCCGACGTAACTGCGCCTCGGCCTGGCGCTTGCTCGCTTCGAGCTGAGCAGTATCCATCCGTGCCAACACCTGACCCGCTTTGACGAAATCGCCCTCGCGAACCAGTAGTTCCTTCAGCCGGCCGGCGGTCTTGGTCGAGATGTCAATCTCCACCGCTTCGATGCGACCATTGCTGGCAGCAAATCCCGCAGGCAGACCGTCATTGCGAAGGGCGGTCCAAGCATAATAACCAACGCCGATTGCAATCAGGGCGACCACGCCCCAAATCCATCCCTTTGCGGACTTTGCCATGACCCCTCCTTGAAGACGGACATTTCCCCGTCAGAATAATCCTGTCATTTCAAGTCAGTATCGATGCCTTTTCGCCCTCTTTCTAGCCTCGGATGCGATCCCAAAATGCCAGTCCGGCGGGCCACCATATTTCTGAATAAAGAGACCAATTGTCGGCCATCCTGACAGACGACGGCCGAAAGTCCATCGAAAATGCACGCAGATGTTTTCTTGTGATCGCCGCACAATCGTCACGTGCTCGAACAAAAAAGCTCCAGCCAAACTGCTATTCCCGAGTTGATGGCGCGGCCCCAAACGCGGTTACTTGATGATTGACTCTGGGACGTCGCCGCGATGTTCCAGCGAGTACCCCAGCGCCATCAAGCCATCTGCAAGGCGCCGTGGGGCGTCTGGGGAATGAGACATCGTGCGAATATCTTTCTGTCCCGGTTGAAAGCCGATTCGATCGAAGAGGGCGGCAAAAGCTCTCCATTCCGACGGCCCCATCGGAAACGGTTCGGGAAAATGAACGAACAAGATACCATCAACCGACTTCCATTCGATGACTATGACGCGGGGCATCGGTCCTCACTTTGTGCCAAGTTGCGTACTGGTACATCCATTGTCCCGGCGATCTAGTTCGAAATTTGCGCGCGACCAGCGAAGCGATGGAAAACAAGAAGAAACAACGCCAATAGAAATACTCACTCCCCGTGTATCACGAAGGCGCGCGCGTCGTTTCGGTCGTAGATCGCCATTTGTGGGACGACCGTCTCTCCACGCGCGATATTTCGCCCAAAGCATAGGCAGAGCTACGTGGAGTGGCCATACGCGAGCCGCTTTGGCTCTTTCCTTTGCCCGGGCAAAACAAAAGCGCCCGCCTGGTAGGACGAGCGCTTCAAACTGCACATTGTCTTCGCGGACTTAGCGAGCGCCAGCTCTTGCGATCCGCTCGATTTCGCCGCGATTGATGCCAAGGTCATGGAGTGACCGATTGCTCATACGGCCCAGTTCGGAGACCGTCTGACGATACTTGCGCCAATTGTTAAAAGAGCGTGCGATGTTCATGATAAATCCCCTTTCCTGGGTTTTCGAAGTCAGCTGCCAGTCCGTGGCGCTTCGATTACTTCGATGTCGCTTACATATGATTGGTCGGACCAATTTTGCAGCGCTAAGACTGGATCCCAGCTATGCGCTTTCCACATATCTTTTACGGCAAGCGAAGGTCGGGTGCCCTACGAACTAGCTCAGCTGGCCGCAAACGTCCGCATCGGCTACGTCACAGTCTTTGGTTTGCACCGGTGCGGCGCGTATCCAGGAGAGCAACGATGATGGCGGCGCAGTCGCCGTAGCAGTTCATCTGCGCTTTCATAAAGTATATCCCAGAAGCCTACGTAGAAGGCCGCCGAGTTGGCAATGGATAGGACCACTCGGTCGCCAGGAACGACGCCCTTTCGCGCGAGGTGCTCGGGCGATCTTCCAATCGGCAAGCGGGCAGGTCACCGAGATTAATCTGGCAAAACGCCAAATATACCGACGCGGAAAGTTCGATGTTCTTCAAACCTGGTTGATCGCGGGGACCGGCGGAAAGTGGTGGCGCTTGTAACGATGACGCGCGAGATCGATCAGCGAACGTCTGGCCATGCAAGCAACTGCCACCGCAACCATTAAGGCGACGCTTCCGCCCGTGCTATTTGTCCCAACTCACCCTTGGCCACGGTCTCCCTTATGATATCTACGGCATGAGCGAGCTTGTGGTCGATAACGTCCAGACTGGCCGCCCAATCCATCAGCTGCGTGAGCTCGGTCTGGCCGTCGGAGACTCCGCGAATTCCGATGAGTGGCACATCGTAGACTAAGCAGACGCGTTGAATAGCAAAGGTCTCCATGTCGACCATATCTGCATCAATAGCTTCATAGGCTGCGCCAGAAACAATGTCTGCTCCGGTCGAAAGCCTAGCTTCTGCAATACCAGGGAGGTGTAGGGGTAGCTCTAGCACTGCCGGTAGATCCAGAAATGGTGTACGACCCTTCTCGAAACCAATCGGCGAGGCGTCCATGTCGCGGTAGGAAACACTGCGAACCTGATACAGGCCAGTATGCTGCAACGTTGCTGATCCAGCGGATCCCAGGGCAACCACCAGGTCTGGAAGGCTTCCTTGTTCCTGGAGCCCTGCAAGCGCTCGCGTTGCGCTAATTGAGGCCTCTACCGGACCCACACCCGTTATTAACGGCTTGATCTTAGACTGCAGCGCCGGACCGTACTCCTGCTCAGTCGCCATTATGTATAAAATGCGACTTCCATTTACTAAATCGAGTGCAAAGTTCACTTCAAAACTTCCTAGTCTCTATTTTATCAGCTCAGCGTTTTGATTGTCATCGGGGACAGTTAGTTTACGTTTTTGAATAAAACATCACTTCTGCATTCCCTCAGGAAACACTAACAAACTCAGCGAGGGCGCAATATTCACCTCTCTTCCCGAGGTCCCATTACCCCAAGGACAGACGAACAACCTGGATCCCCGTATATGCAGTCGCAGAGATTGCTGATAATCCGCAACCACCGTTGCGCTAGTGTTGAACATCCGTGTTGCGGCTCGATTTCAGCCGCTGTGATGCCCGTTACATTCGTAATTCACGATTGGTAGTATTCGACCGCTCGGAGATGCGCACACGCTGGCCGAGCCGGAGCAAGTTTGTCGCGCTGGCGATCATCGCGACCTTCTCTTCCGGCGTCAGCGCCTAGCGCGTCGTTCGCGCCCAAGGCGTGTGCGGATCGGCGGCGAGCTGCTGCGCCTGCTCACCCGGCGAAAGATCGAGGATCGCGTGATTTCGTAGTCGAGCGGCAAATGTTCGGCCGCAGACGCGTCGAACATTATCGAGTTGAACGCCGGTTCATTGGTGCAGGCGGCTATAACTCAACAGATGCAACGTCATGTCGACCGGATTTTTCAGCTCCACGCTACTAATTACGTCAGTAGCAGAATTCGATACCATTCATGTTAGGCCGCCAGCTCTTGCTCCTGCGCACGCAACAATGATCGTGGCACATGTCATCATCGGGTTGGATGTTGATCTCCACAACAAGGATGTCGTTCCGCAGCTGAGTATGTGGATGGTACATTTCGCTAAGCATTGGCGGATCATTCAGTCTGTCGGTACGCGTGTTTTGATCATCAATGAGATGTAAACAATACCATGAGCATATTGACTGTGCCTCAGTTGACAACAGTTTTTGCTTACCAAGGAGTTCAATATGGCTGACGAAATCAACACCACGGATGCCAACGACGCGGCATCTGGAAACGCACCGAAAGAAAGAAAGACCCGCGGACCACGCAAATCCAAGACGGTCGCCGAAGCGGCCGCGTCCCCGACAGTGAGTGCGCCCGCGAAGAAGACCCGCGGTCCAAGAAAGAATACCGAAGCGAGCAGTGTTACGACAGCGGCAGGTCCTGCAACGGCCAAGAAAGCTCCTTCTGGCAAGGTGGCTGCCAAGTCGCAACCTGCAAAGCGTGGCCGGCCTAAAGTTGAGACGGCTGCGCCGGCCACCGATGGCATTGCAGATCTTCTGAAGCTTGAGGAAGAAAACCAAAAGCTCCGCAAGGCGCTGTCGGACAAGCTTCGCTCAGAGAACGCAGATCTTCGCAGGAAGCTTGGAATCGCATGAATAAAGTTTGATCGCTGCCTGTGTGACGCGGTGATCTGCTGCAGAGCGATCGCTCTGGTGGCCGGGCAGGCATTGCAAGCCCGGTCTACGGCCCGGTATAATCGCTTCATACCGAGTCGGGAGGTGGGGCGGTGAGATCACCCTGGAAGGTAATAGCTGGGCTCGTATCTCGACGTGACTCGCAGGCGTTTCATGCGGCTGTCGCCAAGGAACTACCGACAGCGCCAGATACAAAAGCTGAGAAACAGTCTGGAGACGCGGCAACGAGCGATCAGATTGTAGCGTTCAAGAGCACGACTTCTCGTCAGCATATCAATGAGATTCGAGTGGCCTTGGAGGACGCTCCGCCTGTGGGCTTGGGGCAGCCTGGAATATGGGAGAGTACTACTGCGGGTGGCGGGGCTGACGTTGAGCCGGCACTTGCGACGACAATCAGATTAGTCACTGCCGACAGGTTGAGTGTACTCGCGTCGGTGCCGGATTCAACTACAGCATTGGACGCGCCGGAAACGGGTGATCCTTACGCTTCTGCCGAGGAAAAAAACGACCTTGGCGAAACAGCGACCGCATACTCGGATAACGCAGCGGAGACTGCCGGCACTCCGGAAAACGCCGCCGCCCCGTCAAAGTCTCAGGAAACTAACAGGCGGCGAGCGAAGCGGACCGCTGTAGTAATGGGACGCCCAGGAAGCATACCGGTGCGCCGCGCCACAGCTCAAGCCAAGGTAGATGCGTCGACAGATGATGTGGTCGCCGTAAGCAACCTGATCACGGAAATAGTGAACTTGAACGTAGAAGTAGCTCAGCTTCGATATCAATTGGCTCAAAAGCTGCGCTTGCAGAACGACCAATTGAAGCAACTGCTTGCACGTTATGATGCGCGTTGACCAGTCTTGCGTGTCAGTTGGGTTGCGGGAGGACCTGCTGCGCACTGTGAGGGAGAATACCTGGCTTGTTGGCAGGCTGAACAGAACCTATCGGCGCGGCAGGGTGAGGCGAAAAACGCTTCTGACTAGATCTAGCCCGAGCCACGTATTCGTGGCAGTGCCAGGAAATGCCTAAGAAGGGAGCCTCAGCCCAACAAGATGCCGAGCCCTTCCACGATTTCTGAAGTCTTCAACTAGGATTGAATTGAAATGAAGATGCAACAACGACCGTTCGTTGTAGAGGTCAAGTCGTCACGTCGCCGCCAGAAATCCACGAATAAGTCAATTTGGGAAAGTACCGATCTTAAGGCTCTTATTCGTGCAGCTGAGACCGAGACGGGAGAACTCTTTGGCCGGGAAACTGACGTCACGATATCAGGCGAGAGTGCTGGAGTCGAACAGGACACGCACTCTGTTCCTAGCACAACTGCCGTCGCAGACACGGAACAATCAAACCCGCCAGACGATTTCTCATTACCGATAATTCCGCTCGTTGAGGCACAATCGTTAATCAACCATGATGGCGGCAACCCGGTCACTCTCGCAAAACGCGTCACCAGCCCGCGGCTCGCACGTGTTCGTCAGCCGAAGGGCAAAAGGATTCTTCCGGTCGGCGATACAGGCAACGCGCGTGGGGAGCCGTGGCACGTCATCGAGCATTCTCGCACCGACGAACTGTCCGTACTCGAAAATGAAAACCGACGCTTGAAGGATCTGCTGAGGCAGCGCCTCATTGAGGAGAATAATACCCTTCGGAATATGCTTCAGCGTAATACTCCCAGTCTTTGACTCACAAGACGTGTTGTTTCACGGCCTAAGAGGTCAGAGGCCTTGGGGGCAGGTGCCGACGTGTCTGGCAAGTGTCGCCGCAAGGATGTCGACGCGGGCTTTCTCGCCGCCGATCTCCATTCGCTTCTCGCCCAAATCAAAATGAAACTGATGGCCTGGCGGTATTTCTAACCGCATCGTCCCTGGTGCCGATGCCGCCAATTGCTAGACCCGCTCAACCGCGCAGAGACTTACCCACAATGCCGAAGAGAGCTGTATCCCGTTAGTCGTGCTAGCCGCCGCGCCGACAGTTTTCTCTTGTCGGACAGGCGGGGCTATTCTGCAGCCTGACATAGAGTTGATTGCGCTGTTGGGTCGATCACCGGTGCGATGATGTTGAAATCCGACACCATAAAGTGTTGATCCGTCCCAACGGTGACCAACGTCCAGAAATCCGGAGCTTCCCCAAAAATGGTCGAAACCTGCACGATTGTCGGTACGTCAACTCGCGATTTGGACGTCGCCCAATAGAAACTTCCAGGTTCAAGACGCGCTACAGCCATTTCCACACCCTCGGTAAGAGAGATAGCAGTATCAAACGTTTCGGGACTGCGCAGCAAATCATATCGGCTTTTCACATCATCAATCGGCGTCGCGCTGATGTCCCGAAGCAAAATATCGTTCAGGCCCCGGATCCCTTGGCGATCTGGGTAATTGAGTTGTTTGCCTCCGTCGATAAGGAAGCGCCGGACTTGATAGTCACCTCTTCAGGCTCTAACTCGTTGGCTATTTTACGAGATCGAGACCACCTGCGCCGGGATTTTCGGTGCGCCAAAGCCGCAATTGTTTGAGCCAATCCGCGGAATACATGCCGCCTTGCAGACGAGCATCGCCAGCACTGTAATAGAATTCCAAGAGCCACGCTCGCCGCCAATTTCGCACCAAAGTCCTTCCGGCTTTTCAATCGCCGTGTCCCAGGAATAGACCATCTCGAGGAGAGCTGCCTCGGGAGACTAACGATTGAGCGCGCGAACGGTCCCCACGCCAGAAGCGGACCGTCCGGTTTTGTGATGCTTAGTGGCGAAGCGGCCCTAGTCGTACGGCGCTACCCGGCTCTGCCGCCCCTTAGGGCCTGAGGATGATCTTCCCCAGTGGCGCACCTTGCGCGAGGAAGTCATGGGCCTGCTGCGCTTGCGCCAGCGAAAACTCCCGGGCGATCACGGGTTTGAGCCTGCCGGATTCAACATCGGCAAAAATCTGCGCGGCCGCCATGTTCAGCTCGAAATCCGATATGGTGTCGAGGCTAATCGTCGCAACGGACAGCGATCGTCTGAACCCGGCAATCAGCGGGCTCGCAAAATCGGTCGATGGCATGCCAGCCACAATCCCAGCCATCACGTATCGTCCATTGACGTTGAGCTGTTCGAGATATCTGCTCGTATCAGGGCCGGCCACAAGATCGACGACGACGTCAGGCGAGGTGGTGGAGCCGTGCACGTCACCGGCAACTACCTCGCCGCCAAGGCTCCTGGCCATTTGAACAGCGAGATGGCCTATACCGCCGCGTGCGCCGCGGACCAGAACCTTGTCCCCCTTGACGAGGGATGCTCGTGCCAGGGCAAAGTGGGCAACCAATGCATTAACCCCTGAAGCCATGGCCGCCTCAACCTGCAAATGTTCGGGCAGGGCGACCACATGGGCGGCGCTCGCTACGACCTGATCAGCATATCCGCCGGTCGAAAGACGAGCGAATACCGATCGGCCGAGTAAAGTGGTGTCAACACCATCGCCGATCTGAGAGACAACACCAACGACTTCCACACCGGGGACAAACTGCGCAGGAATGGCTTGTCGCATAAGGAGGTCCACTCGACCGACCCCGATCGCCTGGACCTCGATGAGGACCTGTTCGGGGCCGGCAGTAAGCGGCAAGGTTTCAACCACTTCGAGCTCAGTCTCGGGACTTTTTGATACCACAGTTCTCATGGCGCTATCCTTCCATTGATAATGGAAGCAGGTATATTGCCGATACCAACTGCACAAGAACGTACTGGAAGGTCACATAGTAGCCATGAAGCTACCGCCCTCAGCCAATGATTTGCGCCCTGAGCTCACCGACGGCGCCCGCAACCTTTTGGCGCTGATCGCTGACAAATGGACCGTCCTTATTCTTATCCAACTTTGTCAGGGTCCGCTTCGCTTCAACTCCTTAAGACGGTGCGTCGGACCGGTCACGCCAAAAGCGCTAGCGCAGACGTTGCGTCGGCTCGAGCGCAACGGGATTATCGCAAGACAGATCATCCCCGGGTCGCCGCCCGGCGTCGAATACCGGGGGACCGCATTGGGTTTTTCTCTGGCTCCAGCAATTGGGGCCTTGTTGCAGTGGTCTTCCGAAAACCTTGCTGCAGTCGAACACGCCCAGTCTGAGTTCGATGAGCGCGTTTTGGGCGCGCCTTAAAAGAAGGCCGATACACCTGGTTTCACACCTACTCGTTAAGTCAGACTTGGCGACCGCCTTCTTCGAAATTGACTGGTTTTTTTATATCCCGGCTCAGCGCAGTTTCGATGAAACCGTTGTTCGGGTTGTCGCGGGATGACGTCCGATTTCGCGGTGTGGCTGGAATCGTTCCTTTGCTAATCCAGCCGCTTCCGCTTTGACGCCGAGACGTTCGAAATCCCGTCCGTCGTTATCTTAAAGAGGGGAATACTCAACTCTGGACGCGATCTGCTCATGATGTTGAATGACCTCCCTTATAATAAAGTGGAGGAGTTTCTCGGCAAAATCTGCATCCAACCCGGCTTCTTCGGCGAGCCGCCGCAGGCGACTAACCTGAGATGCCTCCCGGTTCGGATCGGAAGCGGGCAACTTGTGCTTCGCCTTCAATATGCCGACCTGCCTTGTAGAGCGAAAACGCTCTGCCAAAATGCCAACAAGAGCAGCGTCCAGATTATCAATAGTTTGCCTGTATGTCGAAAGCTGCATTTTGATCTCAGGATCATTCATCTGGGCACCTTTAAGTTCGAGTGAGCGAGCACCGGCCTCTGTGCTGCTCTTTGATCAGCGGGAGGGGCCAAAAAACACTGTCTTCGCAGCGACCCGGAAACACCGCATAACGAATCTTAGGCACCTTGTGTTTCTGATTGATTTCAGAAACGGCACCAGATGTTTCCGATGCAACGGTTGCGTGTCGCCGACGCGGGAGGTCCGCTGCACGATCATTTCGGATCCATTGCTTGAAGTCCAATGCACTGCTGTTCCCTCAAAGAGTTACTAGACCCGCGTCTACCGCAAGTGTCGTCCCCGTTACAAAACGAGATTGATCCGAGGCCAAAAAAGCACAGCGTTGCTAACGTCCGATTTCTCCACTCCATCAGGTGCAAGCACCATCTCAAATGCCGCCTTCAGCCGGTGGTTGGCCTCCTCGGCGAGTTTTCTGTTTAGAGCATCCGAATGAAAAATTCAGGTCGCTCGGGCTTGGTTGGACGCGAGATGTTTTAGGAATGCCTCGGTCCTGCTCGCGCGCACTGAACGGGGATTCAGCAAGGCAACAACGTCCGCGTCCGGAAGCCGCCAATCGGCGAGGACTTCCACAAGACGTCCGGCCTTCAAATCTTCCTCCACGCTCCAACCCGAGCGCTCGACGATCCCTAGACCGTCGACTGCCCACCCCCGCACGACCTCGCCGTCGTTGCTGTCGAACGCGGGATCGATCCTAACGGACTGCCTTTCACCGCTGTCCGAAGTCAGGTTCCATAAGGTGACGTCCGCCTGGTCCTCTCTAATGACGCCACACCTGTGGTTCCGAAGCTCGTCAGGCGAGGATGGCGTGCCGTAACGCTCGAGGTAAAGCGGCGAAGCGCATAACAGCCGCCGATTTGAGGCAAGCTTCCGCTGGATTACGCCAAGGTCTGGAAGCCGTCCCACATGGATCAGCAGGTCCCAGGGACCAGCTCTCATCGCGCCGCGCGGGTCGTCGGTGAGAAAGAGGGTCGGCACCACCTCGTCATGCTCGATAACGAAAGAGGCGATGCTCGGTGCGACGTGCAGGCGTCCGTACCCGAAAGGCGCGACGACGCGAAGAGGGCCGGCGATTGCGCCCCGGCGTTCCGCGAGGTCGCCTTCAAGGTTCTGGAGGTCTTTCAGGATAGCTTCTGCGCGCGCGGCCATGAGTTCGCCCTCCGCAGTAAGGCGAAGGATTCCCTGGCCCCTATCGACCAGTTTCAGGCCAAGCCTCGACTCTAGGTGCGCGAGCCTCTGGGAGACTGCAGGCGGCGTGACGTCGAGCGAGCGGGCCGCAGCGGCGAGCGAGGACGCAGCGGAGACTGCCCTAATGGTGCGTAGGTCAACAATATCGAACATGAAGTGCAGCTTAATGCCAAAGTCAGACCGCGTGAATGTCAACTTTCGACAAAGTTGATAAGAAAGGGATCAACGTTATGGAGGTATTAAAATGACGCTCGATCGCAGACTGGCCGCTCTTCCTACGCCGTGTCTTCTCCTCGACGAGAGCAAGATGTCGGTGAACATCGGCAGACTCGCATTCCGTGCCGCAAAACTGGGGGTGTCGCTGCGACCGCACCTCAAGACCGCGAAGTCCGTAGACGTCGCTCGCCGTCTCCTCACTGACGGCAACGGTCCTGCGACGGTCTCGACTCTTGCGGAGGCGGAAGCCTTCGCTGCTGCCGGCGTAAAGGACATTCTCTACGCCGTCGGGATCGCACCGCAAAAGCTGGACCGCGTACTCGCGCTGCGGGCGAACGGATGCGATCTGACCATCATCTTGGATTCGCGCGATCAGGCGGTCGCCGTTGCCGAGGCCTCGCACCGGGCAGGGGCTCCCATTCCGACCCTGATAGAAATCGATAGTGACGGTCATCGGGGCGGGCTCTCCCCTAACGATCCCGAACTGCTCGCCATCGCGAAAATCCTCGATCACTGCTCCTCGCTGCGCGGAGTCATCACGCATGCCGGGGAAAGCTACGGTGTCGTCGGGGCCGTAGCGCATGCGGACTATGCCGAGCGTGAGCGGAGCGCAGTGGTCGCGGCCGCTGATGCTCTTCGCTCCAGCGGGCTTTCGTGTCCCGTTGTCAGTGTGGGGTCGACACCCACGGCGCACGCGGCGCGCGACCTCACAGGCGTCACGGAGCTTAGGGCGGGCGTCTACGTCTTCTTCGACCTCGTTATGGCGGGGATCGGCGTCTGCACGCCGGAAGACGTTGCCGTTTCCGTGCTGACCACGGTGATCGGCCACCAGACCGCACGGGGGTGGATACTGATCGATGCCGGCTGGATGGCGATGTCGCGTGACCGGGGCACGGCAAACCAGAAGGTCGACCAGGGCTACGGAATTGTCTGTGACGAGCGCGGTGACATCATTGAGGGCCTGATCGTTGTGCAGGCGAACCAGGAACATGGCGTGATTGCCGTCCCTCCGGGTTCGAACATCGAACTGCCGGACCTTCCGGTCGGAACCCGGCTTCGCATCCTTCCTAATCACGCGTGCGCGACATCGGCGCAGCATGAAAGTTACCATGTCCTGCCGGCGGCAGGTGGAGAACTTCTTGAATGGCCTCGGTTCCGCGGCTGGTAGGAGGACATTATGGCAGACAGGATCGATCGAATTTCGACGCCCGCGGCGGCGGCGCCTGCCGGCCACTACTCCCAAGGCACGGCCTGGAACGACCTCGTCTTCGTATCCGGACAACTCGGGCCTCGTCCGGACGGCGGCCACACGTCCGACCAGCCCTTCGAAGTCCAGGCGCGTCAGGCCCTCGAGAATGTGCTTGCAATCGTCCAAGAAGCGGGCGGAAGACCCGAACACATATTGAAGGTCACGGCATACGTCGTAGGGGTCGAGAACTGGGGCAAGTTCAACAAGGTCTACGCCGAGATCTTCGGCGACATTCGGCCGGCTCGATCTGTCGTTCCCGTGCCGCAACTGCACCTTGGCTACTCGATTGAAGTCGAGGCGATCGCCGTCAAACCGAAGACATCAGCTTGATAACGGAGTGATTTGCGCTCCGGCTTCCACTCGCGAAAGCCGGGCGCAGGAAGTCAGAAAACCAAACACGGGCTTAACGCTCTGAGACCGGCCGCTCCCGCGACCGGCCGAGGAGAACCGCATGCCAAACTCAGACTCGGCTCCGCGCCGCGGCTCTAGTAAGATCACACGGGACGATTCCGCCCGGATGGGAGACCGCTTTTTCGACGGCATGCCGGTAGCTTGGTTGCTTTTTTACGACCAAATGGTCTATATATCGCATATGACCGTATTAAAACGACCGCAACGGGGGCGGCCCCGCGAATTTGATCAAGATCTTGCAATCGAGAACGCGATGAACGCGTTCTGGACCCTTGGGTATCATAACGCCTCCTTGCCCGACCTTCTCGAGGCGACCAAGTTGTCCAGAGGTAGCCTCTATGCGGCCTTCGGGGACAAGCATGGTTTATTTCTTCTGGCACTGGATCGTTACGTTACCCGCTCGCTTGAGCGGCTTGAAACGGAACTTCAATCTGGAAGCCCTTTGTCGGGAGTGCGCGCATTCTTGTCTGGATATGCTGATCGAACCGGGCAAGTCGGAAAGCGTGGTTGCCTTATCGTGGCCTCCGCGATGGAGCTTGGCAGTCACGATTCTGAGGTGGCTCAACGTATTGAATACTTCTTCAGCACCGTGGAACGGCGGCTGGGCGAGGTTCTGGGGCAGGCAAGGGACGCTGGTGAGTTGGCGCAAGAAGTGGAGCCAGCGATTGCAGCACGTCTCTTGCTCTGCGCAGTTGAAGGAATGCGTGTCGTGGATAAGACGAATTCGAACAAATTGAAAACCAGGAAAATGTTTGACACCCTTCTCGACCGGATCGCGCGTTAGATAGCTGCGTGCGCAACTCGGCAGGGGCGGACAAGCGGGACGGGACCGCCCGCAATAATCACGATCCCGACGTCACTACTGCCCGACAACATTCGAAAGTACGTGACAGCAAATGGTCGACGCATAGTGCTCGTTCCAACAAACTGTATCGCTTCCAACCATTGCCAGTCGAACAAAAATGGCCGCTTGGTTCAAAGCACCCGCTCAAGACGCCAAGTTCGGTATTTCACTAAGGCTCAGCAACAATACGTGCTCTACCGCGGCCACAAGTGGACTGTGACTGCGGTGACGGCAAATTGAATGCGGCCCGCCGCGAGCCGCATTCAATTCCCTATACGAGCATAATGAGTTCGTGCGCGAGCTCAGCCGGAAGATCAATCATCACATCGTGGCCGCATGGAAGCTTCCTGACGCGCCAACCTGGCAACCCGCCGACTCTACTCGCATAGTAACGGAACGGGCTCGGATCCCAACCATCGGCGAGGATGAATACCCGATCCTTGATCGCCGACGCGCCTCCACTGAGTAGAACTGGGGTCTCGAAAGTCGCTAGCGCCTGGGGTCCGCAGCGCCGGTTAACCCAATCACGGTTTTCCGCTTTAACTTTGAAAGCAGCAGCTGGAAGGGCGGCCACAAGACCGTTGTGTTCTTTTACAGCGCTCTGACGAAATCCGTCGATCCACGCCTTTGAGTTCTCCGGCGACAAGGCAAGTTCCACACATGAATTCAAAGATTGGCCGTGTTCGGGAATGAAGGCGTCCAAATAAACCAGCGTTCGAATACGCGAACTGAGACGATCAGCGACACCGGTGATCACCATACCCCCGTAGGAGTGGCCGCACAGGATGACGTTGGAGAGTTCTTCCGCATCGATGCATCCACACACGTCGCGAATATGCGTTTCCAGCGTGATGCTTTCGCTGTTTAAGTGAGACCGTTCGCCCAGTCCTGTGAGAGTGGGAGTGAATACCGTATGCCCAGCCGCGCGAAGCGTCTTGGCGACGTCCCGATAGCACCACCCACCGTGCCATGCGCCATGCACGAGCACGAACGTCATTGGTGTTGTAACAGCCGCACTAGCTGCGCTCTGTGAGCTTATAAGCCCAGCGCCCGCGAGTGCTGCTCCCGCTAGTGCCTTGCCGAGAAATTGTCTTCGATGCATGCTTAATCTCCGGTAACTCTGGAACCATACGGCTCTCCTATGAGGGGGTATCGCAATTCGCGACCGTTTGGTCAACAAATATTTATGGACCAATCGGTTTAAATAAGGCTGACCATGCGCAAGAACCGGAGTCGCCACGCTTCTGGTCAGCCATAATTGGCTGAATCTGGTTGACCTGTTGCCAACAGCTCGCGGATGAGGCGGGGCGCCGATACAAGTTTTTTGCCCACGAGGCGCGAAGAGGTCACTACTTTTTCTCGACCGTTGACCATTGACCTACTAGAAGATAGGTTCCGCTCGGAAGAGTTGACGGCGGGGATATGAGTCGATCCCGCTAGCCTTATCGGAACTGCCTCGGATCCTGGAAGGGCTCCTGTTTCGTTTCACAGAAGGTGAATGCTGCTGCTTACCGAAATCCAAAAGACCGGCCGTGATAGCGCCCGGCCAGGATGCCTACCAGCAATTTCCAGGCCCAAGGGGATTTTCTCATGAACGAAGCTGATGCACTCGACATACTTCGGAGTGCGATCTGGACTGTCCTGAATGGCGCCGGACCAGCGGTAGCGGCAGCTGCGGCGATCGGACTTATCATCGCCCTTATCCAAGCGCTTACCCAGGTCCACGAAGCTACGCTGACTTTTGCACCGAAAATTATTGCTGTTCTCATCGTTGTTGGTATCAGTGCTCCATTCATCGGAGCGGGACTCGCGACCCTCACCCGAACTTTGTACTCGCATATCGAAAACGGCTTTTGATCCCCAGCTGCTAACAAAGTGTGGGGGCGCTAAAATTTTGCGGGTCCACATTCCTTAGCCATGACCGGTAACGGCCGAGGCTATCTAAAGGCGCTTTCTGCTTGAAACTGCTCGATCCAAAACAACCGCCTGGAACCCAATTTCGTCTACTCACGCCAACCGAGGAACCGGTGTTCGATACAATCGATGGCAAAGTTGGCAATCAAGCCAATGAGGGACAAAATGGTGACACCGGCGAATAGTCTTTCCAGATCGTAGAGCGCGCCAGCTTCGAGGATGTAAGAGCCCACGCCATATCGTGCACCGAGCATTTCGGCGGCGACGAGTAAGATAATAGCGATCGAGATCGACACCCGCACGCCAGAAAGGATGGCAGGGAGTGCCGCGGGCAAAACGATCTTGCGGACTAACGACCACCAGCTTAACCCGAAACTCTGGCCCATGCGGATCAGCGAGCGGTCGACATTGTCAACCGCACCGAATGTGGCGATAACCGCCGGCATGAACGTCCCGAAAGCGATCAGCATGTATTTGGACAATTCATCGATTCCGAACCAGATAACGAAAAGTGGTAAGAGCGCGATCTTCGGGATGGGTGCGAGTGCGGTTATGAGCGGAACGAGACCGGCGCGGACGTAGCCAAAAAGACCAACCATCACGCCGAACATGATACCGATTGAAATACCGAGTGTGGCACCGATGAAAAGTCGTTGAAGCGACGCGATCAGGTGTCTCCACAGGCCGCCCGTTTTGCAGAGTTGAACGAGGGTTTCCAACACATTCGTCGGGCGTGGCAATGTCAAGCTGTTGATGAACCCGGTGCGCGTGCCGATCTCAGCAAGCATCAGCAATAAAGCGAAGACCAGGATGGCGATGCCACGAACCGGCTTGGGCGCGAAACCGCCGCCGCGGAACGGCACAGGCCGGATAACCAAATTCCTCATTCCGCTGCCTGCACTCCTAGAAATGGGAGACCGCGTTGACAGGGTGCGTGTTTTAGTCATGGAAGGCCTCGCTGTTCGCGGGACTGGCATCTTCGCGCATCAAGTGCCAAAGATGCTCTTGCTTCTCCGCGAGCATCGGATCGCCGCTGCGGCGTTCTAAGAGCGGGATGTCGATATCAACGATTTCGCGGATGCGTCCGGGACGGCGAGACAGAACCACAATCCGATGGCCGACCCGGGCGGCCTCGTTCAGATTATGGGTTACATAAACTGACGTGAAAGGTTGGTGCGTCCACAGCGAGATCAAGTCGTTTATCAGGACGTCGCGGGTCTGGCTGTCGAGCGCCGATAGAGGTTCGTCCATCAACATGACCGCTGGGCGAACCGCAAGCGCACGACTAATAGCGACGCGCTGACGCATTCCGCCGGACAACTGCTTGGGTAACGCCTTGCGAAATTCCAAAAGACGCGTGCGTTCCAAAACGTTCGTGACGATATCATCCATATCACGATGGCTCAGTCCATGATCTTCGAGCGCCAGTTTGATGTTGCCCTCGACGGTGCGCCACGGGAGCAGCGCAAAATGCTGGAAAACGTAAGTAAGCGCGTTGAGGGAGCCTTCGGACGCCTCGCCAATCTGCAGGATTTCGCCAGAAGATGGGCGCTCGAGCCCACCGAGCAAGCGAAGCAGAGTCGACTTGCCGCATCCGGAAGGACCCACCAGACAGACAATCTTGTTGTGCTCAATATCGAGGGAGATGTCGCGAAGGACCTCAAGAGGGCCGTAACGATGAGTGACGTTCTTGAGTTTTAGGTCCATGTACCCTCCGACCGGAGCCGGCCCACTGGTGATCCATGAGATCAAATCACCTCAACGTAGGACGTATCGAAAACCTGCTCATGAGAGATCGTCTCTTTGACCATACCCTCGGACTGGAACCATTCGAGTTGCTCAACACAGCTCTTGAGTGAGATTGCCATGCCTTTGTTGACGCGCATCGCGCCATCGATCAGGTTTCGCCTGGCAACGTCGTAGGGGCTATCACTTTCCACATACCTATAGCAGATCTTGGCCAATGCATCGCGCTCCATATCGTCCGCGGTTTTGTCAACAAATGCCGCGTTGTAGTCGTCGATTGCTTTCGAATAAGCGCTAATGAACGACCGCGTGAGAGCACGCCCGCGCTTGGCGTTTTTCGTCGACGTAAAGCCCGTGGTGACCTGATAATCCGGCGCATAGTCTGAAACGAGGCCAATCTTTTTGGCGGCTCCGTCACGGATCATCTTGTTCGCCACGTTGGCCTGAATCGCCCAGGCATCGATTTGCCCGCTGGAAAGCGCGCCGACGATAGTCCCAAGCTTCTGCAGCGGTCGAAGCTCGACGTCGGCAAGATTGACGTTGTTGGCAACTGCGATCTTATGCGCCATGAAATGGAACGACGAACCGGTCGTTGTGATCCCGAAGCTTTTGCCTGCGAGCTTGGAAGGATCAGTGAGACCGGCCTCATAAGCTCTATTCGACGCGAGGACGATAGCGCCAACGATACCTTTTTCTTCGGTCAGCGCGCCACCGACCACCTTGACCGCGTCCTTTTGCGCAAGGCTGATTAGACCGCCGCTCATGGCAGTGACACCGAACTCCGCATCACCGGAGGCCACAGCAACGGCCATCGGCTGAGCTGCTTCGAAAAACTTCAATTCGATATCAAGGCCGGCATCGGCGAAATAGCCACGCTCGAAAGCGATGAAGCTTGGCGCATGGCTCGCAAGATTTAGAACGGCGAGGCTACGCTTGCTAGCAGCGATCGCTGGCAATCCCAGCGCGGTCGCAGCGCCGGCAGCGCCCATGGTGATCAGCGCTCGACGGCGGTTGGAACTAAACTTCATGTGATGATCCCTTTTAAATATTGCAAATCGGAGAGCACGATGCGGTGTTGCCGCCACAGTAGAGGCATGCTTTAGGGTCGTTGTTTCCGGCGCACAAAGGTCCGCTTTTCGTCGTCGTGAGCGTGCTACGACATGTCGCCAAGAGGTCTTTGATTATCTGGCGGGGTGTGGCGGTACGGCCGCCGCTCCCTTTAGCGTGCGAATGCGCGACGGCGATTGGACGTCGCGAACGAAATTAGCTGTTTGGGGAGGGAAGGGCGCCGGCAACGCAACCTCGGCGTTCATTTCAGTTGAGGTCGATATTGGGTGCACGTCGACTTTAGCGGCCTTCGAAGAGAGCTTTTCCGCCGGCCATCAGGTTCGGACGTTGAACTGCGCCATGTTGCGTGGCCACTAGCATGTCACGGAGCCGCCGCGGAAGGGGGGAAGTCTCGTACACAGAGGCACTTCCTGCCATCTCGAAGCAGCATTTAACGATCTCCAATGTCTCGGCGGCGATAAATGCCGCGGTTTGCATCGTCGCGGTCAGCTTCTTAAAGTCGGCAGGTAGACCCGCCTCGGCATCCGACCAATTCGACATCACCTGGCGCTCGAACATTGCTTGGGCAGCCTTGAGTTTGGCATTGCAGGTTCCTAATTGGAAGTACACCAACTCGCGTCGACCGGAGGCGTCAGTCGTCAAACGTGCCTGCTGCAGTTCCACAATATCCACAATCGCGGCTTCAGCAATCCCAAGCTGGACTGCACCGTGCGTCAGGAGAAAGAGGTGGACGGGATGGCGGTACAAGGGACTGTCAACAGAATTGTCCGCTTTTGCAACGTCAGCGACGAAGCCGTCAGCGACAAACGAGTCCTCGATCGAGATGTGATGGCTGCCGGTACCCCGCAGTCCCATTGCCTTCCACGTTTCTTCGATGCGAAATTCCTTCGCAGGCTTTAGCATCACCATCATGGAATGATTGGGATTACTGTTTTGGGGCTCAGGTTTCGCAAATCCCCCCACGATCCAGTGAGCTGCCTTGCAGCCACTTGCCAGCGGCCAGCGACCACTTACCCTCCAGCCGCCCGGAACCTGTCTCGCGCTACCGATCGGACGCCCATTCCCAGCGATAATCTGATCCGGTCCGGTCTCATATATTACTTCCAAGGAGGCGAGCGGCAGCTTGGGCAACATCAGGCAGCCGCCGCTGTTGATCGCCGCAACCCAACCAATCGACCCATCAATTGATGCAATACGCCTGATCAGCTCAAGTCCAGCTGGCATTGAAAGCTCCTGCCCTCCGAACTGCTTTGGAGCCCACATCCGAAAAACGCCGATCTCCTTGAGCTTCTCAACGACGGGTGGGGGAAGGCATGAAAGTTCTTCCATCTGCGCAATATGCGGCTCGAAGCATTTACGGAGATCATCAGTATCCGGGGCGATCCCGCCAATGTCTTTCAGTTCTGCGTGGGTGTCCATTCCTGATCCTTTTTCAATACAGCAGCCACCCGCCCGTCTCATATGCCGGTTGGCACGCTAAAATCCCCTTTTTGACAATAAAGCGCTGACACGTTGAGATTATTTCGATTTCGGATTGGATGAGTTACATTTGCAATAACGCCGGCGTCCAAGACGGCTCCGAAGCGAAACTCACATTTTGTGCCGTCATGCGGCTAACAAGATTGGCGTCCAAACCGGATCGGCGCACGCAAATGCTCGAAATTGTACTGCCGACACATTGAGCCCCGCTTGCGGAACGCGCTCATGTCACGTCTCCTAATGAGTTCGCTTCATCGCATTGCCTTATGGATTCGCGCGATCTCGCATCGACATAGCGAATGCAGGCGAGGGGAAAGCCGTGAGGACCGCTATATCACTGCGATCAATTCCCCTAGCCGGTCCACAGCTCAAGCTATAGGCTGGAAGCAGGAGCGATCCCGTCACCGTCGTCCGCTGACCTCGACTTCCAATCCGGCAAGACGATAACCAACCTGCAATTCTGTGATCAGATGGGCTGGCTGTGACGGATCGTCTTCGAGCTTTTGACGCAACTGCGCCATATAGATGCGAATGTAGTGGGCGCGCTCTGCATAGCCTGGCCCCCACACATCCATGAGAAGCTGCCGGTGAGTAAGAACTTTGCCGTGTCCCCTGATCAGCGCGGTCAGCAAGCGAAACTCATTCGGCGTCAGGTGCACGGCGTCGCCCGCTCGACGAACCTCATGGGTTGCCAGATTAACTTCGGTCTTTCCGAACTTGACGGTCGGGGATGCCGTTACACCCTGCGTCACCGAATTGGCGCGTCTCAACTGGGCGCGCACGCGGGCCGTCAGTTCTGGCACGCCAAACGGCTTGATGAGATAGTCATCGGCACCCGCGTCCAGCGCCTCTACCTTTTCGCTCTCCTGCTCGCGAGCGGAAAGAACGAGAATCGGCGCGGAAACCCAGCTCCTCACGTCGCGGATGAGGGCCTTCCCGTCCAGATCAGGCAGCCCGAGATCGATGATCATCAGGTCCGGCTTTCTGCTCGCAGCATTTATTCGCGCTTCCTCGGCCGTCGCCGTCTCGAAAACAGTCATGCCCTCCTTTTCGAGCGCCATACGGACGAAACGCCGAATGTCGGCTTCGTCTTCAACGATCAGGATTCGTGACTTGATCATTTGCAGTCTCGCTTTCAATTTCGGGTGGCGTGCCGAGCGGCAAGCGGATTTCGAATGCTGTGCCATGAGGCTTTCGCCGTTCCGCGCGGATCGTTCCACCATGCGCCGCGACAATGCTACGGCAAAGTGCTAGGCCGAGCCCCACACCGGCAATGGACGACTCCTTCTGCCCTCTGGCAAACGGCTCGAACAGGATCTCGGGGTCGGCGGTCGGCAGTCCGGGCCCATCGTCTTCTACCACAAGATAGACGAAATCACCGGAGGCCCCGGCGCGTACCGTCACCATGCTTGTGGCAGGCGTGTACTTGGCGGCATTGTCGAAAAGGTTGATCAGAACCCTCTCGATCAGAATGGCGTCAACCTCAAGAAGGGGGAGGTCGCCCGGCAGGCTCGTCCGCACCATTCGGGGTTTCAGAAGCGACCCCGACCGACTGAGCGCGCTGCCGACGATTTCGCTAAGCGAGTGCCAGTCCTTGTTGAGGCGGACGCCCTCGTTCTGCATCCGCGCCAGATCGAGAAGATTGTCGACCAGCCGCTTGAGCTCGTCGGCCTGAACGCGGATGGAGCGGGCAAGATCGGTCCGCTCATCCATCTTGAGCCCGTCGGGACGTTCGAGCGTTTCGGCTAGACCCCGGATCGCCGTGAGCGGTGTCTTCAGATCGTGGGAGACGGCCGACAGTAGGGCGTTGCGCAATTTCTCGCCTTCCATGCGCACAAGCGTATCCTGAGCGACCTCGACGAAATGGATACGTTCCAACGAAAGTCCGATCGAAGAGCAGCAGGCGTCCAGCAATCGCCGGTCATCCGGATCGTTCGAAAGAGGAGCCTCGTCCGGCAATATCGCTATTACGCCCCGCGTCGCCATCGACGCCTTCAACGGAAGGTAGAGGGCCGTGGCTGCATTCAGCGTCTGTGTGCCAAAGCCGGCTTCCTGTCCGTGATCGAAAGCCCATTGTGCGACCGACGGATCGACGTCACCGGCATCGCCGATGGGGATCAACCGCTCCTTGTCGTCAGGCACGAGGAGAACCACCCGCGCACCGAACAACGGCGCTATCGCGTCGCGACAGACCGCCACCACCTGCTCGAGCTTGATGGCGCTGGAAAGCTCGCGGGCAACGCGAGCGAGCGCAGAAGCCCGGCGTTCGCCCGCACGCGCGACCCTGGCCTCGGAACGCATGCGGGCCGCGAGCTGGCTGATGACCACTGCCACGACGAGCATCAGTGCAAAGGTGAAGACATATTGCGTATCGGTCACCGCGAATGAAAGGCGCGGTTCGACGAAGAAGAAATCGAAACAGGCCACGCACAGTAGCGCCGCCCAGGCGCCCGCCAGGCGTCCCAGGCGCATTGCAACGAAGACTACCGTCATGAGGAACAGCATGACGACGTTGGAGAGATCGAAAACCCTGAGCAGCGAGGCGGCGGCGGCAGTCGTAACGCCGCAGGCAAGCGTCGCGATCGCGAGAGCTACGCCGTATCCCTGGCTTTCGACTGAGCGGCTGCGCCTACCGGCGCTGGCGGCTCCCTCCAGGCTGAGCAGGACGAGACCGAGACTCGGATCCGTGCGGGCGATCCGTTCCTGAAGACGCGGTCTAAAAGCCGAGAAACGCTTGCCGGGCGAATTGCCGAGCACGAGTTTGGTGGCATTGCGCTTGCGCGCGTATTCGAGCAGCGCCTCCGCAACGTCCTGGCCGGGGATGTTGGAAAATTCTCCGCCTGCGGCCTGCACGGACGAGGCAATTTTCGCGAGAGCCTCGCGCGCCCTTGGCTCGTCGCCGTGGTAGGGTCGATCGACATGGACGACGATCCATTTCGCCTGTAATCGCTGGGCGAGGCGCGCGCCTTCGCGGATCAGTTTTTCCTGCGACTTGTCGGCGCTCACGCAGACCATGATCAGTTCCCGAGTCGGCCAGACCGATTTGATGGCATTCGAGACGCGATAAGTTCTGACATCAGCGTTGACCCGGTCGGCAACCCGCCTGAGCGCAAGCTCCCGCAAAGCGATCAGATTGCCGCGGCGGAAAAAGTTCTGCCGTGCCCGCTCGATCGAAACCGGCAAGTAAACCTTGCCCGCATTCATGCGGGCAAGGAGGTCGTCCGTCGGAAGGTCGACGAGTACGACGTCGGTTGCGGCATCGAAGATTCGGTCCGGGACGGTTTCCCTGACGCGGATGCCGACGATGCCGCCGACGATGTCGTTGAGGCTGTCGAGATGCCGGACGTTCAGCGCCGTATAGACGTCGATGCCGGCGTCGAGCAGCTCCTCGACGTCCTGCCACCTTTTGGAGTGGCGGCTGCCGGCGACATTGCTATGCGCCAATTCGTCGACAACCAGGAGCTTGTAGTTCGTGGACAGTGCGCCATCGAGATCAAACTCGAGGGCGGGTTTGCCATTGCCGCTGACCAGCTTGCGCGGCAGGACGGGAAGCCCTTCGGTCAGCTTTTCGGTATCATTGCGGCCATGCGTCTCGACGACACCGATGCCGACCGGCACCCCTTCGCTTTGAAGCTGGCGCGCCGCCTGAAGCATCGCGAAGGTCTTGCCCACTCCGGCGCAGGCACCGAAGAAAATCTTCAGTTGCCCGCGCCTGGACCGGTGACTTTCATCCTTCGCCACCTGCAGGAGATCATCAGGATCGGGTCGTTGATCCGTCATTTTCCGCTACAGCGCCTCCAAGCCTCTTTCGCCATGTCCATGCTACTACGTCAGAAGAATGGCGTGAGCACGATATCGATCAGCTTTATGCCGATGAAGGGAGCGATGATACCACCCAGACCGTAGATCAGCAGGTTGCGGCTCAACAGCCGCGCTGCCGGTTCTGCACGATATTTGACTCCCTGCAGCGCAAGCGGGATGAGGACGACGATAATCAGGGCATTGAAGATGACTGCCGAGAGGATCGCAGACGCCGGGCTGTGCAGGCCCATGATATTGAGAGCTGCGAGCGATGGATAGGTCGCGACGAAGGCGGCCGGAATGATGGCGAAATATTTTGCCAGGTCATTTGCAACGCTGAAGGTGGTCAGTGCGCCGCGTGTCATGATCATCTGCTTGCCAACCTCGACGACGCGCAGAAGCTTTGTCGGGTTGCTGTCGAGATCGACCATGTTGCCCGCTTCCTTGGCCGCTTGCGTGCCGCTGTTCATCGCGACGGCGACGTCCGCCTGGGCGAGGGCGGGTGCGTCGTTGGTGCCGTCGCCGGTCATCGCGACGAGGCGGCCTTCTGCCTGATAGTCGCGGATCAGCCGCAGCTTGTCTTCCGGCGTCGCCTCTGCGAGGTAGTCGTCGACACCGGCCTCAGCCGCAATGGATGCCGCCGTCAATTTGTTGTCGCCGGTGATCATCACGGTCTTGATGCCCATGGCGCGCAGTTCGGAGAAGCGCTCTTTGATCCCGCCTTTGATGATGTCCTTGAGTTCGACAACGCCAAGTACGTTGACTCCGTCGCTGACGACCAGCGGGGTGCTGCCTCGCCGCGACACATCGTCGACGATCTTCGTCACTTCCTGCGGGAAGACGCCGCCAAGCGCCTCGACATGCGCACGAATGGCACTGGCAGCACCCTTGCGGATCTGCCGGCCTTCGAAGTTGATGCCGCTCATGCGTGTCTGGGCGGTGAAGGCGATGGCTTCAGCCCCGTGCAGTTCGCGACCGCGAATATTGAAGGCGTTCTTCGCGAGCACGACAATCGAGCGGCCTTCCGGCGTCTCGTCGGCAAGCGAGGCAAGCTGGGCGGCATCCGCCAGGCTGCGCTCATCGACGCGCGGCGCAGGATAGAACTTGCTCGCTTCACGATTGCCAAGCGTGATCGTACCGGTCTTGTCGAGCAGTAGGACGTCGACGTCGCCGGCCGCTTCAATCGCGCGTCCCGACGTTGCCAGCACATTGGCCTTCATCATCCGGCTCATACCGGCGATACCGACTGCCGACAGCAGAGCGCCGATGGTCGTCGGAATAAGGCAGACGAGCAGTGCGATGAGCACGGTAATCGTCACCACCGATCCAGAACCATTGACGATGGTCCCGAAGCTCGAAAACGGCAGCAGGGTAACGCAGACGAGCAGGAAGATCAGCGTCAGTGCCACGAGCAGGATCGTCAGTGCAATCTCGTTGGGGGTCTTGCCGCGTTTGGCTCCTTCCACCATGGCAATCATGCGATCGAGAAATGTCTCGCCCGGCTTTGCCGTTGCACGCATGATGATCCAGTCGGAGAGCACGCGAGTGCCGCCCGTGACGGAGCAAAAATCGCCGCCGGCTTCGCGG
Organism: Hyphomicrobiales bacterium; assembly: GCA_900466985.1. Classification (GTDB taxonomy): domain Bacteria; phylum Pseudomonadota; class Alphaproteobacteria; order Rhizobiales; family Rhizobiaceae; genus Rhizobium. The sequence goes on from UBOA01000016.1 coordinate 139,965, forward strand.
ATCACGGGAGCAGACTCACCCGTGATGGCCGATTCGTCGACCGAGGCCGCGCCCTGCAGGATTTCGCCGTCGGTCGGAATGATCTCGCCGGCTTCGACGAGCATGTAGGCGCCAACCTCCAATTCGTCGCTTGGCATCAGCGTCACCGAGCTTTTTCGGCTGGGTTCAGCCAATACGCGCGCGACCACTGTCTGTCGCGTCGCGCGCAGGGCATCAGCCTGCGCCTTGCCACGCCCCTCGGCCATAGCTTCCGCAGCGTTTGCAAACAGCACGGTGAACCAAAGCCAGGCGGCGACTGCGAAGATGAAGCCGGCCGAGGCCTCCCCCTGGCCCTGCAACGCCTGAATCCACAGAAGGGTCGTGATGATGCTGCCGATATAGACGACGAACATCACCGGATTCTTCATCTGCACCCGCGGCGACAACTTCTTGAAGGATTCGCTGATCACCGATGTCCATTTGACGGGTTTAGGCTGGCCGCCAATAGCTGCGCTTAGCGGCGCGATAGAGTTTACCTGAGACATGAGGACATGGCCCCTTATTGCGCGGCAGGACGGGCCGAGAAGGCCTGGTCCAGCGCAAGATTGAGTTTGAGAACATTGACCCTGGGATCGCCGAGCAATCCGAGTTGCGGCGCGGTCGTGCTCTGATCCACCAATTTCAGGAGGTCTTCGACCGCAACCCCACGGGCGTTAGCGACGCGCGCCGCCTGCAGCTTCGCATTGGCAACCGAGATATCCGGATCTAGGCCTGAGGCCGATGCAGTAACCGCATCCACCGGGATGGCTGCATCGGCGGCAAGCGCGTTCTCCTCTCGGTATGCTTGCGCGCGCGCGGTGACCGCGTCGAGCAACTTTTTGCTGAGGACGCCCTGGTTGCTCGCGGCGCTTGACGCCGCGTTAAAGGGTTGATCGATAGTCTTTGACGGGTCGGCCGGGTCGGCGCCGGTGGTGACGCTCGGGCGACTATGGAAGTATTCCGGTTTGGTGAAATATTGCCCGATCACACCTGATCCGACCACCTGTCCATTGACGCTCACGAGGCTTCCTTCGGCCTGCGCGGGGAAGAGAAGCCGGGCGACACCGGTCGTCGCCAATGGATAGGCAAGGCCCGTCACGGCCATGAAGAAGACTGCCGAAACAAGCACGGGACGGACGACGCCCCGCGTGGCGGAATGGGTAATTGGTGTAGCTTGCGATATGCTTTGCATGGAAAGCGTTCCTTAGAAGGTCGTGCCGGACAGCATCATGAGATGCTCGACAACGGGACCGAGCGCCAAGGCGGGCAGGAAGGTCAGGCCGCCGACGACGATGATCACGAAGACCAGCAGTCCGGTGAACAGGGGGGTTGCGGTCGACAGCGTGCCGGGACCTTCCGGTACGGTCTTCTTGGCTGCCATCACGCCCGCAACGGCCAGCATCGGCAGCAGCGTGAAATAGCGCCCGAACAACATTGCAAAACCGATCGTCGTGTTGAAGAAGGGCGTATTGGCGTTGAGGCCGGCAAAGGCCGAGCCGTTGTTGGCCGTTCCCGACGTGTAGGCATAGAGAACTTCGCTGAAGCCGTGCGGACCGGCATTCGCCAGGCTCGCCAGCGTCGAAGGCACGAGGCAGGCAAGCGCGGTGAAGCCGAGAATGCTGAACGGATGGGCGAGGATCGCAAGCATGACATACTTCATCTCCCGCGCCTCGACCTTCTTTCCGAGGAACTCAGGCGTACGGCCGATCATCATGCCTACAAGGAAGACAGTCAGGATCGCGTAGGTGATGAGGTTGATCAGGCCCACGCCGTCACCGCCGAAAACGTTGTTGAGCATCATCTGTGCGATGGGCACAAAGCCGCCGAGCGGAGTGAGCGAGGAGTGCATCGAATTGACTGAGCCGGTCGTGGCAGCCGTCGTCGTCGTCACGAACAGGCTTGTCTGGGCGATCCCGAAGCGCAGCTCCTTGCCTTCCATGTTGCCGCCGGCTTGAAGCGTCGTCTTGGCCTGATCGACGCCCATGGACGAGAGCAGCGGATTGCCACCCTGTTCGGAGCTGTAGACCAGAGCCAGAAAGGCCACGAACATGACGAGGAAGGCCGCGAAGAATGCCCACCCCTGCCGCCGGCGCAACAGCATGGCGCCGAATGTGTAGGTGAGAGCCGACGGAATGAGCAGCATGCTGAGGATATGCAACGTGTTGGTCAGTGGCGTGGGGTTTTCAAACGGGTGGGCCGCGTTCATCGAATAGAAGCCGCCGCCGTTGGTGCCGATATGCTTGATCGATTCAAGGCTTGCGACCGGTCCGACGATCAGTTGCTGTTTGGCGCCTTCCAGCGTCGTAGCAATGGCATCGGCGTTGAGGGTCTGCGGCATGCCCTGCCATACATAAACCAGCGCCATGACGAAGCAGAGAGGCAGCAGCAGACGATAGGTGACGCGCGTGAAGTCGACCCAGTAGTTACCGATATCGGCCGTACTCTTGCGGCTGAGGCCCCGGATGAAGCCGCCTGCCGCGGCAACGCCAGTGGCCGCGCTCACCGTCATAAGGAAGGTGATGACCGCCATCTGCGAAAGGTTCGAGAGGCTCGCCTCGCCGGCGTAGGACTGCCAGTTGGTGTTGGTGATGAAGGAGGATGCTGTGTTGAAAGCCTGGTCCGGCGCCTGCGCGGCGCGTCCTAACGAGTCGCCCGGCAGGATGTTCTGCAGGCGCAGGATGAGATAGCCGAGGAGCATCATCGCCGCGTTGCTGAGCACGAGCACCATGCCGTAGCGCTTCCAGGACATTCTCTCGTCCGGGGACACGCCAAGGACGCCGTAGGTCGCCCGTTCCAGGAAATTGTGGTTGGGACTTGTGAAGAGATGCGTCATCCATTTTCCGAGAACCACGACCAGACCGGTCATGATTGCGAGAATGACGACGAATTGAATGAGATCTTGTGTCACGTCTACGTCCTCAGATTCGTTCCAGGGACACGAGGAACCCTGCCGTGATTACGAAGAAGACGAGCGTCACTGCGACGAATGCGAAGTCGCCCATGATTGCCCCCAATTAGGTTGTCGGGTTTAGGATCAGTCCTCAGAAGCGTTCCGGCTTCACGAGGGCGTAAAACAGATAGAAGCAGAGACCGGTCGCACAGGCGCCGGCCAATGTTGTCATCAGAGCAGATGTCACGATCATGCCTCCTCAGCCAAACGACGGAGCCAGCGCGGCGTATCGGCCGGCCGGTTCGATGGAATTGTCAGCGGGGCAGATACCCACTGCTGAATGACGAGCGGGTGTGTATTTTCCATTCTTGTCGACTCCTTGAGCGATCAGAGTTGCCGACAAGCATCTATTGCTTCACGTATAAGGTTGGCGCCGAGTTTTTATGCCTCTGCGTAAGGACGGCGTAAGGATCGCCGTCCGTCGACCGCCGCATTTATACCGCTTTTATAACGCCGGAAAAAACACAACGTCGTTTTGACAATTCGGCAGCTAGGTTCGGAAAGACACGCTCTCCTCAATGACAGGAAAGCAAGCAGAGCGGACCTGTTATGCCGATCGATACACCCGAAATACTGATCGTCGAAAACGAAACCCAGGTCAGGCAGGACATCGTGGGACTTTTCGGTTCACTGGGCTATGAGACCTTCACGGCTGCCTCGGTAACTCAGGCAGCGCGTAGAGTTCGGCAGCCGGACCTGATCGTGCTTGATCTTGCAGCCCTCGGTCTCGATGATGTTCAATCGATCCTGAGCTTCCGCGAAATTTTTCACGATGCGCCGATTTTCGCCACCTCGCGTCGAAGGGACGCTAGCATCAAGATCGCGGCGCTTGATGCAGGCGCGGACGATTTCCTAAGCAAGCCCTTCGACCTGAAAGAGTTCGCCGCGCGCGCTCGCGCGATGCTGCGAAGGCGTCCGCCGAAACAGGAGACGCGTCCACAGACCTGTGTGGGAGAATTCGAGTTCGATGTCGAGAAACGCTCTGTGACGATAGGTCATCGCACCATCGTCCTTTCGCGCAAGGAATTCTCTCTATTGCAGATCTTTGCCCAGCATGCGGACGAAGTCCTGACACACGGATTTCTCGCATCGCAGCTCTGGGACGAGCAGATGGACATCCATTACGTCCGGGTTTACGTCTCACAAATACGCAGCAAGATCGAAATAGATCCAACCAACCCGGAATACCTGATTACCCATTCCGGCATGGGATATCTGTTTCGTTGCAAGCGGCGGGACGTCAGCGCTATCGCCGCTGCGGCGAGCCTAGACCTGCTGGGCTAACGGTGCTGCCAAGGGCTTCGGCAAGCAAGTGTAATCCTGCTGCGCAAAAAGCTTCACCAGCAAGCCATACCCGGCCGCGTCGAAGACGCGGTATGCTTCAGGGCTGGTTTGGGCAGATACACCGCTGGTGCATGTGACGGCCGTAAGAAAGGCAAGGGAAAGCAGTGAAGGGAACAAAATCTTCATCGAAAATTCGATGATGTTTTCCGGCGGGGGTGACCCCGGGTGTTGAGGATGGCAATCAACGATGGCGACCCCGAGGAGCCGCCGTCGAGGTGACAGCTCAGGCGAAGCCTTCGAGCACGACCTTTCCGATCGTCGTGCCGCTCTCGAGGTGCGCATGCGCCTTCTTCAAATTTTCCGCGTTTATCACGCCAAGATGCTGTGTTGCTGTCGTCCGGATCTTGCCTTCGTCGACGGCCCGCGCAACTTCATCGAGAATCCGGCCCTGTTCGGTCAGGTCCGGCGTCCCGTAGATCGCCCTGGTGAACATCAACTCGTGATGGATCGAGACTGCCTTGCGCTTAAACAGCATGACGTCGAAGTTCGACGGGTCGTCGATCAAGCAGAAGCGTCCTTGCGGAGCGATCAGTTCGGCGATCTCGCCGACGTGCTTGTCGGTCTGCGTCGTGGAGAAGACAAAGGCGGGCGCGCCGATGCCTAGCGCGGCGACTTCCAGTGCTAGCGGCTTCGAATGGTCGACGACGTGATGTGCGCCCAGCGACCGGACGAAGTCCTGCGTTTCAGGGCGAGAGGCGGTCGCGATCACGGTCAGGTCGGTCAACTGACGAGCGATCTGGATCGCGATCGACCCGACGCCGCCGGCTCCGCCGATAATAAGGATCGCGGGCGCTGCACCGGGCACCGGCCTCTTCACGTCGAGACGGTCGAAGAATGCTTCCCACGCCGTCAGGGAGGTCAATGGCAGGGCCGCGGCGTCAGCCCAACCCAGCTTGACTGGCTTGTGGCCGACGATGCGTTCATCGACGAGATGCAATTCGGCGTTGGCACCGGGACGCGTGATTGAACCCGCATACCAGACATCGTCGCCGACCTTGAACTTAGTGACGTCGGGACCGACGTCACTAACGACGCCCGCCGCGTCCCAGCCAATGACCTTCCAGGCCGTACCGGCCGCCGGAGGCGTGCTGCGTCGGATTTTGTAATCGACTGGGTTCACCGAGACCGCCTTGACCTCGACGAGGATGTCATGACCTTCGGGTGAAGGTTTGGGAAGATCGATGTCGACAAGCGCGTCCGATGCCGTGATCGGGGAGGGAGTATTGTATCCCACTGCTTTCATTGGAATCTCCTAGCTGCTGAAGTGTTTGTTGAGATCACTGGCCGAAGTTGCGAAGCGCTTCTTCGCCTGCCTTCTGGTCCTGCGACCAGCTTCCGCCCGAAATTCCGAGGCCGCCAATGATCGCGCCGTCTTCCATGATAGGGAAGCCGCCTGCTGCCGCCATGACGCGGGGGACGTGTCTCAGGTTCGATGCGCCGCGGTCCTCCAGGAGATCGACCCACTGGGAGGTGGATAGTCCAAAGGACGCTGCCGTGTAGGCCTTGTCGATGGCGATATTGATCGCAAGGTACGAGCTCTTGTCGCTGCGCTGGAAGGCCTTGAGATTGCCGGCTGCGTCGACGATGGCGACGACCGGTTCGAAGCCGACTCGCTCGGAAGCGGCGATTGTGTCGGAGATGAGCCTTGCGGCGGCCTCGCGGGTGATCGAGCGAGTAGTGAAGCTGTTTGCGGACATTGAAAATCCCTTTGCGGTTGCGATGCCGGTGTTTTTCACGACGTCGGCGGAGTGCCATCCCGTCGTGCCAGTGACCTCCATGTAGCAGTACGGGCGAGCGCCTTGGATACGCACAACGTTTGCCCATAGTATCTACTTGGATACCGCCGGTTGACGCGCGCAGCGCTGGAAAACAGCGCGCAAAATCAACGATCTACGCGTCAGTGCGAGATCCCCGGCGGACACTCTGGCGCGCCGCGGTCACGAGTGCGGCGCCAACTAGATTGCTTGCAGCACGGTCCGAAATCACATACTCAATGAGTAAGGATACACGCCAAAGTGCGCGTACGTATCAAAAGGATACCATCATGGCCAAAGTCCGCCACTCTCGTTTCGACTGCAATCCTGGCTGCTCGGTCGAGGCGGCCATCAGCCTGATCGACGGGAAGTGGAAGTGCGTGGTCCTCTTCCATCTGCTTGGCGGCACCATGCGGTTCAACGAAATCCGACGGCAGGTCAGCGGCGTCACGCAACGGACGCTCACGAACCAGCTCCGCGAACTGGAAGAGGACGGGCTCATCGAGCGGAAAGTCTACGCGCAGGTTCCGCCGAAGGTCGAGTATAGCATCTCCCATTTGGGCAGGAGCCTCGAGCCAATCCTTGTGGCATTGAAGGCATGGGGCGATGGCAACATCGGCCGCTTCGGCAAGCCAGCCGCCGCAGACGCCGCCTGATCGGATGGATGCGCAAAGGGCGATTGCTCTGCCGTCGCGTCTCCATAGGCTCGACGTGTCTGCGAGACAGTAACCGGTTTTGATACCTTGGCGACCGCAAAGTCTATTGACCCGAGGAACACTTCAATATCCGGTTAGCTACGAATGTAATAGACGGCACCAACATTGAAATTTTGTCGCAATATGGATGGCCCAGTCTAGCGGTAGAGGGGGCGAATACCGGCTATGTCGATGCCCCGCTGCGTTAAATGATTTGGCATACCCAAGACGAATGAGGATATGGCGTCCGTGTCACAGTTATTTCACATCTGCGTAAATACAGAAATGGTGTTTTGTTCAAAGCGGAAGCTAACCATATCCGAAGACCTTGATTTCGCATTAATCGAGCAGACTCTCTGAGTTTGTTGGCGGCCCTTGGCTGCGAAGGCCTGTAGTTTGTGCGGCTCGCCCTGGTTCCTATGAGTTTCTCGCGACGAATGAACTGACCGGATGCAGCATCGAGTCAATTGTCGAACTCTGCCGGCTATCCTGGTTACTTATGAGGAACATGATGATTGCTCCCGCCTCCCTGATTGAACATCTTGACCTGAAGCCTCATCCCGAAGGTGGATGGTATCGGGAAACATGGCGCGCGCCTTCACAGGAAGGCGAACGCGGCACAGCAACCGCGATATATTTCTTGCTCGAGCAAGGGCAGCGATCGGCGTGGCATTCGATCGACGCAACAGAAATTTGGTTGTGGCATGCGGGTCATCCGATCGACATGCGTCTCGCGGCAAGCGACGAAGGCCCCATCGAACACATCTGCCTAGGTCCCAATATCGTGGCCGGTCAGTCCGCGCAACATATCATACGGCCGGGTGAATGGCAGGCTGCCGAAGCTAACCAGGGCTGGGGCCTCGTATCCTGCATCGTAAGTCCGGCTTTTTTGTTCGAGGGATTCACAATGGCCCCACCCGATTGGAAGCCAGGTTACAGAAAAACCGATAAATGACATCACCCAGAGGTTGGGAGCCTAATCTACGTGCATCACGCCCCTTTTGATGGCCGGGGATCTGCCGCTTCGCGCAACAGAGCGGTGAATGCCCCGGCCGGCGCTGAGATACGGCGCCGTCGAGGTTGCCCTGGTATGAATCGGCAATGTGGTGCTGGCTTTTCCACCATCCCTCATTGGCGCGAAGACCTAATTGCTCGCGTCTATATTGTTGCTAAGCCGTGAAAACGTATTATTTCCTTCAACAAATGACGTGACCGACCTTTTGCTCGAGGAACAGCAGGTCGCGCTTCATATTCCAAAATTCGAATGTATTTTCAATGCAAGCCGTTGTGATCCCTCTGGGTGTTCGGGACGCGGTTTGCCGCGTGCCTCGGGCACATAGTGAAGGTCAAACGGCCCCAGCTCTTTTGTTAACGGCGCTCGACTTCCATGGTTGCAGCTACCGATCGGCTGAGAAAAGGGAGCCGGTAATGATCTCGCCAATGTGATCGGCTCTCGGAGCGAACGAAGGCTGATCGCCAAGCCAACCTAGTGCGGCCATCAATGCAAATAGGTCGGTCCCGTCAATATCTGTCCGAGCCGTCCCCTCGGACTGAGCGCGACGGAGAAGGCGCGCGCCTGCCGAGCGGACAGTTGTACAAGACTGATGGAGAGCCGAGTGTTCGTCCGCGATAGCAGTCGCCATCAGATCCACGACGCCGCTGTAACTCTTGACGAAGCCCACTCCCTCCGCGAACCAGAACACTAAAGCATCGTCGGGAGCAGCAGACGCCTCCAGGGAGGATGCCTTTTCGGTCAGATGATCGAGAGAGGTGCGGAGCAGTGCTTCCATCAGCGCCTCTCGAGTAGGGAAATGACGAAAGAGCGTGGCTAGCCCCACTCGTGCCTGCCGAGCGATATCGCGCATTGAAGCATCTGCGCCCTGCTCAGCCAACACCAGCCGAGCGGTGGTTAGCAGATGATCGTAGTTTTTCTGCGCGTCTGCTCTCACTGGCTGCTTCCGTATCATTTCATATGTCGATCAGCGATCCACTTACGTCGAAGATCGTATTTCTGCAAGTATTCAATTGCTATTTCTTGCAGCGATTGACAAACGGAACACCGATCCATATATCTGGATCGTTGATCCGGTTACCGCGGGTCAAGCGAAATTCTTGACCACACACATCCTATGAATGGAGAAATCATGTCAAATAAGCTCGATCTCTCGAGGGAATTTATCGGGCGACGTGCCCTTGTTACGGGAGGCACCCGCGGAATAGGCGCTGAGATCGCCCAACGTCTTCTCGATGCAGGAGCAGACGTCGTGGTTGCGGGGCGGTCTCGGAGTGAAGTGACACCAGCAGCAGCGAAATTTGTCTCCGGTGACATCTCCACAAGCGAAGGCGCGAAGGAAATCGCCGCAGAGGCACTGGCGACACTCGGCGGCCTTGACATCCTCGTCAACAATGCAGGTGGTTCGAACGCGTTTTTGGGAGGCTCGGAGAGCATTCCCGACGAGGAATGGCAGCGAGATCTCGCGCTCAACCTGCTTGCAGCGGTGCGGGTCACGAACGCCGTTCTGCCAAAACTTCGTAACTCGAAATCCGCGTCCATCGTCAACATTTCGTCCACGGCCGCAACAATTCCGTTCGCCTTTAGCGTACACTATGGAGCCGCTAAGGCTGCGCTCGACTACTACTCCCGAACTCTTGCCGTCGAGCTGGGTTCAAGTGGCATTCGCGTAAATGTCGTGACGCCTGGCCCTATCTCGACACCCAATTCCGATGAGTTGCGGAAACAGTTTCCAATTTCGGGTGACGATTGGTTCAATTTCGTTCCCCTCGGCCGTATCGGTGGCACTGAGGACATTGCGGAAGTCGTGGCTTTACTTGTGTCGGACCGTGCAAAGTTTGTCACTGGTGTGAATTATCGCGTTGATGGCGGGATGACAGCGAAATAAGAATCTCGCGCATTGAGCACAAATCTTGTCAGTCGCAAGGTTTCCCAACTTCCACCAGCGCATCGCGGACAGGCTTTGATGCGCTGGCATGAGCTATTCCTGTTGATTTCCGCTAGGAACTGACCCNNGGGTCAGTTCCTAGCGGAAAACACCTGGAGATGTCACGCGCCTATGCCTGTGGCCCGGGTCCCGGCCAGGCGCGCAGCGCTGCATCCACCAAGCGCTTCAATTGAATCGTAGATGCTCCGTCGCAGGCTTGCGCCGACATTCCTTGAACGACCGCCGAATAGAAGCGAGCAAGAGTGTCAGTATCCGTATTGGTCGGAAGTTCACCTTCGCCGACCGCTCGATCGAAGCGCGACTTCATGCACTGGATCGAAGCGTCCCGCCGTGCCGCCACTTCTCGGGCGACAGCCTCGTTTTCCTCGGCATGATGGAGGACAGCAGTTGAGATTATGCAGCCTCGCGGATTGCCTGGATTGGAGACGCCCTCGGCGACGTCGTAGAGGTAGAACTCAAGTGCATCAAAAGCTGACATCGGCCCCTGCAGCGCTTCGGCGCGGCGTTTCATTTCGTGCGCGATATTGTAATCGAGCGCTTGCCGATAGAGTTCCTCCTTGGAGCCATACGCCGCATAAAGCGAAGGCGGAGTAACGCCCATCGCCTGCGTCAGATCGGCAATCGAAGTTCCCTCGTAACCATGCTCCCAGAAAAGCCGCGATGCGACACTCAGCCCGACGTCGCGATCAAGCGACCTTGGTCTCCCACGCTTTCGAGTTGATTCACTCATTTTTATATCGAGTCCTATAAAATCCATTGACAGGCTTTCATGCGCTTAATATATGGATCGATATAAAAATAGCAACGGAGATCCATTGTGACTGGAAGATTGGCGACCAAAGTAGCCCTCGTAACCGGCAGTTCAAGCGGCATCGGCCGCGCCACAGCGCTTGCCTTTGCCAGAGAGCAGGCAGCCTTCATTGGAGTTCATTATGTTAATAGCGCTGACGCTGCTAAAGCAGTCGTCCGCGAGATCGAGGCGCACGGCGTCAAATCCGCCGCCATCCAAGCAGACCTTGCTAAAGGCAAGGAAGGGGTTGACAGCCTTTGGGAGCAGTTCAAAGAAGCCGCGATAGCCGCTACCGGCGAGCCCTCACTTGACATCCTTGTCAACAATGCGGGCGTTTCACCCGCGGCCTCCCTCATGGAGACCAATGAGCTTCTCTTCGATGAGATTGTAACCGTCAACCTCAAGGCGCCCTTCTTTCTCATCCAAGCGGCTTCGAGTCATATCCGTGACAACGGGCGCATCATTAACGTCTCGACAGGCTTCACGCGCGTCGCTGCCCCGACGCATCCAGCCTATGCCGCAGCGAAGGGTGCGGTGGAGACACTGACTTTGTCGCTCGCACCTGAATTTGGACGTCGCGGCATCACGGTGAACACTGTCATGCCCGGCGTCACCGAGACTCGCATGAATGAATCATGGATTACGATACCAGAAGCGCGAGCCCAAGCCGAGGCCTTGTCGGTGTTCTCGCGCGTCGGCCAGCCTGCCGATGTCGCCGATGTCATCGCGTTCCTCGCCTCGGATCAAGCGCGTTGGGCGACGGGACAAGTGATCGACGCAACAGGTGGCGCGCGCCTTTAGTTCTGGATTGACTGCGGTGACGCGCCGAAGTTCCGGCGCGTCACTCTGTCGTTACGACCCATTAGAACGGTGATCGCTGCGAAGGCTTCAATTAGAACGAAGCCGCTCGCAGGGAAAGATCGTCCCGGGTGCACGCCGCATAATGCCCGTCGTCCATTTTCCGCAAGGCTGGCATCTGCGCTGCGCACTCTGGCAACCTCGCATATCGACACCGCGTCCTGAATGGGCATGCGTTGGGAGGAGAAACAGGGCTGGGTCGCTCCCCGCGGAGAACGTGCTGGGCCCTTCGATGTGTCGGGTCGGTGGAAGGAATGATGTGGCCTTGTGAAAGTAGATTCCCCGCTGGATATCTCCACTATGCGAACCCAAACGCATCAGCGACGCGAACAGACGGCAAAATCGGGCCGATCTTGGATCGCCATCGCCATAGCACAACTTGTGCTGCTTGGAGGCCGTGCGAGATGTCATCTCTTTCGACGTGCATTGGGTCACTTTGCATCAGATGCGTTGCTGGTGACGCGATCGAGGCTCCTTTCTGTGAGATGAGGCTTTGACAGCCTACCAACTAGAAGGTATAAGTGCTCGGACTACAATAATTGTGCGTCTTCAAGAATGAAAATACCAATTCCGCGTCGACGAAACCGATCCGGGCTTTACCGTTTTCGCCTATGTTCAATGTCAACGTCGGACGGCATCACTCTCCTAAAGGTGAGAGGTATCATTGCGCCCGCTACACCTGTGGGACGAGAGCGTCCGAGCGAATCTGGGCGTAACAATCGCGCAGGCATGGCTTTGCCCAAACTGATTTGCGATTTGCCATATGCCCCATTCTCAGCTCGGCAAACAACGATCGGCTCCTCGTCCATGATTCGCTCTTGCGTCCGCATGCACGCGCTGGCAATTCCGGTACCGTAGCAGCAGCCAAAGCTCGGATCTCCGACCTAAGAGTATGTTTTTTGTAACCGTACGTGCGCGCTTGAAGCCATTAAGGCGAAATACGCCCCTCGCGCCAACCGATCCGTTCATCATGGGGAGCGCGTCCGGCGCCTCGAAGCCACAGCCCGGTCCCGTTGTCTTTGATTATCGCCGACTGTCTGGCATCCTTGGAGTTAAGTTGTGAAGCACATTATCGTAGTCGACGATGATAGCAAGTTCCGCGCGCTTTTGGTGGATTACCTGTCACAACACGCCTTCCAAGTCACGGGCGTCAAAGACAGTTATCAGCTTGGGCAACTAATTCAATCCGAGCCGGTTGATCTGGTTATCGTTGATCTTAACCTTGGACACGAAGACGGACTGGAGATCGTCCGCACCCTCTCGGCAAAGTCCGACGCGCCAATCATTATCATAAGTGGCGACCGTCTGGAGGAAACGGACAAGGTTGTTGGCTTGGAGCTCGGGGCATCTGACTTTGTTACGAAACCGTTCAGTCTAAGGGAGTTCTTAGCGCGCGTGAGGGCGGCGCTGCGTGTGAGACAAGTGCCTGCGGGTCGCAAGGATCGCAAGATCTATACGTTTAACGGATGGGTTTTGAACGTTAAGGAACGGCGCTTGACATCGGATGGAAACACCGAAGTTAAGCTGACCCTGGGTGAGTTCAATCTTTTGATCGCGTTTCTTAATTCTCCGCGTCAAGTCCTGTCACGCGAACAATTGCTTTCCGCCAGCCGTGTCAATGACGAGGAAATCTTTGACCGAAGCATCGATGTACTCATCTTGCGACTTAGGCGCAAGATGGAAGTCGATCCTTCCAATCCCACCCTCATCCGCACGGAACGAGGCATCGGCTATATATTCGATGCTGATGCGACCATCGAAGATCGAAGGCGCGCGAAATGAGCCTGCGTCCCAGGCAGATTAAGGCCGCGAGCGTCCATGGTTCAACCTGCCTACGGTATGCGTTGTCGTGCCTCGCCGCCCTGGGCCTATCCTTCTCCGCCGCCACACTTTGTGCAAAAGCGACAAGCCTCATCGGCCGTGAACCACTTGCCCCACTTGCTCTAGTCGACGGGCTTGATCCAGAAAAGGTAGCTCTTGGAGAGGCTCTCTTTGCAGATCCAATTCTTTCAAACCGAGACGGCCTTTCGTGCTTACAGTGTCATAACCTCGCGCACGGTGGTACCGTGAAATTGCGGAAGACTATGGCCTACAATGGTCGCTTAAACCGCTTCAATGCACCGACGATCTTTAATGTCGCGGCCAACTATCGTCTCGGTTGGCGCGGTGATTCTAACTCGCTCGAGGATCATACTGAAAGAGTACTCCTGGACCGAGACCTCATGGCGGCTAGCTGGCCAATGCTAATTTCCCGGCTTCGAGATAGTGAGACGTACTCTTCCAGTTTCCAGCGGGTCTATGGGCGCCAGGTTAATCGCGCCAGCGTGCTGGATGCATTGGCCACGTTTCAGAGGTCGTTGACCACGCCGAATTCCGCCTTTGACAAGTATCTGGCAGGAGACAATGCAGCGTTGTCGGCCCAGGAGATCGCTGGATACCGCCTTTTCACCGACTATGGATGCGCATCTTGCCATCAAGGCTCCAACATCGGCGGAAACATGTTCCAAAAATTTGGCATTTTCGCGCGCCCTAGAGCCGAAGCGATGCAAACCGAGGACGATCTCGGCCGGTTTATGCTGACAGGAAAGGAAACTGACAAAGAGGTCTTTCGAGTACCGAGCCTGCGAAATGTAGCTGTCACGGGTCCCTATTTTCACGATGGCCGTACTGATTCACTTTCTGAGGCTGTCGGCATTATGGCACTCGCCCAGCTTGGGCGGACGCTCACACCAAATGACGTCGACGCAATCGTCGCCTTTCTAAAGACACTCACGGGCGAATATCATGGACACAAGCTCGAAGCGGAAAAATAACCGGGCCACTGGCGAGTTGTTCTATCTTGTTGCGCTCGCCGCCGGGGCGTTCTTGTTTGCCGTGTTTGCGGTGGGCCGGGTTCCATCGAGCGATACACATGAAGAAATCCTTACCTCACTAAGGGCGATCGATATCAATCACGCGTCTCTACAGCGCGATGTTCTGCAGGCTCGAGCGGGCCTTTTGCGAAATTATGATCCGCTAGTTTCATCGATCGTCCATCTCCATTCTGCCGTTTCCAGGCTCAGAACACTCTTTCCCGAAAGCAGCATAAAAACCACCTCGCAACTAGATGCCGAGTTGACCAAGCTCGCCGTCTCGATTGAGGGGGACGAGCAACTCGTTGAAGCTTTCAAGACACAGAATTCATTGTTGCAAAACTCTTTGTCGATAGCGATCCAGATGTTGGCCAAGATCGACAGTAGTGGCGATCCTGCAGTCGTCAGAGGACTAGCTACGGCAGGCGATCTCGGCAACTTAATGATGCGCTTTGCCGCTCAGCCCGATGATCCGTTGGCGCGTGCCATTCAACGGCAACTTGATCTTATGATGAAAGTTGGAGCGTCGAACTCCTCTGAAGTGCAATCTTTCATCGCGCACACCCAAATGATTTTGAAGATGCTCCCCTCGGTCGACACGACAATTGCCTCTATACAGGCCTCTCCAACTTCGTTCGAAGCGCAGGGTTTGCAGAAACAGTACCTCGACGCCTACGCCGTCATGAGCGTCCGATCGGCATGGAGCAAGGCCATCTTAGGGGCTATTTCCGGCTTGCTCTGCGTCTATGTCGTCTTCCTCATTTACCGACTCCGCACGCAAACATATAGACTGACGCAGCAGCTCGGTTTTGAGGCACTGGTTTCCGCGATAAGAAAGCGCTTCAACGAAGACTTCGACAGTGTGTCAGCTGCGCTTCCGGACTCTCTTCGGCTGCTGGAAGTTTTCTTCGACGCAAGTCGATGCGCATTCGGCACGATTGACAGTAAGACGAGGCACGTGGAGCAAGTTTTCGGCATCGCCGATCGGCGGATATTCGAGCCGCTAGTCGCTCGCTTTTCAGAACAGGTGTGGGATTCCAAGACAGAGGCGCCGTTGCGTTGGGATCGCTTTCACTATCAAAATCTTCATCAGGGTGAACATCAGGCATTACCGGAAGGCGAACTGAGCGCGGGGTCGCTTGCGGCCGCAAATATTGACGCGGGTTCCGTTGGGTTGCTCTTCCTTGAGCACCGAGAAATCAGAAAGGCACCGGATCGTGATGAGATTCGGCTCTTAGGCAATGCTGTCGTTGTTCTTGCTCAATGCATGAAGGCGGCCAGCGAGCGAGAACAGAGACAGACGTTGGAGGCTCGCCTTGAACATGCCCAGCGTTTGGAAGCCGTGGGAACGCTCGCCGGTGGCATTGCGCATGAATTCAATAATACCCTTGGTGCGATACTAGGATATGCCGAGATGGCCCTCGAGACTGGCCGCAACTCGGCGCGTAATAAGCAGTATGTTCAAGAAATTGTTTCTAGCGGTCAGCACGCCAAACACATCGTGGATCAGATCTTGACCTTCAGTCGAAAGCGCGACCGGACCACTGAGCCGTTTGACATCCATGAAGCGGTTGTTGACATCTTGCCGTTGGTGAAGATGTCGATACCCGATACAATTACAATTTCGCTTCAAGCCTCGGCTAATGAGACCACGGTGTTAGGAAATCCAATCGAGATTCAGCAAGTAATCATGAACCTCTGCATGAACGCTGCCCAAGCCTCGTCTAGCCAGGGCCAAATTGAGGTCGCCATTGAGACGATGAATTATCAGAACAAGCTATGCTTATCACATGGGGAACTGTCCGCAGGCGAATATGTCGTCGTTAGCGTTGCTGACCGTGGCAGTGGCATACCGCAAAGCATTCTGCCACACATATTCGAACCGTTCTTTACGACAAAGGCAAAGAGCGGAGGCACCGGCCTCGGTCTTGCCGCCGTTCACGGCCATGTCACTGGCATGAGAGGGAGGATTGACGTTGAGAGCCAGCCCAATAAAGGCACGCGTTTCAGGCTATTTTTTCCTAAGGTCAACAAAAAGCCCGTTCCTCTTGCCCAATTGAAAGAACGCACTGTGCCACTTGGTAATGGAGAAGTCGTCCTCATTGCGCAAAGCGACACTAACTTGAGACTTATGTACGAAGAGAAAGTGGCGGCACTGGGCTACGAGCCCATTGGCTTCTCCAACCTTCCCGCGCTTAAACGCTGGCTGACAACAGCCGACCGAAAGCCTGATTTGGTGCTACTCGATCTCGATCTATGGCCGCGTCTTCCAAATCTCACGGACGTTTTGGATGAACTCAGGCCGCTTGCAACGCTCTTCCTGGCGGATCGGGACCAAGTCAGCGTTGGCCGGGCATCAGGGCAAATATCGATGCTTCGAAAGCCCATTAGCTCGGTCAACTTGGCGACGGCACTGTTCAATACGATCGGCAGGCAGGTGCCAGAAAGGCAACCCACCCAATGAAACTCGAAATGCGCCTTCTTGCGGTTCGGGTTCCACGCGACCTTAGTCGCGTCGATGCTCGACAGTTTTAGGGGACAGGAAAAGAAATGTTCCGAATGCGACTGATAACGAACTGATGAATAGTAAATAGTAGATATGGGAATTTGAGTTCGACTGCTGAAATCCCAGCAAACCAATAGGCGTAATGGAACCAAAAAACGCATAGGAGACGTTGTAGGAGAATGAAATCCCTGTAAAGCGAACAGAAGTTGGAAAACAGGACACCATGACAACAGGAACGCCTGCGACTACCCCGCCGGACAAACCCGCAATCGCGCTTAGGAGGTACAGATGCGCTCCCCCGGTGCGAAGCATCACGTAGAAAATACATATCCCCAACGCCAGAACAAATCCTCCCACGACAAAGAATTTCGGCGCGGCGATGCGATCAAGCATGGCACCGGCCCAAACCACTCCAATCGCTAGCGATGCCGTGGTTATGTTTGTCGCCATTAGCGCTTCTTTGCGGCCGTAGTGGTATACCTCCTCAAGGATAGCCGGGGTCATCAAGGTCAAGGTAACGATCACCGCGGACAATATCCATGTGCCGAGCATGGACGTCACAATTCCGCGCGAATACTTCTTGAGAACCGCCCGAAGCGGAAACGCCGGAACGAGTATTCGATCCGCTTTGAGCGCTGTGAAGGCAGGGGTTTCATGGAGCATTCGGCGCAGATAAACTGCTACCAGCCCAAATACGCCTGCAATCAGGAACGGGAAGCGCCACCCATAATTAAGGACATCCGCGGGAGAAAGGACCAAAGTCACAGATGTCGCGATGACCGAACCAAGGAGCGCGCCCAGATTAAGACCCATGCAAACCAGACCACAAGCAAGGCCGACATGCTTTGAAGGAACGTGTTCTGCTACGAATGTCCAGGCTCCGGGGATCTCGCCGCCGATCGCAATGCCTTGAACCATCCTCATCGCGATCAAAAGCAGCGGAGCCGCGATACCAATGGTATGATAGACAGGCAAAAAGCCGATCGCCAAGGTTGCGGCGGCCATGAGCAAGACTGAGAACGCAAACACATGTTTACGTCCCAGATGATCGCCGAAATGGGCCAAGACCACTCCCCCCAGAGGACGGAAGATGTAACCTGCCGCGAAGATGCCGAACGTCTGCACCGTTACCAACCAGGACGGAAGGCCGGGCGGAAGGAACAGCATTCCAATGACGTCTGAAAGAAACGCAAAGATCACAAAGTCATAGAACTCCAGGGCGCCGCCTACTGTGGCAACAGCAATCATCTTCCATCGCCGCAACCGCGACATATCAACCAGCGGCCGAAACATGGGTGAATGATCTAAACTTTCCACGTTTTCTCGCGATGCTCCGTTTGCGTTCGGTCTCAATTCAGTAATGTCGATATTGAATGTGTATTCAAGAAACCGTTACTGGGTTACAACTGTAAAACTACTCCTTCGATGCCGTCCGGCCATCGCGCGTTCCTGATTTCGCAAGTTCCGCTTGACGCGGGAGTTCCCGTGACCCTTCAAAGTGTCGTCAGGAGCTTGGTAAGGGCGTAGACATAAATGAATGCGATTGCCGCATAAACTAGGAGCGTGGCTAACCGGTGTGCGACGGAAACAGGAGGATTGGCTTCCGCTGGGTGGTCTGAAATTGTCTCGGTCACCAAAGGCATTTGAGGCTCATGCCGTTCACAGCGGGCTTCTACAAGCACACCATCTTTTGCAATTAGTCGAATTTCGGACTGACGAGATTGTCCCATTATCAGCTCTCCTTCCGATCGACTGCTATTGTTCGTCACTTGTTGCGACACGCGGTGTTCAAATTGGAATTCGATCGCCGTGAAAACTCTCAAACCCACCTATGGGCGAACGGGTAGCTCGGCCTGCATTCGATCCGATTGCGGCCGAAAATCGCCTAAGGCCCGCTTCGTTGACGAGATAGATCGCTAGGCCAAAGCCTTTGTCAGCGTGACTAGTGCTAGGTCGTTCCGCAATGGCGTACCGACGCTCGGATCGTCGTAGGGAAACGGCTCCGTATGCCCGGTGGCAGCAAAGCCTTGCTTCGCATACCATTCGATCAGACGCTCACGATGGTTGATGACTGAAATCGTCAACTTCGAAGCTCCTCGCTGCAGGGCGTATTTCTCCGCTTGCGACATTGTCAATTTTCCGATCCCTCGGGTTTGAGACCCAGGGGCCGTTGCCAGCATCGAAAGATACCATTCGTTCGCGCCAGGCGTTAAACAAACGCATGCCAGCGGTTCGTTGGTATCGTCATCAGTCGCGACCAGGATGAATGACGATCCGCCGCGCACGATCTTCAGCAACGAATCTCGGCCGGTTCGTGGCCCGTCTATCAAGCCGACCTCACTTGCCCAGCTTGGCGCCAACGCTCCACGATATGCTGTATTTACCAGCGCGACCAGATTGTCCACATCACCTTCATGAGCGAGCCTTAGCTTCATGTCGATCTATCCTCTCTATCGAATTTTGGGAGTAAGAGTCAGCGCGACGCTGTATGCCGAGGCCGCATTTCATTTTGATTGTGCCAGACAGAAAAGTGTTACATCTGTAACTGCGCTAGTTTTATAGGGCTCGTTTGGTACTTCAAAAGCGCAAAGACTTCGGCGGCTAGAAAAAATAAGCACAATGAATGGCGTCGATTGGTACTATGCCCCAGGCCCATGCTGCGAAGTCGATCCGCCCCATGAGAATACCGCTTAGCGTATAACTCACCAGAGCGATAGCGATCGTTTCATGTCGCGGGTTTCCATACCTGGGCTCCGGCCGAATAGACGACGAAATTCTCTGTTGAACTGTGACGGGCTTTGATAACCAACACGTGAGGCTGCGGCTGCGCCCGTACTGTCATCGCGTATCATCATTAGTCGTGCTTGGTGCAGGCGGACCGATTTTATGTATTGCAAGGGGAGACGAGTGCGTCACCGCATTGAAATGTGCGTGGAAAGTTGGAACGCTCATTCCGGTCTGGTTGGCCAAGCTTGTTATGTGGAGAGGATAGCCGTGACGAGACAGGCTCGGATAAGCCTGTCAATTCTAAATCCAGACGTAGCAACCGCTTTGCTGGCCATCAAGGGGCAACATTCACCAGACAGGCGCCGACCAGCGAAGCTCGGAGCAATTGCAGCCCATCGTCTGATCACAGACATACTGCTCGAGTGTCTTTGCTTCAAGAAATGGACGAAGTACGCCCGATATGTCGGCATGCATATGGCGCGTCGCGGAGAGCCGGATACCGCTCGTATCAAGCTACTTGAGAGGCTATTATTCTGGCGCGCTATCGAGCAAGCCGTCAAAAACCTCCAGGAGTGCATTGGTGATTGCCTGACCGAGTGCGTTGCCTGCCACCCGGACATCGTCTTCAGAACCGTCTTGCGCCGCCTTTGCCAAGTCAAAGCCTTCTTCGCTGACGATCGATTTGGCAACCTCGATAGCCCAGAGCCCGAAGTCACCTCTATTATCGATCTTCATCGTATCTTCCATACCAACGCTCGCTTTCGGTTCTCAAATGTCGTACCCGCTTCTACCTCTCATTTCGGATCAAGACGAGCATTCATCGCAATCTAAAATGAATACAAATCTTTCGCTGGTGTTGCCGATGGCTCTTGCCATCGGGCCAGACCCTGTAGCCATTTCACTACTGTCGCCATCGGCGACGGGACGAATAAGCCCTTTCAATTCGGCCTTTCGCTATTTCCGAAGGGCATCTGACCTTCGTAAGGCGCGCCTGGAGCTATAGTTAGTCTTCCCACCCCGCCACAGACTTGATTCGACTTTCCTGCAAAAAAACTGGAAGCTCTACGAATGTGATTGCTTGAATGGATGAGGGGTCGCGACAATGCGCCAACCTGGCTGACGGAAACCCCTCAACCCCGACAATCAACGTCTGAGCACGGGCTGCAGTCGCCCGTCAATCGCTGTCAATTAGGCACCGCGACACTCATACCGCCATCAGCCATGACGACGGCTCCCACGATGTAGCTCGCTCTCGACGAGGCAAGGAACGCAATCACCTCGGCAAGTTCACGCGGTTCCGCCGCTCGCTTGATCGGAGAATTGGCGCCATGCTGACGAAGGAATTCTTGGCTGTTCGGATGAATTTCACTCAGGATATTTGTGACGACATCACCGGAGCCTACCGCATTGACTCGGATGCCGTGGCCGATGGCCTCCAGGGACAAGGCGCGGGTGAGTTGTGCGAGGGCGCCCTTAGACGCGGCGTAAGCGGCAATTGCCGGGAACGCTTGAAAGCAAGCGTAAGATCCGACGTTGACGATGGCGCCGCTTTTGGCGGGAGACATGACTTTCATAGCCTCGCGGGAAAACAGAAACGCTCCGGTCGCGTTGACGGCGAGAACCCCGTTCCAATCGTCGAGGGTCATCTCAATGACAGGCTTATTGATGATAACTGCCGCATTGTTGACGAGGATGTCGAGGCGTCCGAACTCCTTCATGGCAGTTTCGACGGCTCCGGAAGCGGTAGCCTCTTTGGAGACGTCGCCGACGAAAGGCACGATGCCTTGCTTGGCAATTGCTTCGACATTCGAGCCGCGACCGACCGCGACAATCTTGGCTCCGCGCTCGTGAAGCAGCTCCGTAGTCGCCCTGCCAATGCCACTTGCGGCGCCAGTTACAATTGCGACCTTGCCCGCGAACTCATCGGATAGTGCTTTAGTATTTTCCATTTGATCTCACCTAATGGGGTATTTCTGATGGAGACTTTGCAAGGCGGCCGGCACTGTGCCGACCGTGGTGCGAGCGGAGCCTACTGTCCTTCAGGGAAATCGGTCGCCGCAGAGGCTTCGTGCCAGGCATCAAGATCCTTGCGGATGGCAGCAATCTTCACTTCGCCCAACTGGTTGGCGATTTTGCCGGCGAACAGATGCAGGGGCGGTTCGTGCGCCGCGACGGCATCGATAATGAGCTGCGCGATCTTTACGGGATCGCCCGGCTGCTTCCCGTCAAAATGATTGAGATGAAGATCCAGGGACGCTTTTGCCTCGGTGTAGTCATCGATACTGCGCTCGGCGACGGCCAGGCTTCCGGCGGAAAGGAAGTCTGTACGAGCCGGGCCGGGATAGACGACGGTTGCCTTGATCCCGAGTTCAGCAACTTCGGCAGCCAGGGACTCGGTGAGACCGGCGAGTGCGAACTTGGTGGCAACATAGCTGCTCCAGCCGGCGTAGCCTCCCTGGATGCCGACGATCGAGGCCACGTTGACGATGTGGCCCGACCGCTGGCGCCGCATATGCGGAAGCACGGACCGTATCACATGCAGCGGCGCAAATACGTTGATCTCGAAGTTTCGGCGATACTCGGCATCGCTGAGTGCTTCGACGGTACCTTGCTGTCCGTAACCGGCGTTATTGACCACGACGTCGATGGTGCCAAACCGCTCGAGCGTCGCATCGACCGCCGCCTTTACGCTGGCATCGCTTGTTAGGTCAGTCTCTAGAGCAAGCAGGCCATCTGCCTCCGCAAATCTCTGCTGAAGTGCTGCCCTGTCTCGCGATGTCGCAGCCACACGGTGTCCGCTTGCCAAGAGCGCCTCGACGAGTATTTGGCCAATGCCCTTGGAGGCACCGGTAATGAACCAGACTTTTGAGCTATTTGTCATTGTGTGATTTCCTTTCCACATTGAAATGAAGAGATGCCGAGCTGAAGCGCGCGCAATCTCGCGGTATCGCTTCCAGGTTCGTTAGTTGATGAACTGCGCTTCAAGCGATGTTTGGTTCAATCAGAGGGGAGCGGTTAGGTGACGCCACTTGCTCATGCGGTCACTGAGATCGAGAATACCTCCATCAATGATGAAGCTGCCGTCACCGCGATGGTGAATGGTTCGCCGTTCCTTTCGATCGGCGTCGAACCAGAGCCGTTCGGCCTTCAAGATGAAGAGGTTGTGTTCGTCGACGAGACTGTCATCGTCGATCCTGCATTCAATATTGGTGAGACATTCCTTGATGAGGGGCGGTGCGACACTGCTGGCAGGCACCTGCGTCAGGCCGAACCGCTCAAACTTGTTAAGTCTATCTCGAGAACAGTTACCGATATCGACGACTGCATGCGCCAGATCGACAGTGGGAATGGAGATCACGCACTCGCCGGTTTCCCGCAACGCACCGTAGCTATAATCCCATGGGCCGATGATGCATCCGATCAACGGCGGTGAGTGTCTGATCATCATGTGAAAGCCCATCGTCATGACATTGGGCTTTTCGTTGTGACTGGTCGTCACGAGTACGATCGGACCGGGCTCGAGGATGCGATACGCCTGCGAGGCTGGCAATTCCTTCATCGTGAAATTCCTTTGCTTTTCTTCCCGTCAGAGACAGGAAAGAGACCATCTTGGGATGGGTCTCACCAGGCTCCGTCGACGGCACGTGGGGCCGCGATACCAGCCTTTACGCCGGCGGCCGCAGCTTCAGGCCAGATGCCGCGCCGGTGCAGCTGGATGCATCAGCAATAAATGCGATCTTGCCGGTGGTGGCATCGTTCATCTCCATGTTGCGTGCGAACCCGCTCCGAAAACGGAGAAGGTGATTATCATCGACAACAGACATCTAAGGAGAATAGGCTTTCCCGTCTCTCGGCGGGTTGCTCAACCTGTCGGGATATTGCTCAATTCGCTGATTTGGGTAAGTGGACTGTGTCAGCCTCGACGATAATCGCTCGGGGACAGACCAGTCTCGCGCCGAAATATCTGGGCGAAGTGGCTCTGGCTCGAATAGCCGACCGCGAGTGCGATTTCGATTATACTGATATCGGTTTCCATGAGCAGTTGTTGGGCTTTGGCCACGCGCTGCCGTATGAAATAGTGCGACGGTGAAAAGCTTGTTGCCTTCTTAAACAGCCGACTAAAATGAAACTTGCTCATTCCCGCAGCATGAGCCGTACGATCGAGATCGAACGGCTCTTCAAGATGCGCCTCCATGAAAGCAAACGCCCGTCTTAGTTTCGACCCTGGGAAGGCGCTTTGGACGCGCGCCCGGGTATTTTCAATTCCATAGTGGCGGATGAGATGCACGGCGAGGCTCTGTGCCAAGCCCTCGACAAATAATGCACCGCCTTCACCTTCGTTAACCAGTTCTTCGTGCAGGAGACTGAGGATGTGTGAGAGTATTTGATCGCGTCCGCCCGAGACATCTCGCAAGGTAACGGTTTTTGCCTTGCCAAGCAGCACGCGGCCCACTTTCTCGAAGACTGGAATAGAGAGATACAGGTGCATTACCTGGAATGGCTGGTCGCTCTCGGCCCGCCATCGCATCTCATAGGGAGCCGGTGATCGGGTGAGAAAGAAGTCACCGACGCTGACCTGGCTTGCTGTCCATTCGCCATCAAGGTTCCGTTCCTCGACTATCGCGTTTCCGGACATGACCCAGACAACGAGCGGCTCCGCAACGGCGGGAACGAGGAACGGAGCTTGAATTCTGTTGCGGGAGAATACCTGAACGAAAACGTCTTTCCACGCTGGCCCGTCCCCGCTGATCAACGTGGTTCCGCTGATATACGTTTCGAGTCCGAGTGGCGTGGTACGCTCTGGGATAGCCGACCGCGCGGATGGTTCGTTCATAGCCACTTAGGCCCCCTAATGTCTCGAGTTCCGCCGTCCTGGCGCCAACGGCAATGTGTCGCTTTAGACCGTCGCAGCAACGGGAGCCGGAACCTTATCGCATCTATTGAAGCACTCTTTGGCGGACTAGCAGAACCGCAACCTCATCCGGTCTGCAAGAACGCAGAGTGAGCATGGCGTTTTAGGCTGGGACCTCGCCGGCCTTCTCCAGGTGAAGGCGCGAGAATTCTCTTGCTGACATCAAGACTGGCATGAGACCACGACCTAAATCCGTAAGGCCATACTCGACACGGGGTGGTTGATCGCCAAAATCTCGTCTTACAATGAGCCCGTCGGCTTCAAGTTCTTTGAGGTGCTGGGTTAACATTTTCTGCGAGATGTTTGGAATGTCTCGCAGAAACTGTGAACTTCGTATCGAGGGTTGTTCGAAAAGCCGGAACAAGATCGGCAGTTTCCACCGTCCGCTGACCATGCGCACCACACGGTTCACGTGGGCAACCGAACCATCCGGTCCAAGGCAGTCATCTCTTCGTTCTGATGCAACAGGCACTTTTAAGTGCGTAATTGTTTTCGTGATCATCCTGTCCTCATAACATCCCAGCACCGACACAGGGAGTGAAAAAGTGGATCTGAAACTTGAGGGAAGAGTTGCTCTGGTCACAGGCAGTAGTAAAGGGATAGGTGAAGGTATGGCGAAAGGGCTTGCGCGCGAAGGCGTAAGTGTCATCGTACATGGTCGCAATATGGCCAAGACCGAGGAAGTCGCGCATGAGATCACCGCGAATGGCGTACGTGCCCATGTCGTCATCGGGGATCTGACGGACGAAGACCAGGTCCGGCGTCTTATTGATCAGGCGCAAACATTTGGCAAGCCCGTCGAAATCCTGATCAACAACGCCGGCGGCTCTGGCGACGCTGAGGATTGGACTACGACCCAGCCCGAGACTTGGGCGACGGGCTATGATCGTAATGTCCTTGCCGCGGTGCGAGTTACTTCGCGGCTGCTACCCAACATGCGGCAGCAGAAGTGGGGAAGAATTATCAATATCTCTAGCCTCGCTGCATTGATGCCGCCTTCCAATCGGCCCGATTATGCGGCAGCGAAGGCAGCTATGGTCGCAATGACGGCATCGCTGGCAAAGTCCGTTGCTATGGATGGCATTACAGCAAACACTGTCTCACCTGGAGCGATCCATAGTGTGAGTCTCGACGTTGCGTTCCGGAGGGTGGCAGTCGAGCAAGGCTGTGCAGCGAACGCGCCTTGGGCAGAGATTGAGCAAGCCGCACTCCCAATGTTTGCTCAGGTTCCTATGGGGCGCGTTGGAACGATTGAAGAAATTGCCGATGCCGTTTGTTTTCTCGCGAGCCCGCGAGCAAGCTACATTACGGGAGCAAACCTCAGGCTCGACGGCGGGATGTGGCCTGGCCTTTAGCCTCATACGGTAGACCGATTTCGGAAGTAATCCTTTAGTAGCTTACGCCACGTTCTTGAAGGGGGAGGGCGTTCACCAGCCAGCGCGAACAGTAGGGAAATGGTTTCCTTGACAGGCTTCCTATTAGAAGGTAGACAGAATTCATGGGCAACCCTTCGAGCACTTCCGATGAAATTCTGGCTTCCGCGCGGGCGCTGATCATGAGCGGGGGCTATAACGGCTTCAGCTATGCTGATATTGCCGAAGTTGTAGGGATCCGCAAGGCCAGTATCCACCACCATTTCCCAAGCAAGGTCGATCTAGTCCGCACGCTTGTGAGCCGTTATCGGGAAGATGCCGAAGTAGGTCTGGAGGCCTTCGAGCGGAACGTGCAAAATCCTCTCGAGCTTTTAAAGGCCTACGCAGGCTATTGGGCTCGATGCATCGAAGACGCAAGCACGCCGTTTTGCGTTTGCGCTTTGCTTGCAAGCGAACTTCCCTCGTTGCCCCCGGAAGTCGCCAAAGAGGTAAGGGCGTTTTTCCGCTTTCTGTCAAAATGGCTCAGCGCTGTGATGAAGCGAGGATCCAAAGAAGGGGCGTTGAGGTTGTCAAGTGAACCTCAGATCGAGGCGGAGGCTTTCATGGCGTCTATTCATGGAGCCATGCTCTCGGCGCGGGCTTACGGAAAGCCAAAAATCTTTGCAGCTATCATGGCGCCTGCTCTGACGCGCTTGGCCCCACCTGTCCTTCAATAAGCTCGGCGTAAGATCGCCCAGCGAAAAATATCCTCACTTGCAAAACTACCAACTAGTAGGCAGAGTACGATGATAGCAATTTATGACGACAGTCATGATCGAGCTAACCGCCACCGTTGCCGCGGCGACTACGGATGACCTCGTACCAGCGGAGAAGGTTGATGGTGGCACTATGGGTCACCAGAGCCTTGTCGGAAGGGATGGCGTGGTTCCCCCCATTTGATCCACGTCCTTGCCGGTCGCGTCGGTAACCACCCCTCTACCGATGCGACCGGCATCTCTTCCCAACAGTTCCAACGATGACCAACAATGGCCCGGAGCGTCGAAATAAGGACGAGTAACGGTTGCGGCTTCTGCGTCTCGCTGCCTCGCTCAGCTTTCAGCTGGCGTATGACAGACGCTCCGCAACTACCAATTCGGAGACCTCGCAATGAGCAGACAAAGAGTGGGCAGGATTGGGCTGATCTCGGCTTCCTCTTTTATCGCGGTTGATGTCGGAAAGACGACGTCGATCACCTCGGACCCTGCGAACAGTCGCGTTGCAAAAAGACAAGCGGAGATCAGTGCTGCCCTAATGAGATGCCGTGCCGCTCAAGGGATCGCGGTGGCTCCCTGAAAAACCGCGTGCCCACGAAAGATCCGGAGAAGGCTGACTTGGCCAAGGATTATCTGCGGCCGCGCCTTTCTGGAGAAGCGAGCGGATCGGCACAGGGAATTGGGAAGAAGGCATCCCCTTTGGGAAGTATGTTGGCTACCTGTGAATGAGCGGCGCGTCGACCTTACAGGACACCATCATCAATGTGTTACGGGAAGTTAGCATGACGAACTATGAAACGAGCCACGCCGTTAGCGCCGATGATTATTGGTTGAGGCGATACTATTTTGTCCGAGCGGGATTTTCTTTCATCTGGGTCGCCGCGGCCTTAACCGGCGGACGCCAGTCGTTTGCGTTGGCGGCCGTTCTGTCGATCATCTATCCAGCTTGGGATGCCGCAGCCAATTTCTTCGACGCGGCCCGAAACGGCGGCTTGTCAAACAACCGGAGCCAATCGGTCAACGTGGCCGTTAGCGTGTTGATGACGATTGCCGTGAGCGTAGCAGTTACACAGAGCATGAATTGGGTTCTCGGCTTGTTCGGAGTTTGGGCCATTCTTTCAGGGCTCCTGCAGCTCGTCACAGCAGTTCGGCGCTGGAACATAAGCGGCGGTCAGTGGACGATGATCCTTAGCGGTGGGCAATCTTCACTCGCAGGAGCATTCTTCATTTTCCAGGCGCAGATGCCCGCAGAACCATCGATCGCGAACATCGCAGGCTACGCGGGTTTTGGGGCCTTCTATTTTCTTGTTTCCGCTGTTTGGCTTAGCGTGATCAAGATGCGTTCTGGAAAATCCTGAACGACAAAAGCGGTTAATGCCAAAGGCGGCACGTCGATCGCCGTGGTCAACCCGCTTGACGCTGTGCCGCGTTTCTCAGTTTCCGATTGTGCAGCAGGACGGGACCACCGCGCCTGGGGTAACAGGCAAGGTTCGGCGCGATGAAATCATTCATCGAGCCAGCGCTGATCAGACGTATCGGCGCAGCGCTCCGGGCGATGAATGATCGTGTGGTTGCGCTTTTGAATGCAACATAATTTTCGTAGGGGTAGCTATGGATCAGCTTTCTGCAATGCGTCTCTTCATCCGCGTGGTGGAGACCGGCAACCTTACGCGCGCCGCCGACGCGCTTTCGATGCCAAAAGCCACGGCTAGCAACCTGATTCGGGGCCTTGAAGCCCATTTGCAGACCAAGTTGCTCAACCGCACCACGAGGCGCGTCATCGTCACGACAGAGGGGGCTCTATATTACGAACGTGCCTTGAAAATTGTCTCGGATTTGGAGGCACTGGACGGCAGCCTAACAAGTTCGCAACCTATTCCCACTGGACGGCTGCGGGTGGAGATGACGGGTGCGTTCGCCACGTCGATCGTGGCGCCGGCGCTCCGCGATTTTTACGACGAATATCCGGATATCAGGATTGATCTTGGTGTCAGCGACGGTGTCGTTGACTACGTCGGGGAGAACGTCGATTGCGCACTGCGCGCAGGAGAGCTCGCCGACCAGTCGATGATCGCGAAGCGTGTCGGAGAATTGGAGCTCGTTACGTGCGCGACGCCGCGCTACCTCCAGAACCATGGCACCCCGAAACATCCTGAAGATCTTGAAACCGGTCACCGCGCCATCGGCTACTTCCGTTCACAAACTAGTCAAGCTATCCCCCTGGAATTCGCTCGCAATGGGGAAAGAATTAGGATCAATCCGTCCTATCACCTGTCAGTGAACGATGGCCGAACCTTTCTCAAGGCACTGACGACCAGTCTTGGGATTGGGCAGGTCGCCCGCTTTATAGTCCGTGAGGCAATCGCCAGGGGTGAGTTGGTACCAGTTCTGCCCGGCTGGTCGCGTGATCCGCTCCCGCTTTTTCTTGTTTATACGCCCAATCGGCATCTCAGTAACAAGGTGCGTGTCTTCGTTGATTGGATGGCGAGACTTTTGGCAAACGCAAAATTGAACGATTTCTGAGGTGCTGCCAAAAGCGGCAACAATTTAGATTGAAGCATCGCATCCGCTCATCAGTCCGCGGTTGGCGGAAATATGCGATTGCGAGCAAGGGGTGTCTCCAGCTGGACTGAATATGGGGCACCTTCGCTGCAAATGAAACACGGAATGTTGTTTTCGACATCACAGAAAAATTTTCGATGGGCATCGGTCCCAATGAAGCCGGAGAGGAAACTCGCCGGGTTGTCACTCGGGTCGGATGGTGGCTTTTAAATTTAAAGGAGATTAGCCGTGTGGGCTTTGCACCGATTTTTCGTTCTTTGGCGCAAATATGCGAAGGACGACATCGATTTTGCTGCCACTTATCGTGAGCCATGGATGGACCAATCCATTCGTGATTTCGA
The DNA here is from genome assembly GCA_900466985.1 of Hyphomicrobiales bacterium. GTDB lineage: Bacteria > Pseudomonadota > Alphaproteobacteria > Rhizobiales > Rhizobiaceae > Rhizobium. The sequence goes on from UBOA01000016.1 coordinate 169,359, forward strand.
ACGGGATCTCGAAGGTTCTACAAGCGCGTTGATCAAGACAGGTCAGACGTTTGGTTCCGAAATAATATCGGGGAAGTCGACGACAGCGACCAATCCTTAAAGAAACGCTGTCGATCCGAGCTGCTTCCTGCTCGGATCGACCGATTACGGGCGTCGCCGAGGACCCACGATGGGTGAGGCCGTGGGCGACATCCTGATACGCGAAGAGGCCCCAAAGTGGGTCCAGTAATACGGCCAACAGTCTTCCATCGCCGGTTCCCCCGCCACCGCTATTCTCGTTTCAAAATCATTCCAGCGTGGTAGAGCACCCCGTCCACGAAATCGCCGTCAGCAGTGAACCCGGTGTCGTCCCAATATTCGATATGCTGTCCTGTGACTTCGTAACGACCTGTGTAAGCTCTCTCGCGGTTGCCGCGGGCCTCAACATAGCGGCCATTTGGCAATAGTTCGTGGCGAATGTAGCCGTCCGCGGTCACCCACATGCCTGCGAAAGGATGACCCATGGGTTTATTCCTCTTCGTTGTAGATCCTGTCAAAGTGTGCGGGTCGGACGTACGACGATTTCGTTCACGTCAACATCCTCGGGCTGCTCGAGGGCGAAACGGACAGCCCGCGCTATGGCGTCCGGCTTTAAGGCGATCGCGCGGTACACCTTCATGCCCTCTACGGCGATCGGGTCGGTGATCGTATCGGCCAGTTCGCTTTCCACCACGCCTGGGTGGATGCACGTCACGCGAATGTCCTGGTGTTCTTGCCGCAACCCGTCAGAAATCGCCCTCACTGCAAACTTTGTCGCGCAATAGACAGCAGCGGTCGGCGAGGACGCCAGCGCCCCGATTGAACCGATGTTGACGATATGACCTGACTTACGAGCGACCATTTCGGGAAGGACTGCAGCGATGCCGTAGAGAACGCCTTTTATGTTCACGTCCACCATCCGGTCCCATTCGTCGATCTTGAGGGAAGCCATTGGTGATAGCGGCATCACACCCGCATTGTTGACGATCGCATCTACGCGACCCCATTCGTCCCGCGCCGCATCGGCAAATGCCGCGACGTCATTGACATTGGTTACGTCCAGCGCGCGGTACCGGATATTCTTGCCCAGTTCCGATGCCAGGGCTTCCAATCGGTCTGTCCGACGCGCGCCGATCATAATCTTTGCGCCAGTCTTCGATAGTTCGCGGGTGATACCTTCGCCAATGCCACTGGATGCGCCGGTGACCAAGATTACCTTGTCCATATTTCTCTCCTTTGTTGGGGAAAAACAGATATACGGGCACCATTGTTGGCAGTAGCCATCCGTTTCTAAACTCGGCGTCCAGTGGAGCTGTACAATGGATTTCGACCTTATCCGCATATTTCTCGCGGTAGCGGAGGCTGGCAACTTTAGTGCTGCGGCTACACGCCTTGGAGTAACGCGCTCTGCCGTCAGCCAAAATATCAGGAGATTGGAGGATTTGCGTGGAGTGACGCTGGTTAACCGCACCACGCGCAGCGTACGGCTTACAGAAGCGGGGGAGGCCTTCCGCTCTGCCCTGGCCGGGCCCTATGCCGAAATCGCTGCTGCATGGGATTCGTTAGCGATCGACATGCCCCGCGGCACACTGCGTATCGCTGCGACATCGATCGCAGAAGGCTTTCTATCGGGTAGTCTGATTGCCTCGTTCATCAAGGCGCATCCGAAGATCACGCTGGATATCACTGTGACGGATGACGAATTCGATATCGTCGCCGCGGGATTTGATGCGGGTGTTCGCCTGGGCGAGATCATCGAGCAGGATATGATCGCAGTTCCCCTGACAGGCCCACAGCGACAGGTGACGGTTGCTACGCCAGCCTATCTTGCGGCTCATGGTACTCCGGTCCATCCGAGCGAACTGATGTTACATACTTGCATCGGTTGGCGACAGGCGCCCGACCGCGCACCCTACAAATGGGAGTTCGAAGAGGATGGCCAACCTTTCGATGTAATGGTGCCTGCCCAACTGACAACCAATGATATGAGGGTGATGACCCGCACAGCACTGGCGGGCGGTGGCATCACATTTGGAATGGAGGAGACTTTCCGCCCATATCTAGCCAGTGGCGAACTGGTTTCTATCCTGGATACTTTCCTGCCACCCTTTGCCGGATTCTTCCTGTTCTATCCCAGTAGGCGAAACGTGCCGCCTAAGCTACGCGCAATGATCGACCACGTCCGGCGCTTCCGGTAGCAACACCTGACTCGTCCGGCCCGTGTATGTTGACGAGCTGGCCGGCTTTAGGCCGCGCGCACCCCGCGGACCAACTTTGCGCCACCGATTAGTGAAACCGGTTCAAAACTCCGTTTTCTGACCCGGTTTCTCGCAACAGAATTTCGCGAGGCCTAAAAACCGGTGGTAACATCGTCGAGGTTAGATGGGATTGCGCGCAGTGCCAATCGGAACTTTCTGTTACGACGCAGGTGCGGAAACCGATAATAAAGCCACACCGCATGGGCGATGATCTCGGCAGGGAAACGATGGTGGCGCCAACTGCAATGCGCGGCCCTAAAGTTCCATAATTAAGTTTATGCCGTAACACAATATACGCAGCCGGGAACATTCCATTTCCGAAGAGACATGCGATAGAGACAATGGGTTTCGCCATAGACAGAGAATTCTGCACGCTCTCTTGCCGACCGCCCGGACCTCTACCAGTTGAAAGACACAAACTGCCAATCGCTGAGATTCTTCGCCAACTTGGCCATGGGTTGGCGATTTTCCGTGAGCGTAAGCGTCCTCAGATGGTCACGATGCACTGGCGTCTCCCTGCGGCAGCATTTGGTAGCCAAGAACACAGCAAGCCGCACCCGGGCGCCAATAGTTGCGCCCGGCTCGGAGACGCCTCTCGGGCTAGCCGATTGACATCAGGCTGGCATTGCCGCCGGCTGCGGCGGTGTTGATGGAGGTGGACACTTCCTCCAGAAGCCAGTTGAGGCAATAAGCGTCCGGATCGCGCTCGAGCTGCTCTGTCGAGGCGGACTGGGGCAACAGCAACGGACCCGGCATCGCGGCGATCGTCGCCAACATGGCTGAGACACGGCTGGCATCGCCTTCGATAAGGGCGCCCGCCATCGGTTCTGTATGGGCGGAGGCCTCCTTCCAGAAAATCCGCTGCGCGACGCTGGCGGGAACACCGTCCAGCGTCATGCGGAGGCTGTCGTCGCATTCGATGACCGCGCTGTTGCCGGTGGCAAGCACAGCCGAGATCTGGCGAATGAGGCCAGTGCGAGAGGCTGGAGCGCAGAGGATCGCTCCGCGGGGATGAAGCGCGTAGAGATTGCGCTCGCCGACGGGGCCGGCAAGTTCAGTCTCGAGCCCCAAGGCCGACTGGCTGCCGAGATGGCGCGCCATTTCGGCGTCCTCGGAAAGGCCTTGTTGGTCCAGCCACTTCGCAAAGTCCGAAAGAGCCGGGTCGCTGTAGACGGAACTATGCTGCGGCGGGATCGGCGGCGTCGTTACCAACCGCCCGAGATAGAGCGGCCCGCCCGCTTTGGGGCCGGTGCCCGACAAGCCGCGTCCACCGAAGGGCTGGACGCCGACAACTGCGCCGATGACATTGCGATTCACATAGAGGTTGCCAGCCTTCACCTGTGACGTGACGTTCGCAATCGTTTCGTCGAGGCGTGTGTGCAGGCCGAAGGTCAGGCCATATCCGGTTGCATTGATCTCGTCGATCAGGTGGCCGAGGTCCTGGCGGCGCCAGCGAACGACATGGAGAACAGGTCCGAACACTTCGCGCTTGAGTTCCGAGATCCTGTTGATTTCGATGATCGTCGGCGCAACGAAGGTTCCGTTTTTGGTCGCATCGGGCAGTTCGACACGCTCGACAGCGCAGCCGGCGCTGCTCATGGTGGCCACGTGCGCCTCGATGATAGCCCTGGCTTCGGCGGTTATCACCGGACCAATGTCGGCGGCCAACCGGTTCGTATTGGCGATCGAAAGCTCGCGCAACGCACCCTTCAGCATGGCCAGCGTGCGATCGGCGACGTCTTCCTGCAGACACAGGATACGGAGGGCCGAGCAGCGCTGCCCCGCGCTGTCGAAGGCCGAGGCGATCACGTCGCCAACGACCTGTTCGGCGAGCGCCGAGGAATCGACGATCATGGCATTCTGACCGCCGGTTTCGGCAATCAGCGGAATCGGCTTGCCGTCCTTTGACAGACGCTTGGCAAGTTCCGCCTGGATCAGTCGGGCGACCTCGGTCGAGCCGGTAAACATCACAGCGGCGGCTTCAGGCGTTGCGACCAGGGCCGCCCCTACCCTTCCGTCGCCGGGAACCAGTTGGACGACATCGTCGGGGATGCCAGCCTCATGCAGGATGCGAACTGCTTCGGCGGCGATCAGCGGCGTTTCTTCCGCGGGCTTGGCAAGAACCGGGTTGCCGGCAACAAGAGCAGCAGCCACCTGCCCGGTAAAGATCGCCAGCGGGAAGTTCCAGGGGCTGATGCACACGACCGGTCCGAGTGGCGCATGCGAAGGGCCAAGAGTTCGACGGGTCTGCTCGGCGTAGTAACGCAGGAAGTCGATTGCCTCGCGCACTTCGGCAATCGCATTGAGCAACGATTTGCCGGCTTCGCGGATGATGAGGCCGAGCAAGGTCTCCATCCTCGCCTGCATGATGTCGGCAGCCCGATCAAGAAGTGCTGCCCTTTGACCCGGCGTTACCGATCCCCAGGACGAAGCAGCTCTCAGAGCGATCGCGGCGGCCGAGGCGACCTCTTCGGCGGTTGCTTCGCGTACGGTGCCGACAACGTCGCTGTTGTCTGCCGGGTTGAGAACGTCGCGGGCAGTTGCCGCCTCGGTCTGGTTGGTTGGCGCGGCCGTCCACGAGACGGTGGCGCTCGCCTTCAGTGTTTCTGCAAGCGCCTGTAGCGATGTTTCATCGGAGACATCAAGGCCGGCAGAGTTGCGGCGATGGCCGTACAAGTCGGAGGGAAGCGCAATCTTGTCGTGTTTCTGGCCGGGCACCTGCATCCTCGCGACAATCTCAACCGGATCGGCGACAAGCTCGTCGATGGAGACATTGGGGTCGGCAATCCGGTTTACGAAGGAGGAGTTGGCGCCATTTTCGAGAAGGCGGCGCACAAGATAGGCAAGGAGCGTTTCATGGGTGCCGACAGGCGCGTAGATGCGGCACGGGCGGTTGAGATTCTGCCGGCCCACAACCTCATCGTACAGTGGCTCGCCCATACCATGCAGGCACTGGAACTCGTACTTGCCGACGTAATAATCGGATCCCGCCATGTGGTAGATGGTGGCAAGCGTCTGCGCATTGTGGGTGGCAAACTGTGGGAAGACGGCGTCGGTCGCGGCAAGCAGCTTCTTGGCGCAGGCGATGTAGGAAACGTCCGTGTAGATCTTGCGGGTAAAGACAGGGAAGTCTTCAAGGCCATCAAGCTGCGCACGCTTGATTTCGGCATCCCAATAGGCGCCCTTGACAAGTCGAACCATAATGCGGCGACCGGCGCGGCGGGCAAGATCGATGATGAAGTCGAGTACGAAGGGGCAACGCTTGCCGTAGGCCTGGACGACGAAGCCCATGCCGTTCCAGCCGGCAAGGTCCTCGTCAAGGCACAGCGTTTCTAGGATGTCGAGCGACAGTTCCAGCCGGTCGGCTTCCTCGGCGTCGATGTTGAGGCCGATGTCGTAGGACTTGGCGACTACTGCAAGTGCCTTCACCTTCGGCAGCAGTTCGCCCATGACGCGCGCGCTCTGGGCTCTCGAATAGCGAGGATGGAGGGCGGAAAGCTTGATCGAAATGCCGGGGCCTTCGTAGATGCCACGACGGTCGGACGCCCTGCCGATAGCGTGGATCGCCGCTTCATAATCCTTGTAGTAGCGCTCGGCGTCGGCGCCTGTGGTCGCCGCCTCCCCCAGCATGTCGTAGGAATAGCGGAAGCCGCGTTGTTCAAGCGGCTTTGCCCGCTGCAGCGCCTCGTCGATCGTTTCGCCGGTGACGAATTGTTCGCCCATCATGCGCATCGCCATGTCGACGCCACGCCGGATGACAGGCTCGCCGCAGCGTGCAATCAGGCGGGTCAATGCGGCCGAGAGGTTGCGATCGTTGACCGTCGAGGTGAGCTTGCCAGTCACCACCAAACCCCAGGTCGCGGCATTGACGAAGAGCGAGCGACCGCCGCCGAGATGCGATTTCCAATCTCCTTCAGCAATCTTGTCGCGGATCAAGGCATCGCGCGTCGCTGTATCGGGGATGCGCAGCAGGGCCTCGGCCAGGCACATGAGTGCCACGCCTTCCTGGCTCGAAAGAGAATATTCGTGCACGAGCCCTTCCACGCCGGTGCCCTTGTGCTTGGCGCGAAGCGCTGCAATGAGCCTGCGAGCGGTCGAAGCGGCGTCTTGCCTGACCTTTTCCGGCAGCGTCGCAGCCTCGGTGAGGCGCGGAACACAGACGGTCTCCGGCGTGCGGTAAGCTGCCGTAATGGCACGACGCAGCTCGCTTTGCGGTCGGACCGCCGGCGCGAAACCCTCGAAAGGATTTGCAGCGTCACGCGGCTGCACGCCATTGGTTTCGTTGCCCACCGTATCGTTGGTGATCGTCATGTCTTTGCTCCAGATCAGGTATGGCTGATACATAGCAGATCTATGAAGTTGATTTCACTTGAAATGGGCCTGAATGAAATGTATTTGCCTAATTTATAGGGAAATCAGAGGTAATGTCGTGACTGCTATCGCAAACGGCAGGGAAATCGACCAGTTCGATCACAGGATTATCGAGGCTCTCGTCGCCGACGGTCGCATGTCGATTACCGATCTTGCAAAGAAGGTCGGCCTGTCCAACACTCCTTGCCAAGTCAGACTAAAGCGATTGATCGAGGATGGCTATATTCTTGGCTTCCGCGCAATCGTTGACGTGAAGAAACTTGGCAAGAATCATGTCGCGTTCACAGAGGTAAAGCTCTCCGACACGCGTGAGCACGCGCTGAAGGCCTTCAACATCGCCGCGCGGAAGCTGCAGGAAGTCGAGGAATGCCATATGATCGCTGGCGCTTTCGACTACCTCTTGAAGATCCGCACATCAGACATTGCCAATTACCGCCTCGTGCTGGGTGAGAAGATATCCAGCCTCCCCTTCGTCGCCAGTACATCGACCTTCGTGGCCATGGAGGCGGTCAAGGAAAACGGCGCCTGAAGGTTCGCCTGGCTTAGCTTAGCCTAAATTTTTCCACCGCCCGCCCTGCTTTGCCGCAGGAGAAATTTCCATTGCCATATATTACCTATTTACAACTAACATGTCAGTCTGTTACGTCTAACACGTTGCATTGGAGGATGGATATTGACTGAGAAATTTGGGCTTTCCGTTGCGCTTGCCACGCCGTTCGAAACCAACGGCGAGATCGCTGTCGATATGATGATTAGGCAGGCAAAACAAAGCCTTGCGGCGGGATGTTCGAGTGTCACGCTTTTTGGCACCACCGGCGAGGGATCGTCGATCGGGACCCAGGAGCGTGAGCGTATTCTTGGCGCATTTTTGGATGCTGGTATCGAGCCCCGGAAGATCGTCATGGGAGTGCTGGTTGACGCTGCCGAAGACGCCGCAGCCCAGGCTGGATACGCGTTGTCGCGCGGAGTGCGCAACATCCTGCTTGCCCCGCCCTCCTACTTCAAGAACGTCAGCGATGACGGCCTCTTCAAATGGTTCTCGGCAGTCTTTGTGATCCTCGGTGACAAGGCGCGCGACATCATCGTCTACAATATTCCATCGGTCACGATGGTGCCGCTGACCGTGTCTCTGATCGGGCGATTGCGGACGGCCTTTCCAGCGGTTGTCACTGGCGTGAAGGACTCGTCCGGCGACTGGCCGTTCACCGAAGCCCTGCTGAAGGCGCACGGTGACCTCATCATCCTGATCGGCGACGAGCGCCACCTTGCAAAGGGCGTACGTCTTGGCGGACAAGGCGCAATCTCCGGGATGGCGAACTTCCTGCCTGCCGAGGTCAAGCTGATGGCGGAAGAAGGCAGGGACGATGCCCGGGTCGAGGATTTTGTCGTCGAGCTTCTGAAGTATCCGGTTACCCCAGCCGTCAAGGTCATGGTGGCTCGGCTTACCGGTGACGATGTGTGGCTTGCGGTTCGTCCGCCACTTATGTCGATATCCGGCGAGGGACAGGAGCGGCTTGCTCTTGCCTTCGATTCACTTTTCCGCTCCAAGGCTGCATAGGCGCCATGTACGAGGGGGAGGCAATGGACGGAATGGACGAGCAGCCGACGCTGCGGGAAAAGGCGTATGAAAGCTTCACGCGCCACCTGCTGGCGCGCGACGTGCGTCCGGGGCAATTTGTCTCCCAGCGCCGCCTCGTCGAGCTGACCGGCTTGACGCTTGCTGCGATCCGCGAGCTAATCCCGCGGCTTGAGGCGGAAGGGCTGATCAAGACGGTTCCGCAGCGCGGCCTGCAGATCGCTCATATCGACCTCAATCTCATCCGCGAGGCTTTTCAGCTCCGGCTCTTCCTGGAGAAGGAGGCGGTGGCACTCTTCACGCGCTCCGCGTCCGATGAAACGATTGCCGAGCTGATCAAGCAGCATCGCGATATCGCCGACGCTATTGCCAATGGCGACGGCTCGCACGAGCTGGAAGTACGCGCTCAAGCCGTTGACTGGGGCATGCATGACGCCTTTATCGACGCGCTTGGCAACACGATCATTTCCAATGCCTACCGGGTCAATTCGATCAAGATGCGCCTGATCAGTCAGGAACGCTTCCGTATCGACGGGCGTGTCGGTCCCGTCATGGGCGAGCATCTGAAGGTTCTTGAGGCAATCGAGAGGCGGTCGGCCGAGGATGCGGTGAACAACCTTGCCGCTCACATCAATCACGCGAGGGATCGCGCCCTACGGATCTAGTTGAATCATAGCCGGCGATGAGGAGATCGGCGGCAACAAGAGGAGGACCAACATGCCATCATCATTCTTGAATCCCACCCGGCGAGGCTTTCTGGCCGGTACCGCTGCCCTCGGCGCCAGCGGCCTCATGGGCGTCCGCTCGGCGTCGGCTGCGGCGGTCGATTGGAAGCGTTTTGCCGGCACGACGCTGGAAGTCAATCTGGTCAAGAGCCCGCGCAGCGAGACGCTCATCAAGTACCTCCCGGAGTTCGAAGAACTGACGGGCATCAAGGTCAATGCCGAAGCCACGCCCGAGCAACAGCAGCGCCAGAAAACCACGATCGAATTGAGCTCCGGCAAGCCGAGTTTCGACGTCGTGCATATGAGCTATCACGTCCAGAAGCGGCAGTTCGAAAAGGGCGGTTGGCTTGCCGACATCAGCGGCTTCCTCAAGGATCCCTCGCTCACCGATCCGTCGCTGGCCGAGAGCGACTTTGCCGGAGCCGGAATGACCTTCGCCAAGGACCCGGATGGCGTCCTGCGCTCCCTGCCCTTCTCGGTAGACTACTGGATCGTTTACTGGAACAAGGCGCTCTTCGAAAAGAAGGGTCTTTCCTATCCGACCACATTCGAGGAAATGGCCAGCGCTGCCGAAGCATTGACGGATCCCTCGACCAACACCTATGGCTTCGTCGCTCGTGGCCTGAAGAACGCCAATACGCCGGTCTGGACGACGCTGTTGCTTGGCTACGGATCGAGCCCGCTTGGAGCGGACGGCAAGCTGCGCACCAATTCCGAAGAGGCTGTGGAAGCGGCCAAGCTCTACCAGCGCCTGATGACCAAGGCTGCCCCTCCCGGCGTCTCCGGCTTCAACTGGGCAGAAGCCCAGTCGGCCTTCCTGCAGGGCAAGATCGGCATGTGGCTCGATGGCGTAGGCTTTGCGCCGCCGATCGAGAACCCGGAAAAGTCGCGTGTCGTCGGCCAGGTCGGATATGGCATCATGCCGAAGGGGCCGAAGGCCCAGGCGGCAGCGACAACCGGAGACGGTCTCGGCGTCGTGGCCGCAAGCCAGAAGAAGGAAACAGCATATCTCTTCTGCCAGTGGGCGATTTCCCATGACATGGGCGCGCGCCTGCTCCAGGCCGGCGCCGGTGTTCCGTTCCGCCAGTCGATCCTTGAGGATCAGAAGGTGCGCGAAGGCGTGAAGATGCCGGCCGCATGGCTTGATGCTGTCGCTGGTTCCGCAAAGGTGTCGCAACTTGCCTTGCCGATCATCATTCCGGTCACGGAGTTCCGCGACATCTATGGCGTCGGTCTCACCAACATGATCGGCGGCGCCGATCCGGCTGCCGAGCTGAAGACGGCGACGGCTCAATTCGAGCCGGTGCTGGCACGAAGCGAGGGATAATGTCTTCGGTGAGCATGGAAGCCGCAACCGCGGCCAAGGCCGAGAAAAAGCAGAGGAGCAAACCGGGTCGGTTTGCTCCCAACTACTGGCCTTTCGTCATTCCCGCGCTGATCGTCGTGGCCGCTGTCATCGTTTTTCCCTGGGTCTTTACCCTGTGGATGAGCGTCAACAGCTGGACGCTTGGTCAGGCACAGGTCTTTGCCGGGTTGGATAACTACCTACGCCTGGCGGTTGACCCGCGCTTTTGGGACTCGTTGTGGCATACCCTGCTCTACACGACGTTGTCGGTCGTCGCCCCCCTTTTTCTCGGGACTCTGGCCGCCCTCATCTTCGATACGCAGTTTCCACTGCGCGGTATTCTGCGTGGAGTGTTCGTGATGCCGATGATGGCGACGCCGGTCGCCATCGCGCTCGTCTGGACGATGATGTTCCATCCGCAGCTCGGTGTCTTGAACTACCTGCTTTCCTATATCGGGATCGGTCCGCAGGAATGGATCTACAACCAGACGAGCGTCATTCCCTCGCTGGTGCTTGTGGAAACCTGGCAGTGGACACCGCTCGTCATGCTGATCGTGCTCGGCGGCTTGGCCGCCGTGCCACGCGAGCCCTACGAGAGCGCGGAAATCGATGGCGCCAATGTCTGGCAGAAGTTTCGTTACCTGACACTGCCGATGATCGCGCCGTTCCTGATGATTGCGGTGATCATTCGCAGCATCGATGCGGTCAAGAGCTTCGACATCATCTATGCGATGACCCAGGGCGGACCCGGCACTGCGTCGGAAACGATCAACATCTATCTCTATAACACCGCGTTTTCCTACTATGACATCGGATATGGCTCGGCGATGGCCGTCGTCTTCTTCGTTCTGATCGTGGTGCTTTCCTGCATCTTGCTGATGATAAAGCAGCGCGCCAACTGGTCCGACGGGGAGGCACGCTGATGAAGCGCAAGGCACTCGATCGCATCGGACTTCTGTTCGTGGCGCTGGTGATGGTATCGCCGGTGGTGCTGTTCTTCCTCTGGATGATCTCTCTGTCTTTGAAATACGAGATCGACAACGGCGCCTTCCCCCCGATCTTCATCCCCGAACGCTTCGCCTGGTCGAATTACGTCAAGGTGTTCGAGGAGAACAACTTCTTCCTTTATCTCTGGAATTCGGTCCTGGTGACGGGTGCGGCGACGCTGCTGGCGCTTGTTATCGGCGTGCCGGCCGGTTACGGCATTGCCCGCCTGAAGGCAGAGAAATCCGCCGTCGTCATCATGATTGCGCGTATGACGCCTGGCCTTTCGTTCCTGATTCCGCTTTTCCTTCTGTTCCAGTGGCTGAACCTGCTCGGCACGCTCTGGCCACAGATCATCATTCACCTGGTGGTCACCGTCCCGATCGTCGTCTGGATCATGATCGGCTATTTCGAAACGACGCCGATGGAGCTGGAAGAAGCCGCAAGCATCGACGGAGCAACGCCCTGGCAGGTTTTCCGCCTGGTGGCGCTGCCGATCGCAAGGCCGGGAATAGTCGTCGCCTTCATCCTGTCGGTCATTTTCTCCTGGAACAACTTCGTGTTCGGCATCGTCCTTGCAAGTCGTGAGACGCGTACGCTGCCTGTCGCGGTCTACAACATGCTGTCGTTCGAGCAGGTGAGCTGGGGTCCGCTTGCAGCGGCAGCCTTGATCGTCACCCTGCCGGTGTTGATCCTGACCGTCTTTGCGCAGAGGCAGATTGTTGCCGGCCTGACGGCGGGTGCGGTGAAGTGACATCGATGATCCCGACCAAGCCGCAGCCGAAGCCGGCGCGGCGCATCCTGTGCGTCGGAGCCGCTGTTCTTGATACGCTCTTCAGGGTCCATGTCATGCCTGCCGGCCAAGGCAAAGTGCTGCCATACGACATGTTGCAGATCGCCGAAGGCATGGCTTCGAGTGCGGCTTTTGCGATCGCAAGGCTTGGCGGAAACGCCAGCATCTGGGGTGCTGTTGGCGACGACGAAACCGGCGAGCGCATCATCGGCGATCTGGCTGCAAGCGGCATCGATACCGGTGGCATGCGTCGCGTAGCAGGCGCCCGCTCCGCCGTATCGACGATCCTGGTCGATGACGCCGGCGAACGCCTGATCATACCATTCTATGATCCGCGGCTGCATCACGGCGTCCAACCCGTCACCGCTGAAGATATCGCGGCATTTGATGCAGTCCTGGTCGACGTGCGTTGGCCAGAGCTTGCTCTCAAGACATTGCTTGCTGCCCGAAAGGCAGGCATTCCTGCCATCCTCGATGGCGACGTTGCGCCCGAAGGCGTGATCGAGATGCTGGGGCCGGCCGCAAGCCACATTATCTTTTCGCAACCGGCCGCTGAACGACTGACGGGAGCATCAGATCCGGTGTCGATCGTTCGCCAGCTGAAGGAGACGTTCGCTCATGCCTTCGTCAGCGTGACATTCGGCGAGAGGGGCTCCTACTGGTTCGATGATGATGATGCCCTTATCCGCCACCTCGAGGCACCACGCATTACAGCCGTCGATACGCTGGCTGCGGGCGATATCTTCCATGGAACCTTTGCACTGATGCTTTCCGAGGGCATGGCGATGGAGGATGTGATGCGCTCGTCATCGATGGCGGCGGCCATCAAGTGCCAGAGGTTTGGAGGACGCATCGGCGCGCCTGATCGAGCAGAGCTTGATGATGCGCTGATGAGTTGGCAGGCTCGTGCCGTCGACGTCACCCAACCCGTGAGCAGGCCGTTTGAGGATCATGCGGCCTTCGACACGGTCATGGAACAACCGGACGCCTTGAGCGCGCCTTCGACGACATCAACGAAGAGGTTGCGGAACCAGACCGAGCGGCCGTCCGCGCGATCTACGCGCCGGTAGAGCATGGTCACCGGATCTGCCGGAAGCTCGATCGGTGGCTCCGAGATTTCGAGCCCGTGCAACTGCGCAATGCAGCGGGCAATCGATTCCGGGATGGTCGCGATCGCCGGCATTGCCCTCAGGGCCGGCGGCAATGCCGAGAAGCGAGGCACGGTGGCGACGACCTGGCGGCGCAGGCCGGCCTTGGCAAGAACTGCATCGAGATTCGTCGCGGTGTTGCCCTCAAAAGACACCGTGACATGGGCGGCATTGACGAAGTCTTCCAGCGTCAGCGGTGCTTTGCGCTTTAGTTGTGTGGGGTCATAGACACAAACGGAACACTGGCTGAAAAGCGGCTGCCGGATGTGCCAGGACGCCGGCTCCTCATGGACCGCGACGCTGAAGTCGTAGGCGCCGTCGTCGAGCATCCGGGCGGAATCATGCTTGTCCGCTGCGACACCGATCAGCCGTGCCCCCGGTGAGAATTCACGAAGGCGCGCGACCAGCGGCCCGAAGAAGGCCGATTCCAGATTGTCGCACATGCCGATCCGGAACTCGCCCTGCCAGCTTTTGGGATCGAAGGCATCGGGTGGCCGGATGGCGCGCTCGATCCCCGACAGGGCATCCTCTATCGCCGGCGCAATGGCAAGCGCGCGCGCCGTCGGCTGTAGCCCCCGCCCTACCCGTACGAACAACTCGTCGTCGAGCGTCTCGCGCAGTCGCTTCAGAGCCGCTGACAATCCCGACTGGCCAAGCAGAAGACGCTCGGCCGCGCGAGAGACATTGCGCTCCTGCATCAACACCGAGAAGGCCAGCAGCAGGTTGAGGTCTATCTTTCGAAGGATCGCGTCATTCATCATTATCAGTAATACCTGGCATGGTTACTATCAATTTGCAATAGGTTCGGCACGTGTACATTTTCTCGTTCCCTGACGCTCAAGCTTCCTCCCCTGGCGTCGGCAGAAAGGAACGATCATTCATGACCATTTCCCAATCTCAAGGCACAGCCGGCGTGGCGTTGCTATTGCTGTGTGCCGCCAACTTTCTTGATGCAATGGATGTCTCCACCATCGGCGTCGCGCTACCGGCGATCCAGGCCGAGCTCGGCATGAAGGCCACGTCCCTTCAATGGGCCGTCAGTGCCTATGTGCTCGGCTATGGCGGTTTCCTGTTGCTGGGAGGGCGCGTCGCCGACGTCTTCGGCCACCGTCGCGTCTTCCTCTGGTCGCTCGGTATCTTCGCGGCCGCCAGCATTGCCGGCGGTTTTGTCGATAGCGGGCCGACGCTGATTGCTGCGCGCCTGATAAAAGGCATCGCCGCTGCCTTTACGGCGCCAGCTGCGCTTGCCCTGCTCCTGTCGATCTTCGGCGAAGGAGAGGCGCGCGCGAAAGCGCTTGGTGTCTTTGCCTCGACGGGCGCGACCGGCTTCGTCCTCGGCATGGTGCTCGGCGGTGCAGCGACGGTCTTCAGCTGGCGGGCAACTCTTGTCATGGGGGCTCCGGTCGCCGTTATAGCGCTGGCGGTTGCGCCGTTCGTTCTACCGGCCGACAGGCAGCATGACGGACCGCGCGCCAAGTTCGACTGGGCGGGCGCCATGACGATCACGCCCGGACTGTTGCTCTTCGTCTTTGGCATCACCAACGCTGCAGCCGAGGGTTGGCAGGCGGCGCCCACCTGGGGCGCGTTGGTGGCGGCGGCCGTCTTGATCGGCCTCTTCCTCCTCGTCGAATCTCGTCATGCTGATCCAATGGTGCCGCTTGCGATATTCCGGCGGGCAAGGCTCTCCCACGCCAATGCCATCGCCGCGCTGTTCCAGGGCGTCTACGTCGGCTTCCAGTTCATTGCGACGCTTTACTACCAGACCGTGGTCGGCTGGTCGGCATTCGCAACCGGCTTTTCCTTTGCCTTTGGTGGTGTCTGCGTCATGTTCCTGGCACCGCGTTTTGCCACGATCGCGCAGAACCGCGGCACGACCGGCTTGATGACGCTTGGCGTGGCATTGCAGGCGCTGAGCTATATCTTCTGGATTCTGAGCGTTGGGCATATCAACCCCATCTTGCTCGTTGCCTTGTCGCAGATCCCGCTCGGCGTTGGCTATGCCATGACCTACCCCTCGGTGCAGGTTGCGGCACTCTCCGATGTCGGGGAAGACCAGTCTGGGCTTGCATCGGGGTTGTTGTTCGCCTCCTTCCAGATCGGTGGCGGCATCGTGCTTGCCGCGGCCTCGGCCATCTTCGGCGCCGCGTCCGGCGTCGGTTGGGATCCGTATTTCGCCGGCATCACGTTTGTGGCGGTCCTCTCGGTTCTCGTCACGCTTGCCGCGGCATTGGGTCCGAGAGGCTCCGTCGTCGGTCACGCCTATCAGGCAGCAGAATAGTTTCGACCGCATGCGCACATGACATCGCCGGGTTCACACGGCGATGTCATTTTATGGATGACAGGCGCGAGCTTCTCTGCGAGAAGAAGGCAATGAGAGACAGGGGCGCCCTCCAAAGGTGGGCTGAGAAGTACCCTTTGAACCTGAACCGGATAATGCCGGCGGAGGGAGTCGCTCGGGATGTCCCGCTTCCTGCGTCAGTCCCCGCGTCTTTCTCCCCGATCGAAAGGCGCACCATGCAAGATCAAACCTTACCGGGAACGCTGCTGAGCGAGTTGCGCGCGCAACCGCCGCTCGTCCACTGCATCACCAACTTCGTTGCCATGAACATCGCAGCCAATGTGCTTCTGGCCGCCGGTGCGTCTCCCGCCATGGTGCATGCGGAAGAAGAGGTTGGCGAGTTTGCGGCGATCGCAGGCGCACTGACAATCAACATCGGCACACTATCGTCATCCTGGTTGCGCGGCATGGAGGCGGCAGCCCTCGCCGCCAGCCAGTCCGGCAAGCCATGGATTCTCGATCCGGTGGCCCATTACGCCACCGGCTTCCGCCGTGCGGCCGTGGATCGGCTGCTGGAACTCGGCCCTGCGGTCATTCGTGGCAACGCCTCCGAGATCATCGCCCTTGCGGGTGGCGAAAGTCGCGGCCAGGGGGTGGATAGTCGCGACGGCGTTGATCAGGCCGAGGAATCCGCTCGGCTGCTTGCGAGGACACACGGAGCAACCGTCGCCGTAACCGGCGTCGTCGATTTTGTCACCGACGGCGAACGAGCAGCGCGGGTCGAGGGCGGCTCGGCCTTGATGCCGCAGGTGACTGCGCTTGGTTGCGCGCTGACCTGCCTTGTGGGAGCTTTTACGGCGATCCGACCCGCCGCGCCGTTCGAGGCAACGGTCGCGGCGCTTGCGACCTTTGCTGTTGCCGGCGAGATGGCAGCCAACAAGGCGGAGGGTCCCGGTTCGTTTTCTCCTGCATTCCTCGACGCGCTTGCAGCGCTCGAAGCGCCGCTTCTCGATCGCCATGCGAGGGTGCGTTTCGCATGAGGAACATCGACCTTTCACTTTACCTCGTCCTCGATCCCGATCTTTGTGTCGGCTTCGGCATGGTGGAGACCGCGCGGGCGGCTGTTGCTGGCGGAGCGACCGTTGTCCAGCTGCGCGACAAGCATGCCGATACAGCCCGGATGATTGAAACCGGACGAGCGCTCAAGGCGGCTTTGTCTGGCACTCATGCCTTGCTCATCGTCAACGATGACGTGGAGGCTGCGGTCGCAATTGGTGCCGACGGTCTGCACATTGGGCAAGAGGACATGGATGCGCCAACTGCCCGCGCGCGGATTGGGCACGATATAATCCTTGGCCTCTCGGTTGAGACCGAGGCGCTGGCCGCGGCGGTCGATCCGGCAATCGTCGACTATGCGGGTATCGGCCCGGTGTTTGCGACATCGACGAAGGCGGATCACAAGGAGCCGATCGGTTTCGATGGCCTTGCCCGCCTCGTGCGGGTCTGCCCGGTTTCGTCGGTCGCGATCGGCGGCCTGAAGGCGGCTGATGTCGGGGATGTCTTTGCGGCTGGCGCTGACGGTCTTGCCGTCGTCTCGGCGATCTGCGGCACGCGTGACCCCGAAGCGGCGACGCGCGAGATCGCCGAAAACATAAGAAAGGTGCGCGGATGATCCGAAACGTTCTCTCCATTGCCGGGTCCGACCCTTCTGGCGGCGCCGGAATCCAGGCCGACCTGAAAGCCTTCTCCGCCCGTGGCGTCTACGGCATGGCGGTGCTGACCGCGCTGACGGCGCAAAACACACAGGGTGTTTCCGGTGTCCATCTCGTTCCGGCTGCCTTCGTCGCCGACCAGATCAGGGCGGTCTTTGCCGATGTGCGTGTCGATGCGATCAAGATCGGCATGATTGCCAACGCGGAAATCGCCGACGCCGTCGCCGATGCGATCGGACCCCACAGAGGCATTCCAATCGTCCTAGATCCGGTGATGGTCGCCAAAGGCGGGGCGGCCCTCCTCGATCTGTCTGCGATCGAAGTCCTCACCCGGCGGCTGCTGCCGCTTGCAACGCTGCTTACACCCAACCTGCCGGAAGCAGCAGCCCTCCTGCAGGAACCGACTGCCGAGAGCCTCGCGAAAATGGCTGAGCAGGCGCAGCGCTTGCGTGCTCTTGGCCCGGAGGCGGTGCTTGTCAAAGGCGGCCATCTGCCAAGCCAGGAGAGCCCAGATGTCCTGGCTACAGCCGCGGAGTTGAGCTGGTTCGAGGCAGTTCGGATACCCACTGCGAACACGCATGGCACCGGCTGCACGCTATCGAGCGCGCTTGCCGCCGAACTGGCGAAGGGGGCAACGTTGCTCGAGGCAGTTGCGGATGCGAAGGCTTATCTCGCCCGTGCCGTCGCGCACGCAGATACTCTGACCGTCGGTTCTGGGCACGGGCCGGTTCAGCATTTTCATGAGCTTTGGAAGTTGAGAGAAGGACATTCGAGATGACATTGGCGATCAGCGAACAAACCGTCATCGTCACCGGGGCCGGGCGTGGCCTGGGCGCCGCCATGGCTGCTGCCTTTGCCCGCGAAGGCGCGAAGGTCGCAATCAATTACCGCAACAGCCGCATCGAGGCCGAGGCGCTTGCCGCGTCGTTGGGTGATCGCGCCCGAGCCTTCCAGGCGGATGTCCGCGACAGCGAGGCCGTCAAGCGCATGGTGGCGGAGGTCAAGGATACCCTCGGTGCGCCGACGACAGTCGTGCACAACGCCTTGACCGACTTCAGCTTCAACGGAGACGCTCGATCGAAACTCGACCAAATGACCTGGGGCGAGATGACATCCCAGCTGGATACCGCGGTGAAGGGAGCGTTGAACCTGATCCAGGCAGCGCGCCCGGCGATGGCCTCTGCCGGTTTTGGGCGGATCATCACGATCGGCACCAACCTCTTCCAGAACCCGGTTGTGCCCTATCATGATTACACGGCTGCCAAGGGCGCGCTCCTGTCGCTGACCCGTACGGCTGCCGCAGAGCTTGGCCCGCATGGCATTACCGTCAACATGGTTTCGGGTGGGCTGCTGCGCACCACCGAAGCCAGCAGCGCAACGCCGGAAGCGGTTTTCGATCTGATTGCGGCAAACACCCCGCTTCGGCAAGCGACGACGCCCGAGGAAATGGCTGACGCGGTCCTGTTTTTCGCAAGCCCCTGGGCACGCGCCGTTACCGGGCAGAACCTCATCGTCGATGGCGGACTCGTCTTCGGCTGAGGCGCAGCCCTCCTCAGGACTTGACCGCACCCGCGGTCAAGCCGGCGATGATGTGCTTCTGCGCCAGGAAGAAGACGATGATGGTCGGCATGATTGTCAGCGTGATGAAAGCGAGCACCAGCTGCCAGGCAGTCCCGAACTCGCCACGATAGACCATGATGCCGAGCGGCCAGGGATACATCGTCTCCGAATTCAGCATGATCAGCGGCAGGATGTAGCTGTTCCAGCTGCCGACAAAGGAGATGATGCTGACCGTTGCGATGATCGGCCGTGAGAGCGGCAGCGAGATGTGCCAGAAAAACCGGATGTAGCCGCAGCCGTCGACGATGGCAGCCTGGAACAATTCTTCCGGAAGGTTGCGAAAATAATTCCTGAACAAGAGAATGCTCATACCGAGCCCAAAGGCGACCTGCGGCAGGACAACACCCCAGTAGGAATTCAATAGGCCCAGGTCCCGAATCCGGATGAACAAGGGAAGGATGGCGGTCGCGGCCGGAAACATCAGGCCGATCAGGAAATAATTGAGCAGGAAGCCATCGCCGAAGAACTTCACATGCGCGAAGGTGAAGGCTGCCATGGCCGAAACCGAAACCGTCAGGCAGACCGTCAAGGTGGCGATGATCAGTGAATTCATCATCTGCCGCCAGTAGCGGTCCCCGAAGAGAATGTCGGTATAGTTCTCCGGGTGCCATGTGACAGGTAGCCCGAAGGGGTTGGTTCTGAGATCGCCAAGATCCTTGAAGCCGCCGAGTGCCGTCGTCAGCAAGGGAACGAGCACGATCGCGGCGATGATCGTCAGCGAGACATAGAGGTAGATCTTCGTGCCGGTCGCGGTCCGGGCGGATGAGGCCATGTCAGTCATTGCGCATGAATATCCGTTTGTAGCCGAAGGCCAGCGTCACGCAGATGACGAAAAGGACGACGCCGACGGCGCTGCCGAGGCCGACCTGCATGCGCGTGACGCCGAAGTTGAACAGGAAGGTGACCATGGTCTGCGTCGCATTGAACGGCCCACCGCCGGTCAGCGGCATGATCAGGTCGAAGAGCTGCAGCGAGCCGACGACCGCAAAGAAGATGGAGAGGCGGACAGTCGAACCGAGAAGCGGCAGCGTGATGTAGCGGAACCGCTGCCAGCCGCTCGCGCCATCGATTTCGGCAGCCTCCAGCACGCTCTTGTCGAGCGACTGCAGCCCCGCGATGAACAGCATCATGTGAAAGCCGAAATACTTCCAGACGACGACGGCCAGCACTGCATAGATTGCCAGGTCCTTGTCTGCCAGAACATAGGGTGTCTCGACGCCAAGGAGGTGGGCAGCCGAGGCAAACAAGCCATAGTCGCCGTCATAGACGAAGCGCCAGATGAGGCCTGCCGCCACCTCGGCCAAGACGTAGGGCAGAAAGAAGATCAGACGAAAGAGGACTACACCGGCGATCCGGTGCGCCAGCATCATCGCCAGCCAGATGGCGAGAGGAATCTGAACCAGAATGGAAACAACGATGATCAGGGCATTGTTTTTCAATGCTGTTATGAAGGCGCTGTTCTTGAACAGGACCTCGAAATTCCGCATGCCGACAAACTGTGTCGGCAGACCGTAGCCATCCCACTTGTAGAGACTGTACCACGCCGCCTCGCCCATCGGCAGGATGACGAAGATCGTGAACAGCAGCAGTGCTGGCGGCAGAAACAGAAGCAGGACAGGCAGGCGCCGCGCCAGGCTGGGATCCTTGCTGCGCGCCGACGATCTTAAAGTCGGGCGCGGACAGATGACGCTCGTCGCACTGATGGTGCTCATTAAAGCCGATCCTCCTCATTCAGATTGAGGGCGGCGCGGATACTTCTCCGCGCCGCGATAGTCTTGATCAGAGCTGATCCTGCTCGAAGGCTTCCTGGATCTGCTGCGCCCCATCGGCAGAGCTCATTTGCCCGGAAACGATGGCAACGGAGGCATCGTTGACGACACGGCCGACCGAGGGGCCGAGATCCTGATCGAAGAAGTTTTGGTGCCAGGTCGAGTGCGCCAACTGTTCGGCAGACTGATGCAACAGCGGATTGGTCACACCATCCTCGGCGCCGACGGCGACCGGGATGAGCATGCCGGCTTTCGCCATCTCGCGCTCGTTTTCGGCGTTCGTCAGGTAGGCAAGGAAATCGAGCGTCTCGGGTGGTGCCTTCTTCGTCACTGCCCAGCCATTCAACCCGCCGAGCGTGTCGGTGGCCGCGCCTGCGCCGCCCGTCACGGCCGGAAACGCAAAGCGGCCGATATTGTCCGGATCGAGCCCCTTCCCGTCGCCGGCATTCGTGCGCTGGTTGGCCGCGGTGTTTTCGAACGCCAGGATCATTGCTGCCTTGCCATCACCGAAGACGCCGAGCGTCTGCGGCCAAGTGGCGCCGAGATAGCCCGGCTGGAACGGCTCCAGTTTGCCGAGCTCCGCAAGCTGCTCTCCAGCCTTGATGATCGCCGGATCGTTGAAACCTTCTCCTTCACCGGTCTTGGCCGCATCGAAGACCTTCTGGCCGCCGTTGCGCATCACCAGATAGCTCCAGTAGAAATGGATCGGCCATTTCTCGCCACCGCCGCCGGCAATCGGCACGATGCCGGCATCCTTGATCTTCTTCACGGCGGCCAGATAGTCATCCCAAGACTTGATGCTGGTGGCATTGACGCCGGCCTTGGCAAAGAGCGCCTTGTTGTAGAAGAAGGAAACAGTCCCCATCTTGAAAGGCACGGCGCCGATCTTCCCGTCATAGGACAGGCCCTTGATCGCAGCCGGGTTATAGCTCTTCACCCAGGCGCCGTCCTTTGCGTTCATCGCCGCCGTCAGGTCCATGAGCGTTCCGGTCGCCAGCTGCTGCTTCAGCACGCCGCCGCCCCAGCTGTAGAAGAGATCCGGCGCATCGCTCGACTGCAAGAGGGTCGGAAGCTTGGCCTTGAAAGCCTCGTTTTCCAGGAACTGCATTTCGATTTTCACGCCGGGATGTTCGGCCTGGTATTTGTCTGCAATCTTGCGCCAGATTGCGACATAGTTCGGATCGAGCTCTAGGTGCAGCCACTTGACGGTGGTGTCTGCCGCGGCACTTCCCGCAGCAATCAGGAGCGCCAGTCCAGTGGCCGCCGAGCGGGCGATGAAACGGCTGCGAAGCAAGGCTTTCGCCTTCATATGGTCAAACATGATTTTCTCCTCCAGCAAGGGCAAAAATCGTCCTCTTCAATTTTTCCCTTATGCGGAATAAATCATCGGGAGGTTTTGGCGAATGTCAACTCCCCTCCTTGAAATCTGCCAGATTTGCCTTGACAGACCGGGTTGCCGACGCGCTATTTAATTCGCATACCGTTGAAAATATGAGCGCCGCACGCCGCGGTAACATTGAAGAGCCTGGCCGACCTTATGAAGACCGCAGATCCCGAATTGATGCGCGCGATCAATCGCTTGAACGTGCTGGACACGATCCGGCGTCACGGGCCTATATCGCGTGTCGAGATCAGCGAACGCACGCAGTTGTCGACCACGACCGTATCGGCGATCACTGCTTCCTTGCTCGATGACGGACTGATTTTGCCCCGCCACGAGGGCGATATTCGCAACGAGGCGGCGCGCGGAAGACCCCGCGTCATGCTGGAGCTCAATCCCGATGCAGCACGCGTCGTCGGTGCGAAGATCGCGGCCAACCGCCTGGTGTTCGTGGTGACCGATTTCCGTGGCGACGTGCTGTCGAAAATCACCCTGCCGATCCGCATCGACCGCCAGCCGATCGGCGTGATCGCAGACCTCGTCGAAGACGGGGTGCGTCGCTGCGTCGTCGATGCCGGCCTTTCGCTCGAGGATGTCGATAGCGTCTGCCTTGGCCTTCCCGGCGTGATCGAACACCGCACCGGCCATATCCGCAGCAGCCCGATCTTTCGCGACACGAATGTCGATTTCGCAAGCGAGATGACGACCAGGCTCGATACCCCGACCATCGTTGAAAGCGATGCGCATGCGATCACGCTTGCCCATCACTGGTTCGGCAAGGCCCGCGACCTGGAAGACATGGTATTGATTTCCCTGGAGCAAACGCTGGGTCTCGGTGTGCTCCATGACAATCAGCTGTTTCGTGGCGCGGGCGGCCTCAGCCACAATCTCGGCGACCTGGTGCTTGGCATGGGACCGCGCGGGGTCGTGCGGCTGTCGAGCCAGGCTGGCGAAAGCGAAATCCTCGGTGAGCAGCCGGCCAGTGGCCGCTTTGCCGAGGCCATCAAGCTTGGGCGCGGGATGACACATGCCCAGGCGCTCATCAAGGCCGAGGACAGTACGTTGATTGGTGCGGCCATCCGAGCCGGTGAAGCCGTCGGCGTTGCGATCGCCAATATCGTCACCTTGTTTGCGCCGCCCCGCGTCATCCTCGTCGGCTCCAGCCTTGCGCTTGGCGAGCCATTTCTCGACAGCTTGCGCAACGCCTATGCGCTTGCGGTTCCGCCGTCATTGAAGGGCGTTGCCGAACTCGTCTTCGACGATTCGACGGATGACTTCTGGGCGCAGGGAGCTGCTGCGGTGGCACTTTACGAACTCTACGAGTCGCCCTGGAACACCACTGGTCCAGCGCTCTGAGCAGCAAAATCACGACATCCAACGGGAGGAAATCATGGAACCAGTCGGTATCGGCATCATCGGGTGCGGCAATATCTCCGGCGCCTATCTGAAAGCGATGGCATCCTTCCCCATCCTAGAGGTTCGCGGCGTTGCCGATCTCAATCGCGCATTGGCAGAAGCCAAGGCCACCGAATTCAACGTGCCGGCAAAGACCATCGATGAGCTTCTTGCTGATCCGAAAGTGGAGATCATCGTCAATCTGACGGTCCCGAAGGCTCACGTTGCCGTCGGCCTGCAGGCGCTTGCGGCCGGCAAGCATGCCTATTCGGAAAAGCCGCTGGGCATCAATTTCGCGGAGGGCAAGAAGCTCGCCGAAGCGGCCAAGGCCAGGGGCCTGCGCATCGGTGCGGCTCCCGACACCTTTCTCGGCGGGGGGCACCAGACGGCGCGCGGCCTCATCGATCAGGGTGTCATCGGCCAGCCGGTCGGCGGCACGGCGACCTTCATGTGCCCGGGCCACGAGCGGTGGCATCCAAATCCGGCCTTCTACTACGAGGTCGGCGGCGGACCGATGCTCGATATGGGCCCTTACTACATCACCGATCTCGTCAACCTTTTCGGACCGGTCGCGCAGGTGGCAGGCTTCGCCATCACGCCGCGAAAGGAGCGCGTGATCACCAGCGAACCGAGAAACGGCGAGCACATCCCGGTACACGTACCTACCCATGTCGCCGGTCTCATGGCGTTCGCCAATGGTGCGGTCGTACAGATCGGCATGAGCTTCGACGTTGCCGGACACAAGCATGTGCCACTGGAGATCTACGGCACCGAGGGCACACTGATCGTTCCCGATCCCAATCACTTCGGAGGCGATGTTGAAGTTTTGAAGAAAGGTGGCGTCTTCGAACAGCAGCCGGTGACGGCGCCTTATGGCGATGGCAATTATCGCTCGATCGGTGTTGCGGATCTCGCCCATGCCATCCGCTCGAACCGGCCGCATCGCGCCAACGGCGACCTGGCTCTGCATGTCCTCGAGGTCATGGAGGCCTTCCACGTTGCTTCCGAAAGCGGGCGCACGGTTGCCATCACCACTCAAACAGAGCGGCCCATGCCGCTGTCACAGTCGCTCGTCGACGGGCGACTGGCCAAGTAATCATCAGGAGGAAGACTATGCGTGAAGCACTGATCGTCTGGGGCGGATGGAGTGGCCACGAGCCGCAGGAATGCGCCGCAATCATCAAGGACATGCTGGAGGAGGACGGGTTCAAGGTCTACGTCGAGCACACGACCGAGGCTTTTGCCGATCCGTCCGTCCATGATCTCAGCCTCGTCGTGCCGATCGTGACGATGTCGAAGATCGAAAAGGAAGAGATCAAGAACCTCGCGGCCGCGATCGAGGGTGGCGTCGGCATTGCCGGCTACCACGGCGGCGCTGGTGACAGCTTCCGCGAATGCGTCGAATACCAGTTCATCATCGGCGGCCAGTGGGTCGCACACCCCGGCAACATCATCGACTACACCGTCAATGTCACTCGCCCGGACGACCCGATCATGGAAGGCATTGCCGACTTCCCCTACACGTCCGAGCAATACTACATGCACGTCGACCCCTCGAATGAGGTGCTGGCCACGACGAGGTTCACCGGTGATCACGCCTACTGGATCGATGGTGTCGTCATGCCTGTCGCCTGGAAACGCAAATACGGCAAGGGCCGCGTTTTCTACTCCTCGCTCGGCCATCAGGCCAAGGAATTCTCGGTGCCCGAGATGAAGACCATCTTCAGGCGTGGTGCCAACTGGGCAGCACGCTGACCACCCGATCGTGAAACCCCGGCGCTGCCATCGCGGCGCCGGTATTTTATCAGGATAGCGTACGAATTCTGCCTTTCGTCTCCTCAGCCGTAGCGGCTGAGATCGAGACCCTCGATCGATATCTGCGGTCTTGCCCTGTTGATGATATCTGTCAGCACTCGGCCGGAGCCGCATGCCATCGTCCAGCCAAGCGTGCCGTGGCCAGAATTGAGGTAAAGGTTGTCGTAGACGGTCTTGCCGATGATCGGCGTGCCATCGGGCGTCATAGGGCGCAGGCCGCACCAGAACTGCGCCTGGCTCTGGTCCCCTGCCCCACCAAACAGATCTTCGACGGAATGTACAAGCGTTGCCTTGCGGGACGTCGGCAAGTCCTTGTTGAAGCGCGAGATTTCGGCCATGCCACCAACGCGGATCCGGTCACCAAGGCGGGTGATGGCGATCTTGAAGGTCTCGTCCATGATCGTCGAGAGCGGCGCGCGGCTTTCGTTGATGATCGGAACCGTGATCGAGTATCCCTTCACCGGGTAGATCGGGATCTTCAGTCCGAGCGGCTTCAGCAGACTTGGCGTGAAGCTGCCGAACGCGGCCACGACCGCATCGCCATCGAACACGCCCCGCGACGTTTCCACCGCGCTGATCCTGTTGTTGTCGATCCGCAGCTTGTGGACATCGGTTCCGTAGACGAAACGGACGCCCAGTGCCTCGGCACGCTTGGCAAGTTCAATTGTAAACTTGAAACAGTCACCGGTCTCATCATTGGGAAGACGCAATCCGCCGACGATCTTGTGCTTCACCGGCGAAAGCCCGGGCTCGGCGGCAACACATTGCGCCGGATCGAGCACCTCGAACGGCACGCCGTCCTTTGCGAGAACCTCAATATCCTTTGTGATCGAGTCCAGCTGCTTTTGCGTGCGAAAGAGCTGCAGGGTTCCTTGGGTTCGCTCGTCATACGGAATGCCGGTCTCAGCGCGCAGTTCAATCAGGCAGTCGCGGCTATATTCGGCAATGCGCACCATTCGGCTTTTGTTGATGGCATAGCGCGCGGAGGTGCAATTGCGCAGCATTGCCATCACCCAGGCCCAGGTGGCCGGATCGACAGTTGGGCTGATGATCAACGGCGCATGCTTCATGAAAAGCCATTTGATGGCCTTCTGAGGTATTCCGGGGGCTGCCCATGGCGACGCGTAGCCCGGCGAGATCTCGCCGGCATTGGCATAGCTCGTCTCCAGCGCCGGTCCGCTCTGGCGTTCCAACACCGTCACATCGTGTCCCGATCTTGCCAGATAGTAGGCGGTGGTGACGCCGATGACGCCGGCGCCCAAAACGGTGATCTTCATTGTGCACCCCAGAAAATGAAAGACGTCAGCTCAGATGTAACGGCGTTGGCAGCGGCGCTCCAGACCGTCGGTTTTTTCGGCAAGGGCGCCAAGGTCAATTGAAAGGACTCCGCCTCCGTTCGTTCCGAATGTAACATTGACGGTGCTGCTATCCATGATTGGTCCCGATTTACCTTTGGTGAGGATATCTTTCGTCAAACGAACGTTTCCCTCAATCCGTTATGGAAACAAGCAATTGCGGGGGTGTTTTCGCAATTTTCATCAGATCCTTGAGCGTTTCGTGCGGAACCCGCTAAAAAAGGTAGCTGATGAATCGCTCTGCTGCTGGAGACAGACTCGTACGGCTACGTGTCAACAGGTAGAGCGAGCGGACGAGACGAAAATCGGCGATTGCCCGAAAGACAATGTTACGGCTTTGAATGACCTCGCCGGCCTGCTGCGGCAGCAGCGCCACGCCGGCATTGCGGCTGATCAAGGTCAACTGCGCAATGGTACTGAAGGTTTGGATGCGGCCTGCTCTCAGCGTTAAGGGCAGTGGGGCGCAATCGGCAAGCATCCGTGCAATTCCGGCCTGGGAATCGAGTGCGATCACATCCTCAGGATCGATGTCGGCCAACATGAGCGGACGCGACAGCTGGGCCAGCCGATGATGGCTGTGGCAGACGAGACCGAAAGGATCCTCGCTGATTTTCCTCCCCTCCAGATCCGGGGATTCAAAGCCGGGGCCGGCCAGTGCGAAGTCGAGCGTGCGGTTTACCACCATGCCCGCCAGCCGCTCGGCCACGTCATCATGCACGATGACGTCGATGCCGGGATGATCCGTGCGGAACTTCATGATTGCGTCGGAGAGCGGATTGAGCACGGCCGATGGTGCAGCACCAATCGTCACCCGGCCGCGTTTGAGGCCGCCGAGTTGCCTGAGATTCGTCAGCGAAAGCTCGAAGCGGTCGAGCAGATCACGCGCGCCTTCAAGAAAGGCCGCACCCGCTTCGGTCGTCCTCACCGGGCGCGTCTTCCGATCGAATATGGCCGTTCCGCACTCCATTTCGAGCATGCGGATCGTCTCGGTCAGAGCCGAGGGCACGACGCCAAGCCGTTGCGCGGCCCTGCTGAATGACCCCTCCTCCATAACTGTCAGCGCGGCGCGAAGATGGCGCAAGCCTAAGTTCGTATTTTCCGAAAAAACTTTCATATCTTTCTAATTATACGAACGGTTTCTTTGTGGTTCAATGGGCTTTCCTTGATGGCCCCGGTTGCACAGTGACAACGTACCAGAACACAAAGAAACCCCCTTATCATCTTGCTCTTGAACGTCTTCCTGCTCGTCTGCAGGAGAGAGGTTTTCGTGGCGATGTCGCAAGCGATGCCGCCCTTCTCGCGGCCATGTCCACCGACAACAGCATCTATACGATCGCACCGGATATAGTCGTTGCCCCACGTGATGCCGAGGACGTGCAACGGCTGATGCGTGTCCTCGATACTGATGATCTCCGTGGTATTCCTGTCACCGCCCGTGGTGGTGGCACGGGCACCAACGGCCAGAGCCTGAACGCCGGCATCATCGTCGACTTCCAGAAGTACATGAACCGTCTTCTGGAGGTGAACGTCGAGGAACAGTGGGCAGAGGTGGAACCCGGTATTGTTCTTGATGAACTGAACGCACAACTCGCATCGACCGGTCTCTTCTTTGCTCCGACGACGTCGACGGCAAGCCGCTGCACCATTGGCGGGATGGTGAGCACGGATGCGTCAGGCAAGGGATCACGGCGCTACGGCAAGACCAGCGACAATGTCCTTGGAATGGAGATCGTTCTTGACGGCGGACGCGTGCTGGACAGTGCTGCGCCATCTCCCGATTGGGCTCACGCAATGCTCCTTGAGATCGACGGGGCCTGTCAGTCGGGTCGCGAAGCGCTTCTAGCCCAGGTGCCGGCACTTTCACGGCGGTTTACCGGCTATGATCTCGAGCGGGCGAGACCGCCCGAAGGTGGCCTCGAATGGTGGCGGCTACCGATCGGTGCGGAAGGCACGCTCGGTCTTGTCACGCGGGTACGATTGCGCCTGCTGCCGAGACCGAAATTCAAGCGACTGGTCGTCATCGGCTTCGAGACATTTGCCGCAGCACTTGATGCGGGCGGGGCCCTCCTCGCGCATGATCCGCTGGCGATAGAAGTCATGGACGAATGGGTCCAGGGCCTGGCGGAAAGGGCCGGAATTCTGCAGGCGCTGCCTGTCTCGCTACGGGCTCGCGACGGCCAGCCGATTGCCTATAATTTCGTGGAGTTCGTTGGAGACGACGAAGCCGATCTCGCACGGCAGGTTGACGCTCTGCGCGACAGCGCGCTGAGGCTTGCTGGCGCAATCGCAAGCCACGTGGCTGTTGATGATATCGAAATGGCTGCGCTCTGGCAGGTCAGGGCGGCAAGTGTCGGGTTGCTCGGCAAGGTCGGTGGCACGCGCCGGCCGATCGCTTTCGTCGAGGACTGCGTGGTGCCTGTTGAAAACCTTGCCGCCTTTGTCAGGGATTTCACGGGGCTGTTGAGCAGCAACGGCTTGAACTTCGGCATGTATGGGCATGTCGACGTTGGCTGCCTGCACATCCGCCCTGCCCTCAATATCGATCGTGACGAAGACAGGGTCATCATGAAGGCGATTTCGGACGGCGTGTTCGAATTGACGCGCCGGCATGGCGGCATCTTCTGGGGGGAGCACGGCAAAGGCGTGCGTGGCGCCTATCTGGCGGAATTCGTCGGCGCCACGGCCTATGACGCGTTTCGCCGCATCAAGCGGGCATTCGATCCAGGGCATCGCTTTAATCCGGGAAAGCTCGTCGGTGAACCGGGTGCCCTCATGGGTATCGAGACAACCCCGTTCCGCAGCGTCAACACGGAAGACAGCGATCCTCTCAGCCTGGCGTTCAGGTGCAATGGCAATGCACAGTGCCTGAGCTATCAGCGCAGCACCGTCATGTGCCCCTCCTTCAAGGCGACCCGTGACCTTCGCCATTCTCCGAAGGGCCGCGCCGATGCGCTGAGGCATTGGCACCAGGCGCATCAAAAAGGCCATGCAACCGAAAAGCTGGAGGACGATGTTCTGGCCGCGCTCGACGGATGCCTTGGCTGCAAGGCCTGTGCAACGAGTTGCCCGGTGCAGGTCGACATACCCGAGATGAAATCGCACTTCCTCGACCGGCTCTATCGAAAGCGTCGGCGATCACTGGCGGACAAGGCAGCGCTGTTGCTGGAGGAATATTCACCGGTTCTGGCCCGGCACAGAAAACCCGCGGCGGTTTTTGCAGGATTGTTCACCCCGCTGATGGAGACACTGTCTGGTCTGCGCGACCTTCCTTCACTGGCATTTCACGATGTGGGCAGAAGCGGATATCAGACCTTTTCCGCCGAAGTGATCGCGCAACGGCAATGGCACGAGGAGACGGTCTTCATCTGGCAGGATCCGTTTACGGCGCTTTTCGACACACAGGCCGCCCGGGCACTCGCAGACGGTCTTAGCCGCTTTGGCTACCGGCCTGTTTTTGTTGCCATGTCCCCGGGCGGAAAGGCGGCCCACGTGCTCGGCGACAGGACCCGATTTATCAGGCAGGCCAGGCGCCTGAGGTCGGCAATCGACAAAGTTGCGGGATCCGGAAGGGCGATGGTGGGGGTCGATCCCGCCTTCGTCATGATGATCCGCCAGGAATACATCAAGGCCGGCCTGACGGGGGAGCCTATTCTTCTTGTCCAGGAATTCCTGAGCGGGGAAATCGCCCGGGGACGCGCCCTGCCGAAGCTGACCGCGGCGCGATTGCCACGCAAGCTGTTCGTTCATTGCAGCGAAAGCGCGGGCGGCAGCCTGATGGCCTGGAAGAGGGTTCTTGCTGCTCTTGGCGCGCCGGTCGACATCGCGGCAACCGGATGTTGCGGCATGGCTGGCATGTTTGGCCATCAGGAGCGGCACCAAGCCCTCAGCAAGCAGACTTTTGATCTTTCCTGGGCGGCCCAGTTGCTTGGCGAACAGGAGGCAATGGTCTCCGGTTTTTCATGCCGTTGCCAGACGACGCGATTCTCTTCTATTCGGGGTGAGCATCCCATGCGATGGATTGCCGACGCAATCGATGCTGGATGAAGGCGGTACCGCCGCGGCGCGAATAGATGAGGCGATAATGTATGAGATTGATGCCCTCGACAGGAAGATTATCCGGCAATTGCGTCTGAACTCCCGGATATCCAATGTCGACCTCGGCAAGGAAGTCGGGCTATCCGCTTCTGCCTGCCTGCGCCGTATTGGCTTGATGGAAAAGGCAGGTATCATCAGAGGTTATACAGCCATAGTTGACGTGGTGGGTGAGGAAGCCATTGCGGTAATCATCCAGATCACACTGGAGCGCCAGACGGAGGAATATCTCAATCGCTTCGAAGCCGCCGTGCGCAAGTATCCGGAGATCCGCGAGTGCTTTCTGATGACGGGCGGGTCCGACTACCTGCTTCGTGTTGACGTCGAAAGTGCCGGCGCGTTCGAACGAATCCACAAGGAAATCCTTTCTGCCCTGCCAGGGGTGCTGCGGATCAACTCCAGCTTTTCCATCCGCAACGTCCTGTCGACACGCGAGAAATAGATTTCGGGACCATAAATGAAGCTGTGCCACCAACCGGCAGGGTGACTTACGCCATAAGGACTGCAAGACGGCGTGCCACGCGAGTGCTAACCTTCGGACAGGCAGCAGTCTGAATCGGGCAGCAATATGTTTGACTATTGTATCGTTGGAGGTGGGATCGTCGGTTTGGCGGTCGCCATGGCGTTGCAGGAAAGGATGCCAGGCGCCAGCATCGTTATCCTGGAGAAAGAGCCCGAAGTTGCAAGACACCAGACAGGCCACAATAGTGGCGTGATCCATGCCGGGATTTACTATGCTCCCGGTTCGCTGAAGGCAAAGCTTTGCCGCGAGGGCGCCGAGGCAACGAAGCGCTTCTGCACGGAAAATCGCATTCCTTTCGAAACCTGCGGAAAGCTGCTGGTTGCGACCGATCCTGTGGAGATGCAGCGCATGGAGGCGCTTGAGGACAGGGCGCGGCAAAACGGCATCGATTACACCCGGCTGACAACGGCGCAACTGAGAACCGATGAGCCCAATATCGCCGGGCTCGGCGCCCTTCTCGTCCACTCCACAGGGATCGTCGACTATGCCGTTGTCTGCCGTGCCATGGCACAGGCGATCGAGGCACGAGGCGGCGAAATCAGGCGCGGGGTCGCAGTCAGAGCTATCCACGAGCAGGAGAAAGGCGTGGGCATCGAAAGCGCTGCCGGTCATGTCGAAGCCAGGAGACTGATAGCCTGCGCCGGTCTCCAATCGGACCGCATCGCTTTGATGGCCGGCGTGAAGATCAGCCATCGGATCGTGCCTTTCCGGGGGGAATACTACGCACTGCCGGCATCGAAGGCGAAGGTCACACAGCGCCTGATCTATCCAATCCCCGATCCGGATCTGCCGTTCCTCGGAATTCACCTGACGCGAACGATCGACGGTGGCATGACCGTGGGACCGAACGCAGTGCTTGGCTTTGCGCGCGAGGGCTATGCCAAGGGCAGCCTTGCGATCGCAGATGTCGCCAGTATGGCGACATTTCCTGGCTTCTGGAAAATGGCACGGAGGAACTGGCGTTCGGCAATCTCTGAATTCGCCAGTTCAGCATCGCGCGCCCGCTATCTCAGGGAGTGCCAGAAATATTGCCCGTCCTTGACAATTGATGACCTACAGAGCCCGCAGGCTGGCATTCGCGCGCAGGCGGTGATGGACGACGGAAGCCTGGTCCATGACTTTCTCTTCAAGCAGACCGAACGGATGCTGCATGTCTGCAATGCCCCCTCACCTGCGGCAACCTCCGCTATCCCGATCGGCCGGATGATCGTGGATCGGCTGCTTGGGGGCGAGAAGATCAACGCGTCCCCTGCCCCGGAGCCGGCTCGAGCCTAACGTTCCGGCGGAGCCGGATTGACGTTCGTGTGCGTCAAGGGATCGCGAGCTCTCTTTCAACTGGAAGCGATAGACCGGAGACCATCTGCCCTTTTTCGCCCAAGGAAACAGGCTGACGAGAACGTGTTTCCCATTCCTGCACATACTCCCACCACAGTGGCCGGGTCTTCGGGCACGAGAGCAGATTCATCTGGACATATGTCAAGCGGCATCTAGGTAACGTTGAATCGGATGACAAAAAAGTATCGGCCAGTAGGGGCAAATGTGGTGGAGCCCCCTGTCGCATCCGGCTAAACTTCTTTCATGGTCACGAGATGGAACCGGGAGAGTTCCTCCGTTCATGGCCCAGTAGCAGAGTGTACCCTAGGGAGGGGTAGTCGTATGCGGGATGTATCAGAGCCCGATCTGGAAGTCGTCCAGATAAGATCCGGCGAGTCCTTCAAGATGTGGTCGCACGGATACCCCTATCATACAGTGCGGTGGCACTTTCATCCCGAGTACGAGATCCACCTCATCACCGAGACGTCCGGCTGCTATTTCGTCGGCGACTTCATCGGTGACTTTCAGCCGGGCAATTTTGTCATGACCGGCCCAAACCTGCCACACAACTGGGTGAGCGACGTTGTCGACAACAGGCGCATCGAGCAGCGATGCCTGGTTCTGCAATTCTCCGAGGCCTTCATCGATGGCCTGCTTTCCATTCTTCCGGAGCTCAAGGGATTTCGCTCGGTGCTTGCCGATAGCCGTCGGGGCGTACTCTTCCCGGTCGAGACCGCTGCACTCGCAAAGCCGATCATGCAAGAGATGCTGGAGGCTGTGGGTGCCCGTCGCATCGCGCTTTTCATGCAGCTCGTCGAACTCTTGACTGGCGCCAACGGTCATGTCGCCCTGACGACGTCCGACTATCAGCCGGATCCCTCCGGTTATATGTCGATCGGCACCAACAAGGCGCTGGCCTTCATCCGCGAGCGCCTCACGGAACCGTTTTCCGAGACCGATCTGGCGGCGATTGCCGGTCAGACGCCGAGCGCATTTTCGAGGTCGTTTCGGAAACATACCGGCTTTTCGGTGGTTCAGTATGTCAACCGCCTGCGCATCAACCTCGCGTGTCAGTTGCTGATGAGCAGCGAGGAGATGGCGGTGATCGATATCTGCTACGCATCGGGCTTCAACAACCTATCGAATTTCAACAGGCACTTTCTCGCGCAGAAAGGGATGCCGCCCTCCAGGTTCCGAGCCCTGAGGGCACAAAACGAAAAAGCGGTGGAGGCCGCCTAACTCAAGGAGGACAGGGAGGAGACAGGACACATTGATGGCAAGTGCGAACGGAGACCGTGGCGGCCTCCGCAAGGGATTGCTTGTCTTCAATTTTGGAACAGGTGCAGCGCAGACACGTGCGGCCGGCTGCGGTCTTTGACCGTCAGCTTCGGACCGAGGCTCTGTGCGCTTTTTGAACTCAGGCCAGCCACAGGTCTGAGTCAGTAACCGCAACAATCGATCTCTTCAATGGAGAAACCGAAAATGACTGAACTTTCGATGAAACTCGCAGGCGCTGCTGTTCTGGCGCTGGGCCTTCTCAGTGGAACATCCGTCTTTGCACAATCGGCCAAGGTCACGGATGCGACCGTCGCCTTCCTGATGCCCGACCAAAGCTCGACGCGTTACGAAGAGCATGATTTCCCGGGCTTCCAGGCCGAAATGGCCAAGCTCTGCGCCGGCTGCAAGGTGATCTACCAGAATGCTAACGGCGACGCATCGCGCCAGCAGCAGCAATTCAACTCTGCGATTTCGCAGGGTGCCAAGGCAATTATCCTCGACCCGGTGGATTCCACCGCTGCTGCCTCGCTGGTGAAGATGGCACAGAGCCAGGGCGTCAAGGTCATTGCCTATGACCGTCCGATCCCGTCCGCCGCAGCGGACTACTACGTCTCCTTCAACAATGAAGAGATCGGCAAGATGATTGCCGTATCGCTCGTCGAGCATCTGAAGAAGAACAACGTCAAGCCGGAAGACGGTGGTCTGCTCGAGATCAACGGCTCGCCGACCGACGCGGCCGCCGGCCTCATCAAGAAGGGCATCCACGCCGGCATCGCGGAAGGTGGATACCAGGTTCTGGCTGAATACGATACGCCGGAATGGGCGCCTCCGAAGGCACAGCAGTGGGCAAGCGGCCAGATCACGCGCTTCGGCAAGAAGATCGTCGGCGTCGTGGCCGCAAATGACGGTACCGGCGGTGGAGCTGTCGCTGCCTTCAAGGCGGCTGGTGTGGATCCGGTTCCACCGGTGACTGGCAACGACGCGACGATTGCCGGCTTGCAGCTGATCATCGCCGGTGACCAGTACAACACCATCTCTAAGCCGAGCGAGATCGTTGCCGCCGCTGCGGCGAACGTCGCCATGCAGTTGCTTGCCGGCGAAACGCCGAAGGCCGATACGAAGCTGTTCGACACGCCGACGCAGTTGTTCACGCCGGCACTCGTAACGGCGGAGAACCTCAAGGCCGAGATCATCGACAAGACGGTCAACGGCAAGCCGATCCAGACACCTGAACAGCTCTGCGGCGACCGCTACGCGGAAGGCTGCAAGAAGCTTGGCATCGGCAGCTAAGAGCTCCTCCCGAGGGCCCTCCGGCGCTTGTCGTCGGGGGGCTCATTGCAGGTATCAAGAGTCATACGGAAAGGCTTGCCTCGATGACGAACACTCAACACGACGCGCCGACCGGCGAGCTGGTGCTCAGCCTGCGTGGCGTATCCAAGAATTTCGGCGCGGTGTCGGCTCTGACGGATATCGATCTCGACGTGCATGCGGGCGAGGTCGTGGCCCTGGTCGGCGACAATGGCGCGGGAAAGTCGACACTCGTCAAAATTCTTGCTGGCGTGCATCAGCCGACATCGGGCACGATCACCTTCGCGGGAAAGCCGGTGACGCTCTCCGACCCTAGCACCGCACTCGATCTGGGCATTGCGACGGTGTTTCAGGATCTCGCCCTTTGCGAAAATCTCGATGTGGTCGCCAACATCTTCCTTGGCCGGGAGACCAGTCCGCTGCAGCTCGACGAAGTGTCGATGGAGGTGCGTTCCTGGAAGCTCCTGAATGAACTCTCTGCGCGCATCCCAAGCGTTCGCATTCCCATCGCCTCGCTTTCCGGTGGTCAGCGCCAGACGGTGGCGATCGCCAGATCGCTGCTCCTGGAGCCGAAGCTCATCATGCTCGATGAGCCGACGGCCGCACTCGGCGTGGCACAGACAGCAGAGGTCCTGAACCTCATCGAAAGGGTTCGCGACCGTGGCCTCGGCGTCATCATGATCAGCCACAACATGGAAGACGTCCGGGCCGTGGCGGACCGCATTGTGGTCCTGCGCCTCGGCCGCAACAATGGCATATTCTATCCCGACGCAACCAACCAGGAACTCGTCAGCGCCATCACTGGAGCTGCCGACAATTCCGTCTCCCGCAGGGCAAGCCGACGCCAGCTGCCGCGGGAGATCACTGATGGAGACACCCCATGAGCAGCAACGCCAATCAGAACGCGCCTTCAGCGCCGTTGCTGGATAGAAGCGACGTTCGCGTCAAGCATGAAACCGGCGTCAGCGGCGCCGTCCGGGCTTTCGCCGATCGCGTGCGATCGGGTGATCTCGGATCGTTGCCTGTTGTCGTCGGGCTGGTTCTCATCTGGACGGTGTTTGCCTCGCTCAATCCGATCTTCCTGTCGGCCAACAATCTCGTCAACCTGCTCTTCGACGCTTCCACGGTCGGCGTTATTTCGCTCGGCATTGTCTGCATCCTGATGGTCGGCGAGATCGACCTTTCCGTCGGCTCGATCAGCGGCTTTGCCTCCGCACTCGTCGGTATGCTGTGGGTCAACGAAGGCTGTCCGGTTGCCCTGGCGATCCTTGCCGCTCTTGTCGCAGGTGGCCTCATCGGCGCTCTGTACGCATTGCTGTTCAATCGCCTGGGAATGCCGAGCTTCGTTTCGACCTTGGCCGGGTTGCTCGCTGTTCTTGGCATGCAACTCTACCTCCTCGGGGCGACCGGTTCGATCAACCTGCCTTACGGCTCGGCGGTCGTGAACTTCGGACAGTTGCTCGTCATGCCCGATGCGGTTTCCTATGTGCTCGCGGCCATCCCGGGGATCGTGCTGTTCGTGACGGGGTATCGGACCGTCGTTCGGCGACGTGAGGCGAGCCTGTCCTCGCGGTCGCTCGGCAGCCTCGTCTTGCGTGCAATTCTCATCACCGTGGTGCTGGAGCTCATCGTCTTCTATCTCAACCAGGACCGCGGCGTTCCGTGGATGTTCGGCCTGTTCGTGGGATTGGTCGTGGCCATGAGCTACGCGCTGACCCGGACCAAGTGGGGGCGCTCAATGACTGCGGTCGGCGGCAATCGCGAAGCTGCGCGCCGTGCCGGCATCAATGTCCGCCTGATCTACACGAGCGCCTTCATGCTCTGCTCGATGCTGGCTGCGCTGGGTGGCGTGCTGTCCGCGGCTCGTCTTGCATCGGCGAGCCAGCAGGCCGGAACGGGCGACGTCAACCTCAATGCCATCGCCGCTGCCGTCATCGGCGGAACCAGCCTCTTTGGCGGTCGCGGCAGTGCCTATTCGGCCCTGCTCGGCATCATCGTCATCCAGTCGATCGCCAACGGCCTGACGCTGCTCGATCTGTCGTCGTCGCTTCGCTACATGATCACGGGCGCCGTTCTTGCCATTGCCGTCATCGTCGACTCGCTTGCACGCCGTTCGAGAGTGTCGCACGGACGCGCTTAGACCCAAGATAGAAGGTAAGGAATGCTAATGAGACAGGAACTTTCGGGAAAGGTCGCAGCGGTCACCGGCGCGGCCTCGGGGATCGGCCTTGAATGCGCGAAGGCGCTGCTCGATGAGGGCGTCAGTGTCGTGCTGATCGATCGGGCAGAGGATTCCTTGAGGCAGATCTGCGCAGAACTCGGACCACAGGCATTTCCGCTGGTCATTGATCTGACAAGCCCGGAAAGCGTTGCAACGATGATGCCGCAGATTCTGGAGAAGTTCGGCAAGCTCGACATCTTCCACGCCAACGCCGGGGCCTATATCGGCGGCGACGTCGTGGAGGGGGATCCCGATGCCTGGGATCGCATGCTGAATTTGAACGTCAATGCCGCCTTTCGCTCCGTGCAGGCCGTCTTGCCGCATATGGTTGAACGGCAGACCGGCGACATCATCATGACGAGTTCCATCGCGGGTCTGGTTCCCGTGGTATGGGAGCCGATCTACACGGCATCCAAGTTTGCCGTGCAGGCGTTTGTTCACACTGTTCGGCGACAGGTGATGAAGCATGGCATCCGCGTCGGCGCGGTCGCGCCGGGCCCCGTTGTCACGGCCCTGATCAGCGATTGGCCGAAGGCCAAGCTCGAGGAGACCATCGCGGCAGGCGGCCTGATGGAAGCGAGCGAAGTGGCCGACGCTGTCATGTTCATGCTGACGCGGCCGCGCAACGTGACGATCCGCGACCTCGTTATTCTACCGCACAGCACGGATCTCTAGACATGGCACGCCACTTTCTCGGGATAGATGTCGGTACCGGCAGCGCGCGCACCGGGGTATTCAACGAGAGCGGTGATCTACTCTCATCAGCCAAGCAGCCGATTGCCATCTGGCACGAGGCTGGCGGCGTCGTGGAGCAGTCCAGCGAGGATATCTGGCGGGCAGTGTCCGGCACCGTTCGTCAGGCCGTCGCGGATGCGGGCATCGACCCGGCCTTGATCGCCGGCATCGGCTTCGACGCCACTTGTTCATTGGTTGCTCTCGGCAGGGATGGAGCCCCGATCAGCGTCAGCCGTTCTGGCGATGCCAACAGAAACATCATCGTCTGGATGGACCACCGGGCGGTAGCGGAAGCCGACGAAATCAACGCCGGCGGCCATGCGGTGCTGCGTTATGTTGGTGGCCGCATCTCGCCCGAGATGGAGGCCCCGAAACTCCTGTGGCTGAAGCGGCACCTCCCCGAGCAATACCAGGCGGCCGCCCACTTCTTCGACCTTTCCGACTATCTGACGTGGCGTGCCACGGGCAGCCTGGCGCGATCTGTCTGCACGGTGACCTGCAAATGGACCTACCTCGCCCACGAGGGACGCTGGGACGCTGACTATTTTCGGGCGATCGGCCTGGAGGACCTGGCAGCCGATGGCTTCAAGCGGATCGGGACGGATATTGTCGCGCCGGGAGCCGCACTGGGTGCCGGGCTTGCCGTCCAGGCGGCCGCCGACCTCGGCCTGCCGGTCGGCACACCTGTCGGTGCCGCGCTCATCGATGCCCATGCCGGAGGCATTGGGACATTGGGCGCGGTTGAGGTTGGAACGGAGGGAAGTGCCGACATCGGCCGACGTCTGGCCTATATTTTTGGAACGTCGGCTTGCTCGATGGCGACAACAGAAGAACCCACCTTCGTCGATGGGGTCTGGGGTCCGTATTTCTCAGCGATGGTTCCGGGCCTCTGGCTGAACGAGGGCGGACAGTCAGCGGCAGGGGCCGCAATCGACTATCTGGTGCGCATGCACCCGGCCGCCGGCGTTATCGAGGAGCGCGCCAAGGCCGAGGGGCTGTCGCTCGTCGGCTATCTGGAGCGTGCAGCCGCTCGCGCGGGGGATGGCGTCGCCGACCTCGCCGGCGGTGTTGTCGTCGTGCCCGAATTTCTCGGCAACCGGGCGCCCTTTGCCGACCCTGATGCACGAGCCCTGATTGCCGGATTGACGCTCGACGAAAGCGAGGATTCGCTTGTCGCACTTTACGTGGCGGGCCTTGCAGGTCTCGGCTGCGGGCTGCGGCAACTGCTCGACGCATTGGCCGACAAGGCGATCGATATCGACTTGATCATGGCCAGTGGTGGAGCGGCAAATAGCCCCCTCGTCCTGCAGATGATCGCGGATTCCACGGCAACGGAGGTGGCCAGCGTGACAAGCCCTGAGCCGGTGCTACTTGGCGCCGCAATGCTCGGCGCTGTTGCCGGCGGCCACTACTCCGATCTTTCTAGCGCGATGGCTGTCATGTCGCGCATTGCAAGGGTCTATCGCCCTGTTTCGGGCGATCTGCGCGAGAAACATGACCGGCGATATGCGGCGTTCAAGGTGCTGCAGGAAACGGGTCGTAGATTGAGAGAGATGATTTGACGAGGCTGGTGCCGCTTTTGCATCTCTGCTGCGATGTTGCGGTCTGGCGGTGCCGAGTACCACACGAGAACTGTCCCGGGCTTCACTGCTCGTCGCCGGTTGATTGCTGGCGGCTTGCCTGAAGCCCATTGCTTATTTCTCGGTCCGTTTACATTTCCGGGATATAGGGATACTTTCTATCCTTAATAGATGCCGTTCGGCATTGACCCGGACTGAATTGATGATTCTGAAAAGCCAAGTCGAATGGGCGCTGCATTGTTGCGCCATTCTTGCCGGCCTGCCCGAAGGCCGTTACCTGTCGACCAAGGCGCTAGCCGAGTTCCACGGGCTTCCGAAGGAATATCTTTCGAAGGCGCTGCAGAGCCTTTCCCAAGCAGGTCTCGTTCATACGACGCTCGGCCCTTCGGGCGGCTACAGACTGGCAAGAGCACCCGCCGATCTGACTTTTCTCGACATCGTCGAGGCAGTGGAAGGCAAGGCGCAGACTTTTGTCTGCAATAACATCAGAGCCAACAATCCCTGTCGGCCGCACGACTATTGTGAAAGCAGCCCATGCGCCGTGGCGCGCATCATGTGGGACGCTGACGAAGCGTGGCGCCAGAAATTGCGCAGCGTCAGCTTTTCCGATCTGATCGAGACCCTGTCCAGGGATATTCCGGCGGACCTTTGGAAGAGCAGCTTCGAGTGGGTTCTAGACCGAGCTGGCTGATCGCAGTTTGACCTCGCTTGCGTCGGGCAATGCGTAGAGATAGCTCTGTGGCGGCATTGCAAGCGAAAGCCCGCTTTCCCGGCAGTGGCGGTGGACGAGATTGATCACTTCGTTGCGCGCCGGCGTCCTGTTTGCCGGACTGGTCACGCGAAACTGCAATTCTGCCTCGATTGCGACAGCATCGATTCCCTTGAGGGCGACTATCGGCGGCGGATCCTGGACGATCAGCGTGCTGCCTTGCAGGGCGGTTCGCATCGCCTCCTCGACGAGCTGCGGGCTGTGGCTTGCCGCGATCCGGACAAGCAGCGTGATCTGATGCGTTTCATCGGGACGGCTGAGGTTGGTAAGACCCACCTTCGCCAGGGCGCTATTGGGCAGAATGACGACATTGTGAGCGCCGGTGAGCAGAAAGGT
Organism: Hyphomicrobiales bacterium; assembly: GCA_900466985.1. Lineage (GTDB taxonomy): Bacteria > Pseudomonadota > Alphaproteobacteria > Rhizobiales > Rhizobiaceae > Rhizobium. Next base: position 210,058 of record UBOA01000016.1, read on the forward strand.
GGAGCGCCAGTTATTCTCGATGACGCGGCCCTCGGTGCCGTCGCCAAGCAAGATCCAGTCACCGATGGCAAAGGGCCTCCCCAATGTCAGCGCGATCCCCGAGAACACGTCGCCGAGGGTATTTTGCAGCGCCAGGCCGAAGATGATGGCAACCACACCCGACGTTGCCACCAGCGTGCCGATGGGTGCTTTGAAAACGAAACCCAGGATGGACAGCGCGACACCGAGATAGACGACGGCAACGATCAGATCCTGCAACAGCCGCGCTTCACGCGGCCTCTTTTCCAGAACGATATAGATCCGTACGAAGCCGATGAGGGTCCATGCCAGATGTGTCCACCACAATACCCTTGCCGAGATGGACAGGAATGCCATCACGCCGGCAAGCTGCGTCTCCTCAACGCGATGAGGCAGGATGCCTGCCATAACGAGAACGGCGGTCATGCCTGCAAAGAATAGGATCTGGACGATCAGCCGGGCAGTCGGGCGGCCACGGCCCTGGAGATGCCATACAACAATGCCGGCTACGCCCAGAAGGTTGATCAGAACAAGCGGCAACGAAAGTTGGTCGTTGAACATGGCAGCTCCGATCGCGATAATTGCCGCGCTGTGGGGGACCGAGTGCGCGATCGACACCCGGCCCCGTCCTCGCCTACTTCTTCAAGGGATAGGTCAGTTCTTTCTGGTCGGTGTCAACCACGAAAACGGCAAGGAGCTTGGCCGGCTTTGCCTTGCTGCCGTTTGCGCTGACGCCATGACGGTCGCCCGGCATCTCCGAGAAGCTCTCGCCGGCCTTGTAGGTTTTCACCGGCCCATCATTGACCTGGCTGCGGATCGAGCCTTCCAGGACCGTTGCATAGATGAAGGCGGAAGTCGGATGGGTGTGACCCGCGGAAAAACCGCCCGGACCGTATTCGACCAAGACACCCTTTATGCTCTTGCCCGGCACGTTCGGCAGTTCATGCTCATAGACGAGCGTGACCTTGGCAGCCTTGCTGCCGGCGTCAGCGGCGAAAGCAGTGTTGAACGATGCGGCTGCAAGGGCAGCTGCGACAAAAAGCGACTTCATCATATCGAGATTCCTTTCTTGGGATGGGCGCTGCGCCCCAGAATTAGGACGCAGCGGCGCGCTGTCATTTCCGCGCTGATGTTGCGAACCATTGCTCGAAGGTGATCTGTCCCAGGCGAGGGTCGTTGTCGGAGACCAGCGAACCATCCTCCAGTCGGGCGCCGAAGTAACGCGCCTCCGGATCCGACTCGACCGTGCGAGGATCGCCCACCGCCTTCAGGTAGCGAGCGACGAGTTCGGTGAGCCTGAAGCGTTCCGGCCCGGCGATTTCGATCGTACCGTTGACGGGGGCAGCAAGGGTCACATCTGCCATCGCGTCGGCGACATCGTCGGAGGCGATCGGCTGCACATAGGCCGGTGACAGATGAACCTTGTCGCCGACCGTGCCGGATTGCGCGATGCCGCTCAGGAATTCCATGAACTGCGTCGAATGAACTATCGTGTACGGAACGCCTGAAGCCTTGATCAGCTTTTCCTGGGCGAGCTTGCCGCGGAAGTAGCCGCTTTCCTGCAATCGTTCGGTCCCAACGACGGAAAGCGCGATATGGTGCTTGACGCCGGCGGTCTTCTCAGCCGCAAACAGATTGCGCCCAGAGGTTTCGAAGAATTCGAGCACTGCCTTATCTTCGAAGGACGGCGAGTTGGCGAGATCGACGACGACCTCGGCACCAGCAAGCGCCGCGGCCAACCCCTCCCCGGTGATCGTGTTGACGCCGGTGTTCGGAGAGGCGGCAATCACTTCGTGGCCTTGTTTGCGCAGGCGCTCCACTGTCTTGGAGCCGGTAAGGCCGGTCCCGCCGATGATGACGATCTTCATAGGACTTCTCCCTTTCAAGCGGCCGCCGGCCGCGGTGTAGATGGCTTTGAGGTCGCAGGCTTAGTTGAGGTCGGCCTTGTCGAGGCCGTAGGCCTTGTCGGCGGAGCCCGGCACTGCCTTGAAGGCGATGCTGGCGCGGTTCCAGGCATTGATCACCATGATCGAGAAGGTCAGGTCCGAGACTTCCTTTTCCGAGAGCTGGCCACGGACCCGCTCGTAGAGTTCGTCGGGGATCCCGCCTTCCGGAAGTTTCGTGACGGCCTCTGTCCAGGCAAGAGCTGCCCGCTCGCGCGGGACGAAGAGGTTCGATTCACGCCAGATCGCGACATGATAGAGGCGCAGTTCGCTTTCGCCGTGGATCTTGGCTTCCTTGACATGCATGTCGAGGCAGAAGGCGCAGCCGTTGATCTGGGATGCCCGGATGTTCACGAGATCGCGGATTTTCTGCTCGATAGTGCTGTCCTTCAAGCTCATGCTGAGATCCGAGATCTTCTTGAAGAACTCGGGGGAATGCTGTGCGTAGTTGAGGCGCTGGGTCATGTCTCTCTCCTTAATTGCGGACATCGTGTATCCTTATGGATATAAAATATCCGTAATTGCTGGACAGTAAAGCTCTTCCGACCTAAACTGCGGCATAAGGCTTATGTCGAAATGTATGGGGAACCGGATGGACATCGTATCTGCGCTGAGAGCCTTTCTCCGGGTCGCGGAGACCGGCTCGTTTTCTGCAGCGGCGATCGACCTAAACTTGACTCAGCCGGCAGTCTCCCGGCAGGTGTCGGCGCTGGAAGGACATCTCAACACGCGCCTGCTGCATCGTAGTACGAATGCGCTTGCTCTGACTGTCGAGGGCGAGCAAATGATTGCGATGGCGCTGAAAGTGGTTGAAGCGGTGGATGCGCTCAACGAATCCTCCTCCGTCGAGGCGACCACGGTGTCCGGCCGGGTGCGGCTCACCCTGCCCGCACCGCTCGGTCTTTACGTCAGCGAGCGTCTTATAGGCTTGCTCGATCGCCATCCCGGGCTTTCCGTCGAATTAATTTTTCGCGAGGAGCCGTCGGACCTGATCGGCGATGGCATCGACCTTGAAGTGCGCCTCGGCCCCGTCTCTGACTGTAATCTGATGTGCCGGCGGATTGGATGGACGACCGCCTTTCTGGTTGCCGCGCCCAGTTATGCCGAGCGACGGCCCATGCCCGAAAGGCCTGATGACGTCAGCGGCCATGACTGCATCTGCTACAGCCGTGCCGGCGATGGGCGGTCGTGGACATTTTCCAATGGGGCCGACGAGACTTCCGTGCGCATCGCACCACGTCTGATTGCCAACAATGCCGTGGCAGTTCATCGCGCCGTATTGGCCGGGGGCGGCCTGGCAGTGCTCTCGCATATCCTCGCCTGCCCTGACATCGAGGCCGGCAGGCTGGTAAACGTGATGCCCGATTTTCCTCCGGCACGGCTGCCGATCAACGTCGTCTACCCATCGCGCAAGAACCTGCCGCTGCGGGTGCGCACGGTCCTTGATTTCCTGGTGCAGACGGTCAGGGAAGACCCGTTGATGGTATCCTCAACCAGTCCTTGAGCGCAGGTGCCGCAGAACAGGCTTGCGAAAATCTGCCCGCATTTTCATTCTGGAGGCAATGGGAGGAATCATGAGCCGTAATATCATTCTCGTCGATCCGTGGCCTCGGACGCTCGATCTCATCATGACGCCGGATGTTCGCCGTCGTCTGGAGCAACTCGGAGACGTTGTCGTCTCCGAAGACCGGCAAATGCCGGCTGAGCAGGTGGAAGCCCTGTTGCCGGATACGGTGCTGATCTTCGGTCAGACCGACATGCCTAAAGAGCGGCTGGATCGCGCGCCCAGGCTGAAGGCCATTATCAATGTCGAGTCGAATTTCCTGCCGAACATCGACTACCAAGCCTGTGTCGAGCGGGGCATCTGGGTGATCACCCCTGCATCGGCGTTCGCATCGCCGGTTGCAGAAGCAGCACTTGGGATGGCGATCGATCTTGCTCGCGGCATCACTATGGCCGATCGGCAGTTTCGCGCCGGTATCGAAGACTATGGCCTTGCAGGAAACGAAGAAACGTTTCGCTTCGCCGGCGCACCAGTCGGGCTGGTCGGCTTCGGTGATCTGGGTCGCCAATTGCGGGAACTTGTCCGACCGTTTCGCAATACGGTGCGCGTTTTTGATCCTTGGTTGCCGGCCGAGATCATCGAGCGGCTCGACTGCATGCCGGCATCGCTGGATGAGGTGCTCAGCGAAAGCCGCATCGTCTTCGTCTTCGCCAGCGTGACGAGCGAGAACGAAGGGTTCATTGGCCGAAGGGAGTTTGCGCTCATGAAGCCGGGCTCCGCCTTCCTGCTGATGAGCCGCGCCGCGGTCGTCGATTTTCCGGCCATGCTCGAGGCGGTGCGATCCGGCCATATCCGCGCCGCGACCGATGTCTTCCCCGATGAGCCGGTTGCTCCCAACGATCCCGTCCGCAAGGTGGAAGGGCTGTTGCTGTCAGCACATCGCACTGGCGGTACACGCGACGCCTTCTATGCGCTTGGCTCAATGGCTGTTGCCGATGCAGAGCTCATCATGAAAGGCTTGCCGCCGCAGCTTTGCAGAAGGGCGGATCCGGCAACCGCAAGCCGGTTGCGGTCCAAGCCGGTCAGCGTTTCCTGACAAGCTCGAGGCGATGCCGCAGACGCGACGAAGTTCGCGATTAAATTATCCTAAGGCTCTATCGCACCGCAGGCGGTTAAAGTGCTAGCCTGCGGCCAAAGAAGAATACCGGAGGATAGGATGACGAAGAAAACGCTTGGCGATTGGCAGGCTCTTGCCGAGAAAGAGCTGAAAGCCTCCCCCGAGACGCTCGTCTGGCACACGCCCGAAGGGATAGACGTCAAGCCGCTCTATACCGAGGGCGACATAAAGGATGCCGAGCATCTCGGGTCGCTCCCGGGCTTCGCACCGTTTGTCCGCGGGCCGCGGGCCACGATGTATGTTGGCCGCCCCTGGACGATCCGGCAATATGCCGGCTTCTCCACCGCGGAAGCCTCCAACGCCTTCTACCGCAAGGCGCTCGCTGCCGGTCAACAGGGCGTTTCCGTGGCCTTCGACCTGGCAACCCACCGCGGTTATGACAGCGATCATCCGCGCGTCGTCGGAGATGTAGGCAAGGCAGGCGTTGCGATCGACAGCGTCGAAGACATGAAGATCCTGTTCGATGGCATTCCGCTGGAGAAAGTCTCGGTCTCGATGACGATGAACGGCGCCGTCATTCCGATACTCGCGAGCTTCATCGTTGCCGGCGAGGAACAGGGCGTGTCCCGGGCTGAGCTTTCGGGGACGATACAGAACGACATCCTCAAGGAGTTCATGGTCCGTAACACCTACATATATCCGCCGGAACCCTCGATGCGGATCGTTGCGGATATCATCGAATACACGGCAAGGGAGATGCCGAAGTTCAACTCCATTTCGATCTCCGGCTACCACATGCAGGAGGCCGGCGCGACACTGGTTCAGGAGCTCGCCTTCACGCTCGCCGACGGGCGCGAGTATGTTCGGGCCGCGCTCGCCAAGGGATTGAACGTCGATGATTTTGCCGGCCGCCTTTCCTTCTTCTTTGCCATCGGCATGAACTTCTTCATGGAGGCGGCGAAGCTGCGCGCCGCGCGCCTGCTCTGGACCCGCATCATGGAGGAGTTCGAGCCCAAGAAGCCGTCCTCCCTTATGCTGCGCACGCATTGCCAGACGTCGGGCGTTTCGCTGCAGGAGCAGGATCCCTACAACAACATCATCCGCACCGCCTTCGAGGCAATGTCGGCGGTGCTGGGTGGCACGCAGTCGCTCCACACCAATTCCTTCGACGAGGCCATTGCTTTGCCGACGGAATTTTCCGCTCGCATCGCCCGCAACACGCAGCTCATTCTTCAGCACGAGACGGGCGTGACCAATGTCGTCGATCCGCTTGCTGGCTCCTACTATGTCGAGAGCCTGACGAAAGAACTTGCCGACAAGGCCTGGGCCTTGATCGAGGAGGTCGAGGCACTGGGCGGCATGACCAAGGCGGTGAACGAGGGCCTGCCCAAGCGGCTCATCGAGGAAGCGGCGACGCGACGCCAGGCCGCGGTCGACAAGGGCGAAGAGGTCATCGTGGGCGTCAACAAATACCGTCTCGACACGGAAGAAGAGATCGAGATCCTGGCGATCGACAATGCAGCCGTGCGCGCCGCTCAGATCGCGCGGATCGAAGACACGAAACGCCGCCGCGACGGCGTCACCGTGCAAGTGGCCCTCAAGGCGCTTGAGGAGGTTGCAAGCAGCGGCAAGGGGAACTTGCTTGCGGCCGCCATCGAAGCGGCGCGTGCGCGGGCGACTGTTGGCGAGATTTCGGACGCCATGCGTCGAGCCTTCGGGGACCACGCGGCTGAGCCCGAGGTCATCAGGGACGTTTATGGCCAAGCCTATCGCAACGAGCCGGAACTGGCAGTGCTGAAGGACCGCATGGCCGATGTCGGCAAGGTCCTTGGTCACAGACCGAGGATCATGGTCGCCAAGCTCGGCCAAGACGGTCACGACCGCGGCGCCAAGGTGATCGCCTCGGCGTTTGGCGACATCGGCTTCGATGTGTTGGCCGGGCCGCTCTTTCAGACGCCAAAGGAAGCCGCCGACCTCGCGGTTGCCAGCAAGGTACACGTGGTTGGCATGTCGTCGCTGGCGGCCGGCCACAAGACGCTCGCACCGCAACTGGTCGACGAACTCAAGGCACAGGGTGCTGGCGATGTCATCGTGGTGGTGGGTGGCGTCGTTCCGCGGCAGGATTACCAATACCTGATGGACCACGGGGTCGCAGCCGTCTTCGGCCCTGGCACGAACGTTCTGGATGCCGCAAATTCGGTGCTCGATCTGCTCGAGGGCAAACGGCGAAACCGCTAGATCCGAGGGGCGCGACACCAGCCTCTTTCGCCGTTGACGCGCGCTCCAGCAAGATCCGAGGCGATCGTTCAGCGTTTGCGCGCAGCGAAAACGAGGGTCTGTGCCCATTTGAAGGTCATTGAAGCCGGAAAATGGGCAGCTATGAAAATTAATTTCATGCATGTAACTTTTCGTGGGATTCGTGTTGACGAGTTCGAAATTTTGTCCCAACTTGACGAAAATAAATTACGTAAATGGGAACGAGAAGAGCATGAAAGTGGGAATTATCGGGCTGGGTTTCCGGCTCGGCTATCTTGGCTACGTCTTCAAGTCCGTCGATGAAAGCTTCGAGATTGTGGGTTATGTCGATCCCGATCCGGCGGGGCTTCCGGGGCTCGTCGAAAAAGGCATTTCCGCCGGTACTGCCTATGCTTCCCCAGAAGAGCTGATCGCCAAGGAAAAGCTCGATCTCCTGATGATCGGTTCCCCGAATCACATGCATCTCGATCATATCAGGCTGGGTCTTGAAAGTGGCCTGAAGGTCTTCTGCGAAAAGCCGATCGTCACGACGGTCGCCGAGAGCATCGAGCTGGCACGTCTGATGGCAAAGTTCGGACATGAGCGCCTGATGGTTGGCCTCGTTCTTCGCTATTCGCCCCTCTACAAGGACCTTCGCGCCATTCAGGCTGCAGGCAAGCTCGGCCAGATCGTCTCGATCGAGGCTGCGGAGCATATCGAGCCCTACCACGGCGCTTTCTTCATGCGCGATTGGCGCCGCTACGAGCGTTATTCGGGCAGTTTCATGCTGGAAAAGTGCTGCCACGACCTCGATCTTTACAATGGCGTGGTGGGCGCCCGCCCGGAACGGGTTGCAAGCTTCGGCGGCCGCAAGAGCTTCATTCCGGCCAACGATCCCGCACGCGAAGGCATCAATGACCTGGAGCTCTTCCACCGCAAGCCGAGCGGTTGGATGGGGTCCGACAAGGTTTTCGACAGCGACGGCGACATCATCGACTATCAGGTAGCGATCGTCGAATATGCCAATGGCGTCGGCATGAACTTCCATACCAACCTCAACGTTCCCGACCAGTTCCGCCGCTTTGCCATCATGGGATCGCGCGGCATGGCGGAGGGCGATTTCGTCCGCGGCTATCTCGACGTCCATGAGCAGTTGACCGGCAAGAAGGTGGTTGAGAACAAGTATGTGGCGACCGAGCTTTCGCAGCATTACGGTGCCGACGAGCAGATGGCAGCCGACCTCCTCGACAGCGTGCGCACTGGCACCGAGCTTCCGGTCTCGACCCTAAACGCGCTGGAAGCCGGTATTCTCGCCTTGTCCATGGACGAGGCCCGCATGAAGAAGGCGGTCGTCGATCTGCGCCCCGTGTGGGACGGGTTCGACGAAGCCCTGCACGCAAGAGCGGCTTGAGGAGAACGGCAGGATGAGCGTCCAACGCAACGCAGTCATCTTCGCCTGGATCCTTCTTCTTCCAGCAGTGCTCTACGTGGCGGCGATTGTCGCCTATCCCCTCGTCGACACATTCATACTGTCCTTCACCGATGCTTCACTGAAGAAGACGACGAATTGGGTCGGCTGGGCCAATTACAGCAAGATTTTCAATGCGACCTTCGCCGAAGTTATCCTGCGGACATTCATCTGGACCTTCTTTTCGGTCGCCCTGAAGATGATCATCGGCACTTTCGGCGCGACGATGCTAAACGCTGCGGTTCCCGGGCGTTCGCTCTTCCGGCTTCTCACGATGCCGCCGTGGATCGTGCCGATGGCGATCGGTATCTTCATGTGGGGCTGGATGTACAACGGCCAGTTCGGCATGATCTCGGGCATGTTGCAACGGTTTGGGTTCGTCGACGGACCGGTGGCGTTCCTCGCCTATGGCGGCACGGCCTTCTGGGCGACGATCATCACGGACGTTTGGATCGGCGTGCCATTGGTGACCATCTATTTCCTGGCCGCCATTCAGTCGATTCCGAAGGACCTCTATGAGGCAGCCTGGACCGATGGGGCCGGTCGCTTCTACCGCTTCCGGCGCATCACCTTGCCGCTGATGGTGCCGGCGATCATTACCATGTCGATGCTGTCGCTGATTGCCACCTTCAATTCCTTCGACATCATCTGGATCCTGACCCAGGGCGGTCCGAGCGGCCAGACAACGACGATGATCATCGATACCTACCAGACGGCCATCGGCTCGAAGAAATATGGTGAGGGTGCTGCGCGGGCCGTACTGATCTGCATCTTCCTGTCGCTCTTCTGCCTGGCCTATTTCCGTGTCACTCGCCGCCTCAACCCGGAGAAGCGCGCATGAAGAACCCGGCCATGATCGATCGATACAGCTGGTGGGAGATCGTGCTGATCTATCTCGGCATCGCATTGTTCCTGATTTTCGTGCTTTCGCCTTTCGTGGAAGGCTTTCTGGTCTCGCTGAAGCCGCTCAGCCAGCTGTTCTCCTCGCCCTACCGGTTCTGGCCCGAAAACGGGTCCTTCGAGGCCTATCGAACCATGTGGGTCAGCGTTCCTGGTTTCGGACGGTACATATTCAATTCGTTCTTCATTTCGGTGACCGTCACGATCATCGTGCTCGCCCTCGTAATTCCGGCATCCTATGTCTTCGCGAAGTTCGAGTTTCGCGGCATGGGCATCCTGCTTGGCGCATTCCTGACCGTGAACATGTTTTCCGGCGCGGTGCTTCTCATCCCGCTCTTTCGCCTGATGCGCACCATCGGCGTCCTCAACACCTATTTTGCCATGATTGTCCCCGGCGTCGCCTTCCTGATCCCGTCCGCGATCTGGTTGCTGCGCACCTACATGATCCGTATCCCGCAGGAGCTGAACGAGGCCGCCTTCATGGATGGCGCCAGCCACTTCTATACGCTTCGTCGCGTGATCCTTCCAATTGCCATGCCAGGGATCATCGTCGTGGCGATTACCACCTTCATCGGCGCCTATGCGCAGCAGTTCATCTTCGCGCTGACCTTCAACTCGAAGACCGAATACATGCCGCTGCCGGTGGGACTCTTTGCTTATTTCGGTAAGCAGGAGGTCATCTGGAACGAACTGATGGCCGCATCCTTCGTCGGCATTGCGCCGGCGATGGTCATCATCTTCTTCCTGCAACGTTACCTTGTCGGCGGCCTGACCGCCGGTGCGGTGAAACAATAATATCCAATAATAACGAGTGAACAGCTAACACCAGAATGGGAGTAACGACGTGAGCATTACCATTAAAACGGGCCTTATCGCGCTCGCTTTGCTTGGCTCGACGGCGATGACCGCGGTCACGGCACATGCCGCCGACAAGGAAATCAGCTGGATCTATTGCGGCGATACGATCGACCCGATCCACCAGAAATACATCAAGGAATGGGAAGGGAAGAACCCGGGCTGGAAGGTTTCGCCCGAGGTTGTCGGCTGGGCCCAGTGCCAGGACAAGGCTACCACGCTTGCCGCTGCCGGCACCCCGGTCTCCATGGCTTACGTCGGCTCGCGTACACTCAAGGAATTCGCCCAGAACGACCTGATCGTTCCGGTTCCGATGACCGACGACGAGAAGAAAGCCTACTACCCGCACATCGTTGATACCGTCACCTTCGATGGAAATCAGTGGGGCGTTCCGGTCGCTTTCTCCACGAAGGCCCTCTACTGGAACAAGGACCTCTTCAAGCAGGCCGGTCTCGACCCCGAGAAGCCGCCGAAGACCTGGGCCGAAGAAATCGAAATGGCGAAGACCATCAAGGAAAAGACCGGCATTCCGGGCTTTGGTCTGTCTGCCAAGACATTCGACAACACCATGCATCAGTTCATGCATTGGGTTTACACCAACAATGCCAGCGTGATCGACGCCGACGGCAAGGTCACTCTCGATAGCCCTGCGGTGCTGGCTGCGCTGACGGCCTACAAGGACATCGCCCCCTACTCCGAAGAAGGCCCGACCGCCTACGAACAGAACGAAGTTCGCGCCATCTTCCTCGACGGCAAGGTGGCCATGATCCAGGCCGGTTCGGGTGCCGCCTATCGCCTCAAGGACACCAAGATCAACTGGGGCGTCACCACCCTTCCGCTCGGACCGGATGCGAAGGGCCCGGGCACGCTGCTCATCACCGACAGCCTTGCGATCTTCAAGGGCACCGGTGTCGAGGAAAAGGCAACGGAGTTCGCCAAGTACATCACCTCGCCCGACATTCAGGCCGAGTACGAACTGCAGGGCGGTGCCGGCCTCACGCCGATGCGGCCTTCGGCCAAGGTTGATGAATTTGTCGCCAAGGACCCCTTCTGGAAGCCCTTCATTGAAGGCATCAGCTATGGTGGTCCAGAACCGCTCTTTACCGACTACAAGGGCTTCCAGAATTCGATGATCGAAATGGTGCAGTCCGTCGTGACGGGTAAGGCCCAGCCGGCCGATGCCATCAAGAAGGCTGCCGGCGAGATCGACGCGTTCAAGTAAGCCTTTGTCGGGATCGCGGAGGCAACAACCGCGATCCCTCACTGACAGGATGCATGCCGCAACGGCGGCGACCGGAGACAAGTTTTTGGGACAGCTTCTTCTCAACAAAGTTCAGAAGTTCTATGGCGACTTCGAGGTTCTCAAGGGCGTTCAGCTTGAGGTGAAGAACGGCGAGTTCGTGGTCTTCGTTGGCCCGTCTGGCTGCGGCAAGTCCACGTTGCTGCGTATGATCGCTGGTCTCGACGCCACTACGGCGGGCGACATCGTTATCGACGGGTTGAGGGTCAATGACCTGCCGCCGGTCAAGCGCGGTATCGCCATGGTGTTCCAGTCCTACGCGCTCTACCCCCACATGAGCGTTTTCGAGAACATTGCCTTCCCGCTGCGTGTGGAAAAAATGGAAGAGCAGAAGCTGAAGGCTAAGGTCGAGCATGCCGCGCGCATCCTCCACCTGGATCAGCGCTTGCAGCAGAAGCCGGGGATGCTTTCAGGCGGTCAGCGCCAGCGCGTCGCGATCGGCCGAGCGATCGTGCGGGAACCGAAGATATTCCTGTTTGATGAACCACTCTCCAACCTCGACGCCGCCTTGCGCGCCGACATGCGTATCGAGCTTGCCAAACTGCACCGCCAGCTGAAGGCGACGATGATTTATGTCACGCACGACCAGATCGAGGCGATGACCATGGCGGACCGGATTGTGGTTCTGAATGCCGGCGAGATTGCCCAGACCGGCGCCCCACTGGAACTCTACCACAAGCCTGCCAACATCTTCGTTGCCGCCTTCATCGGCAATCCCAAGATGAACTTCTTGCCAGTCACCTGCACAGGTGTCAGCGATGCCGGCATCGAAATTGACTACAAAGGACAGAAGGCGGTGATCCCTGTCACGCCAAGACAGGGCGCTATTGGCAAACAGCTGACCTTGGGCGTGCGTCCAGAGCACATCCAGATCGGGTCTGGCGACATCGCCTTCACCGTTACGCCGTCTGTCATCGAGCGCCTTGGCGCCCAGACGGTCGCCTACGCCTCACTCGACGGCGAAAGCGAGAATTTCTGCGCGACGCTGCAGGGGCGCGCGGCGGTGCACCCGGATCAGCCACTCGCCACCGGGATCAACGTTGCCGACTGCCATCTGTTCGATGAGGTGGGCATCTCGTTCGAGCGCCATGTGGAGCTGACGAGTATCGACATGAACCTCCTCAACCCCACGGCTGCGTGACCACCAACCCCGTGCGGGCGCTCCACCTCAATAGAGGGGATAGAAGAGCCTGTTGGCCGGATAGGAATAAGCCCCCCGGTCCACGACCCCGAATCGATACATGCAGCTTCTCAGCGCTGTAATGTGCCAAGCATTTGTCGGATAGGGTGAGCCGCGATAATTGGCTTCGGGCAAACAATAGCGATAGATCCTGTCAAACCGCGAAAGCAGCACGGGATCAGAATCCATCCGTACGCCGTGAAAGGTCTGCCATTGCCAGGGCGGCTCGGCCGCCGATATTGCCAACAGACTTGCTGCCATTCCCAATGCAACTAAGACTCTCATCGACGTGACCTCCCGCGTGCCTAACGCCCACACAAAAGAAGATGCTTTTCAATCGTGTAAGGTCAAGTGGCCTACACCAAAGGAAGGCGCGGCGTCTGGCATCACAGGTCATGTTGCGGCGGGCTTCTCAAATGCAGCCAATGGGAAGCGTGCCTAGCCTCAGGCAATGCGGACCTCGCAGCCGGTGTTGGCTCGGCGCCATACGGTGATCCCGTTTGCGCGGACAGCAAGGGCAGCCCTTGCCGGCTGCCCGCTGCTTGAGTTTTATTCGTCAGTTGCCCGGCTTGTTCCTGATAGCGGCATCTATCTGTTTCTTGACCGCATCCAGATTGAAGGAAGCCGGATCCTGCATTGGCGGGTAATCGACCGCTGTCAGGGCGAGTTTCTTGACCTCGTCCTGAACGCTGACAAACCGCCAGAACTCGCGGGCAAAGAAGTCATTCATGTATCCCCCACCAAGGTCATTGAGACTTTGCTCGCCAATCGATGGTGTTCGCTCGAACGGATCCTGACGGATATTGACCATGGTGGGCATGTCCGTCGTTACCTTTCCACCGGGCCAGCCCTGGGGCTGCTGGAAGAACTGGAACTTGAAGTTGTCAATGCGAACTGCCCCGAGAGCAGGGCCGCCGAAATAGAAGAATTCATGCCGTGCGGACGGTGATTTGCCGAGCAGCAGGTCCAGCTGATTGTAGCCGTCAAGATGGTTCTTGTAGGTTCTGTCGCCCAGCTGCACACCCTTCAGCAACTGGTCGGTGATCTCCGTATTGCCGGCTGCCGCTGCTAGCGTCGGGAACCAATCCAGGGCTGAAAAAATGCCATTCTCGACCGTTCCCGGCTTGACCTTGCCCGGCCACCGAATAATGGCTGGCGCACGGAAGCCGCCTTCCATCACGGTACCCTTGGTGCCCTTGAACGGGGTCATGCCGCCGTCTGGCCAGGTGAAGACCTCCGCCCCGTTGTCAGTGGTGAACACGACGATCGTGTTGCTGGTCTCGCCAGCATCTTCCACACATTTCAAAAGAGCGCCGACGCTATCATCAAGCTGCGCCACGCCGGCTTCCTCGAGGCCATAGTTGCTGTCGCTGTTCATGAGAGCCTGATACTTGGGCGACAGAAAAGTCCAGACGTGCATGCGCGTCGTGTTGTGCCAGACGAAATACGGCTTGTTATCGGTCTTGGCCTTGTCCATGAAGTCGCACGAAGCCTTGACCAGCACTTCGTCGAACGTGCCCATGTCGTACTTGGCCTTGGGCATGATGTCATGCATGTTCGGCACGTTGGACATGTCGGGGTAGGGTGCCAGGGGCCCCTCGTCCACTATCCTCTGCTTGCCGACCTTGCCCCAGCGCGGCTGTTCGGTCGTGTCGTCGGTATCAGTCGCGAAGCTGTGGACCAGATTACGCGGACCGAATTTGTCCCGGTAGGATTGGTCATTCGGAAACGAATACCAATAGGGGTCTGACATCGCATCGAGGTGATAGAGATAGCCAAAGAACTCGTCGAAGCCATGCAATGTCGGAAGATACTTGTTCAAATCGCCAAGATGGTTCTTGCCGAACTGTCCGGTGGCGTATCCTTCTGTCTTGAGGACGGTGGCCAGGGTCGCCGCCTTGTCGGGCATGCCGACATCCGCGCCCGCCTGGCCGACCGTCGTCAAGCCGGTGCGCAACGGAATTTCACCGGTGATGAAACTCGCCCGGCCAGCCGTGCAGCTTGCCTCGGCATAGTAGTCGGTGAACATCAAGCCCTCGGACGCGAGCTTGTCGAGGTTGGGCGTCTTCCCGGACATGATCCCCCGGTGATAGGCACCCAGATTGAACCAGCCGACGTCATCGCCCATGATCACAAGGATATTGGGTTTTGGCTGCTGTTGCTGCGCAACAGTCGGCGCAGCCAGCGCGGATGTCAGTGCGGAAGCCAATAGACCAAAGCAAAGGTTTCTCATGCTATTCATGGCATGTACCCTCCGTTGAATCTGCCTGAATCACAATTGACGCCCAACGCAAAAGGCGGCACGCCTCCGGAGGCAATCCGAGGAAACGCGTGGCATAGCCCGCCGGCGTGGGCTTGTTGGATGTCAATGCTGCTTCGAATGACTCGCCATAGGGCGGCGACGGCACTTGCGCCACCGAAGGGGCCGGTGGCGGCTATGAAACACTCGTTCTAACGAGCCCGCCTCAAAGACTGCGGTCGTCCAGTACGAGTATTACACATTTCAGCTTTCGCCGCCAGATTGAGGGTCGTGAGCGCGCGCCAAAGAGGTTGTCAGCGCGCAAACCTCCACACGACCGTGGCGGATAGGGAAAGCACCCAAGGCCCTGCACCGAAGGCCCTACCAGACAAGACCGCGCGCAGCCACGTCTTCGACACGTGTGACGACGCCGTCACGATGAAACACCATCGTGTCGAAGAGATTGGAGACAACGCAGGTATGGTTCGGAATGATGCGGATCTTCTCGCCGATCTCAGGACGCTTGTCGCCGCATTTTGAAAGGTCGATGACGCCATGCTCCTCGGAGAGACCAATAATCACCGCCTCGGGATAGCCGACGACTGTTCCGAAGTCGGAGAAGCCAAGCAGATCGGATGTCAGGGCCTTCGATCCGGCGTCAATGACAGCGCGATCTGCGGTCGGGCGCGATACGACGGTTGCCAGTACATGCATGGCGCAGTCAGCCTCGCTGCAGTGGCCGGCACGGACCATGGAGCGATCGTTGAATATATAGGTGCCAGCGCGGTGCTCGGTCGCAGCGCTCACGAGATGCGCCTCGAAGAGGCTTGGCGTGCCGCCGTTGCTGACAATTGGACAGGCAATGCCGTCAGCCTTCAAGAGCAGTAGCGCGTCGCTGAGGAACGCTTGCACAGCCTCGGCGGAGCCGGGCTTCGGGTAGTTAAGGAGGCCGCCGAAGGAAAGGCCTGCCGCGTCGTGAATGCGCTTCGCCAGCCTCCTCGCTTCTTCAGGCGTCTGGACGCCGCAGCGCCCACCGCCGGTGTCGCATTCGACAAGAACGGTCAGCGGCTTGCGGGATGCGAAGGTGGAAGACAGGCCATCGACCGTCACGGCGCTATCGGCAACGACCTTGAGGCCCGAGATCCTGTCGTTGAGCGTGACAAGGCGCTCGAGCTTTTGCGCGCCAAGGATATTGAAGGTGATCAGGATGTCTTCGAAGCCGGCCGCGGCGAACACTTCCGCCTCGCTGATCTTCTGACAATTGATGCCCTTGGCACCTGCCGCGATCTGCTCGGTGGCAAGCGCGGGGATCTTATGCGTCTTGATATGCGGACGGAAGTTCAGGCCGTGCCTGTCCATGTAGGCCTGTGTGCGGGCAATGTTTGCCGCCAGTCGCTCCTCATCGATGATCGGCCGCGGCGTCGAGAGGTCGGCGACCCTGTCGCCCGGCTTGGCGACGACGGCAAACGAATTTTGCTGCATGTGACGGCTCTCCGCGCTAGCGGCCGTGGGGATCTTCGACCATCGGCCAGATGTTCTTCGGCGCCCGACGATAGGGTGTCTTGGCCGGATTGTTGGGATAAGGCGTTCCGGCAGAGCAGTAAATGATCTCCGCAGCGATTTTGGAAAAGGACGCGTAGAAATGATTGGTCGATTTGATGACCAGGATCTTCCTGGACGTCGGATCGATGCCCATGACCGAGAAAAGGCTTGGGTCGAAGCTCTGGGCGCGCGTCGAATTCAGAATGATATCGATGCCGTCGAGTGTGATGTGCGCTGCATCCCCGAACGGCGCAAAGCTCTCGCCGAAACGCATCTCAGCATTCGTGACGAGCTTCACGACCTTGACGACGCCATCGACCGGGTTGCCGGTACCGGGTGCGGACTTGGCGCCGAAGCGCAGGGGAATTTCGGCCCCCTCTCCCGCCGCCATGCAGATCTGCACTGCCATCGGGTCCCAGATTGTGCCGATCGCAACATCTCTCACACCCCTTGCAAGGAATTCCTGCAACAGGACAGTGGCGTCGCCCGCAGTGCCGCCGCCCGGATTGTCCCAGACGTCGGCGACGACAACAGGCCAGGAAGTGGCTGCCGCTGCCTGCGTTACGGCCTCAATCTCGTCGATCTGGGGCATGATGAAGGTACCACGCTTCGAAAACAGCTCGAGGCCAAGTTCACGCGCCAAGGCTTCGCCCTTCTCCGGCTTGTCGTCGGTGACGACAAGCAGCTTCGTGCCCATTTCCGGCACGTCGCCTGCCATGAAGCCGTGAACGACCGAGATCGAGAGGATATCAGGGTCCTCGTTCTCGATGCGTATGATCTTGTCGACAAAGGAGCGCATCGGGTCGCGCGAGGTGGGAAAGACGTCGATCATCCGGCAGTCGAACACGGACATGACGGGTTTTGATCGACCCTCCAGCGTTTGGCTGGCAATGCGCCATAAATCCTCCGCGCGATCGACGAAATCGGTGTGCGGAAACTCCTTGAAGTAGACAAAGAAGTCGGCGGCCTGCAGCCTTTTGGCAGTAAGATGACTGTGTGGATCGAGCTCGGCACAGACAAGGACATCCGGCCCGACGATCGCGCGTATGCGCGCCAGTATGTCGCCCTCAGTATCCTCGTAGGCGGCTGCGACCATGGCGCCATGCAGGCCGAGGATAACGGCATCGACCGGCATCGCAGCCTCGAGTTGGGCCAGCACCTCGTCGCGCAGCCCCTCATACGTCGAGCGGTTCACCAGTCCGGCCGGGTCCGCCCAGGCCGCCGTACCCTCGATCAGCTCCCATCCCTTCTCGGCGCAAACACGCCGCCCTACGGTGATTGGCGCCGTGCAGAGGGTCGGGGTTTCCGGGTGCTGCCCTGGAGGCGCATAAAGGGACGCCTCGAACGCGCGCCGATCGACGCAGATCGGGGAAAACGTATTGGTCTCGGTTGCGAGCGCCGCCGCGAAAATGCGCAAGGGTTCGGCCTTTGTGTTGATCAGCCCATCGGGTTCGGCAGGTAGCCGGTAAAGCCGCATATCTTCCAGCGGCCTTCATGCAAGCGGCAATAATAGAGCGTCTGCCATTGCATCACATCGCGCGTTCCATCGGCCTTGGTAAGGCCGCCATCGAACTTCTTGCGCACCAGCGCCATCTCGCCTTCGATCTCGATGTCCTCAAGCGTGGTGGTCGTGAAGATGGCGCTACGGGTGTCCTCAGAGAAGGACTGTGTTGCAAAGTCTCGTGCCTGATGCAGCCACTCGTCACGGTAGGCCGACAAAGTCGGAAACGCCAGGCGCCACTTGTCGGGGCTGACTTGCTTGCGTCCGTCGATGCCGAGGAAGCCTTCCTCGACGAAATCATGCTCGACCATCGACCAGTCGGCAGCCAGGAAGGCGTCGATGTCACGCGCTACCAGCATCTCCCAAATCGAGTGGCGGGCAGCATCCGAAGCAGGGAACGGGTTTTTGAAAGGATCGCGCATTATCTCCCCACATTGAAATTCTTTTCATGAATGCTGTTTTTCTCTAGCCAAATTCCGCTTTGTATGGTGATTTGTCAACTTACTACGAAAATAATTTGCAAGGATCGACCAATGTCCATCAAGCGTTATGGCGCGGTTCAAAAGGGTGCCGGCGGCAAGTCCCTCCCCTTCGCACGCGCCGTCGAAGCTGACGGATGGCTCTATGTTTCCGGCCAGGTTGCCATGGAAAATGGTGAAATCATTGATGGAAACATCGTCGCGCAGACGCACAAGACGATCGAGAACGTGCTGGCCATTCTCAAGGAAGCTGGGTACGGCGTCGAGCATGTGGTGCGTTGCGGCGTCTGGCTCGACGATCCTCGCGACTTTTGGACCTTCAACGCCATCTATCAGCAATATTTCGGCGACCATCCGCCGGCGCGCGCCTGTGTCCAGTCGTCGATGATGGTCGACTGCAAGGTTGAAATCGACTGCGTCGCGTATAAGCCGAAGGATCAATAGCGCAAAGGACGGGAGAGCTCGGTTGGACATTTTCTCTACACTGCAGGAAGAGAAGCCCCGGCTTTCGCCCTCGGAGAACCGTATCGCGGATATCCTCCTCAACGACTTCGAATTCGCGGTGAACGCCTCGATCATCGAGCTTGCCGAAAAGGCTGACGTATCGCCGCCGACGGTGACGCGTTTCTGCCGGCGGCTTGGCTGTGAAAGCTTCTCCGATTTCAAGGTTCAACTCGCCCGGACGGCCTATGTCGGGATGCGGTACCTGAAACCTGAGCCGAAAAGCACGAATCCTGGTGATGTCGCGCAGGACATCATAACGAAGGCCCAGAACGCTCTCTTCCTGCTTCATCGTTCGCTCGATCTTGCCGCCATCGAGCTTGCGGCCGAGCGACTTGCACGCGCCGACATGATTTATGCCTTCGGTTCTGGCGGCAATTCGTCAATGATCGCCAGCGAATTGCAGAACCGGCTGTTTCGCTTTGGCCTGCATGTCACCGCAAGCTCCGATCACGGCATGCAATTGATGATGGCCGCTGCCGCCAAGCCGACCGACGTGCTGATCGGCTCGTCCTTCACCGGGCGCAACGCCGAGCTCGTGCGTGCTTTCACGCTCGCTCGCGAGTCCAAGGTGACGACGATCGCGCTCACCCAGAGCAGGAGCCCGGTCGCGCAAGCAGCCGAAATCGTCGTGCCCATCGATCTGCAAGAGGGCAACAATATCTTCCGTCCCACCTCGACGCGCATCGCGTATCTGGCGGCGGTCGATATTCTCGCCAGCCTCGTCGCCTACGCCATCCAGCCAAAGGCGGCAGTGGCACTGCGCCGCATCAAGCAGCAGCTCGTTGCCCACCGCGATGGCGATGACCGGCAACTGCTCGGGGACTGACCATTCCATGCCAAAGAGGGGTAGAGAATGACAAAGACGGTAGCAATCGTGACCGGTGCTGCGGGTGATATAGGCCGTGCGATTGCCGAGCGGCTTGCCGAGGATCACGATACCATCCTGATGGTCGACATCGACTTTGCCGCCGCCGAGAGGGCCGCCCATACGCTGGGCGCGGCCGAACGCTTCATTGCGTGTGGCTGTGATGTAACGAACGAGGCAAGTGTAGCCGAGATGGCGAAGCGGGCCGCTATACTTGGCGCTGTCAGAACGCTGGTGAATAATGCCGGTGCTGCGCGTGCCGTCAGCCTGCACGATACCACTCCGGAAATCTGGCGGATGGACAACGCCCTCAATCTCGAGGCGGCATTCCTCTGCTTCCGCGCCGTCGAGGGCTTGCTGGGAGCGACGAAGGGCTCGGTCATCAACATCGCATCCGTCAACGGCATGAACGTCTTCGGCCATCCTGCCTATAGCGCCGCGAAGGCGGGATTGCTGCATCTGACCAAACTGATTGCGGTGGAATATGGAAAGCTCGGCATCCGCTCGAATGCCGTTGCGCCGGGCACCGTGCGCACGCAGGCATGGGAGGCGCGTGCTGCTGCCAATCCCAACGTCTTCGAGGAAGCGCGCCGCTGGTACCCGCTGCAACGAGTTGTCGATCCCCTGGATGTTGCCAACGCCGTCGCATTTTTGGCCGGCCCGCAGGCCGCCGCGATCACCGGCGTCTGCCTGCCGGTGGATTGCGGCCTGACTGCCGGTCAGGCGGAACTTGCCCGCACCTTTTCGCAATCCGAACACTACTGAAAGACATAATGAGAGAGGAACAGATATGACTGTGGCGCCCTACCGCCTGGAAAGTTCGTGGCAGCCGGATGGTGGTCCGAACGGCCGCTTTACCTTTTCCCTTTTCAATCTTTCCGAGGTTGCGCTTTCCGGCTTCACGCTGGTCTACACCTCGCTGACACGCGTCATCGATGCCAAGGCCTGCGAGAACGCCACCTTTTTGCGCCGCAATGCCAATTTCCACGAGTTTGCGCCACCAACCGGCTTTTTTCTCGAACCGGGCAAGAGCTGGACCTTCACCGTCAGTGGCCTGCACAGGCCTGCGCGCCACTGCACCGATGGCGCCAAGTCCGCCTATGTGACGCTGGCTGATGGCAAGCATGTGACGATTGCCGTTTCCGATCTGCTGCTTGAAGGTCGCGTCAATGAGCCGCCGCCGATCCTTCTCCCGGAAGGTAGGCTCGCGCTTCCATTCTCGTTGCAGCCCTGGCCGGCCGAGATCGACGCCAGGCCCGGCGATGGCTTTCCTGTCGTTCTTTATCCGGCGGAAGGATCCTCGGCTGAGGACATGCGCGCCGTCTCAACCGTTCTTTCGCTCTGCCGTCGCCTCTTTGAGAGCGACCACGCGCCTTTCAATCTCGTGGGTTCGCCGCAGGGCCGTGCCCTGCAGTTTTCGGTTGATCCAACGATAGCCCGGGAAGGCTACAGGCTTGGCTTCTCGCCTTCGCGGATCACCTTGTCGTTTGCCGATGCTGCCGGGCGTCAATACGGACTGACCTCGCTGGCTCAACTGCTGCATGGCGCCCGTAGCCAGCCGCAGACGTTCCGCTTTCCTGTCTCCGGGACGATTTCTGACAAGCCACGATACGGTTGGCGCGGTTGCCATCTTGACGTTTCGCGGCAGTTTTATCCGGTGGCCGATATAAAGCGCCTCATCGACATCCTCGCCTGGTTGAAGCTCAACATCTTCCATTGGCATCTCACTGACGACGAAGCATGGCGGCTCGAGATCAAGGCCTATCCTGAACTGACGACGACAGGCGTGTTGCGGGGGCCGGACGAGCCGCTCTTGCCACAACTCGGCAACAGTGCCGAACCAGCTGGCGGATTTTATTCCCAGGAAGATGTGCGCGATATTGTCGCCCACGCTGCGAGTTTGAGCGTCGAGATTATCCCCGAGATCGACATTCCGGGCCACAGCACGGCCATCTTGACGGCGCTGCCTGATCTGTCCGACGGACAGGAGGCGCCGGAGAGCTACCACTCCGTGCAGGGCTATCCGAACAACGCCCTCAATCCCGCCGTGCCCATGACCTACGAATTCCTCGAGAAAGTGCTCGACGAGATGGTCGAGTTGTTCCCCTCCTCTTATCTCCATATCGGCGGTGACGAGGTGGCGAACGGCTCGTGGCTTGCCTCTCCACTTGCCAAGGCACTGATGGAGAAGGAAGGGATTTCGGGAACGTTTGCGCTGCAATCCTATTTCCTCAAGCGTGTGAAGGACATGCTGACGGCGCGCGGTCGCAAGTTGGCCGGTTGGAACGAAGTGGCCCACGGCGGCGGTGTCGCCGCCAAGGACACTTTGCTGATGGCTTGGGAGAACCCGCAGGTCGGGATCGATCTTGCCAGGCAAGGCTACGAGGTCGTCATGACCCCTGGCCAGGCCTACTATCTCGACATGGTGCAGGCGGAAGCGTTTCAGGAGCCCGGTGCAAGCTGGGCCGGGACAGTACCGCCGGCCCACACCTATGCCTATGAGGCAGAAGGTGAGTTTCCGCAGGAACTGAAGGACAAGATGAAGGGCGTTCAGGCCTGCATCTGGTCGGAACACTTCCTGTCGCGCGGCTATTTCAACCGGCTGGTCTTCCCGCGGCTGCCGGCGATTGCCGAGGCCGCGTGGACGCCGAGGGCGATGAAGGACTGGCATCGCTTCGCGGCGATCGTACCCTTGAGCCCCAAATTGTGAGGCCGACAATGCGGATCGCGGTTGGCGGAATTCACACGGAATGCAGCACCTATTCGCCGGTGCTAATGGCGGTCGATGATTTCCGCGTCCTTCGCGGGGAGGATCTTCTTGCCTCCGACTATTTCGGTTTTCTCAATGCGGAAGGCGTAGAGCATCTCCCGCTATTACATGCACGCGCAGTGCCGGGTGGCCCGGTTTCCGCCGTGGCATATCAGGCGTTCAAGGCGGAGTTTCTTGACCGATTGCGGGCTGCCTTGCCGGTCGATGGGCTTTATCTTGCGATGCATGGCGCCGTGAATGTCGAGGGCATGGACGATGCCGAAGGCGACTGGATCGCTGCCGCGCGCTCGGTTGTCGGTCCGGACTGCGTGATCGCTGCAAGCTATGATCTGCATGGCAATGTCAGCCAGAAGATCGTCGACCAACTCGATATATTCGCGGCCTATCGCACCGCACCGCACATCGACGTACGGGAAACGATGGTGCGTGCCTGGTCGATGCTCGTCGACGCTTTGAAGTCAGGCACGCGACCCGGGGTAGCCTGGGCACCGGTGCCCGTTCTCTGGCCGGGGGAGCGAACCTCGACCGAGGACGAGCCTGCAAAAGGTCTGTATAAGGCTCTGTGTGACATCGACCGTCGCGACGGCATTCTCGATGCCAATCTGATGATCGGCTACGTCTGGGCGGACGAACCACGCGCGACCGCCTGCGCAGTTGTTACAGCGACCGACAAGCGGGCGGCGTCACGCGCCGCTGAAGAGATCGCAGCATCCTATTGGAATACCAGGGAAAACTTTGTTTTCGGTCCAGTGACCGGCCCGCTCGATCAGATGCTCGATATGGCGGAACGCGCCTCGACAGCGCCTGTCATCTTTGCCGATTCCGCCGACAATCCGACAGGCGGCGGTGTTGGGGATCGGGCAGATGTGCTCAAGGCATTGCTCGAGCGGAAGTTTGACGGGGCGCTGCTTGCCGGCATTACCGATCGGCCGGCAGTCGACGCATGCTTTGTTGCCGGCAAGGGCGCAAGGATCGGGCTGGATATCGGTGCGACGCTGGACCCGTCGAGCTCGCCTGTCCACGTGGAAGCCGAGGTCGTCTTCCTCGATGATCCTGGCGCTGTCGCCGAGCGTCAGGCGGTGGTGCGTACCGGGGGCATTACGGTCGTGCTTGCGGCCCGACGACGGCCCTATCACAACATCGCGGATTTCACGCGCCTTGGGCTTGATCCGAAGTCAGTGCGCATGCTGGTGGTGAAGTCGGGCTACCTCTCTCCCGAACTCGCGCCGATCGCCAACCCAAACCTGATGGCGTTGACTGAAGGGGTCGTGAACCAGGACATCGAAGCCCTGGTGAGCAAACGACGCATCCGGCCGGTCTTTCCCTTTGACCGCGACTTCGATTATGCACCGCGAGCACGCATTTCGGCGCGCTGGAAAGACTGATTTCTTGTCCTGGCAGGTTTCGGCGTTGTGCCGAACCTGCTAAGGCGCCTCGATCCGCACTCGATCCGTCCATGACCCGTTTCCTACCTGAAGTATTCCACAACCCGACAGTTCGGGTCAGCATGTTTGCGATCTTCGCCTTTGGCTTTGCAGGCGCGGCGACGTCGCCGTATCAGGCAGTCATCGCCATTCGCGAACTTGGCCTGAGCAATGGCCTCTACTCAGCGCTGATCTTTGCTGCGGCAGCCGTGAATGTCACCGTCAGTATCCTGCTTGGTAATCTTGCGGACAGGCTTGGCGAGTATCGCACGCTGATGCTGTCGGTCGCCGTGTTCGGCATCTTCGGCTACGGAGCGGTCTACGTCTTTCCCGCGCAGGCAACGTTTGTCTTCAGTGGGCTGCTGCTACTGCCGATCTACAACGCGCTCAACTCCCTGCTCTTCGCCAATGTGCGCGCCACCACCAATGGAATGCCACGCGGTGACGTGGCGACGGTGAACTCAGGCGTGAGAGCGATGATCTCGCTCTCCTGGGTACTGGTCCCCGGATTTGTCGGTGTGCTCCTGTCGCGGTCGACAAGCATGCTGCCGGCCTATCTCTTCGCAAGCCTTGCCTGCCTGGTGTGCCTCGGCCTGATCGCCGCGTTCCTGCCTCGCCAGAGCGGAACGGACAATGCAGCCACGCACCATCTTTCTTATCTTGCCGCACTCGCAGAAGTCATCTCGCCGCGTGTCTTCATCCGTGTGATCGCCGTGGCGTTGATCAGTAGTACCCTGCATGTGAACGGGGCCATCCTGCCACTGATTGTTACAGGCCCCGCACACGGGACGGTCGGCGATATCGGGATCTTGGTTGGCATCGTTGCCCTGCTCGAGGTGGTCTTCATCGTCGTCTGGGGCCGTGCCCAACGGATCATGAGCCACGTTACGGCGCTGGCGATCGGCACGATCATCTATGTCGTGTACCTTCTGTTGCTCGGCTTTGCCTCTGCGCCATGGCATGTTTATGCGCTGACTCTCATCAGTGGGATCGGCGCGGCGGCGCTGATCAGCATTCCGATCACCTACTTGCAGGATCTGATCGCCGAGCGGCCGGGGCTCGGCAGTGCGCTGATATCCGTCAATATTTTTGTCAGCGCGGGGCTAAGCGCCCTTCTCTTTGCAATCGGCACAAGCGTCAGCGGCTATTCCGGGACGGCCATCATCGGCGCCGTGGCGGGGCTCTGCGGGCTTTTCCTGCTGCTCTTCTTCGATGGCGCCAAACAGCGGCGCTGAGACCGGCATATATCCAACCCGGCCCGTTAACGGAAATGCCCGCCGCGGAGGGCGGCGGGCATCTGCTCTTTGGCTTGGGAGAGTAAGCCTCAGATGTTGGCGAGCAACTCGTTGATGCGCTGTTCCATGTCGGCGAGCGCTGCATCGACCTCCTTCTGACCGGTGATCGCAGCACTCATTTCCTGGCCAATAATGTCCTGGATCGCAAACTGGCGCTGGACGGTGGACGGCAACGGCGTGCCGAGCGTGGCGATTGCCGAAATCGTGTCACGATGCGGCAGAGCCTTGAATTGATCGGAAGTCAGGACCGCCTTGACAGCTGGCAGGTGGCCGGTCCGCGACCAGTCGAAGTCGTTGTCATGGAAGAACTTCAGGAACTTGCCGATCGCAGCGGTCTGCTCGTCGCTGCGATCCTTCTGCGACACCGCCCAGCTGTGGCCGTCGGCATACTGCGACTTCTTGCCCGGGAAGAGCTGCGGATAGGGATAGACGGCATAGCCGCCGGCGTTGAGTGCGGTACCGGCCTTTTCGGAAGATGCCGTATAGTCGCCGATGACCCAGGTGCCGTTCAGGTGAACGCCGCCTTCGCCGGCGATGAAGGCGTTGATGCCGGCCGCATAGTCCAGATCCTTGGTGGTATCGCCGTTGTCGTAGATCGCCTTATACATCTCGAGGACCTTCTTGGCCTCGGGCGTATTGATCTTCACCTGCTTCGGATCGGCGAAGAAGTTCGAATCCTGCTGGAACAGGTAGGTATAAAGATTGCGGGTATAAAGCGCGACTTCGTTCGCCAGGTTCTGGACGAAATAGGGCTTGCCGGTCTTTTCCCTGAACTGCTTGGCCTGTGCCAGCAGTTCATCAACGCTGGTCGGCAGCTTCGGAGTTCCGTCGGCGTTGACAAGATCGGCCTTTTTGAAGAGGTCCATGTTGATGTGGTACAGCATGGTCCAGTTGTCGATCGGCAGGCCGTAGATCTTGCCCTCCTTGGTCACGCCGTTCAGGCTGGCGTCGGTGAAGTCGGAAGGCGCAACGCCGACCGACTTCAAGACGTCGTCGAGCGGCATCAGCAGGCCCTTGGACTGGTAGTCGGCCAGCACCGACTGATGGATGGTGACGATGTCAGGCGGGTCGCCGGCCGCGAACTGTGCCGTCAGCTGATCATAACCCGGCCATTCTACGGTCGTCACCGTCACATGCACATCTGGATTGTCGGCGTTGAACTTGTTGATGAGCGAGGTGATGATGCCGCATTCGCCGACAGCCTTGCTGACATCGGTATTGGTGCCGAAGTCCGCGTCGCAGGCGCCGAAGAAGCGCTGCACCGTCAGTTCGGTGGCGGCAAAAGCCGGGCTTGCGCCGGCAAGGGCGATCACCGAGGCCGCCGCAAGCATGTATTTCCTAAAGGTATGCGTCATTCCAACTCCTCCTCTTCGGGGTTTCCCCACCCCTTGACTTAGACCCCCTCCTCGGGAGCCGGTTGCACTTAAGACGTGGTCTCTGTCGCGAGCCCTTTAGCGCACGGCGGCGCCGGATACGGCCGTCACGATGTATTTCTGGAAGAACAGGTAAAGGATCAGGATCGGGGCGCTGGCGAAGACCGCCTGCGACATCAGGAAGCCGAGCCCTTGGGACTGCGCGAAATTGAGCTGGGTCGAGGCGATCCCGACGGTCAGCGTGAACATCTCCTTGCGGGTGCCTGAGATCAGCGGCCAGAGATAGTCGTTCCAGGCACCGAAGAAGGTGAAGATGCCAAGCGTTGCCTGCGCCGGAATGGTAAGCGGCAAGAGCACCTTCCAGAAGATCTTGAAGCGGCTGGCATTGTCGAGCAGTGCCGCCTCGTCGAGCTCCTTGGGAATAGCGCGAAAATACTGTGTCATCAGGAAGACGCCGAAGGGTGCGGAAAGCCCCGGCAGGATCAGCCCGGGATAGGTATTGTGGAGCTTCAGCCAGCCAAAGATCTGCTGGCGGGCGATCAGCACCGCCTGCTCGGGCACCGCAAGGCCGAGCAGCACGATGATGAACAGTGTGTTGCGGAATGGAAAGTTCAGCCGCGCGAAGCCGTAGCCGGCAAGCGAGGAAAGGATCAGCGTCGCTATCGTCAGGCCGCCGGAAACGATGGTGCTGTTCAGCACCCAGCGGAACACCGAGGAGGTGCCGATGACGTCGAGATAGTTCTTGATCGTGTAGGGCCCTCGGAAGATGGAGTTCATGTCCTCCATCAGTTCCTTGTTGTCCTTCAGCGACAGGGTGACCACCCAGACGACCGGCGCCACCATGACGATCGCCAGCGCAATCACCAGGCCGAGGATGATGCGGTCGCCCAGGCTGCGGCCGACGATATTGCCCGAGACGGATCCGCTCATGCCTCTTCTCCCTTGCGCCGCGAGGCGATGTATTGCGCCATGGCGGCAATCAGGATCATCACGAACAGCACTTCGGAAGCGGCAGCGCCCAATCCAAGGTCCCACTTGGTGAAGGCGGCCTCGTAGATGTAGAGGACGACCGGCTTGGAGACGTTGTTGGGGCCACCGTTCGTCATCAGCCGCGCCTGGCCGAAGAGCTGGAACTGCAAGACGATCTGGATGATGACGACGAGCACGAAGGTGCGCTTGATCGAGGGCAGCGTGATGTACCAGAGCGTACGCCAGCGGCTGGCGTTGTCGAGGGCCGCGGCCTCGTAGATCTCGCCCGGCACCTGCTGCAGTGCGGAGAGGAAAAGCATCATCGGCAGGCCGATGCACCACCAGACGGTGGCGATCGCGATGCCGATCATGGCAAGTCGCGCGTCGGAGAGGAAAGCGGGGGCGGTGGCCCCGAACCAGCCGTAGACGGTGGCGAGCAGACCGAAGTTGGCGATGAAGACGATACGCCAGATCAGCGTGACGATCGTCACCGACAGCACCGAGGAGGAAAAATAGAGGGCGCGCAGCACGGCGGCGGTGCGGGTGCGCCGGTTGAGCGCCAGCGCCAGGAAAAGGCCGATGAGGGCAAGTGCCGGCACCGTCAGGAATACGAAATAGAACGTGTTGCCGATCGCCTGCAGGAAAATGCGGTCGTTATAGAGGCGGATATAGTTGGTCAGGCCGACGAACTTGCCGACGCCAAACGCGTCTGCCTTGTGCAGGCTCAGCCAGATGCCCCAGAAAAGCGGCACGACGAGAAGGGCTACGAAGACGAGGAGATAGGGCGCGACAAAGAGGGCATTGCGCCATTGCGGTGCATTGATGTTCTGGATGTTGCGCCGTTCGGCGGCCGCAGCCGTCGTGTCGGTGCGGTCGAGCGCCGCCTCAGCCATGACCGGCCTCCTCATTGTGCCAGGCGTGACCGGCATCATCGAAGAGATGCGTGCGCGTTCCGTCGAACGTCAGCGCCACCTCGTCGCCGATTGCGACGCGGCTGTTGCCGACGTCTTCGGCAATGACGACGCTGCCCTCCTTGAGGCGCGTATAGAGAAGGGTGCGATCGCCAAGGCGCTCGAGCACGTCCACCTTGCCCGTCGTCGTTGCAGCAACGCCGTTGGCGAGCTTGACGGCCTCGGCACGAATGCCGAGCGAATGTTCGCCAGCCTTGACCCCGGCTGCGCGAATAGCGGTCTGCAGTTCCGTGCCGTCAGGAAGCTTTGCGCGCAGGAAGCCACTTTGTTCCGCCAGGCCGACGGTGAGGAAGTTCATGGTCGGAGAGCCGACGAAGGTGGCGACGAAACGGCTGGCCGGACGCGAATAGATCTCCATCGGCGTGCCAATCTGCTCGATCTTGCGATTGTTCATGACGACGATGCGGTCGGCGAGCGTCATTGCCTCGATCTGATCATGCGTCACGAAGATCATCGTCGATCTCACCCGATTGCGCAGCTGGGCGAGCTCGACGCGCGTGCGAACGCGCAATGCCGCATCGAGGTTGGACAGCGGTTCGTCGAAGAGAAACGCCTTCGGTTCCTTGACGATGGCGCGGCCAATGGCGACGCGCTGGCGCTGGCCGCCGGACAGCTGGCCGGGCTTGCGCTCCAGGAGGTGGCCGATCTCGAGCATGCGGGCTGCTTCGGCAATTCGCTTCGAGATCACATCGCTCGAAAGATTGATGTTGCGCAGTCCGAAGGCCATGTTGTCGGCCACCGTCATGTGCGGGTAGAGCGCATAGGACTGGAACACCATGGCGATGTCGCGTTGACCGGGCGGCAACGTGTCGATGCGCTCGCCATTGATGGAGATCGTGCCCTCGTCCACGCTTTCCAGCCCTGCGATCATGCGCAGCAGCGTGGATTTTCCGCAGCCCGACGGCCCCAGGAAGACCATGAACTCATTGGCCTTGATCGACAGCGACAAACCATCGAGGACGGTCATCGAGCCGTAGCGCTTGGTGACATTCTGAATTTCGATATTGGCGGTCATCCGGCTGTTCCTGGATTGCCGTCAGAACCCGGAAAACCGATATGGACACATGGCAGGCATGCTGCGACCGAGAAGGCATCCGCTTTCATGGGCGGACGACCCTCAGTCGAAGATAGTGCCAAAACAGAAGCTGTCGCTCCCATCCCTTCCTCCCAGTGGCACGTCAAAACCGGTGCGCTGACGTTAAATCATACAATTGCTTTGTCAACACATCGTTTGATATGTATCAGCAAAGCGGATTTATATTATGCTTGCAAGCGGATCATCCTGTAGGAGAGCGGCGCGATCTTGGCGCTGAGCTTGCCGTCGCCAAAACTCGTGCCCGTGACGGCCTTCGCCACGACGTTGTCAGGCTTGTCGGCGGTATTGGTGATGTTGAGGTCCGCATGGGCCACAACCTGATCGTCAATGACCCGCAAGGAGCCGAATTCGAGAAGGCTCGCATCGAGATCGAGCGTCTCGGTGCCGTGGCGGTTGACGATGAAGAAGGTCACCGTCTTCTTGTCGGCGTCATGGACCGCGGATACGTCGAGGTAAGGTACATCGCCAAGGTCGTCGACCTTGTAGCTCGGGCTGTCGACCATCAGTTTCAGCGCCGTTCCGCGCCCGTAGACGGAAGCGAAATAGTAGGGATAGAAGATGGTCTGGCGCCACGCCGGGCCGCCCGGAACCGTCATGATGGGTGCAATGACGTTGATGAGCTGCGCCAGGCAGGCAATTTTCACGACATCGGCGCGGTTGATGAAGGTGTTGAGAATGCAGCCAACCTGGAGCACGTCCTCGAAATTATAGTCGTCTTCCAACAGCGCTGGCGCATGCGGCCAGCCATTCGCACCGGCAAGCGTTGCCTTGTCGCGCTCCTTGGAGTGGTACCAGACATTCCACTCGTCGAAGGAGATGTAGACGTTCTTCGACGAGCGCTTCTTCGCCTTCACGTAGTCGATCACGCCTGCGACCGTGCCGATGTAATTGTCCAGTTCGATGCTGCGGGCGAGATAGTTGGCCGTGTTCTTTGCGCGGTTCTCGAAGTACATGTGCAGCGAGATGTAGTCGACCTCATTGTAGGTGTGGTCGAGGACGGTTGCCTCCCACTCCGGATAGGTCGGCATGTGTGCGTTCGACGAACCGCAGACGACGAGTTCCAGAGAGTTGTCAAAGGCGCGCATGGCCTTGGCGGTTTCATGTGCTAGGCGGCCATATTCGTCCGCCGTCTTGTGACCGATCTGCCAGGGTCCGTCCATTTCGTTGCCAAGGCACCAGAGCTTGACGTCCCAGGGCTCCCTTCTTCCGTTGGCAATGCGCTTGTCACTCCACTCGCTGCCGCCAGAATGATTGACATATTCGAGGAAGTTGCGCGCCTCGTCGAGGCCACGCGAACCGAGGTTGACGGCCAGCATCATCTCCGTATTCGCCGAGACACACCACTCGGCGAATTCGTGGATGCCGACCTGGTTGCTTTCGGATGTATGCCAGGCAAGGTCGAGGCGAGTCGGACGGTCTTCCTTGGGGCCGATGCCGTCTTCCCAGTTGTAGGCTGAGACGAAATTGCCGCCGGGATAGCGTACGATCGGAACGTTCAATTCCTTGACGAGATCGATGACGTCCTGGCGCATGCCGTTCTCGTCGGCGGTCTCATGATCAGGCTCGTAGATGCCGGTGTAGACGGCGCGGCCGAGGTGCTCAATGAACGAGCCGTAAAGGCGCGGGTCGATGTCCGAGATCGTGTACTTGCTGTGCGCTGTAACCGCAGCCTTCATGAGGTCCTCCACTGTATCGTCGTTTGTGATTTGTATCACAATTTGAGATGAATAAAGCGGAAGCCCGGGGCGTGGTCAAGACCAAAATGCAGAAAATCGGACAGGCCTACCGAGTCTTGAGACGCAGCAGAATGTCCTGGTCGTAATTGCCGAATCCGCGCCCGAAGATGTTGATGCCGCCAGGATGTTTGGCGTTGTCACGCACACCGATGCGCAAGCGGATCGAATGGTGTTCGTCCAGTTTCAGATCGCGGAGCGTGACATCGGAAATGCGCAATCCATCAACGAAAGCGCCGTCGTCGTTGATGCGGAAGTTCTTCAACTTGCCGTATTGCGATCCCTTCAGCTTCCACCAATCCGGGGTGAAAACGCCGCGTTTGTCGCCAAAATCGCCCGGAGACGTCCAGGTTCCGATATCGACCCCGTTGACCGTGAGGGTTATATCGGAGGGCCAGTCGGCGCTGGTGCCGGGAACCTCCGAGCTTAGCTCCATCAGGAATTCGATTTCGCGGATGCTGGTATTCGTCAATCGCGCATTGTTGGGAAACTGATATTCGACATGGCCGCGTGTGAACCAGATCAGCCCTGCCTTCATGCGGTCGGGATCAAGGAAGGTATTGGGAACATCGAGCAACCCGATGATGCCGTCAGCCGAGCAAAGTCCGCAAGGCGCCGTCACCTCGAAGCTCGTATAGAGACCAAGCGGCATCGATACCTCGATCGCGTCTGGTTCCGTTTCCTTGATTTCATTCTTGAAGACCACCAGGATCTCGTCATAAACGCTGCGGCAGACCTTCTGATTACCCTTGCGAGCCTTCTGGGTTTCCGTATGGATAAGGCCCGCCTCTTCCAACATCTGCACGTTGGTCGAGACACTGGACTGCGGCAAATCAAGGATATCAGCTATTTCGTTGACGTTGAGAGCCCCCTTTTCGTGCAGAAGCTTCAACACCGCGACACGAGCCGGCGATGCCAGCCCCTTGAGGATAGGCATGCCCTCTTCGGGGTCGACGACAAGGAAATTGCGGCTCATGGGGCTCCGGTCAGCACGAGATAGGATTGCTTACTCGGTTCTATATCAGAGATACTGATTTAATCAACTGGCCTTCGGCTGTAGATGCCCATCTAGGAAAAGTCCCGCGGCGATGCCGCGGGACCTCTTGGGGCCGTGACCGGGAGAGAGATGGTCAGGCGGCCTGAACCTTGCGGCCGGTGCGTGCCCATGCCGGCAACCAGTCGCCGTGTGCGGCGAGGAGATCGTCCACCATCGTCCAGATCTGGTCGAGGTCTAGTTCGGCCGCCGTATGGGGGTCCATCATCGCGGCGTGGTAGATGTGCTCGCGATTTTCCGTCATCAGCGCTTGGACCGTCAGTTCCTGTACGTTGATGTTGGTGCGCATCAAGGCCGTCAGCTGCGGAGGGAGATCGCCGATGAAGGTTGGCTGAATGCCGGATGCATCCACAAGGCACGGCACTTCAGCGGCGCAATTGTGCGGCAGCGACGTGATGCAGCCATTGTTGCGGACGTTGCCGTAGATGACGGAGGGTTCGCCCGTCCACACCGAGTTGATGATCGAGGACGCGTATTCCTTCGATTGCTTGACTTCGATCTTGTCGGCCGAGCGATAGGCTTCCGCCTGCCCCTTCCAACGCTCGATCTGTTCGATGCAGCGCTTCGGATATTCGTCGAGCGGAATCCCGAACTTCTCGATCAGATCCTCGCGGCCTTCCTTGATGAAGTAAGGCGTGTATTCGGCAAAATGCTCCGAGCTTTCAGTGACAAAGTAGCCGAGGCGGGTCAGCATTTCGTAGCGGACCTTGTTCGGGCAACGCGGGTTCCAGCCGGGCTTCGGCGCACGGCCTTCGCGATAGGCGCGGACGAGATCCGGATAGAGATCCTTGTAGGAACCGTCAGGCTGACGATGCTCGAACTTCAGATAGAAGGCCATGTGGTTGATGCCGGCCGAGCGGTAGCGGATATCCTCGTAGGGGATATCGAGGTCGTGGGCCAGTTCCATGGCCGTGCCCTGCACCGAGTGGCAGAGACCGACCTGCTTGATCGTGGGATACTTCTCCGCGATCGCCCAGGTGTTGATCGCCATCGGGTTGACGTACTGCAGCATGATGGCCTCAGGGCAGACGGCGAGCATGTCCTCGCAGATCTTCCAGAGATGCGGCACGGTGCGCAGACCGCGCATGATGCCGCCAACGCCGAGAGTATCGGCAATCGTCTGGCGCAAGCCGTATTTCTTCGGCACCTCGAAGTCGGTGACGGTGCAGGGTTCATAGCCGCCGATCTGGAAGGCGACGACGACGAAGTCGGCGCCAGTAAGCGCTTTCCTCTGATCCGAATAGGTCTCTGCCTTGGCTTTCACCCCAAGCGTGGAGATCAGCTTGTTGACGACGACGGCGCTTTCTTCAAGCCGCTGCGGATTGATGTCCATCAGGGCGATAGTCGCACCCGACAGCGCCGGACGCTGGAGCACGTCGCCGATGATGTTCTTCATGAAGACGGTGGAGCCTGCACCGATAAACGTAATCTTGGGATTTCTTGCCATTATAACCTCCGGCATGTGCAATCAGGCTACCTCGAAAGCGGCTTTGACGAGCCGTTCCGTGTAGGCGGTCTTGGGATTGGTGAGAACTTCGTTGACGGGTCCCTCTTCCATGATCTTGCCATGCTGCATGACGATCACGCGGTGGCAGAGGGCGCGCACGACCTTGAGATCGTGCGAGATGAAGAGGTAGCTGAGGCCGCGTTCATCCTGCAGCTTGCGCAACAGTTCGATGATCTGGGCCTGGACGGACAGGTCGAGCGCCGAGGTCGGTTCATCGAGCAGGATGAACTCCGGCTCGAGCGCGATGGCGCGAGCGATCGCGATGCGCTGGCGCTGGCCGCCGGAGAACTCGTGCGGAAAACGGGACAGGATGTTGCCCGGCATGCCAGCCGCAATCAGCGCCTCGCGAACACGATCGAGTCGTTCTGCCCTGGTCGCGCCGAGTTGGTTGACGATCAACCCCTCCTCGATGATCTGGCCAATCGTCATGCGCGGGTTGAGCGAGGAGAACGGATCCTGAAAGACGACCTGCATGCGTGACCGCAGGGGCCGCATCTCCGCCCGGGACTTGCCGTGGATTGGCAGCTTGTCGAAGAAGATCTCTCCGCCATCAGGGTCATTCAGTCGAAGCAGGGCCTGTCCGAAAGTCGTCTTGCCGGAGCCGGATTCACCGACAAGGCCCAGCGTCTCATGACGGCGAAGCGTCAGGTTCAGGCTGTCGACAGCGACCAGTTCCTTCAGTAGCGGTTTGAAGAAGCTTCCGTGGCGCATCATGAACGAGACTCGCACGTCGCGCGCATCGAGGATGACATCAGAGCCTTCGGGCAACGGATTGGCCTGCCCACGCGGCTCGGAGCCGAGAAGATGCTTGGTGTAGGCGTGCTGCGGATTGGCGAAGAGCCGCTCCGTCGTGTTGTGCTCGCGCATTTCGCCGTGCTGCATGACGTAGACATAGTCGGAGAACTTGCGCACCACCGTAAGGTCGTGAGTGATGAGGATCACCGCCATTCGCAGTTCCGTCTGAAGGCTGCGAATGAGATTGAGGATCTGGGCCTGTACGGTGACGTCGAGCGCCGTCGTCGGCTCGTCTGCAATCAGTACGTCGGGATCGTTGGCCAGAGCCATGGCGATCATCACGCGCTGGCGCTGTCCGCCCGACAGCTGATGCGGATATTGCTTCAGCCGCGCTTCCGGATCGGGAATCTGGACATGGTTCAGCAACTCCAGGGCGCGCGCCTCGGCTTGCTTCCGGCTGACCTTGCGGTGGACGCGGATCGCTTCGACGATCTGGCTGCCGATCGTGTAGATGGGGTTCAGCGAACTCATCGGCTCCTGGAAGATCATCGAGATCCGATCGCCGCGCAGTTTGCGGCGCTGGCGCTCCGAGAACTTCAGGATGTTGTTGCCGTCATAGTGGACACTCGACTTGTCGGAGACGGTGGCCCGCTTCGACAGAAGCCCCATGACCGTGCGGGCCGTCACGGACTTGCCGGAACCGGACTCGCCAACGATGGCGATCGTTTCTCCGCGATAGAGCTGAAAGGAAATATCCTTTACCGCATCGACGATGCCGTGCTCGACCTTGAATTTGACGCCGATGTTGCGGGCATCGATGACGGGTTTTTCCGAATGCGCCTCGTGGTCGTGACGGACAGGCGGTGCGAAGGAATTGACGAGTGAGAGAGCCATCTTCATCACCTCAATAAGGATCGACCGCGTCACGTAGACCATCGCCTAGTGCATTGAAGGCGAAGACGGTGACCAGCACGAAGCCGACGGGCGCCAGGATCCAGGGGTAGGTCCCGATCACGGAATAATTTGCGGTATCCTGCAGCATCAGACCCCAGGAGATCAGCGGCGGCTTTACGGCAAAGCCGAGGAAGCCGAGGAACGATTCCAGCAACACAACGCTCGGGATATGCAGGGTGACCGCAACGATCACGTGGCTCATGACGTTCGGGAAGATATGCTGGAAGATGATGCGCCGGTCAGATGCACCAACCGCCATGGCGGCGCGCACATAGTCGATGCGGGCGAGCGCCAACGTTTTTCCGCGGACCTCGCGCGACATCTGCGCCCAGCCGAGTGCCGACATGACGACGATGACAAAAGCCAGGAACACGTTGGTCGGTGCGGTGACGGGGATCAGCGACGTCAGAGCCAGATAGAGTGGCAGTTGCGGGAAGGCCAGAACGATCTCCACGAAACGCTGCACCCAGGCATCGAAGGTACCTCCGAAATAGCCGGAGACCATGCCGACGGTTGTTCCGACGATCGTGACGATAAAGACCACGGTCAGCGCGATCATCAGCGAGATGCGTGAGCCGATGATGGCACGCGAGAGGATATCACGGCCGAACTTGTCTGTTCCGAGGAAATGGACCGGCTGGCCATCGACCGAACCGAAGAAGTGCCGGTCGGCCGGAATGAGGCCGAGGAGCTTGTATTCGGCACCCCTCACGAAGAAGCCGAGATAGCGCGGGTTATTATAGTCAGGCCCCACGATCGGCTGGAACGTGACCGGATCGAGTTCCTCGGACTCCCCGAGCGCGTAAACACGTGGCGGAAAGGCGAAGTTGCCGTCCTTGTCGCGCAGGCTGATAACCTGAGGCGGGGCGAAGCCGACATCGGTCGCCTTCGGGTCCATCGGCGCGAAGAAATCCGCAAAGACAGCCATGAGGAGCAGCAGGCCGACGAGGATGAGGCCCATCATGCCAGTCCAGGAACGCCGCAGCCGGCGCCAGACGAGCGCGAGATAGCTCTCGTTGCCGTTTGGCAGGTGCTTGGTGATTTCCTCGTGCGGCGGCGGAGGAGCGGAATCGAAGGCGAGCATGTCAGGCTCCTCCGTACTGGCGGACGCGCGGGTCCAGCATGGCAAGCAGCATGTCCGCGATGATGTTGCCGACGATCAACGTCGCAGAAAGCACCAGCATGAAGGTTGCAGTGACGTAGACGTCGCCGATTGCCATGGATCCGACGATCGCCGGTCCGACGGTTGGCAGCGAGAAGATGATCGCGGTCTCGATCTCGCCAGTCAGCATGTAGGGAAGCACGACGCCTTGATACATAACGAGCGGATGCAGCGCGTTCGGCACCGCGTGGCGCATGACGACGGCACCACCAGACAGGCCCTTAGCGCGAGCCGTTTCTACATATTGCGCGTTCAGCGTATCGAGCAAATTGCCGCGCATGACGCGCATGTTGTAGGCGAGTCCGCCGAAGGTGGCGATGGCGACGACCGGCCAGACATGGCTGACGAGGTCGATGAATTTTGCCCAGGACCACGGCGCTCCGCCAAATTGCGGCGAGAAGAAGCTGCCGATCTCCGAGACGTTGAATTGGAAGACGAGGAGGTAGACGATGATCAGCGCCATCAGGAAGCGCGGCACCGTCATGCCGAGGAAGGAGATGCCGGAGAGAAGGCTGTCGATCCAGCTATACTGGCGGGTTGCGGCCCAGATGCCGAAGCCGATGCCGAGCACGGATGCGAAAATGTGGCAGACCAGCGCCAGTGCCAGCGTACGCGGCAGGCGCTCGCTCACGACATCGGCAACCGGCTTGTTGTAGAACATGCTGTAGCCGAAATCACCGCGGGTAATGATGCCTGTGATCCAGTTGAAGTACTGGACGACCATCGGTTGGTCGAGGCCGTGGGCGATCCGGTAGGCCTGGGCCTGTTCATCCGCCTGCGCGAATGAGGCACCGCTCTGATTGATCAGCTGCGAACGGATGTAGTCGGCATAGTCACCGGGCGGAGCCTGGATGATCGCGAATGTCACGATGCTCAAAATGATGAGGACGGGAATCGCGGAGGCTATGCGCACGAGCAGGAATCGTAACATCGGACGGTTCGCTTCTCCTTGCCGCCAGTCGCGCCTGTCGGTGCGGCCGGCTTGTTGATATTGCCCGGCCGCGCTTCACGCGCGACCGGAGTCCTCGTTGGGAGGGAGTGTTAGTTGATCGGACCCTTGTCGCCAGGCTTGCCGGGCAGCTGTTCGGGGAACAGCTCGTATTTGCCCTGCTTGTCGGCGGCTACCCACAGACGCTCGCGGATGACGGAGTCCTCGGCCCAGTTGAACATGAAGATCGGAGTACCGGCCGGGACGTTCGAGAAGCGCTTGTTGACGATCAGCGCACCCGGATATTCCGTGAGGCCAACCGTATCGACATTCTCGGTCGCAACCTTCTGGTACTGCTTCATCAGGTCGACCTTCTCGTTGTTGTCCTGACTGCTCTGGAACTTCGTGATGATATCAACCATGTTCTGTTCGTAGGGCATCAGGTCAACTTTGCCGTCCTTGCCAGCGCGATGTTGCCAGCTCGTACGTGGACCAACAGGCGCCAACTGTTCGGTGTTCTGGACGACCGAGGCAAGCTCCGGCGAGCTGCGCTGGATCAACCAGTCGAAACGGCCAGCGTAGTGGGCGTCGTCACGCTTCGGGCCATCCAACGCATTGAGAATGACCTTCAGACCGAGCTTTTCCATCTGGCCGATAACACCTTCGGCAAGGCTCTTGTCCGTGGCGTAGCCGTTGTTCACCAGAAGCACGATTTCGATGTTCTTGCCGCCTTCCGTTCCCGCCGGGAAGTTCAGGAAGCCATCGCCGTCGGTGTCTTTCAGGCCGACCTTGGCGAGCAGCTCCTTCGCGCCCTTCAGATCGAACGGATAGTAGACCACCGAGTTGCGATCGTAGAAGCTCGTGCCCGATGAGAGGCCGCCGGGATAGATCGCCGTGAACGGACCCTTGACCAGCGACTCGCCGATTGCCTTGCGGTCGAGACCCATGGTGACTGCCTTGCGGAAGTCTTCGTTCCGGTTCAGTTCACGGATTGCCTGGCCGCGGGCATCAGGGTCGCCCCATCCGTTTGCGGACAGGTTCATACGCACGTTGTAGCCGATCAGGCGCGGGCCGAAGGCCAAGCGTGCGGGTGCCGTCTTCTCGGCAGCGCGCTTCAGCGACGCCACGAAGTTTTCCGGCTGTTCGAGGTTAGAGAAGTCGCCGGAGCCGGCAACAGCCTGCACATCACGGTCGGCCCAGGTCGACAGCTTGTAGTGCAGCTCGTTGAGATAAGGCAGCTGGTTGCCCTTCTCGTCGACCTTCCAGTAGTAGGGGTTGCGGCGCATCACGATGATGTCGTCGGGACGGTATTCGACCGGCACCCAGGCACCCATGACCGGCATGTTCATGAATTCCGGCGGGAAGGCATTCTTGAACTGGTCGTAGGTGTTCTTCGAATACTTGGGATGCTGCGGCTTCAGGATGTGCGAAGGGCCCGGGCAGAAGCTCGGATAGGCCATCGTGTAGAGATACTGCTTCGGGAAAGCATCCTTGAAGGTCCATTCGACGGTGTAGTCGTCGATCTTCTTGAGCGTCGTTCCCTCGCCGAAAGCCTCCGGCGATGCGCCGCCGCCGAGCGGCGAAACGTTCGGATCGATAACTTCGTCGTCCCAGTAGAACATGATGTCGTCGGCGTTGAAGGGCGCGCCATCCGACCACTTGGCACCTTCAACCAGATGCATGGTCAGCTTGTGGCCATCTGCGGACCAATCCCAGCTCTTGGCGAGGTTGGGAAGCGGCTCGGTGTCCTTTGCTTCGACCTGGAAGAGCGGCGCGGTGCGCGTCAGGCACTCCGACAGGCCGATATCGATGCCGCCCCAACCTTGGGTCTGGCCGGCGCCATAATTCCAGCCTTCCGGCCGTCCGCCAATGACATGGCGCATCGTATCGCCATAAACCCCGATGCCGTCGACCATGTTGTCGGTCTTGAAGACAAGAGGTTCCTTGGGCAAGCGATCCTTGACGGGCGGCAGCTTGCCGCTGTCGACGAAGTTCTTCTTCACCCAATCCGGTTCGTTGTATGAAGGAAGCGCCTTGAACTCTTCGATCGAATCTCTCGATACGTATTTGATCTTGCCTTCCGCCGGAAACTGCGGCGGAACAGGCGGTGTCGTCGGCTCGGAAGCGTAGGCGCTCAATGCCGAGACCGAGACGCTCAGCGCCAGTCCGGCAAGAATGCCAAGGTTGCGGATATTACTCATCGTCTCTCCCTTTGTTTCGGGGTGCTTGCGGCAGCCCCGCTTCTCCTCAAACGATCCGGTGACGGGCTTGTGGCGATGGGTTCCCTCCCGGAACTCCATCGCCACCCGTGTCCGGGAGCTTTAGACGGCCTGCTTGAGTGCTGCCTTTTCGGCTCGCAGCTCGTCGATCGAACGGACGTTGCGGCGGGCAGCACCTGCCCAGTCGCGGGTCTTGACAGTCGATTTCGCCAGACGTTCCTTCGCGGCCGGGACTGCGTCCGCATATTGCGGCAGCCAACGCGCCTGGGCGACGACCATCTCGTCGACCATCTGCCAGACCTCCTCCGGCGTCGCGACGGCACCGACCAGCGGGTCGTGGAGGACGGCGAGCTTCAAAAGGTCGATATCGCCGCTGATGGCCGCATGAACCGACATGCGTTGAACGTTGATCGACGCCATGCAGGTGGCCGCGCATGCTTCGGGGATCGTGATGCCGGAGACCATGTTGATGCCGAAGCGGTCGACGAAGCCGGGGGACTCGATAATCGCATCGGCTGGCAGGTTGGTGATGACCCCATTGTTCTTCAGGTTGAAGTGGCCGCGGTAGACACGTCCGGTTTCGAGGGCTTCGAGGATATGGCTCGCATGCTCGTTCGAACGCTTGGCCCGATCGATCGGTTTCGATGCCGACTCCAGGAATTGCGGGAATTCGGTTTCGAACCAGTTGCGGGTCTCGGTGGAGTGACGCAGATAACCACCGGTTTCGCCATGGATCCAGTCGGACATGTCGATCCACTTGGTGATCTCATCGGGGCGCTTGCGGTACCAGGGAAGATACTCGGACAGATGGCCGTTGCTTTCCGTGGAGTAGACCCCGAACCGCTTCAGCACGTCGATGCGCAGCTTTTCCTGCTGCGAGAAAACCGGATGCGCCTCGAAGGCAGCAATCAGTTCGTCCTTGCCGATCTTGCGACCGTTGAGCTTCAGATCCACGAACCAGGTCTGGTGGTTGATGCCCGAGCAGATGTAGTCGAGCTCGGAAGGCGACTTCGCGCCGAGCACTTCAGCGATCTGTTCGGCGCCATGCTGGACGCCGTGGCAGAGACCGACGGTATCGACCTTGCCGTATTCAATGGCGGCCCAGGTATTCATTGCCATCGGGTTTGCGTAGTTCAGGAACTTCGCACCCGGCTCTGCGACTTCGCGGATGTCTTTGCAGAAATCGAGTATGACAGGAATATTGCGCTGGCCGTAGAGAATGCCGCCAGCGCAAATCGTATCGCCGACGCACTGGTCGATGCCGTATTTCAAAGGAATGCGGATGTCATCGGCGTAGGCTTCCAGGCCGCCGACACGCACACAGCTGATGATGTAGCGCGCACCCGTCAGAGCTTCACGACGGTTGGTCGTCGCCGTCACCTTGGTCGGCAGCTTGTTGGACGAAACGATCGTGTCGAGGATCTGCTTGATCATCTGCAGATTATGTTCGCTCATGTCGGTAAGCGCGAACTCGACGTCCTGGAATTCCGGCACGCAGAGGATGTCGGTGAACAGTTTTTTCGTGAAGCCGACGCTGCCTGCGCCGATGATAGCGATTTTGAAACTCATGATCCTTGCCTCAATGCGATCAAAGTTGCCGGCGCTGAACGATGAGAAGAAGAATAGGGCGCGGGCTTGCGCTCGACACCAAAACAGGCCAGAAATCCGGCTTATTCTCCTCCCCGCCGCTCTTCGGTGCTGGCGGTGTTCTCTCTCTTGGGGGCGGATTATGCGCATATTCGGCGGGGCCGCCAGAGAAGGATTATGCTTTCATGGGTAATTTTGTGCTGCAAAAATTGATTGACAATGGACCTGTCATGAGGACTGTGTCGCTGCCGCGTGGCCGCCAGAGTCTGCACACCATGCCGACCAGCACCGGCTACGAGATTCGCGAAAACGCGACCTATGACTGGGATGGCCGCAAGCGCGGGCAGACACCCTTTACCGTCCTTCAGCATACGATCAGCGGCGCGGGAAACCTGCGTTACGAGAATCGCCGGCTTCGGGTGAAGGAAGGCGAGACGCTGCTTGTCCTCGTTCCGCACAATCACCGTTATTGGCTCGAAGATGGGGACCGCTGGGAATTCTTCTGGATTTCGATGAACGGAGAGGAGGCGCTGCGTATCCATCGCTCGATCCTCGCCGTGACCGGTCCGATTCTCAAGCTGCAACCGCAAACGATCGAGCATCTGGCGGATTGCAGTCTGCGGCTGATCAATGGTGCGGAGACACCGGGGCTGGCTTCAGCGATCGCCTATGAGGCGGCCATGGCGCTGTACGACGACGTCTTCGGTTCGCATCCCGTATTCAGCGAAGAATACCGGACGATGCAGCATGTCATCGACTACGTCATGGCGAACTTGGAGCGTCCTCTGCCCGTGGAGGAGCTTGCCCGGGTGGCGGGCCTCAGCCGGGCACATTTCTCGCGCATGTTCGCAGCCAACGAGGGCCTGCCGCCGGCCGAATTCGTCCTGCAAAAACGCCTGAAGCGGGCCGTCAAGCTTTTAACCAAGACGGCGAATATGCCCGTCAAGGAAGTTGCGATCCGCTCGGGCTTCGAGGATGCCAACTATTTCTCCAAGGTGTTCCGGCGCGTTTACGGCACCAATCCAACGGAGTTTCGTACAACAGGCATGTATGCGAGCGTCGGCAAAGGGCGCTGACGCCAGCGGCAGGCGCGTAAGCTACTGCGCACTGTCGTAGCTGAGCTTTGGATACCAGGTCGGCGGCCGGCCTTCAGGCGTCGTGTCGAGAACGTTCCAGAGCGGCATGAAGTCTGGCGCGCCCCGCGGATCCTGCCCGGGATCCGCCGTTGCCGGCCCCATTTCCGGGCTCCAGAAGTGACGGATGACGCCATCCTTGATCGCGAAGACGTTATAGGCGGGGACATCGCTGCCATCTGGGCCAATGGCACGATAGTCGCGGCTGAAGTCCTCCGTCATGTCTGCGTAGAGTGGCAAGTGATGCCAACCGCGCTCCTTCTTGAACGCCAACAAGCGTTCGATCGGCGATCGCGCGACGACGGCAAAGGCGACCTGCTGGCGAATGTCCGGGACTTCTCCGTCGAACGCCGACAGCATCGACGTGCACATGGGGCATGGTCGTTCGCTTTGCGGCCCATACATGAAGTTGTAGATCACCAGTGTGGATTTGTTCCCGAACAGGTCTCTCAAGGTTACCTCGCCGTCTGGCCCCTGGAAGCGGTACTCCTTCGTCACCTCGCCGCCTGGCGGCAGCGCTCGGCGCTGCTCGGCAACTC
Organism: Hyphomicrobiales bacterium; assembly: GCA_900466985.1. GTDB lineage: Bacteria > Pseudomonadota > Alphaproteobacteria > Rhizobiales > Rhizobiaceae > Rhizobium. The sequence goes on from UBOA01000016.1 coordinate 253,157, forward strand.
GTTCGATATGTCGGCGCAACTCGATTTCTTCGGCGAGCAATTCATCGCGGGCCTGCCGATACTCGCGGCTTTCGTTCGGAAAACTGAGGCCGTTTCTTCTTGCCAGCTCCCGCGCGGAAACAAGATTATTCGCATCCATCACATCAACTCCTCCGGATATTGAAAGGACGACGCGGCGGATTTAGCAATGCTTTCCGCCGTCCACACAAGGAACGTTTGAGGATTGCAAAAATCGACAGGACGATCTGATTTTTTTGATGACGCCGACGGGATGCATTTTCAAGACGCCTGAAGCGATACCAGCCGGCGTTGCGGGTGGAGCATATTCGTTGTCTCAGACTTTTGTCCCCTTCCCCGCTCCAATTTGCGACCTATGTCCTTCTTATCCTTCATCTCCTGGAAGGACGAGGGAGGCTTCGAGACATCGTGGCAACCGGTGTTTTGAACCCTCCCTCCATGGAGATCCTTCCTGTCCTGATCGAATCGCTCGTGCTGGATAATGCGATAGGTCGGCCGAGTTACAAACGCTGAGTTATGGCGTGACCTTCGGCGTGATCGTGAGTTCGGATCCATGGGCATCGCGCAATTCCTCATCCCCAATGCGGCGGTCTTCGGCCTTGTGCAGTAGGGTCGATCTGAAGCCGCGCGAGGGCGTCCCTTCGATTAGTGTCACGTCCGAATTTCCCGGATTGTCGGAGCGCTCGAACCAATCGACGGCGTGGTGGAGAAAATTCATTTCGAACGCTCTGTTGGTGACACCATGGCCGACCACGATCAGGACGTGGTTGCCATCACGCACGTCATTCGTCACGGTTTGGAGGAACAGACGGAGCCGCTGAGCGACATCCGCCCTGCTTTCGCCATCCGGTGGCCTGGCATAGAATTTCCCGCTGTTGTTTCGCAGTCTCGCCCATTTTTCGAACTCGTCGGGGAATTTCTGCCGGCGTTCCGCATGGTCGTAGATTTCGGTGAAGAGACCAAAATCCTGCTCGCGCAACAGATAGTCCTCCCGAATGCTCTTTACCAATCCAGGCGGGAGCGCCTCCAGCAAGGCGTCCTTGCTTTGCCGCGTCCGCATATAGGGAGAATACCAGACGTCAAGTTGTCGGATTTGTCCGCGTGGCAATTCGGCAAGATAAGCAGCAATCGCTTGCCCGGCCGCCAGCGCTTGCCGATACCCCCACTGTGTCAACGGAACATTATGGTCGCCGAACTGCCGGTAGGCTTGTTCATTGATATTGCCCAGCGATTCGCCATGTCGGACGAGAAAGATATGCATAAACCGCCGCTTTCGATATCAGGTGCGTTCATCATGAAGTGAGAGTCGGCTGACTGCAATGTGCAAGACGCCGAAAGTGCGCCCACCAAACACCGGGCCGGCTGTCGAGGCAGGCGGACCATTAGGCCTCTGGTCAGGGTGAGTACGCCCGCCCGTATCGACATGAAGCGATTTGTCGGCGCCAGGATCATCGAGACTGTCAACATTCCGCCCCGCCAACTCCCTGGCTAGGCTCGTTTGGATAACACCACGGCGGCCATGTAGGGTTCGTGAGGCCGGGGACTTTCAGCCAGTCTACGCTCAAACCGGTGGAACAGTTCAGTGACAAATGCGGGTGGGTTGCGAGATGGCGCGATCAGGCTCGCGATTGTCGGCTCGCACCAAGCTTGCGTCATCTCCGCATGATGCTTGGCAAGCGCCAACGCATCATCATTCCTTTCGAATTGCTCCCAACAGGGATCAGTGAGTTTGACGAGATCGAGATGCTCGAGTTCTAGATCGGCGAAATTTTCAGCTTGCAGGAACGGCTTCTTGATCTCCTCCAAGGTTCGTATACCGATCGGTATTGTGATGCGGGTCTGTTCTCGTTCCGAAAGCCAGCCATCCGTCCTCATGTCACACAATGCCGACCAGAGCTCGCCGAGGAGCCATTCCCAACCCGTGATGTCCGCTGTGCGGGCCGTAAAGCCCGCCACGAATTTCCCGCCAGGGCGCATTTCCCGTGACCGTAGGACCAGGAAGCGTTCCCAATCTTTCGCCTGTTGTCGCTTTACCGCAGAAATCACTGCAGGCGTGGCACTCATTCCAGCGAGAATGTGATCAGGCGCTTCGATCATACCGGTACTCATCCACTGCAATGACCACGTCGACCATCCGAGATCCACGCGTTGATGTGGGAACAATGGCTCGAAATACGACCTGCCGATCGCAGAGGGAAAAACATCAGACGCTTCATTCATGTAACTGTCAGAGCTTGAAGCAAGCGCTTCAAACAGAGCCGAAAAATCATTCGTGGGAAGGTCAGTATGGACGACTTCGATTGGCACGGATGGGCCCGACAGGAGCCGCAACGCCTCAATCGCCACTCGCATGGGAGCCATCGAATTGCGGCCTTGCGAGGACCCATAATCGACGATGGTGAAGGGACCTTCTCCGACGGCGACCGTCCGGCATGCGGTTTCCCACAATGGGAGGAGTGCGGAAATGCCAGTGGCCTGCATTGTGGAATGACGGTTGTAGAAGCCGTCTCCTTTCATCGCCGCCAGATGAGATCGCGGTGGATCGGTTGGCATGTCGTAGCCTCGCTTGGCATGGCGGAAGCTTAACAAACCAACTCCCAATTGGCGACCCAATGCCGAAAAACGACAGCCTTGAGGCATTGCTGCACAATGCCGCTTTTCTCCCACCTCTTGCGCGTTGACACGACGTTCGCGGACCACTGTTCGCTGCTGTCCGGCGTCAGCTTTGGATAGTCATCCCCACAGGCTCGTCTCGCTTCGCCACTACGGGTTCGCAGACGTACATTTATCGGCGTGCGGGCCTCACGCGGCGTCCAGCTCAGGGTCGGTGGCGGATTCCCTGAACTGCAGTTTCGCCAGACGTTTGTAGATGCCGCCATTGCGCATCAGAGAGGCATGAGTTCCTTGCTCGACGATCCGGCCCTCCTCTACCACGAGGATCCTGTCCGCCTTGAGAACAGTCGCCAGTCTGTGAGCGATAACGATGGTGGATCGATTGTCCATGAGCTGTTCCAAACCCTCCTGTACAAGCTGCTCGTTCTCGGCGTCGAGTGACGCGGTTGCCTCATCGAGCAGCAGGATCGGAGCATCCTTCAATATCGCGCGGGCAATCGCTAGCCGCTGCCGCTGTCCTCCGGAGAGGGTCAGACCCCTCTCGCCTACGACGGTGTCGTATCCCTTTTCTAGGGAGGTGATGAAACCGTGCGCCTGAGCCTTGGTCGCGGCCGCGACGACCTCTTCGCGCGTCGCATCGGGTCTTCCGAAAGCGATGTTCTCAAAGATGGTGGTTGCGAAAATGGTAACGTCTTGTGGCACGATCGAAATCTCCTTGCGGAGGTCGCGTGGCGCGATGGAGCGAACCTCGCGTCCGTCGATTGAGAGGCGGCCAGCGTTGGCGTCATAAAAACCGAGCAGCAGTGAGAAGATCGTGCTCTTTCCGGATCCCGATGGCCCGACTAGAGCGACCGTCTCTCCCGGAGAAACACTCATGGAGAGACCCGTGAGGACGTCCTTGTCGGGGGTGTTGGGATAGGAGAAATTCAGCTCTGATATCTCGATACCGCCGCGGACCGGGCTGCGAAGCGGGATGACCGTGTCCGGTTCGCGATCATAGGTCTGTTCGTTCAGCAGATCGAAGAGCCGACCTGCTGCTCCTGCTGCCTGCGCCAGCTCGCCCCAGACTTCCGATAGAGAGCCTAAGGAGCCGGCTGCAATTACCGAGTAGATCAGAAACTGACTGAGACTTCCCGGAGAGAGTGTGCCGGCCAGGACCCTGTGCGCTCCGAGCCAGAGGACGCCGACCACACTGCCGAATATGAGCGCGATGGCGAAGCCTGTCAGGCAGGCGCGCGAGCGTGCGGCTGCAACCGATTTCCCGTAAGACATTTCGACGTCGTGGACATAACGTTGACGAGCCGCATCTTCGGCGTTGAAAGACTGCACCGTCCGGTTTGCCGCGATGATTTCGCTCGCATAGGCGGAGGCGCTCGCAAGCGAGTCCTGAGCCGCTCGGGACTTTTTCCTGACGGAGCGGCCGAAGACAATCAGCGGTGCGAGGATCAGCGGGATCACCGCGAGGGCAATCGATGACAGGCCAGGGCTTGTCACAAACATCATGCCGAGGGCGCCGACGCACAGGATTGAGTTTCTCAACGCCACCGAGGCTGTCAGGCTCACCGCCGTCTTGATCTGGGCGGTGTCGCCGGTGAGACGCGATGCAATTTCGCCGGAGTGGTTCGAATCGAAAAACTGGGCGGGGAGAGACAGGACGTGGCCGAAGACCTTCTTCCGGAGATCGGTTACCAGCCGTTCTCCCAGCGCAGTCACGAAATAATACCGGAGAGCGCTCGCAACCGCCAACGCGACTGCCAGAGCCATCGCCATGAGGAAGTAGCGGTTTATGAATTCGCCGTCGTTCTGCCCGAAGCCGTGGTCAATCATGCGCCGAACGGCCATCGGCAACGCAAGCGAAATCAAAGCGGCGGCGGTGAGAGCGAGCGTCGCGCCGACTGTCAAGCGTCGGTGACTGCCCAGAAGAGGAATGAGGCGACCCAGATGTGCCACGGTCTGCCGTTTCGACGGTGCCGGGCCTTCCTTTCCATCTGCTTGATTATTCTGCGCAACGGCAGCTTGTCGGTCGTGTTGAGCTATCATCAAGGCCGTCTTCTCCTAGGGAATTCGATAGCGCCTTGTCCACCGGAAGGACCAACGCGTCTTTGATCGCGATCAATTATTAGCAAACCTTTCGTGTCTCGCCGGAGCTGTCAGGACGGCAAATGGCAGCGGCCGGTGATGACAACTTCGCCGCCGTCGGTAGGAGGCGTGGACAGTGCCGATCATTGGAACGCCCCCTGCAGGCGTCTTCGCCCTGGTGGGAGCTTTGCTCGTAGCAGGTTGCATTCTGTTTCGTGGGGAAAGGCCCCTCATGGGGAACCGCTGGAAGGTTCGCCGGGGTCACAGGTCTTGAGTGACCTTGGGCTGCCCCGAAGGGCGGAGTCTTCGAACACCAATGTGCAATGGCGAACGATATCGCTCGCCATTGCACATTCGAATAGCGCTAGCTAAGCCGCCTGCCGCGCGAGCGCGCAGCGCGACCAGAGCGAATGCAGCGCCTCGACGAGATGTTCGATGTCGGCGTCGCTGTGCAGCGGCGTCGGGGTGATGCGCAGGCGCTCCGTCTTCTTCGGCACCGTCGGGTAGTTGATCGGCTGCACGTAGACACCACAATTGTCGAGCAGTAGGTCGGAGATCCACTTGCACTTGGCCGCATCGCCGACCATCACAGGTACGATGTGGCTCGGGTTCGGCATGTGCGGGATGCCGCGCTGATCGAGCAGCGCCCTGAGCTTGCGGACCCGATCCTGGTGGCGCGCGCGCTCGAACGGGCTGACCTTCAGATGCTGGATCGAGGCAACCGCACCGGCGGCAAGCGCCGGCGGCAGCGCCGTCGTGAAGATGAA